>NZ_JAQLFJ010000009.1 GCF_028206795.1 Collinsella aerofaciens | reverse complement strand
CGGATTCGCGCCTCAGGACTCAGCGCAACGCGTTGCGCTGAGTCCTGAGGCTGTTGCAATGAAAATGATAATCAAGGGTTATCATGTGCGGGTTTAGTCTTTTTGTTTGCGTAAAAAATTGTTCTTGCAGCAGAAACCCGCGCGTGTATACTCGAATACGTTTGTTCAACTACGTGCCGGCCAAGGTGGTACGGCACCTCTAGAAGAGTAAGGAATTGCACATGGATTACATCCGCGCAATCGAGCGTCAGCAGATCCGCGAGGACATTCCTCAGGTTCGCGTCGCCGACAACGTCAAGGTTCACTACCGCATTAAGGAAGGCGACCGCGAGCGCATCCAGGTTTTCCAGGGCGACGTCATCCGCATGGCCGGCGCCGGTGCCCGCGAGACCTTCACCGTCCGCAAGATGTCCTTCGGTGTCGGTGTTGAGCGTACCTTCCCGCTTCACAGCCCCAAGATCGCCAAGCTCGAGGTCGTTCGTCATGGTCGCGTCCGTCGCGCCAAGCTGTACTACCTCCGCGACAAGGTGGGCAAGGCTGCTCGCATCCCCGAGAAGCGCTAAGAAGATCGCAGCGTCTGTCCGCTCGTTTGGACACAAGGGTCACCTTCGGGTGGCCCTTCTTTTTATCTGATTTGCATGCAAGGAGGGTCTGGTATGGCCAACATGACGAGCTCGGTTTCGGCATCGCAGGTTGCTGGTGAGTTGGCGAGCGCTACGTTTGAGGAGATTCCCGCCCTCGTGGAGCATTATCGCGAGGACCCGCGCCAGCAGGTGATCAAGGCTTGTGAACGCGCCCTCAAACGCCATGACAAAGAGCTTGCCGAGCGCGAGCGCGTTAATGACATGTACGAGCTTATGCATGAGCTTGGCGGCGATGGGGTGGTCGTTGGTGTCGACGAGGTGGGCCGCGGATCGGTGGCCGGTCCTTTGACGGTATGCGCCGTCTGTCTTCCTATGGAGCCGCGCGTCTGGGGTATCAACGATTCCAAAAAGCTCACGCCCGCGCGCCGCGAGTTGCTCTCAGTGAAGATTGCCGAGGTGGCGACGGCAATCGGTTTTTGCCATATCGCGCCGAAGGATATCGATGAAATGGGCATGGCCCGTGCTATCCGTACTGCCGTTGCGGGCGCCGTGGCCGATACGGGACTTGAGCCCGACTGCGTCCTCATGGATGGTAACCCCTTGGGCGCCGTTCCTAACGAGCGCGATGTGGTGAAGGGCGATGCCAAAATCGCCTGCATCGCCGCGGCGTCCATCATGGCCAAGGTCACGCGTGACGAGATGATGGTCGAGTACGACGCCGAGTATCCCGAGTACCATCTGGCCGAGTCGAAGGGCTATGCAAGCCCCGAGCATATCGAGGCCATTCGCAAACATGGACTTTGTCCACTGCACCGCGTGAGCTTTTGCGGAAACTTTCTGCAGACTGAGCGCCTTTTCTAGGTCAATTGTGGAGACAGGGACCTCTGGGGTTTTATAAACTTGCTGGTAACGGGCCGTATGCAACACCATTGCTGCGTACGGCCCGTTTTTTGACGGCATTTGGTCAGCTTTTGGTTTGCTTCCGGTACTTACCCGCATGAAAGGTGCCCTCATCATCGGGGCAATGCAGCGTGCGGGAAAGGAGACCCCATGAGTGCCGCAAGCAAAAAGAGCAAGACGCAGCAGCTCAAGGAGCGTTGGGAAAATGGCGAGCTCGACTGCGGGGCGATGACGCCTGAGTTTATCAAGGGGCTCAGTCCCCGCGAGCTGGGCATGCTGGGCGAGCTGATCACCATCGACTACTTTAACGAGCGCGGCTACACCTTGCTGGAGCAGGGTTATCGTTGCTCCGAGGGCGAGGCCGATCTGGTGCTGCTCGATGAGCTCGACGATGTCGTGGTGATGGCCGAGGTCAAGACCAGACGCGTTGCGCTGGATTGCAGCATGCGGGTCTTTCCCGAGGAGGCTGTGGACGCCCGAAAGCAACGCCGCTATCGCCGCATCGCAAGTTGCTATCTCATGGAACATTATCCGCTCAAGGCGATTCGCTTCGATGCCGTGGGTGTCACCATTCGCGGCGGGCATATCGCCGAGATCGAGCATCAGTACAACGCGTTCGATTGGCAGGTGTCGTGATGGCGTTCGAGACGTTTGCCGTTCACGCGGCCTGCATCCGTGGCGTCGAGGCGATTCACGTCACGGTCGAGGTCTCGCTTGCCGGCGGCGTTCCGGGCATTCAGATGCTCGGCATTCCGAGTATGGAGGTGATGGAGTCACGCGGTCGTATTCGCTGCGCGATGCGCTCCGCCGGGTTTGAAATCCCGCGCTCGGGCATTACGGTCAATCTGGCGCCTGGCGATATTCGCAAGACCGGTAGCGGCTTTGATCTGCCCATCGCCATCGCGGTATTGGCGGCCGATGGTCAGATTCCCCGCGACAACCTCGATCGTTGTCTTATCGCAGGTGAGCTTGGCTTGGACGGTACGGTGCTTCCTGTCAAGGGCGAGGTGGCGTTTCAGCTATTGGCGCGTGATATGGGGCTGTCTTTTATCGCCGGCAGGTCAGACCAGCATGTGCCACTCGCGGGCGTGGATTGTGGATTCATCGATCATTTGTCTCAGCTTGCCCATGGCATGGGCGATGCCGCGCGGCACTACTTGGATTCTGAAGTGCTCGAGGCGACCTTTGAGCCCGAACTCGACTATGCCGACGTACTGGGGCAGGAAGTCGCCAAACGCGGCATGGCGCTGGCGGCAGCGGGTGAGCTCGGTTTGCTTATGGTCGGGTCCCCGGGATCGGGCAAGACGATGCTCGCCCGTCGTATGACCGGCATCCTGCCCGAGCTTTCCGTTGAGGACCAGCAGGAGGCGCTGTGCATCCATTCGGTCTTGGGCGAGAACATCGATGGCTTATTGGCAGGTCATCGGCCATTTCGAAGTCCCCATCACAGCATATCAACGGCTGGCCTCATTGGCGGAGGGCGCCCGGTGCATCCGGGTGAGATCAGCCTGGCTCATGGCGGCGTGCTCTTTTTGGACGAGCTTGCCGAGTTTCCCACGAGTGTGCTGCAGACGCTGCGTCAGCCCATCGAGCGCGGCTATGTGAGGATCGTGCGCGTCGACGGGGCCTTTACCTTCCCGTCGCGCTTTCAGCTGCTGGCTGCGAGCAATCCCTGTCCCTGCGGCTTTTTGGGCGACCGTGAGGTGCCATGCCGCTGCTCGGCGGCGATGGTCGAGCGCTATCGGTCAAAGCTGCGCGGTCCTTTGGCCGACCGTATCGACATGATGATCGATGTGACCCGTCCCGACCCCCAAGTGATTATCGAGGGTGCGGAGGGTATGTCGTCTGCCGAGTTACGTGACTACGTTGTGCGCGGTCGCGCTTTTCGCGCTTGGCGCGAATCCCGTATGGACGATGCGGGTGCCGAGGTCGAGGATGACGAGACGCGGTCCATTGACGGCGTCGTTTCGACCTTTGAGCTCGATGATGCGGCGGAGAAGTGTGTACTCGGCCTGTCGAAGCGCACACATCTCACGGGTCGCGGTATCGTGCGCCTGGTGCGTATCGCTCGTACAATCGCCGACGTCGCCGAGAGCGAGCATGTGACGCAGGACCACGTGCTCGAGGCGGCGATGTACCAGGGAAGGAGGGACCAATGATGGCCGAGGGGACCTTTGAGCTGCATCCAGGTGATACGTTGTATCCCGAGACCGTTTTGGAGCTTTCTGATGTACCCCAGACGCTCTATGTGCGCGGCAACCCCGAGGTGCTTTCGACGCCCGCGCTCTCCATCATCGGCGCGCGCAAGGCCTCGCCGTATGGTCTTGCCGTGGCAGAGCTTGCGTCAAAGGTGGCGGTCGAGGCGGGCGTGACGGTAGTCTCGGGCGGCGCGGTCGGTTGTGACCAGGCCTCGGGTTGGGCTGCGGTCAACGCTGGCGGTAAACACGTCGTGGTGCTGGGGACGGGCGCCGACGTGGTCTACCCGCGTTCGAGCGCGGGGCTTATTACGCGCACGCTCGATACGGGTGGCGCGGTCGTGTCGATCTCTCCGTGGGGCATGGGTCCGCGCAAGTTTGCCTTTCCGCGCCGCAATCGCGTAATCGCGGCCTTGTCGCAAGCCCTCTTTGTATCCGAGGCGGGTATGCCTTCCGGGACGTTTTCTACAGCCGAGGCTGCTATGGATTTGGGGCGAGAACTTCTTGCCGTGCCGGGGTCGATCCTATCGCCCGAGTCGCGTGGCACGAATTACCTCATTGCGAACGGTGCCTGCTGCATCATCGACGAGGAATCTATCGAGATGGCTATTTCACGCATCTACGGCACCCTGCGCTACTCGCGCCCCGATGCTCCCGGCATTGCCGACCTGGATCAAACACAGCAGACCGTGATGCATGCGCTCATCGCCTCTCCGCTCAAGGTCGACGACATCGCGGCGCTCGTCTCGCTCGATGCCGTCGGCGTACTCAAACTCCTGGGTTCGCTTGAGCTCGAGGGTCTTATCGAGCGCATGATGGATGGAAGGTATGCGCCCTCCAAGTTTGCCCTTCACGCTCAGACACCCTTCGGTCACAATGGAAAACATGTCAATTAGAAAGGTGTTTGCAGATGCTGTTTGATCAGGTGACGGTTATCGGTGGCGGTCTGGCGGGTTCGGAGTGCGCGATTCAGCTGGCAGATCGCGGGTTCGCCGTAAAGCTGTGCGAGATGCGCCCCCAGGTGAGCTCCCCGGCCCACCATACCGATCACCTGGCAGAGCTCGTCTGTTCCAATTCGTTTAAGTCGACCCGTCCGGATTCCGCGGCTGGTTTGCTGAAGGCCGAGCTTGAGCGCATGGGTTCGGTCCTGCTCGATTGCGCCCATCGCGCGGCTGTTCCCGCCGGTGGCGCCTTGGCGGTCGACCGCGTCAAGTTTTCCGAGCTTGTCGAGGACGAGGTTGCCGCCCGTCCCAATATCGAGATCGTTCACGGCGAGGTCACGCAGATTCCCGAAGGTCACGTGGTCATTGCCGCCGGCCCCTTGTGCTCGCCGGCGTTGAGCGAAGAGGTCGTGAAGCTCGTCGGTGGCGACGCCCTTGCGTTCTTCGATGCCGCGGCGCCGATCGTCGATGCCTCCACGCTCGATATGGACGTGCTGTTCTCGCAGTCGCGCTACGAGGAGCAGGGGAGCGGCGACTATCTTAACGCTCCGCTCAACAAGGAAGAGTACGAGGCCTTTATCGAGGCGCTTACCACGGCCGACCGCGTGGTGCTCAAGGACTTTGAGGGCGGCGATCTGTTCCAGGCCTGCCAGCCTGCCGAGGAAGTTGCGCGCACCGGCAAGGACGCCATTCGCTTTGGCGCCATGAAGCCCGTCGGCCTCACCGACCCGCGAACCGGTCGTCGTCCCTGGGCGGCGATTCAGCTGCGTGCCGAGAACAAGGAGAAGACCGCCTATAACCTGGTGGGCTTCCAGACCAACCTGACCTTTGGCGAACAGAAGCGCGTCTTCCATATGGTGCCGGGCCTGGAGAACGCTGAGTTCTTCCGCTACGGTGTCATGCACCGCAATACCTTTGTCGATGCGCCGCACGTGCTCGATGGCACCTTTGCCGTGCCTGGTACCGGCGTGCGCCTGGCCGGTCAGATCACCGGCACCGAGGGGTACATGGAAGCCGTGGCGACAGGTCTGCTCGCGGCACTCAACACCTATGCCGAGGCTGTCGGGGCCGCTCCCGTCGAGCTGCCGCGCGTGGGTGCTTTGGGCGCGCTCGTGGGCTATGCTGCCGATCCGGCCACGGTGGGCTATCAGCCTATGCATGTCAACTTTGGCCTGGTGCCGCCACTCGAGGATGGTAAGCGCCGCAGCAAGCGCGACCGCTACCAGGCCTATGCGGACCGTGCGCTCGAGGCCCTTGATGCCTATCTGGCCACTCGCCCCGATCTGTTTGGAGGCGACTGGTCATAGCCTTTGACCTGTACGACACCGTCGACTCGTTTATCGCCTATATCGCACGTGTCGAGGGACTTTCTCCCAATACGGTGACGGCCTATGGCTCGAGGCTGGAGCGCTTTGCTGCCTGGTGCGAGCGCGAGGATATCGATGCTTTCGCTGCCGACGTGCGCACCATTCGTCGCTATCTTGCCGAGCTTTCGCGTGAGCAGGTGGCTCCCCGAACGCTTGCGGCGCATCTGTCGGCTATCCGATCGCTCTATCGATGGATGGCTGCCGAGGGGGTCGTGGAGGGCGATGTGGTCTCGGCAATTTCCTCGCCCAAGCTTCCGCGCGATCTACCCGGTGTGCTGACGACCCAACAGGTGGAGGCGCTGCTCAAGACGCCTGATACCTCAACACCCGCGGGACTGCGCGATGCGGCGATGCTCGAGCTGCTCTATGCCTCGGGCGCCCGTATCTCTGAGCTCGCAGCACTCAATGTGGAGTCCATTGCGTGGTCCGAACGCACGCTGCGCCTGTGGGGCAAGGGGAGCAAAGAACGTATCGTCCCTCTGTATCGTCGTGCGCTCGAGGCGACGCGTCTCTATATTGAGGAGGGGAGGCCGGAGTTGCTCGCTCAGGCAAAGCGTCGTGACCCCGCTACCGGGCCGCATCCGCTGCTTATATCGGCGCGCGGTAATCGCATGAGTGCCGCCATGCTCAGGCGGCGGTTTCATATGCTGGCGACGCTCGCCGGCATTCCGGCCGACATCGCCCCGCATGCGATGCGCCATACCTTTGCGACCGACTTGCTCGAGGGCGGCGCGGACCTGCGCTCGGTTCAAGAGCTGCTGGGTCATGCGAGCCTGTCCACGACGCAGATCTACACGCATCTCACGCCCGATCGGCTCAAACGTGCCGTGGCTCAAGCCCATCCCCGAGGCGAATAGTGGCTGGGACGTCCCGCGCCGCACTCAGGTGTGTGGTTTTGATTGCGGGTTGGCAGGAAGAAGCATTCCTGCTATCATTCATCGGGTTGCTTCACGGCAACATGTTTTTATCACGCACGCGCGGCTACTTCATACCGTGGTGCCCGGGCTTTGGTAGCACATGTCCGGGTTGGTTTTGGAGGATGACCCCGCGCGGAGGCAAACCACAGGAGGTTTAACATGGCTACCAAGATTAATATCCGCACCCTGCTCGAGGCCGGCTGCCACTTCGGTCACCAGACCCGTCGCTGGAACCCCAAGATGAAGCCGTTCATCTTCGGTGAGCGCAACGGCATCTACATCCTCGACCTCAAGCAGACCATCCTCGACGCCGATCAGGCCTACACCTTCGTCAAGAACGTCGCCAAGGGCGGCAATGTGCTGTTCGTCGGCACCAAGAAGCAGGCTCAGGAGGCCGTCAAGAACGCTGCTGAGCGCGCCAACATGCCTTACATCAACCAGCGTTGGCTCGGCGGTATGCTGACCAACTTCGTCACCATCCGCTCCCGCATCAACCGCATGGAGGAGCTCGAGGCCATGGTCGAGGACGGCCGCATGGCAGTGCTCCCCAAGAAGGAGCAGGCTGTTCTCGGCAAGGAGCTCACCAAGCTCCAGACCAACCTCGGTGGTGCCCGCGACATGAAGGGTCTGCCCCAGGCTCTCTTCGTCATCGACACTAAGCGCGAGGAGAACGCCATCAAGGAGGCTCAGCGCCTGAACATCCCCGTCGTCGCTCTGATCGACACCAACTCCGATCCCGACGAGGTCGAGTACGGCATCCCCTGCAACGATGACGCTATCTCCGCTGTCACCCTTATGTGCGAGCTCATGGCTGACGCCTGCCTCGCTGGCTCCGGTAAGGAGCAGGTCTCCGAGGCCGAGATGGCCGCTGAGCCCAAGGCCGAGTAGATCAGTCTTAGTTAATTCTTTTTCATCTCTTTGAAAGGAACCACAATGGCCCAGATTACCGCCGCTATGGTCAAGCAGCTCCGCGAGATGACCGACTCCCCGATGATGGAGTGCAAGAAGGCTCTCGTCGAGGCTGACGGCGACATGGACGCCGCTGTTGACGTTCTGCGTAAGAACGGTCTTGCCAAGGCTGCCAAGAAGGCTGGCCGTGAGACCAACGAGGGCGCTGTCGCCGCGTTCGTCTCCGAGGATGGCAAGACCGGCGCTCTGCTCGAGCTCTCCTGCGAGACCGACTTCGTTGGCTCCAACGCCAAGTTCACCGGCTTTGCTTCTAAGGTCGCTGAGGTTGTCGCTACCACCGAGCCTGCTGACGTCGACGCTCTGCTCGAGAAGCCGATGGGCGAGGAGACCGTTTCCTCCGAGCTCACCGAGATGATTCACATCATGGGCGAGAACATGAAGATCTCCCGCTTCGCTGCCCGCAAGGCCGAGAACGGCGCGCTCGCTTCTTACATCCACATGGGTGGTAAGATCGGCGTCCTCGTCGAGTTCGCCTTCGAGAAGGCCGAGACCGCTCAGGCTGAGTCCTTCAAGACCTTCGCTCACGACGTTGCCCTTCAGGTTGCCGCCGTCGCCCCGATCTGCGCTACCCGCGATCAGGTTCCGGCCGAGACCGTCGAGCACGAGAAGCAGATCTACATGGCCCAGGCTGCCGAGTCCGGCAAGCCCGAGGCTATCCAGGAGAAGATGGCTGTTGGCCGTCTGGAGAAGTTCTACAAGCAGTCCGTGCTCACCGAGCAGGAGTTCATCAAGGACAGCTCCCTCACCATCAAGAAGTACGCTGAGCAGGTCTCCAAGGAGCTCGGCGACACCATTACCGTCGTTGCCTTTGACCGTCTGGTCCGTGGCGAGTAAATAAGCTCTTGTAGCTGGTAATGAGCAGGCTGTGGGTTTTACTCACAGCCTGCTTTTTCAT
Organism: Collinsella aerofaciens; assembly: GCF_028206795.1. Taxonomy (GTDB): domain Bacteria; phylum Actinomycetota; class Coriobacteriia; order Coriobacteriales; family Coriobacteriaceae; genus Collinsella; species Collinsella aerofaciens_AX. The sequence goes on along the minus strand of NZ_JAQLFJ010000009.1, from coordinate 98,107 downwards.
GGCTCTTATCAGAGCCTTTGATATCATATTGAGAGTCTAATTAAAGGAGGATCGCTTTGTCCGACATCCGATATAAACGAGTGCTTCTTAAGCTTTCCGGCGAAGCGCTGATGGGCGACGGCCAATATGGCATCGACCCCAAGGTTACCGATCATCTTGCCAAGCAGGTCAAGGAGCTGCTCGCCGTTGGCCATGAGGTCGGCGTCGTTGTCGGCGGCGGCAATATTTTCCGTGGCATGGCCGGCGCTGCCGGTGGCATGGAGCGTGCTCAGGCCGACTACATGGGCATGCTGGCAACCGTTATGAACGCGCTCGCCCTGCAGGATGCCTTCGAGCATAACGATGTTCCCTGCCGCGTGATGAGCGCTATCCAGATGAACGAGATCTGCGAGCCCTATATTCGCCGTCGCGCTATCAACCACCTTTCCAAGGGCAACGTTGTTATTTTTGCCGCCGGTTCGGGTAATCCGTACTTTACGACCGACACCGCCGCGGCTCTTCGTGCGTGCGAGATCGGCGCCGAGATTCTGATTAAAGCCACCAAGGTTGACGGCATCTACGACAAGGATCCCGTCAAGTGCGCCGATGCCGTCCGTTTTGACAAGATTACTTATCACGAGGTTCTCGTTCGCGGCCTGCAGGTTATGGATTCCACAGCTACGGCCCTGTGCCAGGATAACCGTATGCCTATTTTGGTCCTCAACATCGATGGCGAGGACACCGTCAAACGCGCGCTCGCGGGTGAACCCGTCGGCACGCTCGTCTATCAGGAGGATTAAGCATGGCAGAGAACATCACCGCCCATATGGACAAGTCGCTCGAGTCCCTCAAGCATAACTTCTCCAAGGTCCGTACCGGTCGCGCCAACGCCAACATTCTGTCCGACATCACCGTCGATTATTACGGTGTCCCCACGCCGGTCACGCAGGTTGCCGCCGTCAAGACCCCCGAGGCTCACATGCTGCTCATCGAGCCGTGGGACAAGGCCCTCATCAACGCTATCGTCAAGGCCATCGGCGCTTCCGATCTGGGCATTACCCCCAACTCCGATGGCACCGTCGTTCGTCTTCCGTTCCCGGCTCCCACTGAGGAGCGCCGTCGCGAGCTCGTCAAGGAGTGCCGCGAGTACGCCGAGCAGGCCAAGGTGTCTATCCGTAACATCCGTCGCGACTTCAACAACAAGCTCGAGCGCGATGAGGAGCTCACCGAGGACGATGTCCGTCGCGAGCAGGCCAAGGTCCAGAAGCATACCGATGAGTATGTCGCCAAGGTCGAGGAGCTTCTGAAGGAAAAAGAAGCCGAGGTCATGGAGATCTAAGGTGCAATACGACGAGCATAAACTGGTCGAGTACTTTGCCGACGCCCCTGCGGGCGTCGGTTTTTCCGACCTTGACCTCAATAACATTCCGCACCATATCTCGTGCATCATGGACGGCAACGGTCGTTGGGCCACGTCGCGCGGTCTTGCACGCACCGAGGGTCATAAGGCAGGTATCGTCTCGCTGCGCGAGATCATTACCGCCTGCGTGCGTCTGGGCGTCGACGTGCTTTCTGCCTATGCGTTTTCTACCGAAAACTGGAACCGTCCGCAGCATGAGGTCAACGTCTTGATGCATCTGTTTGCCAAGACGTTTATCGACGAGCTGCCTCTTCTGAAGCGCGAAAACGTGCGCGTTGTTTTTTTGGGCGACATTTCCGCACTGCCCAAGAAGACCCGCGATGTCTTTGAGCGCGGTCTAGCCGAGTGTGCCGACCACACCGGCATGACGCTGGCGCTTGCCGTCAACTACGGCGCCCGTGCCGAGATCACCCGCGCTGTCCGTCAGATTGCACTCGACGCTGCCGCCGGTAAGATCGATCCTGCCGCAATTGATGACGACATGGTGGCTTCCCACCTCTATACCGCCGGCCTTCCCGATCCTGAGCTTGTGATTCGCACCTCTGGTGAGCTGCGCCTTTCGAACTATCTGTTGTGGCAGGTGGCTTATTCCGAATTCTACGTCACCGATACCTATTGGCCCGACTTTGATCGTTGGGGCCTTGTCGACGCCATTTTGGCCTATCAGGGCCGTGACCGTAGGTTTGGTGGACTGAGCAAGACCGAGGAGGCTTAATCGTGTCCGATCGTCCCAAGGCATCTGCTCCCAAGACGCCTGTGCGCAAAGCTGCCACTGCGGGAGCGCCTGCAGCGAAGAGCGGCACCGGTTCGTGGCTGGCGGGCTTTATTACCCGTGCCGCCGCCGGTATCGTCTACGCCGTTGTCTTTATCCTGTGCCTGGTTTTGGGTATCGTGCCCACGGCCATCTTTGTTTCTGTCATGAGCGGTCTGTGCTGCTATGAGTTTTTCCGTATGACAAGGCTCGATGGCAAGATGGCTAACGAGCGCATGGGTATCGCTGCCGCCGTACTCTTTCCGCTGTCGGCGTTGGGCGATTCGATGTTGCTGAATGCCCTGCTTTTTGCCTTGATGCTCACTGTGGGCATTTGGTATGTCTGGTCGCCGCGTACCCGCATCTCTGATGTGGCCGTGACGCTCATGGGTCCCATCTACACTGGCTTTATGCTGTCGGCTATCGTGCTGCTGCGCGATGCCGTGCCCGGTTTTGCCGGCGCCCTGCTTTCAGTGGGCGTTTGCGCGTCCCTTTGGGTCTCCGATTCGTTTGCCTACATCGTGGGCAGCCGTATCGGCAAGCACAAGATGGTTCCCAAGATCTCTCCCAAAAAGAGCTGGGAGGGGTTTGCCGGCGGCATCTTGGGCTCGGTTTTGATTTGGCTCATCCTGTGGGCGACGCACTTCTACAAGCTCAGCCTGCCCTATGCGCTGCTGTGCGGCGTGGTCGTGTCCATTCTGGGCGTTATCGGCGACCTTATCGAGTCGCGCATCAAGCGCGGTGTGGGCGTCAAGGATTCCGGCAACCTTATCCCGGGCCACGGCGGCATGCTCGATCGTAGCGACTCGCTTATCTTCGGCTGCATCACCGCGCAGCTGTTGCTGATGATCGGAGGCGTGCTGTAATGTCCTTCCAGACGACGTATGGCCCCGATGGACGCCTTCGCGTTGCCATCCTGGGCTGTACAGGCTCTATCGGCACCCAGGCGCTCGATGTGTGCCGCCAGCATGCCGATCGCCTGCAGGTGACGGCGCTGTCCGTTAACTCCAGTACCTCCGAGCTCGTTGCCGCTGCCCGCGAGTTCTCGGTTCCGGCGGTTGCCGTGGCCGATGTCGATCATGGCGATGACGCTGTGCTGCAGGAGTTGCCCGAGGGAACGAAGCTCGGCGTTGGCGCGCAGGCGGTTTGCGAGCTCGCGCGTCGCGACGATGTCGACTGCGTGCTTGTCGCTATTGTGGGCGCCGCCGGTCTCGAGGCGAGCCATGCGGCCTTGACCTCGAATAAGCGCCTTGCCCTTGCCAACAAGGAGTCCCTCGTCGTCGGTGGCGACTTGCTTATGCCGTTGGCACAACCGGGCCAGCTTATTCCGGTCGACTCTGAGCATTCCGCCATCTACCAGTGCTATCTGGGGGAGAACCCGCGCGAGGCCCACTGCATTTGGCTCACCTGCTCGGGCGGTCCGTTCTTTGGCCGCACGCGCGACGAGCTCGATCGCGTGACGCGTGCCGATGCCCTCGCGCATCCCACGTGGGCCATGGGTGCCAAGATTACCATTGACTCCGCCACCCTCATGAACAAGGGCCTGGAGCGCATTGAGGCCATGCATCTGTTTAACTGCGACCTCGATTTCATTAACGTGGTCGTGCAGCGTCAGTCCAAGATTCACTCTATGGTCGAGTTCGCCGACGGCTCCGTGATGGCGCATCTCGGTGCATCCGACATGCGTATTCCCATCCAGTTCGCGTTCTCGTATCCCGAGCGTTGGGATACTCCGGCGCCTCGTATCGATTTCCGCGAGCTGGGGCAGCTCACGTTTGATGCTGCCGACATGGATACCTTCCGCTGTCTGGCACTGGCCGAGCGTGCCGGCAAGACGGGTGGCACCATGCCGTGCGTGCTCAATTCCGCCAACGAGGTCGCCGTCGATGCCTTCCTGCACGATGGCTGCAGCTTTACCGATATCGATCGCATTGTGGAATCCTGCATGGACGCCCACGATATGCAGGTGGTCGATTCGTTTGAGCAGCTTCGCGACACCGATGCGTGGGCGCGTGAAAAGGCTGCGCAGGTGCTCGCCGCAACCCGTTCCTAACCCATAAGGATTGCTTTTTCGTTTTATGGATACTGTTCTGAGCGTTCTCTCATCGGTCTTTTGGGGCCTGCTGATGCTTTCCGTCCTCGTGTTTTTGCACGAGGGCGGCCACTTTTTGGCGGCGCGTGCCTGCGGCGTCCGTGTGACCGAGTTCTTTTTGGGTCTGCCGTGCCGCTTTGACATCCATTACACGTCGCGTCGCATTGGAACCAAGTTTGGCGTGACCCCGCTGCTGCTGGGTGGCTACGCTGCCATCTGCGGTATGGATCCGACCGACGTCTCGTGTGCCGATCGCGTGCTCGCGGCCATCTATCGCCACGGCCGGGTGACGGTGGCCGATCTTGCCGTCGAGCTCGAGCTGTCCGAGGAGGATGTGCTCGAGGCCTGTGCTTTGCTGTTGGGCTGGGGCTCTATCGCTCCCTGGTATGAAGAAGGGGAAAAGCCTTCGCCCAGCTACTATCCCACCAAGTACCAGACTCTGCCGCGTGACGCGGCGGGTTATACCACCTTTGACGGCCGTCGGTTCGATCGCGGGCATGCGACTGCCGAGGGCGATGTATGGGAACTGCCGTGCGACGAGGCCGAATTCCTTGCGCGCGAGCGCTCGCACACCTATTTGGGCCAGGGCTTTGTCAAGCGTGCCTTTATGCTGCTTGCGGGCATTATCGTCAATATCCTGACGGGTTTTTTGCTCCTTATGAGCATCTATTCCATCGCAGGTGTCACCGTGCCGGTGGATACCAATGTGATTGGCCAGGTTGACGAAGGCTCGATTGCCGCCTCGGCGGGAATCGAGGGCGGCGACGCGATTCTTTCGGTCGACGGAGTATCGTGCTCTACCTGGATGGACGTTTACGATGCCATCGGCAAGGCTGCCGGTAAGGACGATATCGCCATTGAGTACGAGCGTGACGGCAAGCAGCATTCGACCACGGTTGCGCTCAAAGAGGACGATCGCCTAGGTGTGTATGCCTCTACGCAGGTGGTCCGTTTAGACCCCATCACGTCGGCTCGCCTGTCGTTCTCCTATGTCGTGCAGACAGCGGAGGGCGTGATGCGCCTGCTCCAGCCGCAGCATACGATGGAGATTCTCGATCAGTCCTCTTCGATCGTGGGTATTAGCGTTATGTCCTCACAGGCTGCTGCTGCCGGCCCTGCCACGTTCCTTTCGTTTGCCGCCCTCATTTCATTCTCGCTTGGCTTTATGAACCTGCTGCCCATCCCGCCACTCGATGGCGGCAAGCTAGTCATCGAGATCATTCAGAAGATTGCGGGCCGCGAGCTTCCGCTCAAGGTCCAGACGATTGTGAGCTATGTGGGCATCGCGCTCTTTGCGCTGCTGTTTGTCTATATGCTTCGTTCCGACATCCTTCGATTTATTTTGTAGGGGAGTGTTTGGATTGTCTTTATCCCATCCTTTGCCTCGCGAGCTGACGCGCCCCGTGCATGTGGGCGGCGTGCAGATCGGTGGCGGCGCGCCGGTGGTGGTCCAATCTATGACCTGCACCGATACCGCTGATGCCCAGGCAACGCTTGCGCAAGTGTGCGCGTTGGCGCAGGCTGGCTGCGATATCGTGCGCGTGAGCGTGCCCTCCGAGGCCGCGCTTGAGGGCTTCCGCACCATCTGTGCCGAGTCTCCGGTGCCGATTGTCGCCGATATCCACTTTAACCATAAGCTCGCCATTGGTGCCGTTGAGGCCGGTGCCGCCAAGCTGCGCATCAATCCCGGCAATATCGGCGATTGGGCCAAGGTTGACGCGGTGATCGATGCTGCGGGTGCCGCGGGCTGTGCGATTCGCATTGGCGTGAACGCGGGCTCGCTTGAGCAAGATATTGCCGAGCGCGACGACCTCACGCAGCCCGAAAAGCTCGTGATGTCGAGCGAGCGCTTCGTCAAGCACTTTGAGGATCGCGGCTTTACGAGCATTGTGCTTTCGGCCAAGGCCCATAGCGTGCAAACGACGCTCGATACCTATCGAGCCCTGTCACGTGAGATTCCCCACGTTCCGCTTCACCTGGGCGTGACGGAGGCGGGGACCAAGCTTCAGGGCACCATCAAGAGCTCTGTAGGCTTGGGTATCTTGCTTTCCGAAGGCATCGGCGACACCATGCGTGTGTCGCTCACGGCCGATCCGGTTGAGGAGCCGCCGGTCGCCTGGGGAATTCTACAGTCGCTGGGCCTGCGTCGCCGTGGTCCCGAGATTGTCTCGTGCCCCACGTGCGCCCGCTGCCAGGTTAACCTCATTCCCATCGCCGAGGAGGTCACCGAGCGGCTTAAGAACTATTCCGCGCCGCTTTCGATTGCCGTCATGGGATGTGCCGTTAATGGCCCCGGTGAGGCTTCTGATGCCGACCTGGGCGTTGCTTGCGGACGTGGTCAGGCCTTGCTCTTTTCGCATGGCCAGATCATTGGTAAAGTAGCTGAGGACCAAATTGTCGACGCGCTTATGGCAGAGGTCGACAAGCTTATTGAGGAGAAATAAATGACCCGAGCAATGTATATGTCTAAGCTCTATGCGCCGACGCTTAAAGAGGATCCGGCGGACGCTGAGCTCGCCAGCCACCGCCTGCTGCTCCGTGCCGGCATGATCCGCAAGGAGGCCGCCGGTCTGTATTCCTACCTGCCGCTTGCTTGGCGCTCGATCCGCAAGATTGAGAACATCGTGCGCGACGAGATGGACGCTGCCGGCGCCCAGGAGCTTATGATGCCCATTATGGTCGACGCCGAGTTGTGGCGTGAGTCCGGCCGTATCGATGCCTATGGCAAGGAGCTTGTGCGCTTTGACGACCGTCATGGTCGCGAGTTCGTGCTGGGCCCCACGCACGAGGAGACCGTCACGGCCCTGGTGCGCAACGAGCTGCGCTCCTATAAGCAGCTGCCAGTGAACCTCTATCACATCCAGGATAAGTTCCGCGACGAGTTCCGTCCCCGTTTTGGCCTGATGCGCGGTCGCGAGTTCATCATGAAGGATGCCTACAGCTTCTCCGCCACGCAGGAGAGCTTGCAGGAGGAGTATGACAAGATGAAGCAGGCCTACGCTAACATTTGCGAGCGCTGCTACATCAAGGCCTTGCCCGTCGTTGCCGACTCCGGCGAGATCGGTGGCGATACCTCCGTCGAGTACATGGCTTTGGCCGACGCCGGCGAGGCTTCTCTCGTCTATTGCGATGACTGCGGTTTTGCCGCCGATGATGAGGCTGCAAACACCAAGGTCGTCGTGACTGAGGGTCCCGGTGACGGTACGCTTACCAAGGTCGAGACTCCGGGCATGGGCACCATTGAGGCCGTTGCTAAGTTCTTTGGGTTCCCCGAGAACGGCACGCGCAAGTCCCTGGCGCTCATCGATGCCGAGGGCAAGCCCGTCGTGGCCATCGTCCCGGGCGATCATGAGCTCAACGACTGCAAGGCCGAGCATGTCTTTGGCAAGGGTTATCGCATGATGACGGACGAGGAGCTTCAGACCTACGGTCTGCACAAGGGCTTTATCGGACCGGTTAACTTGCCCGAGGGCATCCGTCTGGTGTGCGACGAGAGCCTGCGCGAGTCCAAGCAGTGGGCCTGCGGTGCCAACGAGGTCGATTATCACTTTACCGGTGCCTGCCCCGAGCGCGACTTTACCGTCGATGAGTGGGCAGATCTGGTCACCGTCGTTGCCGGCGATCCCTGCCCGCACTGCGGCAAGCCGCTCTCTGCTGCTCGCGGCATCGAGGTCTCGCAGGTCTTCCAGCTGGGTACCAAGTATTCCGAGGCCATGGGCGCCACCTTTATGGACGAGGACGGCAAGGAGAAGCCGCTTATCATGGGTTGCTACGGCGTGGGCGTGTCCCGCTCGCTTGCTGCCGTCGTGGAGCAGCACAACGACGAGCACGGTATCGTCTGGCCGGTTTCCGTTGCCCCGTACGAGGTCGCTGTGATTCCGCTCGATCCCAAGAAGGAGGAGTGCGCAACCGTCTGCGACCAAATCGTCGAGGGCTTGTGCGCCGAGGGTATCGAGGTCGTCGTCGACGACCGTGACGAGCGTCCCGGCTTTAAGTTTGCCGATAACGACCTTATGGGATTCCCGTATCAGGTGGTGCTTGGCAAGCGTGGCCTTAAGAATGGCACCGTTGAGCTCAAGGACCGTGCCACGGGCGAGCGCGAGGACGTGGCGATTGACGAGGTCGTCGCCAAGGTTGCCGAGCTTGTTAAGGCGGCCCGCCGTTAATCGACGTTTCTGCTATTAGATGTAATTGCGGGACTGCTCCGTATCTCTCTTAGGAAGAGATGCGGAGCAGTCTATTTTGTTGCGTGAATAAACTCGATGGGTAAAGGAAAACCCCACAGCCCATATGAGCTGCGGGGTTTTCTTGTGCCTCCGATGCGAAATAAATCGCTCAGATATTACTGATAATCGACGACGTCGATCCAGTTCTTCAGGAACTCATCGTTCACGTTGCGCTTACGAGCGAGCTCGGAAGCGGCGACGATGCTCGTCCACTGACGCACGACCTGCATGGGCATGTCGGCGCGGTCGCAGTAGAGCTCCAGGTAGGCCTCGGCCTGATCCTTGCTGTTGAGGGCGAAGAGCAGGTAGGTGGTGGCAACGTCGGCAGCAGGGGAGCCCTGAGTGGCGTGTGCCCAGTCGCACACATAGAGCTGGCCGTCGTCGCCGACGATGACGTTGGAGGGGTTGAAGTCGCCGTGGCAGACCTTGAACTCCTTGGTCATGCCGTCCAGACGCTCCTGAAGGTTGTAGCGCGTGGTGGCATTGAGCTGATCAAGGCTGTCGATCATGCGGGCGAACTTGTCGCGCTGACGGTTGAGCAGCGGGGAGGTGTAGCCGTGGATCTCGATTTGGAGGTCGACGAACATCTCGAGATACTCACCAAAGCGCTGGGGCTCGGCAGTCATCTTCTCGGCAAGGGTGGTGCCCGGAACCTTCTCGGTCACGAGCGCCCAGCCGTTGGCGTTCTCGAGCTGGGAAACCTCGAGAGCCTTGGGGCTGCGGATGCCGCACTCATTGATGCGGGCAAGATTCAAAGCCTCGTTGAACACGTCGGAGACAGGCTTGGTCTCGTTAAAGACCTTGACAATCTTGTCGCCCAGGTCGTAAACGACCTTGTTGCCACGGCGGACGAGCTCGGTCTTGGAATCGGGTAGCAGCATGGTTGCATCCTTTCAACGATGCGATAGAAGCGACGGCGGGGGTGTGTGAAACACCCGTGCACCCCCGCCGTTAAAAACCGTGCTAAAACTAGCAGACGGCGTAGTCCTGAGGCTCGCGGCCGTAGTAGGCGTCCAGGTAGAGCTCCTTGATCTCGCTCATGAGCGGGTAGCGCGGGTTAGCGCCGGTGCACTGGTCGTTGAATGCCTGCTCGGTCATCTCGTCGAGGGTGTCGAGGAAGTACTGCTCGTCAACACCGTAGTCGGCGATGGTCTTCTTGACACCGATGAAGTCCTTGAGCTCCTCGAGCTTCGTGATGAAGTTCTCGAAGACCTCCTTGTCGTCCTTGCCCTCGATGCCGCAGTACTTGGCCATCTCGGCGTAGTTGTGCAGCGCGTTGGGGTAAGGATACTGGGAGAACGTGCCCATCTTGACGGGAGCCTCAGCGGCGTTGTAGCGCATAACGCGGGTCAGGATGACGGCGTTGGCGAGGCCGTGGGGCAGGTGATGGAAGGCGCCGAGCTTGTGAGCCATGGAGTGGTTGAGGCCCAGGAAGGCGTTGGCGAAGGCCATGCCGGCCATGCAGGAGGCGTTGTGCATCTCCTCGCGGGCGTGCGGGTCCTTGGCGCCGTTCGTGAAGCTGGAGGGCAGGTTCTCGAAGACGAGCTTAGCAGCGCGCTCGGAGAGGCCCTTGGTGTAGTCGGAAGCCATGATGGAGACGTAGGACTCGATGGCGTGGGTCATGACGTCGATGCCGGAGGCAGCGGTCAGGCCGCGCGGGGCGGTCATACAGTTGTCGGCGTCGACGATAGCCATGTTGGGGAGCAGCGCGTAGTCGGCGAGCGGCCACTTGATGCCGGTCTCCTTGTCGGTGATGATGGCGAACGGCGTGCACTCGGAGCCGGTACCCGAAGAGGTCGGGACGGCGACGAAGTAGGCCTTCTTGCCCATCTCGGGGAAAGTGAAGATACGCTTGCGGATGTCCATGAAGTCCATGGCCATGTCCTCAAACTTGCACTCGGGGTGCTCGTACATCATCCACATGATCTTGCCGGCGTCCATAGCGGAGCCACCGCCGACGGCGATGATGACGTCCGGCTCAAAGAGAGCCATCTGCTTGGCGCCGCGACGTGCGCACTGCAGCGACGGATCGGGCTCGACGTCGTAGAAGCAGTCGTGGGCGATGCCCATCTCGTCGAGCTTGGCCTCGATGGCGCGGGTGTTGCCATTCTTGAAGAGGAACTGGTCGGTGACGATGAAGGCGCGCTTCTTGCCCATGACGGTACCGAGCTCGTCGAGAGCGACGGGCGTGGAACCCTTCTTGAAGTAGACCTTCTCGGGAGCGCGGAACCACAGCATGTTCTCACGGCGCTCGGCCACAGTCTTAACGTTGATCAAGTGCTTCACCCCAACGTTCTCGGAGACGGAGTTGCCGCCCCAGGAGCCGCAGCCCAGGGTCAGAGACGGCTTCATGCCAAAGTTGTACAGATCACCGATGCCGCCGTGCGAGGACGGGGTGTTGATGACGATACGGCAGGCCTTCATGACGTGCTCGAACAGACTGATCTTCTCGGCCTGGGCGGGGTGCACGTACAGAGAGGCGGTGTGGCCCGGGCCACCGGCGAGCACCAGGTGCTCGGCCTTGTCGACGGCCTCCTGGAAGTCCTTGGCGTGATACATGGCCAGGACCGGGGAGAGCTTCTCGTGGGAGAACTCTTCCTTGGCGGGGTCGGTGGAGGTGACCTCGGCGATCAGGATCTTGGTCTTGGCGGGAACCTCGATGCCGGCGAGCTCGGCGATCTTGGCGGCAGCCATGCCGGGAATGCGGTGATCGAGGGCGCCGTTCTTGAACATGGCGGCACGCAGGGCCTCCATCTCGGCACCCTGCTTGACGAAATAGCAGCCGCGCTTCTGGAACTCGGCCTTAACCTGGTCATAGATGGTGTCGATGACGGTCACGGACTGCTCGGAAGCGCAGATCATGCCGTTGTCGAAGGTCTTGGAGTGGATGATGGAGTTGACGGCGAGCAGCACGTCGGCGGTGTCGTCGATGACGACCGGGGTGTTACCGGCGCCAACGCCCAGGGCGGGCTTGCCCGAGGAGTAGGCGGCCTTGACCATGCCCGGGCCACCGGTGGCGAGGATGATGTCGACGTCGCGCATGACCATGTTGGTCAGCTCGATGGAGGGGACATCGACCCAGCCGATGATACCCTCGGGGGCGCCGGCCTTGACGGCGGCGTCAAGCACGAGCTTGGCGGCGGCGATGGTGCACTTGGCGGCAGCCGGGTGCGGGGAGATGATGATGGCGTTGCGGGTCTTCAGGCTGATCAGCGTCTTGAAGATCGCAGTGGAGGTGGGGTTGGTCGTCGGGATGACGGCGCCCACGATACCGATGGGCTCGGCGATCTTGGTGATGCCATAAGCCTCGTCGCGCTCCAGGACACCACAGGTCTTGGTGTTCTTGTAAGCGTTGTAGATGTACTCTGCGGCGTAGTGGTTCTTGATGACCTTGTCCTCAAGAACGCCGCGGCCGGTCTCCTCGATGGCCATCTTCGCCAACGGGATACGAGCCTTGTTGGCGGCCATGGCGGCCTCATAGAAGATCTTGTCGACCTGCTCCTGCGTGTACGTAGCAAAAAGCGCCTGGGCCTCTCGCATCTGAGCGAGCTTAGCCTCAAGCGCCTCTACGTTGTCCACAATTGCGGGAGTAGTGTTTTCCGGTGACTTTTTCACCATTTGTGTCTCCTTGCGATCGGAGATTTACCCTACGTCTTGCATGATAGCAAGAAATAATTCGGTAAACGGTAAGATTCCCGTAAAAGGCATACTAAAACGTTTCAATCAACTGAAACGTTTCAACTATAACTATCTGCCTATTGCATTGCCCCGCTCATTGGGGACAGACTTACATGAGTGCTTTCACTCATTTGTGACAGACATGGATTTGTCATTTTGCCGTTCTGGGCCTGTTTTTGGCGCAGATTGGATATAAATAGGTCACAGGCTCAGCATTTCGCGTTCCTTCTCTCCTTTTAGGTGTTGCCTGTACGGCTTTGAAAGGAGAGACCATGCCCCGATGCGCCCGCGAAATATCGCTCACCGGCTATTACCACGTCTTTGACCGCGGCAACTCCAAACAGATCATTTTTGAAGATGATTCCGACCGCTATCGTTTCTTATCGGACATATCGGACAGGTTTGCGTGCCATGACGTGGCGGTGTTGGCCTGGTGCCTTATGGATAATCACTTCCATTTGATGGTTGATGACCCATATGACAACCTTTCAAAGGCAATGCAGTGCGCGCTGACGGCCTATGCCAAGTATTTCAATGGAAAAACGGGAAGAACGGGTCACCTGTTTGATAATCGCTATTCGCGGATCGCGGTCGAGTCGGACACGCAGGCGGTGCAGTTGCTCGATTATATCCATCTCAATCCTGTGAAAGGTGTGCTCGACTCGCTCGATGCCTACCGCTGGTCAAGCTACAAGGCATACCAGCTGGGATACGATCCCTTTGATATCTGTGACGCGGCCCCTATGCTCGATATTGTCGGAGGCTCTCGTTGCTATTGCGAGCATCTCGAGGAAGTTGCCGGGCGCATCTGGTCAGTGGAGATTCTTCCGCGCCGACGGATCCCCGATGAGGACGCCCTTTCCGTTGCGCGCGAAGTTTTGCCGAGCATGGATCCTGCGCTGCTCAAGGCCCTGCCACGCTCCGAACGTGATGCCTGTCTGCTGAGGCTCAGGCGGGCACATCTCACGGTCAAGCAAATTGCCCGTATCACCGGTATCGGCGCTACAAGCGTGACCAAGGCCACTGTAGGCTGGAAGGAGGCAGCGTGAGGTAGGGGCCGAACCGCAGTCGGCATGCGTTACGTCTGTCCCCAATGCGTGAAAACACTCATGTAAGTCTGTCCCCAATGAGTGCAAAAAGGCGCCCTCCGTGGGGGAGGACGCCTTTGGTTAGTTCTACGTGAACGCGAGGTCTTTGACCCGGAGAGTCCGAGGTACTTGTTGGTAAGACCTTATTTAGGAGCGCGCAACCTTGCCGGACTTGAGGCAGGTGGAGCAAACGTTCATCTTGCGACGGTGACCATCGACGACGACGTAGACGCGCTGGATGTTGGGGCGGAACTTACGGTTGGTGACGCGGTGAGAGTGGCTGATGGAGCGACCGGCAACGGGGTGCTTACCGCAAACTTCGCAAACTTTGGACATAACTGACCCTCCTTGGGCGACAAACGAACATGTCGCGTTAACAAACAAGCCTGAACTATAGCACAGAAGGCGCTCCCTGTGCGCAATCTACACAGAGATATTCCTCTTTTGGCGATAGTGCTCACGCCACGGCCCTGGACGTAGATCCGATTTGCGTGCAGCAGAGGGGATTATGCCAGCTCGTGCGTGCGTTTTCAAGCTCGTCCCACAAATATATATAGGTTTATGGAGCACCTGCGCCCGTTTACGGATTGTTCTGTATTTATGCTCGCAATTAAGCTCGAGGTTGGCTACACTATCCCTTGACCATTAAAGGGGTACGAGATACCCACATGGAATTACATAGCTGCCAAAGAGCAGCCCTTCCTGTGGGTGTCTGGTCCGCTTTAAGCGGTCGGGCATCTATTTTTTTGACTGTGTCAGCAGTCAAGACATGTGAGGAAGGAGATCGATGGGCACGACTTCCCCCAAGGCGGTCATCATGGACGAGACCGCCGTTAATCGAGCGATGACCCGCATCGCGCACGAGATTCTCGAGCGCAACGAGGGCTGTGAAGACCTCGCTCTGGTCGGCATCGTCACGCGCGGCGACCTTCTGGCAAAGAAGCTCGCCGAGGAGATCAAGGAGATCGAGGGCGTCGACGTTCCGCTCGGCAGCCTGGACATCAGCTTCTACCGCGATGACTATGCGACCAATTTCGCTCCCGCGATCCACGCTACCAACATTCCCTTCAGCGTCGACGGCAAGCGCGTCGTGCTGGTGGACGACATCCTGTATACGGGCCGTACTATCCGCGCCGCTCTGGATGCCGTCATGGACCTGGGCCGTCCGAGCCGCATCGAGCTGGCAGTTCTCGTTGACCGCGGTCACCGTGAGCTCCCCATCTCGCCGGACTTTGTCGGCAAGAACGTTCCCTCGTCGCATGAGGAGAACGTGCACCTATATATGAAGGAAGTCGACGGCCACACCGCCGTCGAGATTAACGACGTCGCGCCGGGTTCCCACGTGGGCTCCGCGCCGCTGGGAGGTGAGTAGTACCGTGGCGTTCAACCATAAGCACCTGATCGACATTACCGAGTACTCCGAAGAGGACATCAAGCTCATCCTCGAGACCGCCAAGGCGTTCTCTGAGGTCAACGAGCGTGCGATCAAGAAGGTCCCCACGCTCAAGGGCAAGACCATCGTCAACATGTTCAACGAGCCCTCGACGCGCACCCGCAGCTCCTTCGAGCTCGCCGAGAAGCGCCTTTCGGCCGACAGCCTCAACTTTGGCGGCTCCTCGACCTCCACGGTCAAGGGCGAGAGCCTCGTCGACACCGTCGAGACCCTCAACGCCTACAAGATTGATTGCATCGTCGTTCGCGATAAGCACGCCGGTGCTCCCTACATCGTCACGCAGAACTCGCCCGCGAGCGTCATCTGCGCCGGCGACGGCAAGCACAACCACCCCACGCAGGCCCTGCTCGACCTGTACACCATCTGGGAGCACAAGGGTGACTTCCACGGTCTGAAGGTCGCCGTCGTCGGCGATATCGCGCACTCCCGCGTGTGCGGCTCGCTGATCCCCGCCCTTAAGATCATGGGCTGCGAGACCTACGCTGTCGCCCCCGGCACGCTGCTGCCGCCGGCGCCCGAGGTTCTGGGTTGCGACCACGTGACGAGCGACCTCGATTCCGTCCTGCCCGAGCTGGACGTCGTCTACATGTTGCGCGTGCAGCAGGAGCGCCTCGAGGGCGCACCGTTCCCCACGATTCGTGAGTACCACAAGCTCTTCGGTCTGACCAAGGACCGCGAGAAGCTCATGAAGCCCGATGCGATTATCTGCCACCCGGGCCCCATCAACCGCGGCGTTGAGTTCGACTCCTATATGGCCGACCACCCGCAACGCTCCGTCATCCTGGAGCAGGTCTACGCCGGTATCTGCGTGCGTATGGCTATCCTGTATCTGCTGCTTGGAGGTGCCGATAATGGCCTTGCTTCTTAAGAATGCCCACGTCGTCGATCCGTCCGTCGAGCTTGACGGTGTCGTCGACGTCCTGATCGACGGTGACAAGATCGCCGAGGTCGGCGAGAACCTCGCCGCCGAGGGAGCCGAGGTCCGCGACCTTTCCGGCAAGTATCTCGTCCCCGGCCTGGTGGATATGCACGTGCATCTGCGCGAGCCTGGCTACGAGGTCAAAGAGGACATCGAGAGCGGCACCCGCGCTGCTGCCAAGGGCGGCTTCACCGGCGTGTGCGCCATGCCCAACACCGATCCTGTCACCGATAACGGCACCGTCGTGGAGTTCGTCAAGTCCCGCGCTGCCGAGGTCGGCCACTGCCGCGTCTATCCGTCGGGCGCCATGACCCGCGGTCTTAAGGGCGAGGCCATGTCCGAGATGGGCGATATGGTCGCCCACGGCGCCGTCGCCTTCACCGACGACGGTCGCGGCGTGCAGGGCGCGGGCATGCTCCGTCGCTGCATGGACTACGGCAAGATGTTCGGCAAGGTCTTTATGAGCCACTGCCAGGACGAGGATCTGGTCGGCCACGGCCAGATCAACGAGGGCAAGGTCTCGACCCGTCTGGCCCTCGAGGGTTGGCCGGCCGCCGGCGAGGAGCTTCAGATTGCCCGCGACATCGAGATTGCCAAGCTGACCGGTGCCAAGCTGCACATCCAGCACATCTCCACCGCTCATGGCCTGGAGCTCGTGCGTGCCGGTAAGGCTGCCGGTGTCCAGGTGACCTGCGAGGCCACCCCGCACCACATGTTCCTGACCGAGAACGACCTGGACGAGACCTACAACACCTCGCTCAAGGTCAATCCGCCGCTGCGCACTGACGAGGATGCCGAGGCCATCCGTCAGGGTGTCATCGACGGTACCGTCGACGCTATCGTTACCGACCACGCTCCCCACACCCCGTGGGAGAAGGCCCGCGAGTTCGAGCTCGCGCCCTTTGGAATGATTGGCCTCGAGACTTCGCTGTCGCTCGTGCTCACTGAGCTGGTCAACACGGGCAAGATGAGCGTGAGCCGCATGGTCGAGCTCATGGCCATCAAGCCGCGTGAGATTCTGGGCCTCGATCAGGTTCAGGTCAAGGCGGGCTCTGTCGCCGACCTGACCGTGTTCGACCCCTCCGCAACCTGGACGGTTGGCGAGGACGGTTACGAGTCGCGCGCCGAGAACTCCGGTTTTGCCGGCCGCACGCTCACCGGTCGTGCCACCGATGTATTTGTCGGCGGTAAACAGACGCTTGCCGACGGCTGCATCTGCTAGCATAGCCTTATCGCTTTTGTGCGCGGCGCCCTTGCGGTGCCGCGCTTTCTGTTCGTTTAGACCATGCAACCGCATGGGGGATTGGAGCGTCTATGCCCACACCTTCCACTGCACGCATGCACGACTTCGAGGTCGTCTCGAACCGGGAGATCGCCGACGGCATCTTCTCGCTCGTTATCTCGGCCCCCAAGCTTGCAAGTGCGCTCAAGCCCGGTCAGTTTGTGAACATCGCCGTCCCCGGCGATGCGTCTTCTCTGCTTCGTGTGCCCTTGAGTTTCTACCGCGCCGACGCCGAGGCCGGCACCGTCGAGCTGTGGTACGCCGTCGTGGGCGACGATACCCGCCGTTTGTCCCAGATGGGCCCTGGCTCCACCTCTAACCTGTTGGGCCCCGGTGGCCGTGGCTGGATGGTACCCGAGGGCACCAGGAAGGCACTGCTCGTCGCCGGTGGCATCGGCGTTCCGCCTGTGCTGTGTCTTGCCGGCATGCTTGCCGAGCAGGGTGTTGATATGGACGTGTGCCTGGGCTTTGGCACCGCTTCCAAGGCCGTGGGTGTCGATGAGTTCCGTGCGCTGGGCGCCACGGTTAACGTGTGCACCGACGACGGTTCGCTCGGCACGCACGGTTTTTGCACCGATCCGGCAGCCGAGCTGCTTGGAGAGGGCGGCTACGACTACGTCGCCAGCTGCGGCCCCGCCGTCATGATGAAGAAGGTCGCCGCCGCTGCCGCCGAGGCCGGTGTGTACTGCGAGGTGTCGCTCGAACGCATGATGAGCTGTGGCTTTGGCGCCTGCAACACCTGCAATGTCGAGACGGTCGACGGTATGAAGGGTGCTTGTATGTGCGGCCCCGTGTTCGATGCTTCCAAGGTGGTGGTCTTCTAGTGGGTACCGTGAACATGGCCGTCGATTTCGGCGGCGTCAAGATGCAGAACCCCATTAACACCGCAGCCGGTACCTTTGGCTACGGTTGGCAGTTCCAGAACTTCTTTGATGTTTCCCAGCTGGGCGCCATCACCACCAAGGGTTGCGCTGCCGAGCCCTGGCCCGGCAATCCCGCGCCCCGCATGGCCGAGATTCCCGGCGGTATGATCAACTCCGTGGGTCTTCAGAACCCCGGCGTGGCCGCCTTTGCCCGCGAGTCCGGTCCGTGGCTCGAACAGCTGTCCAAGGACGGCTGCCAGGTCATCTGTCAGGTTGCCGGTCACTCCGTTGACGAGTTTGTCCGCGCACTCGAGATGTATGTCGAGCTGTGCCCCTGGGCTGCCGGCTACGAGATCAACGTGAGCTGCCCTAATATCGCCGCCGGCGGTGCCGCCATGGGCTCCACGCCCGAGGGCGCCTCTTCCGTTATGGCTGCCTGCCGCAAGGTGACCGATAAGCCGCTGTTCGTGAAGATGGCGCCGGTCAACGTCGCCGAGATCGCCAAGGCCCTCGAGGCTGCCGGCGCCGACGGCCTTTCGGTCATCAACTCCATCCAGGGCATGGCCATCGACGTCCATACTCGCAAGTCCCGCGTGGCCAAGCCCAAGGGCGGCCTTTCGGGCCCGCTGTGCCACCACATCGCCGTGCGCATGGTCTGGGAGGTTGCCCAGGCCGTCGATATCCCCATCAACGGTGTCGGCGGTGTCATGACTGGCGAGGATGCGGCTGAGTTTATCCTGGCCGGCGCCACCTGCGTGTCGGTCGGCATGGCCAACTTCGTCGATCCGTGCGCTTCGCTTAAGATCGCGCATGAGCTCGAGGCCTGGGCCGAGTCCCAGGGCGTAAAGGACATCAACGAGCTGGTGGGTGCTTTCGAATGCTAGAGAATGATGCCCGCGACCGTGTTATCGTCGCCCTCGACTGCGACCGTGAGCGCGCGCTCGAGCTCGCCCACGAGCTTTCGGGCCATGCCGCCTGGCTCAAGGTCGGCATGACGCTCTATTACGCTGAGGGTCCCCAGATCGTCAAGACCTTTAAGGACCTTGGCTTTAAGGTCTTCCTCGACCTTAAGTTCCATGACATTCCGCATCAGGTGCGCGGCGCTGCCCGCTCGGCCTCGCTTGCCGGTGCCGACCTGCTTTCGGTCCACGGCCTGGGCTCGGGTGCTATGCTCGCTGCCTGCCGCGAGGGTGCCGAGGAGGCGCGTGAGGACCGCGCCAAGCTCGTCGCCATCACCGTGCTCACGAGCATGAATCAGGATGCCTTGAGCGAGATCGGCGTCGAGTCTCCCGTGGCCGAGGAGGCCGCCCGCTTGGCAAAGCTTGCTCAGGCCAATGGCATCGACGGCATCGTGTGCTCGCCGATGGAGGCTCACGACATGCGTGAGCTGCTGGGTCCTGATGCCCTGATCGTGACTCCGGGTGTGCGTCCGGTGGGTGCCGCCCTTGGTGACCAGTCCCGCGTGGCGACGCCTTCCCAGGCTATCGAGCGTGGCGCAAGCCACATTGTGGTGGGCCGTCCCATCACCGGTGCCGACGATCCGGTTGCCGCCTTTGACGCCATCGTCGCCGAGCTGGTCGAAAACGTCGCGTAAAAGATTCCCCTAAGTCACCACTTTTGGGTCTCATTAGCACAAAATAGCCCCTGTGCCTGCGTAAACTTTCCCATCCTTTGTGTGGAATCGCAGGTCAGGGGCTTAACTTTGGGCGCAGTATATTGCACTTTTTGCGGGTATCGTCTAACCTATGGAGCCGCGATTAGGCATTTTGTACGTTCTACGTGCTAAAATGCCAATTATTGAATCAGATATAACCCAACTATTTGGAGGTACGAATGGCACTCCCTCAGCTTACCGACGAGCAGCGCAAGCAGGCTCTTGAGAAGGCTGCCGCCGCACGTCACGCCCGCGCTGAGCTTCGCGAGCAGATCAAGAAGGGCGAGAAGTCCCTCGAGTCCGTGCTCAACTCCGATGACCCCATCGCTTCCCGCATGAAGGTTTCCACCCTCATCGAGTCTCTCCCCGGTTATGGCAAGGCCAAGGCCGCCAAGATCATGGAGGAGCTCGGTATCTCCGCTACTCGTCGCGTCCAGGGCCTCGGCGTCCGTCAGCGCGAGCAGCTCCTCGAGCAGCTGACCAAATAAGTGAGCGCTCAGGATTCCAAGCTCTTTGTGATTTCTGGACCGTCAGGCGCAGGCAAGGGTACGCTCGTCACTCGTGTGCGCGAGCGCCGCTCGAACCTGGGTCTGACGGTTTCGGCTACCACGCGAGCACCACGCAAAGGTGAGGTCGACGGCGTCAACTACTTTTTTCTGACGCGCGAGGAGTTCGACCGCCGCGTGGCAAACGGTGAGTTTGTTGAGTGGGCCGAGGTCCACGGTAACTGCTACGGCACGTTGGTGAGCGAGGTCACATCCAAGCTCGCCTCGGGCTCGTCTCTGATTTTGGAGATCGATGTCCAGGGCGCCCTGCAGGTGAAGGAGCGTTTCCCCGAGGCCGTGCTGATCTTTATCAAGCCGCCTTCGCTTGAGGTACTCCGCGAGCGTCTGGTCGGTCGCGGTACCGAGACGCCCGAGACGATTGAGCTGCGTATGGCAAACGCCGCCGATGAGCTTGCCCTTGCCGACCGCTACGACGACGTCGTGGTGAATGACGATCTCGACCGCGCGACCGATGAGCTCGTTCGCGTTCTCGATATGCATGAAAGGATCTGAGGTCCGTGTCCGTTGTAAAGCCTTGCATTGACGATCTTCTGGAGAAGACCGATCACAACCGCTTCCTGCTCGCTTCGCTTGCCTCCAAGCGCGCCTGCGACATCAATAGCATGCTGCGTGGCCAGCACAACCGCGTGCTTGCCGTCCAGGATGTCGATGACATCACCATCGGGCTTTCCGGTGCCGATACCATCTCGATGGCTATGGACGAGATTGTCGACGGTGACATCTCTTACGACGAGGCCCGTTACGAGAAGGCGCTTGGCCACAAGGTTGCTGAAGCCTAAATGGCGGCTCGCGTCTGCCTGGTCCACTATCACGAGGTTGGACTGAAGGGCAAGAACCGCGCACATTTTGAGCATATCCTCATGGATAACATCAAGGCGGCCTTGGCCGCCTTTTCCGTGAACGCCGTGTCTCGAATTTCCGGTTATATCCTCGTGACCTTTAACGAGCATCAGGCCGACGAGGCGGCGCGTGTCATTCGCACCGTCCCCGGTGTTGCCCGTGTGTCTATGGCGTATCACACCAACCGCGACCCGCAGGAGTACTGCGCCGCCGCCGTGAAGGCACTGCGCGAGTTTGGTTCCTTCGATTCGTTTAAGGTGCACGCCAAGCGCTCCAATACCGACTATGAGCTCACCTCGATCGATATTAATCGTCAGGTGGGCGAGGTACTGTGTGAGGCCTTCCCCGATAAAAAGGTTCAAATGCACGACCCCGATGCGATGGTGCACGTACTGGTGGTCCAGGGTAGCGTTTATGTGTACGCGCGCTCCGAGCGCGGCGTGGGCGGTCTGCCGGTGGGTTCTGCCGGCAAGGTCGTGACGCTGCTGTCGTCGGGTATCGATTCTCCGGTGGCGACCTGGATGCTCGCGCGTCGCGGCGCGGTGTGCGTGCCGGTGCATTTCTCCGGTCGTCCGCAGACGCCTGATACGAGCGAGTATTTGGTGCAGGACATCATCCGTGCGCTTGAGCCGGGTGTCCAGATCGGCCGCCTGTACGTGGTGCCGTTTGGCGACTGCCAGCGTGAGATTTCGGTCACCTGCCCCAGCAACCTGCGTGTGATCATGTATCGTCGCATTATGTATTCGGTTGCCGAGCGCATTGCGCACATCGAGGGCGCCAAGGCCATCGTTACGGGCGAATCGCTTGGGCAGGTTGCCTCCCAAACGCTTGAGAACATCATGGCCGTCAACGAGGCCGTGAAGATCCCCGTGTTCCGTCCTCTCATCGGTTCGGACAAGCAGGAGATCATCGCGCGTGCTGAGGAGATCGGTACGTTCGATATCTCGACTGAGGCCGCTCCCGACTGCTGCACGCTGTTTATGCCGCGCCGACCCGAGACGCACGCTAAACTCGATGCCGTGCATGAGGCCTGGGAGTTGTTCGATCATGAGGAGATGATCGAGCGCCTGCTCAAGCAGACCGAGTACATCGACTTCGAGAGCAACACGTATAAGGCCCCTAAGACCTTAAAACGCAAACATTCGGAGCTCGCTCCGCGTGAGATATACCAAGAGCACGAGTAATTTGTTGCATAGGCCGGCGATGTTTTTGCATCGTCGGCCTTTTGCTATCTGGGCAAATGATGCCAAGATGCTCATTCGCTGACGTGTGACTGAATAAATGGACATGTTCGCGCAAGGTTTTGGTCGGTATTTGGTTTGACCGTCAAAACTGGTTTGTCCATGCGGTTCGTTCGGCTGCGTTTTCCTGACACGATGGTGTTGGGAGGTTTTGCTATGGCGCAGCGCGAACAACACGAACGAGTCAAAAAGATGGACCGCTGGGCGGGCAAACTGCTCGGTCATAAGGCAGTGGTGATGGCGATACTGGTCGTCATTGCGATGGCGAGTGGGCTGGCGATGGCGAACCTTGGCGGCGGTGCCGGCGGTGTGTCGTTTGAGCGCACTGATGGTTCGGGCACGTTAGTGGAGCCGGGATCCGGCGATGCTTCGAGCGGAAAGACATCCGAAGGCTCTTCGCCTAAGGCGTCTGCCGCGGCAGAGGTCTATGTCGATGTTGATGGCGCCGTGGTGTCACCCGGTGTATATCGCCTCAAAGACGGGGCGCGGGTGGCTCAGGCGATTGATGCCGCCGGCGGGCTGGCGCCCGAAGCAGACGTTACGGGGCTTAATCGTGCATCCAAGGTCACTGATGGACAAAAAATTCACGTTCCAACGGTAGGGGAGCAGCAGGCGTCCATTGCGGAAGCCGGTGTTGATGGTGGGACTTCCGCATCGTCGGGCGTTAGTGGCGCAACAGGCCTAGTAAACATCAATACGGCAAGCGCAGAAGAGCTGCAGACGCTTTCGGGCATCGGCCCCTCCATGGCCCAGTCGATTATCGATGAGCGGACAAAGAACGGTGCTTTCGCCTCGGTTGACGATCTGATGCGTGTGTCGGGAATCGGCGAGAAGAAGCTTGCCAAAATCAAAGATTGCATCTGCGTATGAGCGCGACCGAGCGCGAGCACGTGATGCCTCCGCGACCCCTGATTCCGTGGACGATGGCCCTGTGTGCCGGCATGTGCGTGAGCTGCGCCTTGGTGCTCAGCATAGCCGCTGATGCGCTGCTGAGGGAGCGGGCGACGGCGGTCGGGCCGCTATGGGCCATTCCCGTTGCGGCAGCGGTTTTCGTTGTGCTGGCTCACTCTTGTGCGCGGCTTGCCCCTTTGAAGCGGTGGCAGTATGCCGCGTCCGTCGGTCTCATAGCGGGTACGGTCGTTTCGGCGTGGTGGGCCGTGGGTGCGCTCAACGCCTCGAAGGCGCTCGACGGTCGAGCGGCAAGCAGTCTCGAGTTTGTCGTGCAGGGTGACCCATCCATAAATGACGACGTGTATTCCTATACCTGCGGGGCACGCTCGGACGGTAAGAACTTGGCAACGGTTCGCCTATCGTGTGACCGTGAGTTCAAGGTCGGGGCGCACGTGCGTGTTATCGGTCGCGTGTCACGTTTTGAGAACGATGCGTATGGACGATCGCGCGTGCTTCGAGGCGAGGTACGCAAGGTTAAAGCCGTTCGGATTGTGTCGGTCGATGAGGGTTCTCCGAGGCCGCTGCTTCGGCTGCGAAATGGGCTGCTTGCGTCCATCGCGCCTGCGACCGACCCGGCGCGTGCGCTCATAGCCGGTGTCGTCTGCGGTCGTTCGGCCGAGCTGCGCGCCCAGCCGGCGGGCGACTGGTTTTCGGTGACGGGAACGGCGCATCTTATCGCCGTCTCGGGCAGCCATTTGGCTATCGTGGGGTTTGTAATCGAGGGTGTATTGCAAAAGACTCGGTGCTCACGTGGTCTTCAGCGGGCGATATTGGCGATAACGCTTGTGGGCTACGCTGCCTTTACGGGCGCGTCTCCCTCGGCCGTGCGCGCGTGCTGCATGGTGTTCGTGACGCTTGTCGTAAACGGCGCGGGGCGTCGTCGGCATGGCGCATCGGCACTCTTCGTAACCATGTCCATCTTTGTGCTACTGCGGCCGACGGTGCTGTTCGAGATGGGCTTTCAGCTTTCATGCGCCAGCGTCTTAGCCATTCTGTGCTTTTGTCCCTATGCGACCTACGCGTTGGGTGAGCTAGGTGTGCCATCGGGCGTTGCCAGCGTGCTTTCCGTCACGCTGTGCTCGCAACTGGCGACACTTCCCATTACCGTTCCTGCCTTCGGTACGTTCTCGCTCATTGCTCCGCTGGCAAATGCGGTCCTCGGTCCGGTGGTGAGCGTACTGCTCGCTGTGTCGATCGTGTTGGTTCCCTTTTCGTTCGTGGCACCGTTTCGGACTTGGGCGCTCGTTGTGCCCATGATTGCCGCCCGTTGCGCGCTGTTCTTCGAGCAGCTGTTTGCCGCCGTGCCGGGTGCATCCGTGAATGTGCCGCCCGATAGCATGTGGATTTACTTAGTGCCGTGTTTTCTGATGGTTCTGCTGGTCTGGTGGCCGCGTCCTCGTGCACGTCCTATGGCGGTGGGGCTTGTATGCCTGGTGCTTTTGGCTGCGATTCCGTACGTCTACTGGGATCGATTCGCTCCGCCTTCGGTGACGGTGCTCGATGTGGGCCAGGCCGATGCGATTCTTATCCGCCAGGGCGGCGCAGTTGCACTCGTCGACTGCGGACTCGACGAGCGCGTGGTGGCGGCGTTGGTTCGCAATAACGTGCACCATATCGACGCCGTCTTTGTGACGCATTGGGATGAGGACCACTGGGGTGGTCTGCCTGCCGTGCTCGAACAGTTTTCGGTCGGAACGATTGCCGTGGCCGCGGATGCGCTGGAGGATGCTCCTGCCGAGGTATTGAACCGACCTGGCGTGGAGTATCGGCAGGTGCGCCGTGGGGATATGGTCGACATCGGCTCATTTTGCGCCCGCGTGATGTGGCCATTCGAGTCCGTGGATGGCGAGGGAAATGAGGACTCGCTTGTCCTTCTGCTCTCTTATGTTCAGGAAGGCAAGGGCCTGCGTATGCTCCTCACCGGTGATGCCGAGCTCGACCAAGAACGGGAATTCGTGCAGGAAGTGGGGGATATCGATGTCCTTAAACTTGGGCATCACGGCTCCAAGGTTTCAGTCGATGGCGAGTTGCTGGACGTCCTGAAGCCCGAGCTTTCCCTCGCAAGCGCCGGTGAGGGGAATCGATACGGCCATCCGTCCGATGCCTGCATCGATGCCGTTAAGGAAGCGGGTGGTGTTTTCGCGTGTACTATCGAACACGGCGACATTACCGTCACACCGACTGCGAATGGCTTTGCGATGCGATGCCAGCGACCGTGACGACGTCGTTGGCGTGTGGTGGGCCCCTGGGCTAGAATGGCACGGAACGAATACGAAGGCCTGCGGGAGGGGAGCGCAATGTCCGAAACCGGTTTGCTGCCGGCATATCTGATTGTCGGTACCGACGGAGTTAAGCGCGACCACGCCGTCTCGCGTATGAAAGCGCGTCTGGAAAAATCGGGTATGGTCGAGTTCAACCTCGACGAGCGAGACATGACCAAGGACCCCGATATCGAGTCCATTATCGGATCGCTTAACACCTTTCCGATGGGCAGCGAGTTTCGTCTGGTAATCCTCGATGGCTGCTCAAAGCTCGCCAAGGCGGTCTCGGAGCCGCTCGTTGGGTATCTGGCGAGTCCCAGCCCAACAACGGTCTGCCTCATCATCGCCGACTCACTTGCCAAGAATACGCGCCTGTATAAGGCAATCGCCAAGATCGACAAGAAGGCTATCGTCGATTGCTCGGGTACCAAGCGCTGGGAACTGCCGCGCCGTGTTCAGCAGATGGCGACGCAGCGCGGTAAGTCGATTTCGACGGCGGCCGCCGAGGAGCTCGTCTCGCGTTCGGGCGAAAACACGCGCATGCTCGATAACGACTTGGCTAAGCTTGCCCAGATGGTCGAGTCGCCCCAGATTGAACTTGCCGATGTTGAGCGCTGGATTGTACGTACGGCCGAGATCCAACCCTGGGACTTCCTCAACGCCGTCTCGGCTCGCGATATGCGGCGTTCGCTCGAGCTCTTTAAGCTCCTGCCCTCCAAGAGCTACGTGTGGACTTACACATTGCTGTGCGGTCGCATTCGCGAGCTTATCGTCGCCAAGGCGCTCGACGCGCGTGGGCAGGGTCGCGAGCTGGCCGCAACGCTCAAGCTCCAGTCCTGGCAGGTCAAGAATCACCTTACCTGGGCGCGTCGTTTTTCGATGACCGAGCTCGTCGCAGCGCTCGAGGGTGCGGTCGATGTGGAGCTCGCGCTCAAGGGCTCTGCCGATTCTGAGACCGCGCTTTTGCTCTGGATTACGAACATCTTGAGAAAATCGTGATGATACCTGCCTATTTGACAAATTCGTTCTATCCCTTTGAGAGGGAGCGTGCTATAGTAGGCGCTTGCATGACCTCACCGTGTCTCAGAGGTGTCATACATTTTTTGCAAGGAACTCGAAAGGAACTCCAGAAGTGGCAAACATCAAGTCTCAGAAGAAGCGTATCCGCACCAATGAGGCAGCTCGCATGCGTAACAAGGCTGTCAAGTCCGAGCTCAAGACGCTGACCAAGCACGTCCAGTCCGCCGTCGCCGAGGGCGACGCCGAGAAGGCCCAGGCTGCCCTCAAGACCGTCACGAAGCGTCTCGACATGGCTGCTGCCAAGCATGTTATCCACAAGAACCAGGCTTCCAACCGCAAGTCCGGTCTTGCCAAGCTCGTGAACAGCATCAACGCCTAAGTTGTAAATTTCACACCACACAGATTACGCGCATAAATGGAGCCTGTTTTATGGAACAGGCTCCATTTTTTGTACCGCTCGGGTAAGATAGTCCGCATGAATACTTCAATTGACATTTCCCACATCCGCAACTTCTCAATCGTTGCGCACATCGACCATGGCAAGTCTACGATCAGTGACCGTATCCTCGAGCTCACCCATACCGTTGACGAACGCGACATGGAGTCGCAGCTGCTCGACACCATGGATATCGAGCGCGAGCGCGGCATCACGATCAAGTCCAATGCCGTCCGCGTTTCCTATGACGCCGACGATGGTGAGACGTATCAGTTCAATCTGATCGATACGCCGGGCCACGTGGACTTTACCTATGAGGTCTCGCGCTCGCTGGCCGCCTGCGAAGGCGCGGTGCTCGTCGTCGACGCCACGCAGGGCGTCGAGGCGCAGACCGTCTCCAACGCGACGCTCGCCATGAACGCCAATCTGGACATTGTGCCGGCCATCAACAAGATCGACCTTCCCTCGGCCCATCCCGACGAGGTTAAGACCGAGATCGAGGATGACCTGGCGATCCCTGCCGATGATGCCGTGTGCGTCTCGGGCAAGACCGGCGAGGGCATTCACGATTTGCTGGAGTCCATCGTCTTTTTGATTTCGCCGCCAAAGGGCGATGCAAACGCTCCGCTCAAAGCGCTCATTTTGGATTCGTACTTTGACGAGTATCGCGGTGTGGTGGCTACGGTGCGCGTCTTCGATGGTTCCATCAAAAAGGGCGATACCCTGCTTATGATGCAGGCCAAGGGCGACTTTTTGGTCGACGGCGTGGGCGTCAAGCGTCCTGCCGAGACCCCGGTCGACGCGCTGACGGTCGGCGAGGTCGGATATGTGGTCACGGGCTTGAAGGACCCCGAGGCCGTTCGCGTGGGCGATACCCTTACGTGGGCGTCGAACCCCTGCCCCGAGCCGCTTCCGGGCTACCGCGAGGCCAAGCCCATGGTCTACACGGGCCTGTTCCCGATCGACAACAAGGACTACGAGAATCTGCGCGACGCCCTCGATAAGCTGCACGTCAACGACCCGTCGTTGGTGTGGGAGCCCGAGACCTCGGTGGCGCTCGGCTTTGGCTTCCGCGTGGGCTTCCTGGGCCTGCTGCACATGGAAGTCGTCAAGGAACGCCTGGAGCGCGAGTTCAACCTGGACCTCATTGCCACGAGTCCCTCGGTCGACTATCACGTCTACAAGACCGACGGCGAAATGATCGATGTCCGCAGTCCGCAGGACCTTCCCGAGGCCACACGCATCGATCGTATCGAGGAACCCTACCTCAAGGCAAAGATCATCTGCCCGCCTGAGTACACGGGTGCCGTCATGCAGCTCGCCATTGAGCACCGCGGCGTCACAACCGATATGATCCACCTGACGAGCAAATCGGTCGAGATGCGCTTCGATATGCCGCTCGCCGAGCTCATCTTGGACTTCTTCGATCAGCTCAAGAGCCGCACCAAGGGCTATGCCTCGCTCGACTACGAGTTCAACGAGTACCGTCCCTCCGAGCTCGTGAAGCTCGATATTTTGCTTTCGGGCGACGAGGTGGACGCGCTTTCGTTTATAGTCCATAAGGACAAGGCATATGGCCTGGCCCGTGGCCTGTGCGACAAGCTCAAGGAAATCATCCCGCGTCAGCTGTTCGAGGTTCCCATCCAGGGTGCTATCGGCAACAAGATCATCGCCCGTTCCACCGTCAAGGCGCGTCGCAAGGACGTTCTTGCTAAGTGCTACGGCGGCGATATCTCGCGTAAGCGCAAGCTGCTCGAGAAGCAGAAAGAGGGCAAGAAGCGTATGAAGGCCATCGGATCGGTCGAGGTCCCGCAGGAGGCCTTTATGGCGATCCTCAAGGTGGACGAGTAGGTCCATGGCGCTTTCTGATTACAGCAAGCGGCTGCTGGGCGCCTATGCCGAGCAGCCGTTCCTTATGGCTCCCATGGCGGGCGTTACCGACCCCGCCTATCGCATCATGTGTCGCCGCCGTGGTGCCAACCTTGCCTACAGCGAGATGGTGAGCGTGGCAGGCCTTGCCTATGCCAGCAACAAAACGTGGCGCCTGGTGCTGCCGGCCGACGAGGAGCAGCAGATTTGCGTGCAGCTCTTTGGCTCCAAGCCCGATCAGTTTGCGAGCGCCGTCGCCGCCGTCGAGGAGCGCGTTGGCGATCGCCTGTCGCTGATCGATATCAACATGGCCTGCCCGGCTCGCAAGGTTGTCACCAAGGGCGAGGGTTCGGCGCTCATGCGCACGCCCGACCTGGCGGAGAAGATCGTCGAGGCCACGGTGGGCGCGGCGCATGTGCCCGTGACCGTCAAGATCCGCAAGGGCTTTTATGCCGAGGACCGCAATGCCGCGACATTTGCCCAGATGCTTGAGGGCGCAGGGGCTGCCGCAGTCGCCGTGCATGGTCGTTGCGCCACGCAGCTCTACACCGGCCAGGCCGATTGGTCGGTCGTCGATGAGGTCGCAGATGCCGTTGAGATTCCCGTGATCGGTTCGGGTGATGTGTTCACCGCCGAGGATGCCGCGGTGCATCTGCGAAACTCGGGTGCCAGCGCGGTGTTTATCGCGCGCGGCATCTACGGGAACCCGTGGGTGTTTGGCGATGCTCGCGCTCTTGCGCTCGATGGCACACCGGTGCCGGCGCGCAGCTCTGTCGAGCGCCTGGACGCCCTGCGTGAGCACCTAACGCTGACGCATGAGCTCCTGCCGCTCATGTCGCGTGCCCGTACGTACGCAAGCTGGTACTTAAAAGGCATGCCCCATGCCGCCGCTTGGCGTGCCCATGTGGTGCGCTGCTCCACGTATGAGGAGTTTATGGCGCTGGTCGATGAGATCGAGCATGATGTGGTGGCCTGCGAGGCTGCCCTTGCCGCCGGCGAATCGGTGCCCCCTCATCCGCTGGAGGCTTAAGGGTGGCCGTTACCGCGCTGTACGTGCACGTGCCGTTCTGTGCCCAAAAGTGCCGCTACTGCGACTTCGACTCGCGCAGCTTTGCTTCGTGTGATTTGGATGCCGCGCTCGATTCCTATTTTGAGCAGTTGTATGCGCGCCTCGATTCCTTTGGCGACGCCGGGGCGCTTGCGCAGGTCTGCACGGTCTATACTGGCGGCGGCACGCCATCGCTGGCAGGGGAGCGCCTGGTGGAACTTGCCCGGCGTATCTCCATGTGGTGCAAACCCTTTGAATTTACTTGCGAAGCCAATCCTGAGTCCCTGACCGCTGAGCTCGCCACCGCGCTTGCCGAGGCGGGTGTCACGCGCATCTCTCTGGGCGTGCAAACCCTCGACAATACCGAGCTGGCTGCTATTGGCCGCATTCACGATGCTAATCGCGCACTTGCGGCTATCGCGACGGTGAAGGACGCTGGCCTCGATGTGTCGTGCGACCTGATGTGCGGCCTTCCCGGGCAGACGGCCGCAAACTGGCGGAGCACGCTCGATGGCGTGTTGGCGGCGGCGCCTCATCATGTGTCGGTCTACCCGCTCACGCTCGAGGAGGGGACGCCCCTTTACCGCATGGCGTGCCGTGACGAGTCGCTCGAGCCCGATGAGGATTTTCAGGCTTCGTGCATGGACGCGGCGCGTGAGCGCCTGGGTGCGGCCGGCTACCATCCGTATGAGGTGGCGAGCTACGCGCTCGACGGCCATGAGTGCGCCCATAACATTGCCTACTGGACCGGACGGGGCTACCTGGGCCTGGGCCGTTCTGCCGCCGGTATGCTTGATACTGGGGATTTCGACCGTCTTGCAGGTTTGTTCCCCGGCGTGTCTGCTCGAGGCGACGCGTACCGTGTGCGTTTGGTTCAGCGCGACGATGACGCGACGTCGTTTGAGGCCGAATACCTGTCGCAGCGAGAGGCTGCGGCCGAAGACCTGATGCTCGCTTGTCGCATGACGCGCGGTATTGCGTCCGACCTGTTGGTTCGCGCGGCTCGTGTCATCCCGGCCGATGAGCTGACAGCCGCTTGTGATCGCGCGCTCGAATTGGGTCTTGCCACTTGGGTGCCCGAGACGCTCGGGGTCCATGAGGGACCCTTTACTTCGGCAGATGTCGTCGCGGGCCATGTTCGAGCTCGTTTAGCACCGACACACCTGGGCTGGCTCGATGGAAATGTTCTGTTCGAGCTGTTTTGGGATCTAGCTTAGGCCGCTCGGGTAGAATTACCGGAATATATACGCTGCTGTGAGCAGGAGGTTGCCGCGCATGGCGACGATGAACGAAAAAGATTACTACGAGATTCTAGGTGTCTCCAAGGACGCCACCTCGCGTGATATTCAAAAGGCCTTCCAGCAAAAGGCCCGTAAGCTCCATCCGGACGTCAACAAAGAGCCGGATGCCGAGGAAAAGTTTAAAGAGGTTTCCGAGGCCTACGCCGTGCTTTCGGATGAGCAAAAACGTGCGCGCTACGATGCCATGCGTTCTGGCAATCCCTTTGCCGGTGCCCCTACGGCTTCGCCCTATGGTGGCGGCTATGCCGGCAACACGGGCTATGGCAATCCCTTTGAGGGCGGCTTTCCTTTTGGCGGTGCCTGGGGCCAGCAGCGTCGCGGCCAGGCTGCCTACAATCCCGAGAACGGCGCCAACGTGGTCGTCGATATCAAACTGGACGCCAAGGAGGCCAAGGACGGTGCCCGCAAGACCGTCCGCTATACGCGCTTCGATACCTGTGGTCACTGCGGCGGCTCGGGTTCTGTCTCCTCCGAGCATGCCCATACCTGCCCGAGCTGCGGTGGCCGCGGGCACATCGACGTCGACTTGTCCTTCCTGTTTGGTGCGGGCACGTTCCAGTCGGTCTGCCCCGAGTGCGGCGGTTCCGGTAAGGTCGTGGCCGACCCCTGCCCCGATTGCGGTGGCAGCGGTCGTACTCGCGTAACCTCCGAGCAGACGATTGAGTTTCCTGCCGGCACGCACGATGGCGACGAGGTCCGCATTAGCGGCATGGGTCACGCCGGCACTAACGGTGCCGCTGGCGGTGATCTAGTCGGCCGTGCCCATGTCGAGTCCGAGCGCTTGGAAGGCAAAGCTCGTACCGGTTTTTACCTGATGGGCATCGTGGCGCCGTTTTTGGTACTCTCGGCCATCTCGGGCGTGTTCTCGGCCTTTGCTGTGATGTGCTTTATTCCGTTTACCATGGGCCTGTTCATGGTGCTTTCGGACGGCGTGCTTCATCGCAGCCTGCTGTGGTGGAAGCGCGGTGCGATGCAGTTTGCCAACGGTTTTGCCAATGGCTTCATGTTCGCGCTCGTGTCGGTTTGGTTCGCGAGCTGCTCGCAACGGGCCATGCTTTCGCCTTACGGAATGCAATAACATCAAACCCTCTGTTTGCGGTTGGCCCAGCTTGGGTATAGGACGCACTGTGACAATAATGAAAGTCGGAAGGATTCGGTCGTGTCGGAAAATAGGGATTACTACGAGGTACTTGGCGTCGACAAGGATGCCGACGCGCGGACGATTAAGCGCGCGTTTCTAAAGAAGGCCCGTACCGTACACCCGGACGTTTCGGACGACCCCGAGGCCGAGGCCAAGTTCAAGGAGCTCAACGAGGCCTATTCCGTTCTTTCCGATGAGCAGAAGCGTGCTAACTACGACCGTTACGGCACTGCCGACGGCCCTGGTGGTTCGGGCTACGTCGATATCAACGATATCTTTGGTGGTATGGGCATGGACGACTTGTTCTCGTCGTTTTTTGGCGGCGGTGCCGGCGGTGGCGCCCGCAGCCGTCGCGAGCGTCGTCGCGGTCGTGACATGGCCATCTCGCTTTCGGTGACGCTCGAGGAGGCGGCGCTCGGCTGCAAAAAGACAATCAGCTATGACCGCTTTGCTCCTTGCGAGGACTGCAATGGCACCGGTAGGGCAGAGGGCGCACAGGAAAAGCAGTGCGGCCGCTGCCACGGCACGGGCTATGTCACGACGGTTCAGCGATCGTTTTTGGGCCAGGTTCAGTCTTCCTCGCCTTGCCCCGACTGCCATGGCGAGGGCACGGTTATCGACCATCCCTGCGAGACCTGCGATGGTCAGGGCCGCACGCCTTCGCATGAAAAGATTGACATCGATATTCCCGCCGGCGTTTCGACCGGTCGACAGCTGCGTGTGAGCGGCTTTGGCGAGGCCGGTCTTCGCGGCGAGCCTTCGGGCGACTTGATTGTCAACGTGCGCGTTGCCGACCATGAGCGCTTTAAGCGCAACGGTGACGACCTGTACCTGGTGAGCGATATCTCGATTGCGCAGGCTGCGCTCGGCTGCGAGATCGATGTCGAGGGCATTATGCCCGACGAGGTCGTTAAGGTGTGCGTCCCCGCCGGCGCCCAGTACGGCGACACCGTGAGCGTCAATAATTACGGCATGCCGCGCATTGGCGGTGGCGGTTCGCGTGGCCGCTTGATCGTGCAACTGCGCGTGGTCGTTCCCACCAATCTTTCCAATAAGCAGCGCGAGCTGCTCCGTGCTTTTGCCGACGAGATGGGCGATGACGTCGCTTCCGGTAAGAAGTCGGTGACCGACCGTATCAAGAGTGCCCTCGACGATATCCTCGATTAAGGAGCCCGCGTGCTCGCACCCCATATTTCCGTCGTCAACCTCGGCTGCCGTGTCAACCGGGTTGAGTCTGACCGTATCACTGCCGATCTTATGCGCCTGGGTTTTGCTATGGTGGAGCCCCAGGATGCCGACCTGATCGTCATTAACACCTGTGCCGTTACGGGCGAGGCCGAGGCCAAGACCCGTAAGGCCGTCCGTCATGCGCTGGCCCATCCAAATGAGCCCTATGTAGTCGTGACCGGATGCGTGGTCAATTTGCATCCCGAGGAGCTGTTGGAGCTTTCGGATCGCGTGATTGCCGAGCCGTCTAAGATCGATGTCGCCGAACGTGTCTGCGATGTGCTGGGTGTCGAATCCGATAGTGTGGCCGCCTGCAGCGACAGCGATGTGGTCGACGCTCTGGGTCGCTCGCGTCTGGGTGTGAAGATCCAGGATGGCTGCAACCACCGTTGCACCTATTGCATCGTGTGGAAGGCCCGCGGTCCCGAGCGTTCCGTGCCCGTCGAGTCCGTGCTTGAGCAAGTTCGCGAGGCCCAGGAGGCCGGCGTGCCCGAGGTGGTGCTGACCGGTGTGAACCTGGGTGCCTACGATGGCAAGAGCGCGACCGACGAGCATGTCGAAATCGATGAGCTGCTCGAGGCCATCATGGAGCGCACGACTATTGCGCATGTGCGCATTTCCTCGGTCGAACCCATGGATATCTCTGAGCGCCTGCTTAAGGTTATGGCGCGCTATCCGCAGCGTATTGCCCCGTTTTTGCACCTGCCCGTACAGTCCGGCTGTACGGCGACGCTGCATCGCATGGGTCGTCCCTATAGTGCCGAGGCCTTTGAGGACACGGTGCGCATGATTCGCGCCATCCTGCCGCAGGCGTCTCTTTCGTGCGACGTCATCGTCGGTTTTCCTGGTGAGACGGACGAGGAGTTCGAGGAGTCGCTGGCGCTGTGCCGCCGCGTGGGGTTCTCGCGTATGCACGTGTTCCGCTACAGTAAGCGTCCCGGTACCCTTGCTGCCGACATGCCCGACCAGGTGCCGCCCGAGGTTATGGCCGAGCGCAGCCGCCGTATGCGAGACGCGGCGCAGGAGCTCGCTATCGCCGACGCTCGTCGTCGCGTGGGCACCGTTGAGCGCGCCGTGCTCGAGTATGGTGACAACCTGACGCTCGGTTCGTTCCATCATGCCCGTCTTGACGATACCTGTGGACTTACAGCCCCGTGCCTGCTCGATGTTGCTATCATCGGAGTCGATGATTCCGGCTTGGTCCATGCGCGCAGGGAGGTCCATGGAAGCCTCGAAGATTAGACTTACCGTTCCCGAGGGAGTTGATCCCTCGCGTGTTTTGGGCGCCGGCGACGGCGTCCTTCGTGCGCTCGAGAGCTTGGTTCGCGCTCACGTGGTCGCCCGTGGCGATAGGATCTCCGTGAGCGGCGACCCGGACGAGGTCGAGCTCGTGGCTCGCTTTTTCGAACATGCTTTTCGCGAGGCGGCGGCCGGTCGTACCCTGTCTGCCGACGATGTCTCGCGTTGCCTGGCCGTCTTGCGCGACGGCGAGCATGAGGCCACATCGCTTCGCGATGACGTGCTGCTTTCGTATCGCGGTCGCGTCATTCGTCCCAAGACGCTTGGGCAAAAGCGCTATGTGGATGCCATTCGCTCGCATACCATCACCTTTGGCTTGGGTCCTGCCGGTACCGGTAAGACCTATCTGGCCATGGCGCTCGCCGTTGCCGCGCTCAAGCGCCATGAGGTGGGCCGTTTGATCTTGACGCGTCCGGTTGTCGAAGCAGGGGAGAACCTGGGCTTTTTGCCCGGCACCCTCGAGGAAAAGATCGATCCGTACATGCGCCCGCTCTACGATGCCCTTTTTGACATGATGGATCGTGAGCGCACCGATGAGCTTATGGAGCGCGGCGTGATCGAGATCGCCCCGCTCGCCTACATGCGCGGTCGTACGCTGAGCGATGCTTTCGTGGTGCTCGACGAGGCGCAAAATACCACGCCCGAGCAGATGAAGATGTTCCTGACACGCCTTGGATTCAACTCCAAGTTCGTGATTACCGGCGACCTCAGCCAGCGCGACCTGGTGGGTCGTCGTGGTGGCTTGGCGGATGTCGAGAAGATTTTGGGCCGTGTCGACGATGTGGCATTTTCTCACCTCGAGCGTGCCGACGTGGTGCGTCATGCCCTAGTGGGTTGTATCGTTGAGGCATATGATGCTTATGATGACGTGCGTGAGCAACGCTCACGCGACCGAAAGGAGTCCCGTTGAGTGTATTGATCAGCAACGATGCCGAGCTCGATACGCTGCTCGATGCTCAGGAGGTGGAGCACATCTGCGAGGTCGTGCTTGCCGCCGAGGGCGTTGAGCGTGAAGTCGAGATTTCCCTTTCGTATGTCGACGAGGACGAGATGCACGAGCTCAACCACGAGTGGCGCGGTATCGACCGCACCACCGATGTGCTCTCGTTTGAGTGCGATTCGGCCTTTGACGATGACATTCCCGCCGATGAGGCGCTCGAGCTCGGCGATATCATCTTGGCCCCGCAGGTTATTGCCCGTCAGGCCCCCGGTTTTGGCAATAGCCCCGCTGACGAGTGCCGTCTGATGCTCGTTCACGGCATGCTGCACCTGCTGGGCTATGACCACATCGAGGACGACGAGGCCGAGGTTATGGAGGCCCGCGAGGACGCTATCCT
The DNA here is from genome assembly GCF_028206795.1 of Collinsella aerofaciens. Lineage (GTDB taxonomy): Bacteria > Actinomycetota > Coriobacteriia > Coriobacteriales > Coriobacteriaceae > Collinsella > Collinsella aerofaciens_AX. The sequence goes on along the minus strand of NZ_JAQLFJ010000009.1, from coordinate 62,165 downwards.
GCGCGATCTGGCGCTCGAGCGCGGCGAGGATCCCAAACTGGTTCACGTCGGCCCCATCACCAATCATGCCCACGACTAGGAGCCGTTTATGATTCCCGGATCGAACAAGGACCATCCGTCCTTTTTAAAGTCGTTCTCCTACGCCATGGAGGGCTTCGTCACCGCCGTCAAGACCGAGCGCAACATTAAGGTCATGCTCGTGGCGGGCGTGTGCACCGTCATTGCCGGCTGCATCGTGGGGCTCGACATTGCCGAGTGGGCCACGATTATCATCTGCTGCGGCCTGGTGATTCACGGCGAGCTGTGCAATACCGCCATGGAGGCCATTGTCGATCTGGCGACCCAGGAGCTCCATCCGCTGGCAAAACGCGCCAAGGACATCGCCGCCGCCTCTGTATACGTTCTTTCCATCACCGCCGCGATTGTGGGCGTGCTGGTATTTGCCCACGCGCTCGGCTTTATTTAGAAAGGGATTCCCATGTCCGACAATATGCAGTCTACCGATGAGATTTTGGACGACGAGTCCCCGGATGCTAAGGCGACCGAGGCCTATGAGGAAGTCGAGGAGTTCGACCCGTTTGAGGGCATGAGCGACGAGGAGCTCGACGCCCTGTGCGATGAGGACGACAGCCTCGCGGGCTTTGGCGACGTTGAGCCCGGTTTCCGCAGTGGCTTCGTGGCCTTGGTCGGCCGCCCCAACGCCGGTAAGTCAACGCTGCTCAACGCCTGCTATGGCAAAAAGGTCGCCATCACCTCGCCGGTGGCCCAGACGACCCGCCGCCGCATGCGCGCCGTCGTCAACCGCCCCGGCTACCAGCTGGTCTTTGTCGATACCCCGGGTATCCACAAGCCCAAGGACGGTCTAGGGTCCGAGCTGAACAAGAGCGCGCTGTTCGAGCTGAACGATGTCGATGTTGTCGCGTTTTTGATTGATGCCACCAAACCGATCGGCAGGGGAGACGCCTGGGTTGCCGAGCGTGTCAAGAATGCCCGTTCCAAGAAGGTCCTGGTGCTCACCAAGGCCGATGAGGCCGACCCCGCACAGGTCATGGAGCAGCTTAAGGCAGCCCACGAGCTTATGGACTTTGACGACGAGATCGTGACGTCGTCGGTCAAGAACTTCAACGTCGATGCCTTTATCGAGACCGTTGCGCACTTTTTGCCCGAGGGCCCGCGTTGGTTCCCCGAGGACATGGGTACCGACGCTTCTGACGAGACGCTCGTTGCCGAGTTTGTGCGCGAGAAGGTCTTGCGCCGCACCCGTGATGAGATCCCTCACTCCGTTGGCGTAATCTGCGACGCGCTCGAGCAGACCAAGAAGGTGCTGCGCGTGCACGCCACTATTTACGTCGAGCGCGAGGGCCAAAAGGGCATCATCATCGGCAAGGGCGGCGAGATGATCAAGCATATCGGTATCGACGCCCGTCGCGATCTTGAGCGCATTTTTGGCACGCAGGTCTTTTTGGAGCTGGACGTGAAGGTCAAGGCCGGCTGGCGTGACGACGAGGCCCAGATTCGCCGCTTTGGCTACAACGCCGAGGACTAAGGACGCGCAGCGCGCATGGCAGGCTCCCGGACATATCGCACGAAGGTGCTCGTGCTCGACAAGACCAAGCTCAAAGAGACCGATCTGATTCTGACGATGCTTGACGAGCGGGGTCGTCAGGTTCGTGCCGTGGCAAAGGGGGCCCGCAAACCCGGTGGGCGCTTGGCGGCGCGCTGCGAATTATTCTGTACCGTCGATATGCTGCTCGCACATGGACGCTCGCTCGACGTTGTTTCTCAGGCCGAGCTTTTGGAAGCGCCGGTTGGCGCCGCGCCCGATTACGAGACGACCTGCGCCGCAAGCGCGATTGCCGAGGTCGCGCGCGTGTGCTCATTCGAGGACGCCGAGGACCCGTTTACCTTTGCCATCACGCAGCGGGCGCTCACGCTTGTCGGCTGTGGGCTCGACTCGGCACATATGGACCTGCTCGTGGCGGCCTTTGTCTTTAAACTTCTGTCGCACGTGGGCTATCGACCCGATTTTTCGGCCTGCGTGCTGTGCGGAGACCCCATGCTGTCGTACTTTTCGCCCCAGGCGGGCGGGCTCATGTGCGGTTCGTGCGCGTCGAGCGTTCCGGGTGCCGAGCTGGTTTCGACCGGTGAGGTCGAGTGGCTGCGCGCCCTCATGTCCATGACCTTCGATGCACTCATGGTCGAGCGAATCGACCCGCATACGGCGGCGTTCTTGCTCGGGCTTTCGCATGTGTGGGCTGCGACGCACACCGACCAGCGCCTCCGTGCGATGGAATTCATGTTGGGTCGGTGATGATGCGCATGGGCGGTCTGCTTGTGGTAACATACCGACCTGTTGGTACCTCGACCTTGGATGCTCGCTCCACCGACGGCTTCCCAGTCCGAGGCGAATAGTGTCGCCCGCGGGCGACAAGAAACGAAAGGTGAAACAATGACTGTTTCCAAAGAGCGCAAGGCTGAGCTGACTGCCCAGTTCGGTAACACCCCGGTCGACACCGGCAACCCCAAGGTTCAGGTCGCCATCCTGTCCGAGCGCATCAAGGAGCTGACCGAGCACATGAAGTCCCACCAGAAGGACTTCCACACCCGTCGTGGCCTGCTCATGCTCGTCGGCCGTCGTCGTCGTCTTCTCTCCTACATCAAGAAGAACGACATCGTCGAGTACCGTGAGCTCATCAAGGCTCTGGGCATCCGCGACAACATCCAGTAAGGATTTGTACATGCTAAGAGCGTCCTGCGCAGCGGGGCGCTCTTTTTGTGTAAGGGCGCGAACAATCACGCTCTGAAGCGTGGCGGGGGCAGGGGGCCCGCGTCACATGAGAAGCCCACAGGCAAGGGGCCTGTGGGGTAAAGGAGAACAATGACACTCGTATCCAAGACCTTTGAGCTGTACGGCAAGACCTACACCTTTGAGTCCGGCGAGCTTGCCAAGCAGGCCACCGGCGCCTGCCTGGTCAAGCAGGGCGACACCACGATGCTCGACACCGTGGTTGTCTCCAAGGAGCGCAAGAACTACGACTTCTTCCCGCTGACCGTCGACTTCAACGAGAAGATGTACGCAGCCGGCCGCATCCCGGGTGGTTACCTCAAGCGTGAGGGCCGTCCCAGCGAGAAGGCCACGCTCACCGCGCGCATGATTGACCGTCCGATTCGCCCGAGCTTCCCGGACGGCTTCCGCAACGAGGTGCACATTGTCGCCACCTCGCTCGTCGCCGACCAGGTCAACCCCTTCGACGTCATCAACGTCATGGGTGCCTCCCTGGCCATGACGCTCGGCGGCGTGCCCTTCGAGGGTCCGCTTGCCTGCGTGCGCATCGGCCGCAACGTGGAGACCGGCGAGTTTATCGTCAACCCCACCTATGAGGAGCGCGAGAACTCCGATCTGGACCTGGAGCTGGGTGGCTCCGCCGACTTCATCTCGATGGTCGAGGCCGGCGCCGAGGAGATCTCCGAGGACGACATGCTCGCCGCCATGAAGTTTGGCCAGGAGGCCCTTGCTGCCTTCTGCCAGGCTCAGGACGAGTTTGTCGCCGAGTGGGAGCAGGTCAACGGCGCCATCGTCAAGAAGGAGTACCCGCTCGACCAGCCCGTCGAGGAGGTCCAGGAGCGCATCTTCGCCCACTACGACGAGATGGCAGCCGCCCTTCGCGACGCCGACAAGCTCTCCCGTATCGGTAAGGTCGAGGCTCTGAAGGAGTCCATCCGTGCCGAGTTCACCGAGGAGGAGCAGTCCGCTTGGGAGCGCGAGATTCCCGTGGCGCTCAAGAAGCTCGAGAAGAAGGCTATGCGTACCATGGTCGTCGAGACCGGCGAGCGCGTCGACGGCCGTGCCGCCGATGAGATTCGCCCCATCATGGTGAAGGATAACTACCTGCCGCTCGTTCACGGCTCCGGTCTGTTCCAGCGTGGCCAGACCCAGGTGCTTTCCGTCCTGTCGCTCGGTATGCTCAACGAGGGCCAGCGTCTGGATACCATCGAGCCCACCGAGGGCAAGCGCTACATGCACCACTACAACTTCCCGCCGTTCTGCACCGGCGAGACCGGCCGCATGGGCAGCCCCAAGCGCCGCGAGATCGGCCACGGCAACCTGGCTGAGCGCGCTTTGCTTCCGGTGCTCCCCGACGAGAACGAGTTCCCCTACGCCATCCGCGTCGTCTCCGAGGTCATGGAGTCCAACGGCTCCTCTTCGATGGCTTCGACCTGCGGCTCCACGCTCGCCCTTATGGACGGCGGCGTGCCCATTAAGCGCCCGGTCTCCGGTATCGCCATGGGCCTGATCCAGGAGGAGGGCAAGACCGTGGTCCTGTCCGACATCCAGGGTCTCGAGGACTTCCTTGGCGACATGGACTTTAAGGTCACCGGCACCACCGAGGGCATTACCGCTCTGCAGATGGACAACAAGGCCACTGGTCTTACCTTTGACATCTTGGCCCGCGCCCTGCAGCAGGCCAAGGAGGGTCGCGCCTTCATCCTGCAGAAGATGCTCGATGTGATCCCCGAGCCGCGCCACACCACGCGCAGCACCGCTCCGCGTATCGTCTCCATCCAGGTTCCGACTGACAAGATTCGCGACGTCATCGGTTCCGGCGGTAAGGTCATCCGCGGCATCCAGGACGAGACCGGCGCTTCGGTCGACATCCAGGAGGACGGCACCGTCTTTGTCGGCGGCACCGGCGAGTCCGTCGATCAGGCTGTCGAGCGTATCAAGCTCATCATCAAGGTTCCCGAGCCGGGCGAGGAGTACACCGGTCGTGTGGTCTCCATCCAGCCCTTCGGTGCCTTCGTCAACCTGCTGCCCGGCAAGGACGGCCTGCTGCACATCTCCCGCGTCGCCAAGGGCCGCGTGGAGAAGGTCGAGGATGTCCTTAACGTGGGCGACGAGGTCAAGGTCGTCGTCATTGAGGTCGACGATCGCGGCAAGATCTCGCTCGATCGTCTTGACAAGCCCGAGGCTCCGGCTCGCGCCGAGGGTACCTCCGAGGGCGACGGCGAGCACTTCCAGCGTCGTGAGCGTCCGCGTCGCGAGCGCTCCGAGCGCAGCGACCGTCCGCGCCGTCCCGGCGACAACGGAGGCCGCAAGCCCCGCCGTCACCACGACGCCGAGTAACAGCCGTACATAAGCAGCACCGCAAGGGCGACTCCGGACAGGGGTCGCCCTTTTGCTTGCGCCCGGGAGGGCCGCATATGAAATTTCCTGCTCTACAGTCCTGCGCAAGACGGAAAGCACATTAAGTGCTTTCCTTTGCGTGCGGAACTCGCGATAAACTTCATATGCGGCCCTCCCGGGCGCAAGCAAAAGGACTGGTTAGTGCCGCTCGCAATTTAGTTAGACAGTCTATTCAGTAGTCAGATTTCGGATTTGTAGATAGACGCTGCAGCATTTCCCCAGATAAAATCGACCAAAATTAACCTGTCCCTTATTGGCCGGTTTCCCGTGGGGCGGGCACTGATGAAGTTTATCGCGAGTTCCGCACGAACAGGAGGCCACTTAATGTGGCCTCCGTCGTGAGCAGGACTGTAGAGCAGGAAACTTCATCAGTGCCCGCCCCACGGGAAACCGGCGGGATAGACCAGTTCAGATGGGGCTTTGATGCATGGGTGGTCTGTTGTTGTGCAAATGGGTATCATACTGTAGTTATTGCATCGACTCTGCGATGCATGTTTGTACGTTCCCGACGGTCGGTTTGCCAGAAGCGCCCCGTCGGTTGTTCCAGACCCGTTTCGAAGAAAGGAAACCACACTAACCTATGGCAGCTAAAAAATCATCTCCCTTGAAGATCATCCCGCTCGGCGGCCTTGATGGCATCGGCAAGAACATGACGGTCTTCGAGTGCGGCGACGACATGGTGCTCGTCGACGCCGGTCTTATGTTCCCGGATGACTCCCAACCCGGTATCGACCTGGTGCTTCCCGACTACACCTATGTTCTGGAGAACGAGGAGAAGCTCCGCGGTATCATCGTTACTCACGGCCACGAGGACCACACCGGTTCGCTTCCGTACCTGCTGCAGGACCTCAACAACAAGGTGCCCATCTTCTCGAGCAAGCTGACGCTTGGCTTTATCGAGGGCAAGCTTTCTGAGTTCCGCATCCGCGCACCCAAGTTCCGCGAGGTCAAGGGCGGCAGCCATGTCAACCTCGGCGGCATCTCGCTCGACTTCTTCTCGATGACGCACTCCATCCCCGGCGCTCTGGGCGTGTTCATCCGCACCAATCAGGGCACCGTTATGCACACCGGCGACTTTAAGCTCGACCAGACGCCCATCGATGGCGTTACGCCCGACTATGCCGCTATCAGCCGCTTTGCCAAGCAGGGCATCGACCTGCTGCTTTCCGACTCCACCAATGCCACGGTTCCCGGCTTTACCAAGTCCGAGGCCGAGGTTGGTCCCAACCTGTTGCACGCCATCAAGAACGCCCCGGGTCGCGTGTTCGTCGCGTCGTTCTCGAGCCACATCCATCGTCTGCAGCAGATCTGCGATGCCGCCCGCAAGTGCGGCCGTAAGGTCGTTGTGACCGGTCGCTCCATGCTCACGAACACCCGCGTGGCGCGTGAGCTGGGCTACCTCAACATCGATGACGCCGATATCATCGATGCCTTCGATATCGATAACCTGCCCGACGATAAGATTGTCGTCATGTGCACCGGTTCGCAGGGCGAGCCGCTGTCGGCCCTGTCCCGCATGGCCAATGGCGAGCACAAGACGCTCTCCATCCACGAGGGCGATACCGTTATCCTTTCGGCAACTCCTGTTCCTGGCAACGAGAAGGCCGTCCAGCAGGTCGTCAACAGCCTGGCCAAGCTCGGCTGCGACGTGTGGGATAAGAACCGCGCTCTCGTCCACGTCTCGGGTCACGGTAGCCAGGAGGAGCTCAAGCTCCTGATGGCCATGGCCAAGCCCACGTACTTTATGCCGGTTCACGGTGAGGCCGTGCATCTGCGCGCCCATGCGCAGCTGGCCCGCAAGATGGGCATCAAGGACGATCATATCTTTATCCTCGATAACGGCGACACGCTCGAGATGCGCGGTGGTATCGTCAAGCGCGGTACGCCCGTCGAGTCCGGTGTCGTTTACGTCGACGGCCTGCGTATCGGCGATACCGACCCCATCGTCCTGCGCGATCGCCAGAAGCTCGCCAACGACGGTATGGTCACGGCCGTTGCCATCGTCTCCCTCAAACACAAGAAGATCGAGGCCATCGAGTTCTCGGGCCGCGGCGTCTCGTTTGCCATCGACGACCAGTTCTCCGAGGATGCCTCCGCGTCCATTATGAAGACGATCGAGAAGGGTAAGTTTAGCTTTACCAGCAGCGGTTCCGATGCCATTCGCAAGGCCGTGCGCGATTCGCTCTCTAACTTTATCTGGAGCCGTACGCGCACCCGTCCGATGATCATCCCGGTCGTCATGGAGGTTTAGTTTGGCGCGCGGATCTGCACAAAACGCCAAAGGCAATAAGGCCAATAACCAACCGGCATCTGCTAAGGGTGCCGGTTCCCATCTGCGTGCCAATAAGGGCCACGAGTCCGAGTTTGATGAGTTTGAGCCCCTGGTCGAGCCTTCGGCCAATCGCGATATCGCCGGTGTGGTCATCGCCGTTTTGGCGATCGCGTCCTTCATTGCCGTGATCTCTCCGGCAACAGCGCCCGTGACGGCTGCGGTTGCCGGTTTCTACCACCTGGGCTTTGGTCTGGGCGCCTATGTGCTGCCGATCGTCATCTTGCTGTTTGCCGCCACGCTCTTTTTGGGTGAGGACTCGCCGCTCAACGTGCGCTCTGTTGCGGGCGGCGCCTTGGTCTTTATCGCCGTCGTCTCCATTCTTTCGCTGATGGTGCCGGGCACGAGCGATTCGTGCGACCTTATGTTTACGCCGCAGAACCTTTCCGTGTCGGGCGGCTACATTGGCGCCTTTATCGCAAGTGCCTTGCAAAACGCCTTGGGTAAACCTATCGCCATGGTTGTCTTGCTGGGGCTTGTCGTCGTTGGTTTGGTCATTATCGGCTTTTCGGTGGGTGGCGTTTTGCGCTCCGCACGCGATCGCGCTGCCGATTTTGCCGAGCGTCGACGTGCCGATGTCAATGCGAGCCCGTGGGGCGATGAAGAGGCCCTGTCTGTTCCCGGCGTCGCTCGTCCGCACCTGAGCATTTTGCGCCAGAAGGGGACTGACGCCGCGGTGACCACGGTCATGGGTGGCGATGTCGACCCGGTTTTGGATGACGACGAGGACGATGACCCGTTTGTCGACGTATCCGAGTCGGTTGAAGCCGAGCGGGCCAAGACCACGCTGCTGCCGCGCCGTCATGCCAAGAAGGGCAAGACGGTTCCCAAGCTCAATACGAGTGAGCCCGACCCGTCTTGGTCCGATAGCGAGATTGAGCTCACCGAGGGCGATGACGAGGACGACGAGGCTCCGATTGAGACCGCAAAGACAACTTTGCTGCCGCGTCGCCATGCAAAGCGCGGCCAGGTCACCGGACAGCTTTCGATGGAGGACGATCCGGACAAGGTTGACGAGTCCGAGCCGCCGTTTGCCGTGAACCCTGTTTCGGCCGCACCTCAGATTCCCGACTTCTTAAAGCATCCCAAGGTTGCCGATGCGCCTGCCACGAGTGCTGTCGAATCGGCTGCGGCTCGTGATGGGGGAGCGGACGGCGGCGCCGCAGATAACGAGGGCGAAGAAGAGGACGGCCTCAAGCTTCCGCCGCTCGAAATCCTACATGCCAACCCGCAGTCGGCTTCTGCCGCGTCTTCGGATAAGGAGCTGGAGCAGACCGCTGAGTCACTGCAATCCACCTTGCTTGAGTTTGGCCGCAGTGCCCGCGTGGTCGGCTGGATCGCCGGCCCCACGGTGACGACCTTTAAGCTGCAACCTGGCGAGGGCGAGCGCGTGAGCAAGATTTCGAGCCTCGAGGACGATATTGCGCTTTCGCTCGCCGCCCAGTCGGTTCGTATCTTTGCCCCGATCCCCGGCACCTCTCTCGTTGGTATCGAGATTCCCAACCGCAAGCGCCAGAACGTCAATCTGGGCGACGTGCTGCCCTATGTGAAGGGCGGTCCGCTCGAGCTCGCCATCGGCCGCGACGCCGAGGGCACGCCGGTTGTCGCCGACCTCGCCAAGATGCCTCACCTGTTGATTGCCGGTACGACCGGTTCTGGTAAGTCGGTGATGATCAACTCCATCATCACGACCTTGCTCATGCGCGCCCTTCCCGAGGACGTTCGCCTGATCATGGTCGACCCCAAGCGCGTCGAGCTTGCGGGCTATAACGGTCTGCCGCATCTCTATGTGCCCGTGGTGACCGAGCCCAAGCAGGCCGCGAGCGCTCTGCAATGGGCTGTGTCCGAGATGGAGCGTCGCCTGAAGGTCTTCGAGCGTCTCAACGTGCGTAAGATCTCGACCTACAACGAAAAGCAGGCTGCTGGCGAGTTTGAGCATTACGACAATCCGCCGCAAAAGATGCCCTACCTTGTCATTATCATTGACGAGCTCTCTGACCTGATGATGGTCGCCGGTAAGGATGTCGAGGCCTCGATCGTGCGTATTGCACAGCTGGGCCGTGCCGCCGGTATTCACCTTATCGTTGCCACGCAGCGCCCCAGCTCCAACGTGGTGACGGGCCTCATTAAGGCCAACATCACCAACCGTATCGCCTTTAACGTCGCCACGGGCATCGACTCGCGCGTCATCATCGACCAGATGGGCGCCGAGAAGCTCACCGGTTTGGGCGACATGTTGTTCTCCAAGGTCGACTGGGGCAAGCCCCGCCGTATCCAGGGCTGCTTTGTCTCGGATGATGAGATCAACGAGATTGTCGAGTTCGTCAAGTCGCAGAGTGAGCCCGACTACCACGAGGAGATTCTGTCCGCCGTGGCGCCCGCTTCCATGTCCATGGCTGGTGGCGGCGGCATTGTCCGCACCGGAGTAGCCGAGCCGCAAGACGATGATCCGCTCATTTGGGAAGCCGCCCATATTGTGGTGGAATCGCAGCTTGGCTCCACATCTGGCCTGCAACGTCGTCTGAAGGTTGGCTATGCGCGTGCCGGGCGTATTATGGACATGCTGGAAGAAAAGGGTGTCGTCGGCCCGCCCGACGGTTCCAAGCCGCGCGAGGTCCTGTTGGACGAGGAGGGGCTTGCCGCGCTGGAATCTGTCGACGCCGAGATGGCACGTGAAGATCGTGAGTTTGGAGGATTCTGATGGCTGCACGCTTTGGTGACATGCTGCTCGAGCAGCGTCGCCGAATGGGCCTTTCCATTCAGCAGGTCGCCAACACCATCAAAATCAGGCCGCAGATCATCGAGTTTTTCGAGACCGGTAACTTTGCTTCGATGCCGCCGCGCGGCTATGCGCAGGGCATGATTTCGAGCTATGCTCGCTTTTTGGGCCTCAATCCGCGCGAGGTCGTCAATGCCTACTTTGACGAGCTGATGGCATACGAGCGCGAGACGTCGCAGCAGGGCGGTCGTTTTCAGGACGCCGCCGGCTATGTCAATTCACGTTCCTCGGTGGATAATGGGCGCTTCTTGATGGTTCAGGGTGGTCGCTCAACGCGTTATGGTCAGCGTCCGCAGCAGGCTGGCTATATTACCGAGACGGGTTCGGGCGAGGAGATTCGCTCACAGCGTGACCGGTTCCGCAGTACGCCGATGCCCGAGGACCGTGCACTTCCCGCTGCCCGCGGCGTGGCGCGTGACCCTCGTGCCGGCTACGGCGACGGCGGCTATTCCGATCGCGGTCACCGTGGTATCTCCACCGGACGTTCTCGCAGTGGCTATGCGGACGCCGATGCCACGCAGGTGACGCCGCGTCTTCGCTCTCAATCACAGCCGTATGGCCAGCGCTCTTCGGCTCCACGTGCGTGCCAGCGTGGCTATCAAGGCCGCGGTGAACTTGCGCCCCGCTCGGGTCAGCGCAGCCTTCAGGGCCAGGGTGGCTATCGCGGCCGTTCCGACAGCAATCGTGGTCGTATGCCTCAGGGAGGCGGCCGCAGCAGTTCCAGTCGTGGACGCGGCGGTTCCCGTACTCCTCAAAACAACGGTCTCGATCCGCGTATCGTCTACGCCGGCATCGGTGCCGTGGCGTTGCTGCTGATCGTGCTCATCGTGGTACTTCTGCGCGGCTGCGCATCTTCGACGCCCGAGACCACGCCCGAGACGCCCACTGCTACCAAGACGACGCCCAAGAAGTCCTCTAAGAAGACCGAAACGGTCGACGAGGATGAGGACACCGATGAGGCGACGGATGAGTCGACCGATTCGGACGCCACCAAGACGACGGCTAAAAAGGAAGAAAACGAGGTAACGAAGGTCAAGGTCTCCGTTGCCAAGGGAAAGACCGCCTGGATTGAGGTCAAGGTCGATGGCAAGTCGGTCTATGGCGCCCAGGCGACTGGCCCCTTTGAGCAGGAGTACACGCCTGAGTCCTCGATCGAGATCACCACGTCCAAGCCTTCCGATGTCACCGTTACCAAGAACGGCGAAAAGGTCCGTTACGATACCAAGACCTCGGGCGTGGCGCGTGTGACGATCACCGTTCCCAAGAAGGAGACGACTGGTTCCGAGAATGGTGAAAGTTCTGATGGTACCGACACCACCGATGGTGCCGACACCACCGACGGCACCGATGCCCAATCCACGGATGGCGCCGATACCGCAACTGACGGCCAGACGCCCACCGATTCTACCGACTATTCGTACGATAGCTACTAAGCCGCTCGTACGCGAAAGGAAACATCATGGCTAAAGATTCCAGCTTCGACGTCGTGTCCGAGGTCAACATGCAAGAGGTCGACAACGCCTTCCAGCAAACCACGCGTGAGATTTCCCAGCGCTATGACCTGAAGGATTCCGGCGCCACGATCGAGCTTTCGAAGGGCGACAAGCTCTTTACGATCAACGCCCCGGCCGACTTTGTCTCCAAGCAGATTATCGACGTGCTGAGCTCCAAGCTCATCAAGCGCGGCATCGACCTCAAGGCTGTCTCGTGGGATGCTCCGCAGGCGGCATCGGGCGGCACCGTGCGCGTGCTCGGCCATATCGTCGAGGGTATCGACCAGACGACCGCCAAGAAGATCAACAAGGACATCAAGGACCAAAAGCTCAAGGTCAAGGTGACTATCGAGGCCGACAAGCTGCGTGTTTCCTCTGCTTCGAAGGACGCGTTGCAGACCGTGATCCAGTTCCTGCGCGACCAGGACTACGGCCAGCCGCTGCAGTTCACCAACTACCGCTAATATCATTCGAAAGGACTGCTCTCCAACATGGATACACCGTTGGGCTCCGTGCTCTACATCACCCTCGGGTGCGCTAAGAACGAGGTTGACACCGACCGCATGCGTTCTCTTTTGACCGCCGCGGGCTACGAGGAGGCATTCGACCCACAGGATGCCGATATCGCCATCGTCAATACATGCTCGTTCCTCGCCTCCGCAACGTCCGAGAGCATCGAGACCACGCTCGAGCTCGCCAACGAGGTTCAGGACGGCGTTCGTTCTTGTCCCATCGTCATGTGCGGCTGTGTGCCGTCGCGCTATGGCGACGACCTGCCTGACGAGCTGCCCGAGGTCGCTGCCTTTGTGAAGGCCGACGAGGAGGATGGCATTGTGACGGTCATCGATGGCGTGCTGGGTGTCGAGCGTGAGATTGCCGCCTATATTCCGCAGGTCAAGCGCACCGTCGAGGGCGCTGTCGCCTACGTCAAGATCTCCGATGGCTGCAACCGCTTCTGTAGCTTCTGCATGATCCCGTATATCCGCGGTCGTTATCACTCGCGCAATGCCGAGAGCATTATTTCCGAGGTGCGCGACTTGGTTGCCGGTGGCGTGCGAGAGATCGTGCTGATCGGCCAGGACACGGGTATTTGGGGCACCGACTTTGCCGACGAAGACGTCACCGATGGCTCGCCGCGCAATCTGGCGCAGCTGCTGCATGCCGTCGCCGAGGCCGTGCGCCCGCACAACGTCTGGGTCCGCGTGCTCTACCTGCAGCCCGAGGGCATGACCGACGAGCTTATCGATACGATTCGCGATACGCCCGAGGTACTGCCTTATATCGATATCCCCGTGCAGCACTGCGACGCGCGCATCCTCAAGGCTATGCGCCGTTCTGGTTCGCGCCAGGAGCTCGAGGACCTGTTCCGTGATCTGCGTGAGCGTATCCCCGGCATTGTGATCCGTTCCACGGCCATGGTCGGCTTCCCGACCGAGACCGACGATGAGTTCCGCGACCTTATCGACTTTATGGACACCGTCGGCTTTGACTACACGAGCGTCTTTGCCTACTCGCAGGAGGAGGGCAGCCTGGCCGCTAAGATGGAGGGTCAGGTCGATGAGGAGGTCAAGCTCGAGCGCGCCCAGGAGGCCATGGACCTGGCCGAGTCGCTCGGTTTTGCCGCCACCGCCGCACATGTGGGCGAGCGCGCCCAGGTGATTGTCGACGGCATCGAGGAGACCGAGGACGGCGCCGAGCTGATCGGCCACGCTTGGTTCCAGGCGCCCGATTCCGATGGCGCGGTGCACTTGGACGCCAGCGAGGCGTCCGTGGGCGATATTCTGACGGTCGAGTTTACCGATAGCTTCTGCTATGAGCTTATCGGCCATGTTGTGGAGTAGGAGAGCATCGTGGCAAACGAGAGCAATAAGGAACTGACGAGTGTTTGGACGCCCGCCAACATCGTGACGTGCGTTCGCATCGTCTTTATCCCGGTGTTCATGATCGTGTCGGCGCTTTCTCACACGAGTGTTGCCGGTACAGATTGGAGCACCTTCGACGGCCCGCTCGCCGCCGCTGCCTTCATTCTGTATGTGATCCTGTCGTGCACCGATAAGGTCGACGGTTATCTGGCGCGCTCGCGCAACGAGATTACCGATTTCGGTAAGTTCTTGGACCCCATCGCCGATAAGCTGCTGGTGTTCTCGGCTCTGCTGCTGTTCTTGGATTTTGGCGCTGTGACCGTGTGGTCCGTGTTCATTATCCTGTTCCGTGAGCTTCTGGTGAGCGCCCTTCGCATGGTCGCGAGTGCCGCCGGCGTGGTCGTTGCCGCCGATAAGCTTGGCAAGTACAAGACGGCGACCACGATGGTCTCCATCTGCGGTTACCTGTGCGTCTTTGCGATGGCCGGCTTGCACCTTGGCCCGCTGGCGCTGACGCTCGGCATCTACTCGGTGTCGCGCTTCCTGTACGCCGTTGCCGTTGTCCTGACCGTTATCTCGGGCGCCCAGTACTTCTGGAACTGCCGCAAGATCGTCTTTTCGGTCTAGGTCCTGGTGGGTATGACGGACTCTTTTGAGCAGATTTCCGCACATAACGAGGAGCTGGCGCGTCATATTGTCGAGCGCGCGAGCGCTCGGGGCGTGACGGTTTCGACGGCTGAGTCGCTGACAGCAGGTATGATTGCCTCGACGATTGCCGATATCCCGGGCGCCTCGGCGGTGCTGCGTGGCGGTGCGGTGACCTACTGCGATGAGATCAAGCATCGCGTTTTGGGCGTTGATCAGGAGACGCTCGACCGCTATACCGCGGTGTCGCATCAGACCGCGCGCGAGATGGCGGCGGGTTCGCTGGAGCTGTACCAGAGCGATATTGCAGTGAGCGCAACGGGTTATGCCGGCCCCGGCGGCGGCACTGAGGACGATCCGGCTGGCACTTTCTATATTGGCTGGGCGTATCGCGCGGCTGATGGGGAAGTGCCGGTCGTGGACTCTGTGCGCTGCCACTATGAGGGCGACCGTTCGTGTGTTCGTGCCCATGCGGTCGCGGAGGCATTGGGACGCATTGCCCTTTTGCTCAACTCTATGGAATAGACGTGTTTTAAGGGGCCTTAGGGCCCCTTAATTGTGGAGATAGGGACCTCTGACAAATTCAGCGTTTTTGCTGGTCATAGGTTTATTTTCGCCTTCCTTGCTTATATTTGGCCCTATGTGGTCAAGCATTTGGTCAGTATTTGGTCGGCGTTTGGTTGGGTTTTGGAAAGACTGCCTGCATATGATTTATCTGAACGGTTGACCACGAACAGCCGTTCGTTTATTATCGATGCAGGTTGTTAAGAGGAGGGCTTTTCATGGCCAAGAATTCAGGTCCCGTACGTACCGTTCATGCTCGCACGACGGGTAAAGAGCGCGATGAGATGATCGCCACCACCAAGGCCGAGATCGAGAAGAAATTCGGCCAGGGTTCCATCATGAGGTATGGTGACGGCGGCCCCGAGCTTGAGGTTGAGGCCATCCCCACGGGCGCTCTGGCACTCGATGCCGCTCTGGGTATCGGCGGTGTGCCGCGCGGCCGTATCGTCGAGATTTACGGTCCTGAGTCCTCCGGTAAGACGACGCTTTCGCTCGAGATCCTGGCCGAGGCCCAGGCAATGGGTGGCGTGGTGGCATTTATCGATGCCGAGCACGCGCTCGATCCCACGTATGCCGCGCGCATTGGCGTGGATATCGACGAGGTACTGATTTCCCAGCCCGATACGGGTGAGCAGGCGCTCGAGATTGTTGACATGCTCGTGCGTTCCGGCGCCATCGATGCCATCGTCGTCGACTCCGTCGCCGCGCTGACCCCGCGTGCCGAGATCGAGGGAGAGATCGGCGATACCACGGTCGGCTTGCAAGCTCGCCTGATGAGCCAGGCGCTCCGCAAGCTTGCCGGCTCGCTGTCCAAGTCCAACACGACGTGCATCTTCATTAACCAACTGCGTGAGAAGATCGGCGTCATGTTCGGCAACCCCGAGACCACGACGGGCGGCCGCGCCCTTAAGTTTTTCTCTTCGGTGCGTATCGACATTCGCCGCATCGACAGCATTAAGCTTAAGGATGAGGTTATCGGTAACCGCGTGCGCGCCAAGGTCGTTAAGAACAAGGTGGCAGCTCCGTTCCGTTCTGCTGAGTTTGACATCATGTACGGTACGGGCATCTCTAAGGAGGGCTCGATTCTGGACATGGCTGTCGAGTGCGGCATCTGCAAGAAGATGGGCTCCTGGTTTGCCTATGGCGAGGACAAGCTCGGCAACGGTCGCGAGGCCGCCAAGGCGTTCCTGCGCGAACACCCCGATTGCGCCGACGAGATTGAGCATAAGGTCCGCCTTGCCTGCGGGCTTGAGTTTGACGACGATGCTCCATCCGAGGTCGAGCTGACCGATCAGCCTGCGCCTGAGGAGTTTGACGAGCTTTACGCCATCGATGGTTCCGCCATGCTCGATGATGACGACGAGTAGCGGTTACGCTCATGTCGTATACGGTGACCGAGGCCACGGTCGTCTTTCCCGATAAGAAGGCGGCCTCCTCGTTCTCGAGCGGGTATGCGTCCAAAAAGCCTTGCGCACATATCGATTGTGAGCTTGAGGGCGGTTTTGAGCGGTCCATTTGGATTCCCGCGCGGGTCGCGCGCCTGTATGTCAAAAACCGCCCCGATCTTCCCTGTGATTGGGACAACTTTCGTGAGGCGGTGCAGCTCGTCGAGCGTAAATGTGCACTTACCATGGTGACCGAGATGCTATCGCGACGCGACCATGCGACGGGCGAGGTCCGTGACAAGCTGGCTCGCTACGGCTTTCACCAGACCGCGATCGATTTCGCCGTCGAGCGCGCCACCGAGTATCGCTTTTTAGACGAGAACCGCTTTTGCTCGTACTTTATCGAGGAACGCAAGCGGCGCGGTTGGGGACAGCGTAAAATCGAGACCGAGCTCAAGCGCCGTCATGTCGTGCTCGATGACATTCCCGGTTATCCCGAGGACTATTTTGCCGTCGAAGACGATTTGGCGCGTGCGTCAGCCCTGCTCGCCAAGCGGCGTGTTCCAGAGACGCGCGGATTCGAAAAACTGGTTCGGTTTTTGATGGGCAAGGGCTTCTCGTATCACATCGCCGCCGATGCCGTTAAGGCACGTCTCGATGCCGAACGTGAGGAATGTGCGGTTTAGGCGTATGCGTTTTGTGGCCCTGCCGTTCACCGCGTTTTAGCCGCCGTGCTGGGGCCATTTATTTGACAGTTGTTGTGGTTCAACGTACGATAAACACTGTCATTTGCTTTGTGATATGTGCTCATCTGTGATGAGTTTGTTTATATGTTTATCTGTATCCGACCCGCATAAGCTGCGCCCATATTACTCAAATGTCGCGAGCCGTTCGTAAGGACGGTTCGCTTTGTTGTGTAACGAATCCATAAAAAGGAGTGAGCATGCCTATCATCGCAGCGCTCGTTGGCATCGTTTTGGGTGCCATCGCCGCCATTGCCTACATGCGCACCGCCAAGCAGGGTAGTCTTCACGAGGCCGACGAAAAAATCCAGTCGGCACACGCACAGGCTGAGTCCCTGATCGGTGATGCCAAGCGTCAGGCCGAGACCCTCAAAAAAGAGGCTCTGCTCGAGGCTAAAGAGGAGATCATCAAGAACAAGCAGGCCGCCGAGGCCGAGGACAAGCAGCGTAAGAACGAGATTCGTACGCTCGAGAACCGCGTGATGCAGCGCGAGGAATCCCTTGATCGCCGCAACGACGCTCTCGACAAGCGCGAGCATCAGCTGTCCAGCCAGGCCGGTCAGGTCGAGAAGCGCTCCCGTGAGCTCGAGGAGCTCTGCGCAAAGCAGACCTCCGAGCTCGAGCGTATCGCCGACCTTACCCGCGAGGACGCCCACAAGGAGCTCCTCGATAAGGTTCGCGGCGAGGTCACCCACGAGGCCGCCACGATCATTCGCGAGTCCGAGCAGCAGGTTCGCGCCGAGTGCCACAAGACCGCCCAGGAGATTCTGTCTCTGGCGATTCAGCGCTGCGCTGCCGACCACACTGCCGAGGTCACCGTTACCTCCGTGCACATTCCCTCTGATGACCTCAAGGGCCGTATCATCGGTCGCGAGGGTCGCAACATCCGGACCTTCGAGCAGGTTTCCGGCGTCAACCTCGTGATCGACGACACGCCCGAGACCGTCGTTCTTTCGAGCTTCGACCCGGTCCGTCGTGAGACCGCCCGTGTCGCCCTCGAGAACCTCATCGCCGACGGCCGCATTCACCCTGCCCGTATCGAGGAGATGTATCACAAGGCCGCCGACCTGGTTCAGCAGCGCGTGCGCGAGGCTGGCGAGCAGGCTGCCTTCGATACCGGCATCCACGATCTGCACCCCGAGATCGTCAAGACCCTTGGTGCCCTGCGCTACCGTACCTCGTTTGGTCAGAACGTGCTTCAGCATTCCCTCGAGGTCTCTGATCTGTGCGGCGTGATGGCTTCCGAGCTTGGCCTGGACGTTGTGACCGCCAAGCGCGCCGGCCTGCTTCATGACCTGGGCAAGGCAATCGACCACGACGTCGAGGGCCCGCATGCCGTCATCGGCGCCGAGCTTGCCCGCCGTTATGGCGAGAAGCCCGTTATCGTCCACGCTATTGAGGCTCACCATGCCGATGTCGACCCCAACACGGTGCTCGATGTCCTGGTGCAGGCCGCCGATGCTGTCTCTGCCTCTCGCCCCGGTGCCCGTCGCGAGTCTGCCGAGAACTACATCAAGCGTCTTGAGAAGCTCGAGGAGATCGCCAACTCCCATGACGGCGTCGAACGTACCTATGCCATGCAGGCCGGTCGCGAGGTCCACGTCATGGTCCAGCCGGACAAGATCTCCGATGCCCAGTCCACGGTCCTGGCTCACGATATCGCCCATCAGATCGAGGAAGAGATGGAGTATCCCGGTCAGGTGCGCGTCGTCGTGATTCGCGAGAGCCGCGCTGTCGATATCGCTAAATAACATGAGCGACGCGAACGAGCTCATCTCATTTATCGCGTCGATGTCGGGGGAGGGCAACCTTCGCGTCGAGGAGAACCTTGGCGAGGGGTATGTCCGCCTCCGCGTTTCGGAGGCCGAGCGGCGCCAGGCTAAGCACGACATTCAGCATGTCGAGGACATCGTCATCGAAATGCTCCGTAATGCTCGCGATGCCGGCGCCGACAAGGTCTATCTCGCCACGACCAAGGAAGATGGCGTCCGCACGCTTGTCTTTCTGGATAACGGTTCTGGCGTTCCGCAGGATATGCAAGAGCGAATCTTTGATGCCCGCGTTACCTCCAAGCTCGAGAGCATGAAGATGGACCGTTGGGGCGTTCACGGTCGTGGCATGGCATTGTTTTCGATTAAGCAGAACACCGACGAGGCCCGTGTGGTCACGTCCGGCGTCGATCTTGGTTCAGCCTTCAAGGTGAGCGTTGCGGCCGACCGCCTCAGTGAGCGTGCCGATCAGTCCAGCTGGCCCCAGGCCGTCAAGGATGAGGACGGACGTTATGTCTGCGCTCGCGGTCCACATAATATTATTCGCGCTGCTTGTGAGTTTGCGCTCGAGGAGTTGCGTGGTTGCGATGTCTATCTCGGTTCTCCGTCTGAGATTGCCGCGACCCTTTATGCTCAAGCGTCAAGTCGGCTCGATACGTCTCGTCTCCTGTTCATTGATGACGAGAGCGAGCTTCCGGTTGTCGATCGTTTAGGCCTTGCTTCTGATGCCGAGGACTTTATCCGTATTTGTTCGGGTTTGGGTCTTGAGATGTCCGAGCGCACGGCCCATCGCATTTTGGCAGGGCAGATTAAGCCCGTTCGCGGTGTGACCGCGCGTCTGCTGCGCGAGCGTGATTCGTCCTCGCATGCGCCGGCTCCTGTCGATCTCGCGAAGGATCGTCGCGGGCTACGTATTGCCAAGGATGACATGGCACAGTTTTCGCGCGCTGTGGAACGCGACTTTAATGACCTTGCCACCCGGTACTATTTCAACCTTTGCGGCGACCCAAAGATCCGTGTTTCGCGTGATCGAATCACCGTGACCTTTGATCTTGCCAAAGAGGAATAGTGCCTTTACCGAGTCCACTCGGTACGATACAGTTATTGCAGTTAAAACGTACTTTTAAATGCAGGAGTTTCTTCATGGATTGCCTGAAGGTATCAAGCAAATCATCGCCCGCGTCCGTTGCCGGCGCCATCGCCGGCATGGTCAAGGATGGTGTACCCGTCAACATCCAGTGTGTCGGCGCCGGTGCCGTCAACCAGGCTATTAAGGCCGTTGCTATCGCGCGCGGTTTTTTGATTCCAACCGGTTTTGATATTTCCTGCGCGCCCGTGTTCTCCGACATCCTCATTAACGGGGAGTCGCGCACGGCCATCCGCCTTTCTATCTACGTTCACCAGATCAATCGAGCTGCTATGGATAACGTCGTCATGGATGATGTTAAGCCTGTGGCATAGCTTCTGCTTGCCTTGTTTCGCTCCCCATCGTTAGGACTTATGCACATGGACCAGCGTTCCGTACGCGATATTCTTGCCGGTAAAACCTACTTTATCCGCACATTTGGCTGCCAGATGAATCAGCACGACTCCGAGCGTGTGAGCGGTCTGCTTGATTCGTATGGCTGCCTCATGGCGCTCGATCCCGCGCATGCCGATATCGTTGTCTTCATGACGTGCTGCGTGCGCGAGGCCGCCGATACTCGCCTGTACGGTCAGTGCAATTCCTGCAAAAGCCTGCCGCCTTCGCCTTCGGGCAAGCGCGTGGTTGCCGTTGGCGGTTGCATCGCGCAGCGCGATGGCGAGGGCCTGCTCACCAACGTCGATAACGTCAATGTCATCTTTGGCACGCATTCCATTGCACATGTGGCCGAGCTCATTGCCGAGGCGTTTCTTGATGGTAAGCGTCATATCCGCACCAATGAGCATGAGGATACGGATGCCATGAGCATGCCGTGGCATCGCGAGACTCAGTATCACGCCTGGGTGCCCATCATGACGGGCTGCAATAATTTCTGCACCTATTGCATCGTGCCGTACGTGCGCGGTCGCGAAAAGAGCCGCCCCTTCGAGGAGATTGTCGACGAGGTGACCGGTTTGGTGCGCCAGGGCGTGCGTGAGATTACGCTGCTGGGCCAAAACGTTAACTCATATGGTCGCGATCTGTTTGGCAAGCCGCGTTTTGCCGATCTGCTGCGTGCCGTGGGCGATACGGGCGTGGAGCGCATCTTCTTTACGTCTTCGCATCCCAAGGACCTGTTGCCCGAGACCATCGACGCCATGGCCGAGACGCCTGCCGTTATGCCGCAGCTGCACTTGGCCGTCCAGTCAGGTTCGACGCGGATTCTCAAAGAGATGAATCGCCGTTATACACGCGAGTACTATCTGGGCCTTGTCGATCGCATTCGCAACCGCATGCCCGATATCGCGCTCTCGACCGACATTATCGTTGGCTTCCCGGGTGAGACTGAAGAAGACTTTGAGCAGACGCTCTCACTTGCCGAGACGGTCCGCTATGCTCAGGCCTATACCTTCATCTATTCCAAGCGCGCCGGTACCCCGGCCGCCGAGATTGACGATCCTACGCCGCATGAGGTTATTCTCGAGCGTTTCAACCGTCTGGTTAAGGTTATCGAGACCACGGCACACGAGTATAACCAGGGTGAGCTTCATACTGTGGTTCCGGCGCTCATTGAGGGAACGAGTAAAAAGAACGACGCGGTCCTGCTGGGCAAGAGTCCCAAGAATCAGACCGTGCATGCGCCTATCCCCGAGGGTTACAGCATCGATCAGCTTGTTGGTAAGATCCTTGATGTTGACGTTGACGTTGCCAAGACCTGGTATTTGTCCGGCTCCGTTGTGGGCGAGCCGCGCTAATGGTTTCTCCCGGGGCAGGTCTTTCCGCCGTTGCGATTGTCGGTCCGACGGCGGTTGGTAAGAGTGATGTTGCCGACCGTTTGGCAGTTCGTCTTTCGTCCGAAGTGCTGTCGTGCGATGCGATGCAAATCTATCGTGGCATGGACATCGGTACCGCAAAGATGACGCCCGATGAGTGCACGGCGCCGCTGCGTCTCGTCGACATTGTAGAGCCGGGTGTGGCATATTCTGCTGCGCTTTATCAGGCTGACGCTCGCGCGCATGTTGAACGTCTCCTTGGTTCGGGTTGCCTGCCGGTTTTTTGCGGAGGTACGGGGCTGTATCTCAAGGCCGCCCTCGATGAGATGGACTTTCCCTCGGGTGAACTTGAGGACGATCGCCGTGCGGGCTATCAGGAGCTTGCCGAGCGTATTGGCGAGGAAGAACTGCATGCCTTGCTTGCCGAGCGCGATCCAGAATCGGCTGCTGTTATTCATCCCCATAACGTGCGCCGTGTGATTCGTGCGCTCGAGATGCATGATGATGGCGTCTCCTATGCGCAGCAAAAGTCGCAGTTTAGTGTTCCGCGCGAGCATTATCATGCCCTATGGTTTGGTCTGACGCGTAATCGCGAGGTGCTCTACGAGCGCATTAATCTGCGCGTCGATCTGATGTTTGAGCAGGGTCTTGTCGATGAGGTCCGCGGTCTTATGGACCAGGGGCTGGGTGATGCCCTGACGTCGATGCAGGCAATTGGCTATAAAGAGATCATCGATGCTTTCAATGGCGTGATGAGCATGGATGAGGCTCGCGAACTCATTAAGATGCGTTCGCGTCGTTATGCCAAGCGTCAGCTTTCGTGGTTTAAGCGCGATGACCGTATCGTGTGGTTTGATATGGATGAATGTACGATCGATGAGGTCGTTGAGGATATCCTGCATCGTATTGAGGCTGCCTAATGGCCCGTTTCCCCCTTGTTCCCACGGCACCCGAGCCCGAGTGTGCCATTTTAGTTGGTGTTGAGTGGCGCGACAATGCATGGCCGCTCGATCGCTCGCTTGATGAGCTGGAGCGTCTTGCCCACACAGCTGGTGCCCAGAGCGTGGCACGCTTGTCGCAGCGTTTGGTAAAGCCGTATCCTAAATCGTTTATCGGTTCCGGTAAGGTTGAAGAGCTGTGCGGCCTGGTGCATCGCATGGATGCCGATGTCGTTATTTTTGACGACGACCTGACCCCCTCGCAGCAATCCTATTTGGAGAAAGCCGTGGGCGAGCCGGTAAAGATTATCGATCGTACAGCACTGATCCTGGATATCTTTGGCCTGCATGCTCAGACGCGTGAGGGACGCCTGCAGGTACAGCTGGCACAGCTTCAATATTTGTTGCCTCGCTTGCGTGGCATGTGGAGCCATCTCGCCAAGGAGCAGACGCGCGGCGGCATCGGCTCACGTTTTGGTCAGGGCGAAAGTCAGCTCGAGGTCGACCGTCGCCTCATTCGTAATAAGATCGCTGCGCTTCGTCGTGAGCTCAAGCAGGTTGAACAGCGTCGCGATGTTCAATCCAAGAGCCGCATTGAGTCACCGGCGTTTCGCGTCGCGTTAGCCGGTTATACCAATGCCGGTAAATCGACGTTGCTTAATCGTCTGACCGGCTCTACGGTACTTTCGCAGGACAAGCTGTTTGCTACGCTCGACCCTACGACGCGTTCGTATCGCCTGCCCGGCGGTCGCGGCATGACGATTACCGATACCGTCGGCTTTATTCAAAAGCTGCCGCATGGTCTGGTCGATGCCTTTAAATCGACGCTGTCCGAGGTGTTGGGTGCCGATCTAATTCTCAAAGTCGTAGATGCGTCTGACGAGGACTATGAGCGGCAGCTGGAGGCTGTCGACCGCGTGCTTGATGAGATCGGCGCCGGAGAGCGTTTAACGCTGACCGTATTCAATAAAATCGATCTTCTCGATAGCGTCGATCGATTGAGTTTCCGTCGTCGTTATCCCGAAGCCGTTCTGTTCTCGGCCCAGACGGGTGAGGGACTCGACGATCTCGTCGACCGTATTGCTCGCGAGGCAGCTGCCACCGATGTGTTGCTCTCCGCTGATATTCCGTATCGCGAGGGCGCTCTCATCACGCTGGTGCATGAGCAGGGAACCCTTCTGCATGAGGAATATCTCGAGGACGGCGTTCGCATTGTGGCGAAACTGCCGGCTCGTATTGCACCGCGGCTTGAGCGTTATCGTACCGAGTAGATGAGCTTCAAAATGCCCAGAATGATGGGCTGATGCAGTAGATAAAAGGGGAGTGCATGGCGTCCAAGGCTGGCGAGCGCCGGCAGGGGGTTGGCGTAGGCCCAGCTAGGGACGGTCTTATCGATTCCCTGCGCTATGTGTGCGGCGAAGTATCCTGCAAGATACATAAAGATAAACGGGATGATGGGGTAGTAATCACCTGAGATAAACCCAGGGCTCGGAAATCCCAGCCACGCCAGGTAGGGGACAGGGTAGATCGTTTTGGGGATGCTCCAGGTGATTGCGAACAACATAAGGCATAGGGGCATGCCCCATCTCGCCGTTATCTTCTTAAGGACGGGATCGGTCAACGCTACGATGCCGGTGCATGCGGCCATGCAGTAGATGATGCCAAAATTAACCGAATCGTCGACTGAGACAAGTGTTGTTGCCAACCAGACAACGAGTGCTGCTAAGGCGTATTTGGCGGCACGTTTGATATTGTTGCGCGAAAGGGTGCACATCCAACCGGCGATAAACAAAAATACCCAGCTGATGCTGGCGCGCCAGATGTCTTGAAAGACTGACTGGGTAAACCAGGGCATATCCCAGCCGTACAGGTAGGCGAGATCATAGCAAGCGTGAAAACCTGCCATAGAAATCATCGTAAACCCGCGGACGGTATCAAATATGGTTATGCGTTTTTGCATTACGAGAACCGGCGCATCAAGCCGACGACTTTGCCCAGGATAACGGGATTCGTTGCATAGATAGGTTCCATGGTGTCGTTCTCGGGCTGCAAGCGCACACGCCCCTGCTCCTTGTAGAACGTCTTGACGGTCGCCGAACCATCAATCATGGCCACGACAATTTCGCCGTTCATGGCACTCTTTTGTTCACGGACGATGATGTAATCGCCATTGAAGATGCCGACATTGATCATTGAGCTCCCATGCACCTCAAGGATAAAGGAACCCTGATCAGTGGCGATTTCGGTCGGGATAGTAAACGTGTCTTCGATATTCTGCTCGGCCAGAATGGGAATCCCAGCCGCGACGCGACCAACGAGCGGTAGCGAGACCGTTCCGCGAGGTGCGGTGGGCTCGTCAGATTTAGAAATTGAGACAGAGGAACCGTCTTCGTTAAAGAGTTCCAGGGCGCGCGGTTTGGTGGCATCGCGCTTGAGTAGCCCGCGCGCCTCCAGGGCAGAGAGATGGGCGTGCACGGTGCTGGGGGAGGAAAGGCCCACGGCAGAAGCCATTTCGCGCACGCTGGGCGGATAACCCTTCTCCTGCTGATATTCCTTGATGAAGTCGTAAATTTGCTGCTGACGCTTGGTAATTTTGCGAGCCATCAGGGCATCCTCTCTACCCATGCCAAACAAATGTTCGAATTTTGCTTGACAGGAACAACTGTTCGAAGATAATAATAACCGAACATTCGTTCTCGCGCTAGATATTTTTGTCCGCGCGGCTTGATAAAACTGTTCTCAGCAAAACACGCGAGAGGAGAACATGATGAACGCAACGAATATGGTCCAGGGTAACCTCGCCCTTAAGCTCGAGACGCCTGCAGAACCCACATTTACGGTTGTTCAGGGTGGCCGCTCCGGTATTCAGCCTTTGACCGTAAAGCCTGCTCGCAATCAGCAGGCTGTAGTCGCGCCGGCCCGCGCTGCCCTGAAGGTTTCGACGATTGTCGCCGTTGCCGTTGCGTTTACGCTCTTCTTTGTCCTCGCTACGTCGGTCTTTAACGCTCGTCACGCTGCGTATGCCGAGTCCGTTTCCAACATTACCTACGAGACTATTCGCGTTCAGCCTGGCGATTCTCTTTGGTCGCTTGCCGAGGAATATCCAATCGAAGGCCTTTCCACGCAAGAGACTTCCGATATGATCCGTAACGTCAATCATCTGGAGCATGGTTCGCTCGCCGCCGGTGCGCATCTTAAGGTTCCCGCTCGTTCGTAATCATTATCGCGCTGCGCATGGTACCCTTGTTATCGTTTAAGAGGAGGTACCATGCGCTGTCCCAAATGCGGCAAGGCACATACCCGCGTCGTTGATTCCCGTATGCAGGAGTCAAATAACACCATTAAGCGTCGTCGCGAATGTTGCTCGTGTAACTACCGCTTTACAACGTTTGAGCGATGTGAAGACCCAATCGAGGTCATTAAGTCAGACGGAACCAAGCAGCGGTTCGATCGCAATAAACTGCTCGTCGGCTTGATGCGCGCCACCATCAAGCGCGATATCGACACTAAGAAGCTCAATGAGATTATCGACGACATCGAGGTCGAGCTGCGCTCTCGCACACTGACGGCCGTCACGTCCCATGAGTTGGGTGACATGGTGCTCAAGCGCTTGGCCAAGATCGACAAGGTGGCCTACATTCGCTTTGCCTCGGTCTACCGCGATTTCAAAGACGTCGATGAGTTTCTGCAAGAGCTCGACAAGCTGAGGTGATTCCATGTCTAACATTACCGTCAACATAAAGCGTCTCGACCCCACCGTCGAGCTTCCCAAATACGCCCATCCCTCCGATGCCGGCTTGGATCTATGCTCCAACGAGGACTGCGTCCTGAAGCCCTTCGAACGCTGTCTGGTCTCTACGGGGCTGGCCATCGCCCTGCCCGATGGCTACGCCGGCTTCGTCCAGCCTCGCAGCGGCCTAGCTATTAAGCAGGGACTTTCTATAGTCAACACGCCTGGCCTCATCGACGCCCACTACCGAGGAGAACTCAAGGTCATCCTCATTAACCTAGACCCCACGAACAACATCCAAATCAAAAAAGGCGACCGCATAGCCCAACTCGTCATCCAAGAAGTCCCCACGGTCAACCTCATAGAGGTAGACGAACTAGACGAAACCGACCGAGGCAAAGGAGGCTTCGGCTCCAGCGGCATCGCCTAGGGCGCTCGTATCCCTCCCGCCCGGGGCTTACCTATATCATTCCATGCTCAAACATTCTCGCGTCGCTTCGCTCGCTGCGAAACTGCGCGTGGAACGATATGTGTGAGAGGCAGGCGGGCGGTTACTCGCTTGAAACAATATTTACTTTTCTAGTAAGTCGATGCGATAAAAGGACGCCTCCTTTGTCGCATCGACTTACTGTATTTATATTTTCTGGTTCCCCTTTGCAGATTCTACTGGAGGGGAATCTGGTATAGCTGCTAGTACGTAAACGCAGCTTACCTGCGGGAGGCCCCTATATATCGTCCCACGCGCAGTTTCGCAGCGAAGCGAGAATGTTTGAGCATGGGATGATATATAGGGGCCTCCCGCAGGTAAGCGGACATAAAGACGCTAGCGGATATGCGCGGGTTTTCCGCCCCAGTAGAAGCGGCAGAAGGCTCGTTTGCGCTTTTGGGGTTTGCCTACGAGCTCCATGGTTGCGATGGCTATGTCTTCGGCTGCGTGGGGGCGGCGTAGTACTTCGCCGTTGATGAGTAGGGCTTTGAGTGATTCGGGATGGTCGTGCAAGTGACGTAGGGTAACGATGAGCTCTCGTGCGGTGGTGACATGCATGCTGGCGCCCATGCCGGTGAGCATGGTGGTGTTGGCCTTTTCCTGGCCATAGGACTTGCCCAGCAGAATCATCGGCAGATGTGCGCATAGGCACTCGGTGACCGTGAGTCCGCCCGATTTGAGAATTGCCAGGTCGCAGCCGTGCATAAGCGCTGCCATATCATCGACATAGTCCAGAACCGTGACGTTTTCGAGCTTCATGGCGTCGAAGAGCGTTTTGAGGCGGGTGGCATATTCGGTGTCTTTGCCCGGCAAAAAGACAAAGTGCATGTCTTCGAAGCTGCGTAGGAAGGGGAGGGTGCGGTCCATCTCCGCGCGAAAGCGAACGTACGGTTGAGGCAAACTGGCACCGGCCATTACCAGCACGACGGTCTTCTCGGTGGGGAGGTTGAACTTAGCTAGCTCTTCCTCGCGATCGTAATCCGTGTCGAATCCGGCGCGAATAGGAATGCCGGTAATGCGAATCTTTGTCTCGAGCACCTTGCGCGGACGCAGCGTTTCGGCCATAAATTCGTTGGCAACACAGAATAAATCGGTGTCCTTGTGGGGCCACCATCCCTCGACTTCGTAGTCGGTCGGTACGCAGATGACCGGATAATCGATACCCGTAATTACGCGGGCGCCCACGGCAACATTGGCTGCTGTGATGTGCGTTGCAACCACGGCTATGGGCCTGCGGCTACGAATATATTCGTTGAAGGCGGGGAACATAATTCGCGACCATGCCGTTCCGCCACCCCAGAGAAGATGTCCCGTAAGCGTATATCGCCAGGTCAGGTCGTAAATGGGGCGCGTGGCTCCCGTAAAAGAAGCCGCGGTCTTATTGCCGTCGAATTTAATACGTCCAAAATCAAGGATATCGAGCACTTCAATCTCAATATCCTCGGGGATGCCATTGGTGCCGCGGATGAGGTCGAATGCCTGCGCTATCGCATTTGCGGCGGCCTTGTGGCCCGAGCCAACGGAGGCATGCACGATGGTCACGAGAGGTTTTTGCTGAGCCAGGAGCGTGGTTTGCTCCGATTGGGGAGTGCTGTGCGTGAGCAGGGGAGCGTCGTCACTCGTCTGCGCCTGGTCCATCGATAACTCCCCTTCAGCTTTGTAATACGGATTTATCATTGTAGTGCATGAGTGTCACGTTCACGTAAATTTGGGTACGAGCGCAAAGAACGACAACGTTTCGACGAAAGGACGCTTCATGACTACCGATAAGCCGATCGATGTTGCGATTATCGGTGGCGGCCCCGCGGGCTATGCTGCCGCCATTTATGCTGCGCGTGCCAACCTGACGACGACCGTGATTGAGCAGGGCATGTCGGGAGGGCAGATCGCCACAACCAATGAGGTCGAGAACTATCCGGGTTTCCCGCTCCTGAGTGGCGCCGAACTCGGCGAGCGTTTTCAGCAGCATGCAGAGGGCCTGGGAGCACAGGTTACATGGAGCATGGTTACGGGTATCGATTACGATGCCGATGCAGCGTTGTTTACGGTGCATCACGATATGGGCGATACGCTGGCCTCGAGCGTTATCGCTTGCATGGGTGCCACGCCGCGTCCGGCAGGTTTCGCAGGCGAGGATACGTATCGCGGTCGTGGCGTTTCATATTGCGCAACATGTGACGGCATGTTTTTCCGCGGCAAGCAGGTTTTTGTAATCGGTGGTGGCAATTCGGCATGCGAAGAGGCGCTGTTCCTGTCCGACATTGCCAGCAGTGTGACCATCGTGCTGCGCCGCGACCAGTTCCGTGCGCCCGATGGTGTTGTTCAGAAAGTACTCGCAAAGGACAATATTACAGTTAGGTACCAAACTAGTATTGTGGAGCTATCGGGCGAAGCCATGCCAACGACGATTACCTTTAAGGACAATGCATCTGGGGAAACTCATGCCGAGTCATTTGAGCCCGGCTCGTTTGGCATCTTTGTCTTTACGGGGACGCAGCCACATACCGAGCTTGTTGAGCATCTAGTCGATCTGGCTCCCGACGGCGGTATTGTTACCGATGATTCGATGGCCACCCGTACGCCCGGCTTATTCGCAGCTGGCGATATCCGTTCCAAGCGTTTACGCCAGGTTGTGACTGCCGTTTCTGACGGAGCCATAGCGGCAACCGGCGCATACGCTTTTCTACGCGGATAAGTACGATAATATATCTTATGTTAGGTTGCTATATTCAAAGAAAGTGGTTGGACGATGCATCAATGTGTTGTCCAACCACTTTTACTTGCCGGCTATGTGGTATGCAAAACTAGATAACCTAGAATACAATATAGAAAATGAACGGAGGACCTTTATGAACCACGTTAAACACGTTATTCCGATGTCCGATTCGTCGGTCAGTATTAAGCCTGAGGATATTCAGCCCACTGTGCTGCCCGATGCATTTATTCAGTCCGAAATCGTGTGCAAACTCAATACGTTGAGTCTGTCGCGCTATGACCAGTTGCCCAATGTGACGCTCTACCGCGACCAGGTCATTGAGTATGTTGCGCTGTGGATGGAGCCGCTGTCCATTTGCGTTGAGCACCCTGTCATTACGCCATCGATGATCAATAACTACGTTAAGGTCGGCCTGGTGCCTGCTCCGGTCAAAAAGCAATATGGCCGCGAGCAGATTGCCCGCCTGATCGCTATCTGCCTCTTTAAACAGGTGCTACCTATTGCTGCGGTGCAGGCACTCTTCAACATTCAGCGTTTGAGCTACGATGCCCCGACCGCCTTCGATTATGTGGTCGATCAGCTCGAGGCATCGATTCGTTCGGCGTTTTCCGTTGAGCAGACGCCGGTTCCCGATACGGCGCATCAGGTAACGCGTGAGTCGCTGCTTGTGCGCAGTGCAGTTTCATCCTTCGTTTCGAAGGCGTACCTGATGAGCTATCTAAAGTTTAATGGGTTTAATAGCTAGCCGACGTGTAAAACGGGCGGGGCAAAGAGCCATCTGTCGCTTTGTCCCGCCCATATTTTTGCTTGGTTGGACTTTACTTGCCCGAAGCTACGCCCATGCCGTAGCCGATGATGAGGCCGTGCATCTCGGCGTAATAGGAATCCAGGCCGTTGCAGGGCATGATGATGGTCTTGGAGCCGGGCCAATGCTCGACTATGCGGTCAGTAAGCGCCTGGGCTCCAGCTTCGTTCTCAACGTGATCGATGATGACCTCGCCGCCCGTAAAACCCTCGGCTTCCATGGTGTCGATGATCTTGTTGAGCATCTTCTTTTCGCCACGCGTGTGCCCGACGAGTTCGATTTTACCGGCCTCGCTCGCCGTGCCCAAAATGCGGATATTGAGCTTGTTGGCAATGACGCCGGCTGCCTTAGGGATACGTCCGGCTTTGGCGAGGTTTTCGTAATTGCACAAACTGAAGAGGATTTTGCTGTTCTGTTCAAGGCTATCGAAGTATGCGCAAGCATCCTCGAATGAGACATCCGGGTTGCTTACAAGATAGCGGTCGAACAGCAAGAAAATGAGATCCATTTTGCCGCCAGCTGCGCGTGAATTGACTAGATGAATCTGTCGGTCGGGCTCCTCGGCAAGAACCATATCGCGAGCCGTGGCTGCCGCGTTGTAGCTGCCCGACACGCCCTCAGAGATCGGCATGCAGATGGTCTTGTCGGCCAATTTGAAGAGCTCGGCCCACTCCCCTACGCTGGGACAAGCGCTCGAAGAAGCGTTCGTCTCCGCCTGAACAGCGCAGTTGAGCTCATGTACATCAAGCGAAAGGTCATCGACGAATTCACGCTCCCCCACTCGAATTTTGAGGGGCGCAAATGCAAAGGTGGTATGGGGCGCGGTCGGTTGCCAATCGCGGAGGTTACAGCTTGAATCTGAGATAAGTGCCCAGCTCATAGAGGGTCCTTTCTAATTGTTCCTCAACAATTATAGCCTTCTTGCAAACCGAATGTACGGCTATCTAGTTTTGAATACTAGATAGCCGTACAAGATTAGAGACAAAAGAATAGACCTCGCGACTTTAAGCCACGAGGTCCACATTCACACGCTGTGTAAGATGACTTAGTAGCGCACGAAGATATAGTTGTTGTTCATGCCGGCGGCAACGGAGCTGATGATGACGCCCGTTTTGTAGTCGGAAGCATGGATCATCTGACCATTACCGATATAAATGCCGGTATGGTAGGAGTTAACCACAACATCGCCGGGTTGCGGATCGGACACACGGGTCCAACCCATGAAGTCGACCGTGGTGCCCAGACGGCAGTAGCGTCCCGTGAGGCAATAGCTTACAAAACCGGAGCAGTCAAAGCTGTTCGGTCCAATGCCGCCCCAAGAATACGCATAGCCGAGCTTGCTGTAGGCGCGCGAAACAACGGAGCCACCATCAACAGACTGACTCGGTGCCGAAGGCGTGGGAGCCGGAGCGGGCGTGGGGGCAGGCTGCGGTGCGGGAGCCGGCGTGTTGCCGCCCTGGTTGTTGTTATTGTTGGTCTGGCCGCCATTGTTGGTGTTCTCGGTCGTACCGGCGGTGTCGTTGCTCACCGTGGCCTTTTCGGCGGTGCTAGCATTAATGCCAGCCTGCAGCGCAGCGTTGGCCTCGGCCTCGGCAGCGAGCTCGGCCTGCAGCTGCGAATCCAGGGAGTTCACGACACTCTGAGCCTCAGCCTGCTGGGCATTGAGCTCGTCGACCTTCTTTTGCGTCGCGGCGACGTTCTTCTCCTGCTCGGCCTGCTTATCGGTGAGCTGCTGCTTAAGCTCCTTGACCTCTTGAATGGTCTGAGCTTGCTTATCGGAAACTTTGCCGTAGTAGAACAGACGGTTGAGCATATCGCTCAGATCATCGACACCCGTCAAAACCTGAAGCAGGCTCAGACCGCCGGTTTTGTACTCGCCGGCGACATAGGTCGAGAGCTTGGCCTGACCATCGGCGATCTCCTGCTGCTTTTGCGTGATCTCGCCGGCAGTCTGATCGAGCGCCTGCGTCTGCGTGGCAAGCTCATCGTAAATCTGCTGGGTTTGGGTGCCGATCTGCTCGAGTTTCGTACGAGCAGCGGCAAGGTCGGATGCGGTATCGGCGTAGGCAGGAGCCGCGAGGCCCAAGCCCAAAACACAAGCGAGGGTTGCCGTAGCAGCGCAGCGTGCCATATTTTTGTGCGTGTTTGCTGTGCGCATGTAGCTTCCTTTCCAGTAACTAAGGGTAACGGCTAGCCTACCGTCACCAGGCTAAAGAGCTCCACATCGTCATCAGACGGCGTGAGCTTCTCGCGCGGGTTGAGAAACGCAAGCTCAAGTATACAACCGTAACCGATAAGCTTTGCGCCCATATCTCGCACCAGTTTACCTGTTGCCTCGACGGTTCCGCCCGTCGCGACCAAGTCGTCCAGAATCAACACGGTATCTTTAGAGCTGATAGCGTCGGCATGGATCTCAATTGAATCGGTGCCGTACTCGAGCTCGTAGCTCTGGCTTACGGTCTCGCGCGGCAGCTTGCCCGGTTTACGTGCGGGAACAAAGCCGGCGCCAAGGGCTACAGCCACCGGTACGCCAACCATAAAGCCGCGAGCCTCGGGACCCACGACCTTGGTGATTCCCATGCCGGCAAAGTGCTCGGCGAGGGTATCGGTCATGGCTTTGAGCGCCTCGGGATTGCCAAAGAGCGGCGTGATGTCTTTAAAGATGACTCCGGGCTCGGGATAGTCGGGGATGTCGACGATTTGAGATTCGAAGTCGTACATTGCATGACCTTTCAATGGGTTGCCGGATAAGCGGCAGCGGTTATTTGCCCTCCGTGGCGGTGCCGGAGTGCGAAGGGGCGACGACCTTGAGCGGCTTTACGAGAGAATCCTCGTGCGAAGCCGGCGTGGCTATCTCTTCGTTTTTGGCTTTGGTGGACTCGGAGCGAGTGATTTCCTCATCGAGTGCATCGATGTCGGCGTCCTCGACCACGGCATTGAGCGACTCAAAAACGCGGTTCTTGAGCAACGCAGTGTGCACACCCTCGGTCAGGTCATGAAGCTTCTTAAACGCACGCTCGAGCTTGGCGTCGCGCTCGTCATCGGAGGTATCCATTCCGAGCATGCTCACGAGCACCTGCTCAAACATCGAGGACTCGCGGTTGGCGGAAGACACGTACTGACGCAGGTTGCGGGGCTCGATATGGAAGCGTGACAGCTCGGAGCAGTAGCGGATGATTGGAAAATCGCGACCATCGACGAGCTCACGATTCTGCGGACTCTTGATGATGCGAATGAGGTCGTTCTCGGCGAGCGAGCGGATAAACGAAATCTCGACGCCCAGCATATCGGGAATGGTCTCAATGGGATGCAGCTTTTGCTTAGTCTCCTTGGGCTCCGTCTTGAGCGGAACATCGGACAGCAAGCCCACCTCGTAAGCGAGCGTTGACAGGTCCGTGGCGTTTTCCAAGCGCTGCTTAATCACGTTGAGAGGCATGTAGCGGGTCTTCTGCAAATGCAGGATGACCTCCAGGCGATCAACGTCCTCCTTAGAGTACTGACGGTATCCCTTAGGCGTACGATGAGGGGTAATGAGCCCCTCATCTTCTAGAAATCTAATTTTTGAGTTCGAAAGATCGGGGTATGCGCCTCGAAGAAGGTTGACGACTTGGCCGATACTCAGATAGTTGCGTTCGGCCATGCCCTACTCACCGGTTTCGATGCGCTCCGGCGTGCTCTCGTGGTAGATGAGCGTAAACGTACCGATCTGGACGGAAGAACCATCGTGCAGCGGGGCCGCGTTGACAATGGCGCCGTCGACCCAGGTGCCATTGAGCGAGCCCAGGTCCTCAATGCGAGCGCCGAGGCCCTCGCGAATAATGCGCGCGTGGCTACGCGAAACGGTCATGTCATTGAGGAAGATGCCGTTTGCAGGATCGCGGCCGATGGTGGTCACGTCGTCCTCGAGCTCAAAGGCGGCACCAGTCTGCGGACCCTTGACGATGGACAGAACGGGGGCGGTGATGCGCACGTTGGCCATGAGGTCGGGAACGGTGACGTCGCTTGAAGGCACGCGGAATACGCAGGTAGCGTCAGCAGTCTTATCATTCTGAGGCATATTATTAACCATGTTGTCCATGACAACCCCTAACTTATCGCGGACGTGCCGCAAATAATGAACCGTACGTAATCATACCCCAACGAATCAGTCTTCGATTTCAGGGTTCAGAAAGTCGATGTCCTCGTCCTCGGGATGCGCGAGAGCCTGTTTAATGGCCACTCCGCCCTTAATGGAATAGATGACAGCCGTGAGCATGGAGAAGATCACGCCGCCGTACACAAAGAAGATGCCGAGGGGCACCGAGCTTCCGTTGAGGCCCGGGAAGGCCGTAAGGGTTGAAGGTAAAAGATGCAGGCCGTCAATAACGGGGAACCCGAGCAGCATGAGCGAGAAGCCGGTCATGAGCAGTGCAGTGGCAATCTTTCCGGGAAAGACGACATCGATGGGGCGACGGTGATAATGACGAACGATAAGCGTGCCGATGCCCAGATAGATGTCGCGGCCAATAATGAGCACGCAGACCCAGATTGGCAGCTCTCCGCGAACCACCAGCCCAAGTACGCCGGTGAACAGCAGCGCTCGGTCGCAGATGGGATCCATGACCTTGCCGAGCCACGAGACCGTCTTGGTCATGCGGGCGATCTGACCGTCCATCCAGTCGGTAGAGGCGGCAACGGCGTAGATAACGATGGCGATGACGCGGTTGTTATCCGTCACAAACAGGTACAGAAATACCAGGGTGAGGATCAGGCGCGTAAAGGTGATGAAATTGGAGATCGTAAAGATCTTATTCGACGGGTAATCGGAAGTGCCGATAAGCTCCTTTTTGATCTTCTTTTTGATGCCC
Source organism: Collinsella aerofaciens (assembly GCF_028206795.1). GTDB lineage: Bacteria > Actinomycetota > Coriobacteriia > Coriobacteriales > Coriobacteriaceae > Collinsella > Collinsella aerofaciens_AX. The sequence continues at coordinate 26,993 of NZ_JAQLFJ010000009.1, read as the reverse complement.
ACAGGACTCCCCCGCTGGTTAACGACAAAACTTTCGATACTATACCCGTTCCGGCGATGTCTATCCAGCGTAAGCATAGAGAGTCCAGACATATGGAGGATGCTACTGGGTTGTGCGGGATTCTGCATTTGTGTACATCAGCCTCCAAATATGACATTTTTCGGCATCTTTGATGGCTGATGTACACGTTTTGATTCGGTGATTACATCGATCGGGAAAGTTGTTGCCTTAAGCGAATTAATCATGATGTGCGGGTCGAGAAGGGTTGGCGCTAAAAGAACCCAACGGCCGTTACGGCTTCGTTAGAAACGCGCCCCACCATGGATGGTGAACCCGAAAGGTAAAGCGTGCGGGCACGGTGGCTCGGCCCGCGCGCCCGGAAGAGAAAGGATAAACCCATGGGTTACATGCTCGAGACGCGCGGGCTCACCAAGCGCTTCGGCCGCGGCGACCAGGCGCAGGACGCCGTGGCCGACGTGAGCCTTCATATCCGCGAGGGCGAGGTGTACGGGCTGCTCGGTCCCAACGGCGCCGGCAAGTCGACAACGCTCAAGATGATCTGCGGGATGCTGCGGCCGACGGCCGGGGAGATCCTCTTTGCCGGGCACGCCTGGCGCCGCGAGGACCTCTACGCAATCGGCAGCCTCATCGAGGAGGCGCCGCTCTACCCCAACCTCACCGCGCGCGAGAACCTGCGCGTGCGCACCACGCTGCTGGGCCTTCCCGAGAGCCGCATAGATGAGGTGCTCGCCGCCGTGGACCTCGCGGACACCGGGAAGAAGCGCGCCGGGCGCTTCTCGATGGGCATGCGGCAGCGCCTGGGGCTCGCGCTGGCGCTGATCGCCCGGCCACGCCTGCTCGTGCTCGACGAGCCCACCAACGGCCTCGACCCCATCGGCATCGAGGAGCTGCGCGACCAGATCCGCGGCTTCGCGGCGGCGGGTACGACGGTGATCGTTTCGAGCCACATCCTCTCCGAGGTGCAGCAGATGGCGGACACCATCGGCATCATCTGCGGGGGGCGCCTCGCCTACGAGGATGCGCTTCGGCCCGGGCAGGACCTCGAGGAACTCTTCATGAGCTTCTGTCGGGAAGGGCGACGAGCACGCGGGGAGGTGGCGGCATGACGGGCGAGAAAGGCGGCCTGCTCGCGGGCCTGCGCGCCGAGGCCCTGAAGTCGCGCCACGCGGCACCGGTTCGCCTGGCCGTGCTCATGGCGCTGCCGATGCCGCTGCTCGGCGCGATGCCCTACCGGGGCGTGCAGATCTTTAGTGCGTGGAACTACTGGTACGCGCTCTTCCTGCCCGTGTCTCTATCGCTCGTGGTGGCGTGCGTCGCACGGGCGGACGCTCGCACGCGGATGCGGGGGCTTCTGGGCCTGGGCTTCCCGCTCGGGCGCGCCTGGTGGGCCAAGGCGCTCTGGTGCCTTGCTCTTTGCACGCTCTCGAACCTCGTGGTCTTCGGCATCTACCTCGCGGGATCGGCGTTCTCCTCGCAGGGTCTCACGGCCGCGGGCACGCTCACGATGCTCCTCTGCGCGCTCGCCAACACGGTGACCGCGGCGTGGATGATCCCCGCAGGGCTCTTCCTCACGGCGCGGCTCGGCATGCTCGCGGGCGTCTTCTGCCCGCTCGCCGCGCAGCTCGTGGGCGGGTTCGCCTGGTCGCTGGTGCCGCTGCCGCAGCTCTTTCCGCCGTCGGCGAGCATGGTCATCCCCACGAGCTTCATCCCCGTGCTGCCGAGCGGCGAGCCACTCGCGGCGGACATGGCGCTCGGCGGGGCGCTCGCGGCGGACGGCATGCTCACGCTAGCGGGCCTTGCGGTCAGCGCGCTCGCGTTCGCCGCGCTCACGGCGGCGGGCGCGGCCTGGTTCGCGCGCTCCGAGGAGAGGTGATGGCCATGACACGACTCTCCGACCCGACGCCGCGCATGACTCTCCCGCGGGCCCTGCTCTCCGAGGCCCTGCGCCTGGCGCGCTCCCCGCTCACGGCGGTGCACCTCGTCTGCGGCCTGGCAGCCGGTCTTGCCTGCGGCGAGTACTTCTCCGTAACCCGATGGGACCCGGCGCTGGGCGCGGACGCCTACGCCCAGTTCCTCGGCGCCCTCATGCCGCTCATGTCCGCCATCGTCTGCGGGCTCGCCGTGGACGACGAGCGCGCTGCCGGACGTCTCGCCAACCTCACGGCGGTCCCCTCGCGCGGGCGCGCCGTCGCGGCGAAGCTACTCGCCCTTGCGGCGCTCGGCGCGGGCGCGCTGGCCGTGGCGCTCGGCGTGTTCGGGGCCGTGCTCGCCGTCGCCGGGCGCCTGCCGCTCGGGCCCGCTCCGCTTGCGGCCGCCTGGGCGGGCATCGTGCTGGGCAGCCTGCCCCTCTACGCGCTGGGGCTCGGCGTGGCCCTGCGCCTCGGCCGCAACGCCGCCATCGGCGCCGGCGCGGCGGGGATGCTCCTCGCGTTCTTCTCAGTGGGCGGACTTGCGCACGGCCTCATGACCGGCGAGCTCACCGGTGCCCTGGCGACGCCCCTGAGCTGGGTGCCGCTCGCCTGGCCCGCGCGCCTGGGGTCGCTCGGGGTAGAGGCCTTCATCGACGCCGCACGCGCGGCGGGCCCTCTCCTCACGACTACGCTCGCCAGCCTCGTGCTCACCCTGGCAGCCGACGCCGTCCTTCTCGCCTGGTTCTGCCGCTTCGAGGACGGGAGGGCAGATGCGTAGGAGGCCGCTCGCCGCCGTGCTCGCCCTCCTCTCCGCAGCGCTCGTCCTGGGCGGGAATGCCCTGCTCGACGCCGGCTGGGGGTCGGCGCTGCGCTCGATCGCCGACCGCGTGCTGCCCAACCCTGAGATTGCCATGTGGGCGCCCGCGCCCGCGGCTGCGCGCGGGGCTCTGGACCGCTGAGCGCGGCGCAAGTACAATGCCGACGGGAGTTTCAGGAGGTCGAACATGGCGAGGATACTGGCAGTGGATGATGAACGGGCGATCCTCGACGCGCTTGCGCGCGTCCTCGGCCGCGACGGCCATGAGGTCGTCAAGGCGGAGGACCCGACGGCGGTCCCGGGGATGGACCTCTCGCGCTTCGACCTCGTGCTCTGCGACGTCATGATGCCGGGGCTCGACGGCTTCGAGCTCGTGCGGCAGATCCGCCCGGACTTCGACGGCCCCATCGTCTTCCTGACCGCTCGCGTGGCCGAGGAGGATGCCGTGGCCGCCTACGGCCTGGGCGCCGACGACTACGTCCGCAAGCCCTTCGGGGCCGCGGAGCTGCGCGCCAAGGTCGCGGCCCATCTACGCCGTGAGCGCCGGCCGCGCTCGCACGCCCTCTCCTTCGGGGAGGTGCGGATCGACCTCAGGGCGCGCGGCCTCGCCGTGGGCGGCGAGGCCGTGCCGCTCACGCCCACCGAGTACGCCATCTGCGAGTACCTCGCCCGCCACCCCGGGCAGGTCATGAGCCGCGCGCAGATACGCGAGGCGGTGCTCGGCTGGGAGAGCGACGCCGACGACGCGGCCATATCCATGCAGGTCAGTCGCGCCCGGAGGAAACTCTCCGAGGCCGGCGCCGATCCGATCGCGACCGTCTGGGGGATGGGGTACAAGTGGCAGCTCTGAGGATCGGGGCGCGAGGTCGCGGGGGCATGCCGCTCTCCTTCGTCATCGCGCTACTTCGCCTACGCGTTCGCGGCAGTCGCCACGGCGTGGCTCGCCTCGTTCATGATGCTCTCTGTGGCGATCAACGCGGGCTTCGTCTACGAGGCAAGCTGGGGGCCGGCCAATGCGCGCGAGGTCGCGGAGGGCCTGGCACGCGACGGCGTCTGCGGGCAGCAGGACGTGCCGACGGCGTACCGCTACCTCATCCTGAACAAGGACGGAAACGTGCTGATGACAGACCTCGAGAGCACGCGGCTCGAGGACGCGAAGGAAATGGCTCGTACGGCACTCGCCGCGGATCCGGGCACAGTGGAGATCGAGGGCGGGGGTTCGGGCGTTACCTACGCCGCGTTCCCGCTCAAAGGTGGCGGGGCCTGCGCGCTCGTCAGCGAGTATCTGCCGCAGTGGGTCTCGCGCGACCTCGCCGGCCTGCTTCCCAACCCGCAGAACCTCATGCTCGTCGGCGCCACGGCGGGAAGCGCACTTGCGCTTGCGCTCGTCGCGCGCCGCGCGAGCCGCGTGATCTCGCGCAAGATGGCGCCGCTCGCGGAGGCGGCGGGGCGCGTCGGCGCGGGGGAGCTCGACTTCGCGGTCGGCAGCACCAACGTGCGCGAGGTGAACGACGTCCTCGCCGCGATGGACGCCATGCGGGCCTCCCTCGCCGAGTCGCTCGAGGCCCGCTGGGCCGCGGAGCGGGGGCAGCGCGAGCAGATGACGTCGCTCGCCCACGACCTCAAGACGCCGCTCACCGTGCTGCGCGCCAACGCCGACTTCGTAGCGGAGGAGCTGGAAGACGAGAAAGACGCCGACCTCGCGGCCGCCGCGCGCGACATAGCCGGCAGTGTCGAAAGGCTCGACGGCTACGTGCGCCTGCTCATCGAGGCCTCGCGCGGGTCCGGCGGGGCGGAGAGGGCCCCCATGCGGCCGGCCGAGCTTTGCGAGCAGGTCCTCGCCGAGGCCGCCCAGATCGCCCGGGCGCGAGGCGTGACGCTCGACGCGGCCACGGGCCCCGCTGTCGCGGGCGCGCCCGAGGCCGCGCTCGACCGAACCGCCCTGGCGCGAGCCGCCGCGAACCTCGTGGCCAACGCCGCCGAGCACGCACGCTCGCGCGTGGCTGTCTCCTGCGACGTCGCGGGCGGGCACCTCGTCATCGAGGTTGCCGACGACGGACCGGGCTTTTCTCCCGCCGCCCTCGAACGCGGCTGCGAGCGCCTCTTCACAGACGACTCCTCCCGCTCCTCGCGTGACGAAGGCCGCCACTACGGGCTCGGCCTCCACGTCGCCTCCGAGGCCGCGAGCGCCCACGGGGGATCCGTCTCGCTCGCCAACGGCCCCTCGGGCGGTGCGGTGGCCACCATCGCGGTCCCCCTGTGCGGGATCTGACGATTTCCTCGATGTCTACCTCGACTGCGATATGTCGCTCGCCGAGGCCGCGACGAGATGGTGTTGCGTCTGCCCCGTTTGGTGCTTCTAGCTCAAATTTGATCTGATGTAAGGCCCGTGCAATCCTGCATGGGCCTTACTTTTGGCAATTGCTCGACCGATTCGTGGCTTGAAACGCAAATTATCGAGTTAAGGAGAAATGGGGTCATACAGCAGCTCTCAGAGCGCTTGCCGCACTCCCCCGCCATTACCTCTGCGGCGTCCTCGTATAGAGCCCATACCGTTTGGCATATCGTTGCAATCGCCCACTTGTCCACCGGTCAAGTGAACTACTGGAATAAATACAGCGACACGCTTGTCCGTTACAGTCGCTATATCTGTGTAAATCGCCGCGATAAATACAGCCTGTACTCGGCTGTATACCAACTACGCGTATGTAGATTCATATCGCGTTAATAAATCGGCTCAAGCGTGTGCAAAACGCGCAAGTAACCGCAAAAGGCGATTATCGCTCAGGTAGATTTTTGGCACCCCGTTGCTTAATCAAAATTAAGCAATTGCTTAAAACAAAAAAGGTCAGGCACTAGATGCCTGACCTGCAAACTTCTGGTCGGGACGACTGGATTCGAACCAGCGACCCCTTGACCCCCAGTCAAGTGCGCTACCAAGCTGCGCCACGTCCCGAAGCTTTTGTTTGTTGCTCTGCTCTCGCTCGCAACAGGGAGTATATTAACCCGAAACTTTAGACTTGTGCAAGAACTTTTTTATAAATTTTGAAGCAAGTCCAAAATTGTATCTGCGAGCTGGGGTTTTGTTAGAACGGGAAGTTCTTTCGTACCCGTTGTGCTCACAATCCAGGCCTTGTTGGTATCGGTTCCAAAGCCCGAATCGGCGCGTGAGACATCGTTGGCGATAATGGCATCGCAGCCTTTGCGTGCCAATTTGCGCTCGGCGTACTTGACGACGTTATCGGTCTCGGCAGCAAATCCGATTACGAGGCGATCGCCCTTTTGGCGTGAGAGTTCGGCCAAGATGTCAACGGTCTCGACGAGCTCGATTCGATCCAGGCGCTCGTTGGCCTTTTTGAGCTTATGGTCCGCCGGGGCCGCCGGCGTGTAGTCGGCGACGGCGGCGGCGCAAATGGCAGCGTCGGCCGTCTGGAAGGCGCTCAGCGCCGCCTGCAGCATCTCTGCGGCGGTCTGCACGCTTACGCACGCCACGCCGCGGGGAACATCGAGCGATGTCGGTCCCAGCACGAGCGTGACCTCGGCACCGCGGCGAGCGGCCTTCCCCGCCAGGGCGATGCCCATCTTGCCCGACGATCGGTTTCCAATAAAACGCACGGGGTCGATCGGTTCGTGCGTAGGACCGGCAGTGATGACGATGCGCTTGCCCGCCAGGTCTTGCGGCACGGGATTGAGCACCTCGCAGATGGCTTCGACGATGTCCTCGGGCTCGCTCATGCGCCCCGTGTCCACGTCGCCGCAAGCAAGGTAGCCACTACCGGGCCCAACCACGTGCACCCCGCGGTCGCGCAGCGTGGCCATATTGGCCTGGGTTGCCGGCGCCTTCCACATGCCATTGTTCATGGCCGGCGCGATCACAATGGGTCGCGGCGTGGCGAGTAGCGTCGTAGAAATCAGGTCATCGGCAATGCCGTTGGCCATCTTGGCGATGATATTGGCCGTCGCGGGCGCCACGACCACCAGATCGGGCTCCTGCGCCAGCGAAATGTGGTGGATGGGGTCGGAAGGATCGTCGAATAGCCCAACCGCGACCGGCTCGTTGGTGAGCGCGCGGAAGGTAAGCGGCCCCACAAACTCCGTGGCATGCTCGCTCATAACGACTTTGACACGTGCGCCGCGCTTTTGCAGCAGGCGCACGATATTGCACGACTTATAGGCGGCGATCCCGCCGGTAATGCCCAGCAGGATCGTTTTTCCCTCAAGTTGCATTGAATTGTTGGATGCCGCCGTCATCGCTAGGCTTCCTTACTCGGGAGCACCAGGAGGCGGTGGCAGTACGGACAGTGCGTAATCTCGCTACCGTCGTGGTTGAGGTCGCTCATGGACGATGCCTGCAGCGCGGTGTGGCAGACCGTGGGGATGTTGCCCTGGATGGTCTCGACGGCCAAGCCGCGGAACTGCTTGAGCAGACGCTCGTAGTCGCTGAGCACGTCGGTGGGCAGCGTAGCGGCCAGCGCGGTGCGCTCCTTGGTGGCGGCATCGATCTGGGCCTGGAGGTCGGCTGCCTTGGCGCGGGCGGCCTTGGTGTCGGCCTTCACGCCCTCCTCGAACTTGGCGATGATTGCCTGTGCGCGAGCCTCGCGGTCGAGCGCCTCCTTGTGGGCGACTACGACGTCCTTGCGGGTGTGCTCGATCTTGTCCAGGCGCTTGGCCAGGGTGGCGAGCTCGTTCTCCAGGTCCTGAACCTCGCGATAGTCAGAGCCGTCGACGTGGCGCTTCTTAGCGGCCTCAATGGCGTTATTGGTCTGGATCTCGGTGGTGTTGAGATCGTCGAGCTCAATATCCAGGTCCTTGCGCTGAGCGTAGAGCTTGGTCATTTCGGCCTTGAGCTTTACATAGGTCTTGCGCTTGGAAGCGAGCTCCTTGAGCTCCGGCATATTGGCAAGTTCGCTCTTGTTGCGGGCGAGCTCCAAATCGATCTGTTGCAGCTTGAGTAGCGTAGCGCCGGCGCTCATAAGTTCTCTCCTTTTGTCACAGTCCACCATTGGCAAGGGTTCAGTATTTTAATCGCATGACGGGGGTCGACCCCGGCGTCAACTGCAGAGTTCATCAATATATCAACGAACGGCTCCTCGGAGCGGTCGTGGCCGAGCAAGATCACCGACAGCCCGCGCAAGGCAAGGTCTTGCGCCACGTGGTAGCCCGCCTCGCCCGTCACGACAACATCTGCGCCCGCGGCGATGGCGAGCTCTCCGAAGTCGCCCAGGGAGCCGCCCAAAATGGCGACGGTGCGGCACGGGCGATCAGCTTTGCCCCACACACGCGGGTCGCTGCCAAAGGCCGTGGCAGCACGGGTGGCAAGATCGCGCAGCGTGCACGGGTCGTTGAGCGTTGCAAGTGCGCCCAGGCCGGTGGCCTCGGGGTCGTCCACGTGCTCCAGTGAGCTCACGGGTGCGGCACCCAGCAGCTTGCTCAGGCAGACACGGGCTTCGTGCGAGCGGTCCAGGTTGGTGTGGAGCGAGATAATGCTCACCCCGCAGCGGGCAGCCTCGTAGAGGGCCGCACTGCACTGGGGTCGTGTGGCATCCGCCGGACAAAAGGCCTCGGGTGCCTTGATGTATATGGGATGATGCGTCAGCAGCACGTTGGCGCTTGCTTCTTGGGCGCGGCGAACATTAGCCTCAGTCGCATCGAGTGCGCAGGCAACGCCGGTGATCTCCGCGGCCGGATCGCCAACGGAGAGTCCTACGTGGTCCCAGGGCTCGGTGTCCGTCTTGGGATAGCGTGCCAGTAGCGCGCGCTCGAGCTCGGCGACGATCATGCGGCACCTGCGATCGAGAGCAGCGTCTGGGCAAACTCGTCCAGATCGTCCGGATTCACGCGGTCGTCAAAGGAAATGCGCAGTGCACCTAGTGCCTGCTCGCGACCAATGCCCATGGCGCTGAGCACATGGCTCGGGTCCATGCTGCCGCTCGAGCACGCCGAGCCGGCCGAAACCTCAAAGCCGGCGGCGTCGAGCTTGATGATGAGTTCCTCTGAGTCCATGCCGTCAATGTAGATCGATAACATGCCGGGCAGACGGTCGGCTTGCGCGTAGTCACCCATGGTGGCGTGAATGCGCGGATGGGCCGTAAGCGTGGCGTAGAGCTTGTCGGAAAGGGCTTGCAGCTTCGCGCGCTCCTGAGCCACATGGGGCGTCAGAGACGAGGCGGCAGCGGCAAAGGCGAGCTGCGTGCGCAGGTCTTGCGTGCCGGCACGACGACCGGCCTCCTGTCCGCCGCCGAAGATGCGCGGGCGCAGCGGCGTGCGGCTCTTAAGGTAGAGTGCGCCAGATGCCACGGGACCGCCAATCTTGTGGGCTGCGACGGACATGGCGTCGACGCCCAGCTCGGTGACATCGAGTGGAATATGCAAGTAGCCCTGGATGGCATCGGTGTGGAACAGGGCACCTGCGGTGTGCGCAGCTGCGGCAAGCTCGCGGATGGGCTGCACCACGCCGGTTTCGTTGTTGGCGACCATAATGCTCACGAGCGCCACGTCGTCGCCTAGCAGCTCGACAAGCGTGGCAGGCTCAACGTAGCCCGCGCGGCAGGGCTGCACCAGGTCGACGGTAAAGCCGGCGGCACGCAGCAGCGGCAGGTTGTCCAGAATCGAATCGTGCTCGATGGCCGAAACGATTACGCGACCGCGCTTGCGATCGCGCTGACGAGCGCCCTCGGCAAGACCGAGCAGCGCCAGCTGGTTGGCTTCGGTGCCGCCGTTGGTCAGTACAATCTCGGACGGGCGGACGTGCGCGCCAAAGCTGCGGGCGATCTCGCGACGTGCAACCTCCAGACGCGCGGCAGCCTTGCGGCCGAGCGAATGCAGCGAGTTGGGGTTGACGCCGGCAAGCTCGCTGTCGTCGTACTCGCGCTGCGCAAGGAGCGCCTCGGCGCGCATTGGCGTCGAGGCGGCATAGTCAAGATTCACGGGTATGCGGTTTTGACCTGCGGTCATAAGGGTTTATGCCTCCTGTGCGGCCTCGTTGCCCAGCTTCTGCAGCAGCGCAACCTCGGCAGCGGGATCTTCGGACTTAAATACGGCGGAGCCGGCCACGAGCACGTTGGCGCCGGCCTTGACGACCTCGGCGATGTTCTTGGAAGAGATACCGCCGTCGACCTCGATCAGGGGCGACACGCCGTGGCGCTCGCACATGGCCTTGAGCTCGTGAAGCTTTGCGATGGTGCCCGGGATAAAGCTCTGGCCGCCAAAGCCCGGGTTCACGCTCATGAGCAGCACCATATCGACGACGTCGATGATGCTCTCGAGCACGCACACGGGGGTGGCGGGGTTGAGCACCACGCCGGCCTTGACGCCGCGCTGCTGCAGATGCGTGAGCGTGCGGTGCAGGTGCGTGGAAGCCTCGTAGTGCACGGTGATCATGTCGGCACCGGCGTCGGCGTACCAATCGACCGTCTCGTCGGGGTTCGTCACCATGAGGTGCGCGTCGACCGGTACATCGGTGGAGCGCTTGACGGCCTTAAGGATGTCAACGCCAAAGGTGAGGTTGCCGGTAAAGTGACCGTCCATAACGTCGAAGTGCACGTAGTCGGCACCGGCGATCTTGTCGAGTTCGCCCTTGAGGTTGGCCATGTCGGCCGAAAGGACAGACGGAGCGATTTTGATGGAACCCATGGTAGAAGCCTTTCTGCGCTAGTCGGTGAGTCCGTAGAACTCTTGAGAAGGGACGCGATCTGTGAGAATCTCGAGCGCCCTATCCAAAGTAACACCGTTGTAGAGCGTTTGCTCCACGGCAAAGGTGAGCGGAATGTCTACGCCCAGTGAACGGGCAAGCTCACTGACGCTGCGGGCCGCGACGGCGCCCTCGACCACCATATGCGTACGTGCCTGGTACTCGTCGAGCGAGATGCCGTGGGCAAACTCGTAGCCAAAGGTGCGGTTGCGCGAATGCTCGGAGGTGCAGGTGGCAATGAGGTCACCCATGCCGGCAAGACCCATGCAGGTCATGGCTTGACCGCCGCGGGCGTGCACCAGACGGCTGATCTCGGCCAGGCCGCGCGTCATGATAAGGGCAAGCGTGTTGTCGCCCGCACCAGAACCGGCGGAAATGCCGCACACGATGGCGATGACATTTTTCATGGCGCCGCAAACCTCGACGCCGGTCATGTCCTGCGACAGGTAGATGCGGAAGGCCGTGGATAGGAGCAGGTCCTTAAAGGTCTCCCCTACCTGTGGATCATTGCTGGCGATGACGGCGGCAGAAAGCCCGCCGCGGCAGATCTCCTCGGCATGGTTGGGGCCCGAGAGCGCCGCGACACGCGACTCGTTGCCGATCTCACTGGCGATTACCTCACTCATAAGCAGGCCGGATTCGGGCTCAATACCCTTGGTGAGGCAGAGTGCCGGGGTGTCGGCGGCGATGAAGGGTGCTGCCTGATGGCATACGCTGCGCAGGTGCGTGGAGGGCACGGCAAAGATGATGGCCTCGGCGCCGTCGAGCGCCTGCGACAGGTCCGTGGCGGCGACAACGTTGCCGGGCAGCTCGTAGTCCACCAGATACCGGGGATTGCGGTGCTCGGCATTGATGCCGGTGGCCGTCTGCTCGCTATGGGCCCACATGGTCACGCGCTCGGCTCGCTCGGCGGCGAGGCCGGCGACGGCGGTTCCCCAGGAGCCGGAGCCAATCAGCGCAACATTCATGACTCTCTCCTACTTATCGTCGGGCTCGGTGACGCGCTTGGTAAACGAGAGCTTGGACTCCTTACCGGCCATGAGCTTTTGGATATTCGAGCGATGGGCCCACACCACGGTGATGCCGATCATCGCCATGCAGAACTTGAGGCCCAGGCTGCTGTACGGAAAGACCGCGCAAGCAGCGATAGGAAGTCCGATGGCCGCGGCAAGCGAACCCACTGACACATACTTGGTGATGGCGACGGCTACGATAAACATGCCCAGCAGCGACAGGCCAATAGGCCAGTACCAGGCGAGGATGACACCCAGACCAACTGCGATACCCTTGCCGCCATGGAAGTTGAGGTAGGGCGAGAAGATATGGCCCCATACAGCTGCCAGGCAAATGACGCCGAGCATCCAGTCGCCGGGGGCTCCAGGCGCCATGATGTTCGGCGGAAAACCATAGCCCAAGTCGGCGATGAGCGGACGGGCGATAAGGACGCAGATGGCGCCCTTAAGGCAGTCGAGCAGCAGCGTGAGTGCGGCCACCTTGGGGCCGGCCACGCGCAGCGCGTTGGTGGTGCCGATGTTGCCGGAGCCCGCCTTGCGAATGTCCGTGTGGTTGAACACACGGCCCAAGATCAGGCCAAACGGAATCGCCCCGATAAAGAACGAGACCACGGCGCAGATGGCGGTCAGCAGAATCGGATTATGCATCCTTCTGTTCCTTCTTCCTAAAGAAGAGTCGGATGGGTGTGCCGGCGAAGTCGAAGGTCGAGCGCATGCGGTTCTCCACGTAGCGCTGGTAGGTGTCGTTGACCAGGTCACTGTGGTTGACGAAGAACGTGAACGTCGGCGGGTTGACGCCCGTCTGGGTCACGTAGTGCATGCGCAGGCGGCGCTTGCCGTCCACCACGGTATGACCGAACTCGCGCAGGTCGGTGAGGAACGCGTTGAGGCGCGAGGTGCTAATCCTCTGCGAGCGCGTCTTTTCGGCGGCGTCTACCATCGCCCAGATCTTCTCGACGCTGCGGCCGGTGAGAGCAGAGATGCGCAGGTACTGGGCCCAGGGAGCCATGACGCCCAGACGGCGGTCGATGGTCTCCATGCAGGCCTCGCGCTTACGGTCGTCGTCGAGCAGATCCCACTTGTTGAGCAGCACAACGATGGCGCAGCCGCGCTCGATGGCAAGACCCATGACCTTCTGGTCCTGCTCGGTAACGCCCACGGAGGCGTCGACGACGAGCAGCGCCACGTCGGCGCGGTCGATGGCGCGCAGGCCGCGGACCATGGAGTAGTACTCGATGTTCTCGTACACGGTGCTCTTCTTGCGAATGCCCGCGGTGTCGACCATGCGGTAGTGCTTGCCGTTACGCTCGACGACAGTGTCGATGGCGTCGCGCGTCGTGCCGGCAATGTTGGACACGATAGAACGGTCGGCGCCCAGGATGCGGTTGAACAGCGACGACTTGCCGGCGTTGGGGCGGCCGATGATGGCCACGTTCAGCGCGTCGGGGAACTCATCGGCGACCTCGTCTTCTTCCTCGGGAAGCAGGGCCACGATATCGTCGAGCAGGTCGCCCGTGCCATGGCCATGCAGGGCCGAGAGCGGCGTGGGCTCGCCGATACCGAGCGAATAGAACTCCCAGATGCTGTCGTTTTCGCGATCGGGGTTGTCGAGCTTGTTCACCAGCAGAAAGACCGGCTTGTCGCAGCGCTTGAGCATGCGGGCGACCGACTCGTCCTCTTCGGTGACGCCGGTGCGGCCATCGACTACAAACAGGATGACTGCGGCTTCCTCGGCGGCGGCGAGCGCCTGGTCGCGGATGGACGTGGCAAAGACGTCGTCGCTCTTGAGCGGCTCGATACCGCCCGTGTCGACGATGGTGAACTCGCGGCCGTTCCAATCGGCCGTGTGATACGAGCGGTCGCGCGTGACGCCGCGAGACTCGTGGACGATGGCGTCCGAGGTCTGGGCCAGGCGGTTAACGAGCGTGGATTTGCCCACGTTGGGGCGTCCGACGACGGCGACGATAGGTTTCATCTGCTCTCCTTTAATGGGTAGGTTCAGTGGAAGTGTTAGAGTCGGCAGGCACAATGCCAAGGATATGCTCCAGGGTATCGAGCAGCTCATGCGGCATGGTTGACACCACATGAACCTCGGCGCCGCGACTGGTAAGGCTTGCGAGTAAATCGTCACGATGATACTCGTCAAGCGTCATGCCGTCAGCGTTGAACATGAGCTTAGGCACAAAGAGCATAACCCCCGACAGATCTTGGGGCAGCTGCTCCAAGATGTCACACGCGACGATGAGGCCGGTCACGTCCACGTTGCCGCCAAAGTAGCGGTTCTTGATGGCCGTGACAGTGCCGGCGAGTCCCTGGGGCGACTCCACAAAGCGGGCCACCGTGTCGCGTGCGCTGGCGCCCGAGAGGCACAGCAGATGCTGGCTGCGGGCGGCGATGGCCTCGCGGACGCGGGCCAGACGCTCGGTATAGGCGGCAAGCACGTCGTCGGTCTCGTCTAGATACGAGCGGATCATGCCGATGCCGTCGTAGTACTGCGGGTAACCGTCGTAAAAGTCTGCCTCTGGAGGATCGATGCCGGCGTCCAGATAGAACTCGTCGCTCATCTGGAAGGTGTGGCGGCCAAAGCGCTCATAGGCGCGGTCCTGGAACGGTCGGATCATGGCAATGGTCTCGCGCGCCAGTTCGGGCTTGTCGCTGTATGACCAGCTAAAGCGGTTTTGGTGTTTGGTAAAACCGAGCGGCACAATGCCCAGGCTTGTGATTTGCTCGTGCTCCTCGCAAAAGCGCAGGGTCTTTTCCAGCTCCTCGCCGTCGTTCATGCCGGGGCACAACACGATCTGCGCGTGAATCTCGATGCCGGCGGCCATGATGGTCTCGAGTACGTCCATGCCTCGCTGGGCGTTACGGCCCATCATACGACGGCGGACGTCGGGGCTCACAGCGTGGACCGACACGTTCATGGGACTCATGTTGCGCTGGATGACGTTTTGCACGTCCTCGTCGGTGAGGTTCGTAAGCGTGACAAAGTTGCCTTGCAAAAAGCTTAGGCGATAGTCGTCGTCGCGAATATAGAGCGTGGAGCGGCCGCCCTTGGGGAGCATGGTCATAAAGCAGAACACGCAGGCGTTGACGCAGGTACGCATGCCGTCGAAGATGGGGCCATCGAACTCCAAACCCCAATCCTCGCCGGGAAAGCGGTCGATCTCGACGGGGGTGACGGTGCCGTCGCGCGGGTCGAAAACCTCGAGGTCGACGGTATCATCGTCGGCCTCCCAGAGCCACACGATCATGTCGGTGAGCGCCTCACCGTTGACCGTGAGCACGCGCATGCCCGGCTCGATACCCACATCCCACGCGGGCGATTCGGGACGCACGTTCTTTACGAGCGCGCCCTCACCCGGCTCGGGGTCGCGGCTGCGCCCGTAATCGGCCACCTCGGCGGCGTATGCGGGTACGGTCTGGTCCATGGTTAGCGGCAAAGCTCCTTGATGCGCTCGACGGCGCGCTCGATGTGTTCTTGCGGGGTGGAGGCTCCGGCGGTGATGCCGATGTGGTGAGCGTCGGTAAACCACGCGGCTTGGAGCTCAGAAGCTTCCTCGATGTGATACGTGCGCTCGCAGGCGTCTGCGCAAATCTGCGCCAGGCGGCGGGTGTTGCCCGAGTTCTTGCCGCCCACGATGACCATGCAGTCGCAGCGGTTGGCAAGTGTGGCTGCTGCCTGTTGACGCTCACTCGTGGCGGCGCAGATGGTGTTGATCACGCGCAGCTCCTGCACGCGCGGGGTGATAGCAGCCACGACCTCGGCCAAGTTCTGCGCAGTCTGGGTGGTCTGCACAACCAAGCCCACTTTACCCTTGAGCGACAGCGCGTCCGCATCGGCAGCGCAGCTCACGACCTGCGCGTCATCGCCGGCGTGGCCCAGGATGCCCTCGACTTCGGGGTGGCCCGGCTCGCCCACGACGATCACGCGGTAGCCCTCGCGCACCAGGCGCTCGGCCGCCACGTGGACCTTCTTCACGTAGGGGCAGGTGGCGTCGACGACGTTAAGGCCACGCTCGCGAGCGGCATCAATGACCTGCGGCACCACGCCGTGGGCGCGGATGATCACAGTGCCCGACGTGGCGTCGTCCAAGGTGTCGGCCAGACCGACGCCTGCCTCGGCGAGCTCGCGTACCACGATCGGGTTATGGATGAGCGGACCCAAGGTATGGACCTGAGTGCACTCCCCTGCCTGCGGCGCAGCGGCCAGCGCCATATCGAGCGCACGCTGTACGCCGTAGCAGGTGCCGGCGTGGGCAGCGATTTCGATAGTGGGGGCGTCTGCCTTGCCGGGCACAGCCTCGGCGGTGTTCATGACTTCCTCGTCCATGGCTAGAACCTGCCCGGGTGCTCGGCGCACAGGTCATCACGCATGGCGTAGACGCGACTCATGGCTTCGGACTCAAACCAGGCTAGGCGCTCCTTGCGCTTGAGCTCGACAGGCGCGTCGGAAAGCGAAATTAACTTGCCGGCGCGGATCCAGCACTTTTTGGGGCGCATGATCTTTTTGCCCGCAGGCGTAATATCGGACCAGCCGCAGATGGCGAGCGGGTTGACGGGTGCCTTACCCATCTGGGCGATGAGCGCAAAGCCGCCGTGGACTTCGGGCTTGATCTCGCGCGAGCGGATGCGCGTACCCTCGGGGAAGATCAGGACGTCCTCACCGCGCTGCAGCGCATGCTGGGCGGCACGCAGGCACTTCATGTCGGCGGTGCCGCGCTCGACGGGAATGCCGCCCACGCGGCTAAAGGCCCAGCGCACGATCTTGCTCTTCGCAAACTCGGACTTAAAAATGGGGCGAATGCGGCGGCCGCCAAAGAACAGCGCCGTCTCCACAGCTAGGAGCTCGGCCATCGATGTGTGGTTGCAGATGACCACGCTGCCGCGGCCTTCCTGGCGCTCAAACAGCAGGTCGCTGTCCTCGACCTTCCAACGCCACATGAGCTTGGAGAAGACCCACAGGATGCCCATGACCACGGCGACGGTGCCGCGGATGAGCGCCGGGAACTCGGCGTAGGGGGCGTTGTAGTAATCCTCGGGCGTCTGCTTAAACAGGCGCATGGGCTACCTCCTTTGGTTGATGAGGTCCTCGATGATCGAGACGACCTCGTCGATGGTGTGGGCGGTGGAGTCGACATGTACCGCGTCCTCGGCGGGAACGAGCGGCGCGACCTCGCGGCTGCTGTCGAGCTTATCGCGCTGCTTGAGGGCGTCGAGGGTCTCGTCGACCTCGGCCTCAAGCTGCTCTTCGGTGAGCGGCTGGGCGTCGTTTTGGTGGCGCTGCAGCACACGGCGACGGGCACGCTCGCGCGGGTCGGCGGTCAGGAAGACCTTGACCTGTGCGTTGGGGAACACGACGGTTCCGATGTCGCGACCCTCGGCGACGATATCGCGGTCCTCGGCGGCGCGGCGCTGGTGGATGAGCATGGCGGCGCGCACGCCCGGGTAGGCCGAGACCTTGGACACGTTGGCGTCGACCTGCGGGGTGCGAATGGCGGCCGATGCGTCCTTGCCGTCGATGGTCAGGCGCGTGTCCTCGCCGGTGCCGTTGGTAAAGCGGATCTCGATTTGCTCGGCGAGGGTGTCAATGGCCGCCTCGTCGTCCAGGTCGATGCCGCGGTCGAGCGCGGCGAAGGTGACGGCGCGATACATGGCGCCCGTGTCGAGCTTGTTAAAGCCCAGCTGGCGGGCAATCTCCTTGGCGATGGTGGACTTGCCGGAACCGGCGGGGCCGTCGATGGCGACGATCATGCAATGCTTCCTTTCGGTGGTTGACGTGCTGGTATGGGACGCGGGCGCTGGGGCTTTGCGATTGCCTAGCTCGTGTAGCGCTCGCGGTAGGTGTTGCGCTTGGGCGCGGAGCCGTGGCTACCGTGGTGACGCGTGCGACTCGCGGTGTTGGTCGCCGGCGCGGCGCTGCGCTTGGAGCTGGCCTGCTTGGGCGGGATACCGCCGTCTTTGAGGATCTGCACCTCGCGGTCGGTGAGCTCGCGCCACGAGCCCTTGGCCACATCCTTGAGCTCCAGGCCGGCAAAGTTGCAGCGGTGCAGGCGGATCACCGGGTGGTGAATCTTGCTCAGCATGCGCTTGACCTGGTTCTTGCGGCCTTCGCGGATGATGACCTCCACGGCGGTGGTGCCGGGCTTAACGCCTTGCGGAGCTACGGCCTCGGCCTCGCGCGCGTTAATGACGCGGCAGATCGCCGGCTGGCACAGGCCGTCATCGAGCTCGATGCCGCGGCGGAGTGGTTCTAAGTCGCGATCGGTCAGGTTGCCGTCCACGAGCGCCTGGTAGGTCTTGTAAACATGCTTGCTGGGGTGCAGCAGATCCTGCGACAGGTCGCCGTCGGTGGTAAAGAGCAAAAGGCCCGTGGTGTCGCGGTCCAGGCGGCCCACAGGGAACAGGCCCGGAAAGCGGTCGCGCGGGACCAGGTCGGCCACGCAAGGGCGCTCCTGCGGATCGCTCATGGTGGTGAGGTAGCCGGTCGGCTTGTAGAGCATCAGGTACACGGAGCCCTGGTTGAGCTTGACGGGCATGCCGTCGACCTCGATATGGTCGTGGTCGACGTCGACCTTGGTGCCCAGTTCGGTCGCGATCTGGCCGTTGACGGTCACGCGGCCGGCGGTCATCAGGTCCTCCGATCCGCGGCGGCTCGCCACGCCCGCGCGCGCCAAAAAGCGCTGCAGGCGCATGGTATGCGGGTAGACGGGCTGGGCGTCGGTTGCGGGTACTGCGTTGCCCATGGCACGCGTCTCCCCTACTTCGTTAGTCCTCGTCATGTAAATCCTCCGAGGTCTCGTCGACGACCAGGGTTTCCAAGTCCTCGACTGCCTCAACATCTTCAACATCGGTATCGAGCAGTTCGCGCTCTTCGTCCAGGTCATCGGCCTGCTCCTCGAGCGTGGACTGAATGCTACGACCGCTCAGGCGCTCGCGGATAAACCGGCGCGACTGCTCGTCGGGGGCAAACTGCTCCAGATCGGGCAGGTCGCGGGTGGAGCGCAGACCGAACTTTTCCAAGAAGGCGTTGGTCGTGCCGTAGATGATGGCCTGACCGCGCTCGGGGTCGCGGCCGAGCTCGCGCACCAGGCCCTTGTCCACGAGCGACGCAATGACGCCGTCGGAGTTGACGCCGCGGATGCCCTTGACCACCTCGCGCGTGACTGGCTGGTGGTAGGCGATAACGGCCAAGGTCTCGAGCGCCGCCTGCGACAGCTTTTGCGTGTCCCAGCTCAGCACATAGGCCTCTACCACATCGTGGTAGGCGGGGTGCGTAAACAAGCGCCAACCACCGGCGACCTCGCGCAGCTGAAAACCGCGGTTAGCCTCCTCGTACTCAACTTTGAGCTCGGCGAGCAGCGATGCGCACTCGCCCGGGGCGATATCCAGTGCACTTGCCAGCGCGGGCGCACTCACGGGGTCGCTCGACACCAGCAGCAGCGCCTCCAAGGCGCCTTTGAGGCTGTTTGCCTCCAGCGTGGAAAGGGTTGACATGGTTGCCGCTCCTATTCGGTGAGCTCGGGGCCCTCGCCGGGCACGTATGCCTCGGCGCCCTCGACGCGATTGATTTGAATGGTTCCAAAGATTTCGTCCTGGCTCAGGGTAAGCGAGCCGCGCTTGGCGAGCTCGAGCATGGCCAGGAAGGTGACGACAAGCTGTTCGGTGGTGGCATCGCCGTCCAACAGCTCGCGGAAGGTGCAGGTTTGGTGAGCCATGGTAAAGCGATCGACCGAGGCCACCGTCAGGTCGAGCGGCACGCGATGCGGTGCCACGTGCTCGGCTTCCAGCAGGAAAGTCTGGCGCTTGCCGTCCAGGTCGGCGCAGATGACGGCGAGGCCGCGCAGGGTAATGCCGGCCAGGTAGTCGGGCATAAGGCCAAGGAATTCGGGGTCGGGGCCGGCCACGCGCGGATGCATGCGGCTCTCGGCCTGCATCCGCGCGCCAAGGGCTGCCGCCGCGCCTTTAAACTGCTTGTAGGCAATCAGGCGCTGGATCAGGACTTCGCGCAGGGCGTCGCCGTCGAGCGCACTGAGTTCCTCGAGGTCTTCGTCGTCCTCGTCACCGTCGCCTGTCTTGCGCGGTGCCTCCTGGGGTACCAGCGAGGCTGCCTTAATGTCCAAAAGAGTTGCCGCGACCAGCAAAAAGTCGCTCGCCACGTCCAGGTCCAGCGCCTCGATACGCTCGGCCTCGGCCAGGTATTGCTCGGCCACCTCGCTGATCGAGATGGCGCCGATATCAACTTTTTGGCGGGTTACCAGCTGCAGCAGCAGGTCGAACGGTCCGCTGTAGACCTGCGTCGACACGCGATACGACATCTTCGACCTCCTTTGACGGCGCCTTCGCGGCGCGGTTTGGGTGCATGTTGCGACCGTTTTGCACGGTCGACCTGTAAGTTTACCTTAGATGCCGGCGATTGCGAAGTTGAGCAGCCACTCGGCCAACGGATACACGGTAACGTCGAAATAGCGGCCGATCACGTCGATGCCAGTCCACATGGGCAGCAGATACAGCACAATGATGAGTATGGGCATGGCGTATCGCTGCAGCTGGTAGTAGGTGGAGAGCGCCTTGCCTTTGAGGAACGGCACGATAATCGACGAGCCGTCAAGCGGCGGAATCGGAATGAGGTTAAAGAACGCAAGCGACAGGTTGACCACGATAAAGGTGGCGCCGAAGTTCATGATTTGCGTCGCCACGGCAAAGGACATGCTGGCGTAGAGGTTGCCGTATGCAGCGTGCATGAGGGCTGCGGCCAGGCATGCGAGCGCGATATTCGATGCGGGGCCGGCTGCGCTCACCAGGACCTCATCACGCTTGGGGTGTTTGAGGTTGTTGAGGTACACGGGCACGGGTTTGGCGAAGGCGAACACCGGGCCGCCGGCGGCAAGCATGAGCAGCGGCAGGATGATGGTGCCAAACGGGTCGATATGGTTGAGCGGGTTGAGTGAGACGCGTCCGCGCGAACGGGCCGTCTTATCGCCGAGTGCCCAGGCCGCGGCGGCGTGTGCGCTCTCGTGGATCACGATGCCCACGATGACGGCGACGGCGCTGGCTAGCAGGTTCATGAGGTAGCTGCTGGACATGGCGCTCCCCTAGCGGACGCGACGCGAGGCGCGCGTGAGCAGGTAGTCGGCCACAAACAGGATGACGGCCACGATGGCGTAATCCAAGCGGAACACGCCGCCAAAGGGCGATGTGATGACGCCGTAGCCGGCGATGGCGCTCGGCAGTGCGCGCGAAAGCTCGACGACGAAGCCCACAATCTGCAACTTGGCGGTGAGGCCGCTAAAGCACAGCAGCACGGTCATCGCGCTCATAAAGATGCCGCAGATGCGACAGGCGATGGCGATGATGCTCATCGCCACGGCAGCGGCCTTACGAGAGTTCACGCGCGGTCTCCTCTTCGATCTGGGTGGAAAGCTCCAGCCATTCGTCCTCGAGCTTGGGTAGCTCTTGCTTAAGGCCGTTATATTCCCCCAGCGCGGCGTTGAACTTGTCTTGATCGGCATAAAGCTCTTCGCTCGCCATCAATTCCATAAGCTCGTCATAGCGGGCGCGCTTTTTGTCGAGCTCCGTCTCGATCTTCTTGAGCTGGTTACGCACGCCCTTGAGCTTTTTGTTGAGCGCAGCGCGGGCTTGGGCCTCGGCGCGCTTTTGCTCCTTGGTCTTTTTGCCCTCGGCAGGCTTGGGGGCGGCGACGGGGGTGTCGGCCTGGGCGGCGCTGGCCTTGGCGGACTTGGTCGTGGCCGGCGCGCTCTCCGTGGACGCCTCGGCGGCGGCGCGGGCTGCGAGGTCCTCGCGCTTGTAGAGGTAGTAGTCGTAGTCGCCGTCGTAGACCGTGACTTGTCCGTCGCGGATGTCGATGACGCGGTTGGCCACGGCGCGCACCAGGTGCTCGTCGTGGCTGATCAGCACGATGGTGCCGGGGAAGTTTTGCAGGGCGTTCTCGAGCATGTCCACCGAGTCGATGTCTAGGTGGTTGGTGGGCTCGTCCAGGCACAGAAGTGCCTCGGGGGCCACGAGCATCTTAGCCAGGGCCAAGCGCGCCTTTTCACCGCCGGAAAGGACGCGCACCTGCTTTTCGATGGAATCGTTGTCGCTAAACAGGAAGGCGCCCAGTAGGCTGCGCTGCTGCGGCACGGTCCACTTGGGCGTGACGGTGTCGATCTCTTGCAGGACGGTGTTGGACTCGGTCATGCCCTCGAGCGCGTGCTGGGCGTAATAGGCCACGCCCACGTTGGTGCCCAGGTCGCGGGTGCCGGTGGTGGGCGGCTCCAGTCCGGCGATGATCTTCATGAGCGTGGACTTGCCGGCGCCGTTGGGGCCGACGAGCGCCACGTGCTCGCCGCGGTAGAGCTTGAGGTCGATGTCGCTGTAGATGTGCTTGTTGCCGTAGGACTTGGAGACGCCCTCCAGGCCCACGACCATGTCGCCGGAGCGCGGCGGGTCGGGGAACTTAAAGTCGATGTGCTTGTGGCCCTCGGGTAGGATGACAAGCTCCTTTTTGATCTGCTCGATCTTGCGGATGCGCTCCTGGGCCTGGGCGGCCTTGGTGGGCTTGTAGCGGAACTTGTCGACGAAGACCTGCATGTGGGCGATGTCGCGCTCCTGGGCGGCGCGCTTGGCGCGCATCTGCTCAAGGTTGTCCTCGCGCTGCTTGAGGTAGCTGCTGTAGTTGCCGGTGTAAGTGGTCACGCGACGGTTTTCGAGCGCGGCGACGTGGTCGACGCAGGCGTCCATAAAGGCGCGGTCGTGGCTGACGATGAGGACGGCGCCGTCGTAGTTGGCGATAAAGCCACGCAGCCACTGGACGCTTTCGAGGTCCAGGTGGTTGGTGGGCTCGTCCAGAAGCAGCAGGTCGGGATGGCGCAGGAAGAGCTTGGCGAGCGCGATGCGCATCTGCCAGCCGCCCGAGAACTCGGAGCACGGGCGCTCAAAGTCGGTGACCTTAAAGCCCAGGCCGGACAGGATCTTGCGGGCGTTGCTCTCGAGCTCGTAGCCGCCCAGGTGCTCAAAGCGGTCCTGGACCTGGCCGTACTCGTTGAGGAGTGCGTCGACGTCCTTGCCCTGCTCGGAGAGCTCGGTGATTTGGGCCTGCAGCTCGTTAGCGCGCTCGCCCATGCGGCGGATTTCCTTGGCGGCGGCCATGACCTCGGCGAGGATGGTGGTGTCCTTTTGTTCCAGATTAGTTTCCTGCTCTAGGTAGCCCACCTGGCAGTCCTTTGCGTACTGGACCTGGCCGGAGTCGGGACTGTCGATGCCCATGATGATTTTGAGCATGGTGGTTTTGCCAGCGCCGTTGGGGCCCACGAGCGCGAAGCGCTCGCCGGGGTTGATCTGGAAGGACGCGCCGCTAAAGAGGACGCGTGCGCCGAAGCTTTTTTCGATCTTGTCGACCAGGAGGATCATGGTGCCGCCTTTGACCTTGTGTGCCAATATGAAAAAAGGCCCCAACTTGCGTTGGAGCCTCATTCAATGCTCGGGTGGAGACGAGGGGGATCGAACCCCTGACCTCTTGACTGCCAGTCAAGCGCTCTCCCAGCTGAGCTACGCCCCCGTGCGAAGAAGTACTATACGGGAACTCCGACGGCGATGCAAGGGCAATTTTGGAAAAACTTTCGCCCGTGCCGGCACGGGCGAAACACGACCCGCCCGCTCAACCGGGTTTCCCGTGCTCCGCCAGTCCCATTATCGGACCCGATTGCGAACCGCCCCTCCTCTGCGCCTCAGAACTATGCCGGTTTACTACGATGAATCAGGAATGTTCGACCACGCACGCCTTTTCACGCAACCGTCGGGCTCCCTACCTGCGGTTTTGCAAACGGGGAACACGCGGTGCTCGGGAGTCGCCGATCAGTCGTAGTAAACTGGCGGTGTTTTGAAATGGCATCAGCTTGATTTCGCGGTTAAATGTGTTTGAGCCCTGAATTAATGGCCTTAACTTTTTCTAAAACACGTCTTTTCTGCGACGCGCCTAGATTGGTTGTTGTTTAGCATTGGACTTGATCTTGCGTTGTGCGACTTGCTCGTGCATGGTAGTATTTCACGACGTGAAGCGAAGAAATTAGGCCTTAGATGCCTTTATTAGAATTGCATTCACCGTTCATAAGGGCTCTTGGCGCAACGGTTAGCGCAGGGGACTCATAATCCCTGGGTTCTGGGTTCGAATCCCGGAGGGCCCACCAGAGTATTTTAGGCCGGGCATTACGCCCGGCCTCTTTGTTGTTAGCGCTGCAAACTAGCTTTGCCATCCAGAGACGTAAAGTTATTAACATTCATATTCGTAATTAACAATGGGAATGTCGCCAAGATGCTACCCAACCAACACATGGCTTCAATCGTTAGATAAGAAAAAAGACCCCAACTTGCGTTGGAGCCTCATTCAATGCTCGGGTGGAGACGAGGGGGATCGAACCCCTGACCTCTTGACTGCCAGTCAAGCGCTCTCCCAGCTGAGCTACGCCCCCGTGCGAAAAAGTACTATACGGGAACTCGGACGGCGATGCAAGGACATTTTTGGAAAATTTCGCAGTCGCGGCGCGGGCCGCCATCCGCCCAACGGCCGTCTTGCCGGCGCCAGGCCCATTACCGGGGCCAATCGCGCTCCCGCCGACCCGGCGATTTCAAAACTATGCCGGTTTACGGGGCCAGGCCGGGAACCCCCGAGCATGCCGTAATCGGTAAAATCAAAACCGCAGGTAGACGGCTTGCGTATTCCGTGAAATGCAGGGTATGGACGGCCAGTCCGGGTCCAGCCCCGTAATCCGGCATAGTTTTGAAATGACATTATTTCACTAACAGGCAAACTAGGTAGTTCTAGCGCCTTGTCGCCGACTAATTTCCGATTTCCAACCAGTTGCACAAAACATTTGCTCGCAGTCTCGTCTCGGCGCACTTCATTGCCTCAGTTTTGGCTTTATAGCGAATCCCTAAACGGTCGCAGACACTTCTGACTATGGTGTCTAGCAGCTTTGAATCGTTGAGCATATCGTGAGTCACCAGGAATACATCGAATCCCATGCTCTGCAACGCAGTCATGCGCTCCGCATCGTGGTCAAGTATTGCACCTGAGCCATGAATGACCTCACCTTGGATCTCGATAATAACTGCCTTCATTAGGATTGGGTTTACGATCACGATGTCGCCGTAGCAGACCTTTTGGCCTGCGATGCTTTGGGCTGCCACGGATAGAGGGGTTAAATCGTTGAGGTACACGTATCTGAATCCTGAACCACCTAGACGTCGAGAACGACTTAGAAGCAGTACCCCCGCGACCTCGAGCGGAGACGCAGCAATGCCGATAACCTGCTGAGCGGCATCATAAAACTGCTTTCCCCACATTTGACTTTTGACCTTGTCGGCGAATCGATGTAGATCGCTTAGCTCGATGAGCGGCTTTCTCATCCAAAGAGAAGTGCCTTTGAGTTTCGTAACCTCTCTTCCATCCTCACGCTTGTTCGTTTGGCCTTCTTTATCTGTGGCCTTTACGGTTGCGCGGGCGTAAACTCGTTTCCAAGGAACCTCGTCTTCGCCTTCTCCAAGTTCGAACAGATCCTGCGTGCTGGAATTGCGATTCTCCTCTACCGCCATTTTTAACTGCATTTCGGCAGCGGGAGCAAGCTCGAAAACGGAAAAGCAACCGCAAAGTTCGTACATAGCCAGTACGAGATCTATTTGGGACACAAAGCGTGTCATAGTAAATAATGTGTTAAGCGGATTGGTAACACTAAAGCCTAAATTAGTGTCGATTGTTGTGCTGACATCCGATGTCCCTTCCCAGCGAATAGTGGAGCGCAATCCCGAATGGTGATTGCAATAACCTGGCGAAGCAACAGCGATAATCGGGGTCTTGAGGACGTCGGTTACGAATGGGGCTTGGGATAGAGCTCGCCAGCCTTCTTCGGAGTTGGGTAGGCGCGGGTAGAGGTCGCGCACCTGCGGTGGGCAGCGCCAATAGCGGAATGCGGTGTTTGCGCAGACGATTTCGTCCATTTGCGCCTCCCTTGGTATCGGCCGTAGGCCATGCGGTTGTGGTCGTGGACGATTATCTACTGGGGCATCATGCGGGTAAGTACCGGAAGCTGACCAAACGCTGACCAAAAAATGGATGGGATGTGTTGAAAGGTTGTCACGAGGCGTGAATGTGCTGGTACGAGCTGTGAGCCAGTGGTCTTTTTCTCCACAATTGCGTATGAATCATGCAAAGAATTCATTGAAAGATCGCGTGAACTATTTTCAAAATGTTCGACGACGTCACTCTATAGTTGGTCAACGAACGAAAATAATATTCAATATGTAGGAACTATGAAGGGTTTGCGATCAATAAAAAATAGGACCCCATGCTAATAAAAATCGAAAATTTGGTGTCACTTTTGGTGTCACCCTTGGTATCAAATAGAAAAAGGCCAGAGGCTTAACACCTCTGACCTGCGCTTTTGATGGTGGGCGATACAAGATTCGAACTTGTGACCCCATCCGTGTGAAGGATATGCTCTACCCCTGAGCCAATCGCCCGTCGCCTTTCGGCAAAAGAGATACTATCATAGCCGCGCCTGGTTTACCAAGAACTTTTTGCCCCCGATTTTAAATTCGTGGATGCTAGCTAAGCCAAAGCAACCAAAGCAATAGGTAAAACAGCAGCTTAACCACCATTTACCGCTTTATCCACGAGGTCTCGGGGCGACAGATTAGTCGCGCATTGTTGTATGCCATGTCGAGCGTGAGGCAGGTGCGCGCGGCGTAGAAACCGTCCTCGCGCTGGATGGTCAGCGCCAGTTCGGGCTTGTCGCCGGTTAGGCACAGCGGCAGCAGCAGTTGGATCCGACCGCCGTAGAACTGCGGCACGGCGAGCGTGTAGTTGGCGGCGGCGCGGCGGGCGGCCTCGACGACGGCGCCCTCAAAGGCACGGCGCAGCAGCAGCGAGTTGCCCTCCCCCATCAGGCTAGCGGGAATACGCGTAAGGTTCTCCTCATCGCCCAGAATGTGGTCGATGTTGGAGCGGATGGGCAAGCGGTAGTCAAAGACCAGCTCGGAGGGGTCCTCGGCAAAGCGCACGCGGCACGGCAGGTACTCAAACGAGACCAGCATGGGGTCGCTCTCCTTAAAGAAGCCCTTCAAAAACCAGCGCTGGCGCGCGTCGGGCTTGGTGTTGGGCTCAAACAGGCCGTAGATGGTCTCGTAGCGACGCGTGTACAGGCCGGTGTTGAACAGGCATTGGTCGTTGTCGAACACCAAAGGCAGGTTGGACGGCGCGGTCTGGTCCACGTCGCGCTCGGTCAGGAACACCGCACGGCTAAACGAAAACGACAGGTAGTTTTTGAGGATGCGGTTGCCGGGACCCCAGTCCTCGGGGTCGGCGAGGTCGGCCAGGCGTTCGTAGCAGGGCTCGGGGCAAAACGCGAAGTCGTACACATTGCTGCACAGGGTGCTGGGGATTTCCATGTGGCGTCCATTCCATTTCATAGCGGTGACGCATAATTTCTTTCGCAAATTGACAACCGCATAGCGGAACACGGCCCGCGCCCCGTCATATGATTTCTAGC
>NZ_JAQLFJ010000008.1:2618-110122 GCF_028206795.1 Collinsella aerofaciens | reverse complement strand
AGCAAGAAGGCGGAGGGCTAGAGCAAGGCGGGGCCGAGGCCGCCTCGATCAATTTGCGAAAGAATCTTGACGGTACCAACTCTGCGCAATAGAGCCAGGGACCTCTTTGGGAAGCTTGATCGTCACATTATGGCTAATGCACACCTTATAGATATTAACGGTCAAGAATGCGGCTACGAACGCAGCGAGAAAACCCTTGGTTCCCATATAGCCGGTTTCAAAAACAGATGTATCTGCTCCGCCAATCGAGACAACATCGTTCGTCACCGATAGCAAGAGCATGCCGCACATGGCACAAACCATGCACGAGGTGGGGTTGAGAGATTTACCCGAAGGCATGCGACGGTTCATCGACATTGCAAGTGAGCTCGCCGTGGTGCCGGCCACCATAATGCCAAGAAGTCCCATGGTATATGCATAGATTTTATTGAAGAAATCCAGCACCTCAGACGGAAGCGTGATGCCTACATAGGCAGGGAGCGTCGAAAGAAGAAGGAACAGGCTCGAGAACAGCACAATTGGCATATTCGAGAGAAAGCCATCCTTAATCGCCACCAGATAAATGTTCCTCGAGATTTTGTCGAAGAGGGGCTGGTGTTTTTCAAGGAATTTGACGATAGCGTCCATAACACATCCTTTCATGATTCCCGGGCACACAACGATTTATCCGGACTCAACCGTCGTCGTCCCCGTTTGTATCCACTTATGTAAGTGAATACGTTCTTGTGCGAAATGTAATATCATTTGCGCGATTTGTCATAACCAATTCTTTTTCCGCTTTGTCGATATGTCAAGAATTCAAATACTTATTCGGTGAACGGTAGTTGATTAATATAAGGTTTTCCCAGCTAAAGGCTATTTTTTCCGAGCAGTACAATAAGTTTGCAACCGTTCACCGATTGGATATAACATATTGAATATATTGTTGTAACAATATTAGAGACAATGTCACAAGCCTGTCGTTCTAGTCAAAGGAAGTAACAATGCCCAAACGATTACTGAACATGTCCGCATCCGATTTTGCCGCCACGTCACCCATGGATCTAAAACAGGCAATTCTGGCTTCCGAGGGACGTACCATCATGGCGGAAAACGTACCCTCTTCCCAATTTCTCGGCGGCGTTACTAATGCAGAAATCGAACGTGCCGCAGGTGCCGACCTGCTTCTGTTTAACGCGCTCGATGTGTTCGATCCAGTTATTGCCGGTATTCCAGATGATCTCAATGAAAACCCGGTCACTTGGGTGAAGCGAGCATGCGGAAGGCCCATTGGCGTCAATCTGGAGCCAGTTGATAACGAGGCAGAGATGTCTGAATCCCGAACGGAAATCCCCATGGGTCGTCGCGTCTCTCCCAAGACCTTAGAAAAGGCTAACGAACTCGGATTTGATTTTATCTGCCTGACGGGCAACCCTGGAACCGGCGTCTCCAACGATGCAATCGCCCATTCGATTAAACTCTCCAAAGAGCATTTCAATGGCCTGGTCATAGCCGGAAAAATGCATGGAGCGGGCGTTGCGGAACCTGTCATGACGCTCGAAATTGCGCGCAAGTTTGTTGACCTCGGCGTCGATATCCTTCTCGTGCCAGCCCCCTACACCGTCCCTTGCTTCCAAGAAGCAGACCTGCGCGCCATCGTAGACTTTGTACGATCCCACAACGTAGGCAAGTCAATTGAAGAGAAGGTTCTCGTCATGGCGGCGAACGGGACGAGTCAAGACTCCTGCGACAGCGAGACCATTAAGAAAATAGGCCTTGCAGCAAAAGCAGCCGGCGCTGACCTCCAACATATCGGGGACTCCATGAACGGTATTTGCCTGCCCCAGAATATCTTCACGCTCGGACAAGCCCTTCGTGGATACAGGCATCAGATCGTCATGCTGAGCCGCTCTGTGATACGTTAAGGTTACCTTGCCCACGTTACATCCCGACTGAGGCAACCATCAGGTATAACCAACATGCAAACTGAGGCTCTAATGCTCGATACACACGAAAAACGGCCACTCTATTTACAGCTCACCGACGCGCTGCTCAAGCAGATCGTCGATGAATATCAAGCAGACGATAAACTTCCAACAGAAATGGAACTCTGCGACGAATACGCCGTAAGCAGAACAACCGTCCGACTTGCCATGAGTGAGCTGGAGCGTCGTGGAAGTATCTATCGAATCCAAGGTAAGGGGTCGTTTGTTGCACCGAAACGCGTTAGCGAGCTCAATTCACTTTTAGACTTTGACTTTGCAAGCCATTGCGATGGCGTTGATCCAGATGCCATTACCAAACATTTCGGCGGCCTCACATCAGGTCGTCCAATTTCCGTAATGATGCTCCAACAATTTGGATGTCAAAGTCGCGACAAAATTCAGCGTCTTGAATTGACCTACGAACTTGAAGGCAGCTTCATAGGCGCTGATACGTTCTTCATTTCAAAGTCGCGCGTTCCGAATAACCAGTTAGATTTTCAGGCATTTAGCAGAATCATGGACGACTTGTCCAAGTCTATCCAATCTGTTAGGGAAAGCTATAGAGCACGTCAGCTTAGCGATTCCGAAGCCAGTAATTATGGTGTTGCAAAACTTCCGGTCATCGAACTGACTCATTATGCTTACGACTCCGGAGGCAAACTAATCTCAATTGTCTGCCGCACCGTCTTAACTGGGCGAATCCCTTATCAAAACTTTATTTTCAAGTCCTAATGTTCTTTTTCTTTTGTCTCGATCTGTAACACGTAGCCGAGTTTTTAAGTCCTAACCGTTACAGATCGAGACAAACAAGGTAGACCACGCCGAATTGTCTCAATCTGTAACACTAAGACCGGTTTTGGACGTCTAGATGTTACAGATTGAGATGAATGCACAGGTCAATCCTCTCAATCTCAATCTGTAACAACTAGCTGAATTTTTCGGTCCTAGCTGTTACAGATCGAGACAAACGGAATAGGCCGAGCCAAAAATCTCGATCTGTAACATCTGACTCACTTTTGGCCGCCTAGATATCACAGGTTGAGACAATTTGATAGTGGAGTCCTCATTTGCGCGTCATATCGCGTAGCGCTGACGCGCTGGTTTCCACAATGACAGGAGGTAAAAGTCCTCCCGCATCACCCGTTGGCAATCCCGTAGCGATAACTAGCAAATAACCTGCGTGTGCTCCTCGATGGCGGCACGATCTTCGGCGGAGATGCTCGGCTCACATACCACGGCGTCCAGGCTGTCCAGGCGGCAGAAGGTGTAGAAGTCGCGCTTGCCGATCTTGCTGGAGTCGGCGATCAGATAGCGCGAGTCTGCTTTGCTAAAAGCGAGCTGCTGGATACGGCCCTCGTCCATGTTGGACGTAGATACGTCACCGTCCAAGATGCCGTTGGCGCCGATAAACGCCGCGTCGATTCCCAGCGCGCGCAGGGTATCCTCGGCCGTGGGGCCCACAAAGGCGGCAGTGCGGCGGCGGTACACGCCGCCCACCAGGCACAGTTCGCAGTCTTCGCGCGCCTCGAGCAGGTTAAACACCGAAAGCGAATTGGTCACAATGCGCAGGCGAAACGCCGGCAGCATCGAGGCCATCTGCTCAACCGTGGTGCCCGTGCCCAAAAAGATGGTCGAGCCTTCCTCGATAAGCTCCACAGCACGGCGCGCAATCTGCAACTTTTCCTCGGCATGCTTCGTGCGCTTTTCGCTGTGCGAATACTCATGGCGCAGCATAGCGTGTGGACGGCTCTGCGCACTGCGGGCTCCGCCGTGCACGCGCTCGATCTCGCCCAGGCTCGCAAGCTCCTCAAGGTCACGGCGGATCGTCATATCCGAGACACCTAACGCATCCGAAATCTCCTTGACCGAGACCGTTCCCTGTTCCTCGAGCAGCTGCCGAACCTTATCCTGTCGCTCCGCTTTAATCACGATGAGTCCTCGCTGTTCCACGCTCACGTCAATTCAAACAATAACGAACAAATTGTATCAGACTCGCGCGCGTCAGAAATGAACGCCCGCACAGCTCCAATCATCACTTTTTTGAGAAAAATACCCCCTGCTTTAGTGGGGTGTAGTGATAATCTCGCCTGTTCGCGCTAGAGTTTGTCGAAAATACCTCGATGTTAGGAACCAAATGATCACTTCCGAGCTTTTCGGCACCGCGCCGTGCGGTACCCCCGTTCATCGTTACACCCTCAACGGGCCCGAGATCTGCGTACGCATCATGGACTATGGCGCCACCGTGCTGGGTATCGATGTGCCCGACATTCCCGGCAACGTGCGCGATGTGGTGCTGGGCTTCGATAAGCTCGAGGATTACTTTGACAACCCCGCCTGCTTTGGCGCGACCATCGGCCCCGTGGCAAACCGCACCGCAGGCGCCACGATCACCATCGCCGGCACGGACTGGCATATGCCCGCCAACGAGGGCGCCAACAACCTTCACAGCGACCTTGAGCACGGCCTGCATAAACGCGTGTGGGACGTTGAACTCGACGAGACTCACAACGCCGTTCGCATGACCACCTCGCTTGAGGATGGCGAGCTGGGTCTCCCCGGCAACCGCACCTTTACGGCCGTGTTTACCGTGACGCGCACCGGCGTCTTTCGCATCGAATATGGCTGCGAGAGCGACCGCGCCACGTACGTGTCCATGACCAACCACACGTACTTTAACCTTGCCGGCCATAACGCCGGCATGGACTGCGAGCACTTCTTTGTCGCTAACGCTGCCCACTACCTGCCCATCAACGACCAGAACATCCCCACCGGCGAGATCGCTCCGGTCGAGGGCACGCCGTTTGACTTCCGTGAGCTGCGCCCCGTCGCTCCCGGCATGGAAGCCGACGACCCGCAGATTAAGCAAGCGCGCGGCTACGACCACTGCCTGTGTATCGATGGCTATCAGTACGGCCGTAATCTGCGCCGCGCGATGCACGTCGAGGAGATGTGGACCGGTCGTGAGCTGGACTACTACACCACCGCCCCGGGCGTGCAGCTCTACACCGGCAACTGGCTGGGCGACGAGCACGCCAAGGACGATGCCAACTATGGCTGGGGCGCCGGCTTTGCCCTCGAGGCCGAGATGTACCCCGACACGCCGCACCAGCCGCTGTTCCCGCAGGGCATTGTTGGCCCGGGTCACCCCTACAGCAATGTGATCGAGTACCACTTTATGAGGCACTAAGCCCATAACGCGACATATCGCACAGCAGCGCCCGCCGGCACCACCGCCGACGGGCGCTTTGCTACCTAGTCATTGGGGACGTTCTTAAATGACTAGTTGAATGGGGTCGGGGTTGGAGCTGGGGAGGTAGCGGATTTCTAGTTCTATGCCGAGCGCTTGCAGCTCTTTGAGGGCAGCGACGTCTGTGTCGTCTACGGCAACTGCGGGTGTTGCGGGACGCTTGCCCTCCCCTGCCTGCATATGGCCAATGCTGATCTTGGTGATCGGCACACCACCCTTAACCAGCGCGAGCGCATCGGCGGGTGAGGCCACCATGATCAGAATCCATTGACGCGGCGTTGCGGTATGGATGATGTCGATGGTCCTTTGCACCGAGAAAAACCGTGTCCACACGCCCTCGGGCGCCGCGACCCTCATAGGCGCCCACTTGCGCGAATCCGCCGCAATCTCGTCGTTAACGATCAGGACGAGGTTGGAACCAACCGCCTCATTCCACAGCTCAACGTCTTGCCCGTAAATAAACCGATCATCGATGCGTGTGAGAAGAATCTTGGGTTGAGCCATCACTGCCCCATTCTGCTTGAGACCCGTAAGAGCAAGACATCACGTCTCCAATATTAGTGCATTTAAAGTGAGAAAAGCCGTCAGAACACTTGCGCGGATGTGCGATGTCCCGTATCATAGACAGCCGTTGACGCCTCAGTTGCGTCATCACATGGCCGCCAGCGTAGCTCAGTTGGTAGAGCACCGCTCTCGTAAAGCGGGGGTCACCGGTTCGAGCCCGGTCGCTGGCTCCATTACACAAGATAGCCGCCTTCGGGCGGCTTTTTTTGTTGCCAATTCGCCCACTCGGTGGACTTCGGGTTTAATGCTTAGGGGCGGGGATTTACCAAAGTGAAATTTTAATGAAAAGAAACCCAGCTGTAACAATTGCCATGGTGAGGGCTCGAGTTGGTCATATAGATCTAAAATAGTCACGATCCCTTCTCTTTTGCTGGCACGATATATCTATACAAGGTTGTGAACGGAAAACAAAAATACGTCGATTGCTATCCGACAAACGGGTCTGGAATTGCATTCACCGGCATTTCGGGGCAGATTGATACGCATGTACGAAAGGGAACCTATGTGGTGCGTTGGGTTGGATCTGCTGCAGGCCCGATATGGATTGCGGTCTTGCGTCCCGATGTCCAAATAGGTTTCTCTCTCTAGACGGGAAGTTGCTCATGGACGTCATATATGACGGAGATGACTGGGTCGATCATTATACTTGGCGCCTGGTCGGCTCGAACGACAATGGGGATGTGGTGTTTGATGGACTATGTCCAAAGCATCTCCATCCTTTTGTCTCGTCGTTAATTGAGAGTTCCGCTCGTGTTGCCCCCTACAGCTCGGCATCGCTTCATGATACGGACGTTTTGAAGACCATAAGGGAATCAATTGACGATGGCACGATGAGCGGCCCGCTGTTTTCTCGGCTTGTGGGGGTAGATGAGATTGGCTCGAAACGACTGCTTGCGGGTGAAAAAGTGGAACTCACTTATCGGTCGATGATTTCAATCCTGCGGCTAGCCGATGTTCTTCGCAAATAAATCCAAGCAAAACGCCGCCGGCAACTCCCCTACTCAAAAACAGAAAGCCCCGCCAACCGCAATCCCCAAGGGAACCGCGATTAACGGGGCTCAAGCGCGCTCCCCAAGGGGAATCACGCTAGCTCACGAGCAGCGCGCTACTCCTCCCAGTAAGCGTCTGCAAGCAGCTTAAAGCAGATCTTCTTGACCGGCTGCGCGCCATCGCCCGGGAACTCGAGCGTGGGCATGTGGGGCTCGCCGGCAACAAACAGCGCAAACTTGTCGTCAGCAAGATCGCCGGCGATCGAAGCGTCGGAATCGACCAGGTCGTAGTCGTCCTTCTCGTCAAACTCCTGGACCAGCGTCAGACTGCCCGTGGCAACCTTAAAGGCCTCGCGACCCTCAATGTCAATCTGCAGGTCGTGATAGCGCTGATGCGTCTCATAGTGAGCCTCGGCCTCGGGACGCGTCGTGGGAGCCATGACGTTCGCAAAGACCTTATCGCCCAGAATCGGATGGCTGCCGACCTCGAGCTGCGCCGGGTCGTTCTCCTCGAGCCAGTCGATCAGCACGTCGAGGCCCTTGAGCATTCCGCGGTACTCCTCGATATCGCCCAATGCACCGTAAATCATCTAAATCCCCTCTCGGATCGTTTCTTTGGCAGCTACTCGGTAAACGCATTACCGACGCTGTTGCCACCCACATACGTCTCGACCAGGGTAAGGTCGGGATTGAACACGACAACGTCGGCGTCGCGCCCCGGCATAATGCTACCGCACTTGTCGTCAACATGAGCTAGCAAGCGATGCCGGGGCCGTCGCCCAAACTCTTACAGCTCAGTCACGACAACGCCGTTGTAGACCTCGTCCCAACGATCCATGACCAGATGGCCGGTCATGGGATCCATGGCGTTGAGCTTGCCGCAGGTGTTGGCGGTACGCAGCACCGTCTCGTCATCCGCACCAGCAGCAATCGCATGTGCGAAGCCGGCGATGGTCGAATCGCCCGAGCCCGTGGCGTTAACGGCAGGGATATCGGGCGTCTTTGCGCGGAACGCACGGCCATTGTGGAAGCCAACGGAGCCGGCAGCGCCCATGGATACGACGACCCAGGGGATATCGGAGAAACGGGCGTCAGAGGCGAGCGCGGCACGGAGCTCGTCCACATCGTCGGTGGTAAAGCTCGTGCCCAGAAGGCCGTTGATCTCGGTCAGGTTAGGCTTGACCAGCTCGGGCTTAACCTCGGACTTGAGCGCAGCCTCGAGAGAGGCACCCGAGGTATCGAGCAGCACCTTGGCGCCGGCGTTCTCGGCAATGCCCGTGATCTTGGCATAGTAGTCTGCCTCGACACCGCGGGGCAGCGAACCCGAAATGGTGACGACGTCGGCCTTGCCCGCAAGCTCAGTAAACTTGGCGGTAAAGGCATCGAGCTCCTCGGGGGCAATTGTCGGGCCGCTCTCGAGCAGCTCGGTCTGGTTGCCGGCGTGGAGAATGTTAAGGCAAATGCGAGTCTCGCCCTTGATGGGCACAAAGTCGTTGTTAATACCGTTGGCGTCCATGAGCTCAGCCATGTAAGCGCCCATGTGGCCGCCGAGCAGACCGGTTGCCACAACGTCGTCACCCAGCTGACCCAGCACACGGGCCACGTTGAGGCCCTTGCCGCCGGCGGTCTTTTCGGGCGTCACACGGTTGACGTCGTCGATAACGAGCTCATCGAGCTGATAGCGCGTATCGACAGACGGGTTCATCGTAACGGTGAGGATCATTTTTAGCTCCTTATCTCGCAGGCTCCTTGTGCCTCGCGATACGAGTCGACAAAACGGAATTACAGAATCTCAATCGTGAACGAGCGAACGACGGCCTCCTTGGGCTTGGCGACAAGGCAGCCGCGCTTATGCTCAAGCACGTCGTCCTCATCGGAGCAGGTCGAAAGGCCGCCCCAGGGCTCAACCGCCACAAAATCGCCCTCGGGCTTGCTCCACACAATGAGATATGGGAAGCCCTCAAAGCTCAGGCGGACGCCCTTGTCCTCGCCCTTTTTGGAAAGCGTGACTTGACGGCTCTCGAGCACGTCAAAGATGGTCTCCGCAAAATCGAAGAGCTCATGTGACAGAGGCAGCGTCTTTCCCACCATGGGGTTCTTGGAGCGATTGGTCACGTCAATCAATCCAGTCGAGGGAACGGCGGTGCAGAGCTCCGCAGCCTCGTCTTTCTCAAAGCGCAGCTCGTAGTCCGTATAGGCCTCGCCCTCATCGAGCGGACACCTAAAGCCGGGATGACCGCCGATAAAGAACGGCATGTCCTCGGTTCCCTCGTTGGTCACCTCATAGGAGACGCGCACGGCGGTATCCTCGAGCGTATAACGAGCGACAAGCTTAAACGGGTACGGATAATCGCTCAGCAGCGCGGCGTTATCCTCCGAAGCCAGGCACATCGCCAGCTCGTTCTCGCCTTGGCTCAGCAGCTTCCACTCCTGTTTGCGCGCAAACCCGTGGCGAGCGAGCTTTACATGATGCCCGGCAAACGTCATGGCGCTGTTGTCGCGCAAGCCTCCGCAAATCGGGAAGCAAATCGGTGCCTGACCGGACCACACGGCGGGATCGCCCTGCCACAGATACTCGCGACCTCCGGCCTCAATCGAGGTAAACGAACCGCCAGCCGTGGACACCTTAATAGAAATCGAATCGTTGGAGAGAGCGTATTCCATTGCCCATCCTTTCGAACAACTGCTTTTTTTGCTCGCAAGAACCCGTCTCGGCCCTGACCAAAGGACAAACCCGCACGTTCATCGATACGTCCGGTATCCCAGCCATGCAACGGGGTACCATACAGACATTGATGCAATTACAGCTGAAAGGCCTTCTTATGCGAACCATCATCCTCTACGCCTCGCGCCATCACGGCAATACGAAAAAGCTCGTGGACGCCATCGTCGAGGCGCACCCCGAGATCGATACCCTCGATGTGAAGTCACTCGGTAAAAACGAGTATCCCAACCTGCACGAATATCATCTGATCGGTGTCGCCACGGGCATCTATTACTCCGAGATCGACAAGGACATGGCACGCGTGCTCACGAACGTGCTGCAGCCGCAGGACAAAGTGTTTGGCCTTATGACCTACGGTGGCAAAAACAAGTGGTACGGCAAGGATATCGATGGCATCTGCCGCATGAGGCAGGCTATCTTTATGGGCGTCTACGGCTGCCCCGGCTTTGATACGTGGGGACCGTTCAAACTCGCCGGCGGTGTCCAAAAGGGACACCCGACCGCTGAGGAAATTAAGGGCGCTGTCGACTTCTTCGACAAGATCGAAGACGAGTATGGCGACATCATCGTCGAAGAGTACGCCAAGCGCGAGAAGCGTCTAGCATACGAGAAGGAGCATCCTGCAGGAGGCCTGGTGGCCGGCGTTAAGCGCACGGCAAAGAAGATCGCTAACAAGCTGTAACTGTGAAGGTGCTTTTGAGCGTTTAACCCATACGGCGGGTCCGAGCAGATTCGGGCCCGCCGTCTTTTTCTATCGTTACTCGGTAAAGGCGTTGCCGACGCTCTGGCCGCCAACATACGTCTCGACGAGGGTAAGCTCATGGTCGAACACGACAAAGTCGGCGTCGCGACCCGGCATGATGCTGCCGCACTTATCCTCGATGTGCGCGGAGCGTGCCGGCACCTCAGTTGCCATGCGAATGGCGATATCGGCGCTGGCGATGCCCCAGTCGACGATGTTCTTGACGCCCTGGGCAAGCGTGAGCACCGAGCCGGCAATGCTCTTGCCGTCGGCGAGCCAGCACAGGTTGTCCTTCATGATGACGTCCATGCCGCCACTGGTGTAGCTGCCCTCGGGCATGCCGCCGCAACCCAGGCAGTCGGTGATGAGTACCGTGTGCTGCCAGCCCTTTGCCTGCAGCAGCGCCTTGATGGCGGCAGGGTTTACGTGCTTGCCGTCACAGATGATCTCGGCGTAGGTCTCGGGCGTAGACATGGCAGCACCCACGACACCGGGCTCACGGTGATGCAGACCGCGCTGGCCGTTATAGGTATGCGTAAAGCAGCTGGCACCGGCATTGATAGCGGCGATGCACTCATCGTAGGCGGCGTCGGAGTGACCGATGCTGGTCACCACGCCCTTGGCGTTCAGAGCAGCCGCATAAGCAGCGGCACCGTCGCGCTCGGCGGCCATGGCGCTCTTAACGATGCGACCGCCCGCAGCCTCCTGCCACTGGTCGAAAACCTCCTCGGAGGGGTCAATCAGGTAAGCGGGGTTCTGCGCGCCCACGTGCTTCATGGTAAAGAAGGGGCCCTCCAGGTAGATGCCCTGAATGCGGGCACCGCAGAAGTCGGGGCCGCGGCCCTCGTCCGCCTGGGCGATAGCAGCGCAGGCGTCCTTGATCTGCTCGACGCCATCGGTGAACGTCGTGGGCAGCCAGCTGGTGGTACCGCGACGGGCGAGCTCGGTTGAGCTGATATCGATGCCCTCGGGATCGTTATCGGTAGTTGAGTGGTTGTAGAAGCCATGGATGTGAGTATCGACCATACCAGGTGCGATCCACGACCCCGTGTAGTCCTTAATCTCGCAAGAGGGCTCGTCGGCCTGCCAGGCGCCAAAGACGCCATCCTCGACCATAAGATAGCCGCCCAGTTGCGGGCCTGCCGGCAAGAAGAACTTGTCAGCCTTAATTGCGTACGTGCTCATATGCACTCCTTGCTTTAAAGCAGTTGACTGTGGTGATGCTATACCCAGCTCAGGTAAAACAAAAAGCGCCCGCCCGCCGTTATGAGCGGACGGGCGCCCTTACAGAGGGACGCGATTAAGCGGTGAAGGGGTGAATCGTCACGCCCTTGACCACGCGGTTGACCGTGCCGGTGGGGCTCGGCGTATCGGGCGTGTTGCCCACGCGCACGGAGTTGAGCAGGCTGATGGCCTGGGCAAACATCACGAACGGCAGAGCGAGGTAGCCCTCGGGAAGCGCTTCGTAGCCCTTAAAGGTGAAGGACTCACCCTCATAGACGGTAGCACCTTCCTGCTGAACGGCGACGGTGTGCTGAGCGATCTCGTCGCCGCCGATCTCGTTGAGGATGTCGATATCGTACTGACGGGTGTAGGCGTCGTTGTTGACGAACACGAAGACGAGCGTCTTATCGTCGACGAAGGACTTGGGTCCGTGACGATAGCCCATGGAGGTGTCGTAAGAAGTAGCGACCAGACCGTGAGCGAGCTCGAGGATCTTGAGCTGGCTCTCCTGGGCAAGGCCACCAAAGGAGCCGGAACCCAAGTAGGTCACGCGGTTGAAGTCGCCAGCCAGGTAATCGGCGATCTCAGACTCACGAGAGATGACCTCCTCGCCCATCTTGGCAATCGTCTCGACCCACTCGGCCTTCTGCTCGTCAGAGGCAGTGTCGAAAATAAGGGTGGAGAGCAGGGTCATGCAGGAATAAGAGCCAGTCATGGCGAAGCCCTTGTCGTTGGCGCGCGGAATGAGCAGCGTCAGCGCATTGGGATCATCGGCAGACTCGACGGCGAGCTTGCCCTCGGGAGCGCAGGTGATGTTGAGGAACTTGACGTTGTGGACGAGCTCCTTGGCAACGGCAACGGCGGCAAGGCTCTCGGGGCTGTTGCCAGAACGGGCAAAGGAAACCACGAGCGTGGGATCCTCGGCGCGCAGGAAGTCGCGCGGGGCGCTCACGATGTCGGTCGTGGCGATGGGCTTAAAGTCGTAGAGATCAGTGTTGCCAGCGTGACGCAGGTACGGGGCGCAGGTATCGCCAACGTAGTCGGACGTACCGGCACCGGTGAAGACAACGGACAGACGACCCTCGCCCATAGCGCGAGCCTCGGCCAGGAAGGCCTCGATGGCCTCCTTGTTCTCGCGATAGATGTTGAGCGTATCACGCCAAAGCTCGGGCTGCTGAGCAATCTCGGCCGTGGTGATCTGGGCGCCGAGCTCGGTGAGCTCCTCGACACTCTTCTCGAACATTTCTAATACCTCTTTCTTTACTAAATTGTCTGATATACAAAGACTCAACCTGAAAAGTCAAATCGAGTAGTAGTCATAGGCTGTTTTTCTTTCGTTAGCACTCGTATCCGATCACACAGTATCTCGATAGTGAGAGATTCTGTACTTGAACTTGTCCGCGCGAGCCACCGAAAGCGTGAACTCGACAACATCATTTTGGGTGTTGTGAGTAGTTCGGACTATGTCCAGAACTGGCGCACCCTCACTAATACCTAGAAGCCGAGCGTCACATGGACGTGCTATACCCGCAGAGAACTCCTCATCCGCTACTCGAATTTTCTGCTGATAATCCTGCTCAATGACATCGTAAAGGGGCTTCTGTTCGAGTAGAGGACGCTTGAGTGAAATAAAGAGCCTTGCTGGAAGATAGCTACGCTCAACCATCATAGGTATACCATCTGCCATCCGTAAACGTTTGAGTTTTAATACCTTTTCACCCAAACGAATCCCCATTTGTATCGAAAGCGTTTTATCTGCTTCCATTTCACAGAACTCTAAGATGGTTGTTTCTGGCAGCCGGCCCATCGCTTTCATCTGTTCAGTAAAACTGTACGATTGGGTAAGATTTGTTGCTTGAGCCAGTCGATCGGCAACAAACGTACCGCGACCTTGTTTTCGCACAATCCGACCAAGATACTCAAGTTCCTGAATTGCAAGTCGGACAGTCGATCGCGAAAGCCCGTAGCGTTCGGCAAGTTCACGTTCGGACGGAATCAAATCACCTGGCTGATATTCATGATCAATTTTCTCGATCAGAATATCTACGAGCTGATCGTATAGCGGTTGCCTGCGCCTCTTGCACGTCATGATATTCTCCACGTAATTAGCAATTGACCAATACTTCAGCCTTCAGGTAATGCATCAACATGTCCCAAAAATGGGCTAATAGCGACACTACATTTCATCGTCTTCATCAATGTCAGCAATCTCGAGTTTCTTGAGATCCACTCCCTCACGACCAACAACCCGTGCGCGTTCGGCAAGTTCATCAAGCGTTGGGTCTCCAAACGCACGCGTCATAACGAGCTCCACCAACATAGGTAGATTTGTTCCGGTGACAACGGTCACGTTATCGAGCTCAGTCGTCATTGGGATAGCTTGATTGAACGGAGTACCGCCAAGCAAATCAACAAACACCAATACGCCATCACAAGCTTGACGCATCTTGGCAATGCAGGTTCGCAAATCATCACCAAAAGTAACCGCCTCCGAGCCCAAAAAAGGAACTACCTCAAAATTAGGCTGTTCGCCGGCAACCATATCCACAGCGCTTTTCAAACCAGTTGCAAACTGACCGTGACCAGTTAATACAAATCCAATCATTCTATCTACCTTTCTACCGTTCGCTTTCTCTAGCCAAAGAACCCCACAAAAGGGCTCTTACGACCACTGCATCATTAAAGTTTAGCGAGCATTTTGTTTTATCGTGGGAGGTCTGTGAGCGTCTCTAAGCTGCTTTTCAAGGTTGCGATATCTACGTGCTTCGCCCTTGTTCCCGCTGCTCTCATATTGATATGAAAGCAGCAGATAGAGCTTTCCGCGTAACCCAAGGTCGTTCGTATCCAGCATAGCTTCCATCTCATCGATCTTATCATGCCGACGGCGAAAGACTATGTCGTAGGTCAATTGACTGTCCGCCAAAATGCCCTTCGACACGATGGGGCGCATCTCTTCCAACATGGACGCCGCCCGCTTCCGGTCACCCGTCTTGATATAGAAATTAAAGGCGCGAACTGCAAGCTGTCGACGTT
The DNA here is from genome assembly GCF_028206795.1 of Collinsella aerofaciens. Lineage (GTDB taxonomy): Bacteria > Actinomycetota > Coriobacteriia > Coriobacteriales > Coriobacteriaceae > Collinsella > Collinsella aerofaciens_AX. The sequence goes on along the minus strand of NZ_JAQLFJ010000008.1, from coordinate 95,634 downwards.
GTTTATCGCTGCACGACATCTCCAGCAAGTGGTCCAGCATTCGATCCGCATATGCGTCCATATCAGCAGCTTCATAGATGGTGAAACGCAGGTAATACTGCTTATACGTAGACATTACTATACGCGCAAGTTTGCGATCGAGCAGGTCTATGCAATCTTGGTATAAGCCCAAGTTAAACAATACCTGCAATTTCATATCGAAGTATTTTTTCGCTCCTTCGGTCACAGCGAAATAGGCCAAGACAACACAAATGAACAGGACGATCCAAAATGGCATTGCACTATATTCCCTTCAAGGCAGCCTTAAGGAATTAATCGAACACGATGACTGCATAACCGCCTATGAACAGCGGTGTCCGACAAAACAAAAGAGGCGCACACTCCAGGGGATATGGCGATAAAGTCGCCTTGGAGGTGTGCGCCACGTCTCAATTGAGGCTCAAATGCCGTGACAATATGGGGTACTTAGCCCTTGCAAATGATACCGAATGCACCCAAGGCAATGGACAGAACCAAGACGATAAAGATGGCCTTCGTCGAGGTCATGCCCTTCTTACCAAGGAGCCAGTATACAAAGCCGACGAGTGCGGCAGGAACCAGCTTGGGGCAAATCATATTGCAGATGTTCTGCAAGTCAACGGTAACGCCGCCAATAACAGGCTTCGCTGCAATAACGATACCGACATTGGTTGCGACCAGAGCACCGACCATAAAGACACCCATTACGGAGGCCGCGTCGGTCAATGCGTTCAGGCGATCGCTCATGGTGGTGACGAGCTTCATACCCTGCTCATAGGCCATGTGGGTCTGCTTGCAGCGGAACCAGTCAACAAGAATGTTAACGGCAACCCAGATGAAGATACCCAAGGGGTTGCCGTTCATGGCCATATTGGCAGCCAGGGCGCCGAAAATGGTCGGGAGCAGCGAACCGAAGATGGAATCGCCGATGGAAGCCAGCGGTCCCATGAGACCAGTCTTGAGACCGGCAACAGCCTCGAGGCCCTCAATGCCCTCCTCTTCCTCGATCGCCAAATCGATACCGGTGATGATCGTGTTGAGGAAGTTTGAGGTGTTGAAGAACGGTGCGCACTGGGCGCGGCAGGCTTCCTTTAGCTCCGGCGTGCCGTCGCCGTACAGCTTGCGCAGTGTGGGCAGGATAATCCAGAGATAACCAGAGTGTTGCATGCGCTCGTAGTTCCAACCATCCTGGAAACCAAGCAGGTTACGACGGTTGATCTGCGCAAGGTCGTCCTTGGTAATCTTGTAGCCAGTGGTGCCATTGGCGAGTTTCTCATTAGAGCTCATCGTCGTCGTCTCCCTCCGCAGCGCCAGCAGCAGCGACGGGACGCTGGTTGTTCTTGTAGTACAGCAAAGACAGAGCAAAGCCAATAATAGCGATCGCCAGCATCGACATGTTATTGAACATACCGACCATATCCACGGCGCCCTTACCAAGCGCGGCGTTCACAGCGACGATGTTGGTGTTGAGGTTAATGATGCTCGTGAAGGCCGTACCAAACAGGGCGGCGATTACAAAGCCGAGCAGCAGGTAGGCGACGTGCTTTTTGACTGGCAGGTAACGGAGCAGGATGGCGAAGCCAACGGCGGGCAAGGCACCGCCAGCAACAGACAGACCGTCACCCAGCCACTTCAAGTCGCCGTTAAGGGCGGTGGTGATGCCCTCGACCAAGCCCTGGCCAAATGCGAGAGCCAGGAAGACCGGAATCATGCGGGACAGCATCCAGGAAACGGCACCGAGCAAGTAGTGTACGTTGTAGGCGCCCCAGTTCATCTTCTCGATATCGGCATCGCACATGTGACCGAAGAACGTGTTGGCGAAACGACCGGCGATATCGGTGTAAACGAGAATGGCAGCGACAGGTACGCCGATGGCGGCAAGAGCCGTCTCGGGATTCATGCCCGCGCCCACGGCAAAGGCAGTGGCGACCAGAGTGCCGGAGTTGGCATCGATACGAGAGGCGCCGCCAAAGGTGCCAACGCCCAGGACGGTGAGCTGCATGCTGCCGCCGATAAACAGGCCAGTCTGTAGGTCACCCATAATCAAACCAGTAATCATACCAGAGAAGACGGCTGAGCCGGCACAGGTGTACCAGTTCAGCTCATCCAGAATCTGATAACCCGCATACAGGGTTAACAGAAGAATCTGCCACCAAGCAATCATGGTTAACTCCTTATTTAAGGTGTAACAGTTTCTACAATACCAATACGCTTATATAAACCGCGCATCCCCCTTCACGGCCTAGCGTTAATTCGACTAGAGTGTGAAAGCCTCTGGGTTATCCTGCGGCGTCAGCTGAATGACAATAGGAAGATTATCGGCCTTGAGTTTGGCAAATGCATCAAGGTCCCCCTGGTCGCAACTAATGTTGCGAGACAGCTTCTTGACCGGCTCCATTGTCGTCATATTACCGACGATGAGCTGCTCAAGCTTAACACCTTGCTCCAAAAGTCGAACGTAGACCTCAGGCTTTTTCGCAACAATAAAGAGACGTTGCGCATCATATTTGCCAGCAGTGATGTTGGCAGCGGCCTTGTCGACAGGAAGCACGGACAACTTCACAGTTGCCGGGCAAGCCATGCGAAGAACCTGCTTTTGGGTAGCATCTTGCGATACCTCGTCGTCAACTACCATGAAGCGGCTTACCTGACGGGCGTTAGACCAGAGGTTTGCCACCTGTCCGTGAATCAAGCGAAAGTCGATTCGTGCGCCTACAATCATTTCTACTCAACTCCTTCTTGTTCAAGTGTACGAATAACGGGCTCAGAGCGAAGGGAGATTTTCGCATCATACACGCCCTCTGTTTCGAACATAACGAGCTCATTGGTACCAGGGTGCAATAAACCGTGCGGAACATAGAGTGTCATGATGGGGCCCTTATCCCAAAAACGTCCTACATTCGTTCCGTTTACGAATGCCACACCCTTTCCAAAACCCGTAGTGTCGATAAAGGTATCAGCCGGCTCAGATATATCAAACTTTGCGCGGTAAAAGGAAGGTTGCCCCTCTACCCAGCCGGCGGAATAATCAAGATTATCGATGTTATCGAGTGGCAGACAACGCATCTCCCAACCGGTAACAAAGTGAAGATCAACGCAAACTCCTGTCCTAATGCCCTTATGCTGCGTATCAGCGAGCAATTTGTGACCATAATTGACGCGACCCATATCCTCGGTCAGAACATCCAGGCGGTTTTGTTCACAGGGAAGAACGCAGTGAATATCTTCCCCGATGTGCTCCTGATACTGCGTCGCCACTTTGTCACCGTTCACAAACACCTGTGCACGGTCGCGGGCGTCAATAACCCGAATACGCTCTTCATCTGCACGGTCACGCTCGACAGTCGTGGTATATAACGTATATCCATACGACTGACCCATCTCTTCCATGGGCTTAGGATATTGAGCTTCAATCGGCTCCGAAAGATTATCGAGCACATTAAAGAGACTTACGCGCTCACTCACCGAAATATCGGGCATGGAAAACGTCTTTTTTGTTAACGGCTTGCTTTGCGCGATATCGGGATACAGCTCGTGAACTGTCCTTTGAATTGCGAAGTATTTCTCGGTCGGGTTGCCCTGTTCGTCCAATGGAGCATCGTAGTCATATGATGTCACCTGGTGCAGGTCATGCGTATGGCGTGCAGAACATCCGTTCATAAATCCAAAGTTGGTGCCTCCATGAAACATGTAGAGGTTTAAAGATCCACCAAGCTCGAGCACCTCGCGAACGCAAGAGGCAAGATCTTCGGGATCGCGTCTGACGACGTTCTCCCCATAGCGATTGAACCAGCCGTCCCACAACTCCATGCACATAAGAGGCCATTGTTTTCCATGCTCCTTGTGAAAAGCAGAAAGAGCCTCAAAGTTCTCCTTTGCATGAGAACCAAAGTTGCCGGTGCACAACACATCATCGTCAATGAGCGTACCGGCACGAAGACACCCACGCCACGGGCCATCGGAAGTACAAAGGGGCACGGAAACCCCACGCTCGACCATAAGGCGACGAATCGCACGAAGATAGTCCTTATCCTCGCAATATGATCCATACTCGTTTTCAACCTGCATCATGATGATGTTTCCGCCCTTGTCAATCTGACGCGAGACGAGTATCGGCATGAGATGGTCGTAGTAATGCGCAACGTGAGCAAGAAACTTGGGGTCGCTGCTACGCGGTCTCATATCATGTTGGCGCAGCAGCCATGCTGGCATGCCGCCAAATTCCCATTCTGCGCAAATAAACGGAGAAGGCCGAACAATTGCATACAGACCGAGTGACGCCGCCTCATCAAGAAATGCCGCCAAATCAATTGAACCAGAAAAATCGAAGACGCCAGGCTTTGGCTCATGAAGATTCCACGGTACATACGTTTCGACCGTATTAAACCCAAGAGCCTTAAGGTTATAGAGTGAGTGGTGCCAGTCGCTCGGATGAACACGCATATAGTGAATCGCCCCCGACAAGATGGTGAACGGCTCATCATCGAGTAGGAATTGATTGGTGATCTTAAACGAATGCATGCTACTCCCGATCTTCGTGCTCTACGACGCGGATGCCGGTTCCCCGACCCTCAGCTAAACGCCTTGCCTATTATGGACGCATTGACGCAATTATGTAGTCAGAATCTGAAGTGGTCCGTAAACGGTAGCCAAATGACGATGAACGGCTTTAATGAACAAAATATAAACCCGCTGGTAAATTACTTTTTTACTATAGATTTCTAGCGATTCTATATTTGAAAGGTGGTATGTACCAGCTATCCACTATTTCATACTAGTTACATTATGCTTCAATCGCATTTCTTCAAATGCTTATCTACTTTGGATTCAGTGAGAAAAGCCGTCAGAACCCTTGCGCGGATTTGCGATGTCCCGTATCAGAGTCAGCCGTTGACGTCCCAGTTGCGTCACCACATGGCCGCCAGCGTAGCTCAGTTGGTAGAGCACCGCTCTCGTAAAGCGGGGGTCACCGGTTCGAGCCCGGTCGCTGGCTCCATTGCACAAGATAGCCGCCTTCGGGCGGCTTTTTTGTTGTCGATTTTGAGTGCTCTTGCGCCAACCCAAGCACAACGCCGCCGGCAACTCCCCTACTCAACAAAAAGCCCCGCCAACCGCAATCCCCAAAGGAACCGCGATCAGCGGGGCTCAAGCGCGCTCCCCAAGGGGAATCACGCTAGCTCACGAGCAGCGCGCTACTCCTCCCAGTAAGCGTCTGCAAGCAGCTTAAAGCAGATCTTCTTGACCGGCTGCGCGCCATCGCCCGGGAACTCGAGCGTGGGCATGTGAGGCTCGCCGGCAACGAACAGTGCAAACTTGTCGTCAGCAAGATCGCCGGCGATCGAAGCGTCGGAATCGACCAGGTCGTAGTCGTCCTTCTCGTCAAACTCCTGGACCAGCGTCAGGCTGCCCGTAGCGACCTTAAAGGCCTCGCGACCCTCGACGTCGATCTGCAGGTCGTGATAGCGCTGATGCGTCTCGTAGTGGGCCTCGGCCTCGGGACGCGTCGTGGGAGCCATGACGTTCGCAAAGACCTTGTCGCCCAGAATCGGATGGCTGCCGACCTCGAGCTCCGCCGGGTCGTTCTCCTCGAGCCAATCGATCAGCACGTCGAGGCCCTTGAGCATTCCGCGGTACTCCTCGATATCGCCCAATGCACCGTAAATCATCTAAATCCCCTTTCGGATTGCTTTTTTGGCGGCTACTCGGTAAACGCGTTACCGACGCTGTTGCCACCCACATACGTCTCGACCAGGGTAAGGTCGGGATTGAACACGACAAAATCGGCATCGCGGCCAGGCATAATGCTGCCACATTTATCCTCGACGTGAGCAGAGCGCGCGGGCACCTCGGTCGCCATGCGAATTGCGATATCGGCGCTCGCAAGACCCCAGTCGACGATGTTCTTGACGCCCTGTGCGAGCGTGAGCACCGAGCCGGCGATAGCAGAGCCATCGGCAAGCCAGCAAAGGTTGTCCTTCATAATGACATCCATGCCACCGCTAGTGTACTTGCCCTCGGGCATGCCGCCGCAACCCAGGCAATCGGTGATCAGCACCGTGTGCTGCCAGCCCTTGGCCTGCAGCAGCGCCTTAATAGCAGCAGGGTTCACGTGTTTACCGTCGCAAATGATCTCGGCATAGGTGTTGGGCGTGGTCATAGCAGCCCCGACGACACCGGGCTCACGGTGATGCAGACCGCGCTGGCCGTTGTAGGTATGCGTAAAGCAGCTGGCGCCAGCATTGATGGCGGCTGCGCACTCATCATAGGTGGCATCAGAGTGGCCGATGCAGGTCACGACGCCCTTTGCGCTCAGAGCCGCGGCGTAAGCGGCAGCGCCATCGCGCTCGGCCGCCATAGCGCTCTTGACGATTCGACCGCCGGCGGCCTCCTGCCACTCGTCAAAAACTTTCTCGGACGGGTCAATCAAAAAGGCAGGGTTCTGCGCGCCCACGTGCTTCATGGTAAAGAACGGGCCCTCCAGGTAGATGCCCTGAATACGAGCACCGCAGAACTCAGGTCCGCGCTCTTCGTCAGCCTGTGCAATGGCAGCGCAGGCGTCCTTGATCTGCCCCACACCGTCGGTAAAGGTCGTAGGCAACCAGCTGGTGGTACCACGACGAGCGAGCTCGGTCGAGCTGATGTTGATACCCTCGGCATCGTTATCGGTCGTGGCATGGTTATAGAAGCCATGAATGTGGGTGTCCACCATGCCCGGCGCAATCCATGTACCCGAATAATCTTTGATCTCACAAGCGGGCTCATCGGCCTGCCAAGCGCCAAAGACGCCATCTTCGACCATGAGGTAGCCGCCCAGCTGCGGCCCCGCCGGCAAAAAGAACTTGTCGGCCTTGATAGCATACGTGCTCATCTATGCTCCCGTACCCGCAGTGCGTTTTAGGGCGGATCAAAAACCACTGCATTGTTAATTCGAGCGATTGTTCGTTGCCTTCTTGCGCTTGGCACATTTTGCACCCGCCGCAAAACACGCCAAGCCGTTTATACCCAATAACTCTAGACTGCGCGGTTGTGGTAGACCTTGTATTTAAACTGGTCGGCGCGCGCAACCGAACGCGTATACTCGATAACCTCGTTGTTCATGTCATATGTGGTACGAATCAAATCCAGGACCGGTGCGCCTTCGGCAATCTCGAGCAAACGAGCGTCGGAATGGCGGGCAATACTCGCGTAGAATTCCTCCTCTGCCACGCGAACTTTCTCGTGAAAGTCCTGCTCGATCATGTCGTACAGCGATTTGTTCTCGATCATGGGGCGCTTAAGCGCAAAGAACTTGCGACTCGGCAGATATGTACACTCAATCATCAGCGGCACACCATCGGCAATACGCAGGCGCTTGATCTTGTACAGACGCTCGCCCAGACGCGCGTTCATCTCTACGGCAATATTCTTATCAGCCTCGACCTCGGTAAACTCGAGAATCGTCGTCTTGGGCACACGGCCGATCGCCTTCATCTGCTCGGTAAAGCTATAGGTCTGCGTGAGGTTTGCCGTTTGCAGAGAGCGGTCGCACACCATGGTTCCACGGCCACGCTGACGAACCACCAGGCCCAGGCGTTCAAGCTCCTGCAGGGCAAGGCGAACCGTAGTACGCGAGAGCCCGTAGCGCTCCGACAGGTCACGCTCGGACGGCAAATAGTCGCCGGGCCGAAGTTCGTGATCGATTTTATCGGTCAACAAATCGACGAGCTGATCGTACAGAGGTTGTTTGCGCGCTCCCATTGCCATAATGATACCTGCCGGATAAATGACTCGAAATTGGTTGTAACCAGACACCACGTACTATAGCAGTTTTATTGGAATAACAGCAGGTCAACCAGCATATTTCAATATTGTTTGCCGGTTGATAGCCTGCGCACTGTAATACCAATTACAACGCTACATCAGGTATCGAGGTAGCAAAAAGGGCCGCCCCCGCGGAGCGGGACGACCCTTTGCAAGACGATACGTCTTTAAGGCTTAGAGAAGCTTCTTGAGCTCCTCGGCAACAGCCTGGACCTGCGTGCCGATGATGACCTGGGTAGCACCCTTGTCCATCTTCATGACACCCAGAGCGCCGGCCTTCTTGCAGGCAGCCTCGTCGACCAGAGCGGAATCGCCGAGCTCGAAGCGCAGGCGAGTAGCGCAGCAGTCAACGGTCTTGACGTTCTCCTTGCCACCGACGGCAGCGAGAACAGCGGCGGCCAGAGCGGCGAACTTGTCGTCGCCAGCAGCGGCGGAAGCAGAGGTCTCCTCGACATCCTCATCCTCGCGACCAGGGGTCATGAGGTTGAACTTGGTGATGGCGAAGCGGAACACGAGGTAGAAGACCACGAAGGCAGCGATGCCCAGCGGGATGATCATCCAGGTGTTGGCGGCAGCCGGGAGGCTAGAGGAGAACAGGAGGTCGGTAGCACCAGCGGAGAAGCAGAAGCCAGCACGGAAACCAACATAGTAGGTGACGATGGTGAAGATGCCGTACAGGGCAGCGTACACGACGTAGAGCGGGAAGCACAGGAACATGAAGCCGAACTCGAAGGGCTCGGTGACGCCGCAGACGAAGGCGCAGATAGCAGCGGAGACAACCAGGCCGATAGCAGCCTTCTTGTTCTTAGCGGTCTGAACCATAGCCAGGGCAGCGCCCGGGATACCGAACATCATGCAGGGGAAGAAGCCGGACATGTACATACCGAGGCTCCACTTGACGTCAGCAGAGGTCTCGCCAGCCCAGAAGTGGGTCAGGTCGCCCAGGCCGATGGTGTCGAACCAGAACACGTTGTTCAGAGCGTGGTGCAGACCGGTCGGGATGAGCAGGCGGTTGAGGAAGGCGTAGATGCCAGCGCCGATACCACCCATGGCGGCGATACCCTCACCAAGAGCAACAAGAGCACCGAAGATGAGCGGCCAAGCAAAGAGCAGGACGACGGAGACGACGATGCAGATGACGGCGGTCATGATGGCGACGCAACGCTTGCCGGAGAAGAAGGCCAGCCAGTCGGGAAGACGAGTGTCCTTGAACTTGTTGTAGCAAGTGCCACCGATGATGGCGGACAGGATGCCGATGAAGGAGTTACCAGCGATCTTGGAGAACGCGATGCCCTCGGTCGTGGCAAGCCAAGCGGTCTGAGCATCGGCGTCCATACCACGAATGGTGCCAACAACAGCGGGGTTCAGGAGCTGCTGGATCATCAGGAAGGCGACGAGGCCAGCGAGGCCAGCGGTGCCATCGTGATCGTCGGCAAGGCCGACAGCGGCGCCGACTGCGAACAGCCAGGCCATGTTATCGATAAGAGCGCCGCCTGCCTTGATGAGCAGGAAACCGGCGGTATAGGCAAAACCGGTAGTGTCACCGGCAGCACCCATGACTGCGGGAGCGAGCAGGTAGCCCACACCCATAAGAATACCTGCGACGGGAAGCGCCGCGACGGGAAGCATCAGCGCTTTGCCGAGCTTCTGGAGGTACTTCATCATATGGTATCTCCTCCAACCTTTCTTTCGTTGTTCACCAACGAGTTCCATGTCCGCGCCTTGTGCATACCGGCTTCTCCGCTTGCCGGCATTGATGCGCAAACTTAGACAACCCAGTCCCTATTTGGGGTTGCTGGTATGTACGGAAGCACACACTCAATTCAAACGTCCACCACATTTCGTTCAAATTACTATATCGTTGCCAAACGGTTATTTTTGGCCCGTAAACGGTAATTTACGCAGGTAGACATGGTGCGTTTCTTTCATTACCAAACTAATTCTTAGCAATTACCATTCGATTTCGTTTCAAAATTGGTTACTACCAGATGAACAGTGGTACCACATTGTTACTACCAGTTTAGCCGAAATCGTTTTCACTTTATATGAATAAAGTGTCCCAAAATTTGCATACAACCACCCCCTCCCATTGCCCCCCGTGCAAAAAGCCCACTAGAACGATGTCCGTTCTAGCGGGCTTATCAGATTTTTGGCTACGCGCTCGGCGGCTCAGGCAAACCTTACGCAAACAGGCCGTAAATGCTGATGTTAGCCTTGGCATAGAGGCCGTTCGCATACTCGGTCCACTTGGAGCTGGCGCTCGAAGCCTGCGAGGAATACTGCTGGTAGGCAGTGTAGTAGGCGGTCATGGCCTGCTTATAGGTAGCGCTATCGGCCGTAAAGGCATCATCGGCAAATGCCTTAGCGTAGGTGCTATCGGCGTCCTTCCAGGTGCCCTTCTCGCTATCCCACTCGTCACCGGCAAGGTTGATGATGTAGTCGGCGTAGTCCTTGCTCGCGGTCTCCTCGTTGCCGTCAGCAGGCTCGGTCGGGGCGGTGGGCATGCTTGCGGAGCTGTCGCCGACCTTCTTCTTGTAGAGCTTCTGCAGCGTCGCGGACTGACGGACGATCTGCTTGGCCTGGTCCTTGGACACGCCGTACTGCGTGGCCATGGTCTTGTAGTCGGAGGTGCCGATGGAATCCTCGGCGTACTGCTTCATTTCCTTGGAAGAGACGGTAATGCCCTCGTCCTCGGCAGCATCGAGCAGAATCTGGTTGCGCACGTAGGACAGGATGACGTCAGCAGAAGGAGCGGTGTAGTTGCCGTCGTCGTCCTTGACGGTGTCGAGACTGTACTGGCTCTCGATGGCCTCACGCGCGGTGATGTCGCTCTTCTTGCCGTTGTAGCTATAGCTTGCCACGGTCGAATCAAGCTGGTCCTCGGTCAGGGTCGCCGAGCCGACGCCCTTGCCGCCAAAACCACCGTTACCGATAAAGAAGCCGACCACGGCAGCGATCACGACTGCAACTACAAAGGCGGCAATCATCGTCTTCTTGTGTTTGCAAGCGTGGTCGTCCACGTCGGAGTCGTCGTCCTCGTCCTGCTCCTGGGGCATGAGGTTCTCGTCAGCTGCATCCGCGGCGATCTTTGCCTCCAGGCGAGCGTCCTCCTCCTCGGCGGTCGTGCCGGCGGCAATATGTTCGGCAGACGTGCCGGCGACCAGGTCGATCTTCTCGTCCTCATCACCGTCGGGGCCTTCGCCGCGCTCGATGATCTGGATGCCGTCGATCTCGTCCTTCTCGTCCTTCTTTTGAATCAGACCCATATCAGTTACTCCTTGTTAGGAAACATAGTCCCCGATAGAATACGCCCGGCAGAGCGCCGGGCGTATTGATTCTTAGGTTATACGCAAACACTTAAGTACTATTTAGGCGTTTGCAGCGTGCATACCTTAGACCAGGTGAGCGATAACGGCATCGGCAAAGGCCTGTGTGCCCACAGCGCCCTCAACGGAGCCGGTCTGGGCACGACGCACGTCACCGGTAACCTGCTCGCCCTCGTCGAGCGTGGCAGATACGGCGGCACGAATGCGATTGGCAGCATCGTTCTCGCCCAGGTGATCGAGCATCATCGCAGCAGAGAGGATCTCGGCCGTGGGGTTGGCGATATCCTGGCCGGCGATATCGGGCGCGGAGCCATGCGTAGCCTCAAAGATTGCGCAGTCGGCACCGATGTTGGAGCCGGGGGCCATGCCCAAACCGCCCACCAGGCCGGCGCACAGGTCGCTCACGATGTCGCCGTACAGGTTGGGCAGCACCAGGACATCGAAGTCGTTGGGGTTCTGGACCAGGCCCATGCAGGTGGCGTCGACGATCTTGTCGTTGAACTCGATATCAGGATAGTTGGCGGCCACGTCGCGCGCCACGCGCAGGAACAGGCCGTCGGTCGCCTTCATGATGTTGGCCTTGTGCACGGCCGTCACCTTTTTGCGGCCGCAGCGGCGGGCATACTCAAAGGCATACTCCACAATGCGGCGGCTCTTGGCGATGGAAATCGGCTTAATTGAAATGGCGGAATCAGCGGCAAAGGTCTTCTGGCCCGAGCGCTCGACGAGCTGCGAGAGCTCCTCGACCTCGGCAGCGCCCTCATCGAACTCGATGCCGGCGTAGAGGTCCTCGGTGTTCTCGCGCACGATAACCAGGTCGACACCGCGGAAACGAGAGCCGTCGCCCGGTTGCGACAGGCAAGGGCGCACACAGGCGTACAGGTCAAAATGCTTGCGCAGAGCCACGTTGACGCTGCGGAAACCCGTGCCGACCGGCGTGGTGATGGGACCCTTGATGGCAACCTTGGTCTCGGCGACCGCATCGAGCACGTGCTGGGGCAGCGGCGTGCCAAACTCGTCCATGACGCCGGCACCGGCCTCCTGGACGTTCCAGTTGATCTGGACACCAGTGGCCTCGACCACGCGGCGCATGGCCTGCGTAATCTCGGGACCGATACCGTCACCGGGAATCAGGACTACATCGTGCGCCATAATCTGTTACTCCTCGTCTTCGGCGTCGTCAGATTTTTTAACGCTAGCACGCTTCTTCTTTTTGGAGAGATCCAGGCCAAAACGTTTAACAAGCATTTCGCAAATCTCGCTCGAACGGGCCTTGAGATAGCTGCCCTTGCCGTTCTCGGCATCGAACTTAAGGCGCAGCGCGAGCTTCTCGGCAACCTCGGCGTCGATCTCGCCCTGGCAAAACTCGTACAGGCAACCGAGCATGTCGCGATACTCGAGGTCGCCGTGGTAGCACTGGATGGCCTCGTCCAGGATGGGCCAAGCCTCGCGCGAACGCTCGATGCTCGTGGCACCCCACACGCACAGCAGGCGGAAGGCGGCATAGCGCAGCGTGGAGGAGATCTCGTCGAACAGTGCAGTCTCGGCGCCCTCAAAGGCATCGCCCAGCTGCTCGGGGCAGGTGGTGGCGAGCGCCGTCAGGGCATCGAGGGCCTCCCAGCGGGTCTGCGCCTCGGGGCGGTCGAGCGCCTCGATCAGCGCGGGCACGCAGGGCACGACGCGCTGCGGATCGCGCTCGGCAAGCAGGTGCAGCACGCGGGCGGCAAACTGGCGGATGCGGCGCGTGGGGCAGCCGAGCTCCTTGACCAGACGGTCGACGGCGTTCTCGTTCTCCTCTGCCAGCTGAAGCTGTGCCAGCTCCTCGTCGGTGAGCTGTTCGTCTTTGTTTTCTGCCATAGTTACCTCTTCTTACTATTTCTTAGCGTGCTTGCCAGCACCCTTGCTGTCATCGGTGACCGAGATGAGCTGTCGGTCGGCCGCGCCATTGCGACGCGCACGGCGGCGTTCCTCAGCGTCGCCCGCGTCGGCGGCGGCGCGATGAGCCTTGTTGACGTTAAAGACCTCGTCGTGCTTGCGCCACGGACCGACGGACTCGCCAAAGCTCATCTTAAGACCGGCGATAAAGCCGCCGAGCCAGCCGATTGGCGCAAACTGCACCAGCGGGAACAGCGAGAACACCCAGGTCAGTAGGACGACTGCCGCCGCGCCTGCAAAATTGGCGATCCAGTAGTCGCGCTTGGTGATCACGCGCTTTTCGCACGCCCACTGGCCGCACAAAAAGCCAATGTAGATCGCAAAGAGAAAGAGCACCAGCGCTAGTACCACGAACGTCCAGCTCATGGGCGCTACTCCCCGTGATGGTGGCCGCAGCAGCACTCGTGGCCGTCATCATGGCCGTGGCCGCCGCAGCACTCGTGGTCCTCGCCATGGTGGTGGCCGCAACCGCAATCATGATCGTCGCCGTGCTCGCCGCAACCGCAGCCGTCCTCGTGAGCGCCATGCTCTTCGGGACGATACTGCGACCAGTCCAGACCGGCGGCGATGGCGTCGGCCTCCTCCTTGTAGAGGACCGTGATGGCCTGGGTGCCCAGCTTGGCACCACCGATGGCGTCGAGCATGTCGTAGAGCGTAAAGGCCACGTCGGCACCGGGCAGCGCGAGCTCGCGATCGTCGGCGTAAGCGAGCGCCAGGCGCAGGTCCTTAATGAAGTGCTCAACCATAAAGCCGGGCTTGTAGTCGCCGTCGAGCGCCTTGGGCGCCAGGCTCTCCATGGCGCCGGACTTACCGGTGCCGCCCAGGATCATCTGACGGGTCTTCTCCAGATCGAGGCCGCTCAGCTCGGCAAACGCCATGGCGTCTGCCATGCCGACCATACAGGCGCCCAGCGACACCTGGTTGGCGAGCTTGGCAGCCTGGCCCTTGCCGGCGCCGTCGAAGCAGCAGATGGTTGCCGCAAAGGTGGAAAGGATATCGCGGACCGGCGCGATGTCGTTCTCGGTGGCGCCCACGATAGCCGTGAGCGTGCCGGCGATAGCTCCCGACTCGCCGCCGGTGACGGGGCAGTCAAACGCCATGCGGCCGGAGACCTGGGCGGCCTCGGCAATGTCACGGGCGAGCTCGGGCGAGCTCGTGGTGAGGTCGATCAAGACCGCGCCCGGCTTGGTGCAGGCCAGCAGGCCGTCGCCCGCCAGGTAGAGCTCCTCGACCTCGGAGGGATAGCCCACCATGGTAAAGACGACATCGGCGCCTGCCGCGGCCTCGGCCGGCGTATCGGCCCAGATGGCGCCGCGCTCGACAAGCGCGGCGGCCTTGGACTTGGTGCGGTTGTTGACCGTGACGGGATAGCCGGCGTCCAGGATGTGGCCGGCGATGGGGGCACCCATGATTCCGGTGCCGATGAATGCGACGGAGAGCTTGTTTGCCATGAAACCTTTCCTTTTGGGTTGGGTGTTATTACCAGGTTGAATACTCAGTGCCAGCGCTTGAGCTGCGGGGCGCCTGTGGTCGTAGCGCCTGTCTACTCACCACGCACACGGCGTGCGATGCGGTCGGAAAGCGAGGCTTTCTCGGCGCGGTTCTTGCCCCAAAACGCAAGCGCCACCATGCCGGGCCCCACGTGCGAGCCAATGGTAGGACCGACGGAACTACGGATAATCGTGACGTCGGCGCAACCTTCCTCCTTGCGAACGGCAGCCTCGAGCCAGTCACCATCCTTCTCGGCATCGGCCGTCATGATGGCGATGGGCATGGTGCGATCGGGCACGTAGTTCTCGCGGAACGACTTGAGAATGGACTTGAGCGCCTTCTTGCGGCCGCGGTTGACGCCGATCAGCGACAGCGAGCCGGCCAGGTCGTAGGAGAGCTCGGGCTTGACGTCGAGCTTTGCCGTGAGCTGTGCCGCCGCGGGCGGAATGCGGCCGCCGGCAGCCAGTGCGTCAAAGCTCTCGAGCGTAAAGTAGCCGTGGACGTAGGTCTTTGCCTCGTTTGCCCAATCGACCAGCTGCTTGGCGGTCAGTCCTGCCGAACGCTGGCGCACGGCCTCGAGCGCCAAGAGCGCGCCGGTCGCGCAGGGCAGAGCGTTGTCGACCACGTAGAGCTCAAAGTTGGGATACTCGGCGCGCACGGCATCTGCCGCCTGGCACGCGGAGTTGTAGCTCGACGACAGCGCCGAGGTAAAGCACAGGTAGACCGTGGGCGTACCCTCTTTGGCGCACTCGGTAAAGAACTCGATATAGCGACCGAGTGACACGGCGGAGGTAGACACGCGAGCGCCGGCGCGCATGCGGTCGTAGAACTCCTTGGGGGTCATGCTCGACCAGATATCGTCCGTGCGCTCCTCGCCATCGATGATAAAGGGGAAGCCCAAGATATCGACATCGAGGTTCGCGGCGACCTCGGGGCTAAAGTCGCAGCAGGTATCGACGACGATGCGGCAGCGGTCAGAATGGCCGGTAGATGCAGCCTTGTCCATCAAAGCGACTCCTTACGTAAAAAAGGCGGCCATCCGCATGGGATGGCCGCCAGCCGTTAACTCATGCAAGTTAACGTATTTTACTCGTCAAGTGTTTCGATACGGGGCTTGATGATGCCATATCCACCATTCTTACGGTGATACACCACATTGATGAGGCCAGTCGTCGCGTTCTCGAACACGTAGAAGTCGTGACCAAGCAGATCGGTCTGCACCAGCGCCTGCTCCTCAGTCATCGGGGTGACGTCGATGACCTTCTCGCGGACGAGCAGGTCGTCCTCCTCCTCGGGCAGCAGCAGGTCGGCCAGATCCTCGACGCGCTCGACCGGTGCGACATCCGCAGCGCTGGCGCCGCCCTGGCGGTTGTCCACGACCTTAGTCTTGAACTTGCGCAGCTGGCGGGTGACCTTGTCGGCGGAGAGGTCGATGGCGGCGTACATATCGGCACCGTGCTCGGCAACGCGAATCACAGAACCGCGAGCGCGAACCGTGACCTCGACGATTGCCGGGTTGGGGTTCGAGGGGTTCTTCTCATAGCGAAGTACAACGTCGACCGTCATGGGCTCGATATCGAAAACCTTGAGCGCCTCGCCGATCTTCTCATCCACATGCGCACGCAGAGCATCGGTTACCGTCGTCTTGCGTCCAGAAACCTTGATATCCATACGTGGCTCCAATCTGCCTCGGGGACTTACTGTACTGGCTATGTACCCATTGCCGTGCATTTAATCACGCGGATTCCCAAAGACCCGAATAACGATTGCTTGATACCGCATACCGAAGTCTCGCACTTTTCTGTGGCAAAGTGCGCTATAGGAGGGAGCCGGCGACTTTGTATTTGGTCCCGAAAATTGGCTTTGACCTGCTGGTTTTATAGAGATGAAAAAGCCGGGCTCCCCTATTGGGGAAGCCCGGCAGTGCGTGTTGAAACCGTGAAGGGGCATCTCTCCTAGCGCATAGGAGACGCCACCCCTAGCAATAACTAGCTATTAAGCTTGTTAATGTCGTCGTCGGTGATGGTGTCTTCCTGGCTGGACGATTTGTCTTCGGAGGATGCGGTCTCATTGTTGGAATCGGAGGACTCGCTGCCGGAGGATGTGGTCTCGCTGGACTCAGAGTCGCCCGGCTGCACGTTAGCGCCCGAAACCGTCTTAGTGGTGAGGTCGTAGGGCATCGTGCCGTACCAGACGCAGTGGACCGCCTCGAGCGTGCCGTCGGCCGTAATACCGTCGAGGGCATCGCTCACGGCACGGCACAGTTCGTCATTGGACGAAAGGCCTGCAACACCAAGCGTCGAGGGCGCCTCGAGCGCACCGACATAGGAGATCTCGCTCATCAGGCGTGCAAGGTAGCCGCCGGCCGTGGAGTCGCAGATCACATAGTCGACTTCGCCGGACTCGAGCGCCTCAAAGCACTCGTTGATGTTGGAGTAAGTCTTTTGGTTGGCGGTGATGCTCTGCTTAGCAAGCGCCTCCTGCGAGGCCGAGGACATCTGGATACCCAGAGTAGACGTGTTAAGGGTATCGGTGGAAACGCTTAGCGACCCACCATCGCTGGTTTTACCGAACACGGAAGCGGCATCGTACAGGCAGGTGCCGAGCGAGCTAACGTCCCCATCCGTGGAGTTGATCTCGCCGATAAAGATATCAGCCTTTTTGTCACCGAGCGCGGAACCTGCCGAGGACGCATCGACAAAGGCGACCTTAAGGCCCATGCGGCTTGCGAGGGCGCGGGCAGCGTCGACTGCATACCCCGTGAGCTCGCCGTCAGCGCCCTGCATGGCCTGCGGCGCATCGGAGGTATCGAGGGCAACCGTCAGGGTACCGGGGGTGACCAGGGCATCATCCGACACCGCGGGCGTGACGGTCTCGTACTCGATCTGGTCGATCGTGGGAGTCGTGAACGTAGACAGCGGGTTGAACGCGCATCCGCTCAGGCCCAAAACGGCGATGACCGCTGCGGTCCCAGCACCTAACCGAGCCGCGTGCATCAAGCTGCCCCTCACCATGTCCACTACCCTGCCTTCTGTGTCGTATACGATCCGTGCGTTGCGCGGAATATCAGATTGTTCCCACCAGCTGACCTGGTATTTGACCCCACACTTGCGCACCGGGGTGTTTGCTCGGGAGGCCGCAGCCACCTTCACGACTGGCCCGCTCGCCCGCGAGGCGGTATTGCCCCAAAGAAAGTAGAACGGACGGTGCGGCTTACATCTAGGACGCGCCATGATCGCGCCGCGCGCACGCGGTCGCTTACGTGGATCCCTTTGACCGCGTCTGTCTTGGACTAGGACGGGCATTTCGTCCGTCCGCAACCACAGCCTGGCAGGAACGTAGCGCATTATAGCTAAGTTCAAGCTAAAGATTAAGGTTAGGGGCGTCATTCGCACCGTGAGCACAGATTTTGCAGGTCGGAGCGGACCGCACGCGCCCCCATGAAGCCCGAAGCTCCCCTACGGTGAGTTCCGGGACACCCTTCTTAGGGTGCCGTGGCCAAAAAATGGCAAATATGAGTACTGTTAGCAATTTAGTAACAGGCAATTTTGGCCTCTCGGACAGATTATGCGCTCAGTGTCGCCAACCTGATGCTTAGTTATTCTACATTTGTTTATTATCTTCTTACTTTATGACGCCTCCGAGCCCTAAATTCCTTGATTTTGCTGTTATTGATTTAGTGACAGTACTCATATTTGCCATATTTTGGCCAGGGCATATGATTAACCCCCTATTTTCGACGTGAATTAGACCGGCTTAAGCCCAAAACACGCCCGCAGCGTGTTAAGCAACGCCTCTTGCTTCTTCCTGCGGGCATCGACACGATTCCGGTACCGCTTTCGCATACGCTGGTGCATGCGCCATGCGAGCGCTTCCATCGCTTCCATGTCACAGAGCATTTCGTTATTGACCGTCGCGACCTCGATTCCCATAGTAATCAAGCCCGTGTTGCGCTTTTCATCATGGATACGTCCCCTCCGAGAGGAATGGCCCAGCTCACCGTTGTATTCCAGGTCAAACCGGGCTGCCTCTTGATACGCATCGCAAACTGCATGGGGCATCCCCGAGATTGCCTGCGCACGGTCATCAAACTCGATCTTGTAGTCGGTCTTAAAAGGTCCGCAGGCAAACCCGCCATAGGAAAACGGAAGCGAAAACAGGGCGAGCATGATGCACTCCATGGGCGAGAGCAGGTTTTCTGACAGGTAGGGACACAGACGCAGCAGCTGTTTGGCCACATTCCCCTTGCATGCCGCAAGGTAATCTGCCAGGCGATCGGGCGTCAGCGCCGGCTCGACTTCAAAGTAGCCCACGTCTGCTGGCTGGTCCTTGTCCTTTGCAAGTTTATTCGTAACAGGCGAGGTGTAGGGAGGCAGATACTTCCCGCGGTCGCTCAGTGAAATCTTAGAGCACAGCTCTTGGGCCAGGGCAAATGCCTGGATACAGCCAAGTTCGCGCGCAACGGCAAGGCAGAGGGCCTCGGGAGACAAGCTGTACACCCCCGGTTCCACCTCTAGAATCGAGCCGGCGGGCAACCCGGAACACACGGACCAGCCTACGCTAGGCATGCGGCGGCGCTGCGCCGCAGATCCCACCAGCAAGCACAGATCTTCTTGCACCTCGCCACTTTTGGCTCCAATTCGCACCAAGTCAGGAAGATAGATATCCTCGGTCGAGGGCGACGACGTGCGCAGCACACGGCGCTCATCATCGGGATTAAGGTCCTTCCAGCTGATATAGCCCATCTGCCGGCGCTCGGCGCGCATCATGCGCAGCGCTGAAGCGCCTGTTAGGATTACGGAAGCCGCTAGCTGTTCGCCTGTCGGCTCGTTGCGCCGCTCAATCTTCACTGCCACAAAACCACCCCTACCAAACACGTGCGATAGCAAGGCCATCGACTGCCGCAGCGCCGGCACGCTTGAGCTCCGCCGAGGCTGCTGCCATGGTCGCGCCCGTGGTGATAACGTCATCGATAAGCAGTAAGCGGCGGCCGTGCACGTCCTCAACCGTCTCGTACATGCCTTGGGCACGCTCGCGACGCTCCTCACGACCGAGTTCGCGCTGGTCGCCATGCCCGTACTTGACGAGGGCATCGAGCAGGGGAACACCCGACAGCTCGCAAAATGGGCGCGCAATGGCCTCCATATGATCGAAACCACGCCGCCGAAACGCTGCCGCCGTCGCAGGCACAAACACCACCGCATCCGCACCGGACAGCACACCTCCTAAGCGATCGGGCGCTACGACCTGGGCATGCAGGGCGGTGTCGTAGAGCAGCTCCGCCAGATACGGAGCCAGACGTCGCTCGCCCGCATCCTTGTACGCTTTAATGATGCGCGGCAGCGGATGCGCATAGACGGCGCACGCCAGGCAGCGATCGAGCGCCTCCGCCATTGCCGAGGACGTGCCCTCGACCGAACACTCAGTGCACAGCAAATCCCCAAACGGGGCGCCGCATCGGGTGCAGCTATGACGTGGGTCGATGAGCGTGAGCGCAGCCAGGCAGTCTTGGCAAATAAGCGTACCGGCGCGCTCGCAGCCGGCACATCGTGTTGGCGACAATGCCTCGAGCGCCTCGCGTGCCACCCGCTCGGCAAACGGTAGTAATTCGTCCGCAAACGGTAGGGCACCGGCACCCTGCAGACAGCTCAATATGTTCAGATGGCTCTTCACGACACAACCCTCCCTACGTTCGATCGCAGGGAGGGTTGTTGATTCAGCGCTATGGTACCCCGACGCGATTGGGGCAAGGCTGGTTAAATCCGCTCGCGGGCGTTATTCGCCGGCAGGCGGTTGTGGTGCAGACGAAGACGGGGCCGAGCCCTCGCCACCATCCTGGCGCGGCTTGCGGGAACGGCGACGGCGACGGCGCTTTTGACCCTGGTCGGCCGAGCCCTCGCCACCGCGATCCTCGCGCGGCTCGCGCTCGTCGCGAGCGGCGCCACGCGAAGCCTTGGCAGCCGCTCCCCCGCCATCTCCGGGACGACGGCGCGTGACCTTGACCTCGCCATCCGAGACCTGATCGGCAACGGAGGGCACTGAGGGCTTCTGCTGCGCGCCCGAGGAATGGCGACGACGCGGACGCGGTGCGCGCTCCTCCTCGCCACGTGACTTGCCGCCCTTGTCGGCAGGCGCGTCGGAGGCCGAGGCGCCCTTGGAAGCGGCACCAGCCTCGCGAGCAACTGCGGCGCGGAAGGCGTCCTCGCGCTCCTCGCTCGACAGATGACGGCGACGACGGCGCGTGGGGTTCATGCCACCGCCGCGGTTTTGCTGCTGGGGCTGTTGAACCTCGCGCTCGCGAGCTCCGTTCTTGCCGGCGGCTGCGGCCTCGCCGACATCGCCCGAGCCCGCGCGCTTGCGACGACGACGGCCACCGGCGGCCTCCTCGGCCTCAGGCGTTGCGGCATTGCCACGGCCCTTTCCGCGGCCACGACCCTCGCCCTGCCCCTGACCGGCGCGGGCATCGGAATCGGCATCGCGACGACGGCGCTTGGGCATCGACGTGCCAGCAAGACGGTCGGCGCTCGACAGGCCATCGCCCACGTCGACGCCGTTCTCGCGGTCGAGCTCCATGAGCGCCAGGCGCATCTCGGGCGACTCGATGCGCTCGAGCACGTCGCGCGTCACGCAGTCGGGGCGGCAGCTGCAGCCCTGCTCGGCGGCCTTCTTTTTGCAGCCCTCCGAGCGGGTCATATCAGCCAGGTTGACCTTAAAGACCTTGCCGTTCTCCAGGCGCAGCACCAGCTGCTCGCGCGGCGTGTCATATTCCTGAATACGCGCCTTGCCGAGCGGCGTATCGATAAGCGTCTTCTTTTTGGGCGCGCGGCTCTTAAAGTCCTTGTAGGCCTCGAACTCGTAGCGCAGGCAGCACATCAGGCGGCCGCAAACGCCGCTGATCTTGGAGGAATTGAGCGGCAGGTCCTGCTCTTTTGCCATGCGGATCGAGACGGGCTCAAACTGTCCGCCAAAGCGCGTGCAACAGAGCTCCTGGCCGCACTGGGCATAGCCGCCCACCAGGCGAGTCTCGTCGCGCACGCCGATCTGGCGCATGTCGACGCGAATGTGCAGCGTCGAGGACAGATCCTTGACGAGCTGGCGAAAATCGACGCGTTCCTCGGCCGCAAAGTAGAACACGGCCTTCTCGCCGCCAAACAGGTACTCCACGCCGACCGGCTTCATCTCGAGGTCGAGCTCCTTGACCAGGCGACGGAAATCGACCATGGCCTCGTCGCCCTGGATGGCCAGATCATCGGCAAGCTGCAGGTCGATGTCGCTCGCCACGCGCAGCACGGGCTTGAGCGGCTGGCCGATCTCGTCCTGCGGTACCTCGAAGGGATCGGCCGTGACCAGGCCGATCTCGGTTCCGCGCTCGGTGGAGCAGATGGCATAATCGGCCTCGAGGATATCCAAATCCTGCGGGTCGAACCACAGGTCGCGCGAGGCGTAGGTAAACTTAACGGGTACGACTAACGGCATTTCAGTGCCTTCCTGATATCGAACAGCATGACCTCGATGGCCAGCTGGGGAGTAACGTTTCTGGCGATGTTGCGCTCGGCGGTTGCGACCGCTTCGAGCGCCTGGGTGGCACCCGCAACATTGGTCGCGGCGGCAAGCCGACCGATC
This sequence comes from Collinsella aerofaciens, assembly GCF_028206795.1. Classification (GTDB taxonomy): domain Bacteria; phylum Actinomycetota; class Coriobacteriia; order Coriobacteriales; family Coriobacteriaceae; genus Collinsella; species Collinsella aerofaciens_AX. Next base: position 73,441 of record NZ_JAQLFJ010000008.1, on the reverse strand, counting down.
GTGTCGCGCACATCCTCGTTCACGACGTCGGCCGCCTCATCCTGAAGCGTCAGCAGCACGTCGCGCATGAGCGTCCGCGCGCTCGCCAGCGCTTCCATGATACCCGAACGCTCGCGCGCGTTGAGTTCGCGCTTGTTGCGGTCCTCAAGCTGCTTCAATGCTCCACGCGACAGGTAGTCGGCATTTTGCTCGAGCACCTTTTCCTGCGTGGACTTGACCTCGGCCAACGGCGCCTTGACGGCGACGATGAGCGACTTGGCACGGCTGAGTACATCGGCCTCGTCGGCGGCAATGAGTGAGTCGATGGCACGGATCATCTGGCGACGGGCGTCCTGGCGCTCGGCGCTCTTGAGGAACTCGATACCACGCGTGGGGCTTCCCGCCACGGCGACGGCCATGCGGCAGCGCGCGGGATCCTGCCCGGTGGCGCGGCTCACGACCTGCGCGGCCACGGTGGGAGACACCAGCCGAAACGGCACACACTGGCAGCGGCTCACGATGGTGGGCAGCATCACGTCTGCCGAGGTACCCAACAGGATGAACATGACGCCCTCGGGCGGCTCCTCGAGCGTTTTGAGCAGCGCGTTGGCGGTGTTGGCGCGCAGCTGCTCGGCACGGTCGATGATGTAGACCTTTGCCTTGGCGCGGATGGGCGCCAGCGGCACGTCGTCGAGCAGCTCGCGGGTCTGGGCGATGAGGTAACCCGTGGCGCTCTCGGGCGTGTAATAGTGCACGTCGGGATGCGTATGTCGAGAGACGCGCACGCAGCTGTCGCATGCGCCGCAGCCGTCCTGCTCGCACAGGAAGGCTTGGGCGAGCGCCCACGCGGCGTCGAGCTTGCCCGCGCCGGGCGCGCCCAAAAACAGGTAGGCGTGCGACGCGCGACCGCTAGCGACGGCATTGGTCAAAAAGTCGCGCACGCGCTCTTGGGTGTCGAGCTTGGCCAGCAGGCTTGCCTGAGCGGGGGCCATGCTACTCGGCCTCCTTGGCAAGCGCGGCGGCAACGGCTTCCTGCGGAATGTCGAGACCATACGCGCGAACCTGCTCGACCGTCTTCTCGAAGACTTCCTCGACGGTCGCAGTGGCGTCGATGAGCTTTACGCGGTTTGGCTCCTCGGCAGCGATTGCGCAAAAGCCCTGGTAGACACGCTCCTGGAATGCCACGCCTTTTGCCTCCATGCGATCTGCCGCGCCACGGGCTGCCATGCGCAGCGCCGCCTGCTCGGGCGCGATGTGATAGACGAGTGTGAGCGCCGGGTGCGTACCCGCGACGGCCAGGTTGTTGGCGTCGCGCACTATCTGGCGATCGAGGCCATCGGCAAACGCCTGGTAGCAGGTCGTGGAATCGTAGAAGCGATCGCACAGGACCACCTTGCCGGCAGCGAGGGCGGGCGCGATGACCTCGTGCACCAGCTGGGCACGCGCAGCCTCGTAGAGCAACAGCTCGCAGGTATCGCCCATCGTCGTGTTGGCAGGGTCGAGCAGCAGGGCGCGAATCTTTTCGCTGATGGCAGTGCCGCCCGGCTCACGCAGGGTCACAACCTGGTAGCCGGCAAGGTCGAGCGCACGGGCAAGCAGGCGCGCCTGCGTGGACTTGCCGGCACCGTCGACGCCCTCGAGCGTGATAAAGCTATGTTGAGCAGGCTCAAAAGCCATGGGCGCAGCCCCTTCCTACAAGGCGCGTAAATGCGAGTTATAGCAACCAAGCCATGATACCCCAGTGCTCGGCACGTCCCCAATGGCTAAAGGCGCCTTTCCAAAGTTGCGGTGAAATAGGGACTGATTGAAGCTCTGAGACCGCCAAACAGTCCCTATTTCACCGCAACGTATGATGGGGAATTTTGGATGCTGGGTATAATCGTCGTATTGCATTGAAATGTGGCGAAAGGAGTGGCAATGTCTCGGTATTGCGCCTCGTGCGGCAAGCTTCTTGAAGATAATGCCAAGTTCTGCACCTCGTGCGGTGCACCCGTTGAGCAAACAGCCGCGAGCGATAGCCAGCCCGCTTTTGAGCAGACCGGCTCCCTTGATACGCCGCAAGCCAAGGCGGACGACCCCCTCGCCTATAGCCCCGACCCCGCCGCAAGGACCGAGGCCGTCGAGACCACGCAGCGCATACCCGTCGCGAGCGGCTCGCCCCAACAGCAGCCGGCTCCCGCATACGCGCCCGCTTCGCCACAGACCCCCGCTCCCAAAAAGAGCGGCACCGGGCCGCTTATCGCCGTTATCGTTGTGCTGGTGGCGATCATCATCGCCCTGGTCATCTTCTTTGCGATCAGACCGTTCGACAACGCCGCCACGCAGACGACTGCCGAGGTAGCTAAGCTGCACCATGACGTCGACGACGATGACCTAAAGCCTCTCGGCAATCCCAACAGCCTGTACGACGATGATGACGATGACGACGAGGATGGCGGCGAAGCAACGCTCTCCGAGCAGAACCTCTACCGTCGCCTGAGCGAATACTACGACCTGCTCGAAGATCTCGACAGCCAGGTCCGTGGCTGCGCGCAGAACTTCAACGGCAACTATCTGGAAGAGGATCGAACCACCCGTCAAAATCTCGCCGACGTCGCCGAGCGCACGGAGGACACCATCGAGCAGTATTACGACATCGTCGAGGACCTGGACGTCCCGACGAGCTCCAAGAACTACAGCTCCTGGAAGGATATCATCGCCCTGTACGACGACCTGGATCACCGCATTGACGCAATCTGTGATGCCTGGGAGATCAGCCTGAAATACGCCAAGCCTGCGGACCACAAGAATGAGATCGTGGCGCCGCTGTCGCGCGACAACGTGGCGGGCACCAATGACAATAAGTACCGCCTAGACTTTGAGGAGCGCTATCCCGGCGCTAAGCCTGTCGAGGTGAACTAGTCGCATGCGACGTTCTTAAACGACTAGTCATTAAAGAACGTCCCCAATGACTACCTGAGGCGGCAGTTGGGGACGTTCCTAAACTGCCGGCAGAAAAGGACAGTCCTTGCCAACCCGGACGGCAAACCGGCCAATCGGCAAGGGCTGTCCCCGATCGCTAGTCGTTTAAGAACATCCACGACGACCGGGTGGCAAGGAGTCTCCCCAAGCACCGGCTGGAAAGGAACGTCCCCAGGTGACGGGTCGTGGATAGGCGTGGATTTGGCGCTGATGCGGTCTCAGTCATAGAAAAATCCTCTCCGCCCACAGATAAGCAGACAGAGAGGATGGCACCCGCTGAAATGGATTCGAAATCGAGCGGACTGACCGCCTACTCTTGTTTGGTTCGTTCAATAACCTTTTTGAGAGCCTTTATCAACTTGCAAACGAGATAGATCACCGCAGCGACGATCCCGATCTCAACCAGAACTATTGCCAGGAGGGAAACCTCTCCGCCAATGTTGATCTTGCCCAACACGCCCATATTGAATCACGCTAGATATGTATGCAGCCGAGAGCCATTTATTTCAGCTCCAAGAGTATAAGTCGCAGACGCCATACCGCCTACTCCGGTAAAAAGAAAGCTCCACTTTGTTCGTTTGGAAGAAAAACTCTTACTGAAATTCGATAAGGCACCGCCAACGGAAGATGCTTTATGGCCCCACCACGATGTAATGTTGTAGTTCTTGATTGATATCCAGTACTCAGCATCGAGCACTCCAGTATAGAAGTAAACCTTCCAATTCCCATCAGTAGCGTTGTAGTAGCCGTCCCAAATCGGGGCAACATCAGCTTGCTCTTTCTCTATCCCAAAAACACCTGTAGAGCCATCTGACAGCTCGATAGTACGTTCTTGTTTCGGCCCATCATTCAAATCGAAGCATGCGTCGGCGGGCGTCAAATACTCAGAAGCATTTGCGGAGGGCAATAAAATAAATCCGGTGGCGAAAAATAGGACAACCATTGCTAACAACAACTTGGGCATTTTTTTCATCATGTCCTCCTGTCACGTGTCATATGTAACGACAGCCGCGGCAATTTAATTATCGCCTGGTTCTGACAATTTATTTTCCGGCACAGCAACTAATCCGCAAAAGGCGCCATTTTGTCCGTTAGCGGTTTCTTTTTTATCAACAGACGACCAGGTTCCGACAACTATGTATCGGGGGCGCTCTTAAACGGCTGGTCGTTGGGCGCACTCTTTCGCCGCCCGGCAGAAAAGGAACGTCCCTAACTGCCGGATAAAAAACGAGCGAGGATCTTGAGGTCCTCGCTCGTTTTTGTTCTAGGTGATGTTTCGACCGTGCGGCTACTTGTCGGCAGCGGTCTTTTTGGCAGTCGACTTCTTCGCAGTCGACTTCTTCGCGGTCGTCTTCTTGGCGGCAGTGGCTTTCTTAGCCGTCGTCTTCTTGGCCGCGGTCGTCTTCTTTGTCGTGCTCGCCTTGGTCGCAGTCTTGCGGCCGCGGGCGGGCTTCTTCTCCTTGGTCGGGCAGTCCATGTTGACGCAGATACGCCATGGACCGCGCGCCGTGTTGACCACCACGATGGGGGCGCCGCACTCGGGACAGGTCTCGCCCGTCGCCTCGAGCTTGCCACGCGCCGGCAGCGGATAGCTCACGCCGCAGTCATCGTAGTTGGTGCAGCGGATAAAGCGCTTGCCGCTCTTCTCGCTCTTGTGTGCAATCAGGTCGCCATGGCGTCCGGCCTCGGCACACACCTTGCACTCGCCCACCTTAAGATCGGGCTCGTAGTTGGTGGGGCACGTGGGGTTCACGCAAATCTCGAAGGCCTTCTGGCGGAACGGCTGGCACTTAATGCGCGGCGCGCCGCACTCGGGGCACACGGCGGCCTCGCCCTCGAGCGGGCTCACCTTGACGCCGCTCGGCACCGGATAGGTCACGTCGCAGTCGGGCCAGCCCATGCAGCCAATGAAGCTGCCACGGGTCTTTGCGCTCGTCTTCATAACCAGGTCCTTGCCGCACTTGGGGCAGGCGCCCACGCGCGCATCAGCCGTGACGGCGTCGCTGATGGCGTCGCCGAGCTCCTGCGTATGCTTGAGCAGCTCGTCGAGCACGCCGGCCAGCAGCGCACGCGAGTGCGTCACGACATGCTCTTCGGTGTCCTCGCCGCGCTCGACGCGAGTCATGTCGCCGTCGAGCTCGCTGGTCATATCGGGGCTCGTGATGCGCGGGGCAAACTGCGTCAGCGCATCGATAATGGCAATACCCAGCTGGCTCGGCTCCACGGGATCATTTTTGAGATAGCGCACGGCATACAGGCGCTCGATGATGCTCGCGCGCGTGGACTTGGTACCCAGGCCGCGCTTCTCCATCTCCTGCACGAGCTTGCCCTGGCTGTAACGCGCGGGCGGCTCAGTCTGCTTGGCCTCGAGCTTAATGTCGAACACGTCGACCGTATCGCCCTGCTCCAGCGGCGGCATCTGCTCGTCGCGTTTAAGGCCGTACGGATAGGCCTCGCGAAAACCCGGGGTCACGAGCACGTCGCCCGAGGCCACAAACGGCTCGCCGTTGACGTCGAGCTCGAGCTTGGTGTTCTCGATGGTCGCAGGACCCATAAGCGTCGCCAGGAAGCGGCGGGCGATGAGGTCGTAGAGCTTGCGCTGGCCGCCATCGAGCGTGGACGGATCGCCCTCGCCCGTGGGGTAGATAGGCGGGTGGTCGGTGGTCTCGACCTTGCCGCGCGTGGGCTTCATGGGGCCGGCGAGCACCTTTTTGCACACGGGCGCCAGCGCCGGGTTGATCTTTGCCAGGTCACTCACCACGGCGCCCAAATCGAGCGTCGCGGGATACACGGTGTTGTCGACACGCGGATAGCTGATGAGGCCCGCCATGTAGAGGGACTCGGCGATGCGCATCGTACGCGCAGGCGAGATGCCCTCGGCCGCGGCGGCAGCCTGCAGCGAGGTCGTCGCAAACGGCGTGGGCGGCTGCTGCTTGCGCGAGCGCTTGGTCACCGCGGCGACGGTTGCCGTCGTAGCGCCGTCAACGTGACCGTACGCCGTCTCAGCAGCATCCTTGTCGGTAAAGCGCGCCGTCTTGTGCGCGATCTTAAAGCGATCGTCCTCGGCAGCGCCTTGCGCGGCTCCCATGCCGCGAATCTGCCAATAGTCCTCGGGCACAAACGCCATGCGCTCGCGCTCGCGCTCGACCACCAGGGCAAGCGTCGGCGTCTGCACGCGGCCGGCGGAACGCACGTTGCCAAAGCCGCCAAACTTGGCGAGCGTCAGGTAGCGCGTGAGCACCGCACCCCAAATGAGGTCGATGTGCTGACGGCTCTCGCCGGCGTCGGCCAGGTTCTGGTCGAGCGAGACAAGGTTATCGAAGGCCTGCGTGATCTCGGCCTTGGTAAACGAAGAATACTGGGCGCGGGCGACCGGCAAGTCGGGCGCCACCTCGCGCACCTTGTTGAGGGCGTCCGAACCGATCAGCTCGCCCTCGCGATCGAAGTCCGTGGCGATGATGACGCTGTCGGACTTCTTGGCCAGGTTCTTGAGCGAGCGAATGAGTTCCTTCTCAGCCGGCAGCTTAATGACAGGCGCCCAGGTGAGATAGGGCAGGCTCTCGAGCTTCCAACCCTTGATGGAGATGCCGTCGGCAAGGAACGGCTTGCGCTTGGTGTCGTAGGGCGGACGTGCCAGACCATCGGGCATATCGGCCGGCAGCATCTCGCCGTCCTCGGTGACCGAATACCAGCCCAGCTTTTTATCGAACAGCACGCTGTCGCAAAAATCGGGCGCAAGGATGTGACCGGCAAGACCGATCGTCACGCACTCCTCGCCCTTCCACTCAAAACGGTAGATGGCGGTGTTGTACACCTTGTCCTTTTTGGGTTTGCCCGTGGACAGACGCTCGGCGATCTGACGCGCGGCGTCGTTTTTCTCGGCGATGATGAGCTTCAAAAGAGGCTCCTATCTCGTGTGTCTGCGGCTGCGCCCGCCCTCTTGGCGGCCGACTTACGCCCTTGCTTGCTCAATCTGCCCGATGAGCCAATCGCACCAGGCATCCATGCCCTCGCCCTTGCGCGCGCTCACGGCAAACCGCGGCGCCTGCGGATTGAGGTCATCGAGTGTCTTAGTATACCTATCCATGTCAAAATCGAAAGCCGGGGCCACGTCGACCTTATTGAGCAGCTGCGCGCCGGCGTGCTGGAAGATGCCCGGGTACTTGATGGGCTTGTCATCGCCCTCGGGCACCGATAGGATCATGATGGACAGGTTCTCGCCCAGGTCAAAGTCGACCGGGCAGACCAGGTTACCCACATTTTCGATAAAGATGACGTCGATTTTCTCCAGACCGACGGCCTGGTCGAAGGCATCGACGGCCTCCATGATCATGTTGCCCTCGAGGTGGCACAGGCCGCCCGTGTTGATCTGAATGGCGGGCATGCCGGCTTCCTTCATGGTGATGGCGTCGACGTCCGAGGCGATATCGCCCTCGATGACAGCACAGCGCAGGCCGGCTTTGTCACGCAGGCGCTCGTTGGTGCCCAGAATCGTGGTGGTCTTACCCGAGCCGGGGCTCGACAGCACATTGATCACGTAGGTGTTTGTCTCATTAAATCGCTGACGCAGCTGATCTGCCAGGCGCTCGTTGCGCGACAGAATCGGCGATGCAATATCAATCGTTTTCTCGGCCATACTTAGCGCTCCTTACTTTGGCCCCTTTATACCCCATCACCAGATGGCTAGCGGGCTAATCGTCGGGGGTTTCGATTTCGATACTTGCGATATCGAGCTCGCGGCCGTGCAGTAGGCGCACGTTGGCACCACCACACTGAGGACAGCGACAGTGGAAGCGATCGTGGTCGAAAACCTCGCCGCAGTCCAGACACTCGCTTTGTGGATGGACCTCCTCCACGGCAAGCTCGCAGCCGCGCGTGAGCGGGTCCTCGTCGCGAAACGTCTCCCACGCAAAGTCGAGCGCCTCGCGCACAACTTCGGTCATATCCCCGATACGCAGCGTTACCAAAACGGCGCGCGAGGCCCCCGCCCCACGCGCCGCGCGAATCACTGTATCGAGTATGCCGTTGACAATGCCAACCTCGTGCATACCGATTTACTCCTCGTCGTCCTCGTCGTCCGAGAACAGGTCCAGACGGCTCACGAACAGGCCCTCCTTGCCCTCGCGCGCGGTAATGACCACGCGAGCGATGGCGAGCGAAATCTCGTAGAGCGAGAGCAGGGCGCCATACATGAGACCCAGCGTAACGGGCGAGCCGTCGGGCGTAATCACAGCCGAACCCACGAGCAGGCCTACGTACACGTAGCGCCAGGCGCTGCGGAAGGCCGCATAGGACACGATGTGGAAAACGGACAGGTAGAAGATGATGAGCGGCAGCTCAAACGCCACACCAAAGCCGATCATAAAGAGCAGCTCCATGTTGACGTAGTTCTCCAGGTCGGGCAGCGCCGTGGCGACGGCCGAGGTCTCGCCGATGAGCCACTCAAAGCCCGCCGGGATGATGATGAAGTAGCAGAAGATGGCACCCAGGAAGAACAGCACCGTCGAGGCGAGCACCGTGGGCACAACCCACTTGCGCTCGTTGGGGCGCAGTGCCGGCAGGAAAAATGCCAGAATCTGCCAGATGATCATGGGCGTGCACATGACCACGGCCATCTTGATGGCAAGCGAGAAGCGCAGGCCAAAGCCGCCGAGCGTGGTGGTGATGTAAAACTTACCGTCCGGCACAAAGGAGCGGATGGGGTCCTCAAGAATATCGAGCACCACGGGCGTGGCAAAGTACAGCACGATGGCGGCGGCAAACACCGAAACGACCACGATGGTCAGGCGGCGACGGAGCTCTCCCAGGTGATCGAAGAGCGGCATGCGCGCAGGTCCGATCGGCATTACTCATCGCCTCCCTTCGGGGCGTCGGCGGCAGCAGCCTCGGCATCGTCCTCGACCTCGAGCTCGCGGGCGAGCTGGTCGACGACGGCCTTGCGCTTGCGGGGACGACGGGCGTAGAGGTCAGCCGTCGTGGGCTCTGCCGGCTCGGGCTCGGGCTCTGCAGCAGGCTCGGGCTCGACGGCAGCAGCAGGCTCTGTACCCTCGGCCTCATCAACAGCGCCTTCGCCCTCAGCAGCACCCTCGCTTGCGGCCTTCTCGGCAGCAAGACGGGCGCGACGCTCGGCAAAGGTCTCCTTCTTGGCGGGCGCTGCCGTCTCGGCGGCATCCTCGTCCACATCGGAATCGTCGTCGGTCGCAGCAGTCTTCTTGGGCTTGACCGGGGCCGACGCGGCCTCGCTCACCGGATCGATAATCTCGGACTGAACAACGGCCGTCATCTTTTCCTGCGTCTCGCGGAACTGACGGATGGCACGGCCGATCGTGCGGCCCATCTGCGGGAGCTTATCCGGGCCAAACAGCAAAAAGCCGAAGACCACGATGATCGCGAGCTCACCCTCTCCAATACCAAACACACATACCTCCAAGGCTCGATGTGAGTCGAGCCCGCACCGCGCCATTCGGCCGGAACTCGTCTATTCATTCGGTCAAGTATAGCGCCCGGACGCCAAAACGTCCGAGCGCATCACAAACATATGCCAAACGGCACGCCCTTTTGGGGGCAAAGATTATGCAGCGGTGATCGAAATCTCCTGGTCGACGCCCAACAGCTGAACCACGCGCATCACCGGGGGCTGCACGTTGACGCAGCCAAAACGCTTGCCGTGGTCGACCGCGTGGTGCGCGGCGCCCACGAGCACGCCAATGCCCGTCGAATCGATGTAGCTCACCTGGGCAAAATCGAGCTCAACGGCCTCGGTGGGCTGCTCGAGCGCCAGGTCGATGGCGTTGCGCAGGCTATCGGCGTTAGAGATATCGATCTCACCGGTCACCTTAATGGTGTAGAGCTCTGGCGTGGGGTTGGTGGAAATACCCAAATCCATGTATACGCTCCTTTACGTATCGAAAGTGCGGATAGTACGGGAAGCCGCGCGTTAGGCGCGCTCGGCACGAGCAAGCTCGGCAGCGACAAGCTTAACGGCCAGCACCAGCACATCGAGCGCGGCCTCCAGGTCCTCGACCGTGGGATAGCTCGGCGCGATGCGGATGTTGGTGTCGCGCGGGTCCTTGCCATAGGGCCAGGTGGCACCGGCCGGCGTGAGCTTGACGCCCAGGTCGGCGCAAAGCGCGGCGACCTTTTGGGCCGAGCCCTCGGGACCATCGAAGCTTACAAAGTAGCCGCCGCGGGGGTGCGTCCAGGTGGCGCAGCCCGTGTCGCCCAAGCCCTCGGTGAGCTTGCGCTCGACGGCCTCAAAGCGCGGACGCAGGAACTCGGCATGCTTTTTCATGTGCTCCTTGACCGCCTCGATGGTGGGAAGGAAACGCACGTGACGCAGCTGGTTGAGCTTATCGGCGCTAATAAGGCCGGCCTTCAGGCGCTTGGAGAACTCGGCGATAACCGCGGGGCTCGCACCGATAAAGCCGATGCCGGCGCCCGGGAAGGTGATCTTGGACGTCGAGGCAAAGGCCACCACACGGTCCTCGGTGCCCGCCGCGCGAGCGAGGTCAAAGATGTTGGCAAGTTCGTCGGTCTCGTCGTACAGGTCATGCACGCAGTAGGCGTTGTCCCAGAAGATGCGGAAATCGGGCGCGGCCGTGGGCATCTCGACTAGGCGGCGCACGGTGTCCTCGCTAAAGGTGATGCCCGTGGGGTTGGAATACTTGGGCACGCACCAGATACCCTTGATGGAGTCGTCGGCAGCAACCAGGCGCTCGACCTCGTCCATGTCGGGGCCGTTGTCGGTCATCGCGACGGGGACATTCTCGATACCCAGATCGGCGGTGATGCCAAAGTGGCGATCGTAGCCGGGAACGGGGCACAGGAACTTGACCTTCTTGCCGTCGTGCGCTGCCTCGTAGGCGTCCCAGGGCTCGCTGCCGCACGAGCCACAGCGCCAGAACATGCCGGCGATGTCGTGCTCAATCAGCAAACTCGACGAGCCCAGCACGAGCGTCTGCTCGGCAGGGCAACCCAGGAACTCCCCCGCCAGCTTGCGTGCCGAGGGAATGCCCTCAAAGCAGCCGTAGTTGGAGCAGTCGACGTTGCCGTCGTGCAGATCGGCATCGGCATTGAGGATATCGAGCATGGGTCGAGAGATGTCCACCTGGGAGGGCGACGGCTTGCCGCGGGCCATGTCGAGCGCCAGGCCCTTGGCCTTGACCTCGGCTACCTCGGCTTTGAGCGCCTCGATGGCGGCATCGAGTTCGGTGGTTTCCATCTTCTGGTAGATCGTCTGCATGGGTGCGACCTTTCGCGAAGCGGTACGTTGCAGTTCGTCTAAGTATAGACCGCCACCGCCGCAACGGTATGAAGCCGTGATAGATTAAGTTCATCGCAATGAATTACGAATCGCCGCGCATGGCGGCGTGGGGCGCCCAAGGAGGCACTATGGAGTACGGATCGTTTAGGGCCGAGGAATTCGGCGACCTGCAGCGCCTGGTCGACGGACTGTTTTACGATCGCCACGCCATCGACCGCCTGGACCTGATCGTGCAGGCCGAGATCTTGGACCTGGCGCCCGATCTCATGGAAATCGTCAACCTGCTACCGCCCGGCTATTACGACCGCCAGTCGCTGTGTGACCAGCTTAACTCGGCCCTAGCCGCCCACGGCTGGGGCGCCGTCTACGGAACCGTGGAATAAGCCTCGAGGCCGGCGATTTGGCCCGCTTCCCGACCTTGGCGAGGCTTGTTTTAGGACTTGTGGCCAAAAAAGGGCAAATTTGTGGCCAAAAAAGGGCAAATATGAGTACTGTTACCTTTTTAGTAGCAGCGATTCTTGGTCGAAATCGGCAAAACTCGACTTGAAACTTCCTAATCACCGTCAGCTAGCGCCAAATTGGAAGTCGATGGTCACTCATTAACGTACAGTTCTTATAACTTTGTTCATTATTTTCCGCACCTAAAATGATACGCCGTTTGTGACAGTACTCACAAACGGCGTTTTTTGACCACTGGCGTGTCTGGCAGGCGGCAAGCACCGCCCGAATCCGCATTTTGAACGCGCCCGAATCGGTTCTGGAGCCGGTTTTCGCGCTCTTACTCGTCCTTGGGCGCGGGGTGCTTGCAGATCACACTCATGTAGATCATGCCCAGCACGGCCGCGGTGACAGAGCCGGCAAGAATGGCGGCCTTTGCGGCCAAGACCTCAAACTGGGCCGTCGGGAAGGCGAGGCCGCTGATGAGGATCGACATGGTAAAGCCGATACCGCCCAGAATGCCCACACCGGCAATCATGTGCCAGTTAACGTTATGCGGCAGCTCGGAGATCTTAAGCTTAACCAGGGCAAACGTCATACCAAAGATGCCGATCGGCTTGCCCAGCAGCATGCCAAAGTACACGCCGAGCGTCACCGGGTCGGTGAGCAGCGTGCTCATGTCCACGCCCACTAAGCGAACCTGAGCGTTTACGAACGCAAAGATCGGCAGGATCACAAAGTTGACCGGCGTGGAGATCAGACGCTCCATGCGGATGAGCGGCGGGGTCACGCGGTGCATGACGCGCTCGACCTTGGTGGTCGAGACGGTAAAGTCATGCTGGCCCAGGATGTGTGCCTCGTCATCGTAACGGTCATCGAGCAGCGGCAGGCACTCGCCCAACCAATCGGTGAGGCTATCGAGCTTGACGCCGCACTTGGCCGGGATGGTAAAGGCCAAGATGACGCCAGCAAGCGTAGCGTGCACGCCGCTCTTGAACATGCAGAACCACAACAGCAGACCCAGTACCGAATACGGGGCAAGGCGGTAATGCTGCGTCTTGTTGAGCCACACGAGCGCGCAGGTCACAAGCGCGGCGGCGCCCAACCAAAACGGATTGGGGCTCTGACCGTAGAAAATGGCGATGGCGGCGATGGAGATGAGGTCGTCGGCGATGGCGAGCGTCGAGAAGAACACGCGCACGCCGTTGGGCACGCGATTGCCCAAAAGCGACAGCACGCCCAGCGCAAAGGCAATATCGGTTGCCATGGGAATGGCCCAGCCGTTGTGCGCGCCGGCATGGTTAAAGATCAGGTAGATGCAGGCGGGAACGACGACGCCGCCCACGGCTGCCAGCATGGGAAGCATGGCCTGACGCGGGTTTTTGAGCTCGCCGACCGTCATCTCGTACTTAAGCTCAATGCCCACCAACAAAAAGAAAATCGCCATGAGGAAGTCGTTGACGAAAAGCTCAACGGTGAGACCAGCCGTAAGGTTGCCCAGACCCACATACAGCGGGGTCTCCAAAAAGTGATGGATGGCCTCGTAGGCATCGGTATTGGCGCAAATGACGGCGGCGATGGCGGCAATCACCATGACCGCGGCGGAAATCGTGCCGTTCTCGGCGATGCGCTCCCAAATGTCGTGACGTTCAAAGCGCTTGCGCTCACGAACGTTGAACAGCTGCTCAGTTGCTGCCATGGGCGGCTCCTTTCACGGGAAAGTTCCCGTCTTAAAAAAGCACGGCCCGCCCAAGTGGCGGCGCCGCGCTCTAACGTATTACGCTTGCATCTAGCCTACCCTGCACGACAAGCACGCAGGCGTGGCCGAAAAGCGGAACCACAGGTTGAACATTATTTGCTCAACGGCACGGGCACACCTGTCCGAGAGACGACGCGGCGCCGTGCACAAAAAACGACCGGAGCGCGGGGCGTCCGCGATCCGGTCGTGGCGTTCGGTCAACTAAACCTAGCAGGCGGCCATGATGGGGGCAGCGACCTGCTTCTTACGGGAGAGGACGCCCGGCATCCAGACGCCGTCGTGCTCGTCGGCAATGCCCAGGCCCTTCTGAGCAGCCTCGGTCTCGCCCTCGAGCAGGACCTGCGAGCCCTCCTCCATGATGTCGGTGATGCACAGGACAATGCCGTCGGCACCCTTCTCGGCGGCGTAGGCGCGCATGGCCTCGCGAATCTCGTCGATCATGCCGAGTGCACGGGTCTTGTCGACGGTCTCGTACTGGCCGATGAGCAGCTTCTTGCCAGCGGGCTCGAACATCTTGATGTCGTTGCCGACCATCTCGGCTGCAGTGAAGGAGCCGGACGGACGGGTGAGGAAGACCTCCATGCCAAACTTAACCGGGTCGACGCCCACCTGCTCGCCGAGCTTGGCGGCGATGGCGCGGTCGACATCGGTGGTGGTGGGGCTCTTGAGCATGAGCGTGTCGGTCATCATGGCCGAGAGCAGCAGCTTGGCCTGGACGTCGGAAAGCTCAACGCCGAGCACGCCGGCGAGCTTGGTGACGATGGTGCAGCTGGAGCCCCAGGGCAGGCAGATGTAGTGCAGCGGGCCGGCGGTCTCGAAGTCGCCGATGCGGTGATGATCGACAACACCAAAGACCGTGGCGTCCTTAAGGCCGGCGACGGACTGGGCAGACTCGTTGTGGTCAGTGAGGACGACGAGCTGACCGGCCTCGACGGAATCAATCACGCGGGGCTCGGCAATGCCGGCGTCGGCGAGCAACTTGGCGGACTCGGCCGGAAGCTGACCAAGGGCGCAGGCCTCGTAGGTGTTGCCGGCATACTCAACCTGGTTAAGCAGCTGGGACAGGACGACGGCGCTCATGATGGCGTCGTTATCGGGGTTCTGGTGACCAAAGACAAGAACGTTTGCCATGGATATCCTCCACTTGATATGTGTACTTGGACGTAGCTATGGTAGCACGCCGATGCCGAGCCTTCGCAGACGGAAGGGCCACGGCATATTTTGGGGCAGGCATGGAGGCCAAGGCTGTCCCTTTTGCACCATGTTGGTGCAAAGTAACCTGCCCCCCTTGCACCAGCTATTTACCGGCAGCGCGCAGGGCTACGTAGGCGGCACCGATGATGCCGGCGTCGTTTCCGAGCGAAGCGACCTTAATGGGCGTCTCGCGCGAGGCGGAGAGCGCGTACTGCTTAAAGTGCTCGCGGACCTTGTCGAGGTAGACATCGGCCGAAGCGGAAGCACCGCCGCCGATCAGGAACATCTCGGGATCGACCACGTTGGCAATAAGCGCCAGGGCGCGGCCGAGATAGTCGGCCATGGTATCGGCAGCTGCCAGCGCGAGCTTGTCACCCTCGCGGCAGGCCTGGAACACGTCCTTGGAATCAGAAGGCCCGGTGAGCTCGATGGGCTCGACGCCCGCCTTCTTGCACTCGGCAAGGTAGTTACTCACCACGCCGGTGGCGCTGGAATACTGCTCCAGATGGCCATGGCCGCCACAGCCGCAGGTGCGCTCCTCAGCCGGGTTCAGGCACATGTGGCCAATCTCGCCGCCGGCGCCCACAACGCCCGATACCACGTCGCCGTTGACGATGACGCCGCCACCCACGCCGGTACCAATGGTGACCATCACCACGTTCTGTACGCCCTTGGCAGAGCCGAGCCAGGCCTCGCCCATGGCAGCGGCGTTGGCATCGTTCTCGTATTTAACAACCGCGTCGGGGCAGTGCTCCTGAATGGCGACTCTTAGCTCGGGCAGGTTAATGGCAATGTTGGCCTTGACCTTGGCATCGCCCGATGCCGGGATGGGGCACGGAACGGCCAGGCCAATACCCGCCACAAAGGCGCGCGGAATCTGGGCCTTGGCGACCACCTGGTCGATAGCCTCGGTCACCGCGGCAAAGCCCGCGGCGTCAACGATAGGCGGCGTGGGCACGCTGGCCTTGGCCAGCAGGTTACCGTCCTCGTCGAACAGGCCCTCCTTAACCGAAGTGCCGCCGACGTCAATGCCGATGTAATACTGCTTAGGTTCCATGGGAGCCCGCCTTTCTCGTTTAAACATTGCCTGTATGGTACCGCTCCCAAGGCAAAAACCTGCCAAAAAGGGACAGGTTTGTTTTGGCAGGTTTTATCTGTGAAAACGCAAACGACCGCTCAAAAGGTCGCGCAGGGCCTTCGCCAAATATAAGGGCGCCGGGAGGCGGAGACTCCCGGCGCCCGTCAAAGGGACTGTGTTGTCTGTTGGACCGCACGGCCCATCGCGGCGATAACGCCAACTAGGCCTTAAGTGCCTGCAGCTGCTTGTGGATCTCGATGAGCTCCGTCGCCATGACGCGCATGGTCTCGGTGCCGGCCATCTGGTCCTCGGCATGCAGCAGAATCAACGGGGCCTCGCCGTTACGCTCGCCGTTGGCCTCCTTCTTCAGAAGCCCCATGTGAACATCGTGGCCACCGTTATAGGCCTCGTCGCCCTGCTTGATAAGCTCCTCGGCGGCGTCAAAATCGCCCTCCTTGGCCTTTTGCACGGCATTGATGTACATGCTCTTGGCGGTACCGACGTAGCTGATGATCTCAAAGCAGGTCATCTGCAGTTCGTTCATATCCTCCATGCGGAGCACCTAGCCCATCACGCTGACGCAGTGGTCGATGATGCCGGCAGCGTTCATGCGGCCGTAGTCGACCATGTTGATGACCTCGACCGGGAAACGACCGGCGGCCTCCTTCTCAAAATCGCCCTTGGTGTAGCCGATCTGCGGACCAAGCAGCAACATGTCGCACTCGCCCAGGTGATCGTGGGCCTCGTTCATGGGACGAGCCTCGACCTCAATATCCAGACCACGGTTTGCAACCTCGGCCTGCATCTTCTGGACCAGCAGGCTCGTGGACATACCGGCATTGCAGCAGAGCATGATCTTCTTCATGGTTTCCTCCTTATAACTGCGCGGCGCGCAGACGACGACTGGTTTTATTCCTTGCGGCTATTGTGCCCACCCCCTGCATCTTTACACAAGGGAGAGAGCCGCGGGCACCGGCACCGCGTACCGGTGCCCGCAACGGTGAAAGGGACGAACGTTAGGCGTTCTACTCGGCGAGAGCCTCCTGCTTGGCGATTGCCTTCTCGGAAATCTTCATAAAGGGCAGGTAGACGGCCATGCCAATGACAATCTCGAGAGCCTGCCACACGCCGGCGCGCCAGTCAAAGCCCGTAGCGAGCAGGGCATTGATGACGGGAGGCATAGTCCAGGGCACCTGGGCGATGCAGGGGCTGATGATGCCTGCGCAGGTAAGGCCATAGGTGATGCCGATGAACAGGTCGGGAAGAAGAACGAACGGGATCATGAGCGGCAGGTTGTACACGATGGGGTAACCGTAGATAACCGGCTCGTTGATGTTGAACAGACCAGGCAGGATAGCCATCTTGGAAACGGTCTCGGAAGCCTTGTTCTTGGAGAACAGGAGCGTGTCGAGCAGAAGCATGAGGGTGCAGCCCGAGCCGCCGATGAGGGCGAAGCTGTTAACGATCTGCATGTTCATGTAGTGATCGGGCTGGATGGTGCCACCGGCGGCAAAGGTAGCCATGTTGTCGACGATGAGCATGGTCAGGATCGGCTCGACGGTAGCGCCAGAGATGGTGGACTGGTGAATACCGACGCAGAACAGCAGGTTAGCAAGGGTGTAGATGAGGATAACAGCCCACGGACCGGCGTTCATGATGCTCTTGAGCGGGTTGGAGATGCACGTGGAGATGATGGTGCACAGATCGGTGCCGGCGCACACGGCGAGCAGGGCTGCGGCAAGAGCGAAGATCGCGAGGTTGAGCAGCATCGGGATCATGACGTTGAAGGAGTTGGAGACCGCGGGAGGCACGCCCTCGCCCAGCTTAACCTTGAGCTTCTCGACGCCAGAAATCTTGATGAAGAGCGAGACGGAAAGCAGGGCGATGATAATAGCCGAGAACAGACCGTTGGTGCCGGTGTTGGCAGTCGAAAGGGCGCCCGTGACCTCGGCGGAGGTGATCTTGTCGGTGAGCAGCGGGCTCGTGGCGGCAAGCGAGGCGGTGATCTGCTGCGGCATCATGATGACGAAAGCAGAGATAGCGACGACCACGCAAGCGAGCGGGTTATCGAAACGCTTGTTCTTAGCGAGGCTGTAGCCAATCAATCCGGCCAAGATAATGGCAGAGACGTTGAGGGTGCCCAGCGTAATTGCCGAACCCCACGTCTGAAGGTTGGCAAGGCCCGCCGCATCGAGCGGGAACAGAGGGAACACGACGTTGTTAATAAGAACCGCGATACCCGCAAGGATATAGAGCGGCGTGATGGTCGCGAAGGCGTCACGCAGGGAACGCAGGTGAACCTGGTTTCCCACCTTCGCAGAGACCTCGGCAAACTTGTCGAGGAAGCTCTTTCCGTTGTCACTGGCCATGATTGCTCCTAACTTTCAAATCCGGCCTTTTCCTATGCGCACGGTGGTCTGTCGCCCTCTGCCACCAGATGTGCCATGTGTTTCGCGCGGCGGCGCGCGGTCTGGGCGTTCGCCCGGTCGCTAATCAACCACGTGGGTTGTGGCGACCTGTTTGAGCCAGGCCGCTGACTTCTTAAGGCGGCGCTTGTAGCCGTCCATAAGGTCGACCTCGACAAAACCGTAACGGTTCTTAAAGGCATTAGCCCAAGACCAGTTATCGATGACGGCCCAGTAATGGTATCCGCGGCACTTGGCGCCCTCGGCAATTGCCTTGGCCACCCACTCCAGGTGCTGACGTACAAAGTCGACGCGGTAGTCATCCTGGATGGTTCCTTCGGCGTCACGGTTCTTGTATTCGTCCATGATGCCGATGCCGTTCTCGGAAACGAACCACTCAAGGTCGGGGTAGTTTTTAGCGCAGTCCATGCCAAAGTCGTAGAGGCCCTGCGGGTAGATCTCCCAGCCACGGCTCTCGTTCATAACGGCGTCGGGCCATACGTACTCGTCGGCAAAGTGCGGCAGGCCGTACTGGTCGACCTTGCTCGCCGGCGCCTGAACACGCGTGGGGTGGTAGTAGTTGCAGCCGAGCCAGTCGACAACACCCTGCTTGAGAATCTCTTGGTCGCCGGCACGGAACGGGAGCTTAACGCCGCCCTCAGCCAGGCTGTCGAGCACGTCGGCAGGAAGCTCGCCCTTGGTAATAAGGTCGAGCCACCAGCGATTGTTGATGCCGCTGGTCATACGCACGGCCTCGAGGTCTGCCTCGTTGGGGTTCTCCTTGGTATAGACCGGGGTAAAGCAGTTGATCATGCCGATCTTGGCATCGGCGCGAATAACGCCCTCGTCATAGGCGCGACGATAGTTGGCCACGGCCAGCGCGTGCGCCAGCGAGATGTGATACTGCACGGTGCGGGCGCGGTTGAAGTCATGGAGCTGCGGGAACCACACGCCCTCCTGATAGCGCTGCTCGGGCTCGACGATGGGCTCGTTAAAGGTGAACCAGTACTTAATCTCCTGGCCAAACTCGTGGAAGGCGACATCGGCGTAATGCGCGTAAGCCTCGACGACCTCACGGCTCTCCCAGCCACCACGGTTAAAGAGGTAGGTGGGCATGTCAAAGTGGTACAAGTTGGCAAACGGCTCCAGGCCGGCCTCGCGAGAGGCGCGGAACAGCTCGTGATACCACGCAGCGCCCTCCTCATTAAGGTTGCCGTCGGCATCGAGCAGACGGCTCCACTGGATGGAAGTGCGATAGGTATTCAGGCCCAAGTCCTTCAAAATGCGAAGGTCTTCCTGGTACTTGGCCATAAAGTCATTGCCGGCATAAGAGCCAACGCAGTTGTAGAACGAGCCCAGATCCTGGATGGACCAGGTGTCCCACAGGTTCTCGAGCTTGCCGCCCTGGTTCCACTGACCCTCAGTCTGCGGGCCGGACATAGCAGCGCCAAAGAAGAAGTCGTTGGGCAGCTGATACTGTGCCATCAAAGTCCTCGCTTTCGTGTTCTAGAGCTTCCGGTTGGAGACGGGTTTGCTTTGGCAGGTTATCCGGCGCGGGCGCGCACCGGTCATACCGATATCCAACCCGCCAAAACAAAACTGTCCCCAAACAGCACAAGCAAACGCCAATGCATCTCGCTTGTTGTCTGTAACTATAGCGCTCTGATTTATTATGTAAAGCGTCTTTTTTATTTTTCTTTATCGAACTTCTTTGATGAAAGCCATATGGATGCTTTTTAAGTAGGTATACTCTCTTTATATCAACGCAAATATGAAGGGAGGATTACATGATTCCCAAATACGAGGCGATAGCTGCAGATATCCGTCGAAGCATCGAGGACGGCGCTCTTAAACCGGGCGACAAGCTACCCACCGTCGTTGAGTTCTGCGAGCTCTATGGCGTTTCCAAAATCACCGTCAAACGAGCTATTGAGCAAATCACCGAGGAAGGCCTAATTACCAGCCGGCGCGGATCGGGCACCTACGTTAAGGACACGGCGGGGCTTCCTGGCCAGGTGTTTTTCCAAGGCAAGAACGACCGCGCCCAAGGCTTTTCGTACGAGCATCGCGGGGAGAAGGTGACCTCGGTGGTCTACGATTTCTCGATCGTCAATCCGCCGGCAGAGGTTGCGACCCAGCTGGGAATGGCCGAAGACGACTTTGCCTATCACATCGTGCGCGTACGCGAGGTCGATGGTCAGCCCATCGTTATCGAGTACACCTATATGCCACTCGAGCTGATTCCGGGTCTTAAGAAAAAAGACCTGTACGCGTCGGTCTACAGCTTCATCCGCGAGCAGTGCGGACTCAAGATCTCGAGTTTCCACCGCACCATTCGCGCCGTCGCGGCAACTGAGGAAGAGGCTGAGCGCCTGGATACCAAACCCGGCTCTCCCCTGCTCGAACTCAACCAGATTGGCTTCTTGGATAGCGGCACCGCGTTTGAATATTCTATCTCGCACAACGTAGGCGACCGCTTTGAGCTGCACAACGTAACGCTGGCCTAGTTTTGCAATCCGGTGGGTGCTCGTTTTGAGCTGTCTTACGCGGCACCCGCACAACCTTATGGGAGTATGCACATGTCCGATTTGATTAAACTCACGCCGATCTTCCACGAGAAGATCTGGGGCGGCCGCCAGCTCGAAACCGTATTTGGCTACGACATTCCCGAAGGTCCCATCGGTGAGTGCTGGGCCATCTCGGCCCACCCCAACGGCGACTGCCAGATTGCGGAGGGCCCGTATGCAGGCCACACACTTTCGTGGCTGTGGGCCGAGCACCGCGAGCTCTTTGGCAATTGCGAGGGCAAGGAGTTCCCGCTGCTCATCAAGATTCTGGACGCCAAGGACGACCTTTCGATCCAGATTCACCCCAACGACGAGTACGCCGCCGAGCACGAGAACGGCAGTCTGGGCAAAACCGAGTGCTGGTATGTGCTGGACTGCGAGCCCGGCTCCACGATCATCGTCGGCCAGCGTGCCAAAGACCGCGCCGAGGCCGCACAGATGATCGAGGAAGGCCGTTGGGACGACATGCTCAACGTGCTGCCGATTCACAAGGGTGACTTTTTCCAGATTGACTCCGGTACCGTGCACGCCATCAAGACTGGTACGCTCATTTTGGAGACGCAGCAGTCGAGCGACGTGACCTATCGCCTGTACGACTACGACCGCCCCGGCACCGACGGCAAGCTGCGCCCGCTACACATTGAGCAGAGCCTCGACTGCATCGACTTTGATGCTCAGGCTCCGACCGACGGCACGGTGACCGCGCCCGAGGTGGACGGCGTGACCGAGCTCGAGTCCAACCCCTGCTACACCGTCGATCGCGTGCGCGTCAACGGCAGCAAGACCCTCGACCAGCGCTGGCCCTTCATGTGCCTGTCGGTCATCGACGGCGAAGGCACCGTCTGCGGCGACCCCGTCCACAAGGGAAGCCACCTGCTGGCCCCGAGCACCGTCAGCTCCATCGACCTCGAAGGCAAGATGGAACTGATCATCAGCCACCTGTAGGTCGCACCAACAACCCAAACGCAACAAGGGGCTCTCCCGTCCATGTGCGGGAGAGCCCCTTGCCATATCTATTTATCAGCCCACCCGGCTCTCCAGATCAAAAAGCGGACGAGCAGAGCGACGTTCGCAAGCACCGTTACCCAAGGACCTGGGCGGGCGTATAGGGCAACATCGATCGCGAGTTCCGCACGCAAAGGAGAGCACTTAATGTGCTCTCCGTCTTGCGCAGGACTGCCCGAGCAGGCGATGTTGCCCTATACGCCCGCCCAGGTCCGCCAGGATCACGACAGCTTGACGATCGGCGCGAAGCCCTTCATAAGCTTTTTGGTCTGGCCGGTCTTTTCGAATTGAACCTCGATCATGTCTCCGGCGACCGAGATCACGGTACCCGTGCCAAAAGTCTTGTGGCTCACGGTATCGCCCGCGGCAAAGTCCTGCGATGCGCTGGCACGATCGACCTTGCGCTCCACCGTCGGGGACACCTTGGAAGACGGCTTTTTGGCTCGCGACGCGCCCGAACCAAAAGTCGAGGCAACACGGCCGGCGTCAGGCGAAACCCCACGATGGCGCTCGGTCCCGTAACTGCTGCCGCCAAAGAAATCGTCAAAGCTCGATCCGCCGCGCGAACCGGAACCGCCGGTCGAGCGCGTATGCGAGCCAAACACCTTGCCGCCGTACATATCCGAGCCCATGCCCGAGCCAAAGGTGCCGTGACGGTCGCCGCGCTTCTCCCAGCCCGTGCCCTCAAAACCGGCAGAACCGATGCCGCTAAACTCGATATCCTCAAACGGAATCTCGTTGAGGAAACGCGAGCGCGGGTTGGCAGAGGTCGAGCCGTAGGTGCGACGCGTGGCCGCATAGGTCAGGAACAGGCGCTTGCGAGCACGCGTGATGGCGACGTAGGCCAAGCGGCGCTCCTCCTCGAGCTTGCCCGGATCGTCACTACCGCCAAAATCGTGCACGTGCGGGAAGATGCCTTCCTCCATGCCGGCCACGAACACCGCCGGGAACTCCAGGCCCTTGGCGGAGTGGATGGTCATCATGGTAATGGCATGCGTCTCGCCGGCCAGGGAATCCAAGTCGGAGCGCAGGGCCAGCCACTCCATGAGTGCCGGCAGCGCCTTACAGGTGAGCGGACCGTAGGTGCGCTCGATCTCGTCGGCATGCACGGCACCCGCCGGCATCCCCGTCGGCGCGGCATACGCGTTGCCCGCGATGGCGGCGGCCAGGGCATCCTGCGGCGAGAGCGCCGGGGCGGCTAGGCTATCGAGCGGATTGGAACCTGCGGCATCGCGCGCGCCGACGAGTGCCTCAAACGAGGATACCGGGGCAGATGGCCCCGGTTCGGGCGCGGGCGCGCTCACCACGACGGGCTCGGCGCCGGCAGGCACGTCGGCAACACCGGCAGCGCGCAGCTCTTCCAAGCTCTCGAGCGTACCCTCGATGTCCTCGTGCGTCTCCTCAAATTCGGCAGCGACGCCCAGGAATTCCTGGATGTTCTCGGCACGGCTCTCAGACTCCATGGTGCCCTCGGCGCGAAACGCCTGCAGCAGGCCCGTCTTATCGACAATCATCTCGACGACGTCCTTGAGCTCGCCGTCCATGCGGCGGCCCTCGCGCACCAGCGACACAAAGCTTGACAGGCCATTGCGGACCTTGGCGCTAAACATGCCGGTTTCGGCACACGCAATCTCGCAAGCCTGGAAGAACGAGCAACGGTTGTCGCGCGCCAGCTGCTCGATTTTTTGGATCGAGGTGGAGCCGATGCCACGGCGCGGTGTGTTGATGACGCGCTTGACGCTCATCTCGTCGGCCGGGTTCACGATCATCTTAAGGTAGGCCATGACATCACGGATCTCGGCACGGTCGAAGAATCGCGTGCCGCCCACGATCTTGTAGGGCACGCCCGCGCGCAGGAACATATCTTCGAGGATACGCGACTGGGCGTTGGTGCGATAGAACACGGCAATGTCGTCGTAGCTCGTGCCTTTGGCATGCAGCTTCTCGATCTCGCCGGCAATCCAGCGACCCTCGTCGCGTTCGTCGCTCGCCTGGAAGGCCTGGATCTTCTCGCCATCGCCCTCGGCCGTAAACAGGCGCTTGTCCTTGCGCTGCGAGTTGTGGCGCACCACGGCGTTGGCGGCGCTCAGGATGTGACCCGTAGAGCGATAGTTCTGCTCCAGCTTGACGGTCTTGCAGTTTTTAAAGTCCTTCTCAAAGTCCAGGATGTTGGTGATGTCGGCGCCACGCCAGCTGTAAATGGACTGGTCATCGTCGCCCACGACCATGAGGTTTTGGTACTTAGCGGCCAGCAGGTTGGCGATTTCGTACTGGACGTGGTTGGTGTCCTGATACTCGTCGACGCTAATGTAGCGGAAGCGCTCTTGGTACTTATCGAGCACCTCGGGACGGGTGCGCAGCAGCTCGAGCGCGCGCACGAGCAGGTCGTCAAAGTCCATCGCATTGGCGGCGCGCAGGCGGCGCTCCAGCTCTAGGTAGACCTGCGCGGCCTTTTTGTCGTTGGGGCTATCGGCACTCTTGAGCATGTCCTCGGGGCCGATCATGGCGTTTTTGGCCGAGCTAATCTTGCTGCGGATCATGTTGATGGGGAACTGCTTTTGCTCGATGCCGAGCGCCTGCATAATGTCGCGCACCATGCGCTTTGAGTCATCGTCATCGTAGATGGTGAACTGGCCGGTGTAGCCCAACAGGTCGGCGTCCTCGCGCAGCATGCGCACGCACATAGCATGGAAGGTACACACCCACATGCCACGGGTGCCGCTGGGAATGAGTGCCGCCAGACGCTCGCGCATCTCTGCCGCGGCCTTGTTGGTAAACGTAATGGCAAGAACCTGCCAAGGCTTAACACCCAGGTCGCCGAGCATATGTGCGATGCGGAAGGTCAAGACGCGGGTCTTGCCCGAGCCGGCGCCGGCGAGCACCAGCAACGGGCCCTCGGTGGACAGGACCGCCTCGCGCTGGGCGGGATTAAGGCTGTCGATGTCGACGAGCGGTTTGGCGGGCTTGGGCGCCGGCGCGGGAGCGTCGTAGATGTCGAGCGGAACGAGCTCGGGCTCCGGCGCAGCGGGGGCGGTGTATGCATCGAGCGGCACGGGTTCCGGCGCGGGCGGTACGGGTACCGCGGCGTTCTTTTCCCAGGGCAGGGGCTGGGTCATGGGCGACTCCTCATCTGACGGACGGCGCGCCTGCGGGCAGCGCCATAGTTTGAGCCGTACCAGTATACCGAGCCGCGCGGACACCGACGCAAATCACACCACGACTCCGTGCGCCACCGTCAGACCCGCCCCAGCGGATTTGGCGCAATGGGGTCAGGTTGCTTTGCACCAATCTATTGACAATCACGGAACCGCCGATGTCATGGCCACGGTAGCGAGCGGCGGCCAGGGCGAACAAATTGGCATGAAAAGAGGGCGGCATAGACCTTTTGGTCATGCCACCCCCTTTGAATGACAAGTTGTCGCCCTGGCCGTCGCGCAGCGTCAACTAAGTTAGAGGCCGAGCATCGGCTCCAGGACAAAGAAGTACGCGAGAACCACGATGCCCAGGATGATGCGGTAGACGCCGAAGCACTTAAAGTCGTGACGCCGCACGAAGCCCATAAGCCACTTGATGGCAATGAGCGACACCACAAAGGCGACGACGCAGCCCACGCCCAGGATGGCGATTTCGTTGGTGCCGAACGTGCCGCCCTTAATAAAGTACTTGACCAGCTTGAGCGCACTCGCACCAAACATGACGGGAATGGCCAGGAAGAACGTGAACTTAGACGCCACCGAGCGCGTGCAGCCCAGCAGCAGGCCGCCGATGATCGTGGAGCCGGAGCGCGATGTGCCCGGAATCAGCGAAAGCACTTGGAAGCAACCGATACCCAGCGCGGTCTTCCAGCTCAGATCCTCGAGCGTAGTGATGGAGCCAAAGTCCAGGTTATCGTCATCGTCTGAAGCGGCAGCCGCAGCGGGAGTGGCAAAATGCGCACCAGCGGGGCGTCCGCCCGCCACCACGGCACTCGAACCAAACGAACCGGCAAGAGCAGCCTGGTCGCGCTTGTTCGCGCGCCAGTTCTCGATCACAATAAACAGCACGCCGTACACAATGAGCGCCAGCGCCACGACGGGAGCATTATAGAAATGCTCCTCCATCCAGTCGTTAAGCGGCAGACCGATCGCCGCGGCGGGAATGCAGCCGAGCACAATCTTGCCCCACAGCACCCAGGTGTCGCGACGGCCCTCCTTGCCCTTGCTGGGAGAAAACGGGTTGAGGTCGTAGAAGAACAGGACGCAGACGGCCAAAATGGCGCCAAGCTGAATCACGACCAGGAACATATTCCAGAACGTCTCGCTCACGTTCATCTTGACGAACTCGTCCACCAAGATCATGTGACCGGTCGACGAAACAGGCAGCCATTCGGTAATGCCCTCGACTAGGCCCATGAAGGCAGATTTTAGAAGCTCAATGATATCCAAAGGGACCCCCTCGTTAGACACCCACCGATAGTTGTTCTGCGGACGGTGCGGGCGATGTCCCATTATCAACCGTTGGCGGCGCGCCTGCGCCTACCCTTACCAAAAAACTCGCCCGTTCACAGAATTGCGAGCGGTCAAACCCAAATCCTTGGGTATAACTGCAACAAGATAAAGTGTCCGGCGGTCACGCATCCGCGCCCGCCCGACGCACGAGCCCCGCGCCCGTGCGATAGACCAAGGAGGAAACCATGAACGAGGGCTATACCAAGGTATTTGTTTCACTCGACGGTACTGAGCAGCAGGATTTTGTGCTCGCACGCGCCATCAAGGTCGCCGCGAACAACGGCGCCAAGCTGATTATCGGCCACGTCATCGATTCCACGGCACTCGAGAGCGCCGGTTCCTATCCGGTCGATCTGGTCAACGGCCTAGAGGAGGCATTTAAGAACTCCATCGCCAAGCAACTCGAAGAGGCCAAGGCCAATCCCGATATTCCCGAGGTCGAGGTTATGATTCGCGCCGGCCGTATTCGCGAGACGCTCAAGGACGAGATGCTCGACGTGGTCAAGCCCGACCTGGTGCTCTGCGGCGCTCGCGGTCTGTCCTCGATCAAGTATGCGCTCCTGGGCTCGATTTCGACGTTCCTGCTGCGCAACACCGACTGCGACATCTTGGTCGTAAAGTAGCGTTGCTCCCACCGGCCGCGGGGCCTGCGGGGTTTCCACGGGCACGTCCTCGCCGCGTTGCGGCTGCGGGATGTGCCCTTAGGAAACCCCTCCCGGCCCCGCGGCCTTCGCAGCCTTACTTCAGCGAGTTGGCTGATAAAAGATGGCGTGCCGCCCCGTTTGGGGTGGCACGTTTTGTTTGGGCTGCACGTTTTTGTTTGGGCGGACGTCTGCCGCATGCGTTACTCGAAATATTGAAACTTATTCGTTGAGAAGGAAAACGTTACGACAAAGCCTTCGCCGGAGTCGGATGCTGCGGTGACGTCGATGCCCATCTTGGAGCACAGACGCGCCACCAGGTAGAGGCCGATGCCCGTTGCGCGCTTGGTGGTGCGGCCGTTGTCGCCGGTAAAACCTTTCTCGAACACGCGCGGCAGGTCGGCCGCGCTCACGCCGCAGCCGTTGTCCGCGACGGTAAGCTCGATGCGTTCGCTCGCCAGGCCCTCGTCCAGCAACGCGCCCGAAAACACGATCTTTGCGCCGTCCTCGCGCGCATATTTGATGCTGTTCTGAATAAGCTGGCCTAGAATAAACTCGAGCCACTTCTCGTCGGTAAAGACCTCAAAGTCGAGGTTCTCGCACACCGGAGCCACGTGCGCCGCGATAAGCTCGCGCGCGTTGGCTTTAATCGCGCCCGTCACCAAGGTCTTGAGATTCCAGCGACGAATCAGGTAGTCGCGCTCCACGACTTCCGAGCGCGCGTAGTACAGTGCCTGGTCGATATAGCGCTCCACGCGAGCCAGCTCGCGACCCAGGTCATCCACACGCGACAGGTCGTCTTCGCTGCCATCCAGGTTTTCCAAAATCAGATGGGCCGCCGCCAGGGGCAGCTTGGCCTCGTGGACCCAGCTCTCGATATAGTCGCGATAGTCATCGGTCTGACGCCGGCCTTCGGCAACCTCGTCGCATGCCGCCTTGCCCACCCGGCGCAAGACCTCGTACTCGAGCTCGCCCTCGGCATAGGTCGGGCATTGCACCATCTCCTGGACCCATGCGGGACTCTCGAGCTCCTCTGCCGCGCGCTCCAACTGACGCAGAAAACGGCGACGGCGAGTGTACTCGATCACGATGCCGAGCATACCGAAGATAAAGGACACGCCAACCGCCACGACCACGATAGAAACGGGTGCGCCGGCAACCGTCAGCACAAAGCAGCTCAGCAGCACGCCGCACGTCCACACGGCGACGGGCAACAGCGCATCTTTAAAGAACTTGCCAAACGACATAGCTGGCACCTAGACCGAATAGCCCTGGCCGCGATGCGTGGTCAGATACCCCTTGACGCCGATCTTGTCGAGCGTGGTGCGCAGGCGGTTGATGTTGACGGTGAGCGTGTTGTCGTCCACGAAGGCATCGGAATCCCACAGGTCTTGCATGATGGCCGAGCGCGAGACGATCTTGCCCGCGCGGCTCAGAAGCAGCGAGAGGATACGCAGCTCGTTTTTGGTGAGCTCAGTGCTAGTGCCGGTTTGCGTGTTGGTGACCATGGAGCGGGCGAGGTCGAGCTCCAATCCCTTGTGGACGAGCGTGCTGCGCTCGCCTGCCGCCGCGGTGCGACGCAGCAGCGCGTTGATGCGCGCCACGAGCACGCGCGCGCTATAGGGCTTGGAAATAAAATCGTCCGCGCCGAGCGTCATGGCCATGACCTCGTCAATCTCGGTCGTGCGCGAAGTGAGGACGATGATGGGGACCTCGGATTCGCGACGGACTTCGTGGCAGATGTGTTGGCCGTCTTTGACAGGAAGCGTGAGGTCGAGCAGTACCAGATCGGGCGCGGCAGCGAGAATATCGCGCGAGACGTGCTCGAACGATTCGCAGGCCTCGACCTCAAAACCGGCACGGGCAAGGATATCGACAAGCTCGCGACGAATGGGCTCGTCGTCATCAACGACATAAATCAGCGCCATGTGTCCTCCCGTTTCTCGTAACTTGCACTTTCCACACCATTATGCCCACGGCGTCGCAGCGATGCGACCCCGTGGGCATCTAATGTGACAATAGTGTTCGGTAGCCTTGAGAGAGAGTAGGGGCCCTCGGTCCTAAACCGATCGGCCCCATCACTTCGGCCTCGAGCCTCTACTCGAGCGTACGCATGTACGCCGAAATGGCATCCAGGCCCTTCTGCAGGTCATCGGTGTTGTCGGAGTATGCATAGCCGATGCGCATGCTCTTGGGTTCCTCGAAGCAATCGCCCGGGGTGACGAGCGCGCCGGACTTCTTAATCATGTCGGTGCAGAACGTCCTGGAGTCAATGTCGTAGTCGTAATACACGAGCGCGGTGCTACCCGCCTCGGGCTTGACGAACGACAGGTGCGGCTCGCTCTCGACCCACTTCTCCAGAACAGCAAGGTTCTGACGGACGATGCGACGGCTGCGCTCAAGGATCACGGAAGCGTTGCCCAGAATCAGCTCCGCCACCGACTCGCTGAATATGCCGGCGGAAATCAGGTTGTAGTCGCGATGCGAGAGCAGCGCGCGACGGAGCTCCGGGCTCTTGGTGACCGCCCAGCCCAGACGCAGGCCGGCGAACGACCAGACCTTGGACATGGATGCGGTGGCGACGGCCTTGTCGTACAGGTCGACCACGGACTCGGCGTACTCATCCGTCTGAGTAAGCAGACGGTAGACCTCGTCGCAGAGCAGCCACGCGTCGTGTTTGCGTGCGACCTCGACAATCGCCTTGAGCGTATCGGCGTCGAGCAGGGCGCCCGTGGGGTTGTCCGGGTTATTGATGCAGATGAGCTTGGTATCGTCGGTCACCAAGGCATCGAGTGCGTCGACGTCGACGTGGTAACCGTTCTTGCGATCGAGCTGAAGGATATCGACCTTCGCACCGCACATCTCGGGAATCGAATAAAGCTGCTGGTAGGTGGGCTTGACGGAGACTACATGATCGCCCGGTTCGACGAGCGTGGAAATAACCAGGGAGTTGGCGCCGGTCGCGCCGTGCGTGGGCACGATATGCCCGGGCTCGACCGTCTTATAGAGACGCGCGACCCCCTCGAGGAAGCCGGGCTGTCCCTCGATGTCTCCGTAGGTGAATCGGCGCGAGCACAGGCTATCGAGCCACGCCTTCTTGTCGGTGTTCGTAAGCTCGAACAGCTGGTCGAGCGTGAGGGAGTAGACGCACGTCTCCGCAACGTTGTGGGTGCACTTGGTCTCCCACTCGTTCATCCACTGCTCGACGGCGAAATCCTTGATCTGCATTGTCGTTTCCTTTCCTTGACTTTCTTACAGTTCCACCACGGTGCCCAGCCCCGCCTCGACGGCGCGGTCGTAGGCAATTTTCGATGCCGAAAGGTCTTGAACGGCGATGCCCGACGTATCGAACACCGTCACCTGCTCGTCATCCGAACGCCCCGTAGCCGTGCCGGCGATGACTTCGCCGAGCTCCGCTTTGATGTCCTCGGGTGTGATGGCACCCTCGGCAACCGGAATCTCCAGCTCGCCGGACGCGACCGATTGCTCGCGGTCGTCGACGTAAACAGCGGCACGGGCGACAAGCGCCGAGGCGAGCTCCTGCTTGCCGGGCATGTCGGCACCGACGCAGGAGATATGCGCACCGGGGCGCACCCATGCATCGGGGATGATAGGCTTGGTCGCAGGCGTGATCGTCACGATGATGTCGGCCTCTGCCGCGGCGCCTTGGCCGTCGGCCGTCGCCTCGATGGAATAGGTGGATGCCTCGCGAGCATGCTCGCAAGCGCCCAAGATATGGGCGAGCTCGTCTCGTATGCGCTCGACGCGAGCCTCGGGCGCGGCATCGGAAACCGGCTCCCACACCTTGACCTCGCTCACTTTGGGACAGGCGGCGAGCACGCCCGCCACCATATAGGTGCTCATGTGGCCGGCACCCGCAACAAGCAGTTTGGACGCATCCGCCCGAGCCAGCCACTTGGCGCCGAGCGCAGCGGCAGCACCGGTGCGAAGTCCAGTGACGGCGGAGGCATTGAGCAGCGCCAACGGCTCGCCCGTCGCGTTGTCGCACAGCAGCGTAGTGCCAAAGATCTCGGGGAGCCCCTTTTTGGGATTCTGAGAGAACCAAGCAGTGAGCTTCAGGCCGAAGAGGCCGCTCCCCGCCAACTCGCCCGAGCGGATATCCATATCGGCCACGCCGGGTTCGAACTGCTCGTATACCATCGGCCACGCAACACCCTTGCCCGTTGCCTTCTGGCGATATGCCTCCTCCACGGCAGCGATTGCATCCTCGATCGTCAGCACCTTGGAAACTTCCTCGGCCGAAAGCACCACCATCTGCCCCATCATCGCTCCTTTCAGCGAAAGCTTTACGTTGCTTCACTGTACGGTTTAGTAACGATGCCGCCAAGGATCATTTCTTGTTGGAATCTACAACGATTCTCAATCTGATTTTTCGTTCCATCAGCATATATTTGAACTATTTCTCGCATCAACGGCATACGGATGTGCGATTATCCTTTTTATGCCGGTATTTATTGTAGTGATTTACAGGGTGATGTTGATGCTATACACCGTCTCGGACTTCTCACGGGAATATGAGGGGTCGGTCCGTCTAATCGCCGGCAGCGATGGCATCTCGCGTGCCGTCTCCGGCGTTGGGATCCTCGATTATGAACTCATGCCCGGCCTCAAGAACAAGTACCAGCGCGTCAACTTCAGCTCAGACGAGATCGTCCTCAGCACCTTCCTCTATGCGAAGGACGACCCGTACCTCATCACTGAAGCCGTGAAATACCTCGTCGCCAAGGGAACGAGCGGTCTCATCATCAAAAACGTCCTGCACATCCCGATTCCCGACCAAGCCATCCGCTACGCCAACGCGCGGCACTACCCGGTCTTTCTCACGACCGACGACTCACTGTTCTTTGACAGCGTCATCTATGAGGTCAAACGGCATATCGAGCAGCTCGCGTCCATCGACTTCGCACAGCGCGAGATCGATGCCCTGAGGACAGACGTATCGCCCGAGTCCATCTGCCGACGCATCCGAGGCCTCAACCCGTCATTTCTGGACGAAGCGGTCGCCCTGTTCACATCGTTTGCAGAGCCCCTCGACCCGCGTACGTTTTTGCAAATCGAACGTCTCTGTGCAAAATCGACCCTCGCCGGATGCCACAACATGCTGGCACCCTATGACGGAGGTCTGTTATTCGTAGCGACAAGCGACTCGGAGCAGACGCTCGATGTGGAGCGAATCGTGCAGGCGCTCACGGAGCTCATCGAGGCTAGCGGCATCGATGGCGGAGCGGAAGGGCTTGGCATCAGCGATATTCTGTTTGGAGACGAGGCGGTGGCGCAGGCGATCTCGCAGGCGATTTACGCACAGCGCCTATCTTGTCAACGAGCCGAGGGTCCCGTCCGCTATACGCAGCTCGGCATCCTGAGAACCGTGATGCCTTTTGCGGAAACCCCGGAGATGCGATCGTTCTCGGAGGCGATTCTCTCGCCGATACGCGAGCACGACAGTGAGCATGGCAGCGAGCTGGAATCCACGCTCGCCGCATTCATCGAGAACGACCGACGTATCGAGCGAACCGCCAAGCAGACTGGCCAGCACCCGAACACGATTCGATATCGCCTCGATAAGGTGACGGCTCTCACCGGACTGAGCTACAAATGCGCCCCGGAGATGGAGCAGCTGTCGCTCGCCTACGCCATCGAACGCGCTCGCTCGCTTCAGTAAGCCCACCCCACCTTGAGGTTAGGAACGGCGGGCACGGAGCTTTTCGTAGCCATCGGCGAAGAAGGCGACCGTGGCGGCGTCGGCCTCGGCGGCGTCCGTCTCGGTTGCGGGGACCACGCCGTGCTCGTCGCTCACCAGGAACAGCGCGCCCTTAAGCTGCGCGGGAATATCTACGCGCGCGACCGGGATGTCCTTGGTCTGGGCCAGCTGTTCGATGAGCGTCGCCGTGCCGCACAGGCACTCGTCCGCCGGCGCCACAAAGGCCAGCTCGCCGTCGTTGACGGCAGCAAGCAGCTCGGGCGCCACGCCGGTTTCGTCGGCCTCGGAACGGGCCTCGGCAGAGCGGGCACGCAGCGCCTTGGCTGACGTATCGGCGAGCGGCTCGTACTCCCCCACTGTCATGGCGGCGTTGCCGTTGATGTCGATCACCAGCATGAGCACGCCGTCGTGCGCAGTATAGTCGCCCTCGGCTAGCGACCACTCAACGTGCTGCTTGGCCCAGCTGAGCATGTTATGGGTAAGTGGCTCGCCCTGCACCAGACGCTCGGACAGCGCGCGGATGTGGCGGTTGAGCATGGGCACCTTTTTGTTGGACATGCGCCAACGGCAGACAAGCGCGGGCTTGTCGAGCGTAAACTTCTCGACCGCCTCCTGATTGGCGCAAAAGTCCTCGTACGCACGCTGATCCTCGGCATTGCCAAACAGCTCGGCATCATCCACAACGGCCATATCTAACCTTTCTCAAAAACATACACCGCACCGTTATACCCAAAAAAACCGCCCGCGCCAACCGGCGCAGACGGCAATAGATAGCCTTCGTTCGGAGCAAGCCAAGGCCACTGGTGGAGCATAAGCCAGCGAGCCGGCTCCAAGTGCCCCAGGTCGCCACGAAAGAGGAGCGACGCGTACTTCTTGTACGCGAGCGACGGTTTGAGCGGCGAGATGGGGTGCTTGGGGCCGGCGCAGCGTCGAGCAGTTACGCGGTTTGGTAAAACCGCGTAACGATATTAGTGCCTAAAATGCCTGGCTCCGGTGAAGACCATCGCAATACCATGCTCGTTGCAGGCCTGGATGCTCTCGTCATCGCGCTTGGAGCCGCCGGGCTGGATGATGCAGGTCACGCCGTGCGCGGCAAGCACGTCGACGTTGTCGCGGAACGGGAAGAACGCGTCGCTTGCACAGGCAAAGCCGCCCTTCTCCACGCCCTCGCGCTCGCAGAAGTCCTCAGCACGCTCGCAGGCCAGCAACGCGGAATCCACGCGGTTGGGCTGACCGGGGCCCATGCCAATGCCGGCCTTACCCTTGGAGACCAGGATGGCGTTGGACTTGACGCCCTTGCAGACCTTCCAGGCAAACTCGAGCTCGGCCATCTCGGCGTCGGTGGGCTTACGGTCGGTGGGGAACGTAAAGGTCGCGGGGTCCTCGGTCACGTGGTCGACTTCCTGCACCAGCATGCCGCCGTCGATGGAGCGCAGCTCCACATGGGCACCGTGGTCCACGCCGCCGGTAGCCAGCACGCGCAGGTTGGGGCGCTTGGCCATGCGCTCGAGCGCCTCATCGGTGTAGCTCGGGGCGATGATGACCTCGACGAACTGCTTGTTCTGATCGGCAAAGTGCTCAACCAGCTCAAAGGGAACCTCGCGGTTGCAGGCGATGATGCCGCCGAAGGCGCTCTTGGGATCGCAGGCGAAGGCGCGGTCGTAGGCGGCCGTGATGTCCTCGGCAACGGCGGAACCGCAGGGGTTCTGATGCTTGAGGATCACGCAGGCCGGCTCGTCGAACTCGCGGACCAGGTTCCAAGCGGCATCGGCGTCCAGATAGTTGTTGTAGCTGAGCGGCTTGCCCTGGATCTGCTCGGAGCCCACGAGCGGGAACTGAGAGCTCGCGGTGTTCTCGCAGCCCTCGGCAAAGCGATAGACCGTGGCCTTCTGCTGCGGGTTCTCGCCATAGCGCAGGTCGTCGACCTTTTCCAGCGAGATCTCGAGCTTGGCAGAGGTGTCCGCCACGTCGCTTGCCTGGGCGGCAAGCCAACGGGAGATAGCCGTGTCGTAGGCGGCGGTGGTCTGGTAGACCTTCACCTGCAGGCGACGACGGGTGGAAAGCGTGGTGCAGCCACCGGTCTCGCGCATCTCGGCCAGGACGGCATCATAGTCGGCCGGGTCGGAGATGACGGTAACGCTCGCGGCGTTCTTGGCGGCAGAGCGCAACATGGAGGGGCCACCGATGTCGATGTGCTCGATGGCATCCGCAAAGGTGACCTCGGGGTTGGCGACGGTCTTCTCGAACTCGTACAGGTTGACAACGACCAAGTCGATCAGCTTAATGCCGTGCTGAGCGGCCTCCTGCATGTGCTGCTCGGAATCGCGGCGGGCCAGCAGCGCGCCGTGAACCTTGGGGTGCAGGGTCTTAACGCGGCCGTCCATCATCTCGGGATAGCCCGTGAACTCCTCGATGGGGGTTACGGGAACGCCCGCGTCCTCGATGGCACGAGCCGTGCCGCCCGTAGAGATGATCTCGACGCCAAAGTCATCGACCAGCGTCCGTGCGAAATCGACGACGCCCGTTTTATCGGTAACCGAGATCAACGCGCGTGCGATCTTCACATCAGATCCCATGCAGTCCTCCTGTCTGGTACGCCGCCGTGCTCTGTGAGTCGGTGATACGTCGATCTGCAGCGCTCGCGCAGCGGCATTGAAAATACTGATTCAATGTAGCGCATCGAGCGCATCGATGCACCCCGCAACGGGCGCATGTGCAGAAAAAGTTTGCGCGCGGAGGGGATGGGCACGGTGAGTTCATGGAACACAGGAGCACCATAATTAGATGCCAATGGCGTGGTAGAACTGTGCTCGATATGTATCCGCAATAGAAAGAGGCACCATGGTCTCGCGGGTTCTCTACCGACCGTTTGATACCGAAGATTTCGACGCCATCGCGCTGATCTTGCAGCAGCTTTGGCACAACAACTCGGATAACGATGAGTACAACCGCCTCGAAGCCGCGTGCGACCTCGCCTATTGCCTTTCTTCCTCAACGTTTTCGCAGGTTGCAGTTATAGATGGCGAGGCGCGCGGCATTTCGCTTGCGCGTGCGGGACAGAGCTCCGGCACCGCCGTCAGGGAACATTGGATGGATACTGAGCGTACACTGCTGTCGCAGATGCGTGAGCTAGAACCCGAGTCGTGCGCCGAGTATCTCTCGTTTGTGCGCGCCACCATTCGAACCAACAACCGCCTGCTCGAGAAAAGCCCACTGCCGCATGACAATGAGGTCACGCTGCTCGCCGTCGACCCTGACGTCCACGGCCTGGGCGTGGGATCGGTGCTGCTCGACGCCGCAATCTCACATCTGTCCTCGTGCGGGGCGACCAGCGCACACCTGTATACCGATTCCAACTGCTCGTGGAAATTCTACGAGCTGCACGGCTTTAAGCGCACGGCCACGCACCGCGCCAACCGCGAAGAGCGCCGTCACGACATGCCGCGTGAAAGCTTTCTCTACGAACTCGACCTAACAGCCTAGCCCAGGCAGCCACACCTAGTCATTTAAGTCTGTCCCCAATGAGTAGCCTTGGTGATCTGCAAATAGCTGTGGTCAAAAAACATCAAATATGAGTACTGTTACCTTTTTAGTAGCAGCGATTTGGGGCATTTTTGATGCTTGTAGGCATGACGACCAGCTGCACGAGCTGACGTAGCTCCCCAAATGTTCAATAAAATAGGCTCCTAACGAGAAGTACTCTCATTAGGAGCCATTATTATGTGCAAACATATGTGACCAACGCAGCAACAGTACTCATATTTGGCATTTTTTGTCCACTGCCCCTTGCGCGAAGGTCCTCAGCGGAAAGTTTGACCCGTTTCGATGCACAAAAATGGGATGAATCTTCCCTGGCAACCGCCCAGAAAGATCCACCCCAAAGCAAGCGCTCGCTAGAACGTTCCGCCGCCGCCTCCGCCGACGCCGCCGCCTCCGCCGCCCGAGAAGCCACCGCCTCCGCCGCCGCCCGAGCTATCGGAACTCGAAGCCAGCTCACGGATGCTCTCGTGATACACATCGTTAAACGAATCGAGCGGCGAATCAATGCCGTAATGGTGGTAGTACCACCAGTAGCAGGGGTAATTGTCGTAGAAACCGTCGGCCTCGCGCACCTCGGGAGGCACCGCCTCGGCAAGCTGACGCAGGACTTCCTTCGAAACGCCCAGCGCCACACCCATCACCAGCAGCTTGTTCCACAGCACCAAATCGCCCGGGACGGCTTCCTTTAGGCGCGTGAAGTCCTCGAGCCAATGCTTGAGCGCCTTGCAGCGGGCCGCTACCTCGGCACCTTCCGGAGTAAAGCGGCGGAACGTAAGGCCCACGCCAATACCCACCAGCACAATCGGCACCGAGATAACCGCGGCGATAATGTTCGCCTGTGCGCCGTCGGTAAAGAAAATGGATCCCATGGGAACAAAGGCGATCAGAATACCAAGAACCAGGCAGAACACCATTGCGACAATGCCGTCCGAGGCAACGTACTCGCTATCGGCCAACTTGCCCTTAACGGTGTTCTGATAGTCCTCGAGCTTGTCGCCAACAGATGTGGTGCGCTCGCTAGCGTACTCCTCCAGCTCGCTAAACGTGCGCGAACGGACTCCGTCCTTATCGGGCTTAACGCCGGCGAAGAAGACCTTGAGCACATCGCGATCGATGCCGTCCTTCTTGGCAGCCTTCCAGGCCTCGTCGGTCACTGTGATGCGATACGTCTGCTCCTCTTTTTCGCGACGGAGCAGACCCTTCTTCTTGGTCTCGGTCGCTTCTTCCAGCTTGATCACGCGATCGTCGGTGAGCTTCATGAGCGTGGCGATATATGCCTGATCGGGCACCTCGTTCCAGCTCATGAGGGCCGAAAGCACGGCGGGATGGTCGGCCGAAGGCACATCGCGGAAATATTCGTCCTGGAAAAGCGGCTTGGGCTTGCGGCGGCGCAGCTTGAGCACAACGATTGTGCCGGTAAAGGCCACCGCCGCGACAACACTTAGCACGGCAAGTGCAATGGCAATCATACGAGCGTGAGCGCGGCGGGCGTTAGCTTCGTCGGCCCATTCTTTTTCTTCGCTCAGGATCGTCGACATGCGCTCTTCGCCCGAGGCGGCAAGCTGCGGCACCCAGTCGCTGGGGAAGGCGATGCGTGCCTCGGCGAACTCGCCCTGATGCACGCAGGGAATGGTATAGGTGACCATGGGCTCGTCCTCATCGAGCGACACGTCGCCCGTCAGCGAGCCGTGGCCCCATGCGCGGAAGTTATCGCCCTTGACGGCCGCCGTCCCGGCAGCGGCATTTGCGAAGTACACCTCCATCTCGACATCGTCGGAATCCGCGGACCAGCCGTCACCTACAAATTTCCAGTAGAGCTCAGCGGTATCGGCCCAGTTCATGACCGCACCGGTCATGGTGTAGCTCACGTAATAGATCACGCTATCGCCGCTCTCGTGGGGGCTGAAAACCTTGATCTTTACGCCGCCGTCGGACTGCTCGACCGTGTAGACGCCAGAGTCACCCTTGTTTGCGCTATCGACTTTGTTGAACGCGGTGTCCTCTTCCTCGACGCTCAGCACGTTGACACCCGCCGCGCCGCCCTGCTGGTTGGTGCCCGCATTGATCTCCCAAAACACGCCGTTGATGTCGTCATCGAAATCGAACTGGCGCCCCTCGACAACGGTCAGCGAGCCGTCGGCCTCGACCGTGGCACCGATACAGGTTTGGGTCATAGAGTAGCCGTCGGCATGCGCGGCGGCAGGCAGCAGCAACAACGCAAGCGCGACGAGCGCGCAGACGGAAGCGAATCGCGCGAATAGGCGGCGCTGCCGACAGGTCTTGGCAACGGGGGCGTTCATAGGCACATCCTTTGTCTGTGATACCAACAGCGTCATTGTCCCACGTTTACGGGCACACATGACGAATATCTGGGCCAACGGAACGTCAAATGGGACAAAAGTCCCACCCGAGTCTGGCACTTAGGGACGTTCCTTATCTGCCGGCAATTTGGGACACTCCTTGGCATGGCCTGCACCAACGATAGACACCACTTCACAGCTCCGTCACAGGTGTAGCGGCTTTGTGTGGGCGCGGCATGCGCTGATTGAGCCGCCAGCCGAGGGGCATAAAGCAGTTGAGCGAAAACGGTTTGCCCCTTTGCCGTTCGCTCGAGGATCATGTCCCCCTTTTCCGCGGAAACCCCGGCAGTTGCGAAGAGCTGCCGGGGTTTCTGTCGTTTGTGAGGCTGAGTCAGTGCGCGGCAATCGAGACGTTGAGCCGCAAACCCGCCGTGCGCAATGCGCAGCGCCGCCAACTTGCGAGCCACGGCAACGCCTTCCCTACCGTGTCCCGCGCTATACTCGTCCGCATGGATATCAACGCACGCAACATAGCAGCGCCCGCCGCGGACGCGCCAACGACGACCTCCTCTCCCGCTCCCACGCCCGTCGTGGGTCGCTTTGCCCCGTCGCCCTCGGGCCGCATGCACCTGGGCAACGTGTTCAGCTGCCTGTGCTCGTGGCTTTCGACCCGCAGCCAGGGCGGCAGCATCGTGTTGCGCATCGAGGACCTGGACGATCGCTGCAAGCGCCCGGAACTTGCCGCTCAACTGATTGACGACCTAGCCTGGCTAGGACTCGAGTGGGACGATGGCCCCTACTACCAGCACGATCGCCTCGACCTGTACGAGAGCGCCTTGCGCCAGCTGCAAGACGCCGGCCTCACCTATCCCTGCTTTTGTACGCGCGCCGAGCTCCACGCCGCGAGCGCGCCGCATGCCAGCGACGGCACGCCCATCTACCGTGGCGCCTGCCGAGGGCTTTCGGCCGAAGAGGTCGCCCGCCGCAGCGCCCTGCGCGCCCCGGCCACGCGTCTGCGCGTGCCCACCGTCGATGACCTCGCAGACGACGTGATCGAATTCGTGGACCGCACGTACGGGGCCCAATGCGAGGCACTCGCTACCGAGTGCGGCGACTTTTTGGTGCGCCGCAGCGACGGCGTGTTTGCCTATCAGCTAGCCGTGGTGGTCGACGACGCCGCCATGGGCGTCACCGAGGTCGTGCGCGGATGCGACCTGCTTGGCTCCACGCCGCGCCAGATCTACCTGCAGCATCTGCTGGGTCTTCCCACGCCGCACTACGCACATATTCCGCTGCTCATGTCGCCGGATGGCCGTCGCCTTTCCAAGCGCGACCGCGATCTGGACCTGGGCGAACTACGCGCCCGCTTTGGCACGCCCGAGGCACTGCTGGGATGGCTCGCCGGACAAACGGGCATCGCACCGGACACCACACCGCGCTCTGCCGAGCAGCTGGTCGAGCACTTTAGCTGGGACGTCATCCGCGCGCACCGGGAGAACATCACTGTAACGATCGAGTAGCCAGCCATCCCGCCCCCTACGCAACATCCCAGGGCTGGAGTTCGTCACCCAAGCGAATGATGCAATCGTAGAGCACGGTATGGCGCTCGGCCGGGTTGGCATCCCGATGAAAATGCCCGTAGTACCAGCGCTTGTAATCCAAGCGGTCTTCCAGCTCATCGAAAAATGCCGTAAGTCGATCAACCGTGGGGCAATTCCAGCCGGGTGCCGGATAAAGCGTGGGCGAAAGCATACGCGTAGAGCAGGTGTGGGTGATCACGTAGTCGACCCTCCAGCCCACGCTGTCGAGCTTTGTCCGCGCTTCCTCAAAGTTGCGCTCACTCGGCAGCTCATGCGGCCACCAGCTGGAATACGGAATGCAGTATTCCTTGTCCACGCTCGTGGCGCCGCCCATGGTAAAGATCGTTGAGCCGTCGAGTTCAAAAACCTCGCCGCGCGCCAGGCGCCGTATGGGAGAGGTGTCCGACAGGCGCTGCGTCAGCCCACCGTGCCACAACTCCATGGGGCGCTCCGCCCAGTGATCGAAACGCTCGTGGTTGCCGTCGACAAACAGCACGGTATAGGGACGCGATTCCAGCCAAGCGATGTCGGCACATTCTTCGGCAGAGAAATCCCACGGAAAGCCAAAGTCGCCGGCGATAATCAGATAGTCGTCGCTCGTCAGACTATCCCCAAGGTCCCAGTCGCGCAGCTTTTGCATGTCGACGCCGCCGTGAATATCGCCCGTCACATAGACCGTCATCGGATCACCACTTCCCTGTAAGTCGCTAGCCCGCATTCTGCACGATCACTAAGCCAACCGTTCCAGCCCTTAGGGCTTACCCCTCGTTCTTCCATCCAAACGGGTCAAGCACCCAAAAAACCAGATCGAGCACGCCGCCGGTCATCATGGCGCCGGCAAGGGCCATGCAAACGTGCAGAGAGACGGCACTTCGGAGCACGTCGAATGGCCCCAAAGAAGCCAGCAGCGCGACCGCTGCGCCGGCTACGCACAGCGCGAGGCACGGCCCCGCGTCCTTAACGCACTTCTTTGCGAGATGCTTTGCGTTGTCACTCATCAATATCGAACTCCTTAGAGGGTCGTTGTTTGGGTACATGCCTCCGCGGCAGAGCAGGGCGGCAGGGTAAGTGTCACATGTCGTGCGGACATCAATGGAGAAACCGCCTGCTCGACCAACCTTTGACGCCGTTTTGCACCGGCACCACATCCCCCGCTATCGAGGTCTAATACTTTTCCCACCGCTACCCAAAAACTCATCCAACATTAATCTTGGCTCAAGAATCGCTTAATCTATAACCTGCACTATAGAGTTCGACCAAGGGCGGGGCGGCGCCGCGCAACGCAGGCCGCCGAACGCAACGCTCGCGCCCAGGCAGATCGCCTGGCGTCGCGCCCATCGAACGAAAGGACAGGTCATGGACGACCTCGAAAAAGTTGAAACCATCCGCACCAAGTGCAACGTGAGCTACACCGATGCCAAGGCCGCGCTCGATGCCGCCGACGGCAACGTTTTGGACGCCATCATTTGGCTCGAGTCGCAGGGCAAGACCCAGACCACATCAGCGCATGCCGCCACCGAGTCTGAGCCGGTCGATGAGCCCTCAGCCGAGATGGTCGCCGCGCAGGCCGCCTACGAGAAGTCGAGCGAAAAGACCGACTTCTCCAAGAAGATGGACAGCGTATGGGAGTACCTCAAAAAGCTCTTCCGCCTGAGCCTGGACACCAAGTTTATCGCCACGCGCCGCGATGCGATCATCCTCAACATCCCCATCCTGATCCCCATCATCGCCCTGTTTGCCTGGGGCGCTACGATTTGGCTGATGCTGATTGGCCTGTTCTTTGGCATGCGCTACCGCATCGACAGCGACGGCGACGTGCCCGGCAGCATCAACAACCTTATGAATCACGCCGCCGATGCCGCGGACGACATCAAGCAAAATCTGAACGACGACAAGTAATCGCAGACGGGGGCACGCATGGCACGGATCCTGATCGTAGAGGACGAGGAGAAAATCGCCCGCTTTGTGACGCTCGAGCTGGAGCACGAGGGCTACCAGGTGGAACACGCCGCCGATGGCCGCACCGCCGTGGACCTGGCGCTGGAGCGCAACTACGATCTTATTCTGCTCGATGTGCTGTTGCCGCAGCTCAACGGCATGGAGGTCCTGCGGCGCGTCCGTAAGCACAAGGATGTGCCGGTGATAATGGTCACCGCGCGCGATGCCGTGATGGACAAGGTGGCCGGGCTCGATGCCGGCGCCGACGATTACCTGACCAAGCCGTTTGCGATTGAGGAGCTGTTCGCACGGATCCGCGTGGCGTTGAAGCGCTCGGAGGCCGTGCGGGCGGCTTCGGGCGTTGGCGGCATCGGGACGGGCGCGGCAGGCGGCACGGGTGTCGGCGCCACTGCGATGCCCCCGGTCAGTGACTCGACCCAGGTTTCCGCCTCGCTCTCCCCCGCCACGCTCGCCGTGGGCTCGGTTGCGCTCGACCCCGACCGCCGCGAAGTCACGGTCGGCGGCTCGCCCATTGCGCTCACGGCCCGCGAGTTCGATGTCCTCGCCCTGCTTATGGCGCATGCCGAGACCGTGCTCACGCGCGAACGCATCGCGCACGAAGCGCTGGGCTACGAATACATGGGCGACACCAACAACGTCGACGTGCACATCGCGCATCTACGCGCCAAGATCGAGGACGCCGGCGGCGCCCGCATCATCCAGACCGTGCGCGGGGTGGGCTATGTCTGCCGCGCGTAACGCCGAGGCCAAACGCGTCACCTCCATCGCCCGCGCCATCAACTGGAGCTATATGTGGCGCCGCCTGATGAGCTACGTTTGGCTCGACCTGCTGCTAGTAGTGATTGTGGCGGCGATCCTTGTCTATGGATACAACCAGACGCTGCCCAACGGCGCGTTTACCGCAGGATGGATCCCCAGCGCCACCGTTCGCGGCATGACGCTGACGCCCGCGCGCGGCTGGGACCTGACAACGCTCACCTATACCGTCGAGCTTGCGCGTACCACCAAGACTTTCCCCCTCGCGCAGGACCTCGTCACGCTATGGCCTCTCTACCTTGTCGTTGTGGGTTGGCAGGTCATCAGCGTGCTCAACATGCTCGGCGGCGCCCGCCGCGTGCGCCGCACCATGGCGCCGCTCAACGATCTGGCCCTGCGCGTGGACGAACTCGGCCGCATGCAACTCGCCGGCGGCAAGATGGAAACACTGGAGCAAGCCATCGAGCGCGCAAGCGTCGACTCGCCGAGCGTCACTACCGGCGACGCCGACCTGGCAAGCATCGAGGTTGCACTCAACCGCCTACTGCGCCAGATGCAAGAGGCCAAACTGCAACAGATGCGCTTTGTCAACGATGCGAGCCACGAGCTGCGCACGCCCATCGCGGTGATTCAGGGTTACGTAAACATGCTCGATCGCTGGGGCAAAGACGACCCGGACGTGCTGGCGGAATCCATCGCGTCCCTCAAGGCCGAAAGCGAGCACATGCAAGAGCTCGTGGAGCAGCTGCTGTTTTTGGCACGCGGCGA
Source organism: Collinsella aerofaciens (assembly GCF_028206795.1). GTDB lineage: Bacteria > Actinomycetota > Coriobacteriia > Coriobacteriales > Coriobacteriaceae > Collinsella > Collinsella aerofaciens_AX. The sequence goes on along the minus strand of NZ_JAQLFJ010000008.1, from coordinate 30,039 downwards.
TGCCGGGCGCACGGTCCTGCGGCGTGCGGATACCAACCTGGCCGCACTGGTCGGCGAGGTATGCGAGGAATCGCAGATGATCGATACCGCGCACACGTATCGGCTGGCGTACGACACCGCGCTTGTCAGCGATTCGCGCTGCGACGCGCCCGTCGACGTGGCACTCGTGAAGCAGGCGCTACGCGTGATCGTGCAAAACGCCGCCAAGTATTCGGACGCGGGAACGACCGTCACATTTGGCATAACGCCGGATGCGGGCGCGGGCACAATCGACATAAGCGTTGAGGACGAGGGCATCGGCATGAACCAGGAATCCGCAGCTCACGCGTTTGAACGGTTCTACCGCGCCGACAACGCACGCAATGCCGGCGCGCAGGGCTCGGGCCTGGGGCTTGCCATTGCCAAGTGGATCGTCGATAGCCATGGCGGTGTCATTGGCGTGACCTCAGTCGAGGGCGTCGGCAGCCGCTTTACGATTCGCCTGCCGCGGTAGGAAGCCCCTCGGCATAAATAAAGGGGTAGGGCCACGCGGCCCTATCCCTTTTTGCTAGCTATGGCAGCTTGTGCGCTATTCGCGGCACAGGTGCACGGCGAAACCGGCGAACTCGCGCTTAAAGTACACGAGCTTGGTACCACCGTCGGGCAGCAGCGCGCGCGACTCTTCGTTGACCTCGAGCCCGCGCTCGGCAAACCACTTCTCAGCTGCATCGATGTCGTTAACGGCAAAGCCGATGTGGCCCTTGGTGCCACGACCGTTCTGCTTCATGATCTCGACCAGCGAATCGTTAAAGTACGAAACCGGGGTCTCGGTGACGGGCAGGCCCATCATCGTCGAGAACAGCTCCGCGATCTCCAGGGCGTCTGCCGGGTCGGTGGCGTTAATGCCCACATGGGCAACGCGCATACCAAAGAGCTCTACCGGGTTGGCGTTCTGCTCACTCATGCAGTCAGCGCCTACTGAGCCATGACGTCGAGAACGGCCTTCTCGGCGGCAACGCGGTTCATGCCGGTCATGAAGGGCACGCCACTCACGTACGGGCAGGTGAGGCCCTCGGGGGCAACGGTGGTGGCGATCAGCAGGTCAGCGCCCTCGTCGCAGTAATCCTTGGCCTCGGAGATGGCGCACTGCACGATCTCGTACTTGTCGGCATAACCGTTGGCGTCGAGCAGAGTAGCGACCTTCTGGGCAACGAGCGTGGAAGTAGCAGCGCCAGCACCGCAAGCCAAAACGATCTTCTTCATAGGTAATGTCTCCCTTCATGGTTTACTTTAGGTAAGTGTACCGCAGCGAGCGATGGCACTCGGCCTCGATGAGCTTTTATGCCAGTTTGCTTGCGCGCTGCGTATAATACATCTAGTACGTGTTGTCATACCGCTCGCTTTATGAGCGACTAAGGACCCTAATATGCCCGATTCCCGCACCCTCTGGACCGCCGTCGTTATCATCTGCATCGCCGTGTCGGTGTTCTTTAGCGTCAAAAAACGCACCACGTTTAAGCGCCTGCAGCAGCTTATGGCTGCCAAGCAGTGGGACGAGTTCGATCGTTTGCTCGACGGCAAACTCACCAGCATGCTGTACCCGCGCTACAACCGCGACTACCTGCGTCTGAACTCCTATCTGCTGCGCGAGGACCACGAGCGTGCCAGCGAGATGTTCGACCTACTGCTGGGACTCAACCTCCCCAAGATGCAGCGCGTCGACTTGGTGATTAAGGCCTTTAACTACTATGTTGGCCAGGAGGACCGCAAAAAGTCCAAAGAGCTGTTGCACGAGATCAAGGGCTTTGAGGGCGGTCAGGCCGAGGCAGTTGCGCACGAGTGTCAGCTGATGTACGACACGATGATCCTCAAGCGCCACAACGACATTCCCGAGCTGGAGCGCATGCTCGAGGATGTCGGCGACGACCCGGTCAAGCGCTGCCGCTTGGAGTACCTGCTAGCCCTGCAGTACAAGAACAAAGGCGACGAAGCCAAGTTCCAGGAGTTCCTGGAGAAGTCGGGCCAACACTCGATGGCCGTCAACGCGTAACGGACGGCTTGTGCTAGACTTCTAGTCTCACGGGGGCGTGGCGGAATTGGCATACGCAGGAGACTTAAAATCTCTCGCCGCAAGGATTGTGGGTTCGAGTCCCACCGCCCCTACCATGTGATTGCTTGCGAGCCCGTGTTCCCCAGGGATGCGGGCTCGCTTCTTTTAGATGCCAGTGGGACTCGAACCCGCGAGGGGGCGAGCGTTAAGCGGACGCGCAGCGTCCGTAGCGAGCCGGCGAGGGCGCCGACAGGCGGCCGAAGCCGGTGCGTATTTGCGCAGCAAATGCGCGGACGTCCCACCGCCCCTACCATATGGAGCTTTCGAGCCTGTGTCCCCAAGGGATGCGGGCTCGTTTCTTTTACACGCCGGCGGGGCTCTAAGTTGCGGTGGAATAGATCCTGTTGGGGGTGCGGATGATTTCTTGGACCGCGCCTAGGCGTATCCAAGCTTCCTGCGGTACTCCATCGGGCTCAGCCACCCGAGGGACTTCTTGATCCGCTCCTCACGATAGTACACGAGGTAGGCCTCGAGCCTTCCCATGAACTCCTCGGCCGTCACGCCCTCCCAGTCCCTGTAGTGGAAGAACTCGTTCTTGAGGCGCCCGAAGAAGCCCTCGCAGGCCGAGTTGTCCGGGCTGCAGCCCTTCGCGGACATGCTCCTGATCAGGCCGTTCTCCTCGCAGATCCCGATCCACTCCGGCCAGCGGTAGTGGCCGCCCCGGTCCGAGTGGATCGTCGTGCGCGCGCCCGCCGGCCTCGCCGCGCTGTTAGCGTCAATCTATTTTTCACCAGTTTCGCTAAACAGGCGCGCCGTTTGCGCAAAGGCGGTTTCACCGGTTGCGCTAACGTTATTTCACCGATTCCGGTCACGACTTGACGGGCCCGTCCCTCGGCAGGTCCTTCAGCCTGTAGGACCTGCCGGTTATCTTGACCAGGTGGCAGTGGTGGCACACCCTGTCCGCGATCGCGCTCGCCGCCACGTCGTCCCCGAACACCCTGCCCCAGCCGCTGATCCCCACGTTGGTGGTGATGATCGTCGAGCGCTGCTCGTAGCACGTCGATATCAGCTGGAACAGCAGGTCCGCGCCCGCGCTGCCGACGTCGAGGTAGCCGAGCTCGTCGATGATCAGCAGCCTCGAGTGGGCGTAGTACTTGAGCCTCTTCTTGAGGATGCCGCGCGACGAGGCGTCCTCCAGGTCCTCGACGAGCCGGGCGCAGTCCACGAACCTGACCTCGCGCCCCGCCTTGACCGCCTCGATGCCCAGCGCGACGGCGAGGTGCGTCTTGCCCACGCCGGGGCTCCCCACGAACAGGACGTTCTCGGCCCGCTCGACGAACCTCAGGGTCGCGAGCTCCTCGATCTCGGCGCGCGGGACCGACGGCTGGAAGTCCCAGTCGAAGTCCGCCAGCCCCTTGACGTAGGGGAACCCCGACGACCGTATGCGCTGGTTGGTGATCCTGACCTCCCGGGCGGCGACCTCGACGCGCGTCATCTCCTCGAGGGCGGAGGCGAAGCCCCGCTCGCCCGCGGCGACCATCCTCACGTAGTCGGGCAGGGACGCCGCCATCTCGTGCAGCCCGAGCGCGGAGAGGTTCGCCTGCGCCCTGATCGAGGGGCTGCCCTCCGCGACGGCGCCCATCACGCCCCTCCGAGCGAGTCGAGCAGCGCGAGATTTGCGCGCGCGGCCTCGGCGATGTCCGCGTCGGCCAGGCCCCGCTTCCCCTCGAGGGCCTGCCCATAGTGGTCGGGGTCGTAGTTGATTGGCCTCGACGGCCCGGACGCGGCGTCGTGGACGGCGACCTCCTCGCCGGCCATCCTCACCACGACCTGGCCGCCGGGCATCGCTATGACGCTCACGCGCCGGCCGATGCAGCGCCTGGGCACGGACCACTCCCTGCCGGCGGCCCTGACGAGCATGGTCGGCGGGACGGTCTGGACGCTCACGTCGCCCACCATCGACTCGAGGAGACGGAGGTTCCCGATGGGCCGCAGGCTCTCCTTCTCCCGCATGAACAGCGCGTCGGGCGGCAGGCCGGTGGTGCGGTTCGGCTCCGAGTTTGCCTGGGCCTCGACCCGGGCCACCGCCTCGGCGAGGCCGCCCCACCCGGTGAACTCGCCGCCGTAGGCGAGCAGGCGGTTCAGGAAGCGGTTGGCCGACTCGTCCTTGCCCTTGGTCTGCGGCGAGCGCGGCGCGCAGAGCCTTAGCTCGAAGCCGGCCTCCCGCGCGAACCGCCACGCCCTCTCCTGCCTGGTCCTCCTGCGACCGGAGACGGTCACCAGGCACGACATGTTGTCCGTGATGCACTCCTCCGGGACGCCGCCGAGGCGGGTGAAGGTGGCGAGCAGGCAGGACAGCAGGTCGTCGAGCGTGCGGCTCCTGACCGGTATGAAGCGGTGCTTCCGGGAGTAGCCGAGCGTCGCGGTGAACACGCTGAACTCGAAGACCTCGCCCTCCGAGTCGACGAGCCTCATGCCCTCCTTCCAGTCGAACTGCAGCTGCCTGCCCGGGGGCGTCTCGAACCGCGGGTGCGGCTCGCGGCCGCCCGCGCCTCCGAAGGGCACGTCGCGGGCCCGGCACCATGCGGTGAAGGCGCCGTACCCGGGCAGCCCCTCCCCGCGGCTCTCGCGCAGGAACGCGTACACGGCCATCTTGGTCATGCCGGGCAGCTGGGCCTTCGCGCGGATCACCTCCTCGAGCGGGTCGAAGGCGCTGCCCCTCGCGGACCTCCCGTCGGCGGCGGACTCGCCATCCCGCCAGTACTTGGCGACCGTGTGCCGGTCCATGCCGTGCCTCCTCGCGATCTCGCTGAAGTTCGGTTTCGCGCCGGACCCCCTGTAGACATTCAGCTCTCCCATTACGTTTCGCTCCATATCCCGCTCCTCCCGGGTCGGATACCCGATCGGAGCATAGTTCCGTTAGCGCAGTTGGTGAAAGTACGTTAGCGGGTTCGGCGAAAGCGCGTTAGCGCATTCGGCGAGATGCGTTTGCGAAAGTGGTCAATTTTAGATTAGCGCTAACACGCGCAGGCCTTGAGCAGGCTCGAGTTCGCGAGGCGCTTGTCGGGGTGCAGCCCGATCGACCAGGCGACGGGCATCCCGTCGAAGCAGTCGACGATCGGGCTCAGGTAGACCTTCTCGCCGCCCGGGAGCCTGAACTCGGTGATGTCGGTGAGCCACAGCCGGTTGGGCTCGTCGGCGTGGAAATTCCTGCTCACGAGGTTCTCCGGCGCCTTGGAGACCTCGCCGGCGTAGGAGCTGTAGCCCCGGGCGCGCCTCTTGTTGTAGACGACCTCGAGGCCCTCCTCGCGCATCACGCGGGCCACGCGCTTCTCGCTGGCGCGGACCCCCTCGCGGCGCAGGCGCGCCCAGACGGTGCGGTACCCCCAGCACCCCGAGCCCTCGCGGAAGATGCGCACCACGCGGTCGCGTATGTCGGCGTCGCGGTCGCGCGGCGCGGCGACGCGGGGCCTCCAGTACTCATAGGAGCTCTTCGATATCCTCAAGAAACCTGTGATCGAGCGGAGGGGCAGGGCGGTCGCCCGCCTCAATCTCTCGCCGAGCTCGCACTTGCTCCTGTTCGAGATCGAAGCCGGGTCCCACCCTTCCGCTTTTAGGTCGGCCAACACCGCCCTGAGCAGCAGGTTCTCTATCTGGTCCTCGTTGAGCCCGGCGAGCGGGCCGGTCGCCGGCGGGGCGTAGGTCGACTTGTCGGGGCCCAAGCCGGCCTCCTTCCGTGGCGGTTTCCTCGCCCCGATTCTACAGCGCGCCCCGGTGTAGCTGTGCGGGAGGTGCCCCGTCGCCCACTTCTTGGCCGCGCCCACCGAGACCCCCGCGAACTTCGCGGCGGCGGTCGGCCCCATGCCGTCCTCCGTCGCCAGGAGGAAGAGCTCGACCTTCTCCCTGCTGTACATGCGAACCTCCAGTCCGGACCGCTTCACGGTCCAACTTTCTGTCCGCACCCCCGTTTATACCGTTTACCAGCTTATTTAGGAACTATTTCACCGCAACTCAGAGGAAGACGGTTAAAGAGCACTCAGGCTCGGGGTCCAGCCGATGGTGGGGGTCGCGCCGTCGAGGGTTTCGTTGATAGTGGCGGCCATGCCAGCGAGTAGGCTGTTCTCGCTTACGGTGAGCGTCTTGTAGCCACCGGCGCGCATGAGCTCGCGAACCACCACGGCGCCGGCCAGAATCACGCCCGCGCGCTTGGGCTGCACGCCCGGCAGCGCAGCGATACCCTCCACATCCAGCGTAGACATATGATCGATAGCGTCCGAGATCTGCTCCATCGAAAGCTCGCGCAGGTGCACAAAGCTCGAGTCGTACGGCTCCAGCTCGTGGACCAGCGCCACGAGTGTGGTGACGGTACCGCTCACCGCGACCAAGCGCTCGGCGCGCTCAAAATCGCTCGGCAGGCTCTCAAAGTAGGCCTCGAACTGCTCGCCCGCCCAGTCGGCAGCGGCAGCAAGCTCGCCGTCCGAAGGCGGCAACGCCGAGAAAAAACGCTCCGTCACACGACGGCAACCAATGTCCAGCGAACGCGTTCCCTCCAGCGCGAAGATCCCGCGCTCCGGCGCGTATACACCCGTAGCGAGCTCCGTGGAGCCGCCGCCCGAATCGGCAACAATGATGCGCTCGCCGGCAAAGTCGTGCGCCACGCCAAAAAACGTCAGGCGCGCCTCGACCTCGCCCGGAATCACCTGCGGTTCGAGCCCCAGATCGCGCAGACCGTCCAGCAGCAGCGCGGCATTGGACGCATCGCGCGCGGCACTCGTGCAGGTGGTGCAGATGCACGCGGCCCCAAAGGTACGGGCTTCGTCCACAAACATGCGGCACGCAGCGAGCACGCGCTCAACGGCCGCCTCGCAAAAGCGCCCCGTCGCGTCCACGCCCTCGCCCAAGTCGGTGATCTCGGTATGCTTGGACGATTCCACGATCGCCCCGGCCTCGACCTGCGCCAACACCAGTCGCGACGACACCGTTCCCAGGTCAATCGCGGCCACCTTATATCGTTTGCAATTTGTCATTGCGGGCTCCCCTCCGGGCGCTACTCGCCTACTCGCCGCTGGACGCGACCGTCTGACCCTCGACGCCGTTAAATCCAAACAGCATGTCGAGCGTCTGAATGTACCACGGCGCGTCCTTGCCGACTTCTTCGATCTCCTTGGCCACCTCGCTGGCCTTCTTGGCGTTCGACGACTTCTTTTCAGCCGGCGACGAGTCCGAATCATCGTCCAAGCCCAAGACATCAATCCTAGTCTCGCCAGGCATCACCAGGCCCAGGTCCTCGGACGCCGCATCCCTGATACCCTCCTCCGAGAGCAGCTTGTCGACGCTTTTTTGCAGCTCGTCGTTATATTGCTCGCGAATCTCGACCTGCTTGGCCAAGATGTCGCTCGAGCGTTTTGCCACATACAGATCGCGCACGGGGAAATACAGGCTCACGAGCGCAAGCGCCACCACGATACCGATAAACAGCGGGCGTAGAGAGCCATGCGTAAAGTCATAGATCGCCTTAATCACCGCGTTGTCGTTGGCGTAGCGCATAAAGTCCGAACCCGAAAGACGGCTCGAGGGCCTACTCGACCTGTCGTGCGTCTGGGCCGAGGGACGCGACGCATGCGACGAACGTGCCGGGCGCACCGGTCCATCTGCCGAAGCATTCACATGAGCATTGGGGCGCGAGGTACTTGTCGGGCGCTGCGTGGAGCGGTCGGCGCCGGCGTAGGCGGACCCACCGAGCTGCACCGTGCGCGCACGGCGAGGCGACGGCTCACGCGAACCGGCGGAATAGTACCTGTTGTCGTAAATCTGATCCATGTGCGCCTTGTGCGGTTGAGGTTTGTTTGCGCTAAGTCCTTTAGTTATAGCACGAGTGCGCGCACCGCCTTCGGCGGCCCTTGCTCGACATAAAAAAGGCGCTGAGCCATATGGCCCAGCGCCCAATGGTGCTCAACAGTGCCCGGCGGGAACGAGGCGAATCCGAGTCAGCTCCGTCCCCGCACACGCCGCCTGCCTAGCGAATGTTGTAGAACGCGGCCTTTCCGGCGTAGCGCGCGCTGCCCTCGAGCTCGTCCTCGATGCGGATGAGCTGGTTGTACTTGGCGATGCGATCGCTACGGCACGGGGCGCCCGACTTGATCTGGCCGGCATTGACGCCCACGACCAGGTCGGCGATCGTGGAATCCTCGGTCTCGCCGGAGCGGTGACTCACGATGCAGGCGTAGCCGGCCTCCTTGGCGGTCTCGATGGCCTCGAGCGACTCGGTGAGCGTGCCGATCTGGTTGACCTTGACCAGGATCGCGTTGGCGGCGCCCAGCTCGATGCCCTTCTTGAGGCGCTCGGTGTTGGTGACAAACAGGTCGTCGCCCACCAGCTGCACCTTGTTGCCAATGCGCTGGGTGAGCTCGACCCAACCGTCCCAGTCCTCCTCGGCCATGCCGTCCTCGATGGAGATGATGGGATAGGTGTCGACAAGCTTCTCCCAGTAATCGACCATCTGGGCGCTCGTGTACTCCACGCCCTCGCCCTTGAGCTCGTACATACCGGTCTCGGCGTTGTAGAACTCGGTCGAGGCCGGATCCATGGCGTACATGAAGTCGACGCCGGGCTTAAAGCCAGCCTTCTCGACGGCCTTGGTGATGTACTCGAACGGCTCAGCGTTGGTCTTGAGGTTGGGCGCAAAGCCGCCCTCGTCGCCCACGCCGCCGCCCAAGCCGGCCTCGTGCAGCACGCCCTTGAGGGTGTGGTAGACCTCGGCGCACCAGCGCAGGCCCTCGGCAAAGCTCCGGGCGCCCACCGGCATGATCATGAACTCCTGGAAGTCGACGTTGTTGTCGGCGTGCACGCCGCCGTTGAGGATATTCATCATGGGCGTGGGCAGCAGATGGGCGTTGACACCGCCCAGGTACTGGTACAGCGACAGGCCCGCCGACTCGGCTGCGGCGCGGGCAACTGCCAGCGACACGCCCAGAATGGCGTTGGCGCCGAGCTTGGTCTTGTTGGTCGTACCGTCCGCGGCGATTAGCGCGGCATCGACGGCGCGCTGATCGAAGGCGTCGAGGTCCACGACGGCATCGGCACACTCGTTGTTGACGTGCTCGACGGCCTGCGAGACACCCTTGCCCAGATAGCGGCCCTTGTCGCCGTCGCGCAGCTCACATGCCTCAAAGGCGCCGGTCGAAGCGCCCGAAGGCACCATCGCGCGGCCGAAGCTGCCGTCCTCGAGCACGACCTCGACCTCGACGGTGGGGTTGCCGCGACTGTCGAGCACCTCGCGACCGTAGACATCCAAAATATCGCTCATGTTGTCTCCCTCTCACTTGGAAACGGGTTGAATGCTTGGCGACGCGGCTTACACGCTGCAGCGGCGCGAAGGTTCATAAGTTAGCCTTGTCGCACTTTTTGTATTATGCCCTAAGTTAGCCAAGCGATACAATCTTTTTAAAAAATAATGGGAGCGATGGGACAAGTCTGTCCCGTCGCTCCCGCGGTATTACTCCCCTGCCTTTGCTGCGTCCCACAGGTCGTTGAGGCCATGGGTCGAAAGCTCGGCAAGATCCACGTGGGCGTCGGCCGCCATCTGCTCCATCGCGGCCCAGCGGCGGCGGAACTTTGCCGTGCTGGCACGCAGGGCGCTCTCGGCGTCGATACCCTCCTTGCGCGCGACGTTGACCAGGGCAAAGAGCAGATCGCCAAACTCCATTTCGCGCTCGGGCGTTCCGGGAGCCTCGGCCTCAAACTCGGCACGCTCCTCAGCTGCCTCGTCCCACACGTCCTGGACCGTCTCCCACTCAAAGCCTACGGCAGCCGCCTTGCGCGACACCTTCTGCGCCTGCATCAGCGCCGGCAGGTGCGTGGGCACGCCGTCGAGCAGCCCCTCGGGCGCGGCCTCGCCTGCCGCCACGGCCTGGTCTTTGGCAGTCTTCTCGGCAAGCTTGACCTCGTCCCAAATCTTGAGCACCTCGTCGGAGTTGTCGGCATCCGCATCGCCAAACACGTGCGGGTGACGACGAATGAGCTTGGCGTCGATATCGCGCGCCACGTCGGCTAGCGTAAACTCGCCGGCGTCCGCCGCGATCTGCGCATGCAGTACGACTTGCATCAGCACGTCACCCAACTCCTCGCGCAGATGCGTGGCATCGTCGGCCTCGATGCAGTCGAGTGCCTCGTAGGCCTCCTCGATCATGTTCTTGCCAATGCTGCGGTGCGTCTGCTCGCGGTCCCATGGGCAGCCATCGGGCTGACGCAGGCGCCAGATGGTCTGTACCAGATGCTGCAGCTCGGCCGACGCGTCTACCAGCGTGGACAGATCACGCGAACCCTCGGCATTTTGCTGAGCCATATGCTCGGCCATGGTTAGTCCTCCTCCATGACCACGTGGCGGAACGTGCCGCCCTCGTAGATGCCGTAGCTGTGCGAGCCGTCCTTGGGGATGCTCACGCTGCCGGGGTTGAAGAGCCACAGACCCGGGTGCGCGGCGCTTTCCTCGTTGACCTTGACGTGCGTGTGACCGTAGACGAGCGCGGAACCCTCAGGCAGCGCGGGTGCGTGGTCGACGCTGTTATGCATGCCAGCGCCAAAGACGTGGCCGTGCGTCAGGAACAGCTCGCGGCCGGTCTCGTCGAACAGCGTGGCGTAGTCGGCCATGACGGGGAAGTCGAGGACCATCTGGTCGACCTCGGCGTCGCAGTTGCCGCGCACCGCGATAATGCGGTCGGCCAGGGCGTTGAGCAGCGGAATCACACGCTTGGGGGCGTAGTCGCGCGGCAGCTCGTTGCGCGGGCCGTGGTAGAGCAGGTCGCCCAGCAGCACAATGCGGTCGGGCTGCTCGGATTCGATGGCGGTGCAGAGGCGCTCGGCCCAGTATGCCGAGCCATGGATGTCGGAGGCGATGAGGTATTTCATGGGGAGTCCTTTCGGAGTGGGGTTGCTAGGGGCTGAATACGGGATCTGGCGGATATGGAGCCCATCTACCGTGTTACTCGAATCGCAGCGCCGCGCTCTGAGCCGCCTGCATCACGCGTTGGAGCGGCACGTCATGTTCGCGGGCAAGACGGGCGCAATTCTCGTACTCGGGAGCCGCGCGCTCGCTGCCGTCGGGCAGGGTCGCCACCTTAACGGATACCTCGCCCCAAGGCGTTGTCACCTGCTCGAATCGGCGCGGCAGGCAAACGCGTTCCATCACCTGGCGACGAACGGCGTTGGTCGTGGTCTCCAAAAAGATAATCGTCTGTAGGCGCTCGATATCCTCGTGCGAGCAGATCACCTGCAACTGCCATCCGGGGCGACCCTTTTTGCAGTAAAGCGGCAGCCAATGCACCTCGCGGGCGCCGGCCTCGCGCAGGCGGTCAGCGGCGTAGGCGAGCACCTCGGGCGACGCGTCGTCGATGTCGCACTCCAGCTTGACGATAGTTTCGGGCGCATCGGTCTCGCGAGACAGCGGGGATGTGCTATCGCATGGCATACGGTCCGGCTCCTTTCCGCATGGGCTCGTTTTGTTCACTCAAACGCTAGCACATCGGACGTGGCACAGGCGTGACTTTCGTCCGTCGCCGCCCTCGCCCCTATCCAAACATGTACATCAGCCTCCAAACATGTCATTTTTTGCAGCTTTTGGAGGCTGATGTACATGTTTTGAGAGCAAGCGAGGCCGCACCGGCGCCGCGCAGCCTTTCCAATCGATTTCGAGCTCCGGCGTGCGCGGCGTGTTGAGAGCTGCGCCATTACAATGGAGCGGATTCGCCAAATGCAAAGGAGTCGCCATGCCCACCTGCCCGCTGGTCGATTGCCACACCCACACTTCGTTTTCGGATGGCCATGCCTCGTTTGAGGACAACGTTCGCGCCGCTGCTGCGGCCGGCTGCCGCGCTATGGTCTCGACCGACCATCTCACCCTGCCCGCCAGCATGGACGCCAACTGCGAAGTGCAAGTTGTCGAGGGCGACCTGACGGCACATCGCCTGGCATTTGAGGACGCCCGCAAGCTCGCCGCGCAGATCGCGCCGGAGCTCGAGCTTGTCTATGGCTTTGAATGCGACTGGTACGAAGGTTGCGAGCCTTTGGTTGAGCGCTGGTCCGCGGGTGCCATAGTGCGCTTGGGCAGCGTGCATTGGATTGGCAACCCAGGCGATATCATGGCCGGCGCCGCGGGCACGGCGGGAACGGAAAACGTCGCTCGTCCCGATACACCCGATTCGCGCTGCGGTTGGGTCGACGACGACACCAACCTGCACGTTTGGGAAAACCTTGGCGTGCTCGGCGTGTGGGAGCGCTACGTCGACGACTGGTGCCGTGCTTGCGAAAGCTCACTCAACTTTGATGTGATGGCCCACCCCGACCTGGTCATGCGTTTTTCGAAGGAAGGCTTTGCGCCCGATTTTGACCCGGCGCCGTTTTGGGAGCAGATGGCCGAATGCGCCCACGATACGGGTCGCCGCATTGAGGTCTCGACGGCCGCATCGCGCAAGGGCCTCGACGACTATTACCCCTCGACGGGGCTGTTGCGTTGCTTCGCCCACGCCGAGGTACCCATCGCCTTTGGCTCGGACGCGCACCGCGCCTGCGACATCTGCTGGAATATCCGCGAAGCGCAAGCCCACGCCTACGACTGCGGCTATCGAACCTTCGACATCCCCCACCCTACCGGCGAATGGGAGTCCACGCCCCTCGCCTAAGACTAGTGACGGCGGGCGTTGAGTTCGCCGGCCAGTTCGTCGAGGGTGATGCCGTAGCGCTCGAGCGTCACGAGCAGGTGGTAGATCAGGTCGCCAGCCTCGTAGCGGATGTGATCGTGATCGTTATCCTTGCAGGCCATGATCACCTCGCTCGCCTCCTCGGCAAGCTTCTTGAGCAGCTCGTCCTCGACGTCGGTCAGCAGACGCGCGGTATAGCTCTCCTGCGGCGATGCATCACGACGACCGTGAATCACCTCGGCCAGACTTGTCAGCGTCTCTCCGATATTTCCATCCTGAACGTTTGCGGTGCGCACACCCATAGTTCAATCCTTTCTGGTGGCCGAGCGTCTAATCGAGCGCCCGCCCTACGCGAGTTTCTTAAAGAAGCAGGTACGGTTGCCGGTGTGGCAGGCCGGACCCGGCGAGTCGACCTTGACCAGCAGCGTATCGCTATCGCAGTCGGCCCAGAGTTCCTTGACCTCCTGCATATTGCCGCTCGTCGCGCCCTTGTTCCAGAGCTCTTGGCGGCTGCGGCTCCAAAACCACGTGGTGCCGGTCTTGAGCGTCAGCCCCACCGATTCCTCATTCATCCAAGCAACCATAAGCACCTCACCGGTGTCATACTGCTGAACCACACAGGGAATCAGCCCGCGGGCGTCGTATTTAAGATCAGCAGCTTCTACTACCTCAGTCATCATTTCTCCCAAGTAATAACAGTAAGCCCCACAGGTCGGCGAGGGTTGTCCAGGTGCCGCAGGTTGCCGCGAAAGAGGAGCGACGCGTACTTTGGTACGCGAGCTACGGTTTGAGCGGCAAGATGCGGTGCCTGGGCAAGCCGCAGCGCTAGAAGTCCAACCTGACAGGGATGCCCTGCGAGGCCATGTACTCCTTCACCTGGCGAATGCTGAAGGTTCCAAAGTGAAAGACGCTGGCCGCCAGTACGGCGTCGGCTTCGCCCTCGATCACGCCCTCGGCAAAATGCTCGAGCGTGCCCACGCCGCCGCTCGCGATGACGGGGATTGGCACCGCGCGCGCCACGGCGCGGGTGAGCGCCAGGTCAAAGCCAGCCTTGGTGCCGTCGCGATCCATACTGGTCAGCAGAATCTCGCCGGCGCCGCGACGAGCCGCCTCCTCGGCCCATGCCACTGCATCGATACCCGTGGCGTTGCGGCCTCCTGCGGTAAAAACCTCCCACTTGTCGGCATCCGGCTGCCCAGGCAGGCCGACGCGCTTGGCATCGATCGCCACGACCACGGCCTGGCTGCCAAACGCCGCGGCAGCTTGGCTGATCAGCGACGGGTCGCGCGCGGCGGCAGAGTTGAGCGACACCTTGTCGGCACCGGCGGCAACCATGGTCCGCATGCCCGCCAGGTCGCGAAAGCCGCCGCCCACGGTATAGGGAATGGCGAGCTCCTCGGCCGCATGCGCCGCCATCTCGATGGTCGTCGCACGGTTGTCACTCGTGGCGGTTATGTCCAGGAAAACGACCTCGTCTGCACCCTCGCGGTCGTAGGCACGGGCAAGCTCCACCGGATCGCCCGCATCGCGCAGGCTCACAAAGTTGACGCCCTTGACCACACGGCCATCCTTGACGTCTAGACAGGGAATTACGCGTTTGGTAAGCATGGGCTACTCCTCCTCTCGGGCGGCGACTAGCGCCTGGGCGAGTGTAAAGTTGCCCTCGTAGAGCGCGCGACCGGTGATGGCGCCCTCAATAGCGCCCTCGCTCACCGCGGCGAGCGCGCGGATGTCGTCGAGCGTCGAGATACCGCCCGACGCCACGACGGAAAAGCCCGCGACCTCGGCCACATGGCGATACGCCGCCACATCGATGCCCGTCTGCATGCCATCGCGCGCGATGTCGGTATACACCAGGTGCTTAAAGCCCAGCTCGGAAAGCTGTGCCACGGCATCGTCGAGTGCCACGCCCGCGCCGTCGCGCCAACCATTCACCTTGACCTGGCCATCGCGCGCGGCAATATCCGCCACCAACAGCTCGCCAAAACCTTGGGCTGCCACCTCGGCAAAACCCGGCTCAGTCACCAACACGGTGCCCAGCGCAATGCGACGCGCGCCGTAGCCTGCCAGCTCGTCGATGCGCGCGAGCGAGCGGACGCCGCCGCCCACATCTACGGACAGACCGTCGACGCCGCAGATGGCCTTGATCGCCGCCGAGTTGGCGGCACATGCGTCCTCATCCTCGCCAAAGACGGCGGACAGGTCGACGACGTGCACCCAGCTTGCGCCCTGCTCGGCAAACGAGCGGGCAACGGCCACGGGGTCGTCGGAATATACCTTGCAGCGGCTGCGGTCACCGCGCTCCAAGCGCACGACCTTGCCGCCGATCAGATCGATTGCGGGAAACAGGATCATCGGCCAACCTCCTCGACGATGTTGACGAAGTTCTTAAGGATGCGCCGACCAAGCGCGGAGGATTTCTCGGGATGAAACTGGCAACCCCACACGTTGCCATGACGCGCGATGCACGGGAAGCTCCGCGTGTAGTGCGTGCGCGCCAAAACATCAGCGGCATCGGCGTCGTCGGCCACCGCGTAGCTGTGGGTGAAGTACATGTTGGCGCCCTCGGCAAAACCGGCGAGCAACGGATCGGCCGCGCCGGCGGGCGTCATGTGCACCTGGTCCCAGCCCACGTGCGGCACCTTCAGGCGACTCGATTCCAAGCGCGTACACGAACCGCGCATGATGCCCAGGCCATCGACCCAGGGGCCGCCAGACTGCTCAGGGGTGCTGCCGTCTGCAGCCATGCCCTCGTCCGCAGGCACGCCCTCGTTGCCGCGCTCAAAAAAGAGCTGAAGGCCCAGGCAGATGCCGAGCAGCGGAGTTCCGGCGGCGACGGCGTCGAGCACCGCGTCCGCCTCGCCGCCCTGACGCATAAAGGCGATCGCGTCATAGAACGCGCCCACGCCCGGGATGACCAGGCCGTCGGCGTTGCGGATCTGCTCCGGATCGTCCGATGTGCAGGCGGCGGCACCGGCGCGCGCAAGCCCGCGCACGACGCTCGACAAGTTGCCCTTGTGGTAGTCGACCACCACAATCTTCGGTTCGCCCACGCGACCCCTCCACTTCTCATCATCCAAAACCACCACAAAGGTGCCTGTCCCCTTTGTGGTGGTTTTACCCTTGTGACGGTTACAGCGATCCCTTGGTGCTGGGGATGCCCTGCACGCGGGGATCGAGCTCGCAGGCGTGGCGCATCGTGCGACCCACGGCCTTAAAGGCGGCCTCGATAATGTGATGCGAGTTGCCGCCCGCCAGCTCGCGCACGTGCAGCGTGAGCTTGGCATCGCGCGCAAAGGCGTAGAAGAACTCGACGGCCAGTTCGGTATCGAAGCTGCCCACGCGCTCGGTCGGCACGGGCAGCTCGCAGTAGGCCTGCCCGCGCCCCGAAATATCAACAGCAGCCATCACGAGTGTCTCGTCCATGGCGATCGCCGCGTCGGCAAAGCGTGTAATGCCCGCCTTGTCGCCCAGCGCCTGGCAAAACGCCTCGCCCAGCACAATGCCCGTGTCCTCGACGGTATGATGCGCATCGACCTCCACGTCGCCCACCGCGTGCACCGTCAGATCGAACAGGCCATGGCGGCCAAAAGCGTTGAGCATGTGGTCGAAAAACGGCACACCGGTCGAGATATCGCACACGCCGCTTCCATCCAGGTCGAGCTTTACGACAATGTCGGTCTCGCCCGTCTTGCGGGTCACCTCGGCATAGCGGTCCATCTACATCTCCTCCTTCACCAGCGCGGCAAACGCAGCCAGCACCTCGTCGTTTTCCTGCGGGGTGCCCACGGTAATGCGCAGGCAGTCCGCGAGCCCCGGCGCGTAGCTAAAGTCGCGCACCAAAATCGAATACTCGTCGCGCAGACGCTCGCGCACGCGCGTGGCATGCGACGTGCGCACGAGCACAAAGTTCGCCGCGCTCGGCCATGCCTCCACGGGCATGCCCTCGGCAGCCATTGCACGCAGGGCACACAACTCGCGCTCGCGCTCGGATGCGACCTGTGCCACCACAGGCGCATACGCATCGCGGGCACGCACGCAGGCAAGCGCGGCGGCCTGGCTTAGCACGTTAACCGAGTAGATTTGGCGAATCGCCGCAAACACATCGATGACCTCGGGCGCCGCGATCACATAGCCCAGACGCGTGCCGGCGGCGCCAAACGCCTTGGACAGCGTATGCAGAATCACCAGGTTGGGATGCTCGGCGATAAGCCCCTGCGCCGTGGTAGTCGCGCCAAACGAATCGTCCGCAAACTCAACGTAGGCCTCGTCGACCATGACCATGCCGGGGCATGCATCGCACAGGGCCGCGACAAAGTCGAGCGGCGCCACGTCGCCCGTGGGGTTATTGGGCGAGGTCACGATGGCCAAGTTGCACTCCGGCGCCGCGGCGAGCATGGCTGCCTGGTCGAGCTCAAAGCTCGTCGGATCACGCCACACGTCGCGCACCTCGGTCTGGCACAGAGACGCAAAGAACGCATACTCGCTAAAGCACGGCGGGCAGTTGAGCAGGGTCCGTCCCGCGCCGCCAAACGCCAGCAGGTAGTTATAGAGCAGCTCGTCGCCGCCGTTGCCCACGCAAATATTCTCACGTGCCACGCCATGCCAGGCAGCAAGCTCATCGCGCAGGTCGTTGGACATGGGGTCGGGATAGCGGTTGAGCGGCGTGGCAGCCAGGGCCGCGTCGACCGCCTTGCGCACGCCAGCCGGCACGGGATAGGTGTTCTCGTTGGCCGAAAGATTGATGCGCGTGGGCGCAAAGTCGGGATCGTAGGGTTCGATACCGGCCAAGTAGGGCTGGACGAGCTCCTTCATGCGCGGCGTGAGTTCGGCCATGTTAGGCCTCCTCGCCGGTCGCGCCAGCGGAAGCCAGGTCCACACCCTTGGCAACCGTCGCCACGGCGTCGCCCGGCCAGGCGACCTTGGTCAGGTCGGCCGCAGCCAGAGACTCGGCACTCACGGCATCCTCGCCCTGCTCCAGCACACGGCGACGCAGAGCGGCGGATAGCGCGTGCGCCCACAGGCCCTCGGCCTCGGCCAGACGTTGTGTGGCGGGAGCGTCGGAGAGCAGGCCCTCGGGCGTATAGCAAATGACGCTCGAGCGCTTAACGAACTCTTCGACCGAAAGCGGGTTGGAGAACATGGCCGTGCCGCCGGTCGGCAGCGTGTGGTTGGGGCCGGCAACATAATCGCCAAGCGGCTCGGAGCTCCAAGCGCCCACAAAGATGGCGCCGGCGTTGCGAATGCCGCCAAGCAGGCCCATCGCATCCTTGCAGTGCAGCTCCAGGTGCTCGGGCGCCACGGTGTTCACGGCCTCGACGGCGGCAGCCATATCGGCGGCCACCACGATGGTGCCTTCGCTGTCGAGCGAGGCGCGCGTGATCTCGGCACGCGGCGACTGCGCCACCAGAATGTCGATACCAGCCTCGACCTCGCGCGCAAACTGCTCGTCGCAAGTCACCAGATAGCAGGCTGCCAGCGGATCGTGCTCGGCCTGGGCCATCAGGTCTGCCGCGACCACCATGGGCTTGGCCGTGGCATCGGCCAGTACGCAGACCTCGGAGGGGCCAGCGACCATGTCGATTCCCACGTCGCCCGAGACAATCTGCTTGGCCGCGGCGACAAAGGCGTTGCCCGGACCGGTGATTTTATCGACACGCGGAATGGTCTCGGTACCGTATGCCAGCGCGGCCACGGCCTGGGCGCCGCCCACCATATAGATTTCGTCCACGCCGCCGAGCTTTGCCGCGGCGAGCGTGTAGGGGCTGATCAGGCCGTCTTTTTGCGGCGGGGTCACCATAACCACGCGCTTGACGCCGGCAACCTTGGCGGGAATGGCGTTCATGAGCACCGTGGAGGGATATTGCGCGCGACCGCCCGGTACATAGATGCCAGCCGCCGCGAGCGGGGTCACCTTAACGCCGAGCATCGTGCCGTCCGGGCGCGTGGTAAACCAGCTCTGTTCGACCTCGCGCTGGTGGAACTCGCGAATCTGGCGCGCGGCCTTCTCGAGCGCGGCGACAAAGGCCGGATCGAGGCCTTCGAGCGCGGCATCGATCTGCTCTTGCGGCAGACGGAAGCTCTGCAGCTCAACGCCGTCAAAACGCTGACAGTAATCGCGCACCGCGGCATCGCCGTTGGCGCGCACGTTGGCCACGATATCGCGGGCGGCGTCGACGATGTTTTGCGGCAGCACGCCCTTGCGGTTGAGCTGCTTGGTAACGAGGCGCTCACCGGGAGCAAGCTTGATGGTCTTCATATCGGTATCCCCTATCGGTCGAGGTTGTGTTCGAAAAACGAGAGGCCGGGCGGCGGCGCCAATCGGCCCGCAGCCCGTACGTTGGGGCGCCCGTGCGCGCTCGCGCTATTGTGCCGAGCCCGCGACGGGCTCAAAATGCTTGTCCTTAACGGCCGCGGCCAGGCGATCTGCCAGATTGCGTACGCGCGGATCAAGGCGCGCAGCACCCGGATTGACAAAGAAGCGGGCCGTGCAGTCCATGATGCGGCCGGTGATGACCAGGTCGTTGTCACGCAGCGTGGCACCCGTGGCGGTAATATCCACGATGCGATCGGTCATGCCGACAATGGGGCCCAGCTCGATGTTGCCGTGCAGCGAGACGATGTCGGCGTTCACGCCGCGCTCGGCATACCAGGCACTCGCGATGCGCGGATACTTGGTGGCCACGCGAAGCGACCCACGGCGGGCATAGTTGCGCTCGGCCTGGCCGGCGCGCCACGCGGGCTCCGCCTCGATAAAGGTGCACAGGCCGTAGCCCAGATCGACCAGCTGCAGCAGGTTGAGGTCTGCCTCGATAAGCGAGTCCCAGCCGCAGATGCCACAGTCGGCACCGCCGCAGCCCACAAAAGCGGGCGCGTCGCTGGGACGCACGATGACAAATTCGATATCGCCGACCGTGCCCTCGCCGGCACGTGTGTCGCGACCACGCACGATCAGGTGACGGCCGGGATCGCGCAGCTCAGAGACGTCCAAGCCCGCGGCCTCGAGCACATCGAGCGTATCGGCCTTGAGCGAGCCCTTGGGCACGGCGATACGCAGCGGACCCTCGGCGCCACGGCCCACGGCATGGTCACCATCGGAAGCAGCGTCCTCGGCCGAGGTGCGCGCGGCTTCCAGACGCTCGAGCGAAAAGGCAAAGCCCGCCGCCGGCACCTCGATGCCGTCGCCGAACGCACCGGTAAAGATGGAGTCGTAGCGACCGCCCGAGCCCACCGGATCGGGCAGGCCACCGGCATAGGCCTTAAAAACCAGGCCCGTGTAGTAATCAAAAGAGTTCATGATGGAGAAATCGAAGGACAGCACCTGGGCGTCCTCGGGAGCCAGGCCCTCGACCAGGGCGCGCAGCTCGCGCGTGAGCGGCGCGACAATGCCCGCCGCCGCCAGAAGCACATCGACGCGGTCGAGTACCTCGGCGCCGCCGTGCAAGCGCGGCAGCTCGCTAATGGCGGCCTTGACGGCATCGGACTCGGCGCTTGCCGCCACGCGGGCATCGAGGCCCACAAAGTCGTTGGCGTGCACGCAGCGCAAGGCCTCGGCGGCCAGCTCGCGATCCTCGCACGCCGCGAGCAGCTCCTTAAACGGACGCACGCTACCTGCGATAATGCGCGCATCGGGCAGCGCCAGCTCGCGCACGGCCTCGGCCACGAGCGAGACAATCTCGACATCGCCCGCGGTATCGCCCGCACCGATAAGCTCAAAGCCCAGCTGGGTGAACTGACGCGAACCGCCGGCATTGCGCTGGCACTCGCGAACCACCGGCGCCTCATAGCGCAGGCGCAGGGGCAGGTCGGCCGCACGCATGCGGGTCGAGACCAGACGCACGATCGGCAATGTGTTGT
Organism: Collinsella aerofaciens; assembly: GCF_028206795.1. Taxonomy (GTDB): domain Bacteria; phylum Actinomycetota; class Coriobacteriia; order Coriobacteriales; family Coriobacteriaceae; genus Collinsella; species Collinsella aerofaciens_AX. Next base: position 9,459 of record NZ_JAQLFJ010000008.1, on the reverse strand, counting down.
CGGGACGGACCACCAGCAGACGGCCATCATCGTCAAAAAGCTTAAACGGCGTGTCCGCGATGCGGCCGCCTTCCTCGAGTGAACCCTTGTCCTCGAGCAGCGGCGTTTCGACCGGAAGGTAATGATGCTCCCTGAAGCAGCCCTTCACCGTCAGCGCAATCTCCTCGCGCGCCTGAGCCTCCTCGGGCAATATATCCCGGAATCCCCACGGTGTGGCCGTCATCTGGTGAGCCTCCTCATGCTGTGTTTCACATAGAGCAGAAGACCGGCATAGCTCCGCCGGTCTTCTGGGTACTTTAGCATACTAGAGTGTTTGCGGGGAAAATCCGTCGCAGCCGCTCACACCGTATTCATTTGGAAACATAGGGGCGGGCCCTCAGCTTAATCTGGCGATCCCCCAGGCCAGTCGGAAACCGCGTCCCGTTTTTCGGCCAAAAACTGGGATGCATTTTCCGCCGGAGGCCTCATCCGGAAACCACATCCCACTCTGAGCTGAAATTCCGGGATGGACTTTCCGCCGGACCCCCGCGCCAGCAGCAACGCAAAAAGGGCGCCCGCGCAATGCGGACGCCCTTGTGTAGGGTCGAGATATCAACCAGCCAAGATATCGGACCTGTGACCAGCTCTTAGTAGTCGAACTGGTGGTAGTAGCGGCGGTACTTGAGGTTGTGCTTGGTGACCAGCTCGTAGTTGCGCGCGAGGCGGTCGGTGGTCAGCGCGGACAGGATCCAGGGCGACACGATGACGCGGAAGTCGTCGTCCAGGCCCGGGATCGCGTACTCGGCGGTGTCGATGATGACGTAGTCCTCGTCGCCGGTCACGCCGCTGGTGAGGAAGGCGCGGACGCGCTCGTCGAGGGCGCGGCACTCGTCCTCGCCCATGAACAGGAACACCGGGACGCCGGGCTCGAGCAGCTCGAGCGTGCCGTGGAAGAAGTCGTGCGAGGTGATGTGGCGGATGCGCTTCCACTGCATCTCCTCGAGCAGGCACATGGAGTACAGGATGGTCTCGCCCCACAGCGCGCCCGAGCCGATGAACATGGTGTAGTCGGCCAGCGCGTACTTCCTGGCGAGCTCCTCGGCGCGCGGCTCGAAGCGCTTGCGGATGTCGAGCATGTCCTTCCAGACGTCCTTCGTCTGCTCGATGAACAGGTCGAACTTGGGGAAGCAGCCGCGGCGGTTGAGCAGGCGCAGGCCGAAGCAGTCGGCGAGGTAGTAGCCCTTCTCGCAGCCGCCGGCGCCGTGGTCGGAGGCCATCATGACGCAGTTCTCGGCGCCCACGGCCTGGCCGATCTTGCCCTCGGGGTTGGTCATGGCGAAGACGCGCACGCCCATCTCCCTCATCTTGCCGACGGCCTCGAGCACCTCGGGGGTGGTGCCGGACTCGGAGGCGGTCAGCACGACGGACCTGTCGGTCATGCGCTTGTGGCCCATGACGTTCCACTCGGCGGCGTGGATCAGGTAGACCTCGAGGTCGCGGTCGCCGAACTTGTTCATGAGGTACTCGAGCTGCATGAACTCGTCCCAGGTGCCGCCGACGCCCATCAGGAAGACGGCGTCGTAGCCCTCCTCGTGCACGCGGTCGGCCAGGGCGGTCATCTTCTTGCCGGCCTCGTAGACGTTCCTGCCGTCCTCGAGGTAGCCCTCCTGGTCGAAGTGCATGATCTCGATCTTCTCGGTCTCCTTCATGTGTGTCCTCCCATCACATGTGCGCAATTCTATACATCGCGCTTCTTGCTGATACCAATTATAGCCATACGATTGCTTGTTATTTAATACCAATCCAAACTCACGGAGATTTGCGGCGAACGGTCGGTTTCCTCGCCCGAGTGGTATTACAACGCCAATAGTTGTCTATTTCGAGCGCTACTGCCAACGGGTTCCCCACAACTCGCCAGCTATAAAAGCGTTGCGCCAGACCCGCCCAAGCGTTTCCGGCGCAACCGCGCAGTTTAGTTATTCGGCTTCCATCTCCGCTGTCACACGGCGATACATCTCGATAACCTGAGTCGTCGCCTTGGACGGATCCTGATAGTAGCGGCCATCACACGTCTCGGCCGAGACATAGCCCGTATAGCCGTGGCGCATGAGTGCCTCGAGGTCGGCACGCATATCACGCTCGCCGTCGCCCCAGGCAAGATGCGTCGTGCCGCCGCCCACATCTACAAAGTGGGTGTGAACGATCTTGTCGCCCAAAACCTCAAAGTAGCCGTCGATCGTGTCGCCGGCAACTTCCATGGCGCCAAAGTCGATACAGGCCTTCAGGTTGGGACGATCGACCGCCTCGAGGATGCGCGCGACATCCTGTGCGGTGTTGACCAACACGGACTCCGATGGCTGCAGGGCCTCGAGCGCGACGCGAATACCGCGCGTATCGGCGTAGTCGCACACCGAGCGCAGCATGGCAACGCTGCGGGCCCAGGCGTCCTCAGCCGGCTCGTCCAGATAGGCCCAACCACTCGTCACCAGAATCTGCGGCACGCCCAACTCAACGGCAACGTCGATCACATTCTTAAAGTACGAGAGGATGCGTTTTTGGCCCGCCTCACCGCGCACCGCGACGTTCCACGGCTTGGGGTTGTTCTGCTCGGGGCACACGCACACGATCTTGATACCGTATTGGGCGGCAAGATCGCGAATCTTATCCACCGAATCGTGCTCATGGCAATCCACATACAGGTGCATCGAGCCGGTCCACAGCTCGATATTGCGATAGCCGGCCTCACCTGCAGCCTTAAAAAACGTCTCGATGCTGTAGTAACGATGGTTGATGTTCATGAGCGAAAGCTCGGGTACGACCATAGCCCTCCCCTTTCGTACGGAGTTTTAAAAAACAGGGGGCCGCCGCAGATGCGACAAGCCCCCCAAAGATCGACGCAACCGTTAGACGCGATGGAAGCGCGATTCGAACATATTAGGCAAGCACGCCAAAGTAAGCGCCGATGATGCCCACGACCATGGTGCAGAGGATCAGGACCATCGGGTTGATCTTCTTGGAGAGCAGCCAGTAGTAGAGCCAGAAGGCGGCCATACCGAGCATACCGGGCATGATGCCGTCCAGGATGTCCTGGAGAGTCTGGGCGGAGTCGCCCTGACCGATGGCGATGGGCAACGAAGCCCAGAACATGTCCTTGCTCATGGCGCCGACGACCATAACGCCGACAATGCCGACGCAGGCCATGATCTTTTGCATCAGGCCGGTCTTCTGAGCCTCGTCGAGGAAGCCAATGCCTAGCTCATAACCCTTGATAGCGCCAAAGATACGAATCAGGAACGCCGGGATGTTGTAGACGAGCAGGAAGGCGATGGGGCCAAAGACGTTGCCGGCCTGGCACAGGCTGATGCCCACGGCAGCGGCGACGACGCGCAGGGTGGACAGGAAGAAGGAGTCACCCAGGCCGGAAAGCGGACCCATGAGGGCGGCCTTGATGTCGTTGACGCTCTCGGGCTCAACCTCGCCACGAGCGACCTTTTCTTCCATGGCCATCGCGATGCCACCCACGAAGGGAGCGAGCTGCGGGGTGATGTTGAAGAATGCGCTGTGACGGTGCAAGGCCTCGGCGTAATCATCGGGACGGCCGGCATAGATCTTCTTGAGCATGTTGGCGACCATCAGGCAGAAGGCAATGTTCATCTGCTTGTAGTAGGTCCAGGAGAATTCCATGCCCAGGGCGCCGGTGTTCACGGCGCTCTTAATGAGGTCGGAGCGAGTAATCTGGTTCTCGGAATTAGAAGTCATCGTCCTCATCCCCTTCCACAGAAAGCTGGGACTGGGCGCCACCAAGGCCCAGCAGGTCGTACTTGTCGATGCCGATGATGATTGCGATCAGGGCGACGCCGAGGACGGGCACGTTGGCATAGGAGCACAGCAGGAAGCCCAGGAAGTAGAACGGCACGAGCTGCTTGGTAAGCACCAGACGGCCGAGCATGGCGAAGCCCATGGCAGGCAGGATGTTGGCTGCGACGCCAAAGCCATCGAGGACGAACGTCGGGATGAAGTCGAGCAGGCCCTGAACGGCGTCGGCACCCAGATAGAAGGAGACCGAGCACAGGATAAAGGCCAGGACGACAATCACGAGACCGATAATCCAGTGCATAGCGTAGATACCCTTGAGGTTACCCTTGCTGGCAAAGACGTCGGCACGGTCGACCAGAAGGGGCATACCGGCGTTGACGACGTTCTTAATGGCCAGGCACAGAGTGGCGATGGGCATCGCGAGCGCGATAGCGGCCTCGGTGCTCTGACCCAGCTGAATAGCGAAGGCGCAGGCGAGCACACCGCCAATACACTCATCGGGCGGCACGTAAGCGCCGATGGAGATTGAACCCATGAAGAGCAGCTCGAGGCTCGCACCGATGGCGAGGCCGGACTGCAGGTCCCCGAGGACTATGCCGACGAGCGGGCACAGAACGATCGGGCGGAACGCATAGAGCGTACCGAGCTGATAATCGAGCTTACCGAAGGCAGCGATAAGTCCGATGAGGATCGCTTGAACAAGCATTGTTCCTCCCTTTGATCCCTCTTGGATCCGCGCGGCGATTCCCGACTTGTCAGCGCGCCCTTTTCCATGCCGACAATCGCCTAGACAGATCCAGCTTGTACCGGTGTGCTGTTAACACCTAAACCGGTGCAAATGATTTGATACCAATTATATAGTCATGAGAAAACTATTTAATACCAATCGCTCAACGGGCGTGTACTCCCGGTGAACGGTAGATGGGGGTAACGGGTAAAGCGTTTATCCGGTACGCCCACGAATAGGGGCGGCGCCGTGCGCGCCGCCCGTGGTTCTCAATTAGAGGGCGCTTAGGGCATCGACCTTGGGGTCGTCGGCCAGAGCGCGAATCTCGACCTCGACACCGCGGCCGACGAGCTCACGAATGTCCTCTTCCTCGGCAGCAGTCACAAAGATCTGGCGGGAGATCTTACGGGCATCGGGACGCTGCTCGTCCTTGGACTTGGTGTTGCCCAGGTTGATGGAGGTGATCTGCGGGCAGCCGTCGACAAGCTGCTTGGCCTCGGCGATGCTGGCGACGCAGATGATCATCTTGTACTTATCGGTAACACCGGAGTTGATGGCCTCGATGGCGTGCTCCATGTCCTTGATGACGAGCTTGACGTTGGCCGGCTTTCCCATCTTGAGCGTAGTCTTCCAGACGGGATCGTTGGCAACCTTGTCGCCAACGCAGAAGATGCAGTCAGAACCCAAGCCCTGGACCCAAGAGACGGCCACCTGGCCATGAAGCAGACGATGGTCGACGCGAAGCAGTTGAATCATGATTGACCCCCAAAGGTCTCATGCCGGAAACCCGGCCCCATTAATAGCAGGCGGTGACTAGAACTCTTCCTCGTCATCCGCATCGGTCAGCAGGTCGTTGACAAACTTGACGCGCGTGTCGTCAGCCGCGAGGATCTCGCGGATAACCTGATCGGCGGGAGCCTCCTGGTCCGAAAAGAGCAGCTGGATCAGCAGCGGCAGATTCATGTTGGCAACCAGGTAGGTGTTGGGGCGCGTCTGGACGATCTTGGTGAACTCGTTGTTGACGCTGCCGCCAAACAGGTCGGTGCACACGATTACGTCGTCGGCGGGGTCGAAGGTCGCCAGGAGCTTGGCGGCCTCCTCGGCGACATCGGTGCGGCCGTCGACAAACATCGACAGGTCGTGGACGTTATCGCGCGCGCCCGAGAGCAGCTCGGTACTCTCCTTGATGCCGGTCGCAAAATGCGCGTGGCTGGCGAAGATGTATTGCCTCATTGCGGTTTCCCCCAAATGAAATTAGTAGTCGAACTGGTGGTAGTAGCGGCGGTACTTGAGGTTGTGCTTGGTGACCAGCTCGTAGTTGCGCGCGAGGCGGTCGGTGGTCAGCACGGACAGGATCCACGGCGACACGATGACGCGGAAGTCGTCGTCCAGGCCCGGGATCGCGTACTCGGCGGTGTCGATGATGACGTAGTCCTCGTCGCCGGTCACGCCGCTGGTGAGGAAGGCGCGGACGCGCTCGTCGAGGGCGCGGCACTCGTCCTCTCCCATGAACAGGAACACCGGGACGCCGGGCTCGAGCAGCTCGAGCGTGCCGTGGAAGAAGTCGTGCGAGGTGATGTGGCGGATGCGCTTCCACTGCATCTCCTCGAGCAGGCACATGGAGTACAGGATGGTCTCGCCCCACAGCGCGCCCGAGCCGATGAACATGGTGTAGTCGGCCAGCGCGTACTTCCTGGCGAGCTCCTCGGCGCGCGGCTCGAAGCGCTTGCGGATGTCGAGCATGTCCTTCCAGACGTCCTTCGTCTGCTCGATGAACAGGTCGAACTTGGGGAAGCAGCCGCGGCGGTTGAGCAGGCGCAGGCCGAAGCAGTCGGCGAGGTAGTAGCCCTTCTCGCAGCCGCCGGCGCCGTGGTCGGAGGCCATCATGACGCAGTTCTCGGCGCCCACGGCCTGGCCGATCTTGCCCTCGGGGTTGGTCATGGCGAAGACGCGCACGCCCATCTCCCTCATCTTGCCGACGGCCTCGAGCACCTCGGGGGTGGTGCCGGACTCGGAGGCGGTCAGCACGACGGACCTGTCGGTCATGCGCTTGTGGCCCATGACGTTCCACTCGGCGGCGTGGATCAGGTAGACCTCGAGGTCGCGGTCGCCGAACTTGTTCATGAGGTACTCGAGCTGCATGAACTCGTCCCAGGTGCCGCCGACGCCCATCAGGAAGACGGCGTCGTAGCCCTCCTCGTGCACGCGGTCGGCCAGGGCGGTCATCTTCTTGCCGGCCTCGTAGACGTTCCTGCCGTCCTCGAGGTAGCCCTCCTGGTCGAAGTGCATGATCTCGATCTTCTCGGTCTCCTTCATTCC
>NZ_JAQLFJ010000008.1:0-2521 GCF_028206795.1 Collinsella aerofaciens | reverse complement strand
TCGTAGACGTTCCTGCCGTCCTCGAGGTAGCCCTCCTGGTCGAAGTGCATGATCTCGATCTTCTCGGTCTCCTTCATTCCCGCTCCTTTCACGAGCAGTTTGAATTGTCGCACGGAATGAACGGGCTTGCCGCCCCGTCGCACCGCTTAACCTTGTGGACATCTTGGCCCCAAGCTCAACAATTCAAAGGTTCTTAATACCAGTGAACGATTACAGGTTAGCCGTTTTTAATACCGATTTTATGATTTCATCCTCCCCTCTCGGTAGACGGTCAGTTTTTGCCGCTCATCGGTCAAGCGACATATATCCGTAAAAACGAGCGCCCCCGCCATGCGCAGGGACGCTCTAGACGCTAATAGTTGTAGGTATATCCGCCGGCGTCGCCGCGGGTAAAAGACTTGGCATGCTCGATTGCCTGCCCACTCGAGTCATAGGTCAGGCCTTCCAGCACGAGCGCCAGATCGCCCGGCTCAAGATTGAGCAAACTCGCATCGCGTGCGCCCAGCGCCTCGATATCGAGTTTCTCTACCGACTGATCTGGCTTGCGTCCCAACATATCGTAGGTCTCGAACAGGCTGAAGACCGAAATGTCCACGTCTTCGATGCCCGGAAACAGCAGGCACGGAATCAGTGTCATCTCGATCGATACGGGCTCACCATCGATGCAGTTGAGGCGGCGCACCGAGTAAAGCAGATCGTCCTCGGCGATGCCAAACAAGTCGGCATAATACGGGCCGGTGTAGCGTTTGGAGCGCGCCAGGATGCGCACCGACGGCGTCGCGCCCGATGCCAAAACCGACTGGCGGAAGCCGCCCTTGCGTTCGTGCTCGTCAAACCACTTGTGTCCCACAAAGGCGCCTTTGCCCTGCACGCGACGAATCTGGCCACTTTTGACCAGCTCGTCCATGGCGCTTCGGATTGTCAGGCGTGTCGTGCCAAACTCCTCGGCCAGCTCGTTTTCGGACGGAATCATCGAGCCCGTCGGGTAGTCGCCGCGCTCGATTCGCTCCGCAATGCAGCGGCGAATTTGTTTGTAAACCGGCAAGTCTTCTACTGCATCAGCCATTCGACACCCACCTTCGTCGCAACGCCGTCTGCCTCGCCGTTATCGGCAAAACGATACTTGGTCGGCAGAATCACGGACTTGCAATACTCGACAAAGCCATCGGTCTCGTCGCGCTCGTGCGAAGCCTTGTAAAACACCGGCGTGCCCTCCTGAGCATTCAGCAACTTGGCCTCGTCGGCGTTCAGACGGCTGATGGAAATATGCTCCTTGCCGTGCGTCACATGGACATTCCCCTCCTTGAGCAAAACGTCGTAGAGGCTTTCCTGCTCAAAATCGTGATCGGGAAGCGAGGGGCACAAAGACAGATTGACGTAAGCCGTCTCGATCGATGCCGGGGAACCGTTGACCACACGCACGCGCCGAATGCAGAAGAGCGGCATGCCCAGGTCGATCTGGGCTTTTTGGGCAAGATCGATATCGGCATACACGACCTTGGACCAAACCAGGCGCGCGGTCGACTTTGAGCCAACCCTCTCCACCGCCTGCGTATAGTTCCATGTTTCCTGAAAGATGTTCAGCGGTTTGGGAGGACACACATAGGTGCCCGAACCGCGGCGGCTTTCCAAAGTTCCGCACGAAATAAGGCGCGTGATCGCAGCACGCAACGCCGTGCGCGACACGCCCAGCTCTTCACAGAGCACACGCTCGGCGGGCAGACGGTCGCCACTCTGCAGGTCATAATGTTTGATATACCAAAGAATGCCCTCAAAGGCGCGGTCTTTGGGCGGAATCGCATATGGTTCACTCGACATGGGCAAGGCTCCTCAACCGCTTGATGCTGCGGGCATCATTGCTCCGGACGCCCCATAGCGTCGAAGGCTTCTTTGATCTGCTCCGCAACGTTCCGATACGACCGATATAGGCCGGAGTCTCGCTTGACTTCGCCCGCGGTCACCGGAATCTCAAGCTTCGAAATCTCATCCTTGCCGGTTTGCACGACAACGATGACACCCATACCAAGGCACATATTACGCTTGGCAGCGTTGTTTTTGGTAGCCTGAGCTGGATTAATCAAAATCTGCTGAGCCAGTTCGCGTTTGCTGAGCTCCGGCACATCCTCGGGATTTCCGGTCTCGGCAATCTCGCACTGCAGCACATCCGCATAGTCAAAAATCTTCGGCTCGCCGCCGCGCTGATGCACGGCCCACTTGCGGCGCGTGGCATCCTGGTAGATAGCCGGCAAAAACGTAAACCGCGGTGGGTCCAAAATCGTATCCGTGATGGTAAACACATCGGGATCAAAGGCATCCTGCGGGTTTTTCTTCTTGAACAGCCCCATATCAGCCTCCCGTTCTAGTATTAAACAACTCAAGCCGAATATAGCACCAATTTCAAGCCGCCGTTTTACCGCATCGGTGCGCGGCGTCTATGGCTCGCCCAGCGGAAGGGTTCACAGACGAGGGCCGGGGTGGCTTGGTTAGGTTTTGGAAGTGGGCCTCGCGAACTTCCAAAACC
>NZ_JAQLFJ010000007.1 GCF_028206795.1 Collinsella aerofaciens | reverse complement strand
TTTCTCGGGGCCGCCTCTCGGCGGCCTTGCGAAAAACAAATCCAAGTTAGACCATTTCAAATGGTTCGATGTCTGCCCGGATGCGACACTGAATGTGTCCATCCTCGCAGTATCCGGTTCTCAAGGTGCACGCCTGGCGGCTGATCCGGTCCGACCGGGCCGCGCGGCAAGGAGATATATTGCCAGACCGGAGGGGCGCCGGGGGCGGGAATCTGGGCGTACACATTTCCTACACAATTTGGGATCCGACTAACGTTTGCCAGCCGTTAACTACCGCTCGCCGAGCATCTCTTTATATAAGGCAGTCTCATGGTTAAAGCGGATACGTTCCCCTAGCTAAAGCACAGCCAGCATCGAGCAACTCATCACGCTCTTCCACTGAGAACCCCTCGGCGTAGACGCGCACCACTGGTTCGGTCCCGCTAGGACGGACCAGCAGCCACGTGTCATCCTCGAATGCTAAACGCAAGCCATCCATATGACTAACGTTTTGCGGCACCTTGCCACAAATCGACTTGGGGTTTACGCCCGGCAGCAGGGTTCGTAACGTTTCGGCATCTTCGGCCTCAAGGCGTAAATCGCGTCGACCGTAACTCGTCTTACCAAAACTGTCCTCGAGTTGGTCGACCAGAACGCCCAAAGGCGCGTCCGTCTTTGCCATAAGCTCACACAGAATCAGACAGGCGAGGATTCCATCGCGCTCGGGCATATGCGCGGCGATGCCGATACCACCGGCTTCTTCGCCGCCTATGAGGACGCCACCCTTCTTCATCTCTGCCGCTATATATTTGAAACCGACTGGTTTGACGGTCACGCGGCAGCCAAGCGACTCGGCAATGCGACGCACGAGCGTCGAGCACGAAAGATTGACGACAACGCGCCCCTCCAAATTACGAAATTGAACCAAGTCGCCCAAAACGAGCGCCATGATCTGATGCGGATGTATATATCTGCCGCGCTCGTCAACCGCGCCGATACGGTCGGCGTCGCCGTCGGTCACCAGGCCAGCGCAAGCTCCGTCCTCGATAACCGTATGCTCGCAAGCGTCCACCCACGGCTCAACGGGGTCGGGGCAGATATCTTCTTGGTCAGGCGCCTGCCCGGCGTGAATCTCGTGCACCTCAACGCCAAGCTCGCGCAGCAAGTCGGCTAGATAGCCCTGGGCTGCGCCGCCCATGGGGTCAACAACCACGCGCAGGTGCGCGGCGCGGATGGCTTCGGCATCGACAAACGATGCCACCGCTTGCATATAGTCAGGAATGATATCCGCGGTGCGATATTGCCCCTCGATCTCCATTGGCTCGGGAGCCATGGTCTCTTCGAGCTCTTCGATGACATCCTGGTTGGCGGTTGAGCCGTCACCCATGCGAATCTTGAGGCACAGATAACCCTGCGGATGATGGGACCCCGTCACCATGAGTGCGCCGCACGCCTCACCGTCATAAGCCGCCGCCCACGTAAGGGCAGGGGTCGGAACAGGTCGCGAAGCGAGCACGGCGTCTAGCCCGTGCGCTGCTAGCACACCCGCCGCAAGCTCAGCGAACTCGCGCGCCAGGGGCCGAGTGTCGAACCCTATATATACCGTTTTGCCCGGATTGGTCTTTTGCCACAACTCGCCGACGGCATCGGCGATACGGGCAACGTTATCGGCAGTGAAGTCCTCATCGACGCGAGCGCGCCAACCGTCAGTTCCAAAATGAATTATCGCGCACACGCGCAGACACCTCACAGTGTTTGGATCATGGTACGCATGAGGTATACCCGCGATACACACTCGGCAACCTGCCGGCACCAGCATTCACCATTTGGGCAAATGCTGCCGAGGACATGCAGGCAATAAAAACCGCCCCGTATGGAGCGGTTTTGCCCTTTATATATCGAGCGCCTCGGCCATCGCTGCCGTAGTGATTGCCGTGGTTCCACAGCAACTGCCCACCATTGCGGCACCGGCATGTCTCCATTCGATGCATGCGCGCGCGAAAGCTTCGGGGTTCTCGTGCCATACGGGGCCATCCTGAGTCTGGACCGGATCGCCTACGTTGGGACGCACCGTGACGGGAGTAGTCGCCGATGCAACCATCCTGGGCACCGCCGCGTTCGCGGCCGCAAGCGAACAGCAATTAACACCAACCGAGTTTGCGCCGTGTTTTTCGGCGTACAAAACGGCTGCCTCGATGTTGAGGCCATCGCCCAACAGGTCGCCTTTATCGTCAACGACAAAACTCACCAGGACAGGCATGCCGTCGGCGGCATCTCGGGCGCCGGCAAGCGTGGGCTGCAAATTACGGATAGACGTCACCGTCTCGATCAGCAGACCGTCAACACCGGCATTGAGCAAGGCGTGCGCCTGTTCGCGCGCAATGCCTCGGATTTCACGATACTCGGCAGAGTCCTCGGCAAACCACTCAATACCGATCGGGCCCATCGAGCCCAGTAGCAGCTGAGGGTGCGCCTGGCGGGCATCGTCGACGGCCCCGCGATTGACCTCCGCCACGGACGGCACAATCTGATCGTGCTTGAGGGCATAGCTCGATGCCTGAAAGGTGTTGGTAATGAGCACCTGCGCGCCGGCGGCGACATACAAGCGATGAATACGAGAAACGGTCTGCGGCTCTGCCAGATTCCAAAACGCCGGTGGAATGTCGGCGGCATCGTACTCACTCAACAGAACACTGCCCATGGGGCCCTGCGCCAACAAGGTCTCGCTCGACAAGCGGCGCGTAAGTTCCTCGGCACCAAAGCGGTTGTAATAACTCGTATCCATATATATCCCGCTATTCCTCGACGCTGATTCCCTGCTTTTCGAGATAGGCGAGCCAGCGGTTCATCGTGTCCTCGGATAGCGCATGCTCCATCATGCAGGCCTCGGAATCGGCTCGCTCAAATTCGACACCGAGCTCCTGAACCAAAAACGTGCGGATGAGGCGATGACGGTACCAGATAGCCGTACCAACCTCGCGGCCGCGATCGGTCAGGACTACCTTGCCGTAGTGCGATTGCTCGACAAGTTCGGATGCTTTGAGCGCCGAAACCGCTTTATTGACCGATGCCTTGGAGACGCCAAGGCGCTGCGCGATGTCGACCGATCGCACGCCGTTGGTTTCCCCCTCTTCGCTTTCAATGCGAACCATGCACTCCAAGTAGTCTTCGTTCGCCACCGTCAGATGTAGTTCGCGCGAGCTATTTGTCGTATCCATGATCTTCCGTCCCTTCTGCATTCATTGGCTGATTCTACCCCATCCAAGCGTCGCGGTATGCCGTGGCATACCGTGCTAGAGTTCTTGTTGCACACGACGACCAAGATTGGAGCGGTCTTTATGGAAAACACCACCACGAACCCCGATGTCCTCGAGCGCTTTTTGCGCTACGTCCAGATCAACACGCAGTCCGAGGATGCAAACTGCGACCAGGTACCCTCGAGCGCCGTTCAGTTTGACCTTGCCAACGTGCTGGCTGAAGAGCTGCGCGAGCTTGGTGCGGAAGATGCCCACGTGACCGAGCATGCCTATGTCTGCGCGCATATCCCCGCAAGTGCGGGCGCTGAGGACAAGCCCGCCCTGGGCCTGATCGCCCATCTCGACACCACCGAAGTTGCACCGGGCGCCGGCGTGAAGCCGCACATCGTGCACTACGAAGGCGGCGACCTGGTCTGCGGCACGGTTGACGGTAAGCCCGTTGCCATGAGTACCGTCAAGCTTCCCGCCCTGAACGACCTCGCGGGTGAGGACCTGGTCTGCAGCGATGGCACCACGCTGCTGGGCGCGGACGACAAGGCAGGCGTCGCCGAGATCATGTCGCTTGTCGCACGTATCGCTCAGGACCCTTCTCTGCCCCATCCCGCACTCGGCATTTGCTTCTGCCCTGACGAGGAGATCGGCCACGGAGCCGAGCTGTTGGATATCGATACCTTTGGCTGCAAGTACGCCTACACGGTCGACGGCGGCCCCATCGGCGAGCTGGAGTGGGAGTGCTTTAACGCCGCCGAGGCGACCGTCCGCTTTGAGGGCCAGTCCATCCACCCGGGCGACGCCAAGGGCCGTATGGTCAACGCAGGCAATCTGTTCTGCGACTTCAACGCGTTGCTCCCCTACGTGCAGCGCCCGGAGTATACGGAAGGCTACGAGGGCTTTTATCACCTTGAGGGTGTATCTGCAACCGTCGACCACGCCACGGCGCGCTACATCGTCCGCGACCATGACGCCGCCAAGTTCCAGCAGAAACTCGACCTTATTGATGCCGCCGCCTCGATGCTCAACCAGCGTCTGGGTGAGGAGCGCGTGACGGTCGAGATTAAGCAGCAATATCGAAATATGGCCGAGATCGTTTGTGACTTTCCCGAGCTTATTGATGTTGCCAAGGAAGCCTACCTTGCCTGCGGCGTTGAGCCCCAAGTGCTGCCGATTCGCGGCGGCACCGACGGCGCGCAGCTGTCGTTCCGCGGTCTGCCCTGCCCCAACCTTTCCACCGGCGGCTATTGCTACCACGGCGTCAACGAATTCGTCCCGGTCAGTTCGCTCGTCAAGATGACCGACGTGCTCCAGGAGCTCGTCGCCCGCTTTGCATAAGCCTGGCTGCATAAGCCCAAAAGACGAATCGCCCCGTCCTCTATAGAGAACGGGGCGGTTTTTGATACAAGGGGAGCAGTCAACATCGCAGGTTGAGCCAACGTCAGCGAGCGACGTCCAAGGCGAACAAGTTGGCATGAAAAAGGCAGGGCATTGACCTTCTGGTCATGCCCTGCCTTTTGAATGACAAATTGTCGCCTTGGGCGGCGCGCAGCGTCGAGCCGTTACGGCGTTTGGTAAAACGCCGTAACTTAGTAGTTGGCTTCGTAGCCGTTGCCGTCGCCGGTGGGCTCTTCGTAGTAATCGGAGCCGTCGCTCGAATCGTCGGAATCGTCCGAGCCACCCGACGAGGTCGCGGTGCCATATGCGTAGTCCTCGGACGTATTGTTGTTGAGGTCACCGATCGTGGAGCTGGAGCCGTCTGAAAGGCCCATGGTGTTGGGGCCCTTGGGATCCTCACCGGCGTCGACGCGGGCCATCATTTCCTTAAGCTCGTCTTCGTAGACAAAGACATAGCTCACGCCGTCGATCATAGTGCTGTCGTCAGCATACGAAGGCAGGTTGGCCGAGTAGATGCCCTCGACATCCATGCCGCGCATGGCATTAACCGTGGAGACGATATCCTGAACGCTCATATCGGTTACGAGCATATCGGACAGCGAATTAACCAGGCCAAAGATCTTCGTGGCATCGAAGTTATTGAGAATCTGGCTGGCAAGGGCGCCAAGCACCTGACGCTGATGGCGCATGCGCGTGTAATCGCCGTCGGCATAGGTGTAGCGGCAGCGGGCATAGGTAAGGGCAGTAGCGCCGTCCATATGCTGCTGACCAGCGGTAATCTTAATATCCAGGTGCTCGGGATCGTCGACGTCGTCGGTCGCGTTGATGTCGATACCGCCAACCGAATCAATCAGCGCCTGCATGCCGTCAAAGCTGACCTCAGCATAGTGAGAAATCTGCACGCCGCACAGCTCGTTGACCGCCTGGACCATGGCCTCGGCGCCGCCAACGGTGTGGCAGGCGTTGATCTTCATGGTCTCGCCCTTGTACACGACCTTGGTGTCGCGCGGAACGGAAATGAGCGTCGCCTGCTTTTGCGTGGGGTCGATGCGTGCCAGGATAATCGAGTCGGCACGATACGTATCCTCGCCCGGACGACCGTCGGTACCAAGAAGCAACACGTAGAACGGATCTTTTGCCTCATTGGTATCGACCAGAATCTGGCGCAGGTTGTTGGTAATGACATTGGAGTCGCCAAGCTTGCCCATGATAGTGGCAAACCACAGACCCGCAGCAGTCGTGGCGCTCAGCAGCACGCCGAGTACGGCGATGAGAGCTACGCGGCGAACCGTGCGGCCGCGACGGCGCTGACGGGCGCGCTCGGAATAGCGTGCGACATTGTCGCGGCTGTAGATCTTGGCCTGCGCACCAGTCGAGGGTCTTCGGGTGTTATCCGCTAGGGGTTTCTTGTTAAACATAGGCAACCTGCATTAGTAGATGACGGGATCGGGAACGGTGGCATGTTCGACATGCGCGCCAAGCGCCTGCAGCTTTTCGACAAACTGCTCGTAGCCACGTTTGATGTGATGGATGGCCGAGACCTCGGTAACGCCATCGGCGATAAGACCGGCAACCACAAGCGCCGCGCCGCCACGCAGGTCGGGTGAGGTGACCTGTGCGCCCGAGAAGCCCTTGACGCCGTGAATCATGGCGTGATGGCTCTCGATACGAATATCGGCACCCATACGCACGAGCTCGGAGGCGAACATGAAGCGGTTCTCGAAGATGTTCTCGGTAATTACGGAGCTTCCGTCGGCAAGGGCCGAAAGCACCATGATCTGCGCCTGCATGTCGGTCGGGAAACCCGGGAACGGAAGCGTCTGGATATCGACCGGCCTGATGCGCTCGACGCGATTGACGTGGACGCCGTTCTCGATACGCTCGCACTCGATGCCCATAAGTTCCATCTTTTTGAGCACCATTCCCAGGTGGATGGGGCAGAAGCCCGTAACATCGACGCCGCGCTCATCGGCCATGAGGGCGCCGGCGACGATAAAGGTGCCGGCCTCAATGCGGTCACCCACCACGCAATGGGTAACGGGATGCAGCTCCTCCACGCCCTCGATGGTCACAACGGGCGTGCCTGCGCCGACGATCTTGGCACCCATCTCGTTGAGCATGTTGGCAAGGTCGACGATCTCGGGCTCGCGGGCAGCGTTGTCGATAACCGTGGTGCCCTGTGCGCGCACGGCAGCCATGATGAGGTTCTCGGTGGCGCCCACGCTCGCGAATTCGAGCGTGACGGTGGTGCCGTGCAGACCCTGGGGAGCACTGGCGTTGATGTAGCCGTGGGCGGTGTCGAACTCGACGCCCAGAGCCTCGAGACCCAAGATATGCATATCGATCTTGCGAGCACCCAGGTTGCAGCCGCCCGGCATGGCGATCTTGGCGCGATGGAAACGACCCAGCAGGGGGCCCATCACAGCCGTGGAGGCGCGCATCTTGGCGACAAGCTCGTAGGGCGCCTCCCAAGAATCGACCTGGGAGGTATCGATCTCGAGCGTGTGCTCGTCGAGAACATCGATCGTAGCGCCCATGCCCTTGAGCACCTTGCCCATCACGTGGACATCGGAAATATCGGGCACGTTCCGCAGCGTCGTCTTGCCCGGCGCCAAAAGCGTTGCCGCCATAAGTTTGAGCGCGGAGTTTTTAGCACCCGAAACAGGCACGGAACCTCCGATGGCGTGGCCACCCTCAACGCGGATAATATCCAAGGTCTACCCTTTCAAAAAGCATGCCCGGGGTGGCTGGGCCATCCCGGGCATGATGTGTTCGCAAATGGTCGAACGCTAAAGCGTTTGACTATTGGGCAAGCTTGAGCTTACACCATGCGATTTCATTATAGAGGTAGGCGCGGCGTGCATCATCCTCCGACAAATTACCCAGCTTCTCTTCAAAACCTTGAATATCAGCTTTAACCTTGTCGGCATCGACGGTCGCCAAATCGCAAGCGCGCTCGGCGAGGACGGTCACGACATCGTCCGCGACCTGGGCGTAGCCGCCGACCACGGCAAACGTATGGTCGACAGTGCCCATGGCCTTATCGGAAACGCGAACGTAACCGCGGTCGATCGTGCAGATTTCGCTGGAGTGAGCAGGTAAAACGCCAAACTCGCCATCCGTAGACGGAATCGACACAAACGCAGCGTCACCCTCATAGGCGAGGCTCACGGGGCACACGATGCGGATACGCATAACCTACTTCTCCTCCATCTTGCGGGCGCGCTCACGCACGTCCTCAATCGTGGAGGCATAGCGGAATGCCTGCTCGGGCAGGTCATCGGCCTTGCCGTCGACAATCTCGGCGAAGGAGCGGACGGTATCCTCGACACGGACGTAGACGCCGGGGTTGCCGGTGAACTTCTCGGCGACGTGGAAGGACTGCGAGAGGAACTGCTGAATCTTACGGGCACGGTTGACCGTAAGGCGCTGCTCCTCGGACAGCTCGTCCATGCCCAGAATGGCGATGATGTCCTGAAGGTCGGAGTACTCCTGCAGGAGCTCCTGGACCTTGACGGCGACACGGTAGTGCTCCTCGCCGACGATCGAGGGATCGAGAGCGTCGGAGGAAGATGCGAGCGGATCGATAGCCGGGAACAGGCCGAGCGACGAAATGCTACGCGAAAGAACCGTAGTGGCGTCGAGGTGGGTGAACGTCGTGGCAGGCGCCGGGTCGGTCAGGTCGTCTGCGGGGACGTAGACAGCCTGGACGGAGGTAATGGAGCCCGTCTTGGTCGAGGTAATGCGCTCCTGGAGGTCGCCCATCTCGGTTGCCAGCGTGGGCTGGTAACCAACGGCGGACGGCATACGGCCCAGCAGTGCGGAAACCTCGGAACCTGCTTGGGAGAAGCGGAAAATGTTGTCGATGAACAGCAGAACGTCCTGGCCGCGATCGCGGAAGTACTCAGCGGTGGTAAGGCCGGCCAGACCGATGCGCAGGCGCGCTCCGGGCGGCTCGTTCATCTGACCATAGACCAAGCAGGTCTTGTCGATAACGCCCGACTCGCTCATCTCGAGATAAAGGTCGGTACCCTCACGGGTGCGCTCGCCGACACCGGTGAACACCGAGGTGCCGCCGTGCTCCTGGGCGAGGTTGTTGATGAGCTCCTGAATCAGAACGGTCTTGCCGACGCCGGCGCCGCCGAACAGACCCGTCTTGCCGCCACGGATGTAGGGCTCGAGCAGGTCGACGGCCTTGATGCCGGTCTCGAAGATCTCGGTCTTGGTGGTGAGCTCGTCGAAACGGGGCGCTGCATGGTGGATGGGGTAGAACTCCTCCACCTCGGGCATGGGCTTGCCGTCGACGGGCTTGCCCATAACGTTCCAAATACGGCCGAGCGTCTTGGGGCCAACGGGCATCTTCATGGGCTCACCGGTATCGGTGGCAATGAGACCACGCTGCAGACCGTCGGTCGAGGACATGGCGACCGTGCGGACGACGCCGCCCGGAAGCTGGCTCTCAACCTCGAGGATCGTGCTCAGGTGACCGATCGGGGTCTCGGCCTCGACCGTGAGCGCGTTGTAGATCGGGGGCACCGCACCGTCAAACTTGACGTCGACGACAGGGCCGATGATACGCACGATGCGACCATCACCGGCAGTCGTCTTCTTGGTGGCTTCCTCGACCGCAAGCTTTACGGTGTTATTAGCCATTACTGTTCCTCCAATGCTGAGGCTCCGCCGACGATCTCGTTAATCTCGGTCGTGATCGAAGCCTGGCGCACGCGACTATACGTGCGGGTAAGGGTCGAGATGATCGCGGTGGCGTTTTCCGTCGCGGAGTGCATGGCCTTGCGGCGTGCACCCTGCTCGGCAGCCGCCGAATCGATCAGGGCCTGGTAGATGACCGTCAGGATATACGACGGTACAAGCTTGCCGAGAACATGCTCGGGAGAGGGCACGAACTCGAACGTGGACGAGATGCGCTTAGGGGCGTCGGTCTCGTTCTTACGCGGACCGTGGGCCATAGCGATCATCTCGGGATCGAGCGGCAGCAAGTGCTCGACGCGAAGCTCCTGATCCACGCGGTTCTTGGCGTGGTGGTAGACAAGCTCGACGCGGTCAAGCTCGCCGGCACGATACGCATCGCAGATATGAGAGGAAATCATGCGAGCCTGATTAAAATCGGGCTCGGAGGAATTGCCCTCAAAGTGCATGACGACGTTTGCGCGGTCGCGGAAATACGTGGCCGGCTTACGTCCACACGCAATGATCTCGCACTCGATGCCATCGTTCGCCCAAGAAGCGGCGAGCTTTTCGGCCGTGCGCTCCACCGTCGTATTGAAACCGCCGGCAAGGCCGCGGTCCGAGGCAATAACGACAATCAGGCCATGCTTGACGCTCTCATGCTTCTGTAGCATGGGATCGGTGCCCGAGCAGGAGGCGTCGCCGGCGACCGTCAACATGACGTCGGTCAGCGCCTCCTTATAGGGCTCGGCCTGCTTGGAGCGATCGAGGGCACGACGGATCTTGGCCGTAGAGACCATCTCCATCGTGCGCGTGATCTGCTTGGTCGTGGTAACCGAGGAGATTCGCTTCTTAATGTCGCGAAGGTTGGCCATAGGGCTTAGTTCTCCTCTGATCCAGTCGTATCGGCATGGTGCTTGGCCATGAACTGCTGCTTGAAGTCACCGATAACGCGCAGAAGCTCAGCCTTGGTGTCATCGTCGATCTTCTTGGCACGAACCTTATCGAGCAGCGAGCCAAAGCCGTTGTCCAGGTACTCGATAAGCTCAGCGCGGAAAGGCAGCACGTCGGCGATCTCCAGGTCGTCCAGGAAGCCCTCGTTGCCTGCAAACAGAACTGCAATCTGCTCGCCAACCTCGAACGGCTTGTAGCGCGGCTGCTTAAGGAGCTCAGTCATGCGAGCGCCGTGGGTAAGCTGCTTTTGCGTGGCCTCGTCGAGGTCGGAGCCGAACTGCGTAAAGCCGGCGAGCTCCTGGTACGAAGCGAGGTCAAGACGAAGATTGCCGGCAACCTGCTTCATGGCCTTGGTCTGTGCGTCGCCACCGACGCGGGACACGGAGATGCCCACGTCGACTGCCGGGCGCTGGCCCTGGAAGAAGAGCTCGGACTGCAGGTAGATCTGACCATCGGTAATGGAAATGACGTTGGTCGGAATGTAGGCCGAGACGTCGCCGTCCTGGGTCTCGATGATCGGAAGAGCCGTCATGGAGCCGTAACCGTTCTTCTTGGACATCTTGACGGCACGCTCGAGCAGACGAGAGTGCAGGTAGAAGATGTCGCCAGGATAGGCCTCGCGTCCGGGCGGACGATGCAGCGTCAGCGACATCTGACGGTAGGCCACAGCCTGCTTGGACAGGTCGTCGTAGATGACGAGCACGTGGCCGCCGGGGTTGGTCTCGCTGGCGGGCTTGCCGTCCTCGCCGTTGTACATGAAGAACTCGCCGATAGCGGCACCGGCCATAGGCGCGATGTACTGCATAGGGGCGGAATCGGCAGCGGTGGCCGAAACGATAATGGTGTAGTCGAGCGCACCGTGCTGAGCGAGGGTCTCGCGGATGCTGGCAACCGTGGAGGCCTTCTGGCCGATGGCGACATAGATGCAGACCATGCCCTTGCCGCGCTGATTGAGGATAGCGTCGATGGCAATGGCGGTCTTACCGGTCTTACGGTCGCCGATGATGAGCTCACGCTGACCACGGCCGATAGGCACCATGGAGTCGATGGCGAGCAGACCGGTCTGAACCGGCTCGCACACCGGGGTACGGTCGATGACGCCGGGGGCCTTGAACTCGATAGGGCGGCGGTGCGTGGCGACAATGTCACCCAAACCGTCGATGGGCTGGCCGAGCGGATTGACGACGCGGCCGAGCATGGCACGGCTCACGGGGATATCCATAATGCGGCCAGTAGTGCGGCACTCGTCGCCTTCCTTGATGGAGTCGACGGCACCAAACAGAACGGCGCCGACCTCGTCACGGTCAAGGTTCTGGGCAAGGCCGAAGACGGTCTCACCGGTATCGGAGCTCTTGAACTCCAGAAGCTCGCCTGCCATGGCGCTCTTGAGGCCAGTGACGCGCGCGATGCCGTCGCCTACCTCGTCGACCGTTGAAACCTCATGCGTATCGACCGTCGCGGAGAGGCTCGTGAGCTGCTCCTGCAGTTTCTTGGCGATATCCTGGGCATTGAGGGTTTCGGACATTAGGCTTCACCTCCGTACGAATTAGCAGAGTTTGCGAGGGTCTCCTGTGCGATGCGCAGCTGCGTCTTGACGGAAATGTCACGACGCTCGCCGCGGGCCTCGAGCACCAGGCCGCCCACGATAGACGGGTCGACCTGCTCGATAAGGAATACCTTGCGGCCGAAGTCCTGCTCGCATTTCTTAGTGATGGTTTGACGCAGCTCGTCGTCGAGCGGGATCGCCGTGGTGACGGTCACGCCCACTACATCCTCGTCTTCCTCGGCAACATACTTAAAGGCAGCTGCCACCTTGGGAAGAAGGTCGAGCTGGTCGCGCTTGGACATGGTGTCGAGCACGGCGATGATCTCGGGGCTGGCGGAAGCCAGGCGCTCGATCATCTCGAGGTCCTCGAACACATGGTTCTCGGCCTTGGCGGCTTCCAGAAGGGAGCGCGCGTAGGTCTCGAGCACCTTGTCCTGATAGCGGCTAGTCGGCATTCAGGCTACCTGCTTCCTGGATGTAGCGCTCGATGAGCTTCTTCTGCCCGGCCTCGTCCTCGAGTGCCTCGCCCACGATCTTGGTGGCGACGGCAACGGACAGGTCGGCGATGGAGCTCGCGGCACCGGCGTAGATGGACTTGCGCTCGTCCTCGACGGTCGTATGGGCCTTGGCGATGATCTCCTCGGCCTCCTTGTGAGCAGCCTCGATGATACGGGCGCGCTCGGACTCGGCGTCCTTACGGGCCTCGAGAACGATGTCGGCAGCCTGACGACGGGCGTCGGTGACAATCGAGTCGGACTCAGCGCGCTTGGCGATAGCCTCCTGCTTGGTCTTCTCGGCCTCGTCGAGGCTCTCCTCAATCTTCTTGCCGCGCTCCTCCATGGTTTTCATGATGCCCGGCAGGGCGACCTTGGCCAGCACGATCCAGATAATCAGGAAGGCGATAAGCGCCGGGATGAACTCCGCCATCTTAGGGATGAGGATGTCCGCACCGGCGGCGCCGTCCTCGGCGAACGCGGAAACCGGCATGAGCAGCGCGGCCGCGGACGCGGAGAGTGCGATCGCGCTCTTCTGGGATGAAAGATTCATACTTGACGCTCCGTGCTATTTAACGATCAGCGCGACAACGAAGCCGATCAGAGCCAGAGCCTCGCCGAAGGCGGAGCCCATGATGAAGACGGTGAACACGCGGCCCTGGACCTCAGGCTGACGGGCCATAGCACCCGTAGCACCCAGAGCAGACAGGCCGATAGCAAGACCAGCGCCGATAACACCGAGACCGTAACCGATAACTCCCACGATTCCTCCTTTGTCGTGCGTGTCTTATTTCACGCAGGATAACCTTATTTATAACTGCCGGGCTCCATGGGTACGGGCACCAGCGGTTTAACGAATTGCCTTACCTTTAAGGCGCGAACGGAAGACTACTCCTCCTCCGCGACCTCCTCTGCCTCGGAGACATACACGGCGGTAAGGACCGTGAAGACGTAGGCCTGGATGGCGCCGACCACAAGCTCGATCGCATAGATCAGGATGAGGATGGCAAGCCAGGCCAGCGAAGGCAGGGCGCCGACGGCGTGGGCCGCGGAAACTTGCTGAAGCAGCGGCTGCATGAACATGCTCGCCATGATGGCGAACGAGCCCATGACCACGTGTCCTGCGAACATGTTGCAGAACAGACGGACGGCGAGCGTGATGAGGCGCAGGAAGGTCGAGAAAAGCTCGACGACCCACACGAGCACGTTCATCGGGAAGCTCACGCCCTGCGGGGCGAGGCTCTTGATGTAGCCGATCACGCCGTGAGCCTTGCATCCGTAGTAGATGAAGTACACGAAGGCGAAGATGGCGAGCGCGGCGGTGGAGCCGATTGCGCCGGTGCCGGGCTTCATTCCCGGGATCAGGCCGATCATGTTATTGATCAGGATGAACAGGAAAAGCGAGCACAGGAACGGGAAGTGCTTCTTCCAGTTCTCACCCACAACGCCCTTGCCGATATCGTTCTCGACGTACTCGATGATGTACTCGAAACCGTTGACGAAGAAGCCCTTGGGAACCAGGGTCTGCTTCTTCTTGAACACGGCCAGGACGATCAGGAGCACGATCGTGGAGACGATCAGCCAAAACGAGTACTGCGTGATGCCGCAGCTTAGATCGCCCACGACGGGGGTGGAGCTGAACTCGCTGACCAGATGATTAATCTCATCAGGCAGCTTTTCAAAAATTTCCACGACTTACCTTTCGACCTCATGAGGATCTCGCAGCGCCTTGGCGACACGAACCGCGCAGGCAGCCATAAAGGCCACGAAGCCGATCGCCTCGCCCAGGAGGAACATGCGAAATGCCTCTCCGAACAACACAAACACAACCAAGGTAAAGACGAGCAGGGCGATTGCCGAGACCGCCAGACTCACCATACCCTTGAGCATGTCCGCATTCTGTTTATCGTCAAGAACCGGCTTGAGCGTAAAGACAAAGGGAAGGAAGGCAATTGCGCCCGCGATGGCGCCTGCAACGATAGCGAGCAGATCGGCTATCTGAAACACTGGCGTCCTCACTTTCCTTTTTAACGCCTCACAGAACAGTTCCCGCCAAACATTGGTGAATATTGTACGAGCCAATCGCTAAAGTACAACCGAAAAAGCATCGGTTAATACGCACCTGTTCGTTTTCTTAAGACCAACTTTATGCCGCAGGTACGGTAATACGTTTTTCTCGAACCCTGCAGGGCAAAACGTCCGTTAACAGGAGTGCGCGCGGTCGCCTTTTGTTCGTCCGCGCGCACCGTTTCTTCGTATTTGCAGCCGCGGCCGTTTAGCCCAGCGACTAGAGCGTGCCGTAGATGCGGTCGCCGGCGTCGCCCAGGCCGGGAACGATGTAGGCGGCCTCGTTGAGATGGTCATCGATGGCGCACGTATAAATATGTACGTCAGGATCCTTCTCGGTCAGCGACTTGAGGCCCTCGGGCGCGGCGACGATGCACAGCATGCGGATGTCCTTGACACCGCGCTCGCGCAGGTAGCTGATAGCCATCTCGGCCGAACCGCCCGTGGCGAGCATGGGGTCGACAACCAGGCAGATACGCTGGTCGATATCCTTGGGCATCTTGCAGTAATACTCATGCGGCTCGTGGGTGACCTCGTCGCGCTCCATGCCGATGTGGCCCACGCGAGCGGAGGGCACCAGGTCGAGGATGCCGTCGACCATGCCAAGGCCCGCACGCAGGATGGGCACGATGGCGAGGTTCTTGCCGGCAAGCTGTTTGAACGTGGCGGTAGTGATGGGGGTCTCGACCTCGACGTCTTCCATAGGCAGGTCGCGCATGGCCTCGTAGCCGTCAAAGAGCGCAAGCTCGCGCACGAGCTGGCGGAACTGGTTGGTGCCGGTGTTTTTATCGCGCAGGATCGACAGCTTGTGCTGAACGAGCGGGTGATCGACAAGCGTCACACGGGACGCATCATAGGTGACGGTCATGGGTTGATTGCCCCTTTCGTTGCGGCCGCAAAACGGCCTTGCTGACAAGGCGCGCAGCAATGTTGCCGCCGCACGCCATGCATTAGTTTAGCGGTTTGTTGTATCGAGCAGCCCATCGCAGCCCTACTGTGCGGTACTGAGCGAGCGCCTGACTGCATCACACCAGCCCGCAAGGTTTTGTTCGCGGCGCTCGGCGGACATGTGGGGAAGGAAGGTCCTAACGATCTGGGCATTTTGCTCCAGCTCTTCCAGGTCTTCCCAATAGCCGACGGCAAGACCCGCCAAGTACGCGGCACCGATTGCCGTGGTCTCCACCGTCTCGCATTGCAGCACGGGGATATCCAGCAGGTCGGCCTGGAATTGCATGATGAACTCGTTGCGCGAGGCACCGCCATCGACAGACAGGCGCTCGATCGAAAGCCCCACGTCCTGCTCCATGGCGCGCAGCACGTCGTAGCTCTGATATGCCATGGATTCGCAGGCGGCACGTACGATGGTCGCACGGCTCGAGGCGCCGGTCAGACCGCACACGATACCGCGGGCATGCGGGTCCCACCAGGGAGCGCCCAGACCCGCAAAGGCGGGAACGAAGTAGCAGCCCTCGTTGTCGCTAATCGAAGCGGCGAGTTGTGCCGACTCGCTCACGCTCGAGATGATGCCCATGTTGTTGCGAAGCCAGTTCATGGTGGAACCGGCAGCAAAGATGGAGCCCTCGAGCGCATAGCTGATCTTCCCGTTCGCAGCGATACCGATGGTGGAGACCAGACCGTTCTTGGATTCGACGATCTCGTCGCCGGTGTTCATGAGCATAAAGCAGCCCGTGCCATAGGTGTTTTTGGTCTGGCCGGGATGGAAGCAGCAGTGACCGAACAGCGACGCCTGCTGGTCGCCCGCCACACCCATGATGGGCGGCATGTTGGTCATGATGTCGCTCGCGACGCGGCCGTAGTCACCCGAGCTCCAGCGAACCTCGGGCATCATGGAACGTGGAACGTCAAAGAGCGCCAGCAGGTCGTCGTCCCAATCGAGCGTATGGATATTAAAGAGTGCCGTGCGGCTGGCATTGGTGTAGTCGGTGGCAAAGACCTGGCCGCCGGTGAGGTTGTAGATGAGCCAGGTGTCGATGGTGCCAAACATGAGGTCGCCCGCCGCCGCGCTCTCGCGTGCGCCGTCGACGTTGTCGAGAATCCACTGTACCTTGGAGGCCGAGAAATACGGGTCGAGCGTGAGTCCCGTGCGGGAGCGCACCAGCCCTTCTGCGCCCTGCTCGACAAGCTCGTCGATCAGAGGTGCGGTACGGCGGCACTGCCATACGATAGCGTTATAGATCGGCTGACCGCTCACGCGATCCCAGACCACCGTGGTCTCGCGCTGGTTGGAGATGCCGATGGCGGCAATGCGGTCGGAGTGGATACCGCTCTTAAACTGGACTTCCATCATGACGGCGATCTGGCTAGCAAGGACCGCCATGGGGTCTTGCTCCACCCAGCCGGGACGCGGGAAGCTGGTTTTGACGCTGCGACGTGCCTGCGCGACGATGCATCCGTACTCGTCGACGATGGTCGCAAGTACCGAGGTGGTGCCGCAGTCGAGCGCCATGATGTAGGAACCGCCAAAGTCAAACGAGGCATCTTCCATGCCCAGGCTGCCCAGATTCAACGACATCGCTTAAACCTTTCTATTGCATCGGGTCGGACAGGACCCGTTCGATCTCTGATGCGGGAAGTGCGCCTTGGCGCAGGATCTGGAGCTCGCCGTGCTGAAACGACACGATGGTCGAGGCGTCGCGACACGGGGTCTCACCGGCGTCGACGGCAACATCGACCCCCTCCAGGATGCGACCCTCCACCGTGATAAAACTTGCCGGCGCGGGCGCGCCATGCGTGTTGGCGCTGGTGCAGGCAAGGGGGCTGCCACAGGCGCGAATGAGCGCCTGCACCACGGGCGAGGCCGAAGCGCGAAGTGCCACCGTGTCGTCGGCAGCGCGCATAAAGGTCGGCACGCAGGGGGCTGCCTTGACCACGATAGTCAGGGCTCCCGGCCAGCATCGTCGCGCGAGTATGCGGGCATCTTCCGGGATATCCACGCCATAGCGGTCGAGTGCTTCGACGCCATCGACCAGCCAAGCGACGGTTTGCGTGAGTTCACGTTGCTTGAGAGTGAAGATACGGCGATAGCCGGTGCCGAGCGCAGGGACTGCGGCGCCATTGACGGCAGCCTGCGGATCGCGCGGCCACGATGGGAATTCGCTTGTATCTTGGGGCACGGCGTCCGAGAAGGCGTTGACTGCCACGGCGACACCGTAGACGGTCTCGGTCGGGATCAAAGCCAGGCCGCCGCGGCCGAGCACCTCGGCCGTGCGCTCGACGGCAAGCCGATGCGGCTCGCGCGTTCCCTCGTATACCCGATAGACCGTCTGCATGTGTATGCCAGCCCCTTACGCTCTGGTGCAAGTTTGTTTACTGTGGGGCATTCTCGCACGAAACGTTCAACCTATTTGCCCAGAGCGCATGTTGGTTTGGTGAGCGGCTCTAGTAGTCGGTGAAAGTGAGGGGGTTATTGGACTGCGACGAACTTCTTTGGCCTGCCGGCGTGGCGTTCTTGGGCGGCGTAGCGCTCGATGCTGCCTATCGTTATCATCCGACGGCCGTCGACGAGTTCAACATCGAGCTTTCCGGCTTTGACCAGCGCGGTAATCCGCGGAGCGGAGACTTTGAGGTCCAGCGCTGCGTCTTTAAATGTTCGGCACGCCGCTTCCCGAGCGTCCTCGTGGTCGATTTCGACTGAAAGGGCCACGACCTCGGCCGAGCGTTCGTACCCTGCCGGAGTCAAACCGTTGTTGAGGTCGTCGGCCAAAAACGCCATCAGCGCCTCGGTGGCATGGGCAATCGCTTCTTCGCGCGTATCGCCATCGGCAAAGGCGCCGGGAATCTGCGGGAAGCTAGCGCAGTAACCATCGTCTTCTTTTATGAGAACGCAGTCATAGGTAAATCGCTGCCTCATTTTGCCTCCAACTACCATCCAGCTTGGCGACGAATACTTGCCCACGTGCCCTTCTTTGGTCGATCACCACCAGAGCCGTTCACGGTGACAACGCGGTCACCAGAAACATACTTAGCATGACTACCGACTTGCGCGACCTTCACGAATCCATCGTGCTTGAGTAGGGCAATGATTTCCCGAAAGGTAGGAGGTTGCATGGGCCGACCTCTTTCAGCCGTCCTAATTATAAACTACTTTATAATTTTTGCTAACCAGTTAATAAATATTACTGGCGCTGTTTGGGCTCGGTGACGATGGCTCGGACGATGCGGGGGCGATCGGTGAGGTCGTGGACGATGCGCACGTCCGACAGACCCGCTTGGCGGCAGAGCTCGGCCGCAGCGTCGAGCGCGCCCTCGTAGAGCTCGCAGGCAAAGAGGCCGCCGGCGCGCAACATGTAGGGCGCCGCGTTGAGCAGGCGGCGGAAGATATCGAGGCCGTCGGCGCCACCCTCGAGCGCCAGATCGGGCTCAAAGTCCTTGACCTCGTGCGGCAGCGAGCGCATGACATCGGTGGGGATGTAGGGCGGGTTGGAGACGAGTACGTCAAAGGTGCCCCACTCTTCGCGGGGAATGGAGCTCACCAGGTTTGTGAGGCTGAAGGCAACCTCGTCGGACGTGAGGCCAAGCGCATCACGGTTCTTGGTAGCAAGGTCGATGGCGCGCGGCTCGATATCGGTAGCAGTGCAGGTAACGTGGCCGCGGCGCTCCCAGGCAAGGGAGAGCGAAATGCAGCCCGTGCCGCAGCCGACCTCGAGAACGCGGGCAGTGCGGGGCTCAGCTGGAGCAGATACGTTGGCCTCGGCGGCATCTTGCGCGGGAGTCGCCTGTTGGTCGTTGTCCTCAATGGCGATGCCGTATTCGTCGAGCTCGGGCTCGGGGGTTTCCATGGCCTCTGCTTCTGCCGCTTCGGCTTCTGCCGCCTGCGCGGCGGCTTCCTCGGCCTCGCGATCGGCCAGTTCCTCGGCATAAGCGCGACTGCCCAGCACATCGCCGCCTAGCGCCGCCTCGTCGGCAGCTGTGAGGTTGGCGGCACGGCGCTCGGCAGTCGCCCGTTCGTCTGCCAGCGCGGCCTCGGCCTTGCGTGCCTCTTCGACCTCATCGTTCCAAGGCAGCTCAACACGCTGACGGGCAGCAGCCTCGGGGCTCAGCACCTCGGCATCCAGATAATTGAGGACTTCCTCGACGAGCATCTCGGTTTCGGGGCGCGGAATGAGCACACCGGGGGCGCACGCGACGTCGATCATGCGGAACTGCGTGCTGCCGGTGATGTACTGCAGCGGCTCGCCTTTGGCGCGACGAACGACGGCCGCGTGCATAGTCTCGAGCTGGGCCGCGTTAAGCGTCTCGTCCATGCGCATATATAAGTCGATGCGCGCCAGGCCCGTGGCGGCGCACAGCAGCCACTCGGCAGAAAGACGGGGGTGCTCCTCGCCGCGCTCGGCCAGGTACTCCTTGGTCCACTCGAGACAACGCTTGATGGTCCAGATCTCGTTTGCCATGGGGTCCTCCCCTCTTAAGCGCCGGGCGGCGCGCGAATGTCGGAGCAGATTGTACGCGAGGCCAGCGCTTGGCAAGGGGCGATTGAAGGCGATTATCGAGAATCAGCCCAGAATTTTGCACCGGGCTCGCTCAAAGTGTTCATTCGTCGACGTCTACATTTGCATTCGTCAAGCTTTTGGCAAGGTTGCCCATAAACTGACCAATATCTAACCAAACGCTTGCCACATCGCTTGACGCGCGACGCGTCAAAAATCGCCCCGCGACTTCTCGAACGATAATTTAAGCATTATTTTCGGCGATAGACGCATGCCGATCATTGCTTTGCGCAGGTGAACGGCTCAATAACTATCAAAGCAGATTAAATAACATCCCAAAGCAATGTACCCAACCTAGTCGTTGGACGTTCTTGTTTGACTAGTCATTTAAGAACGTCCCCAACGACTACTCATTTAAGTCTGTCCCCAATGAGTGCCCCACATCCGGGGCAAGGCAACGCCGCAGGTAGAGGACGGACAGCGAGCGACGTCCAGAGCGAACAAGTTGGCATGAAGAAGGCAAGGCATAGACCTTCTGGTCATGCCTTGCCTTTTGAATGACAAATTGTCGCTCTGGGCGGCGCGCAGCGTCGACCGGTTACGCGGTTTGGTAAAACCGCGTAACCTACACGGCCTGAGCCAGCTTCTCGGCTCGCTCGGCGGCGGCGAGCGCCTCGATGACGGTGCCGAGCTGATCGCCCAGAAGGACGCCATTGTAGGTGGAGTTGAAGCCGATACGGTGATCGGTCACGCGGTCCTGGGGCTGGTTGTAGGTACGGATCTTCTCGGAACGGTTGCCGTGGCCGATCTGGCTCTGGCGCTCGGCACCGAGCTCGGCCTGCTGCTTCTCGAGTTCCATCTCGTACAGACGGGCGCGCAGCATCTGCATGCAGACCTCGCGGTTCTGGATCTGGGAACGCTGCTCCTGCGACTGCACCACGGTGTTGGTGGGCAGGTGGGTGATGCGCACGGCGGAGTAGGTGGTGTTAACGCACTGACCGCCAGGGCCGGAGGCGCAGTAGGTGTCGATGCGCAAGTCGGACTGGTTGATCTGGACGTCGATTTCCTCGGCCTCGGGAAGCACGGCGACGGTAGCCGTTGAAGTCTGGATGCGGCCCTGGGACTCGGTCTTGGGGACGCGCTGGACACGGTGCACGCCGGACTCGTACTTCATAACGGAGTAGACGCGGTCGCCCTCGACCTTGAACTCGATGGACTTGAAGCCGCCGGCCTCGCTGGGGCTGGAATCGAGCACGGTGGTCTTCCAGCCACGCGACTCGCAAAAGCGCTGATACATCTTGTACAGGTCGCCGGCGAAGATGGCCGCCTCGTCGCCACCGGCGGCGGAGCGAATCTCGACGATGGTGTTCTTGTCGTCGTTGGGGTCGCTCGGAATGAGCATGTACTTGATGTCTTCCTCGAGCTGGGGAAGCTTGTCCTCGTTCTCGGAGATGTCCATCTGGAGCATCTCTTTCTCGTCAGCATCGGTGGTATCGTGCAGCATTTCCTTGGCAGCCTCGATGTCATCGAGCGCGCCGATGTACTCGCGCGAGGCGGCGATGAGGTCGGACTGGTGCGCGTACTCCTTGTTGAGACGCGTGAACTCCTTGATATCGGAGGCGACGGCCGGGTCGGAAAGTTTCTTCTCGAGTTCCTCGTAGGCCTTGATGATCTTTTCGAGCTTGTCGCGCATGGCTGGACTCCTTTATATGCGTGAAGGTGAAAATCGGCAGAGTTGATGGGGCGCGGGGCGCCGCTGCGGGGGTAAGCCCGGCTAGAACATGTCGATCTTCAGATACATGCGCATCCCTTCGCGTATGGGGTACATAATTGCGGTCTAACCCATACATGATAGCGTGCGCAGGCAAACCTGCATATAACCCGCACGGAATGAGTGGACGTCCCCAACGGCTAACAAAGGGACTATCGCCTTGTCGCATTCTAGAGCGTATGGAGCAGGGCGATGAGGAAGCGGACACCCTGGAGGTAGGCGCGGCGGGTAATGCGCTCGTTGGTGCCGTGGACGCCGCGATCGCACTCGTCATCGTCGACCACAAAGGCCGAGAAGCGAATGCACTCGGAGCAAATGCGCTGGTAGTTGGCAGCGTCGGTCGCGCCGATCACGGTCGAGGGGACAATCGCCAACGGCTCGGATGATCCGTTTTCCTCCGTCCCCTTTGGATCACGGAAATAGCGG
Organism: Collinsella aerofaciens; assembly: GCF_028206795.1. GTDB lineage: Bacteria > Actinomycetota > Coriobacteriia > Coriobacteriales > Coriobacteriaceae > Collinsella > Collinsella aerofaciens_AX. Next base: position 97,749 of record NZ_JAQLFJ010000007.1, on the reverse strand, counting down.
GCGGCGATGGAGCGAACCGCCTCGAGTCCCGGTCCGCCGATGCGCGGAGACGGCGAGGGTTCGGAGCTGCCAGGGCCGAGCTCGACCTCGACACGGTCGGCGAGCCCCGCCTCGGCAACGGCGACGCGGCAGCGGGCCACGACATCGGCCACGCTCGTGCCCTCGAGCATGCGGAAGTTGATATTGGCCCACATATCCTGCGGCATCACGTTGGCGCCGGTACTGCCGCCCTCGATTTGGGTCGGTGCACAGGTGGTCGTCACCAGCGGATAGAGCTTCTTGCTGGCGAGGCACTCGCGCACGATGGTGTCCTTGTTGGAGGCAATCTCGTCGGCCGTGTAAAGCCCCAGCTCGACGAGCTGTGCGGCAAGCAGGTCCGTGACGCGCGTCGGCCATTCGATATCGCAGATTGCGGTGATGGCACGGCTCAGCACCTCGAGCGATGTGCCGCCGTAGGGGTTGGACGAATGCCCGCCCTCACTCTTCGTCTTGAGCACAATATCGGCGTAGCCCTTCTCGGCAAGGTCGGCATGCATAAGCCAGCCCTCGCCCGCGCCGTACTCGGCAGCCGAAACGATGCGGTAGTCACCCTCGTCGATCAGGTACTCAAGCTCAATGCCGCGCTCCTCGAGCGCGCGGCCGATGGCGCCTGCGCCGTACTGCGTAGTCTCCTCGTCCTGGCCAAAGGCCAGGAGCAGCGTGCGCTCGTGCCGCCAACCGTGCGCCAGCGCATACTCAACCGCCTCGAGAATGCCTGCGACTTGGTCTTTCATGTCGATGGCGCCGCGGCCCCAAATGTAGGCATCGTCCACATGTCCGCCAAAGGGGGCGTGCGTCCAATCGTCCTCGGTGCCCGGCACCACGGGAACCACGTCCATGTGACCCATGAGCATAATGGGCTTGAGGGCAGGGTCGGAACCGCTAAGCGTCACCAATAGCGAATGATCGATAAGCTCGACCTCGCCCGCCGCGAACACGTGCGGCCAAGCCTGCTGCATATACGCGCGCAGGTCGTCGAACGGCTGCCAGTCCACCGCCTCGGCATCCATGCTCGAAATGGTCGGAAACGACAGCACACGGCCCAGGCGCTCGCATGCGCCGGCCTTGTCCAAATCGGCAAAATCATCCTCATGCGCAAAAAAGCGCCAAACCTCGGCCATGACATCCTTTCGATTGTGATGACGAGGGCCGCCCCACCGGAGCGGCCCTGCCACATAAGCGTTTGCGGTCGGTTATTTGTCCTCGAGATAACGCGAGAGGAACTCGCGGGTGCGCTGGTGTTTGGGATTGCCGAAGAGCTCCGCCGGCGCGGCATCCTCGAGCACTACGCCCTTGTCCATAAAGACCACGCGGTCGGACACCGTGCGGGCAAAGGCCATCTCGTGCGTGACGACGACCATGGTCATGCCGTCGGCAGCGAGCTTGCGCATGACCTCGAGCACCTCTCCCACGATCTCGGGGTCGAGTGCGGAGGTCGGCTCGTCGAACAGCATGATCTGCGGATTCATACATAGGGCACGAGCGATGGCCACGCGCTGTTTTTGACCACCGGACAGGCGACCCACGGCGGCGTGCGCGAACTTTTCGAGTCCCACGCTCGTCAGATGCTCCATCGCTATTTTTTCAGCCTCGGCCTTGCTCATCTTTTTGAGCGTGACGGGCGCGAGCGTGCAGTTGTCGAGCACATCCATGTTGTTGAACAGGTTAAAGCCCTGGAACACCATGCCGATGTCCTCGCGCAGCTTGTTGATGTTGCAGCGCTCGGCCGTGAGGTCCTGGCCGTGGAACCAGATGTGGCCCGCGTCCGGGGTCTCGAGCAGGTTGAGGCAGCGCAGGAAGGTCGACTTGCCCGAACCCGAGGCGCCGATAATGGTGACGACTTCGCCGGGGTTAACGGACAGGTCGATGCCCTTGAGTACCTCGAGCGAGCCAAAGCTCTTGCGCAGGCCCTCAACGCGGATGAGCGGCTCATTGGTCTGTGCGGCGGCCGCAACGCCGGTAATGGCGGTATCTGCCATGATAATTCTCCTCGTCTTGAGCCTAGTTGGAGCTGGGCAGCGTGACCGGAGCCTCGGCGCCGAGCTTTTTGCCAAAGGCCTCGAGCAGGCGGCTCGCCACGAGCGTCAGGATCAGGTAGACCACGAGCGCCACGCAGTAGACCTCCATCTGGCGGTAGTACACGCCGGCGACGGTGGTGGTGGCGTACATGAGGTCAAACACGCCGATGACCGAGAGCACCGACGAATCCTTGATGTTGATGATGAGCTCGTTGGTGAGCGCCGGAATCGCGTTTTTAATGCCCTGGGGGAACACGACCTTGCGCATAGCCTGCCACTGCGAAAGGCCCAGCGAGCGCGCCGCCTCGGCCTGACCGGGATCGATGGACTCGATGCCGCCGCGCAGGACCTCCATCATGTAGGCGGTGGAGTTGAGCGAGATGGTAACGAGGCCGGCGGTGAAGGTGCTCCAAATCTGGTTGGCCTGAGCGGTCTCGAAGCCCATGCCGCGCAAAACGGTGAAGCCCGCGTAATAGATGAGCAGGCCCTGGACCATCATGGGCGTGCCGCGCACGATGGTGGAGTAGATGGTCGCAAAGCCGCGGCCGATACTCTTAAAGAAGCGCACCAGGTCGTTATCCACGCGGTCGAAGGTCTGAATACGCAGGAACACAAAGAGCAGTGCCAGGAAGAATGCGATGACGGTGCCGAAGGTGGCAAGCGCGATGGTGATCTCGATACCGCGAATGAAGAAGTCGCCGCTCTTGTAGGTCATGTAGACCAGGCTCGACAAAAAGTCGCTGGGGTTGGAATCCGAGACAATGCTCACCTGCACCAGGTCGATAAACGACATGACGCAGCGGTCGATAAAGAAAACTGCCGCGATGGCGACCACGACGTAGCTGCCTAAACGTGCTCCACGACGGAAACGCTCGGATGCGAACGGCGACTTTTCGCGATAGTCGCTCCAGTGCATAAGCTTGGTGACCAGCGCCGCCGCCGACACGACGAGCCACGCCCACAGGATTGCCCAAAGGCAATCTTGAAACACGCCCGTGGGAGCCAAGAAGCTCAGCGGTGTGGGGTTGCGCTGGCTAAACGCCAGGCCGAGCGCCGCGATAACGCTCGTGCCCAGGTACACATAACGGTGGTCGGCCTTGATAAAGGAGGCCAGACGATTGATGGTTTTCATGCTGCCTCCCTATGCCGGCTGGCGGTCGAGGCACGCGTCCCACATTTGGTCGCGCTCCTCTTGGCTAATGCCCTTGAGTGTCTTGTCGATGAGCTTAAGGAGCTTGTCCGAGCCCTTGCGGCAGCCGACGTTTGCCGCGACCTCCTGCTTAAAGCCCTCGCCCTCGGCAAAATGAATGGGGACGATGCCCGGGTTTTGGGCCATATAGCCCTTCTCGTTCTCGGTGTTATAGGTCACGGCGTCGCACGTGCCCTGCAGCAGGTTCGAAAACACCGTGGGAACCGAATCGACCGGGTTCTTGTGGACAACGCCCGGAATCTCGTCGATGACGGTATCGAGCATGGTGTCCTTTTGCCCGAGGACCGTAGCGCCGCTAAAGTCGCTGAGCTTGGTCGCATTCTGGTAGGGCGAGCCCTCTTTTACGAACAGGCCAAAGTAACCGATAAAGTACGGGTCGGAAAAGCCGACAGACTCCTCGCGCTCGGGCGTGGCGCTCATACCGGCGATGATGAGGTCGATCTGGCCGTTGTTGAGCGAGTCGATAAGGCCCGAGAAGCTCTGTTTGACGGCAACGGGCTCGCCGCCGAGGGCCTTGCAGACGATCTTGGCGATCTGCACGTCGTAACCATCGGCATAGGCGCCCTGCACGTTGTCGATGGGGATGGTGTACTCGCTGGCTTCGGAGACCTGCCAGTTGTACGGGGCGTAGGCCGCCTCCATGCCGATACGGATCTTGTCCTTGCCGATCACGGAATCGGACAGGTCGTCGCGACCGCCGCCCGTCGTGGGCTGAACTACTTCCAGCGTGGAGGGACGCTGGCAACCGGCAAGTGCGCCGGCGACGATAGAAGCGCTCGCAGCGAGAGCGCTACCCAAAAAGATGCGACGGCTGCATACCGGCTGGACATGCGTGCCGTGTTGTTGTCGAGATTGCATCTGGTGCCTTCCCTATTTCGTTTTGCTGACAACAAGACAGGATATACGCCAGCGACCAGCAGCGCAGTACAAGCTCGAAAAATTAATAGACACACGGTAGTCATTGGGAGCGTCGATGTTTTGGCAATGCCAGCGAGCGCCGCCCAGAGCAAACAAGTTGGCATGAAAAAGGCAAGGCATAGACCTTCTGGTCATGCCATGCCTTTTGAATGACAAATTGTCGCTCTGGGCGGCGCGCAGCGTCGACCGGCCCGCCGTTCGTCAGAACGGCGGAACCTCTAGAGCAAGGTGACGCTAAAGCTACGTTTGTCGGTAGCGCCGGGAGCCAAGGTGATGGTGTTGACCTTGTGCTCAAAGACGTCGTCCTCGGTGTCCATGGTGGTATGACCGGTCCAGGGCTCGAGCGCCACAAACGGGGCATCGTTGGCGGCAGACCACACGCCAATGTACTTAAAGCCCTCAAAGTCGATCTTGACGCCGTGGCCCGACTTGCGGCCGCGCAGCGTGAGCGTGGAGCCCGGGGTATCGGTGAACATGATGGCGTCGTTATCGAAGCTGCGGTGCGTGATGGGCAGCACGTCCGAGTTATCAGGAGCCTTGTAACTACCCTCGAACGTCATAAGACCGTCGGGCGTGATGATGGGAGCCTCGTTCGTCCAAGCCTCGGTAAACGCCAGCTCGTAATCCTCGAATGCCTCGTCCTCGGCACCGGGAGCCGGTACGTTAAACGCGGGGTGGCCGCCCACCGAGAACGGCAGGTCCACGTCGCCGGTATTGGTGACGGCAAAGGTCTGCGTGAGGGTGGAATCGCCGGTCAAGGCATAGGTCATGTTGAGCTTAAAGTGGAACGGGAACGCCTTGAGCGACTCGGGCGTATCGGTGATCTCGTACGTTACCGAGGAGCCGTCCTCCGAAACCTCGACCAGCTTGTGCTCGACAATGCGCGCGAGTCCGTGGCGCGGCATCTCGCAGGTGCCGGCCGCAGACGTTGCCGTGTTGTTGCGCAGCGAGCCCACAATGGGGAACAGGATGGGCGCGTGCTTGCCCCAAAAGGCGGGGTCGCCCTGCCACAGATACTCGTTGCCGTTGAGGGCAAGGCTCGTGAGCTGGGCGCCCATGGAATCGATGGCCGCGGTGAGGCCGCCGCGCTTGATAGTAGTGACGGTAGACATGCTACTTCCTCCAAAGGTAAACAATAGTGTCGAGGGCTATTGTCCCACTCTTGGCGGCGGGACGGGACGGCAGGCGATTATTGAGTAGCCATAGCGGAATGAGCGGCGAGCGCCTACTGGGCATCTACGTAAAGGTCGAACCCACCCTGCGGTGTGGTGTCGACCGTGTCGGGCGCCTGTGAGTTAAAGTTCACGGGGACCATGCGCTTTGAGGCACGGAAGCGCATGCCGTCGGTGGCGACGGGCGGTTCATCGACGGTGAGCTCGTAGTCGCCGGGCTTGAGCTCGATGCCGTCACCAGCGGAATTGACGTATTGATACTCGTCAATCGTCTGCCCTTTGAGCGTGCGCCCCACGATATGGATGAGCATTTGGCTGTCGCCGCGCGCGGTGTCCCACGTCGCGCCGTCCTTGACCTCGACCGACACATGTACCGAGCGCGTGCGGCTGAGCGATTGCTCGACAGACATCTCGACCTTGGCGGCGTCTTTTCGCTGTTGTTCGACATGGCTCCAGACGTTTCCAATTACCGAGCATGCGATAACGCCGGCCATAAAGGCGATAAGGATGGGGCCAAGCGGCGAGCGACGTCCTGCATCTTCCTCGCGAGACAGATTGGGGCGACGTGTGGGTGCGGGCGCCTGAGCGCCCTGCGAGGGCACGTCGAGAATACTGAAGGATGCCGTGCTGTCGGGGTCGATAGTGTGACGCGGCTGCGGGGTCTTTGCCGGCGAGATCGACATGTCGGCTGGCTCGCCGAGCGTGGCCGTAGCGTCGGCCTTGGCCTCGTCTGCCTCGGCCTGGGCCCAGGCTTGTTCGAAGGTCAGAGGCTCGACGGGGTCGAGGGCGGCGTCCGAGTCGGCGGCGACGTCGTTGCCGGTCTCGTCCTCGTCGCTCGACACGTCACGCGGCGTGGGTTCGTCCCACTCCTCGTCCGGAGCCTCACCCTCGCTATACCACCATTCAAAGTTATCGATATCCATACGGGGCGCCCCTTAGGCCTCGCAAATAAACACTTGCTAGCCTTATACCCTCAGATGACGCGGAAGCTCACCCGCGCCAAACACGAAAACCGTCACAACATTCGACGCTTTTCTTCGATTTCGAGATTTTCATCGAATGTTGTGACGGTTTGGGCGACTGGCCGGCAGCGCAATGTGACAAAGGGACTGCCCCTTTGTCACATTCTGCTAGAGTTGCAGGGATTGAATCCCGCTTATTCATGCGACATTGGAGTGACAACCTTGACCGCCGCAACCACGCCTAAAAGAAAGTCAACCGCCGCCGCGCTCTCCCCCGCGCGCACCAAGCTCTGCCTGGCGCTGCTCGTGCTGTTGGGATTCTCGCTCGGCTGCTCCGAGTTCGTGGTCATCGGCATCGAAAGCGACTTGGCAACGGAACTCGGCGTATCACTTGCCACTGCGGGCCAGCTCATCAGCGTGTTCGCGCTCGTCTACGCCATCGCTACGCCGACGCTTGCGCTCAGCACGGGCCGTTTTCGCCGCTACCAGCTGCTCGTGTGCTATAGCATCGTCTTTGTGCTTGGCAATTTGTTTATGGCACTGGCGCCCAACTTCCAGGTGCTCTTTATCTCGCGCATTGTCCTGGGCTCTGTCTCGGGTGCGCTGCTCGCCGTGGGCGTGACGTACATCCCTGAGCTTCTGTCCCCACAGCAAACTTCGCTTGCCATCTCGGTAGTATATGGTGCGTTTTCCGTGGCGATGGTCTTTGTGACCTCGATCGGTAAGTTTGTGGCCGACACGCTCGACTGGCACGTTGCCATGTACGGCGCGCTGACCTTTGCCGTTTTGATCTGCGAAGCGCTCGTGGCGTTTATGCCGCGCGCTGGGCAAACCGACGAGCCCGCCACCTTTCGCGAGCAGGCGAGTCTGCTGCGCGAGCCGAGTATCATCACCGGCATGCTTATCTTTTTGTTTGGCGTGGGCTCGGTCTATGTGTTCTACGGCTACGTGACGCCTTATCTTGAGCAGGTGCTGGGCATGGGCACGGTCGAAGCCAGTACCACGCTTATGGCCTACGGCGTGTTCTGCCTGATCTCGAACATCCTGGGCGGATGGATCGATGCGCGCTTTGGCATGAAGGCGCTGCTTGTGACGTTTGTGCTGCAGGCGGTGGCATTGTTTGGGCTGTTTGCCGTAGGCGCTGCCATGCCGCTCGCACTTGTCTTTGTCTTTAGCCTGGCGATGCTCATGTACCTGTTCTCGGTGTCGTGCATCACGCACTTTATGGACGTGGCTCGCAGCCGCCATCCCAAATCGATGGTGCTCGCGAGCTCGGTAGAACCCATGGCGTTTAATGTCGGCATTTCGTTTGGCACCGCAGTGGGCGGCGCCGTGGTAAGCAGCATTGGTATTGCGTACGTGGGCGCAGTGGGCGCCGCGTTCTCGCTTGTGGCCTGGGCGCTCACGCTGGTGACGATTAAGTTGGCTCGCTGGGAGCGCAAGCGGGCGAGGGTGCAGGCGTAGATGCGATACTCGAGCTCGATGATGGCGATCGAAAGGAAACCACATATGCAACGTGTACTGTTTATCTGTCATGGAAATATCTGCCGCTCGACGATGGCTGAGTCCGTGTTTACCGAGCTCGTGCGCCGCGCTGGGCGCGAGGCGGAGTTTGCCATTGATTCCGCCGCGACATCGACCGAGGAGATCGGCAATCCGCCGCATCGTGGCACCGTTGCCAAGCTGCGTGAAGTCGGGATTCCCGTCGTTGCGCACCGCGCCCGCCAGGTGCATCGCGCAGAGTATGGTGACTGGGACCACATTGTCTATATGGATGCCGAGAACGCGCGAGGTCTGCGTCGCATTTTTGGCAGCGACCCCGATGGCAAGATCTCGCGTCTGCTCGATTGGACCGATCGCCCCGGCGACGTGGCCGATCCCTGGTACACCGGCAACTTCGATGCCACCTACCGCGATGTGCTCGCCGGCTGCATGGCCATGCTCGAGCAGTTATAGGCAAGCGAGCACGCGGACGCACGTGCCACGCCATCGGCATAAAACGAGCGTTGATAATCTCCCACTTTGAGCGTTCAAGCGCGCTCTAAACGGGAGATTATCCACGCTCGTTATCTTTGAGGGAGAAAAACCTCGCTCGATTACTCGTCGACGATCTCAGCAAGCCAGACGTTCAGCGTATCGACCTCGGGACAGCAGAACTTTGCCGTGCCGGGCTCGTTACCGGGCACGGTTCCGCCGTAGCGCAGGATGTCGATATAGGGAAGGCCCACGTGACATGCCATGGAACACATCTTGCCGCGGTCGCGGTCGAAGTCGAAGACGTCACCCGGCTTGTGCCCGTGATGGCAGCGGCATGTGCCCAGCTGGTCCACGCAGCTAATGCGAATACGTGGGCGCCTGCCGCGCGGGGCACCGAGCGGCTTGTTCTCGCCCGCCGCCTCGGTGCTGCTCTCGTCGGCGTTACTCATGGTCAACCACATCCAGGCAGGCCTCGATGGGAAGGCCGGCCGACTTGTCCTCTTGGTCGGCATTGCGCTCGATAAGCTCCGCCACCACGCGCATGGCATCGCCCGTCGCGCGCTGCAGGCTCCAACCGGCCATAACGCGGCCGACGAGCACCGCCGAAAACGTGTCGCCCGTGCCCGGGAAATACACCGGAATGAGCTCAAAGGGAATCGTGAAGTACTCCCCCGCTACATGGTCGTAACCGATAACCGCGTTCGTGCCATTGACCACGGCGCTCGTAATGACCACCGACTTGGCACCCAGCTCGCGCACGGCGTCCACAAGGGCGCGGGCCTCATCGGGCGTAATTTGCTCGGCGATAGGCCTATCGGCAAGCAGGCACGCCTCAGTATAGTTGGGCACCGCGTAGTCTGCGCACTCCAGCAGGTGCTGCATAAGGCCAATCGTGGACTCGGGCACACCCGCATAGAGCCTGCCGTTGTCGCCCATGATGGGGTCAACGAACACCTTGGTGCCCTTTTGCGCGCGACGGTGGCAAAAGTCCGAGATGACGCGCGTCTCTTCCTCGGTCACGATAAAGCCGGTCGAGATGGCGTCGAACTCAAAGCCGAGCTCCTCCCAGATGGCGAGGCTCTGGCGCACGTACTCGGTGGTGTCGTGGATGTAGAACTTGGGATAGTTGAGCGTATCGGAAACGAGGGCCGTCGGCAGGTTGTGGATGCGATAGCCCATGTGCGACAGCACCGGCAGCATGGCGGAAAGCGCAACCTTGCCGTAACCGCACATATCGTTGATCAGCAGCAGCTGAGTGTTCTTCATGAGAGTCTCCCTTGGTTCGGGCACGGCGCGGCGGCGCCACAATGCGACTAAGTGTAGCGCAGGGAGCGCTGCGGACGGAAGTTTGCACCAAAGCCTTGACAAGGAGTGTCCCTAGGTGCCGACAGAAAAGGAACGTCCCCAAGTGCCAACAAGGGCAACGCCGCAGGTTGAGGACGGACAGCGAAAGCGTTCCTAAGCGAGCAAGGTGGCGTGAAAGAGGAGGGCATAGGCCTTGTGGCCATGCCCGACGATTGAACGCCAGATTGCCGCCTAGGAACGTTTGCAGCGTCGAGCGGTTACGGCGTTTGGCAAAACGCCGTAACTTAATAAGTTTGGTACCTTGACATTGATTTCTCACGCTCCTAAATTGGTTAGGCACAAAACAATTCCACTACCTAACTAAAGAAAGGAGCGAAGCTTAGATATGTGTGTTGAACCACTCGCCTATCCGCATGAACCCGGCGGCGACCCGTCACAGCCGGCTGATGTACCCGAAGCGGTTAGCTCGGAAGACAAGCTTGCCAAGCGCATCCTCAATAACCTGGGCTTTTGCGGCCATTACATGCACTTTCATGGTGGTGGCGTATCCGGCAAGGCGCCCATTATCTGCCTGCTGGCCAAACAGCCCGGCGGCGAGATGTCGCAGCAGGAACTCGGCATGCACTTTGACCTCAAGCCAGGGTCGCTTTCCGAGATCCTGTCCAAACTCGAGCTCAACGGCCTCATCGAGCGCAGCCGTAACCCCAAGGATCGACGGCAACTCACCATTCGCCTGACCGAAACCGGCCGGGAAAATGCCCGCATCGACCAAGCGGCCCGCATTCGCTTTAGAGAGCAGGCCTTTAGCGCCCTCACACACGACGAGCGCGAGCAGCTCGCCGAAATGCTCGAGAAAATCCGTGTAACTTGGGAGGAACTGGATGATTAAAACCCTCATGGGAAGCATCCGCGACTATATGAAGGTCGCCGTTGCCACGCCGCTGCTCGTGCTTGGCGAGGTGCTCTGCGAGATGCTGATTCCATTTATCACCGCCAACTTGATCGACGCCATCAAAGACGGTGCCACCGTGGCCGAGATACTTCCCACCGCGGGTCTCCTCGTGCTCATCGCGTTGACGTCGCTCGCCTTTGGTGCGGCAGCCGGCGTCACCTGTAGCCACGCAAGCTGCGGTTTTGCCAAAAACCTGCGTCAGGATCTGTTCTACAAGATCCAGACGTTCAGCTTTGCGAACATCGACGAGTTCTCGAGCTCCTCGCTCGTCACCCGCCTCACCACCGACATCAACAACGTGCAGCAGGCCTTTATGATGCTCATCCGCATCGCCGTGCGGTCGCCACTGGTGCTGGTCTTCGCCTTCGTCATGGCTTACGCCATGGGCGGCAGCGTCTCGTTTGTCTACCTGGCCATGATTCCACTGCTGGGCTTTGGCCTGTTCTTTATCATCTACAAGGTGCGCCCCATCTTCTCGCGCGTATTCCACAAGTACGACGCCCTTAACGAATCCGTCGAGGAAAACGTCACCGGCATGCGCGTGGTCAAGAGCTATGTGCGCCAGGACTACGAGAAGGAAAAGTTCGCGACCGCTGCGCGCGACGTACAGATGGACTTCACCCGCGCCGAGAAGCTCCTTGCCTTTAACAACCCCATGATGAACATCTGCGTCAACGGCGCGTTCGTTGTCATCATCTACCTGGGTTCCAAGCTCATCATCACGAGCCAAGGCACGCTGTTCGACGTGGGCCAGCTGTCCTCGACCTTTACCTACGGCTTCCAGATTCTGATGAGCCTGATGCAGCTGTCGATGATTTTTGTCATGGTGACCATGGCCGACGAATCGGCGCACCGTATTACCGAGGTGCTGGCCGCCGAGCCCACGATCGCCGATCCCGCCGAGCCCGTGCACGAGGTGGCCGACGGCTCCATCGACTTCGACCACGTGAGCTTTAAGTATTCCGAGCATGCGAAGCGCCAGGCGCTCGACGACATCGACCTGCACATTAAGAGCGGCGAGACGATCGGCATCATCGGCGGCACCGGTTCGGCCAAGTCCACGTTGGTAAACCTCATCGCCCGCCTATATGACGCCACCGAGGGCACCGTGCGCGTAGGCGGCGTGGACGTGCGCGATTACGACCTGGACGCGCTGCGCCACCAGGTCGCCATGGTGCTGCAGAAAAACGTGCTGTTTAGCGGCACGATCGCCGAGAACCTGCGCTGGGGCGATCCGAACGCCACCGACGAGGAGGTCCGCGAGGCCGCGCACCTGGCCTGCGCCGACGAGTTTGTCGACGGCTTCCCCAAGGGCTACAACACCTGGATTGAGCAGGGCGGTTCCAACGTCTCTGGTGGCCAGAAGCAGCGCCTGTGCATCGCCCGCGCTCTGCTGCGTCGCCCCAGGATCTTGATTCTTGACGACTCCACCAGCGCCGTCGACACCAAGACCGACGCCAAGATTCGCGCAGGGCTGGCAAGCTACCTGCCCAACACGACCAAGCTCATCATTGCCCAGCGCATCAGCTCGGTGCAGGATGCAGACCGCATCATCGTCATGGAGGGCGGCCGCATCGCGCAGATCGGCAACCATGACGAGCTGCTCCAGACGAGCGAGATCTACCGCGAGACCTTCACCTCGCAAAACAAGATGTCTGCCGAGGGCGAGGACGCCGGCGACGTTTCCGGCGATACGACCACGGCGGCAGACAACACCGACACGACCGCAACGCAAGCTCAGACCCAGGAAGGAGGCGAGGCACATGAGTAAGGCAACGACCGCCGAGCGCGCGCTCAACCGCAAGGGCGGCACCCTGCCGCGCCTCATCAAGACGCTCTTTGGCTTCTATCCCGTGCTTTTGCCCCTCGTTGCCGCCGGCGTGGTGCTCTGCGCCATCATCAACGCCATCGGCCCGATGTTCCTTCAAAGTGCCCTGCAGATTATTAGCGAATCGTGGCAGTCGGGTGATTGGGAAGCCGCGCGCCCGCAGATCCTACAGCTCGTCACGACGCTCGCCTGCATCTACGGCGTCGGCGTCCTGTCCTCGCTCTTCTGGAACCGCGCCATGGCCATCATCACGCAGGGCTCGCTCGAGAAGCTGCGCGAGATGATGTTCAACCGTATGCAGGACCTGCCGATCCGCTACTTCGACACGCATCAGCGCGGCGACATCATGAGCCACTACACCAACGATATCGACACGCTGCGCCAGATGATCAGCCAGTCGCTGCCCAACCTGCTTTTGACGGTCATCATCATCTGCTCGGTGTTCTTTATCATGCTGTACTACAGCGTGTGGATGTGCCTGGTCATTGTGACAGGCGTCACCTTTATGACCTTTATGACCAAGCTCCTCGGCTCCAACTCCGCGCGGTTCTTTATCGCGCAGCAGACCGAACTCGGCGTGGTCGAGGGCCACATTGAGGAGGTTATGAACGGCCAGAAGGTCGTCAAGGCGTTCTGCCACGAATCTGCCGCCGAGGCCGATTTCGATGAGCGCAACGAGAAACTCTTCGAAGTCTCGCAGAAGGCCAACATGTACGCCAACATCCTCATGCCCATCCTCATGAACCTGGGCAACCTGCTCTATGTGCTGGTCGCACTGGCCGGCGGCATTTTCTTGGCGCTGGGCGTGCCCAACCTGAGCATCTCGGGCATGGGCCTGTCCATTGCCGTCGTGGTGCCGTTCCTTAACATGACCAGGCAGTTCTGCGGCCAGATCGGCCAGATCTCGCAGCAGATCAACGCCGTGGTCATGGGCCTTGCCGGCGCCGACCGCATCTTTGAGCTCATCGACGAGGAGCCCGAGGCCGACGAGGGCTACGTGACGCTCGTCAACGCGCAGGTAAACCCCGACACTTGGCAGCTCGAGGAAGCCGACCACCACACCGGCATGTGGGCGTGGAAGCATCCGCACCGCGCAACCGGCGAGATTGAGTACGTGCCGCTGCGTGGCGACCTAGTCATGGACAACGTCGACTTTGGCTACACGCCCGACCACGAGGTGCTGCACGGCGTGTCCGTATTTGCCAAGCCGGGCCAGAAGGTCGCGTTTGTCGGCGCCACCGGTGCCGGCAAAACGACCATCACCAACCTCATCAACCGCTTCTATGACATCGCCGACGGCAAGATCCGCTACGACGGCATCAACGTCAACAAGATTCGCAAGTCCGATCTGCGCCGTTCGCTGGGCGTGGTGCTGCAGGATGTGAACCTATTCACTGGTACCGTCATGGATAACATCCGCTACGGCAACTTGAGCGCCACCGACGAGGAGTGCATCGAGGCCGCCAAGCTCGCCGGCGCCGACGACTTTATCACCCGCCTGCCCGACGGCTACGACACCATGCTCACCGGCAACGGTGCCCAGCTGTCGCAGGGCCAGCGCCAGCTGATTTCGATCGCGCGCGCCGCCGTCGCCGATCCGCCGGCGATGATTCTGGACGAGGCCACGTCGAGCATCGATACCCGCACCGAGGCCATCGTGCAGGCAGGCATGGACAAGCTCATGGAGGGTCGCACGACGTTTGTCATCGCGCACCGTCTCTCCACCGTGCGCAACTCCGATGCGATCATCTGCCTTGACCACGGCCGCATCATCGAGCGCGGCAACCACGACGAGTTGATCGCCAAGCGCGGGTACTACTACCAGCTCTATACCGGAGCGTTTGAACTGGAGTAGTTCGGCCCGCCGAGATGGCCGATTTGCCGTTCATTCGTCGGGCATGACCCTAAGGTCAATGCCCTCCTCTTTCGGGGCAAATCGACTCATCTCAACGACCCAAACACAATGCACCGCAACGAATAAAGCCTCCGCAGCCACACGAGCTGCGGGGGCTTTTCTATGCCACATGCCAAATTAGCCGCCCTCTGTTACAGGCTTAGCGGTCCTCGCGTTGCGGCCCGGCTGTCTCGGCTGTCTTTACGCGGTTCTTGTCGATGTACATGTTTTTGTCGGCACGAGAAAAGAGCTCGCGCATCGTAGGCGGTTCATCAAAATCACTGGAAAGCGCATAACCCACCGCATAGCTGATAGGCATGTCGGGGTGAGCCTCGGAATACTCATTCACGTTCACACAAATCCGCGTGAGGCAGGACTCCACGGCAGCTCGATCGGCATCCCACAACACCGCGATAAACTCATCGCCACCGTCGCGACCCACAAAACAGGTCTCGGACGCCACCCGCCCCAGCTGATGGGCAAAAGCACGGATGTATTCGTCGCCCTTCTCGTGGCCAAAGCGGTTATTGACCGTATGCAGATTGTTAAGATCGAAGACGCAAAGTGCGACGGGCTCTTCAGCGGAAACGGGATGCCCCTGCCCCAAGATTTCCTCGCATTTGTTCTTGTTGGGCAGCCCCGTGGCTTCGTCGAGATAGACTTTGTTCTGCAGCTCGCGATTGAGTGCGGCAGTACGCACCGCGCGGGCAAGTTCGACCGCAAAGGTCGTCACCAAGCCCACGATGTTGATGATCACCAAGCCCTCGAGACGATTGAGCGCCGTCGCCTTCTCTTGGGAGTAGTCCTCAGCGAGTCTCGTGGCATCGTCACAAATACCAAAGAACTCCTCACTCATGGCGATGATGTCGGTGTTCTCGTAGCCGACTTCGCGCACACGGGCAATCTCGGTTCGAAGCTCGTCAAAATAGCCCGCGAGTTCGGTCATCTTTGCCTGATACTCATCGTCATCGAGTCGGACGAGATTGAGGTCGTCGCTTCCGTAGCGCAAATGTATGAATCCACCGCTTTGAGCAGATCGTCTTGTGGCTGGCCCGCATCCTCGAGCTTAACGATTCGCTGCGTGGTGCCACGCACCAGGCCGGCATAGTTGACCACGCGTGCCGTGCCCTGGATGTCGGAGACGAGCACCATAACATTGATGAAGAAGAAGATAAGAACTGCCGTAAGCACCATCATGAGCAGGCGCACCGCCTGGCTGGCCTTCTTGGCGACAGAAGTATTCACAAGTTCAATCCCCTAAATGACAAAAGAGTAGGTGGCGCATAGTGTCTTGTAAATCATGCGGGGTCAACTCTACCAGATGATTTTTCTAGGACGGGGATTAAAGAATCATCGACACGATAGCTATTTGAGAAGCTGAGCCATGGCGTTGACGAATTTTTGTACTTGGAGGGTTGGCTCGAGCGGGTAGTGCAGAAAGACCGGCACCTCGCGGCCGCACAGGAACGGTACGCCCACAAAGGCCGGGTGCACCCCCGACCACGCTCCGCAGGTGAGAACCGCGTCGCCCTTTTCCTCCGCCTCGTTAAAGAGCGCGAAGTCAAAGCTGTCCACGTCGATCACGTCCACGCCGCCGTCGGCCAACAGGTCGATGCGCAGGCTGTCCATGGCGTCGTTGCCGTGGCGAAGCACGCGCAGGCGCATGCCCTCCAAGTCGGCGACCGTGATGCGCGTCTTGCGCGCCAGCGGGCTCGCGCGCGGCAGGTCGATATAAAACGGCACGTTGACGATGCGGAGCTTTTGGCAGGTGTCGCCCCAGCGCGGAGTCGAAAAACTCGACTGCACCACATCGACCTCGCGGCCCAAGCTGCGCATGACGGTCTCGCGCTCGTCGTAGAGGTCGCTTACCGGCACAATCTCAAATCGCAGCGACGGCTCCAGATCGTGGATGCCCGTCCACATCGACAGCGTTTGGCGCCCCGGACACATCATCGACACGCCCAGGCGCACGGCACCACCATCGCCCGCCGCACGTCGGGCACGGCGCAGGGCGTCCTCGGACTGGCGCATAATCGAGCGCGCGTCGTCCACCAGCAGAGCACCCGCCGGCGTCACCTTGACGCCCGAGTGCGAGCGCTCGAACAGCGTAATACCGAACTCCGCCTCAAAACCCGATACCTGCTTGACGAGCGCCGGCGTCGACACGCGCAGCTTTGCCGCCGCACGCGAGAAGCTTCCCAGCTCCGCGGCGGCCGATATGGCCTCAAGTCGTCGATCGTACACGTCAATCTCCCGTTTTCGCGCCCGTGACCGCATGGTGCCACAGGGGGTTGTTTTCGCAGGTCACGCGCTCAATTGAAAATAAACTGCATCGCACAGTGTAAACCTACGGTTAACGCTATTCTAACAAATATGCAATTCACCTGCGCAAATGCAAAGCATACGATAACCAGCGAAAACCACGTGGGTCGGTTAATGGGAGCGACCCACCGGGAGGCACAAGAAGGGAAGTTCCTATGAGCAATTGGCTTAAGCTCGAGGGCGATGTCTGCGCCGTAACCGGCGCACTCGGCGGTATGGGCGCCGAGATTTGCCGCGAGTTCGCCCGCAACGGCGCCAACGTCGTCCTGCTCGACCTGGACGAAGAGAAGGTCAAGGCCGCAGCCGCCGACCTCGCCGCCGAGTTTGGCATCCACGCCGAGGGTTACAAGATGAACGCCACCGACGAGGCCGAGGTTCAGGCTGCCGTCGACGCCACTATCGCCAACTTCGGCTGCGTCGACGTTCTCGTCAACACCGCCGGCATCCTGCGCTTCGCAGCTATGGAAGACCTGCCGCTGAGCGACTGGGAGCAGGTGCTCAACGTCAACCTCACCGGTTACTTCATCACCTCGCAGCGCTTTGGTCGCGAGATGATCAAGGCCGGCCAGGGCCGCCTGGTGCACATCTCGACCGTCGCCAGCCACTCCCCCGAGACGTTCTCGGGCGTGTACAGCTCCACCAAGGCCGGCGTCAACATGATGTCCAAGATGCTCGCCGCCGAGTGGGGCCCCTACGGCGTCCGCTCCAACTGCGTCGAGCCCTGCTTCGTTAAGACCCCGATGTCGGCCAACTTCTACGCCGACCCCGAGGTCGAAAAGAGCCGCAGCCGTCTGATCGCCACGCGCCGCATCGGCGAGGTCAGCGATATCGCCAACGCCGTCATGTTCCTGGCGTCCACGCGCTCGGACTTTACCACCGGCGACGCCATCAAGGTCGACGGCGGCTTCTCCAACATGATGGGCGACCTCACCGCCAAGCCCGGCGGCCGTCGCGCCTATGCCGACAACTACCTTAAGAACAAGGGTGTCGAGCTCTGGTCCGATGAGTCCGGCGTCGCCAAGCCGACCGACCAGTAAACCAACATGACAGGGAGGTCCCGCAGACACGCCCGCTCCTCCCCCGTATCGATTAGAAAGAGTCCAATGGCTTCCACCAACTCCAACAAGGGTCGCGCCGTCGTGCTTTCCGCCGCGTGCGTCACCATGTTCTTCATCAGCTCCATCGCGCTGTATTCCGTCGTGAGCAAGAACCTGCTCGCCGTCTACCCCGAGTGGTCGAGCGCCCTTACCTGGGCGTTCCCGGTCTTCCAGACCATCATGGCCGTGACGGGCATCTTCGCCGGCCGCATCTCCGACAAGATCGGTCCGCGCAACGTCGTGATCGCTGCCGCCGTGTGCTACGGCCTGGGCTGGTTCATGTCCGGCACCGTCACCGAGCCGTGGCAGTTCTACCTGTGGTTCTCGCTCGTCGCCGCCATCGGCAACGGTCTGGGCTACAACCCGGCGCTCACCACCGGCCAAAAGTGGTTCATTGACAAGAAGGGCCTCGCCTCCGGCATCACCCTGGCCGCTTCGACCGCCGGCCCTGCCGTGCTGTCCCCGGTGCTCGCCTCGCTGCTCATCCCGAGCCTGGGCATCTTTGGCGCCCTCAAGGCACTCGGCGTCATCTTCTTTGTGACGATCGCCGCCTCCGCCCTGTTCCTGAAGGCCCCCGAGGCCGGCTGGCTGCCCGAGGGCTTCGAGGCCCCCAAGGGCGGCGCGCATGCCGGCACCTTCGGCGACCTCACCCCAGGCGAGATGGTCAAGACCCCGCGCTTCTGGGTCCTCATCGTCACCTTCGCCTTTGCCGCCACCGCCGGCACCCTGCTCGTCGGCAAGGTTGCCTCCATCGCCGCCGTCCAGCTCTTCGCCGATCCCACGAGCGCCGCAGCCGTCGCCCTCGGCGGTGTGGTCGTCTCCGTCAACACCTGCGCCAACCTGGTCGGCCGTCTGTCCTTTGGTCAGATCATCGACAAGCTCGGCGCCTATAAGTCGCTGCTCATCAGCCTTGTCGTCACCATCGTCGCACTCGTCATCATGTCGATGAGCTTTACGCAGAGTATGTTCTTTGTGGCGCTCGCCCTGCTCGGCTTTAGCTTTGGCGCCCTGCTCGTCATCTACCCGCCGCTCACCGGTGGCGCCTTCGGCACCAGCAACATCGGCGTCAACTACGGCATCATGTTTTTGGGCTATGCCGCTTCCACCTGGATCAGCCAGCCCATCACCGCCGTGCTGTATCACGCCGAGGCTGGCAGCGCCGCCTACCAGCAGTCCTTCTACGGCGCCATTGTAATCGCCGCCATCGCCGTCGTGCTCACCGTCTACATGATGGTCTCCGACAGCAAGAAGAAGTCCGCCTAGTTTTACCGATGCGACAAAGGGACAGCCCCTTTGTCGCATTCCACCGGCCACCAGTATTAAGGAGTCGAAATGTCTGAGCTCAATCCCGTCCGCATTGCCGTTATCGGCGCCGGCGCCATGGGCCGCAACCACATCCGCTTTGTCACCGAGGAGCCCGAGGCCGAGCTCGTCGCCATCGCCGACGCCTTTGAGGGCGCCCGCGCCACGGCCGAGGCCGCCGGCGTGCCGTTTTACACCGATCCCGCCCAGATGATGGACGAGGTCAAGCCCGAGGCCGTCATCATCGCCACCCCCAACGACCTGCACCTGGGCGTTGCCCGCGAGGCCATCAAGCGCAACATCGTGCCGTTGGTCGAAAAGCCGATTTCCAACGACCTCGAGGATGCCCAGGCCTTCGCCGCCGAGGCCGAGACCGCCGGCGTGCCCGTGCTCGTGGGTCAGCACCGTCGCCACAACCCCTTCGTCAACAAGGCCAAGGAGATCATCGAGTCCGGCGAGCTGGGCAAGCTCACCGTGTCGAGCTTCCACTACATGATCTATAAGAATGACGAGTATTTCGACGTCGAGTGGCGCCGCAAGAAGGGTGCCGGCCCGATCCTGGTCAACCTGGTGCACGACGTCGACCTGCTCCGTTACCTGCTGGGCGAGCCCGTTGCCGTCCAGGGCATGCAGTCCAGCGCCGCCCGCGGTTTTGAGACCGAGGACTCCGCCGTGGTCAACGTCCGTTTTGCCGATGGCGCGCTCGCGAGCATGACCATCTCCGACGCCACCGCCAGCCCCTGGAACTGGGAGGCCACCGCTCGCGAGGATCCGCAGTACCGCCCCTTCGACGCCGATGCCTACTTTATCGGCGGCACTAAGGGCGCCCTTTCGCTGCCCCGCCTGCACCAGTTCTCCTACGACGGTGCCTCCAACTGGCACAAGCCGCTGCAGATGGAGATCCCGGCCGTGGACCCGGCGCTGCCGCACAAGATGCAGCTCAAGCACTTTGTGAAGGTTGTCCGCCGCGAGGTCGAGCCCGTCGTGACCCCCGCCGACAACGTTAAGACGCTCACGCTTCTTAACGCCATCAAGGAGGCCGCCGAGACCGGCCAGCTCGTCGAGCTGTAACGCCTTAAGAGCGACCGCGGCAGAAACCCCATGCCGAGCCCCTCGGTCCGCCACAAATAAGCCCCTCTTCTTTGCCCCGCGAGCAACCTCCTGCCCGCGGGGCATTTTGCTACCTTGACGACGATTTTTCTGAGACGGGGGCCTTTTTGCACCTCGGCTTGGTTCGTTCGCCACGAAATGCGCCTATCTACTACGTTTAACCAATCGCCCTCAACCATGCCAAATTTCGCGAAATAAAAACCGCAGGTAGACGGCTTGCCGATTTTCGGTAAAACCAGGCATGGTCGACCCATACGGTTCAAACGTAGTAGATAGGCCGTTTTCGTGGCGCGACCCCAAAACAGTCTTTTGGAACGGGTGGTATCCTTGGTAGCCCTGTGCTGCGAACGCACCTTAAACGCAAGGAGTCCCATGGATCTTATCGCCCAGCTCGCTCGCGAGCTCAACCTTAAGGCCGCCAACATCGAGGCGGCCGTCAAGCTCATCGACGAGGGCAACACCATTCCCTTTATCTCGCGCTACCGCAAGGAAGCCACGGGCGGCATGGACGACGTCGCCCTGCGCGCCCTCGACGAGCGCCTGTCCTGCCTGCGCAATCTTGAGCAGCGTAAAGAGGACGTCATTCTGCTTATCGACGCCCAGGGCAAGCTCACGCCCGAACTCGAACAGCAGATCCGCGAGGCCACGCAGCTCCAGCGCGTCGAGGATCTCTACAAGCCCTACCGCAAAAAGCGCATGACCCGTGCGCAGAAGGCCCGCGAGGCAGGCCTGGAGCCGCTCGCCAATATGATCATCATGCAGGCCTCGGCCAAGGGCAGCGCGCTCGACTCCGCCGCGGCATATGTCAACGAGGAGGCCGGCTTCGACACGGCCGAGAAGGCACTCGCCGGCGCCGCCGACATCGTGGCCGAAACGGTTGCCGAGGACCCAGAGAACGTCGCCGACCTGCGCGCCTTTACGCAAAACACCGCCGATATCGTCGTCGAGGCTACCGACCCCGCCGAGAAGACTCCCTACGAGCCGTACTACAGCTATGACGAGCCCCTGCGCCGCATCCCCAACCACCGCGTGCTGGCCATCGACCGCGGCGAGCGCGAGGGCAAGCTCCGCGTGCGCGTGAACGTCGACGGCGCCGCTGCCACGGCACGCCTTGGCAGTCGTTGGCCCCGACGCCAGGGCGTCTTCGCCCCCATCTTCGATGCCGCCATCGCCGACGGCTACAAGCGCCTGATGGCTCCCTCGCTGGAGCGCGAGGCACGCGCCAAGCTCACCGTCCGTGCCCAGACCGAGGCCATCAACGTCTTTGCCAAGAATCTTGAGGGCCTGCTCTCGGCACGCCCCGTGCGCGGCGCCCGCGTGCTCGCGCTCGACCCGGGCTACCGCACCGGCTGCAAGGTCGCCGTCATGGACGAGACCGGCAAGCTGCTCGACCACGGCGTGGTCTACCCCACCAAGCCGCGCCACGACGTCGCCGGTACCAAGCGCGAACTCGCCCGCCTCGTCAAGAAGGACGGCGTCAACACCATCGTCATCGGCAACGGCACCGCCAGCCGCGAGACCGAGGAAGTCGTCTCGGAGTTCATTGCCGAGCAGGCGCCCGGGTTGCGCTACACCATCGTCAACGAGGCCGGCGCGTCGGTCTACTCCGCCTCCGAACTCGCCAGCCAGGAGTACCCGGACCTGGACGTCACCGTGCGTGGCGCCATGAGCTTGGGCCGCCGCCTGCAAGACCCGCTGGCAGAGCTCGTCAAGATTCCGCCCCAGTCTATCGGCGTCGGCCAGTACCAGCACGACCTTGACCAGGCCGAACTCTCGCGCACCCTGGGCCACGTGGTGGAGGACGTCGTCAACCGCGTGGGCGTCGACGTCAACACCGCAAGCGCAAGCCTGCTGGGATACGTATCGGGCATCACGCCGAGCGTGGCCAAGAACATCGTGGCCTACCGCGAGGAAAACGGCGCCTTTACCGATCGCCGCCAGCTTAAGAAGGTCCCCAAGCTGGGGCCCAAGGCATATCTCAACGCCGCGGGCTTCCTGCGCATCAGCGGCGGCAAGAACCCGCTCGACGCGACAAGCGTCCACCCCGAGAGCTACGAGGTGGCAACGACCGTCCTGGAGCGCGCAGGCGTTAAAGCCAGCGAACTCAGCCGCGGCGGCGTGCCCGACATCGAGCGCCGTCTGGGCAGCATCTCGGCGCTGGCAAGCGACCTGGACTGCGGCACCCTGACGCTCATCGACATCGTTAACGAGCTCAAGAAGCCCGGTCGCGACCCGCGCGACGACGCGCCCGAGGTGGTCTTTAGCCGCTCGGCACTTTCCATCGACGACCTGGAGCCCGGCATGGAACTCAAGGGCACGGTGCGCAACGTCGTCGACTTTGGCGCGTTCGTCGACGTGGGCGTGCACCAGGACGGCCTCGTGCACATCTCCAAACTGGCCAACCGCTTTGTCAAGCACCCGAGCGACGTGGTGCGCGTCGGTGACACGGTCAAGGTGTGGGTCGAAAAGGTCGATCGCGACCGCAAGAAAATCTCCCTCACCATGGTGCAGGGGAAGTAAACCGCCAAAGCAAGGGTCCCCCCTCTCGCGACGTGCAAAATCGCGAGTATTCTGCAAATTCCACCGTTCCGGATGCCCCTCAGAGACGAAAAAGCAAGAAACAGCCCCCGTTTTAGCGTCATCAGAGCCAAAACGGGGGCTGTTCCATGCTTCACCCAGCTGGTAAAAGCCTTTACCTTGCTGAATACTCTCAATTTTGCACGGCGCAGGCGGGGGTACCTTTGTCCACGGCAGGATATGGAAGCCTATCACCAACCTACCGGCAAGTTCGTGTCGGCAGCCCCGGCCTTTCCTTTGCCTAGAGCGACCCTCGCGAAGCGCGTGAGCGATAGGGAAAGGAAAGGCCGGGGCGAACAACCCTCGGCGCAGCTCGTGTTCGCCCTACGGCAGGATATGGAAGCCCAAAGCGGCGACATCCTTGGCAAAACCGCGCACGGTGTCGAGCGAAACCTCGTACGGGTCACGGCCGATGTTCTTGCGCTTGGCCAGGATGCTGTTGGGCACCGTGATGATCTGGCAACCGCAGGCTTCTGCCTGGTAAATGTTAATGAGCTCGCGCGTGGACGCCCACAGGACCTCACAGTTGGGCTTGGCGGCGGCCTTCTTGACCGACTCCGTCATAAACGGAATGGGATCGACGCCGGTATCGGCAATACGGCCGGCAAAGAGCGAGATAATGGACGGCGTCTCGGTGTCAACGGCCTCGACCATCTCATCGACCTGCTTAGGCGTAAAGATGGTAGTGACGTTGACCTTGACGCCGTCAGCGGAAAGCTTGCGGACCAGCTCGGCGGTGGACTCGCCCTTGGTGGTCACGCACGGAATCTTGACGTAGACGTTCTCGGCCCAGGTAGCGATCTCGCGCGCCTCGACCTCCATGGTCTCGACGTCGTCGGCAAAGACCTCAAACGAGACGGACACATCGGTGATATGGGTCAGGACCTCCTTGGCAAACGCGCGGTAATCCGTCACGCCGCCCTTCTTCATAAGGGACGGGTTGGTCGTGAAACCCTGAACGTTGCCGTTCTCGTACATGTCGAGCATGCCCTCGAGGTTTGCACCGTCAGCGAACACCTTGATTGCCATCTGCCTGATTCCTTTCGTTAGCATACGGCCGATAAACTGATAAACACTTTACCTACGTTTATCAAGGCGTTAACTGCGGTTTTTTATCTTCTCGGCGAACGGTATAAACACCTCAGTGTTTGGATTGATAAATCGATTGAGCGTGCAAAAGCAAAGAGTCGCAGTTTAAGCAAACGTCAGAACGCGGGATTCATTAGATGAGGCCGAAATGCTGCATCGCTGTGACGGTGCCGTCGTGTGCGACATCATCAGTCACGTAGTCGGCGAGCGCCTTGACCTCGGGCATGGCGTTGCCCATGGCGACAGCCGTCTCGACCGCAGCGAGCATGCCCAGGTCGTTACCCGAATCGCCAAAGCCAAAGGTGCGCGCATTTCCCTCACGGCCCAGATACGCCAGCGCTCGCGCCACGCCCACGCCCTTGTCGATGCCCTTGGGACTCAGCTCGCGATTCTGGCCACCGGTGTTGCACAGCTCAAACTCGCGATCGATAAAGCCATCATCGTTGGCTACGCGAGCCAGGTCGCTCGCGACGATGCCTACCTTGCCCACGCGCAGACGGCCGTCGACGCGCATTTCCTCGGTGCTGTGCACCACAGAAGTGCCGATCAGAGACGACTGCTCAACACCCGCGGGTTCCAGGGCAAAAGTAGCCACGTTGGTCTCGAAAAAGGCTTCAATCCCTGCCGCGGCCATACGGCGTGCAAGCTCCTCAATAACGTCCTCGTCAAAGCAGTCCTCATGCACCACGCAGCCCTCGACCTCGAGCGTCGCTCCCGCCATGGCAACGACACCCGCCGGGTTCAGCGCGCGCAGGCCATCGGCAATCAGCCACAAGGGACGACCCGTGCAGATAAATGCATGGTGTCCCGCGTCGCGCAGACGATGAAACGCCTCGACGACCGCCTGCGAGGGGTGAACCGCCGAAAAGTCCTTGTCGGTCATGTTGTCGGGATCGAACGACGTCAGCGTGCCGTCCACGTCAAAAAAGAGCACGGCGGAATCGGGGCACGCATCAATCATATGGGTTCCTTTCGGGGGCGAGAGTAAACGAAGTATCCATCATATAATGGAGCGACGCAACCAGAGAGGTCACCCATGGAATTTTACGCAAGCTGCCCCGAGGGCTTTGAGTCCGCACTCGCCGATGAGCTTAAACGCCTCGGGCTTTCGCATGTTCGCCGGCTGAAGGGCCGCGCCACGTTTGAGGGCGAGCTCGAAGAAGGCTACCGCGCCTGTCTGTGGTCGCGCCTGGCGAGCCGTGTGTTCGTGGTACTCGGGCGCTTTGAGGCGCAGGATGCCGATGAACTTTACGACAGCGTTTACGACATCGCCTGGGAGACCATCATCCGCCCCGGCGCCACCATTGCCATCACCGCCCGCGGCGTGACCGAGCAGCTGCGCAACACGCGCTTCTCGGCCCTGCGCGCCAAGGACGCATTATGCGACCGCTTGGCCGAAACCACGGGCCGTCGCGCCGATGTCGACGCCGCCGATCCCGATGTTCACCTGCTGCTTTCGCTGCGCCAGCGCCGCGCGAGCATAAGCCTGGACCTTTCGGGCGACCCGCTGTTCAAGCGCCTGCCGCCCGCGGCGACCCGTGCCGGCGAGGGTGCGCACGTGTTGCGCCCCGACTACGCCGCCCTGGTGCTGGCGCAGGTCGGCTGGACCGCACTGTGCGAGCGCGAGTTGACGGTCGACGATTACGAGAATGAAGCCCTTCCCACGCTGATCGATGCTTCGTGCGCCGACGGCGGTCTGCTGCTAGAGGCCGTGAACATTCTGACCGACCGCGCCCCGGGCGCCGCACGCGAGCGCTGGGGCTTTGAGGGCTGGCAGCTGCACGACGCCGCTCTGTGGGAGCAGCTGCTTGCCGAGGCGCGCGAACGCGAGGCGGCAGCACGCGAGCGCCAGGCACGCATCGTGGCCGCGGACATCGACCCTGCCGCCCGCAAGACCGCCGAGCGCATGGTCAAGAGCGCTGGCTACAAGCGTTTTGTCGACTTTTGTGCCGCCAAGCCCGCCACCGTGCTGGACCATGCGGGCGCCGTCGCCGGTGCCGCCGTGGTCGCAGACACCACCGAGACCCCGCTTTCGCTCATGCACGACGCCATGACGCTGGTCGGCGAGCTGCGCCGCGCGCCCGAGCTCGCTTCGGCACCGGTCGCCGCACTCACCCGCGATGGCCTTATGGCCCGCGCGCTCCATGCCGAGCCCGCGCGCTCCATCGCCGTCATGCCCAATAACGAGGAGGCGGCTATTGAGGTTTGGCCCTCGCTCGACCACGCCGCCGCAGCGTTTGAGGCTGCGACCAGTGCGGATGCCGAGGCCGAGGTTGCGGATGCCAACGAAGCCAACGACGAAGCCGCCGCTTCCTCCATGCCCGAACCTACCGCCACGCTCGACTTGGGCGACGGCAAACCGCTGCCCGTGCTCATCCCCGAGTCCGAGCAGTTCGCCAACCGCCTGCGCAAGAATGCCCGTCTGCGCCGCAAGTGGGCCAAGCGCGAGGGCGTGAGCTGCTACCGCGTCTACGATGCCGACCTGCCCGACTACTCCGCCGCCATCGACCTGTACGAGGGCTGCCCGCAGACGCCGGGCCGCTGGCTCGTCATCGCCGAGTACGCCGCGCCTAAGACCATCGATCCCGCGCTAGCCCAGGCCCGCATGCTCGACATTCTGGCCATCGCGCCGCGTATTCTTGATGTTCCGGCCGAGCACGTGCACGCCAAGGCCCGCATGCGTTCGCGCGGCGGCTCGCAGTACGGCAAACAGGGCGCCGGCAAGGGCGCATCGGGCGAGCGCGCCAACATCGCGCGCCGTCGTCTGCCGCTCATCGAAGAGGGCGGCCTTACCTTTGCCGTCAACTTTGACGATTATCTGGATGTGGGAATCTTCCTGGACCACCGCGTCACCCGCAACCTGGTGCGCGAGCACGCCAAACAGGCGCGCCGCTTCCTCAACCTGTTCGCCTACACCGGTACCGCCACCTGCTATGCGGCAGACGGCGGCGTCGAGGAAACTGTGACGGTCGACCTTTCCAACACCTACCTGGACTGGGCCGAGCGCAACATGCGCCAGAACGGCTTTGTGGGTCCGCAGCATCACTTTGTGCGCGACGACGTGCTCGCCTGGATTCGCGACCAGCGCCAGACGCGCAACCGCTGGGATCTGATCTTTGTCGACCCGCCCACGTTTTCGAACTCGTCCAAGATGGGCCGTCGCACCTGGGACGTCCAGCGCGACCATGTTGAGCTTTTGGCCGGCGTATCTCGCCTGCTCGCGCAGGGCGGGCATGCCATCTTTAGCTGCAACCTGCGCGGCTTCCGCCCCGAGACGCGCAAGCTCGCACGCGCGGGCGTCGTGCTGGAGGACATTACGGCGCAGACCATCCCCGAGGATTTCGCGCGCAACCGGAAGGTGCATCATTGCTATATCGTGCGCCGACTTCCCATCGAGGACGCCATGGCCGAGGTCGGCTTTAGCGCCGAGGAGATTGCAGAGCGAACCGAGGAGCTACGCAACCCCGACGCCCGCAAGCCCCGTGCGGCAGCACCCGTACATGCACAGGCCGGCAACGGCAAGTCCAACTTTGCCGGCAAACCCTCCCCCGCCGGCAAGCCCAGAAAGAAGAAGTTCTACGCCAGCAAGCCCAAGGGCAAGTAAACAAAGTTGCGGTGGAATACGGACTGTTTTGCCTGGAATTAGGTAAATTTAGACCGTATTTCACCGCAACTCATATTGGGATGGTGGTTGGCGATCTAGCCTTGGGTGACCAATCGGTAACCGATACCCACATGCGTTTGGATATAGCGCGGGTGCGCGGGGTCGGACTCAATCTTCTTGCGCAGCGTGCCCATAAAGACGCGCAGGCTCGCCAGGTCGCTCTTAGTTGCCGTGCCCCAAATCTCGTGCAGGATAAACTGGTGCGTCAGTACCTTGTCGGCGTTGTGTGCCAGCAGGCACAGGAGCTTGTACTCGATCGGCGTCAGATGCAGCTCCTCGCCATCCATCGTGGCGATGCCGGCATCAAAATCGATATGCAGCTCACCGGTATCGAACGAGCCCTCGGAGACAACGCCGCCCGTTTGCGTATACGAAAGGCGCCTGAGCGTCGTGCGAATGCGCGCGAGCAGCTCCTCGACCGAAAACGGCTTGGTCAGGTAGTCGTCGGCGCCGGCATCGAGTGCACGAATCTTGTCCGCATCCTCGCTGCGCGCCGAAACCACAATAATCGGCATACCCGACCATGCGCGCACCGACTCCACCACCTTGACACCATCCATATCGGGCAGGCCCAGATCGAGCAGCACAATACTCGGTGCCTGCGATGAGGCGGCGGCGATGGCGGCATGGGCGGTCTCCACGGCCATATGGCGCAAGCCGTGCGCCTCGAGCGCGGCAACGATAAGGTTGCGAACAGCTGGGTCGTCCTCAACGACCAAGATGAGCGGTTTTACGGCAGAGTTCGACACGGCGCTACTCCTTATCAAACGAAACGTCGGCGGCGGGAAGTTCAATCGTAAAGACCGAACCGTGCGGGTCCGCCGCGGCAACCTCTATGCTACCGCCATGCGCCAACGCAATGGAACGGCAGAGCGAAAGACCCAAGCCCACGCTGCGGTGGCTGTCGGCCAGACCATGGTTGGCGGTATAGAACGACTCAAAAATCCGCTCGCGGTCCTCGGGTGCGATGCCCGGGCCGTCATCGGCCACCAAGCACGCCACGCGTCCATCGTCGATGCTAATCGAAATCATGATATGCGAGCCCGCGGGCGTATAGGTGATGGCATTGTTCACCAGGTTCACCACGAGCTGTACCATCAGACGCGCGTCGACGTTAACGAGCGCCGGTTCATCGCACGCCACCACCTTAAGGTCGTGCTCGCGCACGGCCGGATTTACGTGGCGCAGTGCCTCCTCGACGATATCGTCCATGAGCTCGAGCGTGGTCGACAGGCGCATACCGCCGCCCTCGAGCTTGGTGATGGCGAGCAGATTCTCGACGGTGGCGTTGAGCCACAGCGCATCCGAGCGAATGGATAGAAGCAGGCCGCGGCGCGTCTGGGCATCGAGCACTGCAGTGCCGGTCGAGCCCTGGTCGAGCAGCACGTCGGCATTACCCGAAATACTGGTAAGCGGCGTGCGCAGATCGTGCGAGATTGAGCGCAGCAGGTTGGCGCGCAGCTGTTCGTTTTTGGCGAGCACCGCCGCCTCCTCGCGGGCCTCCATGGCGCGGGCGCGGTCGAGTGCCAGCTCGCCTTCGCTCACGATAGCATCGGCAAGCGTCCGCTCCTCATGCGTCAGCACGTCGGGCTCGGCAACGATAGCCAGCACGCCCACCACCGAGGCGGGGTCGCCCGAGCGCACGAAGCCGTCGCCCGTGCGAACCGTCAGGTAGATGCCATAAAACGCCGAGCCGCCAAACGTGGCGTCGAGCGGCGTTCCCACATAGGCGGACGCCGAGAGCCGCGGCGGCATCTGCGGCGCCAGCTCGTGCACCGGCGCGGCATCGCCCACGGCCGTGTACGTCGCACGCGGCAGCAGGTCATCGCCCTCGGCGTCAGCGCTGTACCACACGACCGGACAGCCCGAAAGACGCGCCAGCTGCGTTGACATAGCATGGACAATCTGCTGCTGATCGGCGCACCGCTGCAGCATGCGGTTGGTCTCGAGCACCATATGCGTGCGGCGGTCGCTGGCGGCAGCCTGTGCCAAGGCGCGGCGCAGGGCCAACGCAATCGAGCTCGACACAAGCGAGACCACGAACATGATGAAGAACATGCCGGGATAGACGCGGTCGATAAGCGACAGCGAGTAGCGCGGGTCGACAAACAAGAAGTTGTAGAGCGCCACGGCGGCAGCCGAGCTCAGCAAGCAATACAGACGACTCCAGGTAAAGAATGCGCACAGCTGAACGGCGAACACATAGACGATCATGATGCTCGGCGCGAGACCCGGATGGTCGAGCAGCGCGCCCACAATCGTCGCCGCGACCAGCAGCCCCACCGATACGCAGGCGTCATACAGAGGAGTGCGGCGCGTCAGCGTTGTGCGCCGCCACCAAAAGTTATCGGCGATATCGCCGTCCGCACGGACGTCCATAGACACCGTACCCCTCCCTCAAAAACAAAAACCACCACAAAGGGGACAGGCACCTTTGTGGTGGTTTTCCCTCGTGGTGGTTCTAAGTGTAAAGCCTTCTACGACCGGCAGTCGCTAGACAAACAGCACGTGCGCGAGCAGTGCGCACACGCACGCCGCGACAAGCAGCGTCACCACGATCGAGATCACACGGTCGGCCATGTCCATGTTGGCACGATTCGTAAAGAACCGATCTTCGGCGGCGTCGACACGCGCCTCACGCACCATTTCGACCACCGCCTCACGGCCATCGAGCGCCTTTGTATCCATGTTTACCTCCCCGGCCTCATGCTTATCCATCAAAAACTAACTCCGTGTAGCCGCCGACGTCTACGGCCGCTCGTTGGGGGCCAGGCGCTGCATCTTATTCACAGCCTTGAACTTGGTGAACAGCGGCACGTACTCAAAGCTCACGTTGGAGTTCTCCAGGCCATACCAGCGTGCAGGCGTGCCGGCGGCGCGGCGGATGATGTACTTGAGCGTGATGGCCGTACGCTCGCTGGGCTCCACATCGCTTTCGGGCGCCAGAAGCTTACGGATCAGGACGAACTTGAAAGTGCCGATGTTACCCGGATCCTTGTAGACCGAGTAGTCATGCGTCTGCGGCGGCAGCTCGCCGGTGGCAGCCAGGTCCTGAACAACCTGACGCAGGTAGGCATTGACGCGCTGGTTGATCTTGTAGCCCAGGTACAGATGCACGCGGAACACGTAGTCGGTGCCGAACGTCTCGACCGAATAGGCAAAGGTGTGCGGTTCGTCCATGGTCTCGACATTCACAAACCACCAGGCGCGGGCACGCTTGGGATGCTTGTCCAAGATCGAATAGACGATATCGCGGTCGATGTAGTCGGTATGGGTGTCCTTGGTCAGGTACACGACGTTGTCGCTCATGCGCTCGTAACGGTCGTCGTCGCGCAGGCGCTTGAGCTGCGGCAGGTAGCTGCGCAGCGGCAGCAGCGTAAACTGGCGCTGCTCGACCGCCGTGCCGTTGTACCAGCACACCATAATGCCCATGATGAGCGCGGCCATCAGAATGGTGAAATAGCCGCCGTGGAAGAACTTGGTGAGCGAGCTCACAAAGAAAAAGCCCTCGAGCAAAAGGAAGAAGGCCGCGAAGATCCACGGAGCAACCTTGAGCTTGCGCTCCTCGTGCAGGTAGAAGAAGAGCAGAAGCGTGGTGCACATCATAGTCAGCGTAATGGCAAGGCCGTACGCGGCTTCCATATGCGCCGAGTTCTGGAACAGCAGCACCACGATGACGCAGCCGACAAGCATGACGTTGTTGACCATGGGAATATAAAGCTGGCCCTTGGTCTCGGCAGGGTAGAAGACCTGCATGTGCGGCATGAGGTCCAGACGGCTGGCCTCGGACACCAGCGAGAATGCGCCGGTGATGAGCGCCTGCGAGGCAATGATGGCCGCGACGGTGGAAAGGCCGACGGCAAACGGGCGCAGGCCCGGGGCGAGCATCTGGTAGAACGGGTTGAGGTCGGCAATGCCCATGAGCTCGGGGTTGGCAGCGTTGTTCATAAGCCAAGCGCCCTGGCCCATATAGGAAAGCAGCAGGCAGCACTTAACGAACGGCCAGGTAGCGTAGATGTTGCCGCGGCCGACGTGGCCCATGTCGGAGTAGAGCGCCTCGGCACCGGTGGTGGCGAGGAAGCAACTGCCCAGAATCATGATGCCCGCGTGGTTGTTGGGGCTCAGCAAAAAGGCGATGCCGCGCACCGGGTTGAGGCACAGCAGCACGGCGGGGTGCTGGAAGACAAAGAACAGACCCGTGCCGCCCAGGAACAGGAACCACAGCGTCATGATGGGGCCAAAGGCGTGACCGATCTTGGCCGTACCGATGCGCTGTACCAGGAAGAGCACGATGATGATGGCGAGCGTAATGGCGACGACGCGGCCCTGGTCATCGCCCAGCACGGCATGGACCGCCGGGATGGTGCGCAGGCCCTCGATGGCCGTGGTAACGGTAACGGCCGGCGTCAGGATGCCATCGGCGAGCAGCGCGGCGCCGCCCAGCATGGCAGGGATAATAAGCCACTTTCCGCAGCGCTTGACCAGGCTGTACAGGGCAAAAATGCCGCCCTCACCATGGTTATCGGCGCGCAGCGAGATGAGCACATACTTGATGGTGGTCAGCAGCGTGACCGTCCACACGACAAGGGAGAGCGCGCCGAGCACGAACTCCTCCGTGACGCTTCCGATGCCGCCGTTGCCGGCGACGAGCGCCTTGGTTACATACATGGGGCTGGTGCCGATATCGCCATACACCACGCCCAGCGTGACGAGCATCGCCGAGATGCTCACAGGAATCGCAGCGTGCGAGGCTGCCTCCTTGGCCTTTTGTTCCATAAGCCGGTTTCCTCCCAACTTTAATGTTCGAAGGAATTATAGGTAATCGTCCTATGTTTGAATGGCACTGTTTTCCCAGCTAGATAAACATTTATACGGCCTTTAGGCCACCGCGGCGATATGGAATGTGACAAAGGGACTGTCCCTTTGTCACATCCGTCATTTTCCGAGCCAGTTTTTGAACCACCACTCCATGGAGCGGCTCATCTCGGCCATAAAGGGACTGGTGTGTTTGCGGGTGTAGATATCCACCACGCGCTCGCCCACCTCGCGGGCATGCGGGCGAAACATCGCATCCATCTCGGCCACCTGCGCATCCATAGTCGCGGCATCCGCACGGCAGTAGCGCTCCTCGTGCACCAGGTTCACCACGGGGTGCGCGATCGCCGGACGCTCCTTACGGGGCGTACCGATGATGAGCATCGACAGCGGCATGGTATAGGGCGGCAGATCGAGCAGCTCGGCAACTTCCTCGGCGTTCTCCACGATGTCGCCAATGTAGCAGCTCCCCAGGCCCAGGGCCT
This sequence comes from Collinsella aerofaciens, assembly GCF_028206795.1. Lineage (GTDB taxonomy): Bacteria > Actinomycetota > Coriobacteriia > Coriobacteriales > Coriobacteriaceae > Collinsella > Collinsella aerofaciens_AX. The sequence goes on along the minus strand of NZ_JAQLFJ010000007.1, from coordinate 65,013 downwards.
CGGCGGCAACCACGGCGTTTTGCGCAGCGATCACGGCATCCTGCGCCGCGATGGCAAAGTCGCCCAGACCCGGTGCGCGGCGGGGCGACTTGCCCGTGCGCTCGACAAACTCGGGCTCAAAGCAGCCCACGTGCTCAAACAGATCGATCCACTTGGCATAGTCGACCACAAATATTAGTGCCCAGGGCGCCTTGGCGATCATAGGCTGGTGGTCGCACAGGTCGGCCAGACGGTCCAGCGTAGCCTGCTCGCGAATGCTCACGATGGAATACATCATCATGGCGCCCGCCGACGGTGCGCGGCTCGCCGCATGCAAGATCGCCGCCCGCTGCTCGTCGGTCACCGCTACGGGACGGTCGCTGTCATCGCGCGCGAAAGCACGCGTGGAGGAACGGTGCTCCAACGTGTCCAGCACCGCATTGCCCGTCGTCTCGACCGGATAGCCACACGCATCCACAGCCTTGGTGCAAACCTGCTCGTTCATCGCCTCATCCTCGCTAATTCTTTAAGAAGCCTTTACGTTTCCGTGTAATTCCCGTCCATTATCGCGCAGGTCGCCACCACATTGCGCCACACCACCGCATATGCGCGTTAATATGGCTGGTTGTTGTGCGCAGCCCGCAAATGCAGCGCATATTTAGGTAACAATCGGGTAAACCCCCGCTTTCGTAGGTTTTAGTTTGTGAGGAGTCTCAGCATGTTCGCTGCCGCCATCTCGCTCGTCGGTCTTGCGGCGACCGTCTACCTTGTTTTGCGCGAGGCCAAGGCCATTCGCGCTCAGTCGGGCACCGTCACCAAAGGCGCCTTCGCCTGGAGTGTCGCCTTTGGCCTGTTCCAGCTCTTTTTGACCGTCTGGGGCGCTATTGGCCTCGTCGCGCAAAACGAGCCGCTCGCCTTTGTGATGCTCATCCTGACCAACGCCATCCTCACCGGCTGCGCTTGGGCCAGCATCGCCCGCGACCGCATCGCCCCGCGCGTCTTTGCGTTCGCCGCGCCCGACGCCCCTGCCCCCACCGGCAAGCTCGCCCGCCTGCGCGGCGCCTTCGTGGGCAAACCGCTCGTCGCCGCCGTGCTGTGCCTGCTGGTCGCCGGCATCTTTGCGCTGTTGGGCATGGAGGTCTCGTCCAACCACGACTTTACCTGGGTCTACCCCCTGTGCATCCTGCTCGAGTGGGCCATCATCACCGCACTTATGATCGGCTTGTTCTTCTTGTTCCAGCGCCACGGTGCAGCTCCCGCGGTCCTGGCCTTTGCCCTCTTTGTCCTGGGCATTGCCGAGTTCTTCGTCATCACGTTTAAATCCATGCCCATCCAGCCGGGCGACCTTTCGGCCATTTCCACCGCCGCCGCGGTCGCCGGCAACGGCTACACCTTCTCGCTCTCGCTGTTCTGCGTGCTGTCCATGGGCTTTACCGCCATCGCCATGCTGCTATGCGAGTACGCCGGCCTGGTGGCGCCGCACCGTCAGAAGGGTGCCGCCAACGCCAAGCGCATCCTGCTCACCAACCTGCTCGTCGCCGTGCTGTGCCTGGGCGGTGTGACCGCGCACGTCACGCTCATCGACTACTACAACACCCTCGGCATCACCGTCTACACCTGGCGCCCGCTCGAGAGCTACTGGCGCGAGGGCTACCTGCCCGCTTTCATTAGCGCAGCGCAGTCCATCAAGCCGCCCAAACCCGCCGACTACTCCGTCGACGATGCCAAGGCCACGCTCAAAAAGTACGCCAAGGCCTACGACAAGTCCGAGGCCGCCAAGAGTGACGAGCGCGCCGCCGCAAAGGACCAATTCGACAGCGAGAAGCCCACGGTCATCGCCATCATGAACGAGACCTTCTCGGACCTGTCGATCTATCAGAACATGCGCGCCGGCTACGAGGGCCCGCAGTACTTTAAGAGTCTGTCCAACTGCCTCAGCCGCGGCAAGCTCTACGTGAGCGCCTACGGCGGCGGCACCGCCAATACCGAGTTTGAGTTTATGACCGGCAACTCCATGGCCAACCTGGGCTCGGGCGTGTACCCCTACACCATCTACAACATGGAAACGACCGGGAACCTGGCAGAGCAGTTCAAGTCGCTCGGCTACACCACCACGGCCATGCACCCCAACCACGCAACCAACTGGAACCGCGAGAACGTCTACAAGGACTTTGGCTTTGACCAGTTCCTGTCCATCAACGACTTCCAGGGAGCCGACACCCTGCGCGACATGGTGACCGACCAGGCGACCTACGACAAGATTCTTGAGCTACTCGACCAGAACGCCGATCCGCAGTTTATCTTCGACGTGACCATGCAGAACCACTCGGGCTACGATACGGGCCTGCTGCCGGCAGATAAGCAGATGCACCTCAACATCGACACGACCGATCTGGACGCCAAGACCATCGAGGACGGCACGCTGTCCGATGTCGACGAGTACGTCTCGTGCATCGAGCAGTCCGACCAGGCGCTGCGCTACTTCCTCAATGCCTTGAGCAAGCTCGATCGCAAGGTGGTCGTGGTGTTCTGGGGCGACCATCAGCCGTTCTTCCCGTCCAAGTTCAACGACAAGTGGTTTACCGACGAGGACGACGCCACTCACCAGGAGCGCTTGTGGCAGACCGACTACATCATCTGGGCCAACTACGACGTTGCCGGCTGCGACCAGACGAGCGAGGTCGACGACCTGTCCACCAACTACCTGTCCACGCAGCTCATGCAGCTGATCGGCGCACCGCTGACCGACTACCAGAAAGCGCACATGACGCTGCGCGAGTCGCTGCCCGCCATCAACTCCGTCGGCTACGAGGACGCCAGCCTGCGTTGGGCGCTCTCCTCCAACGTCACCGGTGACGACGCCGCGGCCGCAGCCGCCACCAAGGCGCGCGAGGATTACGCCAAGATGCAGTACTACGAGATGTTCCGCGACGGCAAGAACGTGTACACCGAGCACTTCCAGACCGAGGCCAACGAGACCGACCCCAACCTGGCACCGGGTACGACCAAGATCAAGTAGCGGGTCACTCATAACTGAAACGTCTGTCCGGGTGGAGGTATGCAAGGTTCCCTGCTCGGACAGTCCTGCGCAAGACGGAGGCCACATTAAGTGGCCCCCTTTGCGTGCGGAACTCGCGATGAACCTTACATTCCGCGTCGCCGGGCAGACGCCTCGGTGTTGAAACGCGGCTTGTCATGGGGACATCTGCTGGACATATATAAGTTGAAGGCCACGTCATGTGGCCTTTTTGCATCCGGAAACCGTGTCCCAGAATTCACGTCCGGAGCGGGATGCAGTTTCCGCTTACGGCCCCGTTGGGAAACTCCATCCCATTCCAAAGGCAAATTCTGGGACGCACTTTCCGAAACCCCATCCATCAGGAAAGCCCTTCCCACTCTGAATACATCCAGCGAACGTATGCGAGCGTGTTGTCCAGAACGGCCTCGTCATCGAGGTGATGGAAAATGTCACCCCAAACGCTTGCCACGGTTGCGTCCACAAGTGTCAAGAAAAAAGCCTCGAGAATCTCGAGGCTTTCACGTTTGTACGATTGAACGCGCGGCACCGCGAGCGACGGTCTACTCGCCCAAAACGGCCTTCTTGGCGGCTGCGGCCATGTTGTCCAGGTCTTCCTTGGTGGGATGGTCCTTCGCGGCAACCCAGTTGTCGAGCAGCATCTTATAGCGAGCGTTGTCGGGATCTTGCTCGAGCATGGCCTCGTAGCGCTGCTTGACCGCGGGGCCCATCTTGCCCTGGCACATCGCCCAGCCCGCAAGCTCGGCATCCCCAGCCAAATTGGAAGTCACGCGATCAATAATCTGCTGGTAATAGCTCTGGTCGGCGCCAAAACCGCAGGTGCCAAACAGGAAGACGCGCTTGCCGTGCAAGGCGGAGAGCAACGCCGCGACCGAAGGCGTGCACGCGCCCTTGTCGCACCAAAAACCGACGAGCACCGTGTCGGCCGTGCAGGCGCCCTGCGCCTCGAGCGCAACCTGATCTGCATCCGCATCGTCGCTCAACGCCGCGGCATGGACAAACTCAACACCCGCAGCCTGCAGAGCGCGCTTGATCGCGCCCGAAACCATCCTAGTATTACCGCTCTTGCTGTTAACCACCAAAGAGCACGTCATAGTCACGTTGCCTCGTTTCCCCCAAAACTAAAGCCACTAATGCAATTTATTAGATGAATATCTTAGTACTAACGACGCAGATGTAAACCATCTGCCGCCAATCGGTGGCCCCTACTGGGCAAACTGGCTGCGGTAGAGTTCGGCGTAGAAGCCGCCTGTCGCTAGCAGCTTGTCGTGTGTACCGCGCTCGATAATCTGGCCGTCGCGCATCACCAGGATGCAGTCGGCGTTGCGAATCGTGCTCAGGCGATGCGCCACCACAAAGCTCGTACGGCCGGCCATGAGCTCGTCGAATGCCGCCTGCACCTGCAGCTCGGTGCGGGTATCGATGCTCGACGTCGCCTCGTCCAGCAGCAGAATCGCCGGGTCGGTGAGCATGACGCGCGCGATGCACAGCAGCTGCTTTTGACCCTGGCTAAACGTGCCGCCGTCCTCGCCGATCACCGTATCGTAGCCGCCTGGCAGCTGCACGATAAACTTGTGCGCGTGCGCGCGCTTGGCCGCCTCGACAACCTGTTCGCGCGTGGCATCGGGACAACCATAGGCGATATTTTCCGCCACCGTGCCCTCGAACAGCCACGTATCCTGCAGCACCATGCCAAAGGCGCGGCGCAGGCTTGCGCGCGTGTAGTCACGCGAGGAACGGCCATCGACCGCAATGCGACCGGCATCGATATCGTAAAAACGCAGTAGCAAATTGATGAGCGTCGTCTTGCCGCAGCCCGTGGGGCCGACCAGGGCAAAGCGCATGCCGGGCTTAGCCTCGATGCAGATATCCTGCAGCAGTTTGCGGTCGGGCACGTAGCTAAAGTCCACATGCTCAAAGGTCACCTCGCCCTGCGGGACGGCAAGTTCCACGGCATCCTCCGCGTCGGGCTCCTGCTCGCGCGCATCGAGCAGCGCAAACATGCGGCGCGCCGAGGCGTACGCGGTCTGGATCTGCGTAATGACGTTGGTGACCTCGTTGAACGGCTTGGTGTATTGGTTGGCATAAGACAGAAAGATTTGAACGCCGCCCACCGTAAGCGCCGCAGGCACGCCCGTGATCACGCCCACGCAGCCGATCACGGCGACCACGGCATAGATGATGTTGTTGATAAAGCGCGTGCCGGGGTTGGAGAGCGAACCCATAAACTGCGCGCGCTCGCCCGCGGTGTAGAGCTCGGCATTGAGGGCATCGAAGCGTTGCTGAGCGTTCGAGCCATAGGCAAAGGCGTCGACAAGCTTCTGCTCGCCCACGTACTCCTCGATATGGCCGCCAAGCTGACCCTGAATACGCTGCTGCGCCGTAAAGCTCTTGTTGGAGAGTTTGGCGATGGCGCTGGCCGCAAAGATGGAGAGCGGCGTGACGAGCACCACTACGAGCGTCATGGTCAGGTTGATGGAGAGCATAAACGCGAGCGTGCCAACGATGGTGATAACACCGGTAAAGAGCTGGGTAAAGCCCTGCAGCAGACCGTCGCCCACCTGATCGACGTCGTTGACCACGCGGCTCATAAGGTCGCCGTGGGCATGGCTGTCGATAAAGCTGAGCGGCATACGGCTGAGCTTATCGCTCGCCTCCACGCGCATGTCACGCACCGTCTCGTAGGACAGGCGGTTGACGCAGTAGCCCTGCAGCCACTGGAAGGACGCCGCTCCCACCACGACGAGTGCGAGTTTGGTAACGAGCGGCAGCAGCGCATCGAAGTCCACCTGGCCCGCAGCAACGATCAGGTCAATGCCCTCACCAATGAGAATGGGCGTGTAGAGCTGCAGAATCACCGAGACAGCGGCACTCAAAAACGATGCCACAAACGAGACGCGGTGCGGGCGAACATAGCCCAGCAGGCGGCGGGTCACCGCACCCACGGGATAGCGCTCGGGATCGCCGGGCTGGCGCGGACCGTCTCCCAGGTCGTTGAGGCTATCGTTGCCGGACACGTTGGCCGTCATCGTGGCGACCGAACCGGAGGAAGTGTACGGATTCATTTAGCAGCCCTCCTTTGCGCAGACGGATGTGGGGACGGTCGGGGCGCCTGGGGCGGGCGCGGGCGCCGTACTCCCCTGCTGACCCTCGAGCTCCTCGCGGCGAAGCTGCGACTGGCAAATCTCGCGGTAGAGCTGGCAGGTCGTGTAGAGCTCATCGTGCGCGCCCAGGCCCGCAACCGAGCCGTGGTCGAGTACGCAGATCATGTCGGCATCGCGAACGGTCGAGACACGTTGGCTCACGATGACGGTCGTGAGCGGCAGCCCGCCCTCGGCGGCACCGCGCACACTGCGCTCGCGGACGGCATGGCGAAGCGCCGCGTCGGTCTTAAAGTCGAGCGCCGAGGCAGAATCGTCCATGATCAATATCTGAGGCGAGCCCACCAGGGCGCGCGCGATGGTCAGGCGCTGGCGTTGGCCACCGCTAAAGTTCTTACCGCCCGCCTCGACCGGGGCGTCGAGGCCCTGGGGCTTGTTGTGCACGAACTCGCTCGCTTGCGCCATATCGAGCGCTGCCCAGAGCTCCTCGTCGGTCGCCGACTCGTCACGCCAGGTCAGGTTGCTGCGGATAGTGCCGCTCACCAGCGACGCACGCTGCGGAACGGTCGCGACCACGTGGCGCAGCTGGTCGAGCTGCCAGGCGCGCACGTCGGAGCCCATCACGTACACGCTGCCCACGCCCGCATCGTACAGGCGCGGGATAAGCGAAACGAGGGTCGACTTACCGCTGCCCGTGCCGCCGATAATGCCGAAGGTTTTGCCCACCGGCAGCTCCAGAGTCACATCGCTCACGGCATTTGCCGCGCCGGCGCCAAACGAGAAGCTCGCATGGTCAAAGCTCAGCGCAGGGACCGGAACAGCGCCACCCGTCAGGTCGCTCGGCTCAGGCAGCGCGACCGGCTGGTTGCCCTCGTCAGCGATGCTCGGCACGCAATTGAGCACCTCGTTGATACGCGACGCGCTGGCGCTCGCCTTGGTAAAGACCACGACCAGGTTGGCGACGTACACGATGGAGGTGAGCGTCTGCGTCATGTAGTTCACAAACGCCATGACCTGACCCTGCGTGAGCTCGCCCACGTTGACCTGGATGCCGCCCACCCACAGGATGGCGCACACGCCCAGGTTCATCACAAGAAACGTGACGGGATTAAGGATCGACGAGAGCTTGCCCACCGCGATGGCAGTATTGGCCTGGTCATCGGCGGCTTGGGCAAAACGCTCGCGCTCGTGGTCCTCACGCACAAAGGCGCGAACAACGCGGGCGCCCGAAAGCCCCTCGCGGCAGATAAGCGCGATGCGGTCGAGCTTTGCCTGCAGCTGCCTGTAATACGGGATACAGCGCGCCATGACAAACCAAAACACCAGGCCGATAGCGGGCGTGCAGATCAAGAAGATCATGCCGAGCTTAAGGTCGATGGCAAGGGCCGCGCACATGGAGCCCACCGCTAGAAAGGGCCAGCGGATGAGCATGCGCACGCCCAGCGCCACAGCGAGCTGGACCTGGTTAACGTCGTTGGTAATGCGCGTGATGAGCGACGGCGTGCCAAAGCGGTCGAGTTCGGCATAGCTCAACTCGTTGATGTGCTGGTAGAGCGCACCGCGGATATCGGTGCCCATGCCCTGCGAGGTGAGCGCCGCCATCTTTTGGCAGACGAGCGTAAACGAGATGCCGATCACAGCCATGGCGCCAAGTACCATGCCGTAGTGGATAACGGCGTTGACATCGTGTGCGCCAATACCCTTATCGATCATCTGGGCAATCACCAGCGGCGTCAGCAGGTCAAAGATCACTTCGATCAGCTTACACGCAGGGCCAATCACCATATACCGGCGAAACTTACCACCAAAACGCCTGAGCAGCTCAATCATGTATAGGCGCTCCCTATCATCATTCACATTCAATTCGAACCATGATAGTACCGCCACCCCAAAAGAAGCGTAAACAACTCGTCATTTCTAATGGGATTCGGTTTCCAAAGAAGCGGAGAGGCGCGCACCCAGCCAGTGTCGGGTCGACCACTTGGTATACTTGCATTAGTGCTACCAAGTTAGTCGCCGACCCTTGAAATGAGGTGCCGAGATGAACGACATTCTCGCAAGAAGAGCAAGACGAGCAACTGTGGGCATCGCCCTTTCCGCGGCACTTGTCGCGGGAATCGCCCCCGTAACGGCGATCGCTGCAGAAACCAGCGCCCCCACCGGTGCGGCCGTTTCGCAGACGAGCGCCGCCAACGGCAATTCGGGCGCCCCGCAGACAGAAGACGCGGCCGCCGCAAAAGAAAAAGCGTATGCAGCCATGCAGGAAGCGCTCAAAAACCTCGAGGCCGCAAAAAACGCCGCAAGTCCCGAGAAAATTGCGAGATTCAATGATGACATTACCCGTTTTCAAGAGTACCGCGAAAAGATGGCGGCGCAAGCCGCCGAAGGGAGGGAACTCCTTCCCACCATGCAAGCGGACATCGATGCTGCCCAAGCCAAATACGACGGGGCCATCAACCGGGTAAGCGAGCTCCAGGCAGAATTAGAGAAGAAACATGAGATGCTTAAGACACTCGAAGCACTCGGCTACGAGGAGTTTGTCGAAACTACTAAACAGCAAATAAAGCAGTTGCACAATGAGATCATATCGGCAAAAACGCACGTAAACTATTGCGAAACGGAGCTCCGCGAGTTCCAGTACCGCCTCAGAAGAGAGGAAAGACGAGTTAATGACTGTGAACGTGCTGTAGAGAAATATAAAGCCGATATCGACCGGTTCACAGCCTGGCGAGATGCGCTCCTCGACAATTTGGAAAAGGCGCAAGCGGCCTATGACGACGCCTGCAAGGCATACGAAGAGGCGAAAGCCGCGGCAGACAAGGCCACCTCGCCCGAGATAACGAAACCGACCGAGACGACGCCTCCCTCCGGCTCAACGCAACCCGCCGAGGCGACACCGCCCGTTGCCTCACCTGCAACCGGCAAAGACGCCCTACCAAGCTCCACCAAGCAGGCGAACTCGAGCAGCGGCAAGCAAGCAAATACGACCGCCGGCAAGCTCGCGAACACGGGCGACACAGCACCGAGCGCAATAGCACTCGCAGGAATCGCCGCCATGGGACTCGGAATAACCGCCACAGCCACACGCCGCATCAAGAACTCAAAATAGCCGACAGAGCATTCTGCCTTCACCAATCCACAAGCCCAGAGACAAAAAGAGGCCCGTTTCCCCAACCTAGGGAAACGGGCCTCTTTAACTGCAAAAATTCAAGCAACAGCACCGCCGCCTCTTGAACCACGTAGCCATCAATGCCCAGACAACGCCAGCAAGCCGCATTCCGCAAGGGATAGATTAAATTAGATAAACGCGCCTTTACGGGTGATTTTTGGACGACGGGGCCCGGCCGGCGGCGAGGTGTTTGGTAGTCGAGCGATCCCGCAGGCGAAGCCGAGGACCAGCGAGACACCAAATACCTCGCCGCCGGCCGGGCCGTGTCGCGGCACCAAAAAGCGCCCGTGCGCTCGATGGATTCGGATGCCCGACAGAGGCTCCTTATGGCTGCTTCCTTCCGGACCTGACCAGATTCGGAACATGTCGTCATCCGAACCCATCGAACGCGCTAGGCGCTCGGTATATCTTACCTGCTCCCGCCCGCCAGAGCAAGGTAGCTAATTTGGGACGGAGCTTTTTTGACTACTTTTGCAGCCCGATTGCCAGAGCAGCCAATGAGTAGTCAAAATAGTCCCATCCCAAAATGACCGGCTTGGTGCCGCACCACAGAAAGGGCCCATCTACTACGTTTAGGCCACAGGGGTCGACCATAGCCGACTTTTTCGAAAATCGGCAAGCTTTCTACCTGCGGTTTTGTTTTTGTAAATTCCGGGATGGTCGAGAGTGGCCGGTTTAACGTAGTAGATGGCCACGTTTCGTGGCAGGCGGTCCGACCCAAGGCACAAGGCAGCCAACCTCGAATGGACATTCTCGAAGTTGCGGTGGAATACGGACTGAATTGGCACCTTAAAGGCAAAAACGCTCCGTATTTCACCGCAACTTAAAGAGAGATGGGTTTTAGAGGCGGGCGAGGTCGTAGGCTCGCGCGGCAGACTCGCCGGCGCAGATGAGGTTGGTTGTGGCTTCTTGCACACCGAGCGCCTGGTCGAGGGGCATGGGCTTGCGGCAAATCGGCAAAACCAAGTCAATACCCTGCTCATACACCGTGTCCAGGTTGACGGCGCGACCGCCCACGACGGCGACCACCGGCTTGCCATATCGCTTCGCACGACGGGCCACACCCACCGGCGCCTTTCCAGCAGCGGACTGCTCGTCCATATTGCCCTCGCCCGTTATGACCAGGTCGACATCGCGCACGCGCTCGTCAAACTCCACGAGATCGAGCACCGTCTCTACACCCGAGCGCAGCTCCGCACTGAGCGCCAGCAACGCCGCGCCCAAGCCACCGGCAGCGCCCGCGCCGGGCACACCGAGCACCGAGCCAAATGTCCGTGCGCCCTCGGGTGTGCGCAACAAACCCTGGGCTCGAGCTCCGGCAATCGCCGTATCGAGCAAGCGACCGTAGCCGACCATCCAGCCGTCGTATCTGCACAGCACCTCGACATCATCCGCCGGCAGGCCCTTCTGCCCGCCAAACACCGCCAGTGCGCCTCGACGCCCCACGAGCGGATTCTCGACATCGGAAAGCACAACGATACGAGCATCATCCAAAGCCTGCAGAGCTGGCGCCAAATCAACGCTCGCCACCTGCTCAAGGCCGGCAAGACCGGGGGCGACATCGCATCCCTGATCATCGACCACACGCGCGCCCAGCGCCTGCAGCATGCCGGCGCCACCGTCGTTGGTGGCACTGCCGCCCAGACCAATATAGATAGTCTTTGCCCCGGCGCGAACCGCACGGAGCATCAGCTCGCCCACGCCATAGGTCGAAGCCGCGAGCGCCGCCGATTCCGTGCAGGGTGAATACCCAATACCCGCCGCCTCGGCCATCTCAATTACAGCCGAGTCGCGCTCGCCGTCCACCAGCATCCGGGCAGACACGCGGTCGCCCAAGGGGCCTGCCACCTCGCAGGTCACAATCTCACCGCCGCACGCAGCAACGGCATCGAGCGTTCCCTCGCCACCATCTGCCAGCGGCAATGCGCGCACCTCGGCATCGGACCACACACGGCGCACGCCTTCGGCAACCGCCGCCTCCGCCTGCGCACTCGAAACGCTGCCCTTAAAGGAGTCGATCGCCAGCAGCACACGGCGGGGCCGGCGGCACGCAGGACCAAAGTCAACCGCCGTGTCAGCATCCTCACCGGCACCTGCAAGCGCTGCGGCGTGAGCGGCGTGTGCTTCAAGATCGGCCCCACAACCGCAATCAGCGCCGCCCGCTCCGCGCAGACCGCCAAAATAGTTACTCAGCAGCTCGCGACATTCATCCGCCAGGACCCCAGCCGTCACGTTAAACCGATGATTCAGGCGCGAGTCGGCATTCAAATCGTATAGGGATCCCAGCGCGCCCGCCTTGGCATCAGCCGCGCCATAGACGCAGCGCCCCACGCGCGCGTTGACCATAAGGCCCGCGCACATGCAGCAGGGTTCCAACGTCACATAGACCGTACAGTCGGAAAGGCGCCAGCGGCCAAGCGCCTGGGCAGCGGCGCACAGGGCCGCAAACTCGGCATGAGCCGAAGGATCCTGATCGAGCTCGCGACGATTATGCGCCCGCGCGACAATCTCGCCGTCGCGCACCACTACGGCTCCGATGGGCACCTCGCCCACCTCCGCGGCGGCTCGCGCCTCGGCCAGCGCCTCGCGCATGAACTTCTCGTCGATTTCGGTGATCGTCATCGTTCGCCTTCCCTGTTGCAAATTCAAAACGATGCTATCATTACGACTCACGGAGAGATGGCAGAGCGGTTGAATGCGGCGGTCTTGAAAACCGTTGAGCGCGAGAGCGTTCCGGGGGTTCGAATCCCCCTCTCTCCGCCACTTCTAGTGATGCACCGGTGTCATGGTCCGCTCAAACAGTGCATCGACCACGTCGGCTATCTCAGGTCGACGCTCAAGATCGTGACCCGACTCCCACCATATCGTGAAAAGTCGAATAATACCGCCGGCGACAAACTCAGACGTCGTCTCAAGTGACACGGGGGCCAGGGCATCCTCGGCAAGCACGTTCATCACGCGCTCGCGGATGGAGCGGGCAATGCGGTCGCAAATAACGTTGGTCAACATGCCCGACATGCTGCTTGCCAAAATGTTATCCATGAGCTGCTCGTGCGCCAGAATCAAATCCATGGCATCGTCCAAAATCGCGTGCCGAAGCGCGCGCACGTCCTCGGCAGATACCGCGCCGGCCTCATCGGGCTGTTTTTGCGGCAAGCCCGACATGAGCTCATCGATATAAAAGGCAAAGTAATCGTTCTTGTCGCGAAAGTGCTTGTAGAACGTCGTGCGGCGAATCATGGCGCGGTCGCACAGCATGGCAACCGTCAGGTCCTCAAAACGATGCTCCTCGAGAAGCTCGGTAAAGGCATCGAACAGGGCGCGGTAGGTTTTCTTGATGCGAAGGTCCACTGGTATCGCCATCCTCAGGGCAAAGACAACACTCGCCAATCTGTCGCATATCTTACACCTGTACCCCGCGCGCTTTGCCCCGGTGCCGACCCCGACGAAAACACAACGCTTACCGGAAAGTTCGGCACGACAAAACGTTGCGGGTATACTAGTAGCGTTATACCAACGGCAGCTGGCGCATGCCGCCGCGGCCATTCGAAACGGAGACATCATGCTTCCCGTCATCATCGGCATCGTTGTTGTCATTGTGATTGCCTGCGCCATCGCCGGCATCTACAACAACATGGTCACCAAGCGTAACCGCATCGATAACGCCTGGCAGAACATCGATACGCAGCTGCAGCGTCGCAACGACCTGATCCCCAACCTGGTCGAGACCGTCAAGGGCTACGCCAAGCACGAGCAGGAGACGCTCTCCGCCGTGATCAGCGCGCGTAACACCGCCGTCAAGGCCACCACGCCCGAAGCCAAGATGGAAGCCGACAACGTGCTGACCGGTGCGCTGCGCCAGCTCTTCGCCGTAGCCGAGGCCTATCCCGATCTTAAGGCAAACACCAACTTTACGCAGCTGCAGGCATCGCTCGAGGATACCGAGAACAAGATTAGCTATGCACGCCAGAGCTACAACGACTGCGTGCTCAGCTACAACAACGCCATTCAAACGTTCCCGGCTGTCATCTTTGCCGGCATCTTCCAGTTTAAGGAGCGCCAGGGCTTCGAGGCCGCCGAAGCAGCCCGCCAGGCCCCGACCGTCAAGTTCTAGTAGTTTGGCAGCGCATCCTTAATCGGCCAAATGCATAAACCGCCCCGTCGAATGCATACTTCGACGGGGCGGTTTCCTTTTTCGCGAAGGTCCCCCTCTAAGCGCCGTGCATTTTTAGGAGTATTCAACATAACCAAGAGCTTCGGGCGCCACGATAAATGCCAAAGACCGCGAATATCCCTGCAAATCAAACGCTGTCAGCCCATAACCCCGCCCATCATCCGTAGAAAACATCGAGAAATCCCGATTTTTTGCCCGAGGTCGGTATGCAGGGGCCTTCGATTGCAGAATACTCGCAAAAATGCACGTCGCCACCGCCCCCACATGGCGCGAAGCAAAACAAAAGGGCGACCTTCCTTTCCGGCGCACTCCGCAGGACGAAAGAACCTCCGCCGCACAAAGTGCGCAGCGGAGGTTCTTTCATGTCCGAGGACGCGCCGGAAAGGAAGGTCGCCCTCGGGCCGGACAGCTAAGACAGCTTACGCGACGGTGTAAACCCAGTTGTGCTTGTCCTCGACAGCACCGGACTGGATGCCAGTCAGGGTCTCGCGGAGCTTCTTCATCACAGGGCCGATCTCGGTGTAGCCAGCCGGGAAGGTCACGGTCTCGTCGGCGCCGTAAACCTTGTTGTCGATCTCGCCAACCGGGGAGATGACGGCAGCGGTGCCGCACAGGCCGCACTCGACAAAGGTACCGGCCTTGACCTCGGCCCACTCGACGGGGCGCTGATCGACGGTCATACCCAGGTCCTGAGCAACCTGAACGAGCGAACGACGGGTGATGGAAGGCAGGATGGAGTCGGTGTGCGACTGCGGAACGACGAGCGTACCGTCCTCCTTCACGAACAGGACGTTGGCGCCGCCGGTCTCCTCGACATAGGTGCGGGACTCGGAGTCGAGATACAGGTTCTCGGCATAGCCCTCGCGATGGGCCTCCATCGTGGGCTTGAGGGACATGGCGTAGTTCAGGCCGGCCTTGATGTTGCCGGTGCCGTGCGGGGCCGCGCGGTCATACTCGGAAACGCGCAGCTTGACGGGCTTGAGGCCACCCTTAAAGTACGGACCGACCGGGGTCACGAGGATGCGGAACGTGTACTCAGGAGCGGGAGCCACGCCGATCACGTCACCGGAGCCGATCATAAACGGACGCACGTACAGGGTCGCGCCGGAACCGAAGGGCGGAACCCAGGCGGCGTTGGCAGAAACGACCTGCTTGACGGCCTCAACGAACTTGTCCTTGGGGAACGGGGGCATCTCGAGGCGCTGCGCAGAGTTATACATGCGCTCGGCGTTCATGTCGGGACGGAAGCAGACGATGCTGCCGTCCTCGGCGGTGTAGGCCTTCAGGCCCTCAAAGACCTCCTGGCAGTAATGGAAGATGCCGCCGCACTCGGAGACATGCAGGGTGTGGTCGGTGGTCAGGCCGCCCTCGTCCCACTCGCCGTCCTTCCAATGGGCCTCGTAGCTGTAATCGGTCTTCATGTAGCCAAAGCCGAGGCTACCCCAATCGATATCCTTCTTCTCGACAGTCATATGTCGCTCCTTACATACACAGTTGCAAACTCGCGAACCCGCACGCAAGGACCGAGGCCGGCCGCGTCGCAACGTCGCACGCCCGGAGCGTAGAGCCGGACGGGACACGCGAACAGCATCAAAGCCGATGGCACGTCGATTCGCATGCACGAGATTGTACTCCGCACGCGCGTCGGATAAAACGTTTTTCTTTAACTAACTAAAGTAATTTCATTTGACCGAAACTAAAGAGGCCCGCCACCGTAAGCGGTGACGGGCCTCAACTGTACGGTCTGCGCGCTGGCTCGAGCTAGGCGTTCTATTTACCCAGCTTGGCCTTAACCAGACCGACCACGGTCGGGATGATCGACACGGCAACGATGCCGATAATCAGCAGCTCAAAGTGCTCCTGCACAAAGGGAATGCCGCCAAAGAAGTAGCCCAGCAGCGTAAAGACCGTCGACCAGGTAATGCCGCCCAGCACGTTAAAGACGACAAAGTTGCGCCAGTGCATGCCGCCCATGCCAGCGATAAAGGGCACAAAGGTGCGGATAAACGGGAAGAAGCGACCCAGGAAGATGGCCAGGTGACCCCACTTGTCCAAGAAGTCCTCAGACTTTTTGATGCGCTCGGGCGTCATGGCCTTGACCTTGCCCGAAGCGATGATCTTGCGGCCAAAGAAGTGACCGATCATAAAGTTGCACTGATCGCCCAAAATGGCAGCGGCCCATGCGGTGGCCAGAAGCGCCACGATGTTAAAGCCGCCGTTGTGGGCAAAGAAACCCGAGGCGAACAGCAGCGAATCACCGGGAAGGAACGGGAAGAACACCACGCCCGTCTCGATAAAGATGATCAGGAACACGCAGCCGTAGGCCATAAGCGGGCCGGCGGCGATCCAGCTGGCGATCGCGGTGCGCGGGTCCTTAAGCAGCTCGGCAATAAAATTGATGAAACCCATGAAGTAAAACCTCTCAGTTGTGGGCGCGGATACGTCCAAGTTGACCAGTATACGGTTGCGGTGCCCCCTCGTGCGCAACCCCACAAAAGCATGACTCCATTACCAGCAAGTTTGCATAACTGACACTTGTAGCGCAAAGCCGCCAAGATTGTCCTTTTTAATCCCTAGCGAATCGCTATACTTTATTGAATCGCATTGCCATGGCGCTAAGGGAGGGCGGCCGGTGAGCTTTATCAATACCATTCGCGAGGACATCAAGACCGTCCAGGCGCAGGACCCCGCCGCGCAAAACGGTCTGGTCATCTTTCTTTCCTATCCTGGCCTGCACGCCAAGTGGAACCACGTGCCCGAGCACTGGCTGTGGGAGCACGGTCATCGCTCGCTCGCCCGCGTGCTCTCGCAAATCACCCGCCACATCACCGGCGTCGAGATTCACCCTGCCGCGCAGATTGGCAAGCACTTCTTTATCGACCACGCCATGGGCGTCGTCATCGGCGAGACCACCGTTGTGGGCGACAACTGTGTGCTCTACCAGGGCGTCACGCTCGGCGGCACCGGCAACGAGACCGGCAAGCGTCACCCCACCCTGGGCAACAATGTCACGGTGGGCACGGGCGCCAAGGTGCTCGGCAACATCCGCATCGGCAACAACGTCAAGATCGGCGGCAACTCGGTCGTCGTTAAGGACGTCCCCGACAACTGCACCGTCGTGGGCGTGCCGGGACGCATCATCAAGCGCAACGGCTGCCGTGTGTTCGAGGAGAGTTTCGACGCCAAGCAGCATCGCGAGTACATGCCCGATGACGCCGCCGAGCAGTCCGCCCTCAACCGCCAGGGCATCACCGAGAATGCCCGCCGCGTCAAGGAACTCGAGCGAGAGGTGGCCGAGCTCAAGGCCCTCGTCGCCAAGCTCGTGGACGAACGCTAGGAACGCAAGCGGCACAAAACGACATCGGCATCAACGCAAAGGCGCGCCAGGGAATTCATCCCCGGCGCGCCTTATTTGTGATGTGGCAAAGAGACTGTCCCTTTGTCACGTTATGCGAACTGGCTCAGATAGAGGTCGGCGTAGGCACCCTCGGCAGCCAGCAGCTCCTTATGCGTGCCCTGCTCGATAATGTTGCCGTGATCCATGACCAAGATCAGGTCGGCGTCCACGATCGTCGACAGGCGGTGCGCGATCACAAAGCTCGTGCGCCCGCGCATGAGCGCGTCCATGGCACGACCGATGGCAAGCTCGGTACGCGTATCCACGCTTGAGGTCGCCTCGTCCAGGATGAGAATCGCCGGGTTATTGAGCAGCACGCGTGCGATGGTCAGCAGCTGACGCTGGCCCTGGCTGATGCTTTCGGCATCGTTGGCCACGCGCGTGTCGTAGCCCTGCGGCATGGTACGCACAAAGAAGTCGACCTGCGCGGCGCGCGCAGCCGCCACGATCTCCTCACGCGTCGCCTCGGGACAGCCGTAGGCGATGTTTTCGGCAATCGTGCCATCGAACAGCCAGGCGTCCTGCAGCACCATGCCAAACTGCTGCCGTAGCTCGCCGCGGTCCATGTGGCTCGTATCCACGCCGTCGAGCGTAATACGCCCGCCGTCAATCTCGTAGAAGCGCATGAGCAGGTTGATGAGCGTCGTCTTGCCCGCGCCCGTGGTTCCCACCACGGCAATCTTCTGGCCCGGCTCGGCGGTAAACGACACGTCGTGCATAAGCGGCTTGTCGGGCGAATAACCAAAGCGCACGTGCTCAAAGGAGACGCGACCCTCAACGCGACCCGGCAGCTTGGCGGCCTCGTCCGGCAGCGGATCGGCCTCCATCTCGGGCTCATCGAGCAGGTCGAACACGCGCTCCGCACTCGCCAATGCGCTCTGCAGCGAGTTGAAGGTAAACGACAGCTGCGTCATGGGTTCGGACGCCTCGTAGATAAACTGGAAGAACGCCTGGAACACGCCGACGGTCATGTGACCGGCAACCAGCATGCTGCAGCCCACCAGCGCGATCACGATCTGCGCCAAACGGCCGATAAAGCGCACCGCAGGGCCGACGGCATTGATCATAAAGTCGGCCTTGGCACTCACGCGTGCCAGCTCGCCCGAGGCCTGGTGCACCTCGGCAGAACTTTGGCGTTCGCGGTTAAACGCGCGGATCACCAGACGGCCCGAATAGCCTTCCTCGACCGCACTCGTAATCTTGGACACCCACTCCTGGCGCTCGCCCGTCACATCGTGTGTGCGGCGCGAGACGACCTTCGTCACCAGCAGCGACAGTGCCGTAAAGAACAGAAAGACGAGCGTAAGCTGCACGCTGAACACGAACATCACGCTCACAGCACCAACAACCGTGCCGATCGACACGAGCAGCTGCAGCAATCCGCGCTGCATGCTCTCGGACATCTTGTCCAGGTCGTTGGTCGCGCGGCTGACGACCTCGCCGGGACGATGCGCGTCAAAATAGGCGAGCGGCAGACGGTTGAGCTTTTGCGCGATGCGGTTGCGCAGGCGCAGATTGAGACGCTCAGCGACGCTCGACATCAAAAAGCTCTGGAGCGCATAGAACGAGGCAGCGGCAGTCCAGATCATAAAGTAGACGAAAATGGTCTTGCCGCAGTTCTCCCAGGTGATGCTGAAAGTGGTGTCGTTGGCAAACGCCACCTGAATGTGGCCCCACAGCTCATCGATCACGCGGGCGCTATATGCCGGCGCGGCGGTGTTAAAGATGACATAGAACACAATGCTCGCGAACACGATATAGAAGCGCCAATGGTCGCCGGCAGCCTCACTCCACAGGCGGCGCACCGTCGCCCAGGTATCCCGAGGCGTCTCGTCCTCGTCTTCGTCGTCCACGTCGCGCATACGCTCTGCCTCGGCGCGGGCGCGCTCGTCCTCGGCACGTTCGTTTTCCTCGTAGAGCGCTTGGCGGCGAGCCTCGCGCTCCGCCGCCTTGGCGGCTTCGTCCAGGTCGGGCGCGACGCCCGTCTCCTCGACTGTCTCTACAACCGCAGCGCCATCGACGATGCCCTGCTTCTTGAGCTCCTCGGTCATGCTACTCACCTCCCTTCATCTGCGATTCCGCGATTGCGCGGTACACCTCGCAGGTTTCCATGAGCTCGTCGTGCGTGCCTAGGCCCACGATCTCGCCGTCTTTGAGCACCACGATCTGATCGGCATGCAAAATAGTCGAGATGCGCTGGGCGATGATGAGCACCGCGGCATCGCACGTCTCGTCCTGCAGCGCATGGCGCAGTGCCGCATCGGTCTTAAAGTCCAGGGCCGAAAAACTGTCGTCGAAGATATATAGATCGGCATGCTTCATGAGTGCGCGGGCAATCGCCAGGCGCTGGCGCTGACCACCCGAGAAGTTCGTGCCGCCCTGGGCCACCGGCGTATCGAGCCCCTGGGGCTGGTCGAGCACAAAGGTGCTCTGGGCAACCTCCAGCGCATGGAGCATGTCAGCCTCAGTCGCGTCTTCGTTGCCAAAGCGCAGGTTGCTCGCCACCGTACCCGAGAACAGCCATGCCTTCTGCGGCACATAGGCGATACGCCCGCGGATGTCGTCTTGCGAAAGGTCGCGCAGATCGATGCCATTCAGGCGAATGGCGCCCTTCGTGGCATCGTGGAAGCGAAGCAAGAGCTTGGCCACCGTCGACTTGCCCGAACCCGTCGAGCCTACAATCGCCGTGGTCTGGCTACGGCGACAGGCAAAGCTCAGGTCGCACAGGGTATCCTCGTCGGCATCGTCAAAACGGAACGACATGTGGTCGAACACGGCCACCGCGTCGGCACCGTCAACAGACTCCGCCGCGCACGTGTCCAGCGTGCGCTTGCCGTCCACGATGCTCGGCTCAATCTCCAACACCTGCTGCGCACGGTTCAGGCATGCGGCGGCGCGTGGGAGCGTCAGAATCACCATCTGCGCCGTCATCACAAAGAACAGGATCAGGATCGCGTACTCCAGCACGGCCGAGATGCTACCGATTTGCATGGCGTGGACGCCCACGCGGTTGCCGCCCACCCACAGCACCGCCACCTCGGCGATATTCATCAAAAAGAAGCTGGAGCTGTCGAGACCCACAAACAGGTGGTTGACCTTGATGGCATTGGCCG
Organism: Collinsella aerofaciens; assembly: GCF_028206795.1. Classification (GTDB taxonomy): domain Bacteria; phylum Actinomycetota; class Coriobacteriia; order Coriobacteriales; family Coriobacteriaceae; genus Collinsella; species Collinsella aerofaciens_AX. The sequence continues at coordinate 45,043 of NZ_JAQLFJ010000007.1, read as the reverse complement.
CGTAATCGCTAAACACCTCGTCCAGGCGCTGCTCCTCGTGGCGCTCCTTGTTAAATGCGCGGATGACGCGCACGCCCACGATGTTCTCGCGCAGCACCACGTTCATGCGGTCGATAAAGCTCTGCAGGCGCATAAAGATCGGCGCGGCGTTGGCAACGGTAAAGACCGCCGCCACCAGCACGATCGCAACCACCACGCCCAGCAGCGTGCCCATGGCGGGATCGATGAACCAAGCAAAAATGATGCCTGCCACGGCCAAGAACGGCACCGGCAGCACCAGCTGAATCGTCTGAAGGACAGCTTGCTGAATCACGTTGATGTCGTTGAGCGAGCGCGTGATCATCGAACCCGTGCCAAAGCGCTCAAAGTCGCTGGCGGACAGCTCGAGCGACTTGTCGTACACGGCATTGCGGATATCGCAGGCCACGTTGGCGGCCAGGCGCGCCGAAAGATAGCAGCCCAGCACCGTGCCGCCGCTGGCCATGCCGGTCGCGATAAGCATGTACAGGCCGTTGCGTAATATATAGTCGACATCACCCGTGGTAATACCGGTGTTGACCATGTTCGCCAGCATCGTGGGAACCAACAGCGTACCGACGTTATCTATCAGCACCGCAAACAGCGTCACCGCAATCAGACCGCGGTACGGCCTCATAAACCTCATTAAGAGTCGCATGCGTCCCCCTCGCCCTTATCGTCAGTCTCGTTCTCGGCGGCCACTTGCCGTTTAAATGCCTCGCACTCTTCGTTAAGAACATGGGAGAACTTACCGACCAAGCGCATGATCTCGCACTGTTCCCACGGCTCGAGCGCCTCGAATGCCTGTTGCTCGGCTTTTTGCGCCGGCAACGCGTAGCGCTTGGCAAACCGCACGCCTTCTTCGGTCAGTCGTACAACCTTGTTTTTACGACTGCCCTCGGCAAACTCCAACGTCGCAAGCCCTCGCGCCCTAAGCGTTTTAATCGCCGAATTGATGGTCTGTTTGCTGTAGAACCATTCACTCGTCAGCCGACTCACGGCAACGCTTCCGCCCGCTGCACTCGTGTCGACGAGCATCCAGTAGGCGCAGTCCGAAAGGCCGCAGGCGCGCGAGAACTCCGAATAGATATGGTCGAGTCCATTGAGCAACCGATCGAAGTCGACCAGCGTAACCGCACTATTCATCTATCCCACCATTCAATTGTCCGATTTTTGACCAATTATGTGTCTCTAGATTAGTCCGAGTTTTGACTATCGTCAACAGGCTCTCCGCAAATGCGTGCATTTTTATGGCCTATCGGCAGAAAAAGACCGCCGGCGCGGGGGCGGCGCCAGCGGTCACGTGAAAATCGGGTTTTATTGCCTGTTAAGCGGCGACGGCCTCATAGACCGTAGCGCCCGAGAAGCTGTCATGCAGGCTCTTGCCGGCAATCCACGGCAGCTCGACGACCTCGCAGACCGTGTTGACCAACTCAGAACAGTCAGTAAAGTGGCCCTTGTCGTTGAGGGCCTCGCAATCCTGAACACGCCAATAGCCATCGGTGTGCGTGATGTAGTACTCGTGATCGTTGATCGACACGAAAGCGCGCGTCTTGGAACGCAGCAGCTTCAGAAATCCTTCGAAATCGGTCTCGACGACATCTCCAGCCTGGAACATGATGTTACCTCCTGGCCCGGCGCCACCACGGCGCATTGATAAACGTTGGTACTCCTTTAGTAAAAACTTTATCAGAGGTTATGCGTTCGTCATTTAGGCAAGTGGTAAAAAACCGCAGGGTAGACGGGATAAAACGTTTAACCATCCCATTTGTTTGTCACATTCTGAAGGTACTTTTATGCAAACCTACTTTCCCAATTGGAATCTATCCTTTTGGCCGGGCAATTGACCGTCTATCGTTTGAGCCCGACGGGTATGAACGGGGCATCTGCAACGCCACCGCAAGGAGACACCATGGAGACTATCGAAGCACTCATTCACCGCCGCAGCTGCCGCAACTACAGCGATCGTCCCGTCGAGGCCGAAAAGCTTGCACGTATTATCGAAGCCGGCCAATATGCACCGAGCGGCATGGGCCGCCAGCCGGTGACGTTTGTCGCCGTCACCGACCCCGCGACCGTCAAGCGTCTCTCGCAGCTCAACGCGCAAGTCATGGGCAGCAACAGCGCCCCCTTCTATGGCGCCAAGACCGTTGTGGTGGTGCTGGTTGACCGCAGCGTGCCCACACATCTGGAAGACGGCTCGCTCGCCATGGGCAACCTGCTCAACGCTGCCTATGCGCTGGGCGTTGATTCGTGCTGGATTCATCGCGCCCACGAGGTTTTCGATTCGCCCGAGGGCCTGGAGCTACTGGCCAGTTGGGGTCTACCCGCCGACGGCAGCCTGCGCGGTGTCGGTCACTGCATTCTGGGCTATGCCGAGGACACGCTGCCCGAGCCCAAACCCCGCCGCGACAACATCATCTACGTAAGGTAACCCAGGAGCGTCAGCGGGGTGGCTAATTTGGGACGGGGCTATTTTAGCTACCCCACTCGCAACTTATATTGACGTCGCCGTTGTCGTCGTTTCGTTCGTCTGGGCCGTTTCGACGTCGTCGCCTTGCTTGTCTTCGTCCTTTTGCGCATCGGCGATGGTGGAGGCCGCCGCAACGATACCGCGCTGGGGCGCGACGCTCGTCTGGGCCTGAGCGCCCTCGACAACTTCTGTACCTACATGCGCGAGCTCGGGCGATTTAAACATTGCGTCCAAGTTGGCGCCACCGCCGGCATATCCGAGCGCAGCGAGCGCGATGACGATCACTGCAACGGCGGCCACGATCGGCACGTAGCGATGCCAGCCGGCGGGATTGAGCCCGCTGCGGCGAGCCGCCCCGCGGCTGATGTAGCCGAGCGTTCCGTCGTGCTTGAGCTTTGAGCCCACCACGCGTTTGCGGCCCCACAGCGAGGACTCTGCCTGCATTGCCAAGCGGGCGCTTGCCGAAGGATAGCCGTATTTAGTGCGCTTGAACGAGCCATCAAACCCCGAGGCGTGTTTGCCCCACGTCACCGATGTTGTGCGTCGGTTGACCGGCGCGGCACTCCGCCTTCTGCGGCTCGGTTTTGAAGTCTCAGCCATATGCCCTCGCACGCCGTAACCAAATCGAAACAATAACGCTTTGGACTGTAGCACACGCGTCGCGTGCGGTCACGGGCGCCTCGCTCAACGGTCATCGTCCTTCAGCAAGCGCCACAGCGTTGTACGGCTTATGCCCAGCACCTCCGCCGCACGGGTTCGGTTGCCGTGGAGATGGTCTACAACCAGATGCGCGATATCTCGCTCGGTATCGGCCAGCGGTCGCAGGATATACAGGTCACTTTCAAGCGTCGGGGCGCCAAAGGTTGCGGTCTTAATCACGTCCTCTTGGGCGAGCACTTCCTCCGCCACAGCGCGGTCCACCGTGCCCGTCCCCACCAATATATACAGTCGTTCCGAGACCTCGCGGAGCTGCAGATAGTTGCGCGGCCAGCGGTAAGCATCGAGCGTCTTCGTCGCCGCGGCAGACAGCGTGGGCGCTGCCGTCCCAAATGCATCAGCGAGATATTCCAAATAGCGCGCGACCTTCGTCGACGCGGCTCCCTGCTCGGCGATTGCCGGCGCGACGCTCACCGCACAGGCGAAGCGCTCGGTCACAAAGGCGGCTTGATCACTTTCGCCGCCGCCCGGCATGTCATTCGCCGTCAGCACCACATGGCAGCGCGTCGCCAACGCGGTGTCGGTCATCGTGGAGACCAGCTCGCGGAGGCGCTGGGGGCCAACCGCGTTCCAGCCCTCAATGCAAAGGGTCAGCCCCATTTGGAACAACGGCGATTCGACGCTTTTGAGTACATGGCGCCAACCGCGCTCGGTGAGCTCATCGAGCGCAACGGAAACAAAGGGCTGATCGGCAAAAGGACCGTCCAGATAGAGGCGCTTGGCGATCTCGACCTGACCCGCTTCCAGCTCGCCCTCGAGCATAAGAGGCACACCGCGCGCGTAACTCTCTGCAACCGGCGCAGCCACCGAGGCCGCCCCCTCAACGATGCCGTACGCGCTCGATTCGTAGCGGGCCTCAACTTCGTCGGCGTTGAGCCACTCGATGCCCGCATGCGCCGCGGCACCGCGCACCTCGCGGACCACGACGACCCAAAGCCCCCCGCCCTCTTTGTCGGTGGGGCGAACGGTCAGGCTCAGGCGCGCACCCGCACGCCCCATAACCAGACGCGCGCCGTCTCCTATACGGTCGAGGCGCTCAGCTACAAAAGCCGCCACATCCCGCTCAAGCGCCGCGTCATTCATGGTCGAGATCGCGACGTCCCCACGCGCATCGATTGCCAATGCCGAGGCCCCGGCAGCAGCCAGGGCCTCGGTCAAGATGTTCAGCTTGGCATCGCTATCCATGATTTGCCCCTGTCCGCGGCGACATGCAGCCGCCGACGGTCGCACGACCGAGTGTTTCAAAATTGAACGATATTGCTCACCAAACACTATAGGGCAGAAAGCGCCGTCCTGCGAGTATAGGTGTTGCCCCGCATCGCCATCCTGGCGGGGCGATAAGAGCTCTTCGGGACTTATAAACCTGCGGACAAGCCATACCCGCAAGAGCTCCTATCGCTCCACCGTGAGAATGCGCTCACCAGCAACCAGCACGCAAACAAGCTACTTCTCTACCAGATTCCCAGTACGTGTTGCATTCCCAAACTCATGCACGCAATGCCAATCCAGCAGCAAAAGCCCAATGCGATGGGCTTGCCGCCCTTTTTGACCAGCTCGACGATATCGGTATTAAAGCCAATAGCCGCCATGGCCATCACAATAAAGAATTTCGACAGCTCCTTGATGGGCGCCGTAAAGGACGCGGGAAGCTGAAGCACCGTGGTGATCACGCTCGCCAGCACAAAGAACAGCACGAACATGGGAAACGCGCGTTTAAGCGAGAACGTGCTTTTGGCGTCACCGCCGGCCTTGCGCGCCAGATGCATCTGCCAGCATGCGAGAACCAACGTGATGGGAATAATGGCCAGCGTCCTGGTGAGCTTGACCACTGTGGCGCTCTCGAGCACATTGGCGCCGGGGTGCATGCTGTCCCAGGCGCTCGCCGCAGCCGTTACGGACGAGGTGTCGTTGATGGCGGTACCGGCAAACAGGCCAAAGCCCTCGTTGGTCAGCCCGAGCATGCCGCCGAGCGTCGGAAACACGAGCGCCGCGATAACGTTAAACAGGAAGATGACCGAAATAGCCTGGGCAATCTCGCGATCGTCGGCATCGATGACGGGTGCGGTCGCAGCGATGGCAGAACCGCCGCAAATCGACGAACCCACACCCACAAGCGTCGCGATCTTGCCCGGCACGTTCATAACGCGGCAGAGCACAAAGGCGATGACAAGCGAGGTCGAGATTGTCGCCACGATAATCGGCAGCGACTGGGCGCCCTTGGACAGAATCTGGGAGAGGTTCATGCCAAAGCCAAGCAGGATAACCGCGTACTGCAAGACTTTTTTGGACGTATAGGTGACGCCGGCGGCGAGCTGTTCGCGACGATTCTTGGGAAAGACGAGCGCCAGGACCATGCCAAAGAGGATGGCGAATACCGGACCGCCGACCACCTCAACCTGTTTGCCGAGCAACGTCGCGGGAATGGCGATGATCAGGCAGAACAAGACGCCTTTCCAGCGCTCGCGTACGATATTTGCCAGTTGCATATGGGATTCCTTCTTTCTATTTCACGTTTGCGACGGCTTATGATACGGCAACATTGAGCACAGCCTTGCGCAAACACAGACTAAGATGCCGCGATAGTTCTCAGGCAACAGCCGAATTACCCACCGCGGAGAGCTGATTCGCGGCATAATTAACAACTGACATATGAGTTTGATAGAACAGTTGCGAGGCGCTATGGAAGAATCGATGCACGTCGGCGAGCAGGAAACGAGCCTACAGGACCAGTCCTACCACACCATTCGACGCAAAATCGTCTACCTGGACTACAAGCCGGGCGAAAAGCTGGGCGTCAAGCAGCTTTGCGACGACCTGGATATGGGGCGCACCCCTGTGCGCGAGGCTTTGGTTCGCTTGGCGCAGGAAGGCCTGGTGCGCACCGTGCCCCAAAGCGGCACCTATGTCTCACCCATCAACCTCACCCTTGCCGAGAGTGCCTGCTACATCCGCGAACATCTGGAAAAGCAGGTGATCGTGGAGTGCTGTGCGCGCGCCACATCGGCCGGCATCGAGCAGCTCGACCGCGCCATCGCGCTGCAGGAAAAGGCCATGGCCGAAGAGGATCGCATCGGCTTCTTTTTGAGCGACAACCTCATGCATCACATGATTTTTAGCATCGCATGTCGCAGCACCGTGTGGTCGTGGCTCGAAGAGACCAATGCCGACCTGGAGCGCTTCCGCTGGTTGCGCGCCGCCACGCAGGTTCTCGACAATCAGGACATCGTGAACGAGCACAAGCAGATTCGCCGCGCTATCGCCGGTCGCGACCCCATCGAAGCGAGCTTTTTGGTCAGCAAGCACCTGCACATGATGTTCCGCAACCAAACCGAGGTTCTGGACCAGTTCCCCGAGTACTTCGAGACCAGCAAGCTCCGCTAACCTGCCAAAAAGGGACAGGTTCATTTTGGCAGGTTTTATCTGGTCAAATGAAACAAGGCCCGACTCCGCCACAACGGAGCCGGGCCTTAGTTGTTAGAACGACGGAACTCGATTACTCGACAGTAACGCTTTTCGCCAGGTTACGAGGCTGGTCGACGTCGCAGCCGCGCAGGATGGCGACCTCGCGGGCGAGCAGCTGCAGCGGAACGCTCGCCGTGATGGGGCTGAACACGTCGCGGACTGCCGGCACGCGGATGATGCAGTCGGCAATCTTGTTGATCTCCTCGTCGCCCTCGGCGGCAACGACGATGACCTTGGCGCCGCGCGCCTTGCACTCCATAAGGTTCGACACGGTCTTGTCGTAGGTGGCACTCTTGGTGGCCACAGCGATGACAGGGAAGCCCGGGTCGATCAGGGCAATGGGGCCATGCTTCATCTCACCGGCGGCATATGCCTCGGCGTGCAGGTAGCTGACTTCCTTGAGCTTGAGCGCACCCTCGTAGGAAATAGCGGCACCCATGCCACGGCCCACGAACAGCGCCGACTGCGCATCCTTGCACAGCAGGGCGGCCTCATGCACGGCCTCGGTTTGGGTATCCAAAATCCACTGGATCTGCTCGGCCGTATCGGAAAGCTCGCGGAACAGCATGCGCGCTTGCTTGGTGGTCAGGCGGTACTTGACCTGCGCCAGCAGCAGAGCCAGCAGCGTCAGGCTCACGACCTGGCCGATGAAGCTCTTGGTCGAGGCGACCGCGATCTCCTTGTTGGCCTTGGTGTAGATGACGCCGTCGCTCTCACGTGCCACGGGGCTGCCCACCACGTTGGTGATGCCGAAGACCTTGGCACCCTTGATGCGCGCGTCGCGAATGGCGGCAAGGGTATCGGCCGTCTCGCCCGACTGGGACACGGCAACGACAAGTGTCGTCGGCGTGATGATGGGGTTGCGATAACGGAACTCGCTGGCCGCCTCCACCTCGGTGGGGATGCGAGCCCAGCCCTCAATGAGATTCTTGGCAATGAGGCCAGCGTGATAGCTGGTTCCGCAAGCGATCACGTAGACGCGGTCGATGTCGTTGAGTTCCTCGAGCGAAAGGCCCAGCTCGTCGATGTCGAGCTCGCCGGCCGGCGTCATACGACCAACCAGCGTGTCGCGCACGACGCGCGGCTGCTCGTGGATTTCCTTGAGCATAAAGTCGGGATAACCGCCCTTTTCTGCCATGTCCAGGTCCCAGTCGATGTGGGTGACCTTGGGCTCGATAACGTTGCCGGCCTCGTCGGTGTACTCGACGCCTGCGGGCGTAAGCTTGGCAAACTGACCGTCCTCGAGCACCACGACATCGCGGGTGGCGTCGATGAGCGCGATGACATCGGAGGCAACATAGGCGCCGGTCTCGCCCGCGCCGACCACGATCGGGGAATCCTTGCGGGCCACGGCGATCACGCCGGGCTCGTCAGCGCACACGGCGGCCAGACCATAGGCACCGACCACGTGGGTGCACGCCTCGCGCACGGAGGCCATCAGGTCGTGCGTCTCGGCATAAGCCTCTTCGATCAGATGCGCGAAGACCTCGGTATCGGTCTCGCTCTTAAAGTGGTGGCCGCGGCCCTCCAGCTCTTCGCGCAGCTCGGCGAAGTTCTCGATGATGCCGTTGTGGACGATGGCGATACGACCGTCACAGCTGGTGTGGGGGTGAGCGTTAACGACGGAGGGCTTGCCGTGGGTGGCCCAACGGGTGTGGCCGATACCGCAGGTAGCGTCGCTGTCGATGTTGGAAAGCTCGCTCTCCAAGCCCGCGACCTTGCCCACGCGGCGGATGACATCGAGGTGTGCCGCGGCGCCCTCGCCCACCTCGAGCGCGACACCCGAGGAGTCATAGCCGCGATACTCCATACGCTTGAGGCCCGTGACCAGGATGTTCTTTGCAATATCAGAGCCGGTGTAGCCGACGATTCCGCACATAGGATAAATCCCTTCGTTCGCGTGACTGCAAGACGTCCACGCACGGGAGGCGCTGAGACGTATAACGTTCGAGTATTGTACTCACGCAAGCACAAGCTGATATACCAGAAGTGGTATCTCAACTTAGATACCACCCGATGCACACACATCCAGCCGGTCCAAACCACCACAATGGGGACAGGCACCTTCGTGGTGGTTTTGGCCGGGGCGGCGGCCTGTCCCGGCGATTTATCTCAATCTGTAACAATTAGGACACCAAAAGCGGGCTTGCTGTTACAGATCGAGATTTTCCGTCCGACCTCGGCGTTTCGTCTCGATCTGTAACAGGTAGAGCCGGTTTTGCCGTCCAGATGTTACAGATCGAGACAATTGAAGGCCGGAACAGCAAAACCGCCACGAAGGGGACTATCCCCTTCGTGGCGGTTTGGGCGGCGGCGTTTGTCTATGAGGTTTGCTTGGGGAAGGTCGTTGCGAGCGCTACGACGGCAAGTCCTGCCACCACGTAGAAGGCCGTGGCCGCCGACTTTGCGCGAACCTCGGCATTGTCCGCCAAGAGCTCTCCCTGCGCCTCGGGTGCAACGCCCATCGATTCCAGGCGCGCCGTAAACGCGGCATCACTCTCGTAGGTATAAACAACCTCTTCGAGCGCCGCCTTGCTCTGCGTGTCGACCACATTACTCGCATCAATACGCGCATCGAGACCGGTGTTGACGGCGATAAGCAGGACCGAACCCATGGCGGCAGAGCCCAACGCGAGGCCCAGGTTACGCGCCGCACCCTGGATGCCGCCCGATTGCTGGGCGTCACTCGGCGGCACGGCGGAAGCGACAATGTTGTTAGCCTGTGAGTTCACCAGGCCAACGCCCACGCCACCAAAGAGCGTACCGACCACCATAATGGGCGTCAGCTCGGACGCGCGCACGCCAAACGCCATGCTCACACAGGCCGCCGCCATAAAGACATAGCCCGTACGCACCACAGACCAAGGCTTAAGCTGCGGAAACTTGCGCGGCACAAACATTGCGAGCACCAGCATGGGCACACCCGAGATGATGCCCAAAAGCGCTGTTTGCATGCCGCCAAGGCCAATTACAAGCTGATAGTACGAAGTGCCGACCAGACCCTGAGCGCCCATGTAGAAAAACGGCAGAGCAATGGCGATGACGCCGGCGCGAACGGTGGGATTGCGCACAAAGCTCGACGGCAAAATCGCTATGCCGTGGGTGCGCTCCATCCAGTGCTCGACCGGAATCAGCATCACCAGCAATAGCAGGCCGACGCCGACAATAGGCAAAGCGGGAGAAATACCGGCGATCGTGAAGGGAGCCTGCGGTAAGGGAGCAAATACGCCCCAGGTCGAGATGCGCGAAAGACCGCACATAACGGCGAACAATCCCAGAGAGGCAATAACCGCACCCGGCGCGTCAAACTTGCCCGCGTGCAGCCCGCCACCCGTCGGCAGCTTTGCGCTCGCAACGAGCAGTGCGACAAAATAGGCGGCGAGCACGCCGAAGGTCACGCGAAAACCTGCGATATCGACCAGAATGCCCAGCGCGATAGGAATAATCGTCGCAAGCGCCGCCGATGCGGCAATCACGCCATATGCCTGCTTGCGCTCCTCGCCTTCGTACAGCATGGACACCATGCCCAGTACCGAAGGGATAATGAGGCTTGCGCCCAGCCCGACCATCAGTCGGCCACCCCAAATAAGCAGCTCAATGCTCGGTGAAAACGCGCACAGCAGCTCTCCCACCACAGCAAGCACCAATCCGGCACGGAAGTTGCGGCACCACCCGATAACCATGCCGAGCAAACCGCTCGCAAGCATAAAGGTGCCCGCCATAAGCGAATAGACCGTGCTCGCCATCTGCACGTCCGAGAGCGGACATCCAAACACGCGCATCATCTCGGCCATGGCAACCGAAAACGCACCGTTGTCTGCCGAGGTACCCACCTGAGCGCATGCCAGCACGATCAGCGGCGCCAGTCGCGCCAAACGAGAAGTCGCCGCAGGCTCCATCCCCGAGTTCGAAACCGCGCGATTCATGCACATCACCATCCGCTTTTTTCATTCCGTATATGCGGCAAGGATTTAAAACCAACCCTTCCCCTACTCATCATAAAAAATGCGTATCATGACAGGTGCCACGCTCTTTTCCAGATATACGGCAAATCGAACTTTCTCGCGACCCTAGGGAGCCCCATGAGCATCAATCAGCGACAAGCAAAGCTGCTTAAAATCCTGCTCGGCCAGGCGGGCTACACCCCGACAGTCGATATCTCCGATGCCCTTGCTTGCTCGGAGCGCACCATCCGCAACGACATGCGGGCCGCTAACGCCTTCCTCGACGAAATGGGCATCCAAGCGGCAATTGTCTCCAAGCGCGGCAACGGCATCCGCATCGATGGCGACAGCACGCAGCGCGGTCAGATATCGGACATCATCAAGGAACGTTCGCTTTCCATGGACGCCGGTCTTGACCGCTTCTATCGCGGCATGTTGCTGCTCACCTGCGACTACCGGCACCAATACACCACCGAATCGCTTGCGCGGGCCATCCTCACCAACAAACAGCAGGCCCAAGACGACCTGCGCACATGGAACGAGCTCATGACGCCGTTTGGAGCCCAAATCGTACGCGGGCGCCGCATTACGGTCGAGGGTCCCGAGGAGTACATCCGATTCTTCGTCGTCTATTATCTGTTTGAGCTCGCGTCGACCGCCATGAAGCGCCGCATTGAGCCGCAGCTCTTTGGCGGCAACGAGCAATTCTTCAACGACCTCATCGCATACGTCGAGCGCGAAAGCCGAACGCTCTATACCGACAACGCCCGCCACCAGCTTGCCGTCTACCTGCAGATTATGGTCCTGCGCATTCTTAAGGGCAAAGAGGTCGGTGGTTACACCTCGGCGATTCCCGTTGTGTACGACGACGTCGCCAACCGCATTGAGCAGCACTTTGGCATCGAGGTCTCCGCCAACGAGCGCGGCATCATCCGCGACCTCTTTACGGTCTCCACGCGCCGCTGGACGCCCGAGTTCCAGCGCACATATCAGCCCACACCCGAGGCGGCGCGCCTCACCGAGGAGTTATTCTGCGCTCTCGGCGAACGCTTTGGCACGCGACCGCCGCTTCATCTTGAAAAGCCCTGCGCCGCGCTCATCGAAGCCGGACAAACTCACATGCGCTATGAACGCGCCATCTCACTGCCCCAGGAAAACACCTGGACGGTGCGATACGAAAACATGGCCTCGTTTATGCGCCTGTCCGAGGTGCTGCGCGACGCGCCCGGCCTATCTGGGCTGAATCTATACCAGACCGACGTGACGCGCCTGGCGATGCTATTGCTCTCGTATATGGACGGCCTGTCCTCGCACGATCAATGGCGTGTCGGACTCGTGGTCAACTGCGGCATTGAGCAGGTCTTCTATGCGCGCGATCGACTTGAGCGGCTCATTCCCTGCATGCGGGTCGCGCGTGTGCTGACCGAAACAGAAGTCGCCGAGATTGAATCAGACCCCAAGCACAGCAGCCTCGACTTCCTGGTCTCATTCGACCCCATCAAGACGACGCTTCCACTCTGCGTGCTGAGCAATGCCATCGATGACGCCGATCGCAGCCGCATCGAGCTGCTGCTCATGAAGCTTGGATGCCCCCACGCACTCGACGACGCCCCGCTTGCCGGCGGTCTTCCCGAGCGCGAGCTCGATATCTCGCACGCGCGCATGCTCACGCGCACCCTTCACGCTGCACTTGTCGAAGACGGCCTCTGGCGTGGCACGCTCTCCGGCTTCTCGAACACCTTCGAGATGCTGTCGTTCACGCACGGACCTTGGCTCTTGCTGACCGTATGTTCCCAAGATGTCGCTCAAACCGGGGCCGTGCATTACCGCGTGGAAACACGAGTCGGCTTTACCGGCGACCGCCTGCAACACATCCTGGTGCTCTGCGTCGCCCCAAGCGATGAGCGCGTCCTCACTCCGGCCACACAGCGCTTCCGCAAGCTCGCATCCGAGGCCGGTCTCAAACGGTAGACGGCGTGGGCGCCCATCGCGCGTGCCCATGCAAGCCTTCAAATACGCTTAAGCGCAAAGAACCCGTGGCCGCCCCTGCAGCCACGGGTTCTTTTTAGCGTCTATGGCCTATGCCATGACAAAGCTATTTGCGCGTCCAGACAGTCTCGCCCTCTTTGACCGTCTCGAGAACGCGCAGGTTGCGCACCTCGTCGAGCTCGATCTTGAGCGGGTTCTTCTCGACAATGCAGAAGTCGGCCAGCTTGCCGGCCTCGAGCGTGCCCTTACGGTCGAGCTCGCCATACTGGAAAGCGCCGTTGACCGTGATGGCCTTCAGACCCTCGTACACGCTGATCTTCTGATTCTCGTCCAGCTGAGCGCCGCCCTTGGTGACGCGCTTGGCGGCGCACCACACAGCCTCAAAGAAATTGGGGCGCAGCACCGGCGTGTCGGTGTGGAAGGTAAACGGCAGGCCGCACTCCAGAGCGTCATGGCAGGCAGACACGCGACCGCCGCGCACGGGACCGAAGTTCTTAAGATGCACGTCGGCCCAGTACCAGATATGGCTGGCGAAAATCGACGGGATCATGTTGATCTCGGCCATCTGCTCGTACTGATCGCGGCGGGCAGTCTGGCAGTGGATCATGACCGGGTGCAGGCTCGCTTTATCGGGATTAGGCGAATCCTCCAGCGCGCGCTTGTACACGCGCAGGTACTGGTCGGCAGCCGCATCGCCGTTGGTATGGGCGAGCAGCTGATGATTGCCGTCGATGGCCTTGCGCATAAAGTCATACGCGGCCTTGTCGGTCATGGTGCCATAACCGCAGTAACCCTCGCCCTCATCGCCGGGAGTGTAGGGCTCGGTCATCCACGCCGTACGACCCTGGGGAGAACCGTCAAAGAACATCTTGAGGCCGCCGATGCGGAAGTGACCGGTGTAGTCCTGCGAGACAAAAGGCTCGTGGTCGGCCAAGATTTTGTCGACATCCTCGCCGTACATGGGATAGCTCACGACGTCCATCTTGAGCAGGCCCTTGTTCGCAAGGCCGCAGAACAGCGCTGCGAAGTCGGCGGTGGTAGCACCCTCCTGGCAGGTGGTGATGCCGTTTTCCAGGTAGATGTCCTGCATCTCGCCGATCATGACGTCCATGTCCATCTTCTGACGCGGCTGAATCACGGCAAAGACCGGCCACATAGCGCCTGGCTCCTCGCAGTAACCGTCCGGCGTGCCGTCGGCCTCGCGGCCGTAGCGAGCGCCCTCGGGATCGGGAGTCTCGGCGGTAATGCCGGCAAGCTCCAGCAGCTTGGTGTTGGCAACAACCATGTGGCTCGAAGCGTGGACGGCGATAACCGGAATGGTCTCGCTCACGCGGTCGAGCACGTGACGGTTAGGGTGCTCATGCTCGGCCAGGGAATTCTGGTCGTAGGAAACACCCATGATCACGCCGTCCTCGCCAATGCCGCGCTGCTCGGCAAAGGCAGCCAGACGCTCGACGATCTCATCGAAATCCGCCGCGCCGTTAAGGTCGGCAGCCACGATGTACTGCGTGCAGCCAGAGATGTGGCTGTGGGGGTCAATCAGACCGGGCATAAGGCAGGCGCCGTTGAGATCAATCTCCTCGGCATCCTCTGCCTGAGCGCGAGCCTCCTCGAGCGAGCCGGTAAACGCGATGGTGCCGTCGTCTGCAACCAGCAGGGCCTCAAAAGTATCGCCCTCGCCGGTCATGGGAACAAAGTCGCCGTTAAAGTACAGCTTCTTCATGACCTACTCCTCCTCTTTGGAGAACTTCTTGATAGCAGGGGTGGTGGCCAGGCCAAGCACGATGATGGCAGCGCCCACGTAGTAAGCGAAACGCGTGGAGTTGAAGCGGGACTGGGCATTGATCTCGACCAGGGCGTCGCGCTCCTCATCGCTCATATCGATGTCCTCAATAGAAGCGCGGAAGTTCTCATCGGAGACGAGGTCGATATTGCGCTCGGAAATAGCGGCGACGGTGGACTCGGAAATGCGGGAATCGTTAGCGGCTGCATCCTTCACGGAGTTGGTGATACCAAAGAGCAGCACGGCACCCAGCAGGGCAATGCCGATGGCCTGGCCAACGTTACGCATGGTGGTCTGAATGCCGCCGGACTGGGAAGCGTCGCGCTCGTTCACGGCAAGGGCGACAACGTTGTTGGCCTGGGCGGAAACGATACCGGCGCCCGAGCCGGCAACAACGCAGCCAATGAGAATGCCCGGCATGGAAGCAGCGTCGAGCGTAACGGAGAACGCCATGATGATCAGGGCGGCGGCAAGGGTGAGGTAGCCGACCTGGATGACGCGACGCGGGTTAGCCTTCGGCATGAACTTGGGGATACCGATGGAGAAGGCGAAGGTCGGAACGCCAACGACGATGGAGAGCACACCAACGATAGCCGGAGACCAGCCAGCAACGAGCTGCAGGTAGGGGGCCATCAGAATGGACTGAACACCCATGAAGAAGAACGTGATGGCGGAGGCGGCGAGACCGGCGAGGACCTGCGGGGTCTTAAGGAAGGACTGGGGCAGCAGGGCAAAGCCGTTCTTCTCCTCGACCTTCTTCTCGACGTTGATCATAACGATGAGGATGATCACGCCCAGGACAGCCATGGGCAGGCAGGGGGAGATACCGGCGATGGTGAAGGGGCATGCCGGGAAGGGCTCGACGAGGCCCCAAGCGGAGATGCGGGACACGCCGACCAGGAACAGGAACAGGCCGGTTGCGGCAAGGGCAACGCCGACGCCATCGAACTTGAGCTTCTCATCGGACTGCTCGATCTCGGGCAGCTTGAAGGACAGCAGGAACACGAGTACAAAGTAGGCGGCGAGGACGAAGAACGTCACGCGCATGCCGGCGGCCATGAGCACGATCGAAAGCAGCAGCGGCAGCAGGGCGGAAAGGCCGGAGGCGGCGCCTATGCAGCCAAAGGCAAGCACGCGGTTCTTACCGTGATAGATCTTGGGAACGAGGCCCAGAACCGAGGGAATCATGAACGACGCGCCGAAGCCCACGAGGGTACGGCCGCCCCAAATGAAGACGGTCATGTTGGGGGAAACGGCAAGGACGACCTCGCCGGCGGCGCACAGCAGGGCGCCCATGCGGAAGTTCTTCTTCCAGCCGATGATGGTACCCATCATGCCACCGGCGATCATAAAGGCGCCGGCCATGAGGGAGTAGACCATGTTGGCGAGCTGGATGTCGGCGGTGGTGGCGCCGAGGTCCTGCGTCAGGGCGGTTGCGGCGAGCGAAAGGGCGCCGTTATCGCCCGAAGTGCCCATCTGGGCCAGGATCAGAACGAGAACGGGGAGAAGCATGAACTTCTCGGCACCCTTCTCCTCTGCCACAGCTTTAGCTTTAGCCATGTGTTGGTTCCTTTCTTTTCCGTTTCACGCGGGCATTGAACCCCTTTGAGCCCGCGCGTCTTGTCGAGGCAAATATAGGCTGGAGCGCAATACGGACGGCATCAGAGCCATTGCCGTAGATACGGTAATTCTGACGGCGGGCCTAAAGGGCATCTGCTTTTTCTCGTGAAAAGCAAAACGGCCGACCCCTTTGCTCGGGCCGACCGTTTTGAAGAGAAAGTTTGATTGTTGGAAAATCCTAGGCAGTCGCGGCGACTTCCCCAGCGTCGACGCCCGCGGTGGTGGCACCGATGACGACGTAGCCGCTCACACAGCCGGCAACAGCGCACATAACGCCCTTAAAGATCATCATGCCCGTGCGCGAAAGCGGCAGCGGGAGCACAAAAGTGCAAAGCCATGCAAGGGGCGTGGCAACTACAAGGGCAATGATGCCAACGACGATCGACAGGGGAATCGACTTTTTGGGCAGCTTGGCCAGCCAACCATAGCCTTCGGAATTGCCCGGGTAAACGCCCTTGTTGAAATCCATCTTGGTCAGCGGCACCACGCACCAGGTCAAAATGAGACCAAGCAGGGCGCCTGTCAGCGCAATCTCCTCGACAACCTTACCGGCGGCAAAGGTAATATCGGCGTCCCCCGCGTGCATGCCCATAAAGATGAGCGCGTTAACGATGCCGTTGACGATGCCGTAACCGACGATGCACTTGTTCTTAAGATAGCTCTGGTAGTCCTTTGCGGCGGCCATATGCCCTCCCCATTTTCGCAGTGTCATTTGAGTGGGGCCAGTGTATCCTCACGCATCACGCCCGCTGACCAGAAGGATTGCCGTTTTTACGGCAACAGCCACACCCCAAACCACCACAAAGGGGGACAGGCACCTTTGTGGTGGTTTTCAACATGGTGGGCTTTGACACCCCAGGGGCGGGCGATGCTACAATCTGGCTTGTACTTGAAACGCATCAAAGGGGCCGCTATGGCAAAGGTTAAAATCAGCGACGTCGCGCGCGAAGCCGGGGTTTCGTTGGGCACGGTTTCCAACGCACTCAACCATCCCGAAAAGCTGCGCCCCGAGACCCTCAAGCTCATAAATGAAACCATCAATCGACTGGGCTACCTGCCCAACCAAAGCGCTCGTCAGCTCGCGGGCGGCGCCACCAAGTCCTTTGGCCTGGTGCTCCCCCGTCTCGATCACGGCTTTTCGCTCCAAATCGCCAGCGGCGCCCACAACGAGGCCCGCAAGCACGGCTACGACTTGCTCATCGCCAACGCCGATAACGACGATATTCTCGAGGACCATTACCTGCGCTACTTTATGGGCACCCAGATGTCCGGCGTCATGGTTCAGCCCATGGCATCCCCCGACTGGCACCCCGCCATGACCAAGATGCTCGTGCCGATCGTCCATCTGGACATCCATTGCTCCGAGCCCGGCTACTACGTAGCGGCCGACAATGAGGCCCAGGGTCGCATCATTGCCGAACTTGCCATCGCCCGCGGCGCGCACCATATTGTCGTCGTCGGCCGAGCAGCATTTATGCAACTCACCCTGCGCGTCCTTGGCATTCATAAGGCGCTCGCCCTGCACCCCGATATCAAGATCGAAGTCATCGACGCCGGCGAATGGAATACCGCTGCCGACGGCTACGGCATCGGTGCCCAAATCGCCGAGCGCCCCGCGGACGAACGTCCCGATTTTGTCGTCGGCCTGACCGACGTGCTGGCCTCGGGCGTTATCTCGGCATTGGTCGACAAAGGCATCTCCGTCCCCGAGCAGGTTCGCGTGGCCGGATGCGACGGCAACCCGCTCGCTTGGAGCGGATCGGTCCCACTCACTACGGTAGCGCCCCCGGGCTACGAGATTGGCCGCAAGGGTGTCCAACTGCTGATGGAGCAAATCGAGAACAAGGCCCCGGCAAAGATCAAGCATATCCGTGTCGGCTCCGCAGTGCGTACCGTCACCGCAGTCGCCGCCGAGGATATCAACCGCCAAGAACTGGTACGTCCGTTCCTGCTGGAACGCGCCAGCACCCGGGCAAGCAGCCAGACCGACGCCACGGCCATCAACCTCGGCGCGTATCTATAGCACGCCCGCAAGTATGCTAAGTCGCCGCTCAAGCAAAAGAGGCCCGACCATTGCCGGACCCCTTTTGTTTAAGCGCAAACGTAAGCAATTGCTCGTTTCAACGCCGCAATTGTCTAGCGCACGGCCTTGACCGCCGCCGCCAGATCGAACAGCGTATCGAGCACGGCCTCGCAGCCATCCACCACGTCCTGCGGCAGCGGCACGATATCGGGGACGGCAAAGACATGGCAGCCGGCCGTAATGCCCGAGACGCAGCCGTTGCGCGAATCCTCGACCACGGCACATTCCTCGGGAGCAAAGCCCGCGCGCTCGCAGGCGAGCAGATACATCTCGGGGTCGGGCTTGCCGTGCACGACGTCCTCGCCACACGTTACCGTTTCAAACTTGTCAAAGAGGCCAACCATCTTAAGGTTGCGCTCGGCCGTAACGAGGCGCGACGACGTCGCTAGACCAACGTGATAGCCCGCAGCTAGCAGCTCGTCTAGGCACTCGGCGGCGCCGGCCTTAAGTTCCAGTTCGGTCTTGACCATCTCGTCGCGAATCTCCTTGTGGCGGACATAGACCGCCTCGGTGGTTTCGTGGCTGCCGTAATGCTCATCAAGGATGTCCATGACATCGGGCAGCGTGCGGCCGATAAACTGATGGATCAGCGCTTCATCAATCGCGAGCCCCAGCTCAGCGGCGCCTGCCTTCCAGGCCTTAATCCCCAAACGCTCGGTATCGACCAGCGTTCCATCCATGTCAAAAATAACAGCCTTGATCATATCGGTCCCCCATCGACTCTCGCTGTCGCGTTGCTGCAACTCTACCGCATTTGGCAACTTGTATATAACGTATATACCATATTGCACTTTCGTTACACAGATAGAAGTCTTATGGCAAGTAACGCATTAGGATTATAGTTTTCGATCGAGTACTCAGCGATAAGGAACGTTTCATGATTTTAGACACCACGGCACCCGCAGAGGAGCTTCAAGACAAGCTATCGGCGCTCGAACAGCTGCTTTTGGCATACGGGCGCGTGGCTATCGGGTTTTCCGGCGGCGTTGACAGCAGCTTTTTGGCCGCCGTATGCGCCCGCATCATGCCTACCAATACCCTCCTCGTCCATCTCACCACGCCGCTCATCGGCACGCCCGAGCAGGCTTCGTTTGAGCAGTCCGTTGATGGACAAGCCAATGAAGGGGCGCATTTTAAGCTCCCCGTGCTCAATCTTTCGGTCGATCAGTTGCAGCTCCCCCAAGTAGCCTGCAACGATGCCAATCGCTGCTACCACTGCAAGCACGCTGGCTTTACCGCCATCGTCAACCACGCCAAGTCGCTCGGCTTTCCCACCGTCATCGATGGCAGCAATGCAAGCGATCGCGGTGACTACCGCCCCGGCATGCGTGCGGCAGAAGAGCTCGGCGTACGCTCACCCCTTATGGAGGTCGGCTTTACCAAGGACGAAGAGCGCGAGCTGCTGCGCGCATGGGGTTATCCCGTTTGGAACCTGCCGGCGGGAGCATGTCTTGCCACGCGCGTCCCCACGGGCGAGGAGCTTACGCGCGAGAAGGTCTCCCTGATTCGCGCCTGCGAGGATTACCTGCACGATCTTGATCTGGCACAGGTACGCGCGCGCCTGGTCGGCGGCTGCATGCATATCGAGGCCGCACCCGCAGATGTCGCCAAGATTGCCACCCTCGGCGGTGCCGCCGTCGACGACAAGGGCAAGACCCCGCTGCCCGCCGTTATCAAGTCCGCGCTGCGCGAACTGGGCTGCGACCATATCTCCCCCGAGGTCACCCCCTACATTCACGGCAACATGAATCTTTAAGTTACGCCGTTTTACAAACGGCGTAACCGCTCGGCGCTGCGCAGGCCCCGGGCACGGCAATCTGACGCTCAACTTCACGGGCGCGACCAAAAGGTCAGCGCCCGCTTGTTTCACGTCACCTTACCGCACCCGGAGCCCGCTCGCTCGCATATGCTCAACCTGCACTGCGTTAACTGACCTGCCAAAAAGGAACAGGTTTATTTTGGCAGGTTTTATCTGGGGAAATATCGCGAGGCAGTCGCTCCCCTAGCACCCATCAAACTTCGAGAGACGATAGAGGGGCAATTCGGCTGCATCTACTTCTTCCGATAGCGGCGGTTGCGGCTCGTCGATGAACCCATTACTTCGATGAGCCCTTTATCCGTCATTTTTGGCAGATGGTAGCTGACGGACGAATTTTGGCATTCCGTCTCTCTAAAACAAGGCGCTCATCTCTCTAACTTTAGAGAGATGAGCGCCTTGTTTTAGAGAGACATTAAGAGAGATGTATCGAATTCGCTGCTAGATTGCCTAATGCTATCTCTCTAACCAACCTTCTCTTTAGAGAGACATTTAGCGAGATGAGCGCGACCTCTCTAATCATGGGCTCCACTCTTTAAGGTGCACACTTCCTAACCGTGCCCTAAGTTGCGGTGAAATAGTCCCCGATTAACCTGCCAAAAAGGGACAGGTTTATTTTGGCAGGTTTTATCTGGGGAAACGCAAATAGGGCCGTGACACCCATACGGCGTCGCGGCCCTTTTCCTTGGAGAAGGATCAATTGATTGAACGGGATGACCGTTCTAGTCTTCGAGTCCGCTATTGATGAGCTCCGCAATCTCAACGGGATCGGTGCTCGCGCGCACCTTGTCACGGAAGCCAGCGTCCATCAGCATCACGGCAGCCTTGGAGAGCAGACGCAGGTGCGTAGTTCCGGCCTCGCTGGCGGGCACGTACAGCGCGAGCGCAACATCGACGGGCACCCCATCGAAGCTCGGCCATTCAACGGGTTCGGTCAGTTTAAGCACGGCAACGCCCGGCATGTGGATCGCGTCGCTTTTGGCATGCGGAACGGCAAAACCGGCGACAAGGCCGGTTTCGGCCTCGTTCTCGCGAGCAATGAAGGCGGCCTCTACGGCAGATGCGTCATCGGCAAAGCCGAGCTCGATGGCCTGCTCGGACAAATAATGCAGGGCGTCCTCGCGCGAGGCGGCGGTATACCCGATTGTCACTTGGTTGGCAGATACAAATCCCATGGAAACCTTCCTTACAACACGGACCTGACCGCAGCTTCGATGCCGTCGGTGTCCAAACCGTACTTGTGCAGCAAATCGACCGCAGGGCCGGACTCGCCATACACATCGCGCACGCCGACGCGACGCATCGGCACCGGATGCTGCTCCGCGAGCACCGAGGCCACGGCCTCGCCAAGACCACCGATAATCGAATGCTCCTCGGCAGTGACCACACGACCAGTCTTCTTGGCGCTGGCAACCACCAGGCGCTCATCAAGCGGCTTGATCGTGTGCATATTGATGACCTCGGCATCGATACCATCGGCAGCGAGCGCCTCGGCAGCCTCAAGCGCCTCAGCGACCATAAGGCCACAAGCGATGATGGTCACATCGGACCCCTCGCGCACGACCACGCCGCGACCAATCTTGAACTCATAGTCCTCGCAGTCGTTGATGACCGGTGTTGCCAGGCGTCCGAAACGCATGTAGACCGGCCCCTCAAACTCATAGGCGGCGCGCACGCATGCGCGAGCCTCGATGTCATCGGCGGGAACAATCACCGTCATACCCGGGATCGTGCGCATGAGCGCGATGTCCTCGCAGCACTGATGCGTGGCACCGTCTTCACCGACCGATATGCCCGCATGCGTGGCACCGATTTTGACGTTGAGGTGCGGATAGCCGATGGAATTACGCACTTGCTCGTACGCGCGGCCGGCAGCGAACATGGCAAAGGTGCTCGCAAAGGCGACGTGACCCGTGGTCGCAATGCCGGCGGCAAGCCCCATCAGGTTGCTCTCGGCAATGCCGGCGTCGTAGAAGCGCTCAGGGTGCGCAGCCTTAAACTTACCGGTCTGCGTGGCGGCGGCCAGGTCGGCATCGAGAACCACAAAGTCATCGCGCTCATTGCCCAGCTCGACAAGTGCCTCGCCATAGCTAACGCGCGTGGCGACTTTCTTGACGTCTGCCATTAGAGCTCCTCCCCTGCTGCCGCGAGCTCGGCCATGGCCTGCTCAAACTGCTCGTCATTGGGCGCCTTGCCATGCCAGCCAACCTGGTTCTCCATAAAGGAGACGCCTTTGCCCTTCACCGTCTCGGCGATGATAGCGACGGGCGCGCCGGTCACCTCACGAGCCTCAGCGAAAGCCGCCTCAATCTGCGCCATGTCGTTGCCATCGGCTAGCTCTATCACATGCCACTTAAAGGCGCGGAACTTGTCAGCGAGCGGCATGGCAGAGTTGACCTCATCGATCGTGCCGTCAATCTGCAAGCCGTTGTGGTCGACGACGGCAACAAGATTGTCGAGCGCATGGTTGCC
This sequence comes from Collinsella aerofaciens, assembly GCF_028206795.1. GTDB lineage: Bacteria > Actinomycetota > Coriobacteriia > Coriobacteriales > Coriobacteriaceae > Collinsella > Collinsella aerofaciens_AX. Next base: position 22,666 of record NZ_JAQLFJ010000007.1, on the reverse strand, counting down.
GGCAAACATGGCCGCCTCCCACACCTGGCCCTCCTCGCACTCACCGTCGCCCAGCAACGTGTAGACACGGTAGCCGTCGCCCCAGTGCTTAGCGGCAAGCGCCATTCCAACTGCAGCAGAGATGCCCTGACCGAGCGATCCGGTGGACATATCGATGCCCGGGGTGTCGTTCATGTTGGGATGGCCCTGCAGTCGGCTGCCAATATGGCGGAGCGTCTCGAGCTCTTCGACGGGAAAATAGCCGCGATTTGCCAACACCGAATACAGGCCCGGCGCCGCGTGACCCTTAGAGAGCACAAAGCGATCGCGATCGGCCTTGTAAGGGTCGGCAGGATCGATATTCATTTCCTCAAAGTACAGATACGTCATGATGTCGGCAGCACCGAGCGATCCACCCGGGTGTCCCGACTTGGCCGCGTGAACCGCAGTCACGACACCCTTCCTGACCTCATTGGCGACCTTCGCCAGCTCCTGGTTGGTCATACGAATTCCTCTCTTGAGAACAACCCCGGCACCGGATGACACGATGCCGGGGCAATCCACTCGTTAAGCCTGAGCGACGACCTTCTGCCAGTCGGCCTCGAACGAGGCAAGGCCCTGATCGGTCAGCGGATGGTGCAGGCACTTCTTAAGGGCTGCCATGGGCACGGTCGCGATATCGGCGCCAAGCAGCGCGGCCTGGGTTACGTGGTTGGGCGTACGAACCGAGGCGGTGATGATCTCGACGGTGTCGTCGACGTTCTTGCCCGTCCAGTCGTAGTTCTTAATGCAGGTCACGACGTTGTCGAGCTGCGAGATACCGTCCTCGGCGATGTCGTCGAAACGACCGACAAACGGGCTGATGTAGCGAGCACCGGCGTTGGCGGCCATAAGGGCCTGCGTCGGCGAGAAGACGAGCGTCATGTTGACGCGCACGCCAGCATCGGCCAGCGCACGGCAGGCGGCAAGGCCGGCCTCGCACACGGGAAGCTTGACCACGATGTTGGGGGCGAGGGCGGCAAGGCGCTTGCCCTCCTCGATCATACCCTCGGCAGTGGTCGCGGTAGACTCGGCGGACACGGGCAGGCCCTCGCAGAGCTCGGCAATCTTGAGCATATGCGGCTCAAAGTCGGCAAGCTTGCCGCCGGTCTTGGCGTACAGGGACGGGTTGGTGGTAACACCGGCCAGGCAGCCCCAGCTCTTGGCCTCGGCAATCTCGTCCAGATTGGCGGTATCGATAAAGAACTTCATGGTGAACCCCTTCAAAGGAAGCTAAAACTCAAAAGAATGGGACAAAGGGACTGCCCCTTTGTCCCATGTGCCGGGCCTGCAGCTGGGACATGCCCCAGGCCCGGCGTCGCGTAGGAAAAGCTACTTACTCGGCAAGAGCGGCCTCGATGCGGGTCGTGACGCCCTTGAGGTTAAGACCGACGACGTACTGCTTGATCGGGCGCTTGATGTGCTCGATGACAAAGCGCTTGCCGTCGATGTCCTGAGCGGCGAGGTTGCGGTAGAGCTTCTCGACCTGCTCCTTGACCTCAGGATCGTTGAACGCATAGTGACCGGAGACATCCAGGATCTTCAGGCTGAGCTCATCGTCGGCAAGAATGTCGTCGACCTGCAGGTTGACGTCGTCGCCAGTCATCCACTTGCGCCAGCGCTCGGTCTTGATAGCCTTGACCAGCAGGGTGTGATACAGGTCGGAGGGGTCATCGCACAGACCGTTGTCGACCAGGATCTGCTCGGTGGCGCAGAGCTTGAGGTAGGCGCGGGTCTCCTCGGTGCCATACTGCGGAGCAACGTTGGAGGCGGTCACGTGTGCCGGGATGTGCTCGAGCAGCGTCGCGTCGTCCAGATAGTCGGCGTTGTGCTCCTTCAGGCCCACGCCGTAGCGCTTAGCCATGTCGGCGAGCTCGCGGGCATTCTTGAAGTTGTAATGGCCGACCTGCTCGGTCCAACGGGTGAGCGTACCGGTCTGGCCGACGATAAAGGTGGGCATGGGGCAGCCGCGCTTCTCGAGCTCGGGCTGCAGCTGAGAAATGAACTCCTCGTACTTATCGGTAGAGGTCAAGCCGCCATTGGTCTCCTCGGTACCGACCTCATAGGCAACCTCGGGCAGGTTATGCTCGCGACGGTACTGCTCAAGGTAGTCGATAAGATCAATCGTGCGGCGAAGCACCACGTCGAGCGGAATAACCTTGCCGATCTGATAGGGGTCCTTGGTGGGGTCGACCATCAGCAGGTCAAAGCCCGCCTCCATGTCGGCGACGAAGGACTTGCGGGCGAGCTCCATGGCCTCGTCCTCGGGCAGGTGGGCGTTACGCTCCTCGTCGCGCTGCCACGGACCGCCGTGATCGCGGCACAGGTAGTACGGACCGGTGTAACCCACCTCGTCGGCAACCTTCTTGATGTCGGCGGCAAAGCGCGTCTGGTCCCAACCGTTGACGTAGCCGGCGCCCATCTCGTCCATATCGACCTGGTTGCGGCTGGCGATAAACATGGGCGGGAAATCCTCGTCCTTGGCAAGCTCGAACACGGCCTGAATCAGGTTGGGGCTCATGGGGCCAATGCCGACCATGGTTGCGTGATCGCCGCTATCCTGCAGCTTGAGCATGCCCTGAACGGCCTGACGGATGGTGAGGTTGGACATTTTGTTCTCCTTCTCCAGAGGATTTTTGACAAAAGTTCCCTGGGACCCAGATGCGGGCCCTATCAGTACGGATGGATTTTGTTGTGTAGGGGCGGTTGTGCGGAGTCAAATCCATCCCTCCGCACAACCGGAGTCCTCAAAGGTTTACTTGGCCTGCTTATCGAGCGTGGGCTTCATGGCAATCAGGATTGCGGCGGCGACCACGGCGCCAATCACGATGTCCAGGCAGAACAGCGCGACGTTGTTGGTGGCAAGGGCGACGATAAAGCCACCGTGTGGGACGTAGCAGTCGATACCCTGGAAGGCGGCGAGCGCCGCACCCACGGCAGAGCCGATGCAGATGCCGGGCAGGGTGTGACCGAGGTCCTTGACCGCGAAGGGGATAGCGCCCTCGGTAATGCCGATGCAGCCCATGAACAGTGCGGAGATGCCCATCTGGCGATCGGCGTCATCGAACTTGTTCTTGGCGATGAGCGCAGCGAGGCCGCAGGCGATCGGGGGAACGGCGACGGCGACGCGGAACATACCGTTAGGACCGTAGATACCGGAGGCCATGATGGCCATGGTGAAGGTCGAGGCGGTCTTGTTGATGGGGCCACCCATATCGAAGGCGGTCATAACGCCAATGACCAGACCCAGGACAACTGCGGAACCGCCCTGCAGGCTGCCGAGCACGCCGGTGAGCCAGTCCATCACAAAGCCAAGCGGCGTGGCCAGGATGTAGATATAGGCCATGCCCAGGACAAGCGAGGTCAGAATCGGGATGATCAGGATGGGCATGATGGTCTGGATGGTGTTGTTGACCTTCCAGGTCTTCATCCAGCGGACAAAGTAGCCGCAGATGACCGCCATGATCATGGCGCCCAAGAAGCCGGTCGAAACGCTGTTGCCGTTAGGGGTGACGACGGCGTTGTTGACCAGGTAGCCCAGGACAAAACCGGGGGCGAGCGCGGGCTTGCCGGCCATCGAGTAGGAGATGTATGCCGCAAGCACCGGGATCATCATGGAGATGCCGGCCATGCCGATGGTGTTAAGGCTCACCATCAGCGGGTTCGTAACCTCCATGCCGTTGGCGCCGGCGGTACCGGATGCCAGCGAGAAGGCAAGAAACACGCCGCCGATAACGACGATGGGGATAAAATAGGAAACGCCGGTATTGAATGCATTGAGCAGCGTCTTGCCAGGATCGGCAAAGATAGACTGCTTGGACGCCGGTGTCGGGGCCTGCGGGGCAGCGGAGACGGCCTTCTTCTCTGCCTTGGCCTCGGCCTTGGGCGCGTCAACGGCGCCACCCGTCGCCTTGATGATCTCAATGGCCTGGTCGATGATCTTTACCGGATCGGCGATTACATCCGAGGTGCCGACCTTCAGGAACTTGCCCTCGGCCATCTTCTGCTCAAAACGGTCCTCGTTCTCGACACCCACGTCGACGGACTCCAGGACCAGGTCGGCGGAGTCCACGTCTTCCTGCGTGAGCTCATTCTCGATACCCAGGCCACCCTGAGCCTCGACCTTGCACTCGATGCCACGGGCGGCGCATTCATCCTGAATCGCCTTCTGAGCCATATACGTGTGGGCGATACCCACGGTACAGGCGGCAACGCCTACGATCTTCATTGCTTCCCTCTTTTCATAGAGTTGCGTGCGCAAGATACCGTTTGCGGAGGCCTCCGGAGCATCCCCTGCCGTTTGGACTTGCTGTCTTTTCGACAAGACCAATATAGGTGCTCGTTTTTCTTAATGCCAGCTTATTTCGGTAAACGCGCAGGTCAGAGCGTTGGTTATGCGATTTAGTTATGCGTTTAACCAAAAATGAATCCTGCGATTTTACCCTCGATTTCAAAAGTCAAGAAGTATTTGATTTTCTCGGTAGACGGCAGATGCGCATGCCGGTCACAAATTTCGACCCCACCCGTATGCCGCATTTGTTGCATACTCATATGAAAGGATAAAACCGCTCACCGAAGCGCATCCCTCACCAAGACTCAAAGTCATCATGTTGGAAAATGCTCATCTGTCGGAAGGAGTCGCTGTGGCAAAACAGCGCGTTACGATCGCAGACGTCGCTCGAGAGGCGGGAACCTCGACGGCAAGCGTCTCGTATTACCTCAACGACAAACGAGAAAAGCTTAGCGAGAAGACGCAGAACAAAATCGCGCGCGTCATTAAGGAACTCGGATACGTTCCCAACGCCCAAGCGCAGACGCTCACCGGCAAGCAAACCCACGTCATCGCCATCATCATTTTGGATAACACCAACAAATGGGCGGGGCTCGTTCTCAATGGCATGGAGCAGGTCATGCTCCCCGCGGGCTACCAGACGGTCGTTTGCACGAGCAACTTTAACCCCGAGACCGAGCTCATGTACGTCGACAAAATGCTCTCGCTGGGCGTCGATGGCTTTATCATCCAGCCCACGGCAAACTTCAAAGCCGTGCACGACCGCATTAGACGAGCCGGCAAGCCGGTCGTCTTTTTCGATGCGGCCATCTATAGCCCAGGTACCAGCTGGATCAAAACCAACCTTTACGACGGCGTGTACAACGCCACACAGGCACTCCTCGACGCCGGCTACGAAGATTTCTTTTCCATTGCCGCCAACATGACCGAGATGCGCACCCGCATGGAGCGTTTTCAGGGGTATGCCGAGGCGCTGGCAGCGAACGGGCAGCTCTACAAAGCGATTCCCATCGATCACAACAAGCCGTCAATCAACGAGCTTACCGAGTACTTTAAATTCAAGTTCAATCCCGCCAAGCGTACGCTCATCTTTGTCCAAAACCAATGGGCGCTCCCCCGCGTCTACAAGGCGCTTCAGCCCATGGCCCATCTGCTTCCGCAGCAAATCGGCCTTTTGGGACTCAACTGCGAAGACTGGACTAATCTCACCACGCCGACCGTCTCCACCATCATCGAGCCCGTCGACCAGGAAGGTCGCGAAGCAGCCGAGATGCTGCTCGCCCTACTTGACGGCAGCGGCGAACCCGGCGAGCAGCGCATTCTCGAGTGCAAGCTCAACTGGCTCGACTCCACCTCGATCTAGACCGCGGGACAAATGAATCAGTAGCGTTTGTCTCAAATCTTAAGTATTTGTTCGACAGAACGGCCCTTGCCGGCTCCTGCTAGACTGGTAGATTCCCAACCGTCCATCCAGGAGCCTCAATGTCGCGCAAGCCCGCCTACAAGCAAGCACTTTCCATCGGCACCGCCGTGGTGCTGGGGTTTGCGCTGTTTACGGGATCGCTCGACGGAGCGCCCAAGTTGCTGTCGCCGCAAGGCGATGAGCAGGCGGCGGCTCTGGCCGAAAAACAAAACGAGAGTCCCAGCCGCACCGACGACGAGGCAGACCTGGTCGCTCGGCTCGAATCGGGAACGGCGAGCGCGGCGGACCCTCAAAACAGCCAGGACTCCGGCGATGGCTCCGATTCCGCCGCGACCGACACCGATGACGACGTTTCCGCGGGCAGTGCCGCCACCCCCATCGACGAGGTCGAAAACCCCGACCTCAACCGCGCCCGCGGTGTTTATCTCAGCAGCATTCCCGACTACGCCGGCAACCCCTACGTTGCCCTTCGCGCCGACAGCACGCACCCGCTCGGCACGCCGTCATTCACACTCGATGAATACGATCGCGCCACCGAAGAGGGCTGCTTTAAGAAATTCTCCAAGCTCGACAGCCTGGGTCGCACTCGCAAGGCGCTCGCCTGTGTAGGCCCCGAGTCGCTCGGACAGGGAAAGCGCGGCGATATCTCGCGCATCCATCCTGCCGGTTGGCACCAGCAGCGCTACGACTTTATTCCGGGCCAGAGCCTCTACAACCGCTGCCACCTTATCGCCTGGTCGCTCTGCGGCGAAAACGCCAACCGCAAGAATCTCCTCACCGGCACGCGCTATCTCAACGAGACGGGCATGCTGCCGTTTGAAGAGCAGATTCTCAACTATATTCGCGATACGGGCAACCATGTGCTCTACCGCGTCACGCCTATGTATAACGAAGAGGAACTTGTCTGCCGTGGCATGCGCCTTGAGGCGCAATCGGTCGAGGACCACGGCAAGACCCTCTGCTTCCACGTATATTGCTACAACCTGCAGCCGCACGTGCAGATCGACTACACCACCGGCCGCAATCAGGCCTCGGGAGACTAGGACCGACCAAGCTGCCCCAAAGCCTAAATGATCCGTTTTCCTCCGTCCCCAAGGAATCAAAAAGAGCCGCCCCGGTTACCCAGGGCGGCCCTTTCGTCAGCACCTACATTGCAGACAAAATCACGTGCTACTTGGCGCGGCCCTCCTCATAGCGCTCGACCAGCTTGGCCTGAACGTCATAAGGCACCTGCTCATAGCCTGCGGGCTTCATGGTAAAGTCACCCGTGCCGCGCGTGATAGAGCGCAGGCGCGTCGAATAATCCGTCAGCTCTGCCAGCGGCGCCTGGGCAATAACCACGGTATCGCCGCGCTCATCGGTCTCCATGCCCGTCACGCGACCGCGCGATGCCGAGATGTCGCCCATCACAGCGCCGGCGTAGCTCTCGGGGATGGTCACCGTAATTTCCTCAATGGGCTCCAGCACCACCGGGTCGGCATCGGCACATGCCTTGCGCAGGCCGATGCGAGCTGCCGCGCGGAACGCCATCTCGTTGGAGTCGACGCTGTGATACGAGCCGTCGTACACAGCCACGCGAATGCCCGTGAGCGGGTAGCCGGCAATGATGCCGTCCTTCATGGTCTCCTGGACACCCTTGTCCACGGCGGGGATCAGCGAGCGCGGAATACGGCCGCCCACGACCTCGTCCACAAACTCATAGCCATCGCTCGTGCCGTCGGGCCCAATGAGCGGCTCCACGCGCAGCCAGCAGTCGCCGTACTGACCGGCGCCGCCGGTCTGCTTCTTATGGCGGCCCTGGGCACTTGCCGTACGGCGAATGGTCTCGCGATACGGAATGCGGATCGGCACGCTCTTGGCCACGACTTTGGTGCGATCCTCCAAACGGTTGAGCAGCACCGAAACCTGCGCCTCACCAACGGCGGAGATAATGGTCTGGCCGGTCTCCTCGTCGCGGTCGATGCTCATGGTCGGATCGGCCTTGCAGGCCTTCTCGATAAACGTGTAGAGCTTCTCTTCGTCGCCGCGATTCTCGGCCTCGATGGCAATGCGGTACTGCGAGTTGGGGAACTTAAACGCCGCGGCCTCGACCTTACCGGTAATCGAGAGCGTGTCGCCCGTCTCGGCAGCCAGCTTGGGCGCCACGATGATGTCGCCGGCATAGGCGTGACCGACCTCGGTCATATCGCGGCCGCACATCACATACAGGTGAGCCAGACGGTCGCCCTTGCGGGTACGCGCGTTGATCAGCTCAAGACCCGGCTCAAGCGTACCCGTCAGCACCTTGATAAAGCTGATGCGACCCTGCTGCGGATCGGCCAGGGTCTTAAACACAAACGCCACCGGACGGTCATCGTCGCTCGAGATTTTGAGCGAATCACCGTCGATGAGCGGCATCTCGCCGTAGTCGGTCGGCGCCGGAAAGTACGTCGCGATGTCGTCCATCAGCGAGTTGACGCCCTGCTCCTTAATGCAATCGCCCGCAAAGACCGGCACAAAGATGCGCTCGGCGATCGCCTTCGACAGCAGGCCCTCAAGCTCCTCCTGCGTCAGCGTCTCCTCGCCTTCCAGGTACTTCATCATCAGCTCATCGTCGGCCTCGGCCACCAACTCGCACAGATGGTCATGGGCCTCCTCGGCCTGGGCACGATACTCCTCGGGAATCTCCGACTCAACGGCTTCGGTGCCGTTGCAATGGCGCGCCTTCATGCGCACCAGGTCGATGATGCCGTCAAAGTCCTCGCCCTCGCCCCAGGGAAGGGTCACGGCGCCCAGGCGCGTGCCAAAGCGCTCTTGCAGCAGGTCCATCGTGGTCGCAAAGCTGGCCTCGGAGCGCGACAGGCGGTTTACGAACACCGCACGCGCCAGACGCAGGTCCTCGGCGGCATACCAGAGCTTAACCGTCGTAGGCTGTGGGCCGGCCTCGGCGTCGACCACAAACAGAGCCGTCTCGCAGACGCTCATCGCGGCAAAGGCGTCGCCGATAAAATCGGGGTAGCACGGGGCATCGAGCACATTGATGCGCGCGCCCTTCCAGTCGATCGGCGCGATGGTCGTCGAGATGGAAAATGCACGCTTGACCTCTTCGGGGTCATAGTCGAGCGTGGGCTTGGTGCCGTCGTGGCCGCCCAGGCGGGCGGTCTTGCCGGAAAGGTGGAGCATGGCCTCGGCGAGTGAAGTCTTGCCCACCCCGCCTTGGCCTACGAGCACCACGTTCCTTACGTTACCGGTCTTGGGAGCACCCATGATGACCTCCTTGCAGGGCCGCGCGCAATGCGCGACGCCAACGGGGAGAGTTCGCGGTCGGTGCCATCCCGGGAGCAGCATGGTCGGCAGCCGAGCCGACTCACCCTCCAAATGTCCTATGCCACCACCCTACCCTCACGGGCGACCGTCCATGCATACCTTTCGGCGCACGTATGAATACAGGCGGCGAGAGGAAGAGACAAGCTTGTGAGGCGATTATTGAACCCCGTCGATGCAAACAAAAAGCCGCCACAGACCGTAAGACCTGCGGCGGCTTCGCCTTAATTAATAGTTGAGTAAATACCTGAGCCTATCCCTCGATACGGCTCAAGAACTCACGGGTGCGCTGCTCACGCGGATGGTCGATGACCTGCTCGGCAGGACCCTCCTCGACAATGCGGCCGCCATCCATAAAGACCACGCGGTCGGCAACATCGCGCGCAAACTGCATTGCGTGGGTCACAATCACCATCGTCATATTCTGCGCGGCAAGGTCTTTAATGACACGCAGCACCTCGGCCGTCAGCTCGGGATCGAGCGCCGAGGTCGGCTCGTCAAAGAACAGGATCTCCGGGTCGAGCGCCAAGGCGCGGGCGATACTCACACGCTGTTGCTGACCGCCCGAAAGCTCACACGGAACCTTGTTCTCGTTGCCCGTAAGCCCCATCTGCGCGATCAACTCGCGCGCACGAGCTTCCGCCTGTTCGCGCGGGCGCTTAAGCACGCGGATCGGCGCGTCGATGATGTTTTTCATCACGGTATAGTGCGGGAACAGGTTGTAATTCTGGAACACCAGGCCGAATCGCGAGCGTGCCCGCTTGGGCACATCGCCCTTCGCATAGACTGCGCCCGAACCCGCATCCGTCGCAACGGCAAGGTCACCAAACGAGAGCGAGCCTCCGCCGAGTGTCTCGAGCAGCGTGGCACACCGCAGCAGCGTGGACTTGCCGCCACCCGAAGGCCCGATAATCGCCACGACCTCGCCACGCTTGACCTCGAGCGAGATATCCTTGAGCACCTCATTGCCGCCAAACGCCTTGCGAGCGCTTTCGATTTTCATCACCGAGTTAGTCATGATAATAGTCCAGCTTCTTTTCGGCGGCGCCCAACAGCATCTCGACCACGAAGTTGAAAACCCAGTAGATCAGCGCCGCAATCGCAAACGGTACCATGCTCACCTGCGAGGCAACCAGGGCCTTGGCGGTCGAGAACATCTCGCCCACGCCAATGGCAAACGCCAGCGACGTGTCCTTGACCAGCGTGATGATCTCGTTGCCCATCGCCGGCAGAATACGCTTGGCGACCTGCGGCATCACGATATACAGAAACGTCTGCACGCGCGAATAGCCCAGCACCTCGGCAGCCTCGTATTGACCGCGCGGAATGGACTGCAAGCCCGAGCGATAGATCTCGGCAAAGTAACCGGCGTAGTTGATGATGAACGCCACGACGCACGCCGTCCACTTGGAATCGGGCGTGAGCGAAATGCCAAACACGTAGTACGGGGCAAAGTAGATGGCAAACATCTGCAGCATGAGCGGCGTACCGCGCATGACCGAAATGTAGATGCGCGCAATCCAGCGAAGCGGCGCGATTTTGCTCATGCGCATAAACGCCACGGGGATTCCCAGCGGAATCGACCCCAGCAGCGTCAGCACAAACAACTGCAAACTGACCAAGAATCCCTGGCCAAGCATCTGCATCATGACCTGAATAGACAACCTAAGCTCTCTTTCACAGCAACAGAACAGCAAACCCAATGCTAAAGCGGGTTTTCCAGGTGCTCGAGTTTGCCGTGAAAGAGGAGCGCCGCGTACTAAATGTACGCAAGCGACGGTTTGAACGGCAAAATCGGGTGCCTGGGAAAGCCGCTATTTCAGAACCCAGTTGTCGAAGGAAAGGCCGTAATCTGCATATTTGTCGCACAGGTCCTTAACCGTGCCGTCCTCGTAGAGCGCCTTGAGCGACTCGGTCACGGCGTCGGCCGACTTGGTGTCGACCTTCTTAAAGCCGACGGCGTAGTGCTCGCTGGACAGCGGCTCATCAAGCTGCGTATAGGCATCGGGCTTGGCGGCAAGCTGATACTGGGCAATCGAAAGGTCGCAAGCCACGGCATCGACCGCGCCGCTCTCGAGCTGCATAAAGGCCGTGTTGTACTCGCCGATCGTATCGAGCGTGGCAAATGTCGCCGCCAGATCCTTCTGATCACCCTCGAGCACATCCTGCGCAGCGGAATCGGTCTGGGTAATCACGGTCTTGCCGGCAAGATCGTCCCAACTCTTGATGCCCGCATCCTTCTTGACCACCAGCACCTGCTCGTTGAGCATGTACGGCTCGGAGAACGTGTAGTCGTCCTCGCGACCCTCCATGGTAAAGCCGTTCCAGATGCAGTTGATGGCGCCCGAGTTAAGCAGCGTGTCCTTAGCGTCCCAGTCGATGGCTTCGTATTTGACCTCCCAGCCCTGCTTATCGGCAACAGCCTTGGCCAGATTGAGATCAAAGCCGGTGTACTCGCCATCGTCGCCCACAAAGCCGTACGGAGGATAGGACTTATCAAAGCCTACCACGAGCTTCTTGGACTCCGCAGCGCCCTTCACATCCTTGGCCGCGGCAGAGCCAGCAGCGGAGCCCTTGCCGGCACCACCGCCGCAACCGACAAGACCAAGGCCAAGCACCGTGGCGAGCGAGCCGGCTAGACCAACAAACTGACGACGAGACATATCGGTATTCATGGTATCCCCCTTGATGGTACTTTAGTTAAGTAAAGTGAATCGTGTAACGTTCAGCATCATACACTTTAGCGTGATAGAGCACAAGGCGAGTTTGCCCGCCGCGTGAGGGGTGTGGGGGTTAAGTTTCCTGCTCTACAGTCCTGCTCACGACGGAGGCCACATTAAGTGGCCTCCTGTTCGTGCGGAACTCGCGATAAACTTAACCCCCACACCCCTCACGCGGCGGGCAACCGTCGTTGGGCTTATCACCGACACGATTAAACCGCTTGTATATCGTCTGCTGGCTTGGCACGGTACAATACTTGCAGCTTTAATTCATGAATTAGTGGAGTTATTGATGGCAGAATCTCGTGCGGAGCGTAAGGCTCGTCGTGCTTTGATCGAGGCGGCTGAGGGGTCGAAGGAGGAGAAATCTTCTACGAAATCCAAGTCTTCTAAAGCTGCAAAAAGCAAATCGACCAAGAACAGGGCTAAGACCAAGCGTTCTGACTCTCGTCGGAGCGAGGTCAAGGCATCTCAGACTCGCTCCAAGCGCTCGCATAAAGATCAGGTTTCGTCTGCGCGCAAGGCCGTTGATCCCAAGTCTCCTTGTTCCATCATGAAAGCTTGCGGTGGATGTACGGCGCTCAATCGTCCTTATAAGAAGCAGCTCGCCGCCAAGCAGGCTGCTATGGAGGAGCTTTTTGCTTCGCTTTGTGAGCGTGAGGGCATTGCTGTAGATCCTATTCGTGGCATGGGTGTCACCCTGGGCGACCCGGGTAAATATCCTGCGCCGCGTGGCTTTCGTCATAAGGCTGCCACTCCCTTTGCTCCCGGTAAGGAGGGCGCCGTCCGTTGCGGTTTCTTTGAGCGCGGCACGCACAAGATCGTTGCCGTACCCGAATGCCCCGTCGAGGCACCGGGCGCCCGTCAGATTCTCAACGGCATCGCACGCGAAGCTGAGCGGCTGCATATTCCCGCCTTTAATGAGGACAAGCATCTTGGTTTGCTTCGCTATGCCGTCGTCCGCTGCGGTTGGCGTACCGACCAGGTCATGGTCACGCTCGTGACCGCTCAGCGCGACTTGCCGCATGCGCAGGAGTTCTTTGAGGCTGTCGCCGCACTCAATCCGCACATCGTCACCGTCGCCCAAAACATCAACGGACGTCCCGGCAACGCCATCCTCGGCGAGGAAACCCGCATTGTATATGGCGCCGAGTGCATGCGCGACCAGCTGCTCGGCTGCGAGTTCGATATCTCCCCCACCGCGTTCTACCAGACCAACCCGCAGCAGACCGAGCTGCTCTATCAGCTCGCGATTGACGGCATGGACCTGCAGCAGGGCGACGTACTCATGGATGCCTATTGCGGTAGCGGAACTATCGGCCTGTGCGCAGCCAAAGCCGCCCAGGACAAGGGCGTCGGCATTATGCTGCTTGGCGTGGAGCGTAACCACGCCGGCATTGCCGACGCACGTCGTAATGCCGAGCTCAACGGCCTCACCCGCAGCGCTTGGTTTATGGCCGACGATGCCACCGACTACATCCTAGATGCCGCCGACAACAACGAGCGAGTCGATGTCCTTTCCATCGATCCGCCGCGCGCCGGCTCCACGCCCGAGTTCCTCGAAGCTGCCTGCGCGCTTAAGCCGCGCCGCATCACCTATATCAGCTGCAACCCCGTAACTCAAGAGCGCGACCTGCATCAGCTCCTCGACGGAGGCTATCGCCTGCTCAAGATCACGCCCGTCGACATGTTCCCTCACACCGACCACACCGAAACCGTAGCGGTCCTCGAACGCCGCTAACCAACCTCAGTAGATTTTTGGGACAAGAAAGGGGGCGACCCGTCTGGGCCGCCCCCTTCGCTTGGTTTATAAACTCCGCTACATCCCATTGCGCAGATTGCACACGCCGGCTGCCGCCATCTCGCACAGCAGCGTCTCGCGGTCGCGCGTCACGATCAAATCCAGCGGGAAGTGAATCTCGTCGAGCATCTTGCGCGCGTGATCGAGCTTGCCAATCGCCATGCCAATGTGCGCATCGGTCGAAACGCCAATGCCCACGCCCAGCTCGGCGCAGCGCTCGGCGATCTTGCGACATACGGCCCAATGCTCAGTGTCGACACCGTGTTCAAGACTATGGTTGTTGATCTCGATAATCTTGTGCTTGGCCTTAGCCGCCAACAGCACCTCGTCGATATCGAACGGCACGCCCGAACGCCCCGTGTGACCCAGCATGAACACCTTGGGGTGCTCCAGGGCATTGATATACATCTCGGTCGTCTGGGCCAGCGTCGCGCCTTCAGCAATCTGCGGATTATGCACGCTCGCAACCAAATAATCCAAATTACGCGTAACCAAATCGAACAGCGAATGCTGACGGCTGTACGAATCGCCGGCAATATCGAGCGTGACAGGAGTGTCCTCGCCAAACAGGCTTCCGTCCAGCGAAACGATATCGGCCTCGGCACCACGCAGCACCAGCACGCCGCTCCAAATGCGCGGCCAGATATCCTGGTTGATAAAGAACTGGTAACTGCGCAGGTCATTGGGGCAAGCCGTAACCATAGAGCTCAAATGGTCGGCAGATCCGAGCACCTGCAGACCACGCTCTGCCGCCCAGTACACATTCTCCTCAATGGTCGAATATGCATGCGCAGAGAACATCGTATGGGTATGAATGTCACAAGAAAGCAGGTAGGGCATCAGGTCTCCTTATCTGGCACGGCCGTCGCTTATATTCATTGTACGCATAGCCTTCGATAGTCGTAAAACCACTCCATCCCAAAGACACAACGTCCATGACAACGGGGTCCGGCTTAACACCAAACCCCGTTTCACGTAAAACATTGTAGGCAGAGCGCTTTACTTTTAACGATACTCGTCCGCCAACTGTTTCCAAGCGGGTAGCGAATTGACAATCGTTTCGTAGCTCACGCAATAGCCCAGGCGGAACCAACCCGGCATACCAAAGCTGTCCGAGGGAACCGCAAGCAACTCATACTTCTTTGCGCGCTCGCAAAACGCATTCGCATCGGGCTCCAACGCTTTCACCCATAGGTAGAACGCGCCATCCGGCTCAACATAGGTGTAGCCGTACTCCGCTAGTGCGTCGGTAAGCGCGGTGCGGTTGCGTGCATAGGCCTCAACGTCACTCGGCTCATCGATGCAGTCGATAATTACGCGCTGAAAGAGCGCCGGCGCGCACACGAAGCCCAGCGTACGGGCGGCACCGGCAACGGCCGGCATCAGACGGGCAGCCTGCGGATTGGTGTTGGGAACCAAGATCCACCCCACGCGCTCACCCGGCAGCGACAGCGACTTGGAATACGAGTAGCACACGATGGTGTGCTCGTAGATCGAGGGCACCCAAGGCACCTCGGCACCGTACACGATCTCGCGGTACGGCTCATCCGAGATGAGCATAATCGGATTCTCGGGATCGCGCTGAGCGTTGGCCTCGCGCAGAACATTGGCCAGTCGCGTCAGCGTGTCGCGCGTATATACGGCACCGGTCGGGTTGTTGGGCGAGTCGATAATGACGGCTGCCGTCTTGTCGGTGATCGCCTTGAATACGTTATCCACGCTCAGCTGGAATGTGTCCTCGTTGGCAAGCGCCTCGACACACGTGCAGCCGGCCTTCTCAATCCAAACGCGATACTCCGGAAAGTACGGGGCGATAACAATAACCTCGTCGCCCGGGTTCGTAACGGCGTTGAGCGTACAGGTGAGCGAAGCCGCGGCACCCACCGTCATAAAGACGTCTTTGCCCTCATAGCTCGTGCCAAAGCGGCGGTTGAGCGATTCGGCGACGGCTGCTCGACATTGCGGCAGGCCCGGAGCGGGGGTGTAGCCGTGCAACTGGTCACTCGGCAGCTCCAGGGCCTTCTTAATCGACTCAGCAACAGCAGCGGGCGCCGGAACGCTCGGATTGCCCAGCGAAAAATCGAATACGTTTTCCGCACCGATCTGCGCCTTGCGCTCAAGGCCATAGCTAAAAATCTCACGGATGATGGAGCTTTCCGCACCGCGAGCATACATAGTTTCGTTGATCATCTGTTCCCCTTTCGCATAGGCGCTATTGTACGCTTTAGCCGAGCAAAGTGCCGCAGCAATGTTGATTGGGGACAGACTTAAATGCGTGAAAACGCTCATTTAAGTCTGTCCCCAATCAACAGACGGCCCCATATCGCTCAAAAGAAAAAGCCTCCGCAGGTTTCCCCGCGGAGGCTTTCGCTACAAGAACTATTTGTCGGCGTCGGTGTTGCCGTCAGCGTTGACAGCATTGCCATCACCGGCATCATCGGATGCGGCTTCGGCATCCTCCTGCATGGCCGCCTGCGCAAAGGCCGCGGCATCGGCCGCCAGCTCTTCCTCGCTCATGCGAGGCGCGCGCTTTTTGGCCGGCATACCGGCCGCCTTGGCATTGCGCTCCTCCTTGGCCGCCAGGATATCGCCCTCGCGCTCAAGGTAGGCGTCCCACTCGTTGTCAAGCAGGGCGTTCACGGCATCGCCCTCGACAGTCTCGCGCTCAAGCAACACCTTGGCCATCAGATCGAGCTGGTCGCGACGGGCATCCAGAATCTCGACCGCACGGCGATGGGCCTCACGCATAATGCGCTGAACCTCGATGTCGATGCGACGCGCCGTCTCCTCGGAGTAATCCTGGTGATCGGCATAGTCGCGGCCCAGGAATACCTGATGCTGCGCCTCGCCAAAGACCTGGGTACCCAGCTCTTCACTCATGCCCAGGCGCGTGACCATCTCGCGCGCCATCTTGGTCGCACGCTCCAGGTCGTTGCTCGCGCCCGACGTAATGTCGTCGCACATGAGCTCCTCGGCAACGCGTCCGCCCAAGAACACGGCGAGCTCGTCGAGCATCTCGTTTTTGGTCTTGAGGAAGTGGTCCTCCTGCGGCAGCTGCAGCGTGTAGCCCAGGGCCTGGCCGCGGCTGACGATCGAGATCTTGTGGACCGGATCGGAGTGCTCCAGGATGTGACCCACCAGGGCGTGACCGCTCTCGTGGTAGGCAATCGTGGTGCGCTCGGCCTCGGTCATCACGCGGCCCTTGCGCTGCGGTCCGGCAATCACGCGCTCCATCGACTCCTCGACCTCGTCCATCGAGATCACGGAACGATGGCGACGGGCAGCCAGCAGCGCAGACTCGTTGAGCAGGTTTGCCAGATCGGCACCGGTAAAGCCAACGGTCATCTGGGCGAGCTTCTCAAACTTAACGTCCTCGTCCATCGGCTTGTTCTCGGCATGCACGCGCAAGATCTGCTCGCGGCCCTTCACGTCCGGACGGTCAACCGTAACCTGACGGTCAAAACGGCCGGGACGCAGCAGAGCCGGATCCAGAATGTCGGGGCGGTTGGTAGCGGCGATCAGGATAACCGACTCGCTCTCCTCAAAACCGTCCATCTCGACCAGCAGCTGGTTGAGCGTCTGCTCGCGCTCGTCGTGACCGCCGCCCAAGCCGGCTCCGCGCTGACGTCCCACGGCGTCGATCTCATCGATAAAGATGATCGACGGGGCCTGGGACTTGGCCTCCTTAAAGAGGTCACGCACGCGGCTGGCGCCGACGCCCACGAACATCTCGACAAAGTCAGAACCCGAAATGCTAAAGAACGGCACGCCCGCCTCGCCGGCAACGGCCTTTGCCAGCAGCGTCTTACCGGTGCCCGGAGGGCCCACGAGCAAAACGCCGCGCGGAATCTTGGCGCCCAGCTTGCGGTAGCGATCCGGATCGCTCAAGAAGTCGCGGATCTCCTCGAGCTCCTCGACTGCCTCGTCCACGCCGGCAACGTCTTCAAACTTGACCTTGGGGCGTGTGGCCTCGTTGGTCTTGGCGTTGGTCTTGCCAAACTGCATGTTCCTGTTGTTGGCGCCCATCATCTGGCGCATAAAGTAGAACATGATGGCGATAAGGGCGATCGTCGGAAGCACACTCATCGCCAAGTCACCCCAAAAATCGGGATCGTTGGTGTTGACGATGTACTTGGTATCGGGGTGCTCCGCCATGAGCTCGGCAAGCGAATCGGAGCCGACATAGGTCGAGGAGAAGCTCTTGAGCTCGCTCGTATCGCCCTTGTCCTTCTTCGTCTTCCAGTAATGACCCGTCACGCTTCCGTCTTGAACCGTATAGGTCAGATCTTCGACGCGATCCTGCTTGATGGCGCTCACCATCTCGCTCGTCGCGAGCTTAACGCTATTGCTGGAATTGGCAAAGCCGGAGCCCATGTTAAAGAAGGCGTAGCCCAGAAGCGCGCAAGCCAAAATAAAATACAGCCAGCCCGTACGCGTGGGCTTCTTGCCTCCGGGCATCCCCGGGATCTTAGGCTCCCGGGGAGTCTGGGAATTGTTCTCGTTACGGTCGTCGGGCATCTTACGAATAAACCTCCGGTTTCAAAATGCCCAGATACGGAAGGTTACGATAGCGCTCGGCATAGTCGAGGCCGTAGCCCACCACAAAGGCATCGGGGCAATGGGTTCCAACATACTTGGGCGTGATGGCCGAGACGCGGTCCTCAACGTCCTTCCACAGGAAGGCGGCGACCTCCAGAGAAGCGGGCTTGCGGCTCTCGAGGTTCTTCATCAGATACTTGAGCGTCAGGCCCGAGTCCAGAATGTCCTCGACGATCAGCACGTCGCGACCGCGGATGTCGATATCCAGGTCCTTAATGATACGCACGATACCCGAGGACTTCACACCGTCGCCATAGCTCGAAACAGCCATGAAATCGATGTTGGTCGGCAGCTCGATCTTACGCATCAGGTCGCCCATAAAGACCACGGCGCCGCGCAGGACCGCAATCAGCACCAGATCCTTACCCGCGTAGTCGCGAGTAATCTGCTCGCCTAGGCGAGAGACGATACCGTCGATATCCTCCTGCGTGAACAGAACCTTCTCGATATCCGGATGTTGAGAAGCCATGACAACCCTTTCTTGTGCTTATCGCCCACACACCGCCGTATGGACGCGAACTACACATTCTAGCAGCGCACGGGGTAAATTTACCAGCCCGTGCGCCATCAGCGCGGGAATACCGTCAACGCCGCACAGAACAGCTGGTGCGAGGGGCTAATCCGCGTCAACCACGCGAAGCAGATAAGCCACACGCGTCGCCGCCGTGCATTTAAAACGTTCGTCCGCGCGAACTCCGGCGACCCACACCACGGCACCTCCCGGCGCCGTCCTCACCACGGGCACGCCGGCGCGCTCGGAAACGGGAATGCGAGCCTCGCCTAGCAAGTCGGATACCTTCTTGCTTCGGCCACTCATTCCTAACGGGCACATCACGTCTCCCGGTGCGGGACCGTCCACCCACAGGCGCGCCAATCGCGCCTCTGCAGGGATCTCGCCACGTGAGCCCGCCAGGATCCGCTCACTATCGCTGTCGGCAAAACCCAGGGCAGCCGCGTCTACCAAAGCTGTCACTTCCCCGGCAGCCGCAAGCTCACGGGCGCGGCGCACGATATCGCATCCCGGCTCAACGGCCATCGGCTCTGCGACCAGCATGCGCCCCCCGCCCAACGGCAAACGACCGGGTATGGTAATCCAGTCCGCAACCAGCCCCTCACGAGCCGCCGGCGCCTTAAACGCTAGCATGCCAAACTCGACGCGCGCGTCAATTCCCGCCGGAAGCGTGACCGAGCCTGTGCCTTCGGCAACGCAGGAAAGGACTCGCTCCACATGTCGCATCTCTGGACGAGCGCCCGGATCGATGCGTTTGATCGCCAGTCGCACGATGCGCCGCGCGATTACCACCTCGGCCGCAGCAAGGCGTCTGGCATCGAGCACTAGCGCGCCCGCCGCCTCCTTGCGCAGGCAGCTTCGAAACGCCTGTGCCGACAGCTGGGATAGAAACGCATCTTCGTCACCCAAGATCTCACAGGCGGCGCCAATCGTCTTGCACACGCTCGCATTACGCTGTGCCACCACTGGCATTACCCGATGGCGCACGTAGTTTCGCAGATACGAGATATCCTCATTGCTCTCGTCTTCACGCCACGGCTGACCATGTACCTGTAGATAGCCCACGAGCTCGCCATGAGTTAGGTCGAGCAAGGGACGCACCACGATATTCCTCCGGCGAGGAATGCTCGATAGACCAGCGGGCCCCGAACCCTTAATCGCGTTCATCAAAAACGTTTCCGCGCGATCCGAAGACGTGTGCGCGGTGCAGATACGAGCCGCCGTTCGCGGTGCCCCCGTCTGGGCGCAGAGTTCGCGAACATACCTCCGCGCCGCGGCATAGCGCACCTCGCGGGCCGCGGCCTCAATATTGCCCGACTCCCCATCAAAATAAGCGTGCTCCACACACAGCGGTAAACCATATTGCGCGCAGAGCTCACGCACAAAGGCCTCGTCGCCATCGGACGCCTTGCCGCGCAGATGATGGTTTACATGCAGCACATGCAGGCGCTCGCGAGCAATGGGGGCAACACCGCGTCCGTCTTGGATATCCAGCTTTGATGTGCACGCCATAAGAAGCAGTGCCGTCGAGTCCGCGCCGCCTGATACCATGAGCACGACAGGAGCTGCCTGCTGCCTCGTCCGGGTCTCATCGACTGCCCCAGGCACGGCATGGTGTCCGTAATGCTGTGATACCGTTGGCATTCGCTTCCTCCTTTATTCGTCCGCACCCATTGTATCCTTTGGAATCTTATGTCTTGCCTGCACCTTCATATCCTCGGCAGTGGCTCTAAAGGCAACTGCGCACTCATCGAGGGCCCGCAGGGGCTCATTATGGTCGATGACGGACTGTCTCGCCGCGAGACATTAAAGCGCATGGCAGAACTGGGGCTCTCGGCAGACAACGTCTCGGCTCTTCTCATTACTCATGAGCATAGCGATCACATCAAGGGCCTCGATGTCTGGTGCAAGCACTGGCACGGCCCCCTCTTTGCCAGCAGGGGCACTCTTTCGAGCAAAGAAAATCTTTCGCATCTGCCTGTCGAGGAATTCGATCCCGGTGACACCCTATCCATTGCCGGCATCCACGTGCAAACCTACTCAACGTCACACGATGTCATCAATCCAGTCGGCTATCGATTCGACACCCTCGATGATTCCATCGGTTTTGCCACCGACACCGGAGAGCTATCGAGCCAAGCCATGAACACCCTCGAAGATTGTCGAGTCCTCGCACTCGAAAGCAACCACGATGTGACCATGCTGCGCGAGGGAGAATATCCCCGCTTTCTTCAGGAGCGCATCCTGTCTGCAAGGGGACACCTCTCCAATGGCCAAGCCGCCGAAGCCGCGCGCGAACTTGTTACCGAACGCACCGAACAGCTCATTGCCATGCATATCAGCCAAGATAACAATCGTCCGAGCCTTACCGTCAAAAGCTATGCCAAAGCTCTGACCGCAACCCTGGATGACGAGGTCGGCAGCTCCGCAACCCTTCTCCAAGGATCGCGAAAACTCTCGATACGCCCCGCAAGCCAGCATCGGCCAGTAACCATTCAATAGACTGTCCTAGACAGCAAAAGGGGCCGAGAATCGCTTCCCAGCCCCTTTTGCTGTCTTTTAATAGCGCAGAACACCAACGAAGTTAGTCGATGGAGATCTTCGTAACGTTCTTCTTCTCGACGATCTTGGGGACCGTAACGGTCAGGATGCCGTCAGCGTACTTAGCCGAGAGGCCCTCGCTCGAAGCGTCCTTTAGATACACGCCACGCGTCGCGCTGTACGAGCTGAACTCCTTCTGCAGGAAGTTCTTGCCCTCGTTCTCCTCGTCTTCCTCGACATTCACGCTAATGGACAGACGACCCTCGTTAAGCTCGACATCGATATCGTCCTTGGCGACGCCGGTCAGATAAGCCTTGACCTCATAGCCGTCGCCCTTATCCTCAACGTCAACGGGAAACGCCTTGGAAGCAATCGAGTTGTTTGCAAGGTCAGTCATATCATCAAACAGATCGAACAGCGAGCTAGCAGAAGGACGAACGCCAAAAACCGAACGATAAGGAACCATGCTTGCCATGTTTACCACTCCTTTTAAGGACTGCCGAGTCATCTTCTAGGTGACTGGGACTTCTTTTGACGCTCTTATATATGCCCACCCAGTGCTCATATATACATCGACTATAAAGTTTTTTGAGTCTAGTACTATAAGCATATCTAAGTGTGTTTGACTCAGGTTTTAATAAGGTTAAGGTTCTTTGAACCAGAGCTTAAATAACAAGTATGTTCACAGCTACAAATAGCAAGGGGCTTACAATGAGCGCGTACACGTTGTTGGTAACGAGCTAAAGGGCATCATGGACGACCAAAACCAGAACAAAATGTTTATGCCGACGCAGGGGGAAGATACTTCCACGCAGCCGCCGCGGTTCCATCGCCCCCACATCTCGCAAGAGCCCATTAATGATCCGGAGCCCGAGTATGTGACGAGAAATCGATATCAAACGCTCGAGGATGCCCAAACGGGACGTAAACATATGGGCGTCGCCTCGGGAGACCCTGTATATCTGAAAGACGCACCATTATCTAAAAACAGCGCAGCTAGTGATGAGCCGATGAAAGCATCCGCCACTCATCGACAAAGAGGTCCTCGACCAAAGCAAACCTTGACGCATTCGGCTCGCTATCTCGAAACGCCAAAACAGGGAAAATCAATCTTCGTTTCGACAAGTAAACGACGCAAGCAGCATCGACTGACAATCCTGCTTTTGATCATTGCGGTCATAGCAGTTGCCCTTGTTATTCGATTTATCTTCTTTAAATAAAGGCTCAATACCAAAAACGATAAGATCGTCTGGTGTAATAGAGTCATTTACGCCCCGTAAACGCAAAAAAGGGGGAGGCCGCGTGGCCTCCCCCTTCTAAGTTCAAGCGTACGGCTCGGTGCCGTCCACCGGTCAGCGGCGCCCTGGCCTCCCACGGGCTGACCCCGCAGTACTCTCGGCGCGATGGGGCTTAGCTTCCGGGTTCGGAACGGGACCGGGCGTGCCCCCCATGCTCTGGC
>NZ_JAQLFJ010000006.1 GCF_028206795.1 Collinsella aerofaciens | reverse complement strand
TTTGTCTCCACCCGCGTAGCGGGTGGTTTAAAGCTGGCCGCTGCGCGGCCAGCAGACTAAAGTCTTGAACAAAAAGGCCCCCGCAAAGCGGAGGCCTTAATCAAGGCTATGTCGAGGTGCAGGATTCGCGCTACTCGCAGAGCGAAAGGGCGGCCTCGTCGGCAACGACAACGCAGTTGGTGTGCAGCTGCAGGATCGAAGCCGGGCACTCGGGCGTAACCGGACCATAGCACATGTCATGCACAGCCTGAGCCTTGGCCTCACCGTTGGCGACGACCAGGATCATGCGGGCATACATAATGGTCTGAGTGCCCATGGTGTAGGCCTGACGGGGAACATCGTCGATGCTGTCGAACAGGCGGCTGTTGGCCTGAATGGTGCTCTCGGTGAGGTCGACGCAGTGCGTGCCCTTGGAGAAGTGGTCATCGGGCTCGTTGAAGCCGATGTGGCCGTTGTTGCCAATACCGAGCAGCTGCAGATCCGGGTAACCGGCCTCGGCGACGATCTTGTCGTACTCAGAGCAGGCAGCGGCGGCGTCGGGGTTGGAACCGTCGGGCACATGCGTGTTGTTCAGGTCGATGTTGATGTGATCGAAGAAGTTCTCACGCATGAAGTAGTGATAGCTCTGGGGATCGTCGTGCGAAAGGCCGCGATACTCGTCCAGGTTGTAGGTGCTGACCTCGGCAAAGTCGACGTCGCCCTTCTCGTACCAAGCAGCGAGCTGCTTGTAGGCACCGATCGGGGTGGAGCCGGTGGCAAGGCCCAGCACACAGTCGGGCTTGAGGATAACCTGCGCCGAGATGATATTGGCGGCCTTGCGGCTCATATCCTCGTAGTCTTTAGCTTTAATGATCTTCATTACGCGTCCTTTCTCGTACAAGAGAGGCAAGGCTCCCTTACAAGCACTTGCCCGCGGCCCGCGTCGGCCGCAACCAACGTGTGCGGCCACCAGGGCGAGGTCGCGTAATGTATGTGTCTCGTGTCTAACCGCGTCGAGGCCCCTGCCCGTCCACGGTGACCCAAAGCCTTTTAGCTTCGGACAAATCCCATCTTGCCACGGAGGGCGTCCTCTTTCAAGGGCGCCCTCCGTAAACGTGTTTGAATTGTAGGCTAATGGCCACGTGCACTTGCTAGCGCTCGCGAGCAACGATGAGCTGGTCCATCTCTTCGACATGCACGCCAACGGAGCCCTTGATACTCGAGAACTCAACGGAGTTGCACACCAAGATGGGAACCGTCACATCATAGCCCTCGGCAGCAATTGCCTCGCGATCGAACTCAATGAGTACATCGCCCTTATGGACGATGTCACCCACTTGCGCATGTACGGTAAAGTGCTTGCCCTCAAGCTGAACAGTGTCCAAACCAACGTGGATGAGCACGTCCAAGCCATCGACCGTGTTAAGCGCAACAGCGTGTCCCGTGGGAAAAATGGCCTCGACCTTGGCATCAGCCGGTGCAATCACGCGCGTGCCGGTAGGCTGAATCGCCACGCCCTGGCCCAAAAGGCCGGTGGCAAATGTCTGGTCGTTTACCTCGGAAAGCGGAATGACGTCGCCCGAGATGGGAGCATCCAGCGTAAGGACTCGACCACGCATACCAAAAGACCTTAGGACTTTAGTGAACATGCTCCCCCTCGGACATACCAATCGACCAAAATAGCCTTAACAGTTTACCACTTGGCACTCGTTTTTGACCATTAGGGAAGTTCGCGCTTGACAACCTCGACGATGTCGTCGACAACGCGCTGGGTCAGCTCGTGCGTCTCGGCCTCGGCCATAACGCGGACCAGCGGCTCGGTACCGCTCGGACGCACCAGAATGCGACCGCGGCCGTCAAGTTCCTTCTCGGCAGCAGCGACGGCATCCCAGATGGGCTGGCAATCGTCCAGACCAGCCTTGTTGTCGGAATGCACGTTGACGAGTACCTGCGGGTACTTCTTCATGATGCCGGCAAGATCGGTGAGGGTACGACCGGTGCGCTTGAGCACGGCCAGCAGCTGCAGAGCCGTCACCAGGCCGTCACCGGTGGTGTTGTGCTCCAGGAAGATGATGTGGCCGGACTGCTCGCCGCCGATGACGGCGCCATCCGCGAGCATACGCTCCAGAACGTAGCGGTCGCCCACGGCGGTCTGAACCATCTCGAAGCCCTGCTCCTTCATAGCGATGGAGAAGCCCAAGTTGCACATGACGGTCGAGACGATCTCGGAGTTGGCGAGCTTGCCGCGGGCGGCGAGGTCAGAACCGCAGATAGCCAGGATGTAGTCACCGTCGATCTCATTGCCCTCGCTGTCCACGAACAGCACGCGATCGGCGTCGCCGTCGTGGGCCAGGCCGATATCGGCGTGGGTGCGCAGCACGAGCTCGCGCAGGGGCTCAAGGTGAGTGGAGCCGCACTCAACGTTAATGTCAGTGCCGCAGTAATCGGTGTTGATAGCGTGCACCGTGGCGCCCAGGCGCTGCAGCGCGGCGGGCGTAGTCTGGCAAGAAGCGCCGTGGCCGCAGTCGACGGCAACGACTAGGCCATCGAGCCTCAGGCCGTCGAGCGTATCGATGGCATGATCGACATATGCCTTGCGAGCGTCCTTCATCTTGATAATGTGGCCCACGCCGGCGCCGGTCGGCAACGTGTCGGCAGCCATGGCCTCCTCGGACATGACCCAGGCGCTGATCTCTTCCTCAACCGCGTCGGGAAGCTTCATGCCCTTGCGGCTAAAGAACTTGATGCCGTTGAACTCCGGCGGATTGTGCGAAGCAGAGATGACGATGCCGCCGTCGAGCTCGTTCTGGACGGTGAGCAGCGCCACGGCAGGCGTGGGGATGACGCCGCAGCAGTGCGGACGGCCGCCCTCGGCCATGATGCCGGCGGTCAGAGCGCTCTCGAGCATGGTGCCCGAAAGACGCGTGTCGCGGCCGACGCAGATATCCGGACCAAGAAACTTGGTCGCCGCGCGGCCCAGGCGAAACGCAAGGTCGCACGAGAGGTCGGCATTGGCGACGCCACGGACGCCGTCGGTACCGAAGATGTTCTGGGGCATAGGATCGCTCCTTCCCTAGCAGGCGATATGCAACCGCCCACCCTAGTCGAAAAAGAAAAGCGGGACCCGCCGAGGAATCGGCAGGCCCCGCTTGTACATTGTATCTCGAAAGGAGATAAAACCTTAGCGCTTGGAGAACTGGGGAGCGCGGCGGGCCTTCTTGAGGCCGTACTTCTTGCGCTCGACCACGCGAGCATCGCGCGTAAGGAAACCGGCCTTCTTGAGGTCAGCACGGTAGTCGCCAGCGTTCAGAAGAGCGCGAGCGATGCCCAGACGCAGAGCGCCGGACTGACCGGAGATGCCGCCGCCATCGCACAGAGCGATAACGTCGAACTGACCGGCGGTGTCGGTCACCTTGAAGGGAGCAAGGGCGTTCTCAACGAGCTGATGACGGCCGAAATACTGCTCGGCGTCACGCTTGTTGATGGTCACCTTGCCGGTGCCGGGGACGAGACGGACGCGGGCGACGGCGTTCTTACGACGGCCGGTACCCTGGTAGACAACGGTGTTCTCAGCCATCTTTAAGCCTCCAGCTCAATCTTCGTGGGGTTCTGGGCAGCATGCGGATGCTCGGCACCAGCGTAAACCTTAAGCTTGGTCATCTGGGCACGGCCGAGGGTGGTCTTGGGCAGCATACCGCGAACGGCGCGCTCGATGACCTTCTCCGGGTGCTTCTCCATAGCCTGGCGGAAGCTCTCAGCCTTGAGGCCGCCGTTGTAGCCGCTGTGGCGATAATAGGTCTTCGTGTCGGCCTTGTTACCGGTAAGCTGGACCTTATCGGCGTTGATGACGACAACGAAGTCGCCGCAGTCGCTGTTGGGCGTGAACTGGGGCTTGTTCTTACCGCGCAGGATCATTGCGATCTGGGTGGCAAGACGGCCCAGGACAGCACCATCGGCGTCGACGAGAACCCAGTTGCGCTGGACCTCGCCCTGCTTGGCGTAGTGAGTCGATTTCGAAATCACTTAGACTCCTCCATGTACAGTACGTGTTGTTACAGAGATTCACGGGGCTCTGCAAGTAACCCGTCCATATTACCCCGCTCGCCGTACGAGTCAACAGGTATTTTGGCTCCGACCAGAGTTTCTGCACATGTCATCCACGAGCCGTGATTTTTCCAACTCTTTAGCTGTTGTCATTTTTTGAGGGTTCGCCGTCGCTAGCGCTCAACGAACTCTTGGATTTCCGCGAGCAGGCGCTTTGCCTCCTGACGGCCCTGGATATACAGGTCCAAAAGCTTTACTGGATCATGCTCGACATGGCCGACCTCGACCGGCTTTTGCGGAGCGACGACCAACGCGCGGCCATCGCGCTCATACTTCCACAGGTGCATGCGCTGGAGGTTATAGCGGTCGTGGCGCGTCTCGATAGCCTCGAGCAGATAGGGGTAGTCAGCATAACGGGCGCGCGCCGCCGGCAAAAACTCGTAGGGCTTTTTCTCATACGAGCGGTCCTGGGTGACGATGACGACCGCACGGTCGAAGCCCGCCTCCTCGAGCACATGCTCGATAGGAACCGAATCGGCCACGCCGCCGTCGACGTATTTGTGCCCGTCAATCTCGACCGGCGGCGTCACCAGCGGCAGCGAGGTCGAGGCGCGCACGGCGTCGAGATCGAGCACGGCGCTTTTGACCGGGAGGTACGTGGCGGTTCCAAAGAGCATGTCCGTCGCGACGGCGTACATCTCAATGGGGCTCGCGTCGAACGTCTCGTTATCAAAAGGATCCAGGCGGTCCTGGACGTCGTTGAAGATAAAGTCGTAACCCACGATGGAACCCGTGGACGCAAACGACGCGGCGCCCATGTAGCGGCTGTCGTTGCAGAAGGTCAAATTGACTCGGTTGGTGCGGCCGATCTGGTGCGACTTGTAGTTGACGCCGTTGAGCGCACCGGCCGAGACGCCGTACACCGCCGGAATTTCGACACCGGCCTCCATGAGAACGTCGAGCACGCCGGCGGTAAACTGCCCACGAAAACTGCCACCCTCCAAGACGAGCGCGACCTTGCCGGCGTTCTTTGCTTTATCTTCTGCAGTCATATTGACCTCCTGCGATTGCGTTTTGGCTTTCTTCTACCCAGTTTTGGAATGGAGGGCGCGCAGGTTTTTCGAGGCGGCAGGTGCAGCGGAAAGTGCGTCCCAGTCTGAGCGCAGATTCCGGGATGGGCTTTCCGCCTGGGCTGCCATTGGGAAAGCGCGTCCCACTCTGCGTCACTGAGGCGTTTTCTTTACGCCCGCGCCCTGCATAGAGTTCGATTCTCCGCGGGTGGGGGAATCCGTTGGTGCTGGGCATGGCTAGCTGAAATACCATCGGCAGCACATCTGTTTTGGGTTGGGGCTTTGCGCGGAGAATCCGCGTGTTTGCTTCGCGAACACGCACCGGCTTCGGCCGCCTGCCGGCGTCCTCGCCCGCGGGCTAAAAACGCTTACGCGTTTTCTTTACGCTCGCGCCCTGCACAGAGTTCGATTCTCCGCGGTACGGGCTAGAAATGAAAAGGCAGGTAGATACGAATATCTACCTGCCTGTAACTATTGGTGGAGGCGCGGAGAATCGAACTCCGGTCCACGAAAGCCCCCTGATTGGCATCTCCAAGCTCAGTCGCTGGTTTAGTCTCGGACGCTTTGCGCGCAGCGACACGCTCGCAGCATCCCAACCGGTTCGATCTTAGCCTGCGCCATACCGATTACGTGCGCAGGAGCATTCCCCTAACATGACGTCGCACCGGTGTCGGGGAAATCACCGGGTTGACGCGCCGCTATAAATTAAGCAGCGAGAGCCATAGGCTCAAAAGAAGAGTTGTTGTCAATTCAATTTGACGGTACCCCTGTTTAACGAGGCGAGGAGACCTCGGCTTGCTTCCTCTCTCAGAGCTATCGTGTCGAAACCAGTCGCCCCCGAATGTTGGGAAAGTCTGGATGGTATCGGGCCTGCAAACACCCGATAGCCGTCGACTTTTCAAGGAACATACGGGGCGAGCCCCGCTTGTGGAGTGTTATCTTACCACGTTCTGAAAGCGGACAGCTGTTCTATGCACGAGCTGTGAAGACCCCAATGTGCGCCGCACTTCGCACTTTTGTTACCGATCGCGTCACGTATATTTTCGCCAAGCAAAATTGACCCGTCGAAAGGACCGTTATGGATACCAAGCAGCAACTCGTCAATGCCCTCGCAGGCCTGGGCTCAACCATTACCGAAGCTATGGATGTCATCGAGGGCTTTGTCCCCTGCGGACATCCCGCCCTCACGGTATCGAACGCACTCGTCGCGCTGGACGTTGACGATGATGCAGCTCTCACTCAGCAGCTTGAGACCGTCGAGGGCTTTATCGACCACGTGAGTGAGAACCGCGGCGTGGCCGCCTACCACGGTATCGAGATCGAGCTCGCGGGTCCCAAGGCCGATCTGTTCGCAGCAATCCGCGAGGTAGGCGCCCTTATGCAGACCGCAGGCGTCAAGAACACCCAGGTCAACGAGTGGGTCTACCGCAGTCTGGCAGCACTCGACAGCTCCAACGAAAAGGCAGCCGAGCAGCTCGCAGAAAGTCCCACCATCAAGGCCGAGCTTTTGTAAATAGCAGACGCGGGCCCCTTGGCGCATCGTCGTCCAAGGGGCCCGCGAACAGCTCGCGTCAACCGATAGCCGTGCCGCCGCGTTTGGCCAAAACAAGAATCGGCATCATTTGACGAGGTGTCTTTGCTGCAAGATCGGCATGTTCGAGCAGTTTTCGATCGTTGGTCACCAAGTAATCAACCTGGGCGCGTTTGCATGCGGCGAGTACCAAGTTGTCCTCGTAATCGCGATGGAGCGCTAAGTATTTGTCGGCCAGCCAAAGGTCCGACGCATCTGCACCCACGGCCGTGGCGTTTTCGGTCATGTTCCGAACAAACGCCAGCGCCGCATCGCCAATCGCGCGGGCAGAAGCCTCGCCGAGCGCTCCCCCGCTGGCAAGAACGCTGCGCTTCAGTTCGTGCTGTACAACATACAGTACGTCCTTGGCGATATGCACCGGAAAGAACAGCAATGCCCCCGCCTCCGTCGCCTGCCCAATAAACGCGCGTGCGGCAAGCGACTCGGCATGGTCGGCGCAAAACGAATCAACCCATACGTTGGCATCCACCATTATTTTGAGGGGAGCCCCGCTCACAGGATCATCCCCTTTTGGCGATAGTGCTCGTCCATGGCTTCGGAATAGATTGTTTCCCAACCGCGATCGTCGGATACGGGCGACGTAGCGATGCCCAGGTCCGCGTAAAGCTGATCTGCCGCCGCCCATGATGCGGCGAACGGAGTATCGGGCGCGACGGTCTGCCGCCGGTCGTCGACGGCCGCAAGCACTTCCTCGCACTGCCCGCCACCCTGCGCGACCTTGGCCACTACCTTTTTGATGAGCTCGGGCAGTGTCCCGCCCGAAAGCCGCAACGCTTCCTCCGCATGGTCCTTGACCTGGCGATCCACGCGAACGTTCACCTGTGCCATGCCGCTAACAGCACCCACGTTGATCCCGCTCCCTTCAATTGCTAGCACCGCTAGCAACACTATATAGAGAAGCTAGCAAATGGTCAAATGCAAAAGGTCCGCGCCCAGACGACACCAATGCCGTCTGGGCGCAGGCCAGATAACGTGGGCGAACACGTCTGCTAACGCAGGTAAGCCTTCGCGTTGCTCAGGCTGTAGGCAATCGTCGAGCCGTTGTGCAGCAGTGACGACGTCTGCGGGGTAATCACGCCGGTAATACCCAATGCCAACAGCGCCGAGTTGGTGAGCATCACCTTAGAGTAGGAGCTCGTCAGACGATCAATGAGGCCCTGGCTCATGCGGCGCAAACGCACGATCGCGGCCAGATCCGTGTCGGTCAGGATGATATCGGCGACCTCCTTGGCGATGTCGCTTCCGCCACCCATTGCCAGCCCCACGTCGGCCAAACCGAGTGCCGGCGAATCGTTGACGCCGTCGCCCACCATGGCAACGTGGCGCCCCTCACCCTTAATGCGCTCCACATAGGCGTACTTGTCCTCGGGCAGCAGCTCGGCCTTAAACTCGTCGACACCCGCCTCGCGCGCAATGCGCTCGGCCGTGCGCTCCGAATCGCCCGTGAGCATAACGACATGCTTGACGCCCAGCGCATGTAGGTCGGCGATGGCCTCACGGACGCCGGGCTTGAGCGGATCCTCGATGCCGAGCACGCCGACGACCTTGCCGTCGACCGCCAGATACAGCGGCGACAGGCCTTGCATCTGGAGCTCGATTTGCTCCTTGATGTCGGACTCGAGCTGCGCACCCTCGTCCTCAAATACAAAGTGCGCCGAGCCGATAATCGCGCGACGCCCTTCAATGGACGAAGCGATGCCGTGCGCCACGATGTATTCGACAGCAGCATGGCGCTCGCGGTGCTCGAGCCCACGCTCGCGTGCCGCATTGACCACGGCACGCGCCACCGGATGCGGAAAATGCTCCTCCAAGCAAGCGGAAAGGCGCAGGACCTCGTCCTCGCTCCAGCCATCGGTGGTGAGCACGCAGGCAAGACGCGGCTGCGCCTCGGTAAGCGTGCCGGTCTTGTCAAACACAATGGTGTCGGCCTTGGCAAACGACTCAAAGTACTTCGCGCCCTTGACCATGACGCCCATCTTGGCAGCATCGCTCATAGCGGTCATGACGGCAACGGAACCCGTGAGCTTGAGTGCGCACGAGTAGTCGACCATCAGTGCCGCCGAGGTCTTGATGAGGCTGCGGGTAGTAAGCGCAACCAGGCCCGCGAGCAGGAAGTTCCACGGGACGATCTTGTTGGCAAGGTCCTCCATATGCGACTGGCCCTCGGACTTGAGCGAGTCGGCCGTCTGCACGAGCGAGACGATTGAGCGCAGTTTGGTTTGCGCCGTATTGGCGCGCACGCGCACCAAGATGCCGCCGTCTTCCACGACGGTACCGGCGAACACGTCGTCGCCCACGCTGCGCTCGACGGCCAGCGGCTCGCCGGTCAGGGTCGCCTGGTTGACCATAGCGCTCCCCTGCTCGACAACACCGTCGATGCAGATGGACATGCCGGTGCGCACGGCGACCAAGTCGCCGTGCTCGAGCTCGGTGGCGGCAACGCTTACCTCGGTGTCGCCGACGACCTTTTGCGCCTTGTCGGGCACATCGAGCAGCGAGTTGATGAGCTCGTTTTCGCTCATGGCGCGGGTGTAGTCCTCGAGCAGCTCGCCCACGTTGAGCAGGAACATTGTCTGGCCCGCGGTGTCGACATCACGCTTGACGAACGAAATGCCGATGGCCGAAGCGTCGAGCACGGGAACGGTCAGGCGCGGCTGCGCCAGCTCATGAAGGGCAGCGCGCAAAAATGCCATGTAACCGGCCACGACAAACACCGCACGCAGAGGCGTCGGCAAGAACCAGCGGCGCGCGTAGTGGGCGCCGACGAGTGTCGCCAGGTCCATAACGAGTTTGTGCTTGCGCGGCTCAAGCTGCATCACATAGCCCGACTTGGCATCGGCGATAGCTTGAGCATCGAGTGCGCCCAAGGCGTCGAGCACGCTCGCGCGACGTGGCTCGTCGTATTCGAGCGCCATCTGGCCAATACGGCCATATACGCGCACCTTGTGCACGCCGTCGATATCGCCGCTGAGCTTAAGAAGTGCATCGAGATCGCTCTCTGGCACAGGACCCGCCAATTGAAGACGGGTCCTGCCGGGGATCTCGCTGATAATCGAGAATCTCATAGTTTGTGCCTGGGAGCGTTACTCGGCTGCCTCGTCAGCAGCGGCCTCGCTCTGGGTGATGTAGGCCGCCTCGGCAACCATGTCGTCGACATTAGCCTTGGCCTGCTCGACCATGTCCTGGTAGCCGTTCTTGATGCGCATGCCGCACGCGATACCCTGCACGCAGGCGTTCTTTACCGGAGCGCTGGTGAGCAGCTTGATGCCAGCCGTACCAAGC
The DNA here is from genome assembly GCF_028206795.1 of Collinsella aerofaciens. Lineage (GTDB taxonomy): Bacteria > Actinomycetota > Coriobacteriia > Coriobacteriales > Coriobacteriaceae > Collinsella > Collinsella aerofaciens_AX. The sequence continues at coordinate 177,149 of NZ_JAQLFJ010000006.1, read as the reverse complement.
AGAAAACCGCCACCAACAAGCAGGGTGTTGAACGTGGACTTCTTCATGATGTCTCTCCCTTTTGCCGCATTGGACGCGGCACGGTGCCTCAGCACCCGAGTAAACAAGTTTGCTCGAGCACGCTTTGAAATATCTCAGTTTTATCTAACTATCTAGGTCAGCCATGGCTAACCTTTTGAAAATTAACGATGCGGAGTAACCGATTGTCAATGTGACAAAGGGACTGTCCCTTTGCCCCTTCTTACAGCTGCCAGGTAGCTGCTTCCTTTTGCAGCGCCACCATGCGGGCGAATTCTCCACCTGCCGCCTTGAGCTGCGCCGGAGTGCCCTGCTCGGCAACCACACCATCCTTGAGTACAACGATTTTGTCGGCATTTTCCACCGTACGCATACGGTGGGCGATCACGATAACCGTCTTGCCCGCGAGCAGGCGGGAGAGCGCCTGCTGCACCACGGTCTCGTTCTCTACATCCAAGCTCGCCGTCGCCTCGTCCAGCAACACAATCGGCGCGTCTTTGAGCAGCGCACGGGCGATTGAGATGCGCTGGCGCTCGCCGCCGGAGAGCTTAGACCCGTTCTCGCCGATCATGGTGTCGTAGCCCTGCGGCATGCGGCTTACAAACTCGTCGCAGTTGGCGGCACGCGCGGCGGCAAGCACTTCCTCATCGGTGGCATCGCGACGGCCAAGGCGGATGTTTCCCATCACCGTGTCGTCAAAGAGCAGCACGTCTTGGAACACAATGGCGTAGTCGCGCAGCAGCACCTCGGGATCCACGCTCGCAACATCCACGCCGCCCACGGTGACCGTGCCTTCGGTGGCGTCCCAAAAGCGCGCGGCCAGGCGGCTCACCGTGGACTTACCGGAGCCCGAAGGACCGACCAGTGCCGTGACCTCGCCTTCCTTGGCGGTAAAGCTCACATCGGTAAGAACTTTCTCGCCGGCGCGGCCGTCCTCGCCCGCACCATAGCCAAATGCCACGTGATCGAACACCACATCGTGGCCTACGGGCTCAAACTGCTCGCTGCCCCGCGCCACGGGCTCTTCCATGATGGAACACATGCGCTTGGCCGACGACTCGGCGGCAAACAGCTCGGACATCAGCATCAGCGCCTGATCAAAGGGCGCATAGATGCGGCTCACCATAAGCAGGAAGGCAAACATCATCAAAAAGTCGACCTGGCCGGAGGCGACCATCGCAGCGCCCGTGACCAACGTGGTGGCAATCCCCAGGCGCAGGATGGCAAAGGCGGAGTTGACCAAAAGCCCATTGGCGAGCTCGCCTCTGGTGGTCTCGCGCTCCTCGGCATCGATCACGGCGTTGAGTCCCTCAAGATAATGAGCCTCCTGGTTGGTGGCACGGATCTCCCGCGCACAGTCGAGCGTCTCTTGAATCGCCTCGGTGACCTTGACCTTCTCGGCACGCACATGGTCGAACACCGGGGTCATGGGGCCGCGTGTCAGATACAGCACGGCAAAGGCAACGGGCACGCTCCAAAACGCCGCGATCGCCAGCTGCCAGCAAAAGAACAGCGACGCCACGAACACAATGGCGCTTGCGATGATGGCACCCCAAAGCTCTCCCAGCACGTGGCTGTAGGCGTGCTCCATGGCCTGGACGTCGCCCATGATGGTCTCGGTTAAATCGGCCAGATCACGACGGCCAAAAAACGACAGCGGCAGCTTGCGCAAGCGCTCGGCAATCTCCATACGCTGCTTGCCGCACTCCTCGTAAAAGATGCAGTAGGTGTAGTAATACTGCTGCCAGTTAGAGGCAAAGAGCAGCACAAAGAAGATAACGAGACCACCCACGATGGGCAGTGCATCCGGCAGGTCGGCCCCATGAGCGAGATGTTCGACAAAACCGGCCATGACCAGGAACAATAAGCCCATGCCGGCCATGGTAATAAGATTGGTGAGCGCGGTCCAGAAAATGCCGCGTTTTACGCCGGCGACGCCTTTATCGGATAGGAAATACTTCTTTTGGAATGAGGCGAACATTTAGGCCTCGCCTCCCTTCGTGACGGCGGCATCCGCGGCAGCAGTGATCTTCCAGCTCGCGGCCTGTTCGTATTCGGCCCACATCTTGGCGTATAGACCGTTTTGGGACAGCAACTCAGCATGGGTACCCGACTCCTGCACGCTGCCCCGGTTGAGCACCACGATTTGGTCTGCGCCCACTACAGTCGAGAGTCGGTGCGCGATCATAATGACTGTGCGACCCGCCGCCAGCTTGCTAAAGGCACGCTGGATGAGCGCCTCGTTCTCGGGGTCGGCGAAGGCCGTGGCCTCGTCGAGCACCACGATAGGCGCGTCCTTAAGGATTGCGCGGGCGAGCGCCACACGCTGGACCTCGCCGCCCGAAAGGTACGCCCCGCCGGCGCCGAGCATGGTATTGATGCCCTGCGGGAGCTTGGCCACGATATCGTCGCACTGGGCCGCGGAGAGGGCCGCGCGCACTTCGTCGTCAGTGGCCCCAGGCTTGGAGGCGCGCACGTTATCGGCAAGTGTTTGGCGGAACAGCTGGTTGGTCTGAAACACAAAGGCGACCTGATCCATGAGCTCGTGCGGGTCCATGTCGCGAACGTCTACGCCGCCCACGAGCACACGACCCGAGGAAACATCCCAAAAACGCGGGATCAGGCTTGCGCAGGTCGACTTACCGCCGCCCGAGGGACCAACCAGCGCGAGGGTGCTACCTGCGGAAACGTTAAAGCTCACATTGTTGACGGCAGGCGCCTCAGCACCCTCGTAGGTAAAGCTCACGTCCTCAAAGCGCACATCGCTGCCAGCGGGGTGCTTGGGTTGAGCGGGCACGGAGAGCTGCTTGGAATCCATAACGCTTCGGATGCGAGCCAGCGAATCGGCACTCATCTGAGACGCCTCGCCCACAAACATAAGCTTGGTCATGGCCGTCGGCACCACGGCCGAAAAGATCGCGTAAAACGTAAAATTGACCATAAAGTGCGCGAAGTCCGTCTCGCTCGGCGCCAGCAGCAGCGCCACAGGCAAAAGAAATGCCACGAGGCCATTGAGTGCGGTAAGGTTGAGCACCTGCGGACCTCGGCAAAACGTACCCGCATAGTTTTGCGCCATGTCGGCGTATTCGGCGATCGCATCGTGGAAAGCCTTAAAGGAGTAGACCGTCTGCTGGAATACCTTGACCACGGGAATGCCGCGTACGTATTCGGTGCCGGTCTTGTTCATCTTGACCAGCGCGCCCATGTAAGCCTTCATAAACTCGGCGCCCTTGCCGCTCATCATGGTGGCCATGGCGCAAAACGAAACGACGACCGAGATTAAGCATGCCGCGCCCAAACGCCAATCGAGGGCAAATAGCAGCACAAGCAGGCCCACGACCATGGCGGTGGCACCGGCGATATCGGGCAGCATGTGCGCGAGCAGGGTCTCGGTGGAGGCGGCGCATCCGTCTACGATACGGCGCAGCTCACCGGTGGCGTGCGTGTCAAAGTAGCCGAGCGGCAGCTTAAGCAGATGCTCGCTCGTGGTCTTGCGGATATTGGATGCGCAGCGAAACGCGGACAGGTGCGTGCACATGAGTCCCACGAAATAGACCACGATGCTTGCCAGGGCAAAACCGACAGCCCACCAACCATACATCGCGATGTCGGCGGCCTCGCTCCAGTTGGGCGCCACGGCGATCAGGTCTCGCGCAACAAGCCAGATGCACACGTACGGGCCAAAGCTCAGCAGCTGCGAGAACGCCGAGAGGGCCATGCCCAAATACGTTAGGAATTTGCGGTCACCGGCATATGCAAGTAGCTCGCCGATGCCGCCGCCTTCCTTTTTTGATCCCTTTGCCATGAGATTCCTTTCTAACGGCTTGAGAGTTAACCGTAAGAAACTTATCATGGGCGTGTTAGCCAAGGCACACAATTGGGCCAGGCGTGGACGTTTTCGCAAATGAAGGGGACGCTATTGAAAATGCGGCGGGCGGCAACCGATATAACCGAGCTCTACGCACCGCAGTTTGAGCAGTTTGGCTTGGAGTTCTCCGGCAATGGTGCCATCTTTACCGGCGAGGTGGCAAACGATCGGGCGCACGGACGCGCATGGATCATGCCCCTCTCCCCCACCTGCATCGTCATGGAGCATTTCATTACCCCGACGCACAACATGCACCTAGCCGAATACACGCCCGAACCGTACGCGTGCGTGAGCGAGGTCAGCGCGCCCACGCTCATGTGCATGCCCGAAGCCGGCATAACGCCTGCGAACCTCAAGCCGCTGCGTGGGCCGTGGCCGAGCAGCGCAGTCTGCAGCTTTATCCAAGATAGCTGCGGTGAGGAGCTAAGCCCGCTGTTTGCAGGGCAGCTCTACCACTCGCGCTCGGTCCTCTTTTTGCCTGGATATTTTGACGAACTGGAGCACCGCTATCCCACCGAGTTCGCGGGGGTCTTTGAGGCGTTTGCCGAGTCATGGCACGAGGAGGCGACGTCCGCCATCTGCCACACGCTGCGTCGGATTAACGAGGAACGCGCCCGCACCGTAGGCGGACACGTCTATATGCAGGGCATCGTGGAGGCTATGGTCGCCGAACTCGCATGCTCACGCGCGGCCCACAAGCAGGCGCGGCAGGCGGCAGACACACGCGTCAGCATAACCATTGCCGAAGAAGCAACGGCAATGATTGAGCGTGCGCTCGACAAAGGCAGGCGTGTGGGTATCAACGAGGTGGCCGAGAGGCTCTACACAAGCCGCTCCAAGCTATGCGCCACCTTTAAGGCCCAAACTGGCGAGTCCCTGGGCGCCTACATTCGCAGACGCCGTATGGAGCGAGCACAGGACCTTTTGGCCGATAGCTCGCTCACGATAGCGCAGGTGGCAGAGCGTCTAGGCTACCCTCAGCAGGCCGCCTTCGCCCAAGCCTTCAAGCAACACACCGGCACCACCCCCACCGCTTGGCGTTCCCAACATTTATAAATAATGAGGGCGCCAACGGCGCCCTCATTCACCAAATTCAATCCAGCCTACCTGACCCGAACGGCCGAGTCGTTGCAGAACCCGGGAGCCCCGGCAGGGCGGGTGCTTGCTCAAAATGAGTTCCGCACGCAAAGAAGGCCACTTAATGTGGCCTTCGTCTTGCGCAGGACTGTTTGAGATTTTGAGGAAGCACCCGCCCTGCCGGAGCCCCTCGGTTCCCGCTTACGAGAGCGACGTTCTCAGCAACTCGTTGAAGAGTTTCGGGTTGCCCTTGCCACGGCTCGCCTTCATGCACTGGCCCACAAGGAACCCGATGACCTTCTGGTTGCCGTCACGATACTGCTGCGCCTGATCGGCACAGTTTGCCAGCACCTCGTCCACGATCGGCTGCAGCGCGCCGGCATCGCTCACCTGACGCATGCCGCGCTCGTCGACAATCTTGTTGGGGTCGTCGCCGGTCTGGGCCATGGCCTCAAAGACCTCGTGCGCCTGGTTGGAGCTGATGGCATCGGTCGCGAGCAGCTTGGCAAGCGCCGCCACCTGAGCCGGCGCGATGCCGGACTCAGTCAACGACACACCCGCGCCCTTAAGGTAAGCAATCATCTCGTTGACCAGCAGGTTCGCGACCGTCTGGGCCTCCTTGCCAGCCATACCGGCAGCGGCGGCCTCAAAGAACTCGGCAAACTCCGGGTCGCCGGCAATCTGCTCGGCATCGGCCGTCTTAATGCCAAAGTCGGCCTCAAAACGGGCGCGCTTGGCATCGGGCAGCTCGGGAATCTCGCCACGGCAGCGGTCGATGAACTCGTCGTCCAGATCGAACGGCGCCAGGTCGGGGTCGGGGAACAGACGATAGTCGTCGGCCGTCTCCTTCACACGCATGACCACGGTGCGCTTGCGGCTGGGCTCCCAGTGGCGGGTCTCCTGATAGATGATGCCGCCCTCCTCGAGCACCTCGGCCTGGCGGCAGATCTCGTAGGCAAGGCCGTCGTGCAGGCTCTTAAACGAGTTGAGGTTCTTGAGCTCGGTCTTGGTGCCCAGCTTGGTCTCGCCGCGGCGACGCAGCGACACGTTGCCGTCGCAGCGCATGGAACCCTTCTCCATGGAGCAGTCCGAAATGCCCAGCGTCACAAAAATGCGGCGGAGCTTCTCCATAAACAGGCGAGCCTCCTCGGGCGTGCGCAGATCGGGCTCAGTCACGAGCTCAATCAAAGGCGTGCCGCAGCGGTTGTAGTCGACGAGCGACTCGGCCGCGGCGGTAATGCGGCCCTCGGCACCGCCCACGTGCACCATCTTGGCGGCGTCCTCTTCCATATGGATGCGCAGGATGCGAATGGGCACCGTGTAGGAACCGTCCTCGCGACGCTCGGGCATCTGCAGGTTGGACGCATCATAGCTGGCCAGATGGCCGGCACGCTGATTGCCCTCGCGCATGGTCGACGTCATGGACGTGGACAGGCCCTCGGCGTTGGCCGAGGCGCTCGCCAGACTCTGGGCCTCGGCCTCGCCAAACGCGCAGTCGGGGCGCTCGGCGGCACCGCGACCGGTCACATCAAGATCCAGGTGGCCGTACATGGCAAAGGCGACCGGGCCCTGCGTGGTCTGGAAGTTCTTGGCCATATCGGGATAGAAGTAGTGCTTGCGGTAGAACATCGAGTGGCGCTGGATCTCGCAGTTGGTGGCGAGACCGGCCTTGACGATGCTTTCGATGGCGCGCTTGTTGGGCACCGGCAGAGCGCCGGGCAGGCCCAGGCACACCGGGCACACGTTGGCGTTGGGCTCGTCATCGTGGCTGAGCTTGCAGTTGCAGAACATCTTGGTATCGAGTGCGGTGAGCTCGGTATGGATCTCCAGGCCGATCACGGCCTCCCAATCCTGCAGGACCTCGGAAAGCTCCTTCATTACAGCTCGCCTCCCTTCCCGGCAAAATCGGGCGCGACGGAAAGCGCGGGCGCACCCGTGGCGTCATCGGCAAAGCCGCGCTCCAGGGCGCGGGCAAACATGAGCAGCTGACGGTCCTTAAAGGCAGGCCCCACCAGCTGGGCAGAAACGGGCAGCTTGCTGTCCTCGCCCAGGCCCAGCGGCACCGAGATACCGCCGTTGCCGCAAATGTTGAGCGAGATGGTGTACAGGTCGGAGAGGTACATCTGCGTGGGGTCGCTAATCTCGCCAAACTTAAAGGCCGTGCGCGGCGAGGCGGGCATGAGGATGGTGTCCACCTTGGCATACGCGGCGTCGTAGTCCTGCGTGATGAGCGTGCGGGCCTTTTGCGCGGCGTAGTAGTACTTGTCGTACACGCCCGAGCTCAGCAGGTAGGCGCCGAGCATCTGACGGCGCTTGGCCTCGGCGCCAAAGCCGTGGGCGCGCGAAAGCGAGCTCTGGTCGGACAGGTTGGCGCAGCCCTCCTCCTGATAGCCGTAGCGAATGCCGTCGAAGCGAGCCAGGTTGGAGAACGCCTCGGCCGGGCCGATGACGTAGTAGGCGGCAATGGCGGCGTCCAGGTGCGGCAGGTCGACCTCGACCAGCTCGGCGCCCTGGTTCTGCAGCTCCTGGGCGGCGCGCTGAACAGCGGCCTTGACCTCGGGCGTCAGACCCTCGGCCTCCATAAACGCAGGGATAATGCCCACGCGCTTGCCCTCGATGCTGTCGTTGAGATGCTCGGTAAAGTCGACGGCGCAATCCTGGCTGGTGCAGTCGTACGGATCGTGGCCCGCGCCGGTAAGCGCGTTCATGGCCAGCGCGACGTCCTCGACCGTGCGGCCAAAGGGACCCACCTGGTCGAGCGACGAGCCAAAGGCGACCACGCCGTAACGGCTCACGGCGCCATACGTGGGCTTAAAGCCCACCACGCCGCACAGCGACGCCGGCTGGCGAATGGAGCCGCCGGTATCCGAGCCCAGCGAGAGCGCGACCTCGCCCGCGGCGACGGCGGCAGCGGAACCGCCCGAGGAGCCGCCGGGCACGCGCTCGGTATCCCAAGGGTTGTTGGTGCGGTGGAACGCCGAGCTCTCGGTGGAGCTGCCAAAGGCAAACTCGTCCATGTTGGCCTTGCCCATGGGCAGGCAGCCGGCATCGAGCATACGCTGGACGCAGGTGGCGGTGTAAACGCTCTGGTAGTCCGCGAGCATGCGGGAAGCGCAGGTGGTGCGCGTGCCCACGAGGTTCATGTTGTCCTTAATGGCCAGCGGCACGCCCGCGAGCGGGGGCAGCGGCTTGCTTGCGGCACGGTCGGCATCCACGCGCGCAGCAGCCTCGAGCGCAAGCTCGGGCGCCACCTGCAGGAATGCCCGGACCCCGCCCTCGCGCGCCTCGATGGCGGCAAGGGAGGCCTGGGCCACCTCGGTAGCGGTAAAGTCGCCGGCGGCAACGCCCGCGGCGATCTGGGCGGCGGTAAGGGAATCGAAGCTCTGCGCCATTACTCGCTCTCCCCCTCTCCCAAAATGGACGGCACGCGGAAGTAGCGGTCGCGTGCGCTGCCGGCGTTCTCCAACGCGACGTCGAGCGGCAGATCGCGCTCGGGCTCGCGCAGGTCATCGCCCATCACGTTGGACAGGCTTCCGATGGGATGGAACGTGGGCTCCACGTCGGGCAAGTCATATTGCAAGACGGGCTCGAGCATCTGGACGGCGTCGTTCATGTAGGACGTCATCTGGGTGAGCTCGTCATCGGTCAGTGCGATCTTTGCGTACTCGGCGATGCCGCGCACGTCTTTCTCGCTGAGTGCCATAGGCGCTCCCTTCCGCATAACAGATAAACCGCTCTAGTATACAAGGCAACGCCGCTTGGAGCAGGTGCTTTACCTAAATGCAGCGAAAACGTAACGAGGGCGGCGGTTGGCAGGCGGCGGGCCGGCGGTTCTACAGCGAAACCGCACCGTCCATAGCGAAAACCATCCCGCCCGCAGCGAAAACCGCGCCGCCCGCAACAAAAAGCATCACAACATTCGACGCTTTTCGCCAAAATCGCGATTTTCATCGAATGTTGTGATGGTTTGGAAGTCCCGACCACCACAAAGGTGCCTGTCCCCATTGTGGTGGTTCTGAACGATGTCCTATGCCGAGGCCTTGGCCTTGCGGCGCTTGCGGACCGCGTGGATCACGATGTCCAGCAGCAACAGCACAATGGCTACGACCACGATGAGCACGGCAAACTCGCGCTTGCCCCAGTGGCGGCCGGCCAGCGACTTTTGCTTGTCGACGTCCTTCTTGTTGTACTTGGTGCGCACGCAATGCACCAGCAGGCGATGGTCGTTCACGCCATAGGGCGTGCAGGTGACGAGCGTCACTTTGTCGGCGCCGGGCTCGATGGTCAGCGACTCCATCTCCTCGGGCAGCACCACCTCGGAGTCCACCATCTTGTAGGCGAGCGTCTTATTCATGGTGTGCAGCAGCACCAGGTCGCCGGGCTCCAGCGAGTGGATGTCGTCGAACATGCTCAGGTTGCGCATGCCCGAGTGCGCGGTGAGCACGCAATGCGTCGAGGTGCCGCCCACCGGCAGGCTCGTGCCCTCCAGGTGGCCGACGCCCGCCATAAGGACTTCCTCGCTCGTACCGTGGTAGATGGGCATGCTCACGTCGATGGAGGGGATCTCGACCCAGCTCATCATGGGGTCGCGGTCAAAGATGAGCTGCTGAGCGTAGGGCTCAATCTGGTCGGCGGGGAGCTCGGTGGCCTCGCCCGCCAGCTGCTCGTTAAAGGAGCGAGCCTGGAGCAGAATGCGTTCGCGCTCCTCGGCAGACAGCGCGTCCACAGTGCTGGACACGGTGCTGATCTGGTTGAACACGCCCGAGGCCTCGAGCCGGTCCAAGATCCACGGCCAGGTCATAAGGCCCACGCCAATAAGGATGATGACGATGGTGATGAGCCGGTCGGCCCAGCGCGGCAGTCGCTTGCGACGGCGCTTGGGCTTGGGCTGAGGTTTGGGCTGAGGGCTTGAGCCACCGTTGGCCGCGGCGTTATTGCTCTTCATATGTTTGGCGCCCTGCACCATCGCCGGTCACTCCTCTACAACTCAAGTTGTCTAAACAAATAATAGCCGATTAGCGAGCTTCCGCGCCGGACAACACAGCTAGGACCGAAACGCCGCCTACGGTTCGAATTCTTGGAGACCTTCTACAGCGCTTCTTGCCATGGATATTCCTTTCCAAACATGCGATCGACTTCGAGCTGAATTCGCTCATCGTCGATTGCCGCCAAAGATAGCGCAAGCGAAATGTTGTCGACACGGGAGGAGTCGGCAAACACGGGTGCATAGCGCCACACTTGGATCATCGCCGTCTCGTTATCCGGCAACTCCCCGTCTGCGACTTCGAGGTCGCTCAGTTGACGCCATGTACTTCTTAAGACGGCCTTTTGTTCCATGCCCGGCGCAGCGAGCATCGAACGCGCAGCGAGCGCCGTCTCCCCGGCGTCAACAAGATAGTCGATCTGCGGCGTCTTCCTTGCAAAAAAGACCTTCGAGACAGGCGAGGAGAGCTCTGCCATGTGCTCGCTGAGCAGAAGATCAACGGCAACAGGGAACACGACGACACGTCGCTCGCGACGCTCGCGCCTCGCGAGCCCCCTGTCAACAAGCTCGGTTATGGCCTCACTCGCGCGGCTTGCCGAAATCCCAAGCGCACGACAAAGGTCATAGGGGCGATATGGCTCCTGGGCTGCTCCCCAGATTGCGGCAGCCTGCGCATTGGGTGACATCTTGGTCGCGTGATTGCGAAACCGGGCACCGCCCCTCTCCGTGCAAGCTGTGCCCATAAATGGAAGAAAAGCCTGTCTACCGGGGCAAACAAACGGAATCCCTTGTGCAACCAATGCTTTGCGCTGACGTGCATCGGCATCAGGAAACGAAACGACAACAGGAGTCTCCGCGCGCAAGGCTAGCTGACTATAGACTCTCTTAGCCTCGGGAAGCCCGACGCCAGAGGGCAAGCTTGCAAGCAAAAACGAAAAACCGTTTGCGTCAACAGCGCGGACCTCAATCACCCGCAGATGCAGCGGCAAGCGTGCGGATCCAGGCCAAGTTTTGGTCTTGGCGGAAAGGCCTAGTGCTTCTTGTAAGTAGATTAGTGCTTCGTTCATTTCCATCGTTTTCGTTCGATTCCAGTTTGTATTGGAATTATACATAATTTTCGGAATTAAAGAGATACCGTACGTGCCTAAGCCTACATTTGGGTTCTCAAAATATCCCGAATCGGCGGGGCGATTCGGGATATAATGTCAATAGAAAACGACGCACCCCGCGTAAGTGTACGAGAGCGCGGGCGGCCTAGTTTTCAGTTTTTGTTAAATGCCCGGGATCCGACCCCCGGGCATTCTTATTTGCGCTTTCGGCGCAAATGCCGTCTACCGTCCGCACCGCGCGTGCGCCTACGGACCTTAAACCGAACCTCATACGAGTCAAGAAACGCGATGACGAACGAGCCCACCGCAGCGAGGGCGGCGAGCGCGTTAAGGAATTTCAGCAATTGGGGACCTCCGATCGAGTCGTCGGCCGCCCGCGCACGGGATGCGTCGCAAGGGTTATTTTACTGCGAGTGTATGCACCCACAGCTGGTCAACGCGATTTTGACAAACATTTGTTCGGTAGTTACAAACACGATTCCTCACCCAGCGGAGCCTGGCCGCATTGTCCGGGGTTGCCCGACGTGTTTGCGTTTTCAAAATGTCCCGGATCGGCGGGGCGATTCGGGATACAATAGCTACAGGAAACGACGCACCCCGCGTAAATGTTTGGGAGCGCGGGCGGCCTAGTTTTCAGTTTTTGTTAAATGCCCGGGATCCGACCCCCGGGCATTCTTATTTGCGCTTGTTGCGGCGCTAATGCCTTCTACCGTCCGCACCGCGCGTGCGCCTACGGACCTTAAACCGAACCTCATACGAGTCAAGAAACGCGATGACGAGCGTGCCCGCATCGGACGATGGAGGCTGACTGCGTTATCCCAAAAAGAACGGGGCAGACTCCAGTGCGGAATCTGCCCCGAAAAGAGAATGGCAAAGCAAGAACGTGGATGAACGAGAAAAGTGTCCGCAAGTCTCATGGCCATCACATCCCACCTGCCAAAGGGATGGGTGAGCCAGCGTTACTCCTGCTCGGACTCCTCAGCCTGCTTACGGCTGCGGATGAGGTGCGCCACGCCGATGCACAGCACCGCGCCACCAGCGATCCAAGTGAAGGTCACGCCGTTGAGACCGGTGAGCGGGAGGCCGGAGCCCTTCTTGTTCTTGATGGTGACGGGGATCTTGGTCGTAGTCAGGTCCTTTTCAGTCTTAGCAACGGCCATTTCGGAACTAGACGTCACATCGAGCCTCTCCAGCGTGCCGGTCGAGTCGTACTTAGGCGCCACCGTAATGGTAAATGGGTCGATGGTGTTGTACCCCGCAGGCGCCTCGCTCTCGATAATCTGATACTCGCCTGCAACAAGGCCGGGGATAAAGACCTTATTATCAGTTTCGGTCGCAAACACTCCGGCCTCGCTTGCTTCGCTGGTGAGTCCGCCTTCCTGCGTCAGCCATTTACCGCCACCGGAAATATCGGTGTTCCCCTCCTTGGTCATTTTGACCTTAAAACGCGCAACGAGTTTGGCGTTAGCGTTGTTCGGGTCAGCATCAGTCTTAGTGACATCGAGACCAAAGACGTAGTCAGTGACCTTGTCCGACTCAGAAGTGCCCTTATCATCAGTCATGGGATTGTTGGAATAGAAAAGCTTGACCTCATTGGTGGTACCGCCGGCCTTGTATTCAACATCACTGGTGAGCTGAGCTTTGTAGGTCACGACCACTTTGGAAGCGGCGCCAACTTCAATCGGCTCTCCCTTAGCTGTCTGAACCGTCTTAAGGTTTTTAAAAGAAACATTAAGGAGCTCAGTTCCATCAGCCTCAACGGGGGTCACAGTCGCCTTGTAACCCTTGTCAGCGTCTGGTGCAACCTCTTTCTTGCTGCCGTTATTATCGATATAGACATGCAAGTCCTTCAGCGTGTCATCGGAGTTCTTTACAACCTTAAGACCCTTACTCAGCGTATCTTTGAATTCATAGTAATAGGTATCGTACGAGGCAATATTGTCCGCAACGCGACCGGTCAGCCTGTAGCCGATTTCCTGTCCGATCCAAGCATCACCGCTATCCTTCCAGTTTTTCTCTTCGTCACTGGTAGCATCCGTACCAGCATTGTCATCGAGAATCTTCTTTTCGACCGTGGGGATGCTGGTCTTCTCGGTAACGACCACGGAATTACCGCCAACGATGGCAAAGATCGGGGAGGTGCCAGTGTTCGGCTTGATCGAATCCGTAAGTCCATCAGACACGAACAGGTAATAGCCATCTCCGCTATCATCAGGGCGCGTCCACTCCTCGCCCGCCTTAAATGAGCTACCCACAGCGGTCTCATCTTTAGCCACAGCTTTAGCAATCGAATTCAACACGCTACCGGAAGCAACGCGCGTACCACCAGTAGTTGCCGTGCTGGCAGAAGTGCCCGTTACATTTTGAGAAAGCCACTCGGCCACATCCGAAGCAGAGGGATCGTCCTTGAGCTTCTTGGTAGGATCTTTCTTCACGAGTTCCTGATACTCGGTAGACCCCGTAATGGCGGTAATCACCTTGGAACCGATAATATTATTTGCCCATTTAATATCGGAAGCAACCTTACCTTTGTCTTTCTCGTCAACGACTTTTGCCTTGAAGATCTGATAAGCCTTGAACGTATTGTCCTTGTTGGCGTCGTTGACCTTATTGATCGTGATGCTGCCCGTCGCACCCTCAGCCGCAAACGCCATCGTGACCGGGGCCATCACGCCGCCGAAGCTCAGCGCTGCTGTGAGGCCGGCGGTTACTGCCAGGCGTGCGATGTTCTTGCTCATGCTCATCTTCTTTTCCTCCGTTTTCCGTTTGATTCTCATTCGATCGGTCATCATCTGTCTGTGTCTTAGCATCTACTTCGCTACGTCTCGCCCCGCTCTCTGTGGGGCTGCCAGCTACTCTTTATGGCTGCCACCTCCCCGCTTGACCAGGAGCGCGACCACGATGAGCGCGGCTCCGGCGACCGCTGCGGCGGCCGCGGCGTACATTGCCATATCGCCAGTCGAGGGCATAAAGCCTCCGGTGGTAATGCTAGGGGGTGTGCCGGTGGGCGTGTTGATGAGCGACGCCTCCAGACTGCCCGTCGACCCGTCCGCGCTGTCGGCGCGCAGGGGCGACTCGGCCGTGATGGTGAGTTTGGGCTTGGCAGCGGCCACCTGGTCGACGTCCAGGCCCTCGGCCTTGACCGTCACGGAGCGCGTGCCCTCAAAGGCGGTGTAGCCCTTGGGTGCCTTGACCTCGCGGACCTCCAGCTTGCCCGAGTCCACGCCCGAGACGGTCACGCGGCCGTCCTCGCCCGTGGTGACGGTGGCCTTGCCCTCTGCATCCCACGTGCCGTCGGCCGCCAGTGTGCGACCGCGGTCGTCGGCGATGCTCAGGACCGCCCCGGCAAGCGGCTTGTCGCCGTCGCTGCCGCGCTTGGTGAGCGCGAGATCCCAGGTGTAGGCGCACGCATCGTCGCTCGGCGTGCTGGTAAAGCCGGCATCGCCGGACTGGTCGGCAAAGGGAGAGCGCGGGTAGCGCAGGTAGACCTCGTTGGGGTTGCCCTTCGCGATGCCGTGGTTGCATGCGCTGTTGAGCGGCGCGTTGTACACGGCGACCACGCGGGCGCCCGCGGTAAAGGCGTCGGCCCCGCCGAGCGCGGCGATCAGGTCGCCGGTGCGCACGGTGAAGGTCTTGCCGTCGGCCGCTACCTTGGTGGCGCACTGGGCCGTGATGTCGGTCCAGCCCTTCGCGGGCTCGGTGCCGGCGCGGCCGTCCTTGCCGGCGGCAACAGCGTCGAAGCCGCCGTCCGCGCCCGCCGCCGCGTACACGCGCATGCTCGCGGCCACCTTGGAGGGGTCGAGCCCCGCGCTCATGGTGTCGACGAACTGCACCGCGTAGGTGTCATAGGCGGAAAGGCCCGCGGGAACCGTGGCCGAGAGGCGCCAGTACAGGTCGTCGGCGACCGTGGCATCGGCGGCCTTCTGCCATGCGGCGCTGCTGTCCTCCAGCACATGCTTGGACACCTTGGGGGTCGCCGCCTTGGGCTTGACGGTGACGGCGCTGCCGCCGACCAGGGCCATGATCGGCGCGGTGCCGGCCTCGCCCTGGGCGATGGCGTCGTCGTCGGCGACGATGAGCCAGTAGCCGCAGGGCAGCTCGGCCGCCGTGCCCGCGTTAAGGGCCACGGACTCGGCGGCAGAGCTCTGGAGGGAACGAGCGAGCTGTGCGCTCAGCGCGCTCGTAAGGTGGGAATCGGTGTTGAGCCACTCGGCAGCTTCCTGCGCGGTGGTCTGGGAATTGGGCATGTCGGCGCTGTGCAGCACAGGCAGTGCGGCGTCGCGCACGGCGTCGCTTGCCCAGGCAAGGTCGGTGGCGATCTTGGCGTCGCTGTCGCCGTCGACGACGTTGGCGCTAAAGATCTGGTAGGCGTCGTAGCTGCGCGCCACGGTGCCGCTCACCGTGATGGAACCGGTCGAGGTCGGCGCGGCCTGCGCGGAAGCGGGGAACACAACCGCGCAGGTGCCGATCAGGAGGGCAAGCAGCGCAAACAAGATCGGGAAGGAGCAAACTTTCTTATTCACGACGCTCGCCTCCCTTCGCATTCGCCTTGCGACGAATGTGCATCCAGGCTGCAGCAGCGCAAAGCACCGCCGCGCCGGCAAGGTACGTCAGAGTGACGCCCGACATACCAGAAAGGGGCAAAGAGGTGGAGTAGGTATTGGTGAAGGTGGGGGTGGAGTCGTCGGTGAGGTTCTGTTCTTCGGCACCGACGTCTGCTTTCCAGTTGCCATCGGAGTCAACGGTTCCCTTCCTGTAGGTCACCGCACAGTCGATTCCTCCTTTGGTGTCATCCGTTGCCACAGCCTTGAACCTATAGACCGACTGATCAAACTTGTAATGCGGATAGGTCGAGCTTTCGCCCTTCTCGCGCACGTAGTACGTGAAGGTCTTAGATCCATTTTCAAGGTCCTTGAGCTCATAGTTCTTCGGCTTGAAATTGACCGTGCTCGTTGCATTACCGTTTTTGTCAGTTTTGGCATTCGCAGGATCAGGATTAATTGTTACCGTTTCCGGATTGGTGAAGTTCAGGTCGTCCTCGTTCGCGAGTTCGAATGTGAACGCCTTCATCTCGCCGCCCTCAACGACCTTGGTCGCCTTAGGGGTCCAAGAGCCCTTCGAGTTGTATACGTTGGTGAAGGTAGCATCGTTCGTCAGCCGAATCGAAACAACATCTTCGTTGGTAGTTGGATGCACCGTAGACTCCGAAGCTTTGCCATTTTCTGTCTTCGTGATCTTTACGCTATCAACTTTGTAATAGGTGTAGTGAATGTCGAGTACGTCATGCGACTTGCTCGTGTCCTCCGTGACCGTAGGCTCAATCTTGTAGATGGTCTTGCTATAGGTAATGTCTTTTTCGGCACCCGGCTTCTCCACCAGATAGTAGACAAGATTGGTATCGGCATAAACCTCGCCCAGGTCGAAGGTAAAGCTGCCATTTGTTTCATTTTGAGCCGTATCGACCACCCGGCAACCGTTGGGCTGCAGGACACCTTTGTCGTTAAACGAAGGGGCCTGCAGGTTCGAACCTTGCTTGAGCAGTTCGAACTCGAATTCGTTCTTCTTGAGATTGCAGCTCTTAAGTTCCTTAGTGCCGCTGAGCTTCATCTTGGGGTATACGCTCACCCGTGTGGTGGAACCGGCGACAACGTCGCCGTTGGTCATGATGCCGCCACCGTGGATGTTGGATCTGTTGCCCGTGATGAAGAGGGAAGCAGCCGCGGTAGCAGCATCCATATCAACCTTAATCGGCTCAGATTTAAGGCCAATCATGTACTTAGCCTGAGCGCCCTCGTACTTGCCGATAGACGTTGGTGTTTTGTCGATCGTGCCCGACCAGTTGGCGGCTCCACCACCAAGCATCTGGCCGGTTACGGCTGCGATATACGGTTTGGTTTCCGAATTGGCAGAATCGTGAATTAAGAAAAGGTCCTTATGGCCGGCCTTTATAAAAGCTTCAGTTATTTCGCCGCCCTTATCATCCTCCTTATTGAAATCCCAGTCCTCGCTCTTCCCATTACTGCCGCCCGATCGGTTATAACCACTACCGTCAGGTTTACCGTCAGAATTACCGAAAATCGCGATGCCATTGGTATCGGTAATGGCAGTCTTACCAGTCGGGCAAGCGGCAAACCCGCCGCCAAAGCCATTGGCATGATTGTTGGTAATCAGCGCGTTATATCCCGAGGCTTGCCGGCTGAACGTTGTTGTCGCTGCTGCCCTGGACGAATACGCCACCGCCGCCCCAGTCGTTGGTGGTATTGGTCGTATTGTTAGTGATGTAGGCTTTCTCGCCGCTCACATTAAATTCGCCAACTGTAGGCGCAGAGATACGGATACCGCCGCCCTCCGAGTTTTGCGCCACATTGCTGGCGATGATTCCACCAGAAAACGTAAACCCGGAAAGAGCTCTATTCCAAGCGCCAGCATAAACGCCGCCGCCAGCCTCAGCAGAGTAGTTGCCCGTGATGTAGCCGCCTGCAATTGTGAGATTGCCGCCATTGAAAGCAGCAATGCCGCCACCACCGTGGCAACCGTTACCGAGATGCTTCGTGGAGCCTTCCCAATTGGTGTAGAACTGATAATTATTGTTGGTAATGTAACCTTTCGT
This sequence comes from Collinsella aerofaciens, assembly GCF_028206795.1. Lineage (GTDB taxonomy): Bacteria > Actinomycetota > Coriobacteriia > Coriobacteriales > Coriobacteriaceae > Collinsella > Collinsella aerofaciens_AX. Next base: position 159,483 of record NZ_JAQLFJ010000006.1, on the reverse strand, counting down.
AATGGTCACACTAGATTTCTCAGCACAAATTCCCGCGCCATAACCGTTTTGATTATTATTTGTACCGTTGCCGGAGATAATACCGCCAACCATGTTTACCGTAGAATTCATGGCATAAACGCCGCCGCCACTGGGGGCATAGTTACCAGCGATTACGCCGTCAGAGATCACCAGGGTTGAGCCCTCACCCTCAACATGAATTCCAGCACCAGCACCATCGCGGCCCATAGAAGCACCACAAACGTATCCGCCACTCATGTCGACGGTAGAGCCGTTATCGGCATAAATCAGGTGGCGAACATTTGCGTCCTGATTCGTGGTCAGCACGCCGCTTTGAAGGTTAAACGTACCGCCACAGACGTTGATGAGCCTCATCGTAGAGTGAGCAGTGGTGCCCACGATGGCGCCATTGATGGCAACCTCGTGCCTGAAAAGGGTCTCGGTAGTAGCAGTGTCACTCGAAGTCGACTCAGTCACGTAGTAAGTGAGCTTACTGGGCGTTGTGCCGTCGTAATCGAGCTTAGCAAGGTTGCCGTTTTTGTCGCCACCCTGCTCGAACTTGTTATCAGCCGCCTGCTGCAGATCCTCAATCGTGAGCGTCGCGCCCGCAGGCACATTGAACATGGACATGTTGTTGCGACCTGATTCGGTGCCATTATGCTTAATCTTGTGACCATTTAAATCTAAGGTCACCTCACCTGCGCCCAACGTAATGTCACTTGCATACTCGACATCGGCATTCAGGCGAAACTTGCCGGTTTTTTTATCTTTTTGAAGGTAATCGTAGAGGTCCTGCGCTGTATTAATCTGCGTATATCCGTCCGCGTCTTCCACAGCTAGAGCAATATCGCCCTCATCATTAGCACTGTCATCCGCAGGCTGTACAGCATCCTCAACCCCTGCGTCATCGGACAACAGGCTCGCCGCACCAGCGTCGCCAGAGACTTCGTCATTCTTGACGTCGTTGTTATCCTGCCTTTCGGTATCCACGTTGTTGGTGTTTTCTACATCAGTAGACTCAGTTGAGGAATCACCCGTCACAGTTTCTTCGGTCTGGGCATCGTTGGCAATGGCCTGCGAGATCGGGGGCATGACGAGCGACAGTACCAGGCTCAACACGGAGGCTCCGCACAAAACGCCTGCCAGCACACGGCGCGTCGCTTTATTACTCTGCTTAGATTTGTCCGAATTCGCTTTCATCGATGTCTCCTCCCCAAGAGACCGCGATCTTGCTCTTTCACCATCAAACGTATCTGCGCAATCTGTAATTGCGCTCGTTTAGTAATGCAATTATAACGATTGTTTAAACATCTGAGCAATAAAACCGACATTTTTGTAGCGAGTTCTCAATTCTCTTGACATTTGCTCAGATTTACCTTCGTTTATTCGCTATCTATTTTTTGTTTCTGCTGGTAATTTAGTTGCCTATTATTTTTTAATGGCATTAGATTTATTTGCACAACATTTTGCTCAAGAGCGAACATCCTGTGAACGGTCGAAAATCGACCGTGAGCGGTAGGTCATTAACCGGGATGAATATCCTACCAAATTGATGTGAATATCTTAAACCCATCGGTGGCTAGAAGCATGATGTTCAGACAACAATATTTGAATTTTCCCACAGATCTTAGGTATCAATTCGCCCAAATCGCCTGAGGCCACCGCAAAAGAGCCTGCCCCCTTCTGTGGTGGTTCTCCCCCAGCGCTACAGCAGATGTTCCTCGATAAAGATCGCAATGCCGTCTTTGTCGTTGCTGGCGGTTACAAAGTCGGCGGCGGCACGGGTGGCATCGCTGCCGTTTGCCATGGCCACGCCCACGCCGGCGTCGGCCACCATGCAGGTGTCGTTATCGGCATCGCCAAACACGCAGATGTCCTGGAGCTCCATGCCGTTGAGCTCCGCCACGCGCACAAGGCCGCGCGTCTTGGACACGCGCGGATCCATGAACTCGTAGAGCCGCTGCGTGGTTTGCAGAGCCGCCGCCTTAACAGTGTTATCGGCAAACGTCGACGCCCGCTCAATCACCCGCGGCATTACCTCGGGCGCCATGGTAAACATCACCTTGGGCTGCGGCTCGCGCAAAAACTCGGCAAAATCGACCACCTGGTAGGGCACGCCATCGACGCGCGACAGGTGCTCGACGCACGCGTTGCTCTCGGGCACGTAGAACACGCCGTCTCGGGGGCAGACGGGCGTTGCCGGAAGGTCCGCCATGTGCTTGCAGATGCGCGCGATGGTCTCGCCCGGCAGCGGATAGCTCAGCTCGTTGATGTCGTGTGCGCGGTCGATGACCTCGGCGCCACCGCAGCCCACGAGCACATCCACCAGGCCTTCGATGCCCCAGAGCTCGTACATGGCCTCGGTCGCGTGGGCATCGCGCCCGGTGCACAGGCCAAAGAGCACGCCGTGCTCGCGCAGGGCGCGGATCGCCGCCACGGTGCGCGGGGACACCGTGTGCCGGCTCGTGAGCAGCGTACCGTCGATATCGCAGAACACAGCTTTGATGTGGCTGAAGGTGGTGTCCATGGGAGCCTTTCTGGGTTGTGCGGCGGTGTGGGGCGTATTCGCGAACGGCGTACATGGTATACCAAGGCGCAGGCGCGGCCCGTCAAAGCAAAAACCACCACAAAGGTGCCTGGCTCCTTTGTGGTGGCAGGACTCGCAGGGTGGCCGGATCCGCAGGATGGCCTGACCCGGAGCGCAAACCATCACAACATTCGACGTTTTTCGGCAAAATCGCGGTTTTTATCGAATGTTGTGATGGTTTCTTACCGCTTTACGGCACGATCCAGATGCCGGCGTCCAAACAGCAGCAACGCCGCGGGAACTGCCGTCACGACCATGCCCGCCCCTACGAGTGTCCGTTGTACGCCAAATGTCGCCGCCAGCCACGGGGCAATCGCCAGCGGCGCCACGCCGGCGAACATATTGCCAAAGCCCATGACCGAATTGACGCGGCCGAGCTGCTCAAGCGGGGCCGTCGTTTGCACGATAGTGTTGTGGAGCGGGTTGACGACACCCCAAGCAATGCCCAGGGCGATCTGGCCGACGAGGGCCACGCCCACGTACGGCGTCCCCACATAGAGCAGGCTTCCCAGGCCCACGGACATAAGCGCCACGAGCAGGGTTTTAAGGTTGACCAGGTGCGGCGGCAAGCGGAGCGCGAGCACAGCACCCAGCACCGCGCCCACGCCCGAGGCCGACGAGAGCCAGCCCATCCACTCAACACCGACGTGTAGGACATCGCGATAGAAAAACGACTCGAGCGGATCGAAGGCTCCGTAGCCAAAGTTCGAAAGAAAAATGATGCAGAACAGCAGGGCGAGGACGCTGTTGGTGAAGACTGTTTTGATGCTGGTCGCGAAGGTGACACGGGCGGACGTGCTGGGGTTGGAGCTTTGTCCCGCACGCTCCCCTTCCTCTGCCGAATCGGCATCCGCATGCCCGACGACATGGCTGGTCTGCGACCTAAAGCCCCAGCCGGCAACGAGCGCCAGCACGGTAAAGAGCATCATGAGCACGAACACCGCACGCGACGACGCAGCCGCCGCGACAAAGCCGCCCAACGTGGGTCCGACGATAATACTCACGTTCGAAAACATGGCGATGGCGGAGTTGATGTCTTTGAGCTCGACGGGGTCGTTGGTGAGGTAGGCGGGATAGGACGTGGCGATGGGCTGAGCGAATCCCATCGTAAGGCCCAGGAACACCGCGCCGAGCAGGACGATGCCGGTCGCGCCACCAAAGGCGATGATTGCAGCACCCGTTGCCAGCGCGCCGACGATGCTCAGCAAGAAATGACGGCGCGGACCCCAGGCGTCGAGCGCTGCGCCGCCCGCAAAGGATCCCAAGATCACGAAAACGTTCATGAATAGGACGGCCAGCGATGTCGCGACGACCGAGGCGTCATCTGCATAAGTGAGCGTTCCGATGACGCCGATAAAATAACTGGTCTGAAACCCGGTGTAAATGAGAAAGCGCATCGCCACCAGGCGCTTGGCCTGCACGGGCAGCGATGATTGGGGCTTTGAGAAAAGAGAGGCGAGCATGGAGACTCCTTGTTTCATACGAATACGGGCGGTGGGCATTCGCCACCGTCTATCGAATCAATCAATCCGCATGAAACATTAAGGCGCATCAGGACCCTTCTCTCCGTTTTTCGCCCGTCATGAATTACTTGGTAGATTGTAAGGCATGTCACACACATCTACCAAAGCAAAAACCACCACAAAGGTGCCCGGCCCCTTTGTGGTGGAAGTGACGTTTGCCCAGATAAAACCTGCTAAAACAAACCTGTCCCTTTTTGGCAGGTTTTAGGCCAGATGATCTTGGATGAGGTCGCAGATGGCTCGGGCGTCGTTGATGTTGATGGCTCGGGTCGCAAAGCCGGCGTCGAAGGCCTGGCGTGCCAGGGCCTCGTTGCAGGCAAGGGCCAGCGTGTGACCGTCGACCAGGTCGAGCGAGCTCTTGCCGCGCAGACGGTCGACACCGGAGCGCGCGACGACGATGTTGTCGAAGCCCTCGGTCTTGTAGCCCTCGATGATCACCACGTCGACATCGTTGTAGCGCGACAGCAGCTCGCGCGCGGGCATCTCGTCCTCCTCGAGCGTGTCGGCGTACTCGGCCCAGCGTGTGGCACAAATCAGGCCGACGTGCTTAGAACCGGCCTGGTGATGGCGCCACGTATCCTTAGCGGGCACATCGATATCGAAGCCATGGTGTCCGTGATGCTTAAGCGAACCCACGCGCAGGCCGCGGCGGGTGAGCTCGGCGATAACCTTCTCGACGAGCGTGGTCTTGCCCGAGTTCTGGTAGCCGATAAACGCGATCGCGGGGACGGCCGGGGCCGGAGCTGCGGGCGCGACGGCGACGGGCGCGCTCGCGGGCGCGGCACCGTCAGCGGCCACGGCCTCAGTAGCAGCGGCCTGGCGCTCTGCGCGATCCCACACGCCCGAGCGGCCGCCCTCCTTGTGCAGCAGGCGCACGTCGACGATCTCCATGCCGCGATCGACGGCCTTGCACATGTCATAGATCGTTAGACACGCGGCGCTCGCGCCGGTCAGGGCCTCCATCTCGATGCCGGTCTTGCCCGTCACACCAGCTGTGACCAGCACATGAAAGCCAACCTGCCCGTCCGCGCGCGCCGGAGCCCAGCCCTCGGGCACGTCCTCGGCCGGCGTCCCCGCCGGAGCGATGGGCGCAATGTCGCACTTGCTCTTGGTAATGAGCAGCGGATGGCACATGGGGATAATGTCGCTCGTGCGTTTGATGGCCATAATGCCCGCCACACGCGCGCAGGCAAGCACGTCGCCCTTTTTGGCGCGGTCCTGCAGTACCATGGCCTGCGTCTCGGGATGCATGAGGATGGTGCCCTCGGCGATGGCGATGCGATGGGTCTCGGCCTTGTCGGACACGTCGACCATGCGCACCTCGCCCTTGGCGTCCACATGCGTCAGCTCGTCGCGACGGGCGTCACGGGCGGGCTCGGCTGTAGCGCTGGCAGACGGCTGTGCGGACGCGTCGGCGTTGCCAGCATTCGCCGCAGCCGTGACTTTGTGGGCAGACATCGCGGCCCTGCGAGCGGCCTTGGTGGCATCGGCGTACCTGCTCTTGGCCATATGATCATCCTCCGATTTGGGACATAAATCGTTGCGTGCCCTCAATTATCGCGTGTTCCTGCGGTTTGTGGGCCACGGCATCGCGCCAAATCGAAACTACCTGCATATCATCACCACGGCGCAGGGCATCGCGCACCGAATACTCGGCATCACTGAACAGGCACGGACGCACGTTACCGTCGGCCGTCAGGCGCAGACGGTTGCAATTCGCGCAAAAATGGTTGGACATGGCGCTGATGAAGCCGACCGTTCCCGCCGCGCCCGGAAAGTGCCAATAGCGCGCAGGGCCCGCGCCGGCAGGAGCGTCGTTGATGTCGAGCGGCTCGAGCTCGCCCAGACCAACCGCGGCGGCCCCGGCATTGATGCGCGCCCGCAGCTCGTCGCTCGGAACGGTGTCACTCGCATCCCACAGCTCGGGATTGAGCGCGGGCGCATGCGGGTCCACGGCGCAATGCGAGCTCGTGCGCTCGTCGCCAATGGGCATGTATTCGATAAAGCGCAGGTGGATGGGGCGGTCGACGGTCAGCCGCGCAAGGGCCGCCACATCTTGGTTGAGTCGGCGCACCACAACGCAGTTGACCTTAACGGGCTCAAAGCCCCAAGCCAGCGCCGCGTCGATGCCGGCCATGGTCTGTTCGAGCCGACCCAGACGCGTGATCTTTCCAAACAGCGTAGGGTCGAGCGTGTCGAGCGAGATGTTGACGCGGTTAAGCCCGGCATCTTTGAGCTGCGGTGCCAACTTGGGCAGCAGGGCACCATTGGTGGTGAGCGAGATGTCCTCGATCTGCGGGATCGCGCGGATGTCACGAATGAGCGGAATGATACGGCGGCTGACCAGCGGCTCGCCACCCGTCAGGCGCACGCGGCGAATGCCCTCCCCCGCTACCAAGCGCACAAAGCGGGCGATTTCCTCGGCGCTGAGCAGCTCGTCGTGTGCGCGAGGCGCCACGCCATCGGCCGGCATGCAGTAAATGCAGCGGAAATTGCACTTGTCGGTAACGGCAATACGCAGGTAGTTGATATCGCGGCCAAAGCCGTCATGTTGCACGTGCCCGTCCACGCAGGCCTCCCCTCACGCGGCGTTTTATTCTTCGGAAAACATAATACCCCACGGGAGAATCACGCCGACACCCGTACGACAGGACAGGTCGCTTCGAGCAAAACGAACTTCCCAAGCCCATCCTCAACACACAGACCATCACAACATTCGATGCTTTTCCCGATTTTGGCAAAAAACGTCGAATGATGTGATGGTTTGAGACGAGGTGAGGGGGCACGGAGGGCTCAAAGCATCGTGCTCGAACGGGTTAATCCAACTCTTTTAAGCCATGCGCCAGCTGCCAGTACTCGCCGTGCTGGGCGAGCAACTCTTCGTGCGTGCCGCGCTCGATGATGCGGCCGTGTTCGAGGACCATAATCGCGTCGGCATCGCGCACGGTGGACAGGCGGTGCGCGATCATAAACGTGGTGCGTCCGCGCATGATGCGGTCCATACCGCGCTCGATGAGCTTTTCGGTGCGCGTGTCGATGGAGCTCGTGGCCTCGTCCAGGATGAGCACCGGCGGGTCGGCGACGGCCACGCGCGCGATGGCGAGCAGCTGGCGCTGGCCCTGCGACAGGTTGGCGCCATCGGCCGTGACCGGCGTGTCGTACCCTCTAGGCAGGCGGCGGATAAACGAGTCGGCGCAGGCTGCCTCGGCAGCGGCGCGCACCTCTTCGTCAGTCGCGTCGAGCTTGCCAAAGCGGATGTTCTGCGCAATGGTGCCGCTAAACAGGTGCGTGTCTTGCAGCACAATGCCGAGCGACCCGCGCAGGCTGGACTTGGCAATGTGCTTGACGTCGATGCCGTCGTACGTGATCTCGCCGGAGTCGGCCTCGTAGAAGCGGTTGATGAGGTTGGTGATGGTCGTCTTTCCGGCGCCCGTCGAGCCCACAAACGCGATCTTTTGCCCCGGCTTGGCAAACAGGTTGAGGTCCGTGAGCACGCGGGTGCCCGGCACGTAGGAAAAGTCCACGGCATGGAAGCGCACGTCGCCGGCAAGCGGGACCAAGCCGCACGTGAGCTCGGTACCGTCGGCAGCCACCGCGCGGCCCGACTCATCAACGGCAGCCACATCATGCAGGTGCCCGTACGCGCCCACGCCCTGGCCCTCGGGAATCTTCCACGCCCACGCGGCATCGCCCGTCTGCACCAGTTCCACGCGGCCCTCGTCCACCTCGGGCTCAAGGTCCATCGCGGCAAACAAGCGCTCGGCGCCGGCCAACGCATTGAGCAAGAAGTTGCCCAGCTGCGTAAACTGGTTGATGGGCATGGCCGCCTGGCGTACAAAGACCAGGTAACTTGCAAGCGCGCCCACGTCGGCGAGCCCCTTGATGCAGAGCATGCCGCCCGCCACGGCGACGATAGCATAGTTGACGTAGCCAATCACGACGGTCATGGGCACCATGGAGTTGGCATAGCTCACGGCGGCAGCGCCGGTGCGGCGAAGCTCGTCGTTGCGGCAGGTGAAGCCGGCGACATTCGCTGCCTCGTGATTAAAGACCTTGATGACCTTTTGACCCGAGACCATCTCTTCGATATATCCGTCCAGGTCGCCAAGCGATGCCTGCTGGGCGGCAAAGAAACGCTTAGAGCGCGTGCCCGAGTAGCGCGCATACAGCACAATGGCCACATCGCACACGAGCGTGATAATCGTGAGCTGCCAGTTGAGGATGATGAGCATGGCCGTGGTGCCGACCATCTGGATGCTCGCCTGAATCACGTTGGCAAAGCTGTTGTTGAGCGCCTCGGAGACAGTGTCGACGTCGTTGGTAAAGAAGCTCATGATGTCGCCCGAGCGCGTGCTGTCGAAGTAACTCAGCGGCAGCGTCTGGATGTGCGCGAACAGGTCGCGGCGAATATCGGACACCACGCGCTGGGCTGCGCGCACCATGATCTGTGAGTAGCCCAGGGCCGAGAGCACGCCCGCGGCGTAGATGATCGCCGTCAGGATGACCTGCTTGGCAAGCAGTTCCTCCCCGCCCGTGGCCAAACCGTTAACGATGGGGCGCACCATGTAGGTGCCGGCGAGGCTCGCGATGGCGGCGACGGAGGCGAGCACGCCCACCGCGAGCAACGAGAACTTGGCATGCCCCATGTAGGAGAGCAAGCGGCGCACCGTGCGCTTGAGGTCGGCCGGGCGTGCTTGGGCTGCGGTCTTAGGCATGACGCTCACCCCCTTCCAGGGGTGATCCGCCGGGGACGGAGAAAAACGGATCGTTCGCGCAGCCATCGTCGCTGCCTCCGGCGGCGTCCGCGTTCCCCGCAAACTCCATCTGCGAGGCGTAAATCTCCTGGTAGATGTTGTCGCCCGCCAGCAGTTCCTCGTGCGTGCCCACGCCGTGGACACGACCGTCGTCCAACACCACAATGCGATCGGCATCCATGACGCTCGCGATGCGCTGGGCGATGACAATCACCGTCGTATTGGGAATCCGAGCGATATGCTCGCGGATCTTGGCGTCGGTCGCCATATCGACCGCACTGGTGGAGTCATCAAAAATGAGCACGCGCGGATGCTTGAGCAGCGTGCGCGCGATGCACAGGCGTTGCTTCTGGCCACCCGAAACACCGGCGCCGCCTTGGCCTAACTCGCCGTCCAGCCCGCCGATGCGATCAAGGAACTCGTCCACGCACGCCGCGCGGCAAGCCGCGAGGAGCTCATCGTCCGACGCCTGCGGATTGCCCCACTGCAGGTTCTCACGCACGGTGCCCGTGAACAGCACATTCTTTTGCAGCACAATGCCCACCGCGTCGCGCAAGGTAGCCAGGTCGTAGTCACGCACGTCATGTCCGCCCACAAGCACGGCGCCCTCGGTGGCGTCGTACAGGCGCGCAATCAGCTGCACAAGCGAGCTCTTGCCCGAACCCGTACCGCCGAGGATACCCACCGTCGAGCCGCTCTCAATGCGAAGGTCGATATGCTCGAGCACATCCTCGGCTGCATCCGCGCGGTATTTAAAGGAAACGTCGCGAAACTCGATACTGCCGTCCGCTGGTGCCGCAGTCGCGAGGTCTCCCGCAGGGTTGGCGATAAAGGGCTCTTCATCGAGCACCTCTGCGATACGGCCCACACTCGTGAGAGCGCGCGTGAGCAGCAAAAACACGTTGGAAATCATCATGAGCGAGTTCATGATCAGCAGCACGTAGCTCATAAAGCCCGTGAGCGAGCCCACGCCCAGGCGACCTTCGATGATCATGCGGCCGCCAATCCACAGGATCGAGAGCGCAGCCACGTACATCGAGAGTTGGAACACCGGCAGATTGAGCACAGCGGTGCCGAAAGTCTTTGTCGCCGTGCCGGCGAGCTCGGTATTGACGGTGTCGAACTTGTCGCACTCGTGCTCGGCGCGCACGTAAGCCTTCACGGCGCGCACGGCGGTAAGGTCCTCTTGCACCACGCCGTTAAGGTGGTCCATCGAGATCTGGAGTTGGCGGTAGAGCGGGCTCACGCGCACGGTAATGATACCGAGCACGATGGCGAGCATCGGCAGAATGACGGCAAAGACCGCCGCGAGCTCGCGCGAGAGCGCAAAAGCGTAGACGAGGCCCATAATCAGATTTACCGGCCCGCGCACCATGGGGCGGAAACCGTTACCTACGGCGTTTTGAATCACGGTGATGTCGGTGGTCATGCGAGTGACCAGCGAGCTGGCGTCGTAGTTGTCCAGATTGCCAAAAGCGAGCGTCTGGATCTTGCGGTACTCCGCCTCGCGCAGGTTAGCGCCCAGCCCCGAGGCAACGCGGGCGGACGTGCGTGCATAGCCCAAGCCAAGCAGCAGCGAACATGCGGCGCATACCAGCATATACGCGCCCTGCAACAGCATGTAGTTGATGTCGCCCGCGGGCACGCCTACATCGATGATATTTGCCATGATGACCGGGATAAACAGCTCGAGCGCCGTCTCGGCCGTCACAAAGAGCACGCCGAGCATGGCATCGCGGCGGTATGCCCCCAGATAGGAAAACAGAATCTTGAGATTGCGCACGCAGGTTCATCCCCCATCAAACGTTGTTCGCAAACCCACGTATTATGGCGCGCCGTGCGGCGTTGTCAAGTGTTCCGAAATCGATTTCTGCAAGGCTAGTGCAGGCACCAAGCTCGCAGGACGCGCCCCTGTATTCAATTGGAAATGAACGCGTGCGTGACTTTTTCGCCCCACTGCCAACATAAACCTTGACTCTACAATCGTTGTAGGGTTTTCACTACACTGGTAGCAAAACAAACCCAGCCAGAAAGCGCCCCGCCCATGGAACACGACCTCACACGCGGCAATGTCCTCAAGACCATCGCGGTCTTTGCCCTGCCCTATATGCTCTCGTACTTTTTGCAGATGCTCTACGGCATGGCCGACCTGTACATGATGGGACAGTTTAGCGGCGCCGCCGGCATCACCGCCGTGGGCAACGGCGCGCAGACGCTCTATATCATTACCGTGACGCTCGTGGGCCTGGCCATGGGAACGACGGTTATCGTCGGCCACGCCGTGGGCTCGCGCCGCTTCGACCGCGCCGAGACCGCCATCGGCAATACCATCACGCTGTTTATGGGTGTCTCGGTGGTACTGGCCGCTGCCTTGCTCGCACTGTGCCCGCAGATCGTGGCGCTCATTGGCACGCCGGCCGAGGCGGTCGAAGGCACCGCCGCCTACCTGCGCATTTGCTTTATCGGCATTCCCTTTATCGCCGCGTACAACATCCTCTCGGCCATCTTTCGCGGGCTGGGCGATTCGCGCTCGCCCATGTACGTGATCGGCGTGGCGTGCATCATCAACATCGCACTCGATTTTCTGTTTATCGGCCACATGGGGCTCGGCCCCGTAGGCGCAGCGCTCGGCACGGTGACCGCGCAGACGGCCAGCGTTGCCCTCGCGCTCGTGTGGCTTAAGAGCCGTCGCACAAACATCCACGTTAAGCGCAGCGACCTGCGCCCCCAGCCCGAGGTGCTCGGCAGCATTCTTAAAATCGGCGTGCCCGTGGCCGTGCAGGACGGCTGCATCCAGGTGGCGTTTATGTTTATCACCGTCATCGCCAACCACCGCGGTCTGGTCGACGCCGCCGCCGTGGGCCTGGTCGAGAAGATGATCAGCTTTTTGTTCATTGTGCCGAGTTCCATGGGTGCCACCGTCAGCGCACTCACGGCGCAAAACGCCGGCGCGGGCAAGGGCGACCGCGCGCGTCAGGTACTCAAGGACGCCATGACGATCTCGGTGGTGTACGGCTGCCTGATCACGGTGCTGATGTGGCTGGTGGCGCCGGCGTTTATTGGCTTTTTTGCCAAGGACCCCGCGGTGGTCGCGGCCGGTACCGGCTATATGCACAGTTATATTTTCGATGCAATCTTTGCCGGCATCCACATTTGCTTTAGCGGCTTTTTCGCTGCGTATGGCAAGAGCTACATCGGCTTTGCGCACAACGTGCTGGCCGTGGTACTCATTCGCGTGCCCGGTGCATGGTTGCTGTCGAACGCCTATTCCGACACGCTGTTTCCCATGGGCATCGCCTCGCCGTGCGGGTCGATTCTGTCGGCGACCATCTGTGTGGTGGCGTTTACGGTGCTCAACCGCCGCGGAACTTTTGACAAGCTGGTGGCGTAGCGAGGCGACGCAGGCCTAGCGCCTCTCCCCTGTTTTACCGAAAGGAGCGGTCCTGTGACCGACACGCCAAGTGAACACACCGAGGGCCTGCTCCGCATTGGCGAGGTGGCGCGCCTGCTCAATTTAAGCGTGGGCACACTGCGTCATTATGAGCAGATGGGACTGTTGGAGCCGGCATATGTCGATCAGGCGAGTGGCTACCGCTACTACGGAACGCGACAGCTCTCCACGCTCAACACCATCGGCAACCTGCGCGTTCTCGACTTGCCGCTGGCGCAGATTCGCGAGTTTGTCACTACGCGCGATATGGATTTGATGCAACGGCAACTGACCAAGCAACAGGAGTTAATTGAGCGCAAGCGGCGTGAGCTGGAGCGCATGTCGCGCAAGATTGACCAGCGGCTTGCCTTGCTTCATGGCGCTTTGAATGCTGATCTCGACACCATTAGCGAAATCGAGGAACCCGAACTTCGCTGCGCCGCGCTGCACGAGCGCGTCAATCCCACCGACGCCTATTCACTGGGATGGCATATCCGCCAGCTTCAGCAGGGGCAGCACGAAACCTTTGCCTATCTGGGCAATCTGGGTGTGGGCATCGCGCCCGAACGCCTCGCCGCCGGCGATTTTGATGGCTACGACGAGGTCTTTCTGCTGCTCGATGACACCGATGATTACTTGGGCGATGTTGAGACGCGACCTGCCGCGCGCTGCCTGACCATAAGCTTCCGCGGCACGCACGGGCAAGCAGCCCCACGCTACGAGCAGCTGCTCGGCTATATGCGCGAGCACGGCCTGACACCCGCCGGTCCCTCACGCGAGATCGCTCTCATCGACGACATCATCAGCGACGACCCAGCAACCTACGTGACGCAGATCACGGTGCCGGTTGCCCCAGCAAAGTAAGAACCGCCTGGAAGGCATCATGCTTTTCGGGTGGTTCTTCAATTTGGCTATCGATGCGCTAAGCCTGGGGCACCTCACCAGTCGCCAGGATCTGCTCGAGCGCGTCCTCATCCAATACAGGCACGCCCAGCTGCTCGGCCTTGGCGAGCTTGGAGCCCGCTTTGGGGCCGGCGACCAGATAGCTCGTCTTCTTTGACACACTGCCCGAAACCTTGGCGCCAAGCACCTTGAGCGCCGCGCCCGCCTCGTCGCGGGTGCGGTTGACGAGTGTGCCGGTGAGCACGAAGGTCAGACCCGCGAGTGGCTGTGCGTCGGCAAGCTCGCCTGCCACGCCAGCGTCGGCTGCGGCTTGCGCGTGCGCGGCGCCCAAGTCGACCTCGAGCGACAGGCCCGCCTGGCGCAGGCGTTCCAGCACGGCAAGGTTCTCGGGCACGGCCAGGAACTGCTTGACGCTCGCCGCAATCTTGGGACCGATGCCCTCGCACTCGGCGATGTCCTCTTCGCTCGCCAAGATGAGCTTGTCAATCGACAGGAATCGCTCGGCAATGACCTCGCCCACACTCTTGCCCACATGACGGATACCCAAGGCAAACAGCACGCGACCGAGCGGCTGGCTCTTAGACTTGTTGAGCTCGGCGATGATTTTCTCGGCCGTCTTGAGGCCCACCGGAATGGGGTCGCCCTTCTTGACGCCCTTTTTGCTGTTGGAGCTGGCATACACGCGGCCCGTGTCCAGGCCGGCGATGTCGTCGACTGTGAGCTGGTAGAAGTCCGCGACATCGTGGATAAGGCCGGCGGCGATCATCTTGTCGACGATTTCGTCGCCCAGGCCGTCCACGTCCATGCAACCGCGGCTCACCCAGTGGAGCAGGCGCTCCTTGAGCTGTGCGGGGCAGTCGATGGACACGCAGCGGTAGGCCACCTCGCCGTCCTCGTGCACCACGGGGCTGCCGCACACGGGGCAGACCTCGGGCATCTGCCAGTCAACGCTGTCGGCCGGGCGCTTGTCGAGCACGGGGCCCACGACCTCGGGAATCACGTCGCCTGCCTTGTGCACGATGATAGTGTCGCCCTCGCGCACGTTTTTGCGGCGGATCTCGTCGATGTTGTGCAGCGTGGCGCGCGCGATGGTGGAGCCGGCGACCGTCACCGGGTCGAACTCAGCGACCGGCGTGAGCACACCGGTGCGGCCCACCTGGATGCGAATCTCGCGCAGGACGGTCTGCTTTTCCTCGGGCGGGAACTTAAAGGCGATGGCCCAACGCGGCGCACGGGCGGTAAAGCCCAGGTCGAGCTGCTGTTGGAAGCTGTCAACCTTTACGACCACGCCGTCGATGTCGTAGTCCAGGTCACCGCGATGCTCGAGGGCCTGGGCACAGAACTCGTGGACCTCGGCCGGCGTGGCGCAGCGTGCCACGTTGGGGTTGACGCTAAAACCGGCGGTGCGCAGCCAGTCGAGGAACTCGCGCTGGCTGTGGACGTGCAGCGGATCGGTATCGGCAATGGCGTAGATGAAGGTGGCCAGGTCGCGACGCGCCGTGACCTTGGGATCCTTCTGGCGCAACGATCCGGCGGCGGCGTTGCGCGGGTTGGCGAAGGGGTCGCGGCCCTCGGCATCGGCTTCTTCATTTAGGCGCACGAAGCTGCCCTTGGGCATGTAAACCTCGCCGCGCACCTCGATGGCGCGCTCGCGGTCAGCGCCCATGTGGGCGAGCGCCGGCTCGGACAGGTGCATGGGCACATCCTTGATGGTGCGCACGTTGAGCGACACGTCCTCGCCCGTGGCGCCGTCACCGCGCGTAGCGGCGCGCACAAAGGTGCCGTTTTGGTAGGTAAGGGCCACGCCCAGGCCATCGATCTTGAGCTCGCAGGTATAGGTGACGCTGCCGGCACCGAGCGCGTCCTCGGCGCGCTGGAGCCACGCGTCGAGCTCGTCCAGATCCATGGCATCGTCCATGGAATACATGCGTGCCATGTGCGTGACCGGCGTAAACTGCTCGCTCACGTAGCCGCCCACGCGCTGGGTATAGCTGTCGGGCGTCACCAGGTCGGGATAGGCCGCCTCGATCTCCTGCAGCTCAACGAGCATTTTGTCGAAGGCGGCGTCCGTGATCTCGGGCGCGTCGAGCATGTAGTAGCGGTAGGCGTGGTAATCGAGCTCGTGGCGCAGCTCGGCCGCGCGCGCTGCCGCCTGGGCACGGGCGTCGGTCGGTGCGGCGGCATCCGCGCTCGCGGGCGTTTTGGTATCGATATCCACACCGTCACCAAACAGGCTCGATTGCTCCATAGCGGCACTCCTTCGCTCGATTTCAAACGGATACAAGAGTACCACCGGTCACCATGGCGCCGAATAGCTGTCTCAAACCGCACCGAATCGGCAGCCGCCGGACCGGGGTGGACAGTTAGTTCAGACCATTACGAACCAGGCCTCTTGTCAGCCCCAAGCAATCCGTTTTCCTCCGTCCCCAACGGATCAATAGGAAAAGAGGGGGCTGTCCCGCGTTGGCGGGACAGCCCCCTCTGGCTTCAAGCTATGTGATGCGGCCCGTTAGTAACCCTGGCCGTAGCCCTGGCCCTGGCCCTGCTGGCCCAGTAGCTCCTCAAGATACTGGCGCAGCTGTTCATCGGTAATACCGCCGTTGCCGGTGTCGGTCGAACTGTCGTCCTGCTGCTGGTTCTGCAGCTCCTCGTCGGAGCCCAGCTCGACGGTGACCTTCTTCTCTTCCTTGCCGCGCATGAGCGTAATCTCGACCTTCTCGCCCACCTCGTGGCTGCGCAGTGCGATGATCAGGCCGTCGGCACTCGTAATCTCGTCGTCGCCCAGCTTGGTGATGACGTCGCCCTCCTGGATACCAGCCTTGGCAGCGGGACCGTCCTCGACAACGCTCGCCACGTAGGCACCGCTATCGGTGCTCAGTTTGTTGGTACGGGCGTTGAGCGCGTTGACGCTCGAAAGCGTGGCTCCCAGGTACGGATGAACCGGCGTCTTGCCGTCGATGATTTGGTCGGCAATGTTCTTGGCGTAGTTAACGGGAATAGCAAAGCCAACACCCGAGCTGGAACCTGAGTAGCTCTCGATGAGCGAGTTGATGCCTACCAGCTCGCCGTTGTCGTTGACGAGCGCGCCGCCGGAGTTGCCCGGGTTGATGGCGGCATCGGTCTGGATCATGTTGGCATAGATGGTGTTACCGTTGGTAGAGCTCATGGCCGTGGAGCGGTAGAGCGCCGAGACGATACCGGTGGAGACAGACTGCTCGTTGCCGAACGGCGAACCGATCGCCATGACCCACTCGCCCACGTTGAGCTTGGAGGAGTCGCCGATCTCGATCGGGGTGAGCTTGGAGGCGTCTGCATCCTTGAGCTTGATGACGGCCAGGTCGCTCGAAGCATCGTTGCCCACGAACTCGGCCTCGTAGGTGGTGCCGTCGTCCATGGTCACCACGTACTGATCGTAGCCATCGACCACGTGGTTGTTAGTAAGAATGTGGCCCTCGGTATCGAGCACAACGCCCGAGCCGACGCTGCCCGAGTTGTCCGACTCGTCGGCAGACTGCGAAAGCGAGCCATTCTGGCTGCCGCTCGAAGTGGCGGTGATGGAAACGACGGAGGGCAGGGCCTTGGCAGAAACGGCCTCGGCCAACGTGGTGTCCTCGGAGTCGATCGTAATCTTTTGCGTCGACGAACCCGAAGCGCCCGCCGTCACGGCATTCTTGCCGCCACCGATATCGAGCGTACCGCTCATAATGAGCGCGATGACCAGCAGGGCGCCGCAGGCACAGCCGGCAAGCGCTGTAATAAAGATCGGCAGCTTTTTGGTCTTGGTCTTGACCACCGTGTGCTTGTTCACGACCTGCTGACCGCCCAGCGGCTGGCCGGTCTGTGTGTCATAGGCCTGCACGTAGGGAATGTTGCTGCCGGCAGGCGTCGACTCCACCTGCACGCGCGGCTGCTGCTGAGTCTCGCCGGCATTGCCAACATCTTGGGGACGCTGGGAATCGTTCTCGCTCATAGCTGCGATCCTTTCGTCAAATAACCAAAGGCCCGCCAAACACGTGGCGGGCCATCATTGTTCACGTTGAGTTGTACCCCAATATGCGGGCGTACGTGTACGAGAACGCAATCTTTTAGGAAGGCTTAAGTTCTGCTGCAAACTCGAAAGGAGCCCGCACCTGCGTCAAAACCACCACAAAGGTGTCTGTCCCCTTTGTGGTGGAAATCTAGTCCTTAAACAGATAGCCCACGCCGCGGACGGTGGTGATGTGTGCCGCGATCTGCGGGCCCACCTTGGAGCGGATGCGTCGAATGTGCACGTCGACGGTGCGCGTGCCGCCGCAGTACTCAAAGCCCCACACGCGGTGCAGCAGTACTTCGCGGCTGTAGGCGCGGTTGGGGTGCGTCGCCAAAAAGCTCAGCAGCGAGTACTCCATCAGCGTCAGGTCGATGGGCTCGTTATCGAGTGTCACCTGGTAGGTAGCCAGGTTGATCTCGAGGTTATCGATGTTGAGCACATCGTCGGCGGTGACGGTCTCCTCCTCGCCCATCAGGCGCTGCGCGCGAGCCTTGAGCTCGTTGGGCGTCGCCGTAGGGCACACAAAGTCGGCATGCGCGTGATTGGGCAGGCGCAAGGTGCCGAGCGCCTCATCGTCGACGATCACCAACATGGGGACACCGCCGCGATCGTCAAGCCACTTGGCAATCTGATCGATGCGGTCGCTGCGGATGCCATCGGAATCGAGGATCAGCAGGTCAAAGTCGTGCGCCGCAGTCGGCGAATCGGGAGTGGCCAGACTCACCTCGACACCCAGGGTGGTCGTCAAGCTGCGGGCAAACTCGTGGAAGCGCGTCGTGCGCGCCATGAACAGGGCACTCTTATCGGACATATCGGCCTCCAAAGAAATGAGCTCAATCGTACTGGAACAAGCCAGCGCGATTAGGAGTTCGCCAGGTAGTGCTTGATCTCCCACTCGGTGATCGTAGACTCAAACTTATGCCACTCGTCGCGCTTCTTTTTGAGGAAGAAGCTGTGGATGTGCTCGCCGAGAGCATCCTTCATAAACTGCGAGTCCTCAAACACGTCGAGCGCCTCTTTGAGCGAGCGAGGCAGCGGCGCGTAGCCGGCCTCGACCATCTGACGGTCGGTAAGCTTGAGCGTCTCGGCCGTGGCCTCGGGCGGGAGTTCCAGCTTGCGCTCGATGCCGTCCAGACCAGCCGCCAGCGTGACGGCGTTGACCAGATACGGGTTGGCCATGGGGTCGGGACTGCGCAGCTCGATGCGCGTGGACAGCGGCTTGCCGGGCTTGTAGACCGGGATGCGGACCATACTCGCGCGGTTGCGCAGGCCCCACGTGGCGTACTGCGGCACGGAGTCGCCACCCGTGGTGATGCGCTTGTACGAGTTGACCGTGGGGTTGGTGATGGCGCTGATCTCGCGCGCGTGCGCTAAGATGCCGGCCATGTAGTGCTTGGCGATTTCGGAGAGGTGGTACTTCTCGTCGTCCTCGCCCCAAAAGACGTTGTTGCCGTCGTGGTCGAACAGCGACTGATGCAAAAACATGGCGCTGCCGTCCTCGCCCGCCAACGGCTTGGGCATAAAGGAAGCGTGGCAACCGCTCTCGTAGGCCTGCTGCTTAATGATGAGCTTGGCCGTGGTGACGGCGTCGGACATGCTCAGGGCCTCGGCGTGACGCAAGCTCATGCCGTGCTGCGAGCGGCCGGCGGCGTGGAAGGTGTACTCCACGGGCACGGACATCTTCTCGAGCGTGAGGACCGTGTTGCGACGCAGGTCGCGGGCGGCATCGCTCACCGAAAGATCGAAGTAGCCCACGTTGTCGAGCGGCTCGGGCGTGTGCTCGTCGGGAAAGTAGTAATACTCCAGCTCGGCGCCCACGTTGAGCAGATAGCCGGCCTTCTCGGCCTTGCGGAACATGCGGCGCAGAGCGTCGCGCGGGTCGCCGGCAAACGGCTTGCAATCGGGAGTGCACACGTCGCAGAACACGCGGGCGACGCCGTTGTGGCTCGGGCGCCACGGCAGGATCTGGAAGGTTGAAGCATCGGGGAATGCGAGCATGTCGGCTTCCTCGGGCGTGGCAAAGCCCTCGATAGCGGAGCCGTCAAAGCCAATACCCTCCTCAAAAGCGACTTCGAGGTCCTCGGGGCTAATGGCAAAGTTCTTGAGGCGGCCGAGAATGTCGACAAACCACAGACGCACAAAGCGGATGTCACGCTGCTCTACGGAGCGGAGTACGTAATCGATGTTCTGCTGGTTCATGTCGCTCCCCTTTCTTTCGGGCGGGTTTCGACTGGTCTATATCGCAGATACTATCGCAGAAAAATGTTTCCGCAGGGTTAAAGCGTATCAAGCGCTCAAAAAACGTGGGCGCGGAGGCCGTTGCGAATGAGCGGCTAGCGTTCAGATTCGGAGGCAATTTGCCTACAGGCTCGTTCCAGCGCCGGGAACTCCATCGTCACTGCATCCCAAACAACCGAACGGTCGACATTGCCGTAATCATGCGCGAGGTAATTTCTCATGCCGATAATTCCACGCCACTCAATTTCGGGATGAAGCCGCTGCGAGCGTTCCGACAACTTGCCCGCTTCTTCCGTCACCCTAAGCGCACACATCAAAAGGGAGTCCGCCAACGCCCTCGTCCGCACGTCATTTGCATGCAGAAACTGGTCCTCGGTGATACCAAAGGCCTTGATGCGCTCGTTCGTTTCAGAGATGGCATCCAAGACCTCTTGGGCGCGGAGACAGTCTGACTTACGCGCGATCATAAAGGATCACTCCTTCGCGCTCGATTACCGCGGCAAGATCGCCATCAAGATGGTCGCTCGAGACGAGGTCAACCTGCCTCCCAGTTTCTTTGCGCACCGCCTCGCCGAATGCCGACAACGCGAAAAGACCAAAGCCCTGATCGCGATCGACTTCGAGACGTAAGTCGATATCGCTATCGGCACGCGCTTCGCCACGGGCATACGAGCCAAATAGAATCACGGTTTTGATGGCGGGAATCGGGCTGGCCGCCTCACGGACGGCTGACTCAATCTGAGCAGTATCCAAAATGCCCGCCGCAGCGCTTTCGCTCGCAGAGCTTTTACCGAGTGAAGGAACAAACGGCAGCGAGCGCTCGCGCAGCATCTGTCTCATAAACATATTGACCGCAACAGACGAAGTCATGCCAAGTTCTTCGCACAGCTCGGCAAATGAATCTTTAATTGACGAGTCCACTCGCACACTCAGCACAGACGCAGCCATGGGTACCTCCTGTATGACATTGTCTATATATTATCACACAGATTAGCGCGAGGTCGAAGCGCGGTGCTCGATGTGGCCGGGGACCTCGATGCGTTTGGGAGCGAGCTTTGCGGCATCGCCCACCGTAGTGGTAACGACGTCGATGCGCTCGGACAGGCGCTCGACTACGCGCTCGGCAATGGTGAGGGTGTCCTGCGCGGCCGTGGTCACACCGCCAAAGAGCACGTGGTTCCAGGGGTAATCGTCAAACGTTGCGATCTTGAGACCCGCCGGCAACGAGGGCCCCAGCTGGGCCAGCGCCTCGGTCAGGCGCAGGAAAACCAAGCCGTTGACGGCAATGAGGCCGAGCTTTTTACCCGCATAGCCGCGGATGGTCTCGTCCAGGCGACTGACACCCTCGACACCACCGTCCGCCAAGGTGACGACCTCGCCGGCCAGGCCGCGGCGCGAGAGCTCGTCGGCAAACGCCTCGGCGCGTTCGCGACGCACGGGGCTGTCGTCGCTTGCCTCGGTGAGCAGGCACAGGCGCTCGCTGCCCGCAGAGGCCAAGGCGTCTACCAGGCCGGCGACCAGCTCACGGTTGTTAGAGGTCACCAGATCGACACCGCCGTCGGCAACATCGCGGTCGAGCAGCACGACGGGCAGGCGTCCCGCAGCCTCGGCGATCGCCTTGTCGTTGCCTCCGCAGGTATTGACGACCAGGCCGTCCA
Organism: Collinsella aerofaciens; assembly: GCF_028206795.1. Classification (GTDB taxonomy): domain Bacteria; phylum Actinomycetota; class Coriobacteriia; order Coriobacteriales; family Coriobacteriaceae; genus Collinsella; species Collinsella aerofaciens_AX. Next base: position 138,360 of record NZ_JAQLFJ010000006.1, on the reverse strand, counting down.
CACCGGCATCGATAAGTCTGGTGAGCGACTCTGCCTCCTTGGCGGGGTCGTTGCCGCTAATGGCCGTCATGAGCGAGCAGCCGCGCGCGGCGGCGCTGGCGGAAAGCCCTTCGAGCATGGCGCTGGAGAACGGGTTAGCAATGTCGGCCAAGATCACGCCGATGAGGTTGGTACGCGAGCTGCGCAGATTGCGCGCGGCGGCACGTGGACGATAGCCGGTGCGCTCGATAACTGCCGCGATGCGAGCATGGGTTTCCTCGGTCATCTGCCCGGGGCGGTTGTTGAGATAGCGCGAGACCGTGGCCGGGCTCACGCCCGCCTCGGCGGCAATGTCCTTGATTCTCATCTGCGCCATAGCGCACCCCGTTTCCCAATTGTCGGCAGTCTGAGCCATTTTAGGCATTTTTTAAAATTCTCAGTTGCAAAACGCTGTGGGTGAGCAGCATCGTTTTTGCGTCTCGAGCAGATGCAGTGATGGGCTAGATAGACGAGTCTTTGGACAGCTCAAAGTAGTCGGGATGCAAGGCGATAACCGGGCCCTGCTCCTCGGGCATCAGGTGCAAGTGCGTCTCTGCCAGATAGCTCGCCGTGTCGGTATCGCCCCTCTTAATGGCCTCGAGAATCCGGCGATGCTGCCGACGAATCGGCTCCCAATCCAGGTCCTGCGACACCATACGCAACCAGTTGTATCGCTCAAAATGCGTGTTGACGCTCTTCATCCAATTCCACAGCATGTGACGACCGGCAATCTCAAAACACGTCTCATGAAACAGGTTGTCCAGATCGAAAAAGCGACGCGTCTCGCTATGGTCGAGCGACTCGGACTCGGCAAGAATCTGCTCGAGCCGATGCTTTTGCTCGGGCGTGGCGGCAGAGCAGCATTTAATAAGCACGCTTCTCTCGAGTTTCTCGCGCAAGAAACAGGCATTCTCGGCGTGTTCCATGCTGATCTTAGAGACGTAGGTGCCGCTCTTGGGACGCGTTTCCACCAGCTCTTGCTCGCGCAGGCGCACAAAGGACTCGCGAATGGGCGTGCGCCCGATCCCCGTCTCCTTTTCCAGACCAATCGCCGAAAGGCGCGTGCCGGGCCTGAGCTCAGCATAGATGATCTTGGAGCGCAGTGCGTTGTATGCCTGGTCTTGCAGGCTCTGATAATGCTGGTGTTGTTCCATAAAGCCCTCGGATGAAGCCCACGGTTTGTCGAATATCACCCGTAATACTATCGCATCCCCCATTCCTTCAGCTGAGGTGAAATGGGGTGCGCTCGCGTCGCCAGGATCACAAGAGCAAGCGGCGGCATCCCGAAACCCGGGACACCACCGCTGTTTTGCTATCGGATGGCGCAGAGACGCCCCTCCTCATGCGCCAAGGGATTGATTAGAGCTCGCAGGCAATCTTGTAGCCGTCGCCAATGGCGTCGCGGATGTTTCCGCACTTCTGGGCATCGCCCAGCACGTGGATGGCAACGCCGGCAGCGGCAAGGTCATCGGCCAGCTTGGTATTGGGGCGGTAGCCCATGGCAAGCACCAGCGTATCGGCATCGGCGATGGTGTGAATCTCACCGTCCTTCTCGTAGCTGATAGTGTCCTCGGTAATCTCGGTCACCTTGGCCTCGGTCAGCACGTGGACACCCTTGGAGAGCATGCGCGTGATAAGCACCGCACGACCGGCGCCGCCCTCGTTGGCGGCGAGCGTCTTGGTCATCTCGATGACGGTGACATCGCGATTGGCCGGCGACAGGTCGTTTACCAGCGGGGCCAGGTAATCGGCCGTCTCGCAGCCAACGGTACCGCCGCCCACAATGACGATCTTCTTACCCGGGAAAGCCTTGCCGCCCAGCAGGTCGTCGGCCGTCATAACCTGCTTAAAGCCCTGCATGAAGGCCGGAGCGATGGGCTCGGCGCCATAAGCCAGGACAACCTCGTAGCCCGCGTAGTCGCGCTGAATGTTCTCGGCCGAGAGCTCGGTGCCAAAGACGCACGTGACGCCGGCCTCGGCCAGGCGACGGTACTGATACTTGATCACGCGGGTGAGCTCCTGCTTTGCCGGCGGCACGGCTGCGATGCGCATCTCGCCACCCGGTTCGTCCTGTTTATCCACGAGCACCACGTTATGACCGCGCTTGGCGGCAATGTAGGCTGCCTCCATACCCGCAGGACCAGCACCCACAACGAGCACGTTCTTTGCCTCGGCGGCAGGCTCGTAGCCAGCCTCGTCGCGCTCCACGTCCGGGTTGACGGTGCAGGAGATGCGCTTGCCAAACATGATGCCGTTCAGGCAGCGCAGGCAACCGATGCAGGGGCGGATGTCGTCGGCGTTACCGGCAGCAGCCTTGTTGCAGAACTCGGCATCGCACAGATTGGCACGGCCCATCATGCAGATGTCGGCAGCGCCGTCCTCAATTAGCTCCTCGGCAATCCAGGCCTCGTTGATGCGTCCGACGGTGGCGACGGGAATGTTGACGTGCTTTTTGATCTCGCGCGAGCAGGCGGCGTGCGAGGCCTGCTGCGTGCCGGCGGCGGGAATCGCAGAGCCGCGCTTGATGGTGGTGCCGCCCGACACGTGAATCATGTCGACGCCGGCCTTCTCCAGGCGACGCGAGACGTAGATCATGTCGTTGAGGGTCAGGCCGCCGTCGGTGTACTCGTCGCCCGAAATACGGACGTCGATGATGAAGTCCTTGCCGCAGCGCTCGCGAATCTCGGCGATGACCTCGAGCAGGAAGCGCATGCGGGCGTCGAGCGAGCCACCGTACTCGTCGGTGCGCTTGTTGTAGAGCGGGGTCAAAAAGCCGCCAAGCATGCCGTGAGCGTGCGCCGCATGGACCTCGACGCCATCGACGCCAGCCTTCTGCATGCGCACAGCGGCATCGCCAAACTGATGTGTGAGCTCGTGGATCTCGTCGACCGTAATGGGGCGCGGCGCCTCGCGGGCATAGGACGGGCCCACAAAGGACGGAGCGATCAAGCGCGGCGTGCCCGGAATGTTAAAGGCCATGTAGGCGGGGTGGAAGAGCTGCGGCATGATCTTGCAGCCATACTCGTGGACGGCCGCGGCGAGCTTTTCCCAGCCGGGGATAAATGTGTCGTCGTAGCAGCACATGTCACCCGGCAGATAGGTATAGGTGGGCTCGACCGTCACGACCTCGGTGATGATCAGGCCCACGCCGCCCTTGGCGCGGGCACGGTAATGATCGACCAAGTCGTCGGTCACATAGCCATGATCGGCCAGGTTGGTGGACACCGGCGGCATAAAGACGCGGTTCTTGACCTCGGTCGTACCGACCTTGATCGGGCTAAAGAGCATTGGATAGGCGGAGGACTCCATACAGGGTTCCTTTCGTTTGAGCCGCTCGGCGGCAGTTGCTAACGTACCTATCGTATCAGTAACCGCCGCATTCGCACTCGCTCGCACTCCCCACCTTCAATCCCGACCCTCATAAAAAAGTTGCGGTGGAATACGGAGTAGATGAAGCTTTTGACAGGCAAAACAGTCCGTATTTCACCGCAACTGATGGGCGGGGTGGAATTGAGGGCTCAGATAGTCAGTCATGCCCTCATCCGCCACTTCCTCACCTACAGCGCGCCGTCCAGCATAAGGTTCACCTTGAGCACGTTGACCGTGGGCTCGCCGAACACGCCGAGGAAACGGCCCTTGGTGCACGCGGCGATGATGTCGCGCACCTCGTCCTCACTTTTGCCCGTGGCCTTGGCAAGGCGCGGAACCTGGTACTCGGCGGCATCCGGAGAGATCTCCGGGTCGAGACCGGACCCCGAACACGTCACCAGATCGACGGGCACGGCGTCCATATCGGCATCGGGGTTGGCGGCGCGGATCTTCTTCACGCGCGCATCTATCAGCTGCCGATACTCCTCACTCGCCGGGGACAGGTTGGACGGGACACCATACGCCATGAGCTCGCCGTCTTCGCCTTCGACAATTGACACGTTCTGGATACGACCCCACATGTGGGCTTCGTCATCAAAGTTCTGGCCGATGAGTTCGGAACCCACAACCTTGCCGTCGACCGTAATGAGCGAACCGTTCGCCTGATACGGGAACGCAACCTGGGCGATGCCGGTCACGACGAGCGTATAGCCCAGGCCGCAGACAACGGTAAACAGCGCGAACACGCCCAGTGCGCGCGATGTAACACCTTTGAACATACAAACCTCCACTTACATAATGCCGCATAACGCGAGCAGCATGTCGATGAGCTTGATGAATACGAACGGGGCAACGATGCCGCCCAGACCCCACACGAGCAGGTTGTGGGTCAGCAGCTGTCCGGACGGGACCTCGCGATACTTAACGCCCTTCAGCGCGGCCGGGATCAGCGCGACGATAACGAGCGCGTTATAGATGATGGCCGAAAGAACCGCGGACAGCGGGCTTGCCAGACCGAGGATGTTGAGCGCGCCAAGGCCCGGGTAGATCGGCGAGAACAGGGCCGGGATGATAGCGAAGTACTTCGCCACGTCGTTGGCCACCGAGAAGGTCGTGAGCGAACCGCGGGTCATGAGCAGCTGCTTGCCAATACGCACGACCTCGATGAGCTTGGTGGGGCTGGAGTCGAGGTCGACCATGTTGCCGGCCTCCTTGGCAGCCTGGGTGCCCGTGTTCATGGCCACGGCGACGTCGGCCTGGGCCAGAGCGGGCGCGTCGTTGGTGCCGTCGCCGGTCATGGCGACCAGGTGGCCCTCACGCTGGAACTCGCGGATCTTCTCGAGCTTGCCTTCAGGGGTGGCCTCGGCCAGAAAGTCGTCAACGCCGGCCTCGGCGGCGATTGCCGCGGCGGTGAGCGGGTTGTCGCCCGTCACCATGATGGTCTTGATGCCCATCTTGCGCAGGTCGGCGAACTTCTCCTTAACGCCGGACTTGATGATGTCCTTGAGGTACACAACGCCCAGCACGCGGCAGTTCTTGGTCACGACCAGCGGGGTGCCGCCGGCCTTGGCGATGCGCTCGACGACGTCGTCGCACTCCTGGGAGAACACGCCGCCGGCTGCCTCCACATAGGTGCGCACGGAATCGGCAGCGCCCTTGCGGATCTCATTGCCCTCGTAGTTCACGCCGGACATACGCGTTGCCGCGGTGAACGGGATGAACTCCATGCCCTTATCCTCGAGTGTGCGGCCGCGCAGCCCAAACTGCTCCTTGGCGAGCACGACGATGGAACGGCCCTCGGGGGTCTCGTCGGCCAGCGAGGAAAGCTGGGCGGCATCGGCCAGCTCCGCGGGATCGACGCCGTCGACCGGGATGAACTCGGCGGCTTGGCGGTTACCCAGGGTGATGGTGCCGGTCTTGTCGAGCATGAGGATGTCGACGTCGCCGGCGGCCTCGATGGCGCGGCCGGACATGGCCAGCACGTTGGCCTCGTTCAGACGGCTCATGCCGGCGATGCCGATGGCGGACAGAAGGGCGCCGATGGTAGTGGGAGCCAGGCACACGAGCAGCGCCACGAGCGTGGTCACGGCCGTGGGGTTGACCATGTCGTTAAGACCGGACGAGAAGCAGGAGTAACAATACAGGGCCAACGTGACCAGGATAAAGACGATGGAGAGGGCCACCAGGAAGATCTCCAGAGCAATCTCGTTAGGGGTCTTCTTACGCGCGGCACCCTCGACCATCGCGATCATCTTGTCCAGGAAGCTCTGGCCGGGCTCGCTGGAGATCTTGACGATGATCCAGTCGGACAGCACCGTGGTACCACCGGTAACGGCAGAGCGGTCGCCGCCAGCCTCGCGAACCACGGGTGCAGACTCGCCGGTGATGGCCGACTCATCAACCGAGGCGGCACCCTCGATGACATCGCCGTCTCCCGGAATCTGCTCGCCGGCGCGTACGATCACCAGGTCGCCGCGCGTGAGCTCGGTGCCGGGAACGACGGTGAAGTGCTCCTTGTCCTCAACGGACTCGATGCGATGGGCCTCGACATCCTTCTTGGCCGCACGCAGGGAATCGGCCTGGGCCTTACCGCGGCCCTCGGCAAGCGCCTCAGCGAAGTTCGAGAACAGGTCGGTGAGCCACAGGATGACCGCGATGGCGACCACATAGTAAGTGGGCACACCCGCGTCCTGCACACCGAAGATGGAAGCGACGGCCAGGACGGAGGTCATGACGGCGGAAAGCCACACCAGGAACATGACCGGGTTTTGAATCTGGACGCGAGGATCCAACTTGGCAAACGAGTCGCGGACCGCGCGGCCCATCATGTCTTTTTGCATAGCCATAAATCTGCGCCCTCCTTTACGCAATCATCTGGAAGAACTCGGCAACGGGGCCAAGCGCCAGGGCCGGGAAGAAGCTCAGAGCACCGATCAGCAGAACGATGAACACGAGCAGGAATACGAACATGCCGTTGGTGGTAGACAGGGTACCGGCGCTCTCGGCGACCTTACCTTTCTTGGCCAGCGAGCCGGCGATAGCCAGCGTACCGATGATGGGCATGAAGCGGGCGAACAGCATCTCGAGGCCGAGCATGACGTTGATCCAGGGAATGTTGCAGTTCATGCCTGCAAACGCCGAGCCGTTGTTGCCGCCGCATGAGGTGAAGGCATACAGCACCTCGGAGAAGCCGTGCGCGCCACCATTGTTGAGCTGGTCGGCAAGACCGGGCACCATGCAGGCGATGGCCGAGCACACCAGAATGGCAAACGGAGTTGCCAGGCACAGGACAACTGCCCAGCGCATCTCGCCCGGCTCGATCTTCTTGCCCAGGAACTCAGGCGTGCGTCCGACCATGAGGCCGGCGATGAACACCGTGAGGATGGCGAAGCCGATCATGCCGTACAGGCCGCAGCCCACGCCGCCGAAGACGACCTCGCCCAGAGCCATCTGGAGCATCTGGACAAAACCGCCCAGCGGGGTGTAGGAGTCGTGCATGGAGTTAACCGAGCCGTTGGAAGCAGCCGTCGTGAAAGCGGACCAGGTGGAAGAGGAGGCGATACCGAAGCGGCTCTCCTTGCCCTCCATGTTGCCGCCGGCCTGACCGTCGGTCATCTCGATGTTGGCCGCTCCGCCATCGGCCAGCTGCGGTGTGCCCGCATGCTCGTTGAGGGCGATGATGCCGGTGAAGATCACCAGCAGGATGAACATGGCGGCAAAGATGGCCTTGCCCTGCTTGGTGTTTTTGACGCCGATACCGAAGGTGAAGCAACAGGCGGCCGGGATCAGCAGCAGGCTGGTCATCTCGATGATGTTGGTGAAGGCACTGGGGTTCTCATACGGATGAGCGGAGTTCACGCCGAAGAAGCCGCCGCCGTTGGTGCCGGACTGCTTGATGGCGACCTGAGGAGCCGCGGGACCCTGGGGCAGGAACTGCTCGGTGACCACGCGTGCGCCCTCGACAACCTTGCCGTCGACCTTGACCGTGTCGCCCTCAATCTCGGCGCCGTCGATGACGCTCCAGCCGCCGTCTGCATTAGGCTGGACAGCGACGGGCTCTACGAGCTCAGCCTTCTGAGCCGGCTGGAAGTTGGAGATGACGCCACCGGCAGCCAGGCAGATGCCGAACACGAGGTTCAGCGGGATGAGCACGTACAGGACGGTGCGGGTGAGGTCGACCCAAAAGGAACCCAGACCCTGCTCCTTGACCTGACGGAAGCCGCGGATCAGCGCGAACATGACCGCGATACCGGTGCCGGCGGAAACGAAGTTCTGCACGGTGAGACCCATGAACTGCACAAGGTAGGACAGGGTGGTCTCACCGGAGTAGGACTGCCAGTTAGTGTTGGTTATGAAGGAAGCAGCCGTATTGAACGACAGGTTCCATGACACACCCGGCAGGTGCTGGGGATTGCCTGGCAAGAAGGACTGAAGCACCTGGAGTGCCACAAGAGCCACGAGGCCGATCCCCGAAAAGACCAGCACGCTCGCCAGATAGCGCCTACACCCCATCTGCTCTGCCGCGTCGATGCGAAGCAGACGATAGACGCCACGCTCCACAGGAGCAATCACAGGCGACAGGAACGTATGCTCACCATCCATGATATGGGCCATGAACCGACCGAGCGGAACGGCCAGGACGACGAGCACGGCAAAGTACAAGATGTACTGAATCGCAGCGTCCATAGTTTACGAATCACTCCTCATCAGAATGTAGATGTAATAGATAAGGAGTCCAATGCAGACGACTCCGATGATGGGAATGAGGATGTCCATTCACCGCCCCTTTCACGCGCGGTCCGATGCCTCGGACGCCTGCTCTCGCAAGCGCCTGGGGACAGTAAACGCTTCTAGGGATTAAAGAGGCGTGAGGGCTGGGGCTCACGACCTTAAGATGCCGTAAAGATGCAGGTAGAAAGCACTATTGCTGCTGCAGTGCGCCTATACTCGACCTCGCGAGCATACAGCGGCGCCCTCACCGCGTATGCACGCATGGACAACGCTTCAGAAAGGCTACGCTATGCAGCGCGACGCATCGGACACTCGCGTCAATCCAGACCTCATCCTCAAGGCAATTGAGAAAGACGAGGTCGCCGACGACGCTCGAACCAGCCGGGGACACCTCAAGATTTTCTTTGGCTACGCTGCTGGCACAGGTAAAACCTATGCGATGCTTCAAGCCGCCCACGCCGCCAAGCGGCGAGGTGTCGATGTCGTCGCGGGATACATCGAGCCGCACGAACGTCCGGCAACTGCCCATCTTGCACAAGGGCTTGAGAACGTGCCCTGTAAACTCATCGAGCACAACGGCATTGCGCTCAGCGAGTTCGATCTAGATACGGCTATCGAACGCGCCCCTCAGCTCATCCTTGTCGACGAGCTTGCCCATACGAATGCGCCGGGGTCTCGCCACGACAAACGCTATCAAGACGTCGAGGAACTTCTACATGCGGGCATCGACGTCTATACGACCGTGAACGTTCAGCACATCGAGAGCCTAAACGACATGGTTGCATCCATCACCGGCGTTGTCGTGAGCGAACGAATCCCCGACCGTATCTTCGATGATGCCGACCAGGTCGAGCTCGTCGACATAGAGCCCGAAGACCTACTTGAGCGCCTTCGCGCCGGCCTCGTCTACCGTCCCGCACAAGCCGACCGAGCGCAACAGCATTTTTTTACCGTCGAGAACCTCACCGCACTCCGAGAAATCGCGCTGCGCCGCTGCGCCGATCGCACCGGCCACCTCACAGATGCCGCACGCGTGCTGGGAAACCGTGACTACTACACCAGGGAGCGTATCTTAGTCTGTGTCTCCCCGGCGCCGACCAATCCCCGCATCGTCCGTGCCGCCGCACGCATGGCGAAAGCGTTTCGCAGCGAGCTCGTCGCCCTGTTCGTAGAGAGCCCGCGCACGCAAGCCATGAGCGATGATGAGCGCGCCAAGCTTGCAGCCAATATCGCCCTAGCCGAGCAGCTCGGAGCACATATGGAAACCGTCTATGGCGACGACATCGCGTTTCAGATCTCCGAGTTCGCGCGCCTGTCGGGTATTTCGAAGATCGTCATGGGGCGCACGGGCGAGCGCAGCAGCGTCCGTCAGGCCCTCTTCGGCCGCAAATCTCTCGTAGAACAGCTCATAACATTCGCCCCGAACCTCGACATTTACATCATTCCAGACCAGTCGACTCCGCCCTCCCGGCCCAAAGGACGCCGCCGCGCGGTCGCCCTGCAGCCGCCCAGCAGCCGAGACGTGCTTCGCACGCTGGCCCTCTCTCTTGTCGCCACGGCGATCGGCACGGCTTTCCGCCATCTGGGATTTGCCGATTCCAGCATCATATCCCTCTATATCCTCACGGCCCTGCTGACCGCCGTCACCACGACGGGGCGTATCTGCACGATCGTATCGAGCGTACTCTCTGTAGTGCTTTACAACTTCTGCTTCGTCACGCCTCTGTTTTCGCTCGCCAGCTACGACCGAAGCTATCTGGTCACGTTCGGCATCATGTTCGCTACCGCTATGGTCGCCGGCGAGTTAACTGCGCGCATCGCCGACAACGCCCGTACCTCCGCCGAGAACGCATTCAAAACGCGCGTACTCCTCGAAACGAACCAGCTCTTGCAGCAAGCCCATAGCGCGGAGGAGTGTGCCCGCGTCGCCATGAACCAACTCGTCAAACTGCTAAAACTCGACGTGGTCTTCTACACCGCCGAACACGGCACGCTCGGCAAGGCGCTCTATGAGTCCGCTGGCACCGAAAACCGATCCGCGTCGCTGCTCACCGACTACGAGCGCGCCGTTGCAACCTGGACCTACACCAACAACAAGCGCGCGGGCGCAAGCACGCGGACCCTGCCTGAGGCGCGCTGTCTCTACCTCGCGGTTCGCACCGGCGACAAGGTATTCGGTGTCATCGGCATCGACCTGGAGGGGCGCGAGATCGAAGCCTTCGAGCATTCGATCGTCCTATCTATCGTAGGTGAATGCGCCTTGGCGCTCGAAAGTGACCGGGCGGCGCAAGAGCGCGAAGAGGCTGCGGTCTTGGCGAAAAACGAGCAGCTGCGCGCCAACCTTTTGCGCTCCATCGGCCACGATTTGAGGACACCCCTCACGGCTATATCCGGATCTGCGGCAATCCTTCGGAAGAGCGACGAGAGGCTTAGCCTCGAACAACGCTGCGATCTTGCCGATGCCATCTACGATGACTCCCTCTGGCTTATCGATACCGTGGAGAACCTCCTCGCCATCACACGCGTCGAGGACGGCACCATTCGCCTCAACTTAACATCCGAGCTCATCGACGAGGTCATCGAGGCCGCCCTCAGCCATGTCGCCCAAGCATCGCATGGACGTGCCGTCACCATCGAGCACACTGACGACATCCTGCTGGTACGCATCGACGTCCATCTCATCATGCAGGTGCTTACGAATCTCATCATGAACGCCTTCAAATACACGCCCGAGGACTCGACTGTCACCATCAGCGCACGTCGCGAGGGTGCGTTCGTCGTGGTGGACGTCGCAGACGATGGGCCGGGTGTGGCAGACTGCGACAAGCCTCATATCTTTGAGCGCTTCTTCACCTCAAGCAATACGCAGCCCGTGGATTCGCGTCGAAGCATCGGCCTTGGGCTGTCGCTCTGCCGCTCCATCGTGGAGGCACATGGCGGCGTCATCGAAGTTCGCGACAACCACCCCCATGGGGCCGTCTTCCGTTTTACCCTGCCCGCCGAGGAGATCGAGATTCATGAATAATGCCGCTAAGCCACGCATCCTCCTGGTCGAAGATGACCTGACCGTTCAAAACCTCGTTTCGACCGCGCTTGACCTCCACGGCTACGTCGTGAGCAAGGTTTGCAACGGCCAGGCTGCCATCATGGATGCGGTGTCGCACGGTCCCAGCCTCATCATGCTCGACCTCGGCCTTCCCGACATTGACGGTATCGAGGTCATCACGAAGATCAGAAGCTGGTCGGCAGTCCCCATTATCGTCATTTCGGCGCGCTCCGAAGATTCCGACAAGATTGCAGCACTTGACGCAGGGGCAGACGACTACCTCACCAAGCCCTTTTCTGTGGATGAGTTGCTCGCGCGCGTCCGTGCGAATTTGAGGCGCTCCTCGATGGCGTCGAGCGAGTCGACAGAAGCGAGCACGTTCGACAACGGTCCGCTGCATATCGACTACGCCGCGGGATACGCGACGAAAGACGGACGCGAGCTCTCGCTCACCCCAACCGAGTACAAATTGCTCGTCCTTCTGGCGAAAAACGTCGACAAGGTGCTCACCCACACCTTCATCACCCGCGAGATATGGGGCACGAGCTGGGACAGCGATCTGGCGAGCCTGCGCGTGTTCATGCGCACCCTGCGCAAGAAGATCGAGGCAGACCCCTCTCACCCCAAGATGATTCAGACGCACATGGGTGTCGGGTACCGCATGCAGCGTCTCTAGCCCACCCCACAAAAAAGTTGCGGTGGAATACGGAGTAGATGAGGCCTTTGACAGCCAAAACAGTCCGTATTTCACCGCAACTGATGGGTGGGATGGAGTTAGAGGCCCAGGTAGTTGGTCATGCCTTCGACGGCGAGCTTAGCGCCTGCCACGGCATGAACCACGGTGAGCGGGCCGTTGACCACATAGTTAGCGATACCCCAAAAATACTCTTCAACTCGCCGCGCTCGCGTCCAAATGCACAAAGCGCCCCGCGAACGGATACTCGCGAGGCGCCTGGATGCCTGGACCTTATTTGATACCGCGACCCAAGTCTTCGGCAATTTTGTCCACGCCCTTAAGTGCGGCGCAGGTTTTTTTGTTGGAACAATGTCCCGTGCAAACGCCGCCCTGAGCGCAGTCGGCGCAGGTGCCCTTGCGATAAATGCGCACGCACACGGCGACAAACGCAATACCGATAATAGCCAGTACAACAATATCGATAGGTGCCATAGCAAGCCTCCTCTAGTTAACCATCACTTACTTTACCCCATTCTCCACCTGCCAAAAAGGGACAGGTATATTTTGGTCGGTTTTATCTGCGGAAACGCCACATCTCCCTCACCAAAAAGCCCGAGTGTCGCTGGGACACCCGGGCTCGTGGAAAGGGACTGATCCTTATTCGGACTTAAGCGGAAACTGCAGCGGAAGCGGTGTTGGTCTCGTCCTCGTCGGTCCAAGCGTGCTTGGGCATGGGACGGAAGATCTGGAAGAGCATCGCAACCAGCAGAACGATGGCTACAACCGTCCAAATACCAAACTGGCCAAGGACAAGCAGGTTGTAGAACTGGTTGATGAACAGGCCGATCACCCAGGCAAAGGCGCACTCGTAGCCGATGGCAATCGCGGTCCACTTGCCGGAGTCCATCTGGTTGCGGATAGTGCCCATGGCGGCAAAGCACGGGGCGCACAGCAGGTTAAAGGCGCCAAAGGCAACGCAAGCGCCCATAGTCGGGAACATGCCGGCGAACGCGGTCCACAGGCTCGGGTCGGTCTCGGCGGCGTCGGCAACGGACAGCAGCGAGCCGGCGGTGGCGACGACGTTCTCCTTGGCGACAAGTCCAGAGACAGTCAGCGCGGTGGCCTGCCAGGTGCTAAAGCCGAGCGGGGCGAAGATCCAAGCGACCAGGTTGCCCAGCATGGCGAGCACGGAGTAGTCCATAAACTCCTCGGGGATGCCGTCCATCGCAGGCAGGAAGCCGAAGGAACCGTTGTAGCTACCAAAGTTGGAGAGGAACCAAACCACGACGGTGGACGCGAAGATGACCGTGCCGGCCTTCTTGATAAAGGCCCAGCAGCGCTCCCATACATGCAGCGCCCAAGAGCGGATTGCCGGGAAGTGATAGGCGGGAAGCTCCATAACGAACGGCGTCGGGCGACCGGCGAAGAGCTTGGTCTTCTTGAGCATGAGGCCCGAGGCGATGACGGCAAAGACGCCCAAGAAGTAGAACAGCGGGCTGATCCATGCGGCGGTGGTGGAAGAATCGCCGATGATGGAACCCATGAGCAGAGCGATGATCGGCAGCTTGGCGCCACAGGGAATAAACGTGGTGGTCATGACCGTCATGCGGCGGTCCTTCTCGTTCTCGATGGTCTTGGTGGCCATGACGCCGGGGACGCCGCAGCCCGAGGACACGAGCATGGGGATAAAGGACTTGCCGGACAGGCCAAAGCGGCGGAACACGCGGTCCATGATGAAGGCGACGCGGGCCATGTAGCCGCAGTCCTCCAAGAAAGACAGCATCACGAACAGCAGGAACATCTGCGGCACGAAGCCGAAGATGGCGCCCAGACCGCCGACGATACCGTCACAGACCAGCGAATCGACCAGGCCACCGTCCTCGGTGCCGCCCGCCACAAGGGCATCGTGCACCACGGTGGTAATACCCGGAACATAGGGGCCGTACTGTGCCGGGTCGACCGAGTCGGCGGCGTCACCCGCAGCCTCGACAGCTGCGTCGTAGGCGTCGCGGCCCTGGCCGAGCACATACCAACCGTCGGTGCCAAAGAGCTGGTCGTTGGTGAAGTCGGTCACCGTGCCGCCCAAGGTAGAGACGGCAATGTAGTACACGCAGAACATGATGACCACAAAGATCGGCAGGCCCAAGATACGGTTGGTAACCACACGGTCGATCTTCTCGGAGGTGCTCATCTTGGCCGGAGCCTTGGTGAGGCACTCGTCGATGATGTGGGCGATCACGCCGTAGCGCTCGCCGGTGATGATGGACTCGGCGTCGTCGTCGCAATCCTGCTCGCACTGGGCGACCAGCTGCTCGACGCGAGCGGCCTTCTCCTTAGTGAGGTTGATGAGCTTGCAGGCGTCCGCGTCGCGCTCGAACAGCTTGACGGCGTAGTAGCGACGCTTGTTGGCGGGAACGCTCGCCGGCAGATTGTTCTCGATGTGGTCCAGAACGTCCTCGATGGAGGAATCGAACTTGTGCTCCGGCACCTGGCCCTTGGAAGCAGCGGACTTCTTGACCTGCTCGAACAGCTCGTTGATGCCCTTGTTCTTAAGGGCCGAGATCATCATGACCGGGCAGCCGAGCTTCTTGGAGAGCTTGTCCGTGTCGATCTTGTCGCCGTTCTTCTCGACCAAGTCGGCCATGTTGAGGGCGACGACCACGGGCAGGCCGGTCTCGATAACCTGAAGCGCCAGGTACAGGTTGCGCTCCAAGTTGGTGGCGTCGACCACCTGGACGACGACATCGGGCTCGCCGCTCATGAGGTAATCGCGCGAGCACTGCTCCTCGGGGCTATAGGGGGAAAGCGAGTAGATGCCGGGGAGGTCCGTGATGGTAACGTTCTTGTCGCTCAGGAGCTTGGCTTCCTTTTTCTCAACCGTGACACCGGGCCAGTTGCCAACGTAGCCGTTGGCGCCGGTGATCAGGTTGAAAAGCGTGGTCTTGCCGCAGTTGGGGTTACCCGCCAGCGCGACATGGATCTGAGAATCCGCCATTCAATCCTTCTTCCTTGTGTGCCTGCGCTGCTTTCTCCGCGCGGGCTGGATAATGTGCTTCAAAGATGCTGCATTAAGTTAGAAAAACCTAACTTTATCTGCAGAAATATGCGCCGCGAGTCCTTACTGGACCTCGACGACGGCGGCCTCCTCCTTGCGGATGGAAAGCTCGTAGCCGCGCACGTTGATCTCGACCGGATCACCGAGCGGTGCAACCTTTACGACCTTGAACGAAGTGCCCTTGATGAGCCCCAGGTCCATAAGGTGGCGGCGCAGCGCGCCCTCACCGTGAAGCTTGACGATCGTGGAGCTCTCGCCCACCTTAACGTCACCCAACGTCTTCATTTACTTGTCCCCCTTTCAGTTTTTAAATGCTGCGGACTAACCGATGGTCATGATGTGCATGGCAACCTTGGAATCGATACCAAAGCGTGCACCCAGCACCGTGACGATGATATTGGCGCCACTCGAGCTCACCACGTGGATCTCGTTGCCCTCGACAAAGCCGAGGTCCTTGAGATGGTGCTTCATATCCTCATTGCCCTTTACACGAGACACGTGCACGGTTTCGCCCGCTTTCACCATCGAAAGCGGCATGGCCGGCATCTGCGGTCCGCAAGACATGAGTGTGCTCCTAACGTCAGTTCGTCCTCAACATCGACGCAGCAAAAGTTAACCACGTCTATGTTCGCTACAGTAAACTAGCACGTGGTTAACTTTTTGGAAAGGGTCCCTATTCAGTTTTCGGAAAAGTTTCCCATATGAAACAAAAGAGGCGCCGCAAAGAGCGCCTCCCAGAGATGTGACAAAGGGACTGTCCGCAGTCCCTTGTTGCGTTTAGAGCGAGAGGTTTCTGATCGACGTGACACACGAGGCCTCGTCTACGCCCGAAACGCGAAAGACGATGTCCTCGCCGCACTCGCCGTAAAGCGCCATGAGCCCCATCACATCACGGCCGTCGGTATGGCGGTCGCCGATGCTAACCGACACGTCGCTACGATGCTTGGCAATGATGTCGTAGAGCAGCGCAACCGGGCGGGCATGTAGTCCCAACGGATCTTTAATCGTCTTTGTAAACTCGACCATGTCCCCTCCCACGACGTCGCACATTCGGCCGGCAAACCCAGCCACGTGGTAGTTATTGTAGCGTTAGATGCTTGTCGAGACCCGCCAGAAGCTCGACTGGAAAGTGCGTCCCGTTATTTGGCTGGAGTCTGGGTCGCAGTTTCCCAAAGGGCCCTGTTTGGGAAACCGCAGCCCACTCTGGACGCAAATTCCGGGTCGCAGTTTCCGCTGAGCGGCCCTAGCGGAAAGCCCATCCCGCTCTGGGTGCAAATTCTGGGACACAGTTTCCGCGACGTCCGGTCACCCCATGCCCTCGCAACGCCCGCGCATAAAAAACGAGGGAAGGCACGTGTCCTTCCCTCGTTACGGGCAATATGTAGCCGCTTGCCTACATCAGGCGCAGGCTGACGTCCTTGAGCTGGGCGCCGCTAACGGCACTCGGGGCGCCCGACATGAGGTCGGAGCCGCTGGCCGTCTTGGGGAACGCCATGACGTCGCGGATGGAGTCGGAGCCGGTGAGCAGCATGCACACGCGGTCCAGGCCCAGAGCGAAACCACCCATCGGGGGCGCACCAAACTTGAGCGCCTCCATGAGGAAGCCAAACTGAGACTCGGCGCGCTCTTCGGTAAAGCCCAGGAGCTTGAGCATGGACATCTGCATCTCGGCGTTGTGGATACGCATACCGCCGCCACCGGCCTCAAAGCCGTCCATGACAAAGTCGTAGGTGCAAGAACCGGCTGCCAGCGGGTTGGCCTCGATCTTAGCGATGTCGGTCTCGGTCGGCAGGGTAAAGGGCTGGTGCTCGGCTGCATAGGCCTTGCGGTCCTCGTCCCAGTGGAACAGCGGGAAGTTGACGACCCACAGGAAGTCGTGACCCTCGCGCTTGATCTCGAGCGCGTTAGCCATGTGGGAACGCATGCCGCCCAGGATCTCGTCGGAGAGCAGGCGCGGGCCGGCGGCGAACATCACAAGGTCGCCGGGCTCTACGTCCATGCGCTCGCGCAGGGCGGCCATCTCCTCGTCCGAGAAGAACTTGACGATGGGGCTGTTGATGGAGCCGTCCTCGCGGAATGCGATCCAGGCCAGGCCCTTGGCGCCAAACGTGGAGGCCACGCCGGCAAGCTTATCGATCTTGGCGCGAGCCCAGGCACCGGCGCCCTTGGCGTTGATGGCCTTGACGACAGAGCCCTCCTCGTTCGCGGCAGTCGCAAAGACCTTGAACTTGGAGTTGGCGAAGATGTCGGTCAGGTCGACCAAGTGCATGCCATAGCGGGTATCGGGCTTGTCGGAGCCATAGGTGTCCATGGCCTCCCAGTAGTCCATGCGACGCAGCGGCGTGGGCATCTCGACACCCATGCGGCCGAAGGCATCGGCAAGAACCTCTTCGAGCGCGCTCATAACGTCGTTCTGGTCCACGAAGGACATCTCGATATCGACCTGGGTGAACTCGGGCTGACGGTCGGCACGCAAGTCCTCGTCGCGGAAGCACTTGGCGACCTGGTAGTAGCGCTCGACGCCACCGACCATGAGCAGCTGCTTCAGGAGCTGCGGGGACTGCGGCAGAGCGTAGAAGTTGCCCGGCTGGATGCGGCTGGGGACGATGAAGTCGCGGGCGCCCTCGGGCGTGGACTTGAACAGGGAGGGCGTCTCGACCTCCATGAACTCACGGTTGTGCAGCGCCTCGCGAATGGCAAAGGTAAAGTCGGAGCGCAGCTTGAGATTGGCCATCATCTCGGGACGACGGAGGTCCAGATAGCGATAGCGCAGACGGGTGTCCTCGCTGGTCTCGATGCCGTCCTCAATCTGGAACGGCGGGGTGACGGAGGTGTTGAGCACCTCGGCGTGGTCGGTCAGGACCTCGATCTCGCCGGTCGCGAGCTTGGTGTTGGTGGTCTCCTCGCCACGGGCGCGCACGACGCCGTGAATCTTGATGGGCCACTCGGGACGCATGGTCTCGGCGATCTTAAAGGCGTCGCCGTCGGAGTGTTCGGGGTCGAAGGTGAGCTGCGTGATGCCCTCGCGGTCGCGAAGGTCGCAGAAGATTAGGCCGCCGTGGTCGCGGCGACGGCTCACCCAACCGGTGAGGGTGACCTCTTCGCCCACGTTCTCGAAGCGAAGCTCGCCGCAGGTACGGGTGTGCATGGAATGCTCGTCAATGGGACGGGTCTGGCTCATACCAGTGATCCTCCTTTATGGATCTGTGCCGCCCCGTGTCGTTCCGGGCGGCGTCGTACAGATTTGCCCAGCCTGCGTAAACCGCGCAGCCGGACATGGCGTTCTATCTTATCGCACCCGCGTCGATGTGCCGCGAAAAACTAGCTCCTGCCCAAAGACTTGACGGAGACGAAACAATTGACGCACCGCAGCCGTTGCCGAAGTGCGCCGCGTGCGACAATGTGCCCCAATACAACTGCACTCGGAAAGGCCCAACATGACTGCACGCCTCATCGTTATGGATATCGACTCCACCCTCATCAACCAGGAGGTCATCGACCTGTTGGGCGAGGAGGCCGGCGTGGGCGAGCAGGTAGCGCAGATCACCGAGTGCGCCATGCGCGGCGAGCTCGACTTTAAGCAGGCACTCGAGGAGCGCGTGGGGCTGCTTGCCGGCTTGGACGAGAGCGTGTTCGAGCGCACCTTTGAGCGCGTGACGTTTACCCCCGGCGCGCTGGAGCTTGTGCGCTCGGCACACAGCAAGGGCTGGAAGGTCGGCGTGGTAAGCGGCGGCTTTCACGAGGTCGCCGGTAAGATCGTGGCCGCTGCGGGCATCGATTTTTGCCTGGCCAACCGCCTGGAGGCCGTAGACGGCAAGCTCACGGGTAAGCTGGCGGCCGACATCGTGACCAAGGAGTCCAAACTTATCCAGATGCTGGATTGGGCAGTTGAATGCGGCGTCGATATGGCTCACACCGTCGCGATTGGCGACGGCGCCAACGACATCCCCATGATTCAGGCCGCGGGCACGGGCATCGCGTTTTGCGCCAAGCCCAAGACGCGCGAGGCCGCCCCGTTTGCCATCGACGAGCGCAACCTGATGCTCGCCATGGACATCATCCTGCGCGACTAACCGATCCGTCTAACAATTGAATCAGTCTGTCCTAAAGTTTCCGAACAATTTTGTCTTAGTGTTCGGAAACATACCCTTTGAGTGCTAGACTTTGCGCCGTCGAAGGGAACATATATGGATAAGCGAGATCTTGAGCAATTGCTGAGCGATGTTGCCGGCGGAGCAGTCACCCCTGCCGACGCCCTCACGTGCATCCAGACGGCGCCAACCGCCGATCTGGGTTTTGCGCAGCTCGATCTTTCGCGCGGGGTGCGCCAGGGAGCCGGCGAGGTTGTCTACGGTGCCGGCAAAACCGCCGAGCAAATTGCCGCCATTATCGAAGCGCTGCGCGATGCCGGCCAGGAGCGCATCCTGGTCACGCGCCTGGATGCCGAAAAAGCCGCGCGCACCGCTAAGCTTCTCGGCAACGGCATCGACCTGGGATATGTCCCGGACGCCCAGCTCGCCCTCGTGGGCTGCAAGCCCTCCCCCACCGGCAACGGGCGCATCGTCGTCGCCTGCGCCGGTACGAGCGACCTGCCCGTCGCCGAAGAGGCGGCACTGACGGCCGAGTTCTATGGCAACGAGGTCGACCGCCTCTACGACGTGGGTGTCGCCGGTCTGCACCGTCTGCTCGCGCATGCCGAGGAACTTGCCCAGGCACAGGTGGTCATCGCCATCGCCGGCATGGAGGGCGCCCTGGCGAGCGTTATCGGCGGCCTGGTGAGTTGCCCGGTCATCGCCGTTCCCACCAGCGTGGGCTACGGCGCGAACTTTGGTGGCGTGGCCGCGCTGCTCGCCATGCTCAACTCCTGCGCCAGCGGCGTCTCGGTCGTCAATATCGACAACGGCTTTGGTGCCGCCTACCAGGCAAGTCTTATCAATCATCTGAGCGCCGGCACGCCCTGCGCCCGCTAAGGAGCATCCCATGTCCAACCATCAGCACACGCTTATCATCGACGGAACCTCGGGCATCAGCGGCGATATGACCGTCGCGGCCCTGCTCGACCTGGGCGCCAGCGAGGAGCATCTGCGCGAACAGCTCGCCACGCTGCCGGTCGACGGCTTTACGATCGCTGTCACGCGCGTAAACAAGCACGGCATCGACGCCTGCGATTTCGACGTCCAGCTTGCAGAGGGCCTCGAGAACCATGATCACGATATGGCCTGGCTCTACGGCAACGAAGCAGCTGTCGAGCATATGCATGAGCATGAGCATGAGCACCATCATCACGACCATGTCGAGCACGATCACTGCCACGAGCATGATAATGACGCCCACGGTCATGACCATGAGGGCCACCATCACGCCCATCACCATCACCACCGGTCATTGGCGGACGTCACCGCCATTATCGATGGCTCGCAGCTAAGCGATGGCGCCAAGCGTCGCGCCCTCGCCATCTTTACCGCACTCGCCGCCGCCGAGGCCAAGGCCCACGGCAAAACGCCCGAGACCGTCATGTTCCACGAGGTGGGCGCCGTCGACTCCATCGTCGACGTCTGCTCTGTCGCCATCTGCCTCGATGACCTGGGTATTGAGGACATTGTGGTTGAGTCGCTCTCCGAGGGTCACGGTACCATCCACTGCGCCCACGGCCTTATGCCCATCCCGGTGCCCGCCGTCGTCAACCTATGCCAAGCAGGCAATATCGCCCTCACGCCCGCACCGGTCGCCGGCGAGCTCGTGACGCCCACGGGCGCCGCCATAGTCGCCGCACTGCGTACGTCCGAGCACCTGCCGGCCCGCTACCGCATCGAGGCCGTCGGCTACGGCGCCGGTAAGCGCCCCTACGAGGGTTGCTCCGGTACGCTTCGCTGCCTGCTCGTTCACGCGGACGCATAGCCATGGATGCCCGCAAGGAAAAAAGCCGCGCTGCCATCGTTGCGGCGTTCTTCGAGCTGCTGCGCGAGGAGGACTACGGCAAGATTACCGTCGGCGACATCATCGCGCGCGCTCACGTAGGCCGCGCAACATTCTACGGCCTCTTTAAGAGCAAAGACGACCTACTGTCCGAACTCGTGAGCGACATCTGCACCCACGCCCTCGACGACGATGGCGCACCGCTCGACGACCCACTCGTGCAGGTCGAGCATATTCTCAACAATCTATGGGAACGTCGCCAGGGCGTCCGAGCGCTGGTAGCCGGCGCCGGCTCACGCGTCTTCGCCGACTGCTTACGCAAGACCATCATGTCACGAGCAGCCGAAACCGTCCCTACCGACCCAAACGGCCCCGCCGCCACCATGGACCGAAGCTTCCTACTACACCACATAGCCTCAAGCTTCGTAGCCACCGTCCAATGGTGGGCCTGGCACAACTTCCAAGCCCCAAAAGAGGACGTAGCCAAAGACTACCTATCAGCCATAAAACCCCTCTTCAACTAAGTAAGAAGCTCATCCCAAAGCACCGCCCCACGCCAAGGCGCCACGCATCCCAAAGTGTCACTCGCACCTCAAAGCGCCTAACAACAAAGTGCCCACCACATCCAAATTCAGATATATATGTTGGTTGCTTGTTCGAACGCAACTGGATTCCCGCAGGGTCCGGCATAGGTTAACTTTCCGCCGCATTCCGCAGGACGCAAGAAGCTCCCGCCGCACGAAGTGCGCAGCGGGAGCTTCTTGCATGTCCGAGGACGCGGCGGAAAGTTAACCTATGCCGGACCCGGACGTTATATCAATTGCCTTGGACTAGAACATGCCCAAGAAACCATGCACAAACAACGCAGCCACGATGGCACCGACAAACGGAGCGATGCCAGGAACAAGCAGGCCGTACTTCCAGTTGTTGTCGGCCTTGTTCTTAATCGGCAGCACCTGATAGGCCATGCGAGGACCAAGGTCACGTGCCTGGTTCATGGCGAAGCCGGTGATGCCGCCCATGCCCATGCCAACGGCCCAAACGATCAGGCCGACGCAGATGGCGAGCAACAGAACGTTCTCACCAGCACGGCTAGCAGCAGCAAGGATGGCGCTGATGAACACGAAGGTGCAGATGGCCTCGCAGAAGAAGTTGCGAGCATAGTTCGTGCCCTCGGTGGTGGGGTTGGTCGAGAAGATGTTGCGCTGGGCAATAGGGTCGACGACGCCCTCGGAAGCCTTGAACTCATCGGCATACATAAGCCAAGCGATTACGGCGCCCACAAAGCCGCCGAGCATATCGGCAATCATGAAGGGGATGCAGCTGCTCCACGGCACCAGGCCTACGATGCACTGGGCAAGCACCATGGCGGGGTTCATGCACACGGCGCCGCCAAAGACAAACAGGCAGACCGAGATGCCAAAAGACCAGGTGGTGATGGCAAACATGTGGCCGGAGCCCTGATACTTGGTGCCCTTGAGCACGGTATCGCAGTGCACGCCCACGCCAAAGATGATCATGAGGGCCGTTGCGCCGAATTCGCAGAGGAGTTTGGTAAGCATAAAACCTTATCTTTCTTGTCGGTTATAAACGATTCGTTTGAGCCGCACACTAGTGCTGAGCGACAACAACGCCCAGGCCATCGGGAATGACGGCCACCTTGGCATCGGCACCCTTCATCTCAAAGGCGAGCTTGAGCGCCTCCTCGATAGTGTTGACCGGCGTCATGTGCATATCCTTGAGCATCTGGTGATCGCACAGGTCGGTGACCATGATCACAGGGTGATGCGCCAGGATGCGGGCGAAAATCTGGCTCGTCCACTGGTCGGGCAGGGTCTCGTCCTTAGGACGGTCGATGCAGGCACGCTCAAACTCTGCCGGATCGTTGTCGGCGATGTTGTGATAGAAGCCCTCGCCACCGTGACCGTCGGCACAACCGGCGACGTCGATGATCACGCCGCCCTCGGGAAGCGTGGCCTCGGCAGCGCACATGCCCTTCACGGCCTGGTAAATGTTTTGGTCGAGGGGGTAGCCGCCGTTGGTGGTGATGGCGATATCGCACTCGACGGGCTCAACGCCGGCAAGGCTCTTCACGAACTCGCAGCCGGCCTCGTGCGCTTTATGGATGTCGCCGGCAAAGGAGCCAATGACCTCGTGCTTACCGTTGAGCACCACGTTGAGCACAAAGGCAAGGTGAGCCATCTCGGCAGCGGCAAACATGTCCTCGCTCACGTGGTTGTGGCACAGGTTGCCGGCACGCGAATGGGAATCGTTCACAAACTGACCGTTGTGGTTGTACATGATGGTCTTGTAGCTGGCGATGCCAGGCAGGACGGACTTGCGGCTACCAGAGAAACCGGCAAAGAAGTGCGGCTCAATGAAGCCCTCGGCAAGCAGCAGATCGCAATCGGCGGCAATCTTGTTGATAAT
The DNA here is from genome assembly GCF_028206795.1 of Collinsella aerofaciens. Lineage (GTDB taxonomy): Bacteria > Actinomycetota > Coriobacteriia > Coriobacteriales > Coriobacteriaceae > Collinsella > Collinsella aerofaciens_AX. The sequence goes on along the minus strand of NZ_JAQLFJ010000006.1, from coordinate 115,119 downwards.
GCACTCGCCGCCAGAGGGCAGAGTGCCGATCTTCTTCATCATGCTGTCGTCAGTCGCGACGTGCATAACGATTTCCTCGTTGGCAACGATCTCCTCGCCGTACTTGTTGACGAGCTCCTCGTGCGTCGACGGACGATGCATACCCGTAGCAACCAGAATACGCACGCGAGCCTCGGGCGCAGCGGAGTGGATGTGATGCAGCAGAATAGGCATCGTCACACGCGAGGGAACGGGACGCGTATGATCGGAGCTAATGATGACGATATCCTTCTTGCCAGCACAAAGCTCCTCGAGCGAAGGCGATCCATAAGGGTTGGCAAGCGACTCCTCTACCAGCTCTTCCTGCGATTTCGTGGTCTTAAACTCATTTTGATGACCTTCCATCACACCCGCGAAGTTCTTATCCTCGAGCTCCAAATGCAACGTCTTGTGGTCAAACGGCAGTTCACATTCAAACAATGACGAGCGCCCTCTTCCTTTCAACTGACACACTAGTCAAACCGTTGGAAGGATACGCCGCTCACCGAAAAACACCACCGTCCACCGACTCATTAACACAACGTTCATATTTGACCCACACCAAAACGGCCGTGATCCCAAACGGGACCGCGGCCGCCTGTCAATGGCACTATGGACAGGATGGCTTACACAGCGCAGAGACACACATCAATCCTGTGGCATGCGCGCGTAAGCTATCTTGCATAAATACGTCAATAAAATGCATAGAATGACGCACGGGTTTCGAACCGTAACAGGGTAGCCCCATCCGGAGCGTGCATTTTTGGGAGTATTCAGCATCGCGAGATAAGTCTATAGGGCTAAAAGCCTATCGAAAGCTAGGAAGCCTCCATGGCTCTTGCCTTCTAGGCAGCATGCGGCAAGAAACCAGTCATATATGAGCATCGCCAAGGCCCAATTGTCGTGCAAAAGCATCAACAGGGACCGCGAACGTCACCTATGGTCCTATGCATCAATCTTTAGCTGCTGAAAACTCCGTTTTTTTGCACGTCACCCCAAGCACCACCCTCACCCAGCGGCTGATTCACCGAAGACCTAGGACGAAGGGGCCCGACGGGTTTCCCTCTGAATGCATTCCGCAGCACGAAGCCCCATCAAAGTGCACGGAGCGCGCCATTATTCCACCAGCCAGTAATCCGCCGAAGACCGGACATCGCAGGGCCCGCCATCAGTTTACTTTTAGGCACACTCCGCAGGACGCAAGAAGCCCTCGCCGCACCCCACATTAAGCGCGAAGCGCGCCATTCTCCCCTCAGCTGTAATCCCCGAAGACCGAGGACGAAGGGACCCGATGGGTTTCCCTCTGAATGCATTCCGCAGCACGAAGCCCCCTTATCCGCAGCTCCGAAGGAGTAGGATAAGGGGGCTTCAAGTGCGAGGACGCATTCAGAGGGAAACCCATCGGGTCCCGGTGAGAGCTACAGGGCTATCGATTACCCCGTGTTCTGCAAACCTGCCGAGACGCCGGTCACAGTCGAAAGAATCAGGCTCATGTACTCGGCCTTCTTCTCCTCGGCCATCTCGTCCTGGTTCATACGCACCTCGCGAAGGGCGCGGACCTGGGCGATGGACAGGGCGTCGACGTAGGGGTTGCGCACGCGGACGGCGCAACCGAGCACGCGGCGGCGCTGCAGCGGCCACTCGTCACCGACGATGGCAAGGACCCACTTACGCGTGAGCTGCATCTCGGTGAAGACCTTCTCGGACAAATCCTGGCGATCGCCCAGGTGCAGATACATCTTGGCGATGCGCTGATCGGTCTTGGCGATCGACATCTCGATGTTGTCGATAAAGGTGCGGAAGAACGGCCACTCCTGGTAGGCAGCCTTGAGCTGGTCAAGGTCGCCCAGCTGCTCGCAGGCGGTGCCCAGGCCATACCAAGCGGCCAGGTTAATGCGTGCCTGGCTCCAGCTGAAGATCCACGGAATGGTACGCAGGTCGTCGAGCGACTTGGCGCCCAGGCCGCGCTTAGCGGGACGCGAGCCGATCGGCAGCAGACCGACTTCGGTCAGCGGCGTCACGGTCGAGAACCACGGTGTAAAGTCCTCGGTGTTCAGCAGGTCCAGATAGCGCTCGTGACTTGCAGCGTTAAGCTTCTCGGCCATATCCCAGAACTTCTGCGTGGTCTCTGTGTTGGTCTTCTCGACACTCGGGGCCGACTGCAAAAGCGTTGCGGCGGCAACGGACTCAACATGGCGCTGAGCCAGCGTGCGGTTGCCGTAACGGGCAAAGATGACCTCGCCCTGCTCGGTGAGCTTAAAGAAGCAGTTGACCGAACCCTTGGGCTGCGCCAGCACGGCCTTGTTGGCCGGGCCGCCGCCACGGCCCACGGCACCGCCGCGACCGTGCATGAGCACCAGGTCGATATCGTTCTTCTCGGCCCACTTGGCAATGCGCTCCTGCGCGGAGTGCAGCGCGAGCATGGCCGTGGTAGGACCGGCATCCTTGGAGGAGTCGGAATAGCCCAGCATGACCTCCATGCGGCGGTTGGTCTGGGCAAGGCGCTTTTGCACCACAGGCAGCGTAAGCATCTGGTCGAGCACGTCGACGCAGCCCTCGAGGTCCTCGAGCTGCTCGAACAGCGGGATCACGTCGAGCTCGGGGACATCCTCCTCGTGTGCAAAGGACAGGTGGGCAAGCTCAAAGACGTCGGCCACATGCTGGGCGCTCTTGGTAAACGAGATGATGTAGCGGTGCGCCATCTTCTTGCCGTAGCGCTTTTGGATGGAACCGATAGCGCGGAAGGTATCGATGACCTCGCGCGTCATGGGCTGCAGGTCGCCATGGATACCGTTCTCGTGGATATCCTTGAGGGCGCGGGCGTGCACCACGGAGTGCTGACGGAACTCCATCTCGACCATATGGAAGCCGAAGGACTCGACCTGCCAGATGATGGTCTGGACCGGGCCGTAGGCAGCACGGACGGCACCGCAGGCGGCCAGCGAGCGCTGGACGACGCGCAGGTCCTCCAGGAACTCATCGGCGCTGTGGTACATGGTGTCGGTGATACGGCGCACGGTGGCGTTCAGACGGTCGGCCATGACAAGCATGACGGCGCGATGCGGCTCGTGCTCGGAGATCAGCTCGGCGCGGGCCGTGTACCGAGGGCTCATCTCGACCTGATGGTTCCACAGGTTGATGAGCTCGGCAGACGGCTTGCTGTAGGTGGCCTCGAGCGTGAGGTTGCGGCCAATGTGGCGGCACTTGTCCTCGAGTTTGAGCACCATGTGAGTGAAGTACTTGGCGGCGACCTCACGGCTCACCTTGGCGGTGACGTTGGGGTTACCGTCGCGGTCGGAACCGATCCAGCTGCCGGGATGGAAGAACGCCGGGCACAGCGGCGGCACGGTACCGGCCTTGTCGCCCAGCACCCAGTCGTCAAAGCGACGATAGATGACGGGGATGACGTCGAACAGCGTGTTATCGAAGATGTCGATGATGGTATCGGCTTCCTCGACCGGCGTGGGCTTCTTGAGCGCGATGGGGCTCGTACGCACCAGGGCGTCGATCTCCTGCAGCATATGGCGCTCGTTCTCCACCAGGTCGGAGCCGCCCAGACGCGGACGCTCCTCCAGCAGGTTAGAGATACGGCGAATCTTGCCCTCGACGGCCTTACGACGGGCCTCGGTGGGATGCGCGGTAAAGACGGGGTGGAACTCGAGCTTGCCGAGCAGCTCGTTGGCGCCCTCGACGCCCAGCTCATTCACCAGCTGGTGATAGGCGACGGTGAGCTCGTTGGCGGGATCGACCTCGGTATCGGTCGACGCACCGGCCTCGCGCTCGCGCAGCTGCGCCACACGGTAGTTCTCCTCCGACAGGTTTGCCAGATGGAAGAAACTCGTAAAGGCGCGGACAATGACCTGCTGCTTATCGAGCGGCAGGCTGTCGATCAGATCGACGACCTCACGAAATGCCACGGCGGTGGGCTCGTCGGCGGTGGGCACGCCCTGCTCGTCGACGGCCTCGTCGGCAGCGCGGGTACCGGGGTTGCCGGCATTGACCACAATCTCGGCCGACAGGATCTTGTCGAACAGGTCCGCGATCTCGGGATCATACTCGCTAAGCACACGACGCTCCAGGCGCAGGAACAGCGCCAGATTATCGCGCAGCTCCTCGGGGATCTCGATCTCGGCGAGACGCTCCCTGGACTCGGCATTCGAGCCGATTCGGTTAACGAGGCGGTTGACCACGGCAGCGACGCGCGCCGCGGCTTCGGGTACAGACTGGTTGCTTAGGTTCTCAGCCACGTTTCCTCCCATTCCTCCTTCTATGCACGTAACATGCGATATTCATTATAGGCACTCGGCAAAAACTTTCGGCGCTGATTGCGCTTTACCACACAAAAGTATTTTCTGCATTGCAAGGGTTTTGCCCTAAATGGTCGTATTTCTCGGTGGGCGGCATACGCAAACGGGGGCATTCCGCATAAAAGCGAAACACCCCCGTAACAATCGCTCGCCGCGAGCGGGACATGTTAGCGGGTCCGCAGCTCAAAAAGATGCGCTACAGGCGCTCGCGAACCGCCTCGACGACGTTGGCCAGATCGGCAAGGACCTCTTCATGGCTCTCCATGTCGCGCACCTTGACCTTGCCGGCGGCAAGCTCGTCGCCGCCCAGGACCAGGATGAGCTTGGCGCCTACCTTATCGGCCTGCTTAAACTGAGCCTTGAGCGAACGGCCCTGATAGTCGGCCTCGGTCACGATACCTGCGGCGCGAAGCTCCTGCGTAATGGCAAAGACGTTCTGGCGCAGTTCCTTGCCGGCATTGGCGACATAGACGCACGGGGCCTCATCGGCACCCAAATCGCTGCCAAAGGCCTGCAGGGCCAGCAGGGCGCGCTCAAAACCGACGGCAAAGCCGACGCCTGCCGTGGGCTTACCACCCTCGAGCTCGACCAGGCCGTCGTAGCGACCACCGCCGCCGATGGAGCCGACGCCGGCGCCGGGAGCCTCGACCTCAAAGACGGTACGGGTGTAGTAGTCAAGGCCACGCACCAGGGTGGGATCCTCGACATACTCGATACCCGCCGCATCCAAATAGCGCTTGACCTGCTCGTAGTGCTCGCGGCACTCATCGCACAAGTTGTCGCCCATCAGCGGTGCGTCGGCCATGATTTCGCGGCAGTGGTCGTTCTTGCAGTCGAAGGCGCGCAGCGGATTGAGCTCGGCGCGCTCGCGGCACTCGTCGCACATCTCGTCGGCGTGATCGAGGATAAACTGCTTGACCTGCTCGCGATAGGCCGGACGGCATTGGGCATCGCCCATCGAGTTAATGAGCAGACGGAGCTTGGAAAGATCGAAGCCCAGGCGCTTGTAGAACTCCATGAGCATGATGATGCACTCGGCGTCGGCAGCCGGATCGGGAGCGCCGAGCCACTCGATGCCCACCTGATGGAACTGGCGCAGGCGACCCTTCTGGGGACGCTCGCCACGGAACATGGCCTCGGCGTAGTAAGCCTTAAACGGCGTGGAGCCCTGGGGCACCAGGTTGTTCTCCACGACGGCGCGCACCACACCGGCCGTGCCCTCGGGACGAAGGGCCAGGCGCTGCTTGGGCTTGAGCTTGGTGTCGGTGCCTTCGGTAAAGACGCGCTCCAGGTTGGCGCCGCTAAAGACGCGGAACATCTCCTTGCGCACAACGTCGGTCGACTGGCCGATGCCGTGGACAAAGACGTCCACCTGCTCGATCGCGGGCGTCTCGATAGGCTTAAAGCCAAACGGCTCGAATACGCCGGCCGCAATCTGCTGCATCTTTTGCCAAGCGCGCATCTCGGCGCCGATAAGGTCGCGGGTTCCCTCCGCCTTCTGTGCCTGCATGGGCAAACACCTTTCTTTTGTATCGCGTCATAGGTAGTGGACATTATACGGCACAAAGCAGCAACGCGGCGGCGCGTCTGACCGAACGAGGGTATGGGGACTCGTTCGGCCAGACGCACCGCCGCTGTTTGTGATCCGTTTTCCTCCGTCCCCTTCGGATTACGTGATCTGTTGGGGACGGAGGAAAACGGATCATTTCGTAGGCCCGTGGCCGCCTTGGAAACCGAATGATGGTACGAGCATCCATTCGGCTTCCAGGGCAGCCACGGACAGAACGGAGCGAACAGAAAAGAGCACGTAGACCTGCCATAGCTCACCGGCAAAGCTCATGCCGGCAAGAACGGCAGAGGTGGCGATAACGGTGGGGGAGCCCAAAACGCGGCCGTTTACTTTATCGGCAACATGGCCAATGACAAGTGAGCCGATGACGCCCACCACGGTGGAGATGGCGTTGGAGATGTTGTACTGGGCAAGCGTGATCCCGAGGTCGCTTACGATGAGCGGCTGGAACAGGCTCATGCAGTTAACGAAAATCGTGTAGCACGTGGCCATGATGACAAAGACGGAGGCCACGACGAGCCAACCGGGGAAGTATTTATGCTGCCGGGACATACCGCTCCTTTTAAACAGACGAATAGCCTGCGCCGGGGGCCGGTAGTGCCCAAGATTGCCTTGAAAGACAAGGGCATAGGCCTTACGGCCATGCCCGCAGGCTTGAAAGGCAAGGTTGGGTGCTACCGGTGGTCGGCGATATAGCCCAAAGCGACGGCGGTATAGGCCGCGGCACCAAGCGGCAGCTCGGCATCGTCAAAGCGCGCCTTGGGATGGTGCTGGGCAAAATGCTCATCCGTATCGGTTACAGCGGCGCCCACGGTAAAGTACGCGCTCGGGATCTCGCTCGAGATAAGCGCAAAGTCCTCGCTCGCCATGGCGTGGAACAACGGCAGGAAAGCTGCCTTGGGCAATGTCGCACCCACATAGCCCAGCGATGCCTGGGTCATATCGTCATCGAGTACGAGTGGCGGAACATCCGAGAGCGTCTCGATGGTCGCCGGCGTACGATACGTTGCCGCGACGCCATTGACGACCTCGGCGATGCGGCTCTTAAGATGCGCCATGAGCTCGACATCGAAGCCACGCAGCGTTCCCTCGAGCACACAAGTGTCGGGGATGACATTTGCGGCCTGACCGCCAGCGAACTTGCCAACGGTAAGCGCGACCTCCTTGGCCGCCGGCACCTCGCGGGAGATGAGCTCCTGAAGCGCCAGATGCACATGGACGCCGGCCGTGATGGGGTCGATGCAGATCTCGGGGCTCGAGCCATGGCCGCCCTTGCCCTGCAGTGTAATGCGGAAACCGTACACGCCCGAAAGCGCCGGGCTTCCATAGAGCACCAGGCCGAGCGGCGATTGGCTGTTAACATGCATGGCGAAAGCCGCCTGGGGACGCGGGTTCTGCAGAAGGCCGTCGGCAATGGCAGCGCGGGCACCCTCAAAGGTTTCCTCGCCCGGCTGAAACAGCAGCTTAACCGTGGAATTGGCATCGGCAAGCTCGGCCTCGCGAGCCTTGAGCAGGCGGGCGGCACCAAGCAGGGCCGTCGCATGCATATCGTGGCCGCAAGCATGCATGCAGCCGTTGACAGAGGCGAAAGACTCGCCCGACTCTTCCGCGACGGGAAGGGCATCCATGTCACCGCGCAACATGATGACCGTGCCGGCCTGATCGTCCGTGCACGTACCGTTGCCCTGGGCCGCCACGGCCGCACCGGCACCGATGAGGCCCACAACACAGGAGCCGTCGACGAGCGTGGCAAACGGGATGCCCATCTCGGTCAGACGTGCCTGGATATACGCAGAGGTTTGCGGAAGGCGATTGCCCAACTCAGGCGTCTGGTGCAGGTCGTGGCGCCACGCAGCAAGCTTGTCGGCAAAAGCTTGAGCCTCGGCAACAAGACCGTCACCGATAGCGGCTTGCGCTGCCGGGGTGGCCTTGGGCGCTGGTTGCGGTTGAAAATCGGACTGAGCTGGTGCCATAAATGCCCTCCAGTATTATTTGTGCAGCAAACACTTTGATGGTCTAAAGTGCAAGGCATAACTGTAAGGGCGTTACATAAAAAACGCCGCCCCAGAAGGGCGGCGCAACAAGTTGTTTACAATTGCGCGCAATTATTTCGGCGCAAAAAATCGAAATGTGTCTCGCTCAAGACGATCGACAAGAAGATGAGGACGAAGCCGGCGAGCAGACGCGAGGTAAGCGCCTCCCCCATCAGCAGCACCGAAAACAACACGCCCGAAGGGGACTCCATCGATAGGAGCAATGAACCCGTCGAGGCCGGAACGTGCGCCAAGCCGACGTTTTGGATGAGCAGAGCCACACACGTACAGCCCACCGATAGAAAGGCCATCACGCCGATAAAGCTCGGCGTCCACACGGACAGAGGCGCTTGGGTCTCGAATAGCAGCGACGTTGCCAGGCTCAGCACGCCGTTGCCCACAAACATCCAAAACGTGATGACGTTGATGTCCATTTTGCGACCGTACTTGGCGGTCACCGCCATCTGGATGGCGAAAAAGACCGCACCCGCCAGCGTAATGACGTCACCGATGTTGAATTCAACGCTATCGAGCGCCACCAAACCAATGCCCGCCAAGCACAGCAGTGCCGCGCCCAGGTTATAGCGGGTGAGTTTTTCGCCGCTCAGAAAATAGCTCGCGAACGGCACAAGGATGCAGTACGTGCCCGTCAAAAAAGCATTCTTGCCCGCCGTAGTATGTGCCAGACCGACCGTCTGCAACGCATAGGCCGCCCACATGAGCACGCCCATACTCAGGCCAACGATCAGGTTGCGAGCGTTGAAATGTGCAATGATGCGCTTGTGGAAGACGGCAAACATGACCAACGCTGCGGGCAGAAAGCGTACATAGAGCAGCGCGAACACCGGAATGGTGCCGAGTGCGTCCTTCATAGTGGTAAAGGAGTAGCCCCAGATGACCGCCACCGAAAGGAGCAGAACCTTCCAGAACAGCGGAGAGCGTGCGCCGGCGCCGCGGAAGGTGCCGCCCGCGCCCAGGTCTTCACGGGCTACAGGGCTATCGGGCAAGTTTTCGATTTCGTTGGCAGCGTATTGGGCCATGGAACATCCTCGCACTCAATCTGGGCGTGGTGTCCGCACGCGTATGGCTGCGTGCCGCCTCATGGTCAAATAAAAACGGGGCGCACCGGACCCCCGGCACGCCCCGCTACTGTAGCAACAATCAACGCTGCATCGCAATCCAGCCCACTAAAGCGTCGGCAAAGTGAACCTCGATGGTCCGGCAATGTCAGCGAAAACGACCCTAAGCGAGCAAGGTGACGTGAAATGAAAGGGCGCTGACCTTCTGGTCGCGCCCTTGAAATTGAACGTCAGATTGCCGCTTAGGGGCGTTTGCAGCGTCGAGCCGTTACGCGGTTTGGTAAAACCGCGTAACTAGATTAATTTGGTTGACTCCAGCTTTTCGATGATCCAGTCGTTGGCTTTGATAACCGGGCGGCGGAAGACGACGCCCAGGGCCAGCGACGGAATCAGATAGCTCGCCAGAATGCCCAGCTCAATCCAGTACTCCATATGGTAGGCACCGGCCATGGCGGCGTGCATGGCGTTGATGCCGTGGGTAAACGGCAGGAACGGATAGATCGCCTGGAACACGGGACCGGTCATCTCGATGGGGAACGTACCGCCCGAACCGCCGACCTGCATGACCAGCAGCACGACGGCGAGGGCCTTGCCGATATCTCCAAACGATACCGTGAGCGTGTAGACGATATTGGAGAACACGAGGCTCGCGACCCAGCCGGCAAGCACAAACTGCAGGGGGTTGTCGCACTGGATGCCAAAGAACAGAATGTCGCCCGCGCACACGAGCGTTGCCTGCAGCAAGGCCAGACCGCCAAAGAACAGATAACGGCCCAGGTAGATCTCGTGCAAGCGCACGGGAATGAGTTCGTTGATGAGCTCATCGTCAACCGAGACCTTCATCATGGCCGCCAGAACAATCGAGCCCACCCACAGCGACAAAATCGTGTAGAACGGCGCCATGGCCGAGCCGTAGTTGCGGATCGGATAGACCGGCTTGCGATCGAGCGCAACGGGGCCGGAAAGCGACACGGCGAGGCCATCGGGGTCGTTGCCGATCATCGTCTTGATCGTGGCCAGATCGTCCGACATAAGGGCACCGTCGAGCTCGTCCTTGAACGCGCTAATCTTGTCCGATGCCTCACCCAGCTGATCGGAAGCCTTGTTGACGAGCCTTGCAGCCTTGGAGAGACCCTTCGCGAGCGAACCAGAGGCGTCGGTCAGACCGCTCACGGCGCTATCTAGGTCACCCGAGATACCGTTCAGGGAATCCAGAACGCCCGAAATGGTCTTCTTGAGCTCCTTGGCCTTGACCGAAAACGTAGAGTCGTAGTCAGTCTTGGCACCCGAGATACCCGCCTTGGCATCGGCGATGGCCTGGTCGACCTCGGCACGCGAGTTGTTGACCTCCGCCATGCTGTCCGAAAGGGACTTTGCGGTCGCCGTCAGGTCTTTCGCATTGTTGCGGTACTCCACGGCAATTCTGCCCAGCGACGTCGCAGCGGACTTGAGGCCGTCTTTGAGCTTGTCATCACTCACCTGGTCGGCTAGGTTGCGGAGCCGATCGGCCATCGCATCGATATCGTCAGCACGCGTATTGAGTGCCGCCGCGGCTTCGTTGAGCTGAGATACCGTAAGGTCAACATGCTGATTCGCTGCGTCGAATGCCTTCGCAAGCTCGGCGGAGACGTTGTCGAACGAACCCGCGCTTCCGTCAATCGCCGCGTTAACGGCATCGTTGGCGGCCTTGAGCGCTTCCTTGGAATCATTGATGCCGCTCTTGGCGTGCTCCATCAGCTGCTTCGTCGACTCATCAACGGTGCCCGTCTGCTTGAGCATGCCGCCCGCCGATGTCAGTGAATCGGACGTAGAGCTCAAAATGCCCGCAAGCGACGTCGCGCTCGCCTGAACGTCCTGCAGGTCCTCGACCGAATCGCCCAGCATAGAGGACAGATTGGCGATAAAGTTGCTGACCTGGTCGGTGCTCATGTAATCGAGCAGGCTGGACACCGTCTTAAGACCGATGCTCGTAATGGTCTCGGTAAAAGTTTCGTTAACCTGGCTCTGAACGGCACTCGAACCCTTCTCGGTCACGATCTGCGCAATGGCGTTGGCCTTCTGGTTCTCGTAAAACTCGATATCGGCGTGTTTCACGTCGGTCGAGAAAAGCGTCATCATGTCAGCGCTAAACGTTTTGGGGATAACGACGGCAGCATAGTACGCGCCCGACTTAACGCCCTCGATAGCCTTTTCGCGATTGTTGAGCACAACCCAATCGAAGCTCTCGTTGCCGCGTAGGGTGGCGGTCACGTTTTCGCCCACGTTAACCTCGACGGGGATCAAATCGCTCTCGTAACCCTCATCGGTGTTGACCACGGCGATCTTAAGATTGCCGGTGTTGCCGTACGGATCCCAGCTGCCGGCGATGTTAAACCACGCGTACAGACACGGTACGATAATGAGGCCCATCACGACAACCAAGCCGATCACGGAGCGAGACACGTTTTGGACATCGCGCTTAAACAGATGCAGGATGTTCTTCATTTATGCCTCACCTCCTTTGGAGTGCTTGCCAAGCGCGGTGGTATCTCCATCATTTGTGGCTGTGCTGTCGCTGCCCTGAGATTTATGGTGCGAGCCGATATGCGGCAAGCGGCCCGTGGACTGATCGCCGCCCTTGGCACCACGCTCGCTGGCGTTGAGGCCAAACATGTGGCGGGCGGCAGGAATGGCGGCCGTGTGTTCGCGCATCTCGCGACGCAGGTCCTCATCCGAAAGCGCCGAGATGCGCATCTGGGTATTGAGGCTCGCTCGGATATATTCGATATTGATCAGCCAGCCGCAGATGGCAATAACCGAGATGATCCAAATGACAAGCAGGATGATCTTGCCGTTATTGTCGATATCGAGAACCGTCGACAGGACAAAGAGCAGGACCTGAACGCCCACCACGGCGGCAAAACCGCCCTTGATGTAGTACGGGTAGCGATGTTCAAAGGCGACCGCATGATCGAGCAGTTCGCGACGGTACGAATCGGAATCGAGCATGACGCGCATGGCCGTGCGCAGCGAGTAGCGCTGGCGCGGCAGGTCGTTGGACTCGCAAATCATCATACCGGTCGTGGAGAGCTGTTTATCAAAGAGCAGGTTAAGGTTGAGCAGCAGCGGACGCAGCTGCAGGCCGATAAAGAGCGCCACGATCAAGAACACGCCCAGAATGCACAGGTTAAACAGGTAGTTGAACGAATACATGCCGCCGACCGTCTCGCGCAGCAGATTGATGCCGTAGGTAAAGGGCAGCAGCGGGTGCAGCCACTGGAAGAAGCCTGGCATCATCTCGATGGGGTACATGCCCGACGAACCCGGGATCTGCACGATAACCAGAATGACGCCGATAGCCTTGCCGATATGCTTAAACGTGGTGGACAGCGCATAGATGATATTGACGTAGGTGAACGAGATGGCGATGCCGCCCAGCACGAACAGCAGCGGGCTGACGCACTGCACGCCGATCACCAGATCGCCTACCGTAACGATGATGGCCTGCAACGCGCCCAGGATCACCAGGAGCAACCAGCGGCCAAAGTAGCCCTGACGCGCGGTAAAGCTGCCGATGCCTTCGCGGTCGACCTCGAGCTTGTAGATGGCGATAAGCACGTAGCCGCCCACCCACAGCGCCAGATTGGTATAGAACGGGGCAATGCCCGAACCAAAGCTCTTGACCGGGTAAATTGACTTTGAGGTCAGCTCGACCGGAGATGCCATGAAGTCTGCAACATCATCGACGTCGACGCCCATCAGGCCGGCCAGCTCGCCCATGGACTCGGAGGTCTGTAGCGCCGCGATGTCGTTGGCGGCGGTTGCGAGCTTGTCCTGGACCTTGGCAAGCGAGGCATCGGTCTGGGACAGCGTGGTCTTGGCCTGACCGAGCGTGGCGTTGAGTTGCGAAAGTGTACCGCGCGCACTTGCAATAGTAGGCGTGAGGCCAGACACGATTCCCGTCAGATCACCCGAGACGGCGGCAAACGAATCAAGTGCGCTCGAGACCTTCGGCAGCGCGTTTTGACCCAGGTCCGTCTGAGCCTGGCCAAGGTTGGTCGCACCGGTCTGAATTGCATTATTGATAGCGTCGCTGGCACCCGAGACAGCCGCAGCGTCATTCGCCATGGCGCTCGACTGCGCAGACAGACCGTCCTTGATGCTCTGAAGCTTTTCATTCTGCTCGCGGAGCAAATCGATGATCGATACAATGCGCGCGTCAATTTCCTTGGAACCTGTCGACGTGTCATTGACGAGAATTTCCAAGTGCCCGATAACGGCCTTATTGTGGTCGATCGTCGCTTGGAGAGACTCAAGCGAGTTGTCGATACGGGTAGTCGTAGATGCGACCGTGCCCGTCAGCTTGCCAATCGCAGCGTTTGCGGAGGCTGACGTCTTGGTGAGCGCAAGGCTGCCTTCCGAGAGCGCCTTGGAGAGCGAGGCGACAGAGTTGCCCGCCGTGGCGCGAGCCTCGCCCAGCAGGTCATTGCCCTGGGAGATCGCCTGCGTCAGCGACGGCGCCTGACCCTGCAGACCGGCAAGTGCCGCATCTGCCGAGGCAATGGAACCACTCGTCTTATCGATGGCGGCATTCATGTCGCCAATCGAATCACGCACTTCGCCCAACGTATCGGAAGCCTCTGATACCGAACCGGCCAACGAATCCTGAGTCTGGGTTGCCTTGTCCTTTAAATCGACTCCGGCATCCTTGGCGATACCGGCAACAGTCTTGCCTACCGTAGAGACAAATTCCGAGTTGATCTGCTCCTCGATGGTGTTTGCACCGGTATCGGTAACCTTGGGCGCAATGGCGCTCTTCTTCTCATTGACGTAGTACGTGAGCTTGGGCTGATGGTAGTTGCCGTCGAGCATCGAAACCAGGTTATCCGAGAAGTTCTTGGGAATCACGATAGCGGCATAGTACTCGCCGCTCTCGACGCCCTCCTTGGCATCGGCCGTCGAGTCGACGAACGTCCAGCCCAACTGATGATTCTCCTTGAGCTGGTCGACCACTTTGTCGCCAGCGTTGAGCTCACCCACCAAGTCGTTTTGGGTGCCTCGATCGTTGTTGGCGATAGCAATCTTGATGCCTTGGGTGTTTCCATACGGATCCCAGTTTGCCACGATGTTATACCAGGCATACAGCGAGGGAATAACGCACACGCCTAGGGTAACCACCAGGGCGACGGGGTTCACAAGCAGTCGCTTAATGTCGCGCTTAAATATCGCAAAGGACACCTTTGCATTGGATAGTTTGCTGCCGAGACTCACGCTTGGACCATCCATCCTGTCGTTAAATCGAATCGTACTATCGACAACCATTGTAGTAGGCGCTTTAACGTCTCAAAGCACAATGGTGTTGAGTTTTGCGGGTAGCAATATACTACGAAGATGAGTTAACGTACAGATGTACAGTATCCTAAATTTCAGCAGGTCACAAAACCACAACCCGCACAAATAAATGATCCCTTGGGGACGAAGGGATCATTCAAAAGGAAACGAGAGTGGAAAATCTCCCACTTCAAGCCCGCATTCGAGCCAAAAGTGGGAGATTATCCACTCTCGTTCTAATCTAGTTACGGTGCCGTATCCCCGAACTACATCAAGTTGCAAACAGCCGCCGCGAAGGCAACGGGGTCCTCGGGGAGGATACCCTCGACCAGCAGGGCCTGATCGTAGAGCAGACCAGAGTACTGCTTGATCTTGTCGGCGTCGCCTGCCTTCTGGGCAGCGACAAGCTTGTCAAAGACCGGGTGCTTGGCGTTGAGCTCGAGCACGCGCTGGCTCTTGGGCATGCCGTCGGGCGCGCCCTCGGGTCCCTTCTGGAGTACCTTCTCCATCTCAAGCGAAAGCGGACCCTCGGTGGTGATGCAAGCGGGGGCATCGGTCAGGCGCGCGGAGACGGCAACTTTCTCGACCTTGTCACCGAGTGCCTCCTTCATAGCGCTAAAGAGGTCCTCGTTCTCCTTGGTGGCGTCCTCGGCCTCCTTCTTCTCATCCTCGGTCGCCAGGTCAAGATCACCGGTCGCGACGTTCTTGAGCTCCAGATGACGATCCTCGACCTCGAGCTCGGCACCGTCGGCCACAGCCTTCTCGGCAGCCTCGCGGGCAGCATCGTCCTCGTAGATCTTGGGCATATCGGCGGCAACGTACTCACGCATAGCCTGGAACGTGAACTCATCCACATCCTGCGTCAGCAGCAGCACGTCATAGCCGCGGTCGAGCACGCCCTTTACCACGGGCATCTTGGCCAAGCGCTCACGCGAATCGCCGGCGGCGTAGTAGATGGCCTTCTGATCCTCGGGCATGCCCTTGGCATACTCGGCCAGGGTAATCATCTTCTGTTCCTTGGCAGACCAGAACAGCAGCAGGTCGGCAAGCTCATCGGCCTTCATGCCATAGCTCGAGTAGATGCCGTACTTAAGGCCGCGGCCAAAGTTCTCAAAGAACTTCTCGTAGGCCTCGCGGTCGTTGTCGCGCATATCCTCAAGGTCGGCGGTAATCTTCTTTTCCACACGCTTGGCGATGGCCTTGAGCTGACGGTTCTGCTGCAGCGTCTCGCGCGAGATGTTGAGCGACACGTCGGCGGAATCCACGACGCCGCGGACAAAGTTGTAGTAGTCGGGCAGCAGGTCGTCGCACTTCTCCATAATCAGGACGTTGGAGCTGTAGAGCGACAGGCCCTTCTCGTAATCTTTGCTGTACAGATCGAACGGCGCGCGACCTGGCACAAACAGCAGTGCGTCGTACTCGAGCGTACCCTCGGCGTGGAAGCTGATGGTGCGCGCCGGATCGTCAAAGTCGTGGAACGTGGACTTGTAGAACTCGTCGTAGTCCTTCTGCTCGACATCGGAGCTGCGCTTTTTCCAGATCGGCGTCATGGAGTTGACGGTCTCAAGCTCCTGGTAGTCCTCGTACTCGGGCTTGTAATCGTCGCCGGCGTCCTCGGGCTTGGGTTTCTGGCGGCTCTTGGACACCATCATCTGAATCGGGTAGCGCACATAGTTGCTGTACTGCTGAATCAGGCTCTTGAGGCCCCACTCGGTCAGGAAGCGATCGTAGGTCTCGGCCTCGCCGTCGGCGTCGAGCTTCTCGTTCTCGCGCAGCGTCAGGATGACATCGGTACCGTGCTCGGCGCGCTCGCCGTCCTCGATGGTGTAGCCCTCAAGACCGTCGGATTCCCACACATGGGCGACATCCTCGCCGTAGGCGCGGCTGACGACCTTCACATGGCTGGCGACCATAAAAGCCGAGTAGAAGCCCACGCCAAACTGGCCGATGATGTCGACATCCGAACCCTGCTGCTCGGCGTTCTCGGTCTTAAACTCCTCGGAGCCGGAATGAGCGATAGTGCCTAGGTTGCGCTCGAGCTCCTCGGCGGTCATGCCAATGCCGTTATCCGAGATGGTAATGGTGCGGGCGTCTTTATCAAAGGAGACGCGAATGGCCAGGTCGCCCTGGTCGATCTTGACGCTCGGGTCCTGCAGACTCTTAAAGTTGAGCTTGTCGACGGCGTCGCTCGCGTTAGAGATAAGCTCGCGCAGGAAGATTTCCTTATTGGTGTAGATGGAGTTGATCATGAGGTCGAGCAGTTTTTTGCTCTCGGTCTTAAATTGACGCATGTGCAGTCCTTTCGCGCTACCCCCGTCCGCAAAAACGGCCCGGTCGCCCGAGCCGAATCGCAGACCTGCTATGTTCAGACTTAGATTTTATAACCCATTAGCGCGCATATATACATACGGAATCGAAAAACTGTATGTCTAAGCGCTCCGATGCGCCAATTGCCAAGGAGCGTCCCCAACTGCCGGCAGAAAAGGAACGTCCCTATCTGCCATCTACGCGCTTGGCCATCCAGACATGGGGCTGGCCCTCGTCTTCGTAATCTACCGGGGCGATTTGCGTGTAGCCCGCCTTTGCATAGAGCGGCAACACGTATTCCTGCGCATGCAGCTTAATAAGCTTAGCGCCGGCATCGCGTGCACACGAAGCACTGGCCTCGACGATCGCACTCGCCAGTCCGCGACGACGCATAGCCGGCAGCACGGCGACGCGCCCCATAATGTAGGTCTCCCCCGCCGCAACGCCTTCGTCCATGTCGCATGCCGGCAACACCGGGGCCTCTGCGTCAGCCACGCGCTCAAGCTCTTCGGGAAACACGCGCGAGCAACCGGCAAGCTCGCCGTCTGCATAGAGCGTCACATGAATGCAGTTCGGATCCTCGTCGATAGCGTCGAACTCATTCTCGTAGCCCTGCTCGTCCATAAAAACGACGCGGCGCACCAGCGCCGCGTCATCAAAGCATCCCGTCTTAAGTTGGATATCCATGGCTGCCCCTTCATTCAATGCGAACGTTAGGGACAGATTTTAGCGAAAATGGGCTCCACGCACGCTAAACTTCGCGCGAGCCTTCGCCAGGCAGTCGTAATGACCCACGTTATGGGCATCGCTCGCGATGAAGCTGTACAGGTTCTGATCGAACAGGCGCTGTGCCGGCTTTTTCTCGCGACCAAAGCGACCGCCGGCAATAAAGTCCGCCGAAGCCTGCAGCTTGCAGCCCATATCGACCAGGCGCTCCGCCACGCTTACATCCTTTTGAACCGCACGATAGCGCTCAGGATGAGCGATAATCACCTGGTAACCACGGCACTGCAAATCGTAAATCGTGTTCTCGTACTCTCTAAACGCATACGCATCGGCATGCGTCGAAAGCTCGAGCAGAAACTCGTTGGTTCCATCGAAATGCAAGTGCTCCGCAGCATCGATACCAAGCTCAACAAGCTTTCGATGGTTGACCTCGAAGCCCATCTGGAGCGGAAAACCGTCAGCGTTATCACGCAGCAGCTCAAAGGCATCCCACATCTTGTCGTAATCAAAATAGGGATCACGGCAGTGAGGAGTGCAAACGATTCTGGTTACACCGGCCCGCTTGGCAGCCTCGAGCATCGCCAAGCTCTCATCGAGATCGGCGGCGCCGTCGTCTACACCCGGCAAGATATGGCAATGAATGTCACGCATAGGTCAGCCTTAATCAACTAAACGTTTGCTCGGTTGGTGAAGATGCCCTTTTTGGAAGTCCCCTGATCGTCCGAGCCCTTCTTCACCTTCTTACCGTCCTTGGTGTAGTAGGAGTAGTAGTACTCGCTGGTCTCGGTCTCGCAGTAGTTCATAACGGTACCGATGAGCTTGACCTTCTCGGACTTCTTAAGCTGACCGATGGCGTTGAGCGCCTCCTCGCGCTTGGTGAAATCCTCACGCACGACAAAAAGCGCACCGTCGGTCAGACTTGCGATCTCGGCAGCATCGATGAAAGTGCCGACCGGGGGAGCATCAAAGATGACGTACTGGAACTTGGCGGACAGTGCCTTTACCAGCTTGGCAAAGCGGTGAGAGACGATGATGTCGGCAGGATTGGGAATATGCGGCTCGGCATCGAGGAAGTAGAAGTTCTTCTGACCCGTCTCGACAATTGCCTGGTCAATGGAGATCTGCTCGGAAAGAACCGCATAGAGTCCGCCGCGCGAACGAACGCCGAGCATATCGGAAAGGGACCTGCGGCGCATATCGGCCTCGACCAGGAGCACGGACTTGCCGCTCGTGGCGATTGCCTGAGCAAGGTTAATGGAAACCGTAGACTTGCCCTCGTTGGGAATCGAGGAGGTAACGGTGATGGTGCGAATGGGGTCGTCCACACTCGCAAAGCGGATGTTGGCCAGAAGGGTCTTGGCGGCATTCTGTACAACGAGCTTATCGGTGTTCTTTGCCTTAGCCATGCCTATTTACCACCTTTCATAGCCGGAATTCGGCCAACAACGGGAATACCCAGGAGCTCTTCTGCCTCTTCTGCACCGCGGATGCGGGTGTTGAGCATGTCTGCCAAAACGACATAGGCAACTGCGATAAAGATGCCCGCGAGGAACGCGACAGCAACGTACAGCATACGCTTGGGACCGCTGGGAGCTTCGGGGGTCTTAGCCTCGTCGATAACGTTGATGCTCTGGGCAGCGCCGACGTTCTGAGCGACCGTACTCACCGAGCTGGCCATGGCCTTTGCGACCTTAGCCGTCTCCTTGGCATCGGTGCCGGTAACCGAAAGCGTAATGACACGCGTGGTGGTCTCGGAGGAAACAGACACCTTGTAGTCATCCAGATCGGTGAGGCCCAGTTCATTGGCTGCGCCGCTCTTAACGCTATCGCTATCCAGCAGCGTGGCGATATCGTTGGAAAGCATCTGACTCGCCGAGAGATCGTTGTAGCTCATCTGGCCGCTATCGTCGGTCTTGGCGAGAATGTACATGCTCGTCGTCGCGGTATAGGTGTTGTCCATCGCAACGAAGGACACGATGCCCATGGCGATCGCGCAGACCACCGGAAGGGTGATGACCAGCTGAAGGTGCTTCTTCAGCAGCTGGAACAGTTCGAGAAGGGTCATGCAGCTTGCCTTTCATTTCCCCAGTTCGGAATTGACAAAACTGTCCGTATATTATCGCATCTTTTTACCGAGACCAAACTCTATACATAAGAAACAGGCTCTCCTGTAAAAATGTCGGAAGCAATCGTAAAATTGCACAACAACGCCGCACCCGAAAGTCAAATGCGGCGTCTGCATCAATATCTATGTTGTATCGCTATGCGAATGGCTCGTCCTGCTGTATGGGAAACGTCACCGTAATGGTGGTTCCCACGCCCAACGCGCTCGACAAATCGAGCGTGGCGTGATGATACAGGGCCGCATGCTTGACAATGGCAAGCCCCAGGCCGGTTCCGCCGCGTGCCTTGGACCTACTCTTGTCCACGCGATAGAACCGCTCAAATACCTTGCCCTGTTCTTCAGGCGCGATACCGATTCCCGTGTCGGCGACCGCGAGGAACGGATGGCCTTCGTCGTTGGTGCCGCACTGCAGCGTAACCGTACCGCCGGGCCGATTGTAGCGGATGGCGTTGCTTGCCAGATTATAGATGAGCTCGTCGATCAAGCGCGACACGCCTTCGATGACCACAGGCTTGGTCTCATGACTTATCGTCACATTCGCCTGACGGGCGACCTGTTCAAGACGCTGCTCAACCGCGTAGATGGCACGCGAGAGCTCAATAGGCTCCGTGGACCCAATGGGCACCGCCTCGCCCTCAGTTGCACGCTCGGCCTCGTCCAAGTTAGACAGCGTAAGGATGTCGTTGACGAGCGCCGCCAAGCGGCCTGCCTCACGATAGATGCGACCGCCAAAGTTGCGCAGGTCGTCCTCGCCCTCGACCATGCCGCTTGCGATGAGCTCGGCATAGCCCGAAATCGCCGTAAGCGGCGTCTTGAGCTCATGGGTGATATTCGCCGTGAACTCGCGGCGCATACGGTCGTTGTCCGCCAGCACCGCCATTTGGCGCTTGAGTTCCTGGCGCTGCGACTCGATACGCTCAAGCATGGGGACCATCTCGGCATAGGCGTGCTCATAGCTACGGCGTGGGTGGTCCAAATCCACCTCTTGCAACGGCGCGATGATGGCACGGGACTCGCGGCGCGCCATAAAAAACGAGAGTACCGCACCCGCTGCTGCGATAAGCAGCATCGGCGCCACCATCGACAGCAAAATCGCCGCAACGCCAGGCTGGGCCTGCGCCAAGCGGACAACCTGGCCGTTATCAAGGGCGACGGCGCGATACAGCATAATCTCGTCGAGCGTAGAGCTTGCGCGCTCCGCGGAACCCAAACCACTCTCAAAGGCCTCGATGACCTCGGGGCGATCGCCATGGTTGGGCAGTGTGGAAGGCGACGCCTCGTTGTCGTAGGCAACCGATCCATCCTTGTTAATCAGCGTGATGCGCAAGTCCTCGCGATCGAGGCTACGCAAGAACGGGATGGGCTCCTGCTGCTCATCGAGGGCGGCAGCAATGAGCTCGGTTTCCTGCGCCAGGTTGGCACTCGTGGCATCCGCCAAGGTGTTTTGCACAAAGAACGCACCCAGCACCGTAAACGCCACGATAACCGCCATGGCGCAGACAAAGATCGTCACAAAAACGCGGTGCGACAGCGTATGTTTTCCCTGGGGGGCGAAGACCACGGGTTACTCCTCCGATGCGGTGGCCGCGGTGTCGTCACCTTCGGCACCATCACCGGCAGAAGGCTCGGCCAAGCGGTAGCCCACGCCGCGCACGGTCTCGATGGCGCCGGCATGCTCGCCCAGTTTTTGGCGAAGCGTCTGCACGTGCACGTCAACGGTGCGCGAACCGCCGT
This sequence comes from Collinsella aerofaciens, assembly GCF_028206795.1. GTDB lineage: Bacteria > Actinomycetota > Coriobacteriia > Coriobacteriales > Coriobacteriaceae > Collinsella > Collinsella aerofaciens_AX. The sequence continues at coordinate 93,910 of NZ_JAQLFJ010000006.1, read as the reverse complement.
CGAAGTCCCAGCCCCACACGCTCTGCAGCAACGACTCGCGGGTAAAGACCACGCCGGGCTTGCGCATGAGGTACTCGAGCAGGTCGAACTCGCGCAGGGTGAGCTTAAGCGACTCGCCGGCAACGGTCACCTCGCGATGGCTGGGCGAGAGCACAATGTCGCCCACGCTGAGCACATCGCTTGCCTGTTTGACCATACCGCCGCGACGCAACAGTGCGCGGCAGCGACTGGCGAGCTCCATGAGCGAAAACGGCTTAGTCAGGTAATCGTCGGCACCGCCATCGAGCGCCATCACCTTGTCGAGCTCGGTGTCCTTGGCGGTAAGCATCATGATGGGCACCGTCGCCGTCAGACGGTCGGCACGCAGGCGACGCATAATCGCCAAGCCATCGGTATCGGGCAGCATGATGTCGAGCAGGACAGCATCGGGTACCCGTCGCGCCACGGCGGCCTTAAACTCGCCATCGCACGAAAAGCCCTCGGCCTCGATTCCCTGCTTGCGCAGCGCGTAGACCGTCAGATCCCTGATGTTGTCATCGTCCTCGACGTAATAGATCATGTTGAACCCCTTTGCGGCCGGCATGACCGCATCTTAACCCTAAAGGTACCTTCACTAGATGGTATCAGCCAAAACGCCCCGTCAAATAATCCGCCGTGCGCGGATCGGTCGGATTCTTGAAGAGTTGCGCGGTGGGCGCGTGCTCCACCAGCTCACCCAGCAAAAAGAATGCGACCGAATCGGAGATACGCGCCGCCTGCTGCATATTGTGCGTAACGACCACGAGCGTGCAGGTCTCTTTGAGCTCGCAGGCCAGCTGCTCCACCACCAGCGTCGACACAGGGTCGAGTGCCGAGGTCGGCTCGTCCATCAGCAGAATGTCGGGCTGCACGGCAAGTGCGCGGGCGATGCACAGACGCTGCTGCTGGCCGCCCGAAAGACCCAGACCCGACTCTTTGAGCTTGTCCTTGACCTCATCCCATAGCGCAGCGCGACGAAGGGAGTCCTCGACCAGCTCATCCAGCGCAGCGCGATCGCGCACACCCATACCGCGCGGACCATACGCGACGTTGTCGTAGATGCTCATGGGAAACGGGTTGGGGCGCTGGAACACCATGCCCACGCGCTGGCGAAGGCGGCAGATGTCGTAGTCGCCCAGGATATCTTGACCATCGAGCGCAATCTTGCCCTCGATGCGGCAATCCTTGATGCCGTCGTTCATGCGGTTAAAGCAGCGCAGCAACGTGGACTTTCCGCAGCCCGAAGGCCCGATGAACGAGGTGATCTGCTTGTCGCGGATCTTGATATTCACGTCCTTGAGCGCATGGTGGTCGCCATAGAACAGGTCGAGGCCCTCGACATCGATACGCGTCGGCGAGGCGGCAAGATCCTCTGCCGTGGGGCGAGTCGCATCCCCAACCTCGCGCTCGCGCGCGGCCTCGGCCTGCGCTTTCATGAGTTCTTCAAGCTCCGTGGGCTCCACAGCCGCAGCAGCCGTCATACCGCATACCTCCACATCGATATCAATTCAGCAGTATCGATAGTAGGAATCGCGGCTCATATGCACGTGAGCGCATTGTCAAGTGTTTGTAAGGGCACACTGGCTATGCGGCGGGCAGCTCGATGGTGAATATCGTGTGTTCGGGCGTCGATTCACATGCAACGGTACCGCCGTGCGCGCATACGATCTCCTTGGCGATGGCAAGCCCCAGTCCAGCGCCGCCGCGATTGGTCGCACGCGCCGCATCCAGGCGATAGAACTTCTCAAAGATCACCTTGAGCTTTGCCTCAGGGATGGGATCGCCCTGATTGATAAAGCGCACGCGCACGCCACCGCCGTCCCGGCGTCTGGCCTCGATCGTGATGGTCGAGCCCTCATAGCTATAGGCAATAGCGTTTTTCATGATGTTGTTGAACACGCGAGCCATCTTGTCGCCATCCACGAGCACCGTCAGGTCCTCGCGAATATCAACTTGGGCTTCCTTATGCTGCTCGTTGAGGATGGGATAGAACTCGTCAGCCACCTGAGCCAGCAGCAACCCCAGATCAACATAGCCGCGCGTGAGCACGATATCGTGGAAGTCAAAGCGCGTGATATCGAAGAACTCTTCGATGAGCGCATCGAGCCGGTGCGCTTTGTCGAGAGCCACGCCCGTAAAGTGCGCACGTTGCTCAACCGGCAGCTCGGGAGCCTCTTGCAGCAGCGAAAGATAGCCCACCACACTGGCAAGCGGGGTGCGTAGGTCATGTGCCAAGTACGTGACCAGATCGTCCTTGCGATGAGATTCGTCACGCAAGGCCTGTTGCACCTTGCGCTCACGGTCACGCACGCGGTTAAGGGCGCCCTCGACCTCCAAGAAGTCGCCGTCGATGTTGTCCCAGGTGTCGGGGTGATCGATCAGGCGATCTTGAATACGAGCAGCCAGCACACAATCGGCATGCTGCTCGCCCTGCTCGTAGCCCTGGTAGCACAGGGCGCGGCCGCACAAGAACAGCACGCACGCGGCAAGCGCCAGCACAAAGCCAAGCATGTTGAATACAAAGCCGGCATCGAACAACACCGGCCCTTCGATGCCGCCGAGCGCCATGGCGCCAATCGCCAACGTCATGGCCCACGCGGCGCCGCCAATCACCACGCAGCGGCACACGATCTCAAATCGATCGATCAGCAAAAAGCCAACAAGCAGCACCGCCAAGATTCCAGCGATGTTATCGATGCCAATCAGCAGCAGGCTCAGCAAAAAGAGCAGCACCGTTGCAAGCGCGCGGTTGTCGACGACTGACCTCACGTATTCAATGAGTCGATCGGGCACCTCGAACGCTTGCCTATCGTCTTTTGTCATATCAAGATCCTCACAAGCGAAAAGCGTTATTCGATGATGTAGCCGACGCCCCAGACGTTTTTGATAAAGCGCGGCTTTTGTGCGTCGTCGCCGATCTTTTCGCGCAAGTGGCGAATGTGCACCATCACCGTATTGTTGGAGCCGGGCATAAAGTCCTCGTTCCATACCGCGCGGAACAGGTCCTCCACGGCCACCACGCTGCCGCGATGCTCGACCAGATACAGCAAGATTGAATACTCGGTGGGTGTGAGGCGTACCGGTGAACCGTCCACCGTTACGGAACGAGCATCGCGGTTGATCTCCAAGCCGTCGAGCTGAATGGTCGGCGACTCGGCCGCCTGCGCACGGCTACCGTAGCTGGTGTAGCGGCGAAGCTGAGCGTGCACACGCGCGATGAGCTCCAGCGGGCGGAACGGCTTAACCACGTAATCGTCCGCACCAAGCGAAAGGCCCTCGATCTTGTCTTGCTGGGCATCGCGCGCCGTCAGCATGATCACAGGATAGGTATGGCTGGAACGGATCGTACGCAGCAGCTCAAATCCATCGATATCGGGCAGCATGACATCCAGCAGCGCCAAATCGAACTCCTGCTCCAAGATTGCCTTGGCAGCATCGGCCCCGCTATAGGCAATCTGGACATCAAAGCCCTCTTTTGTAAGGTAGATACCAACCAAGTCGGCGATGGCCTTCTCGTCATCAACTACCAAAATGTGCTCGTTCATGCGTGCTCCTCTCGCGCTCCATTATGCCCGAGGCGACGCACGCCACACACAACAAGCGTGGGTGATTAAGTCGACCTTAAGCACCCTTGTGCCCGTTCGGGCGCGGATGTGGGCCACACACGCACGCGATGATCGCCGACGCCGGCAAACGATATACTCTAGTTCCAGAAGAGACCATCCCGTCGAAAGCGAAATCTGTGAAGTCCCTCACCTCTTTTGCAAAGCGCTCAGCCCAGCTTGCCGCCGGCTTTGTCTGCGCTATCGCTCTTGCCGCTGGCGCGCCCACCGTCGCCGGCGCCCAAGTGCTCACGACCGACAATGTTTGCGGCAAAACCGCCGATGCGCGCGGCATCACGGCCGAAAACCTGCCCGATATCGATGCGACCAATGCCCTCGTCATGGGCAAAGACGGCACCGTCTACTATGGGCGCGGCGCCGATGAGCAGGTCAAAATCGCCTCGATCACCAAGGTCATGACCGCAATCCTAACCGTCGAGAATTGCAAGATGGACGAGAAGGTCACGGTGAGCAACGCCGCAGCCACCGTGGGCAATTCGACCGCCGGCTTGCTCGAAGGCGACAAGCTTACCGTGGAGCAGGCGCTGCGCGGCCTGATGATTCCCTCGGGCAACGACGCCGCCATCGTGCTCGCCGAATATGTGGGCAAGAAGATCGACCCTAAGACCAAAGACGCCGAGGCCACATTTGTGAAGGCCATGAACGAGCGCGCTAAGAAGCTCGGCTGTACCGGTACGCTTTTTGAAAACCCGCATGGTCTGGACTTTGATGAGTGGGCTGGCGATATGCACTCAACCGCACATGACGTAGCGCTGATGATGCAGGAGGCCATGAAAAACGACACGATCCGCGAGGTCGTAGCGAGCGAGGATTCCTGGATCGAGGTCACGGGCGCCAACGGCACCGACCATTCGCATTCCATGGACACGCATAACTATTTGCTGGGCCAAGATGGCAACATCGGTGGCAAGACCGGCACCACCGACGATGCAGGCTATTGCTTTACGAGTGCCTACAACCGCGATGGCGACGAGATCTACACCGTCGTTTTGAACTCCACTACCACCGACCAGCGCTTTACCGATACCGCAACCCTTGCCAATTGGTACTACGGTCACAAGGTGACGGTCGCGATCGCCAACACGCAGGAAAAGACCGCCAACGACAACCCGCTTATGGCACGCATTAGCCAGACAGATTGGACGGACAAGACGATCGACGCCACGCTCGCCGACCCCACGGCGCAAGCGACCGTGTTTTCCCTTGCCGGCGAGGTGACCGAAAAGGTTAGCTACGACGATCTTTCGGGCACGGTGCATGTGGGCGACAAGGTGGGCAGCGTTACGCTCAAGCAAGACGGCACCAAGATCGCCGTCATGGACCTGGTTGCTGACGAGGAAGGCGCAGGGCCGAATCCCATTGAGTGGCTCCTTGTGAAGCTCGACCGCCTGGGCCGCCGCATCGACAACCGCCCACTCACGGCAGAAAGCGAGACCGTCGCCAAGGCGCCCGAGGTGTAGTGCGCAAGAATAATAAGCCCACTGAAGGGAGGCGTCCGAAAGGATGCCTCTTTTTTTGAGGTTCGAATCCCCAGCCGCCATTCTTGATAATAAAAAGGGCCCCAAATGGGACCCTTCTTCAAATTCGTACTGGCGGAGAGCTGGGGATGTCCGGGCATGCTGCGCATGCCCTCCGGCTTCAAAGCCTGGCGGCTTTTCGCCCACGGGCTACAAACGCTTTCGCGTTTGTAGCCCGTGCCCTCTCGGGTTCGAATCCCCAGCCGCCATTCTTGATAATAAAAAGGGCCCCAAATGGGACCCTTCTTCAAATTCGTACTGGCGGAGAGCTGGGGATTCGAACCCCAGATGCCCTTTTGGGGCATACTCGCTTAGCAGGCGAGCACCTTCGGCCTCTCGGTCAGCTCTCCGTAACAGCCGTTCTATAGTAACCAAACAGCCAAGGATGGGCAAGAGGAAATTTTCTAATTGCCTAGCAGCCTTTCCTTCTTGAAAGCTTCGCCTACCCCAGCGAGCGGTTGAGGGAGCCGAGCTCGTCGTTACCCATGGTGCGCCACATTTGGAAGATGCAGCCGCGCGCCAGGAAAAAGAAGCCGTTATCGACCAGCTGCACGGCGGCATCCGCAAGCTGATTGGTCACCGCGGGCACGGGCGGCAATTCGAGTCCAGCCTTGTGGATGGTCTCGACCGCTTCCTCGAACGTCGGAGGCTCGCTGACGCCCATCTCGTTCATAAGGCCCTGCATTTCTTCCAGTGCGCTGCTGCCCGACTCCTCGCCGCGCGGCACCAGACGGTAACAAGCCAGCGCCAGATCGAGCTGATCGCAATTCCAATAGGCAAACGCCAAGCGATAGAACAGGTAGCCGATTGCAGAACGATCGCTGGCAATACGTAGGCCGTGGCGCGCCACCTCGATAATCTCGTCAAAGCGCTCCAGACGCGCGAGCACGTTGATGAGCGCAAAGTGCGACTGCATGGACGAGCGCGCCAGATCGTAAAGATGGCGCACCTCGGGCAGTGCTCGTTCAAAGTCCTCTTGCTCGGCGTAAAAACTGCAGATCTCGTGCTGGGCAAAGTACAGCGCATCGGGCGCACGAAGGATTCGCACAGAGCGGTCTTCTTCCAACACCGGTAGCACCATGCGCACCAGCTGGTTATCGCAAAACTGCGTTTGAACCGGACCTGTCGCCAAAAGCTCGGCGACGGCGCACTTAGCCTCCAACTCCTCGACAAGACGGGAAAAGCCTTCAAAAGCACCTGTACGGTCGACTATTGCCTGCTCGCGCAATTCAACAACACGGGCCACGTATGGGTCGTCGTCCTCTTCCATGACCTCCAACTCGTCAGCCGTATCGGCAAGCAGCAGATCGCGCAGCGCCGGCGGCAGCGTGCGATGGTCATCACGCGGACGAGCATGAACCTCCGCAGGTTCAATCGTCTCCGGAGCGGTTGACTCATATGCCTCAAGCACACGCTTGCACGGCATATCGTCCATGTCCATGCTCTCAAGATCCTTGGCGACAGGCACGCAATCGGCCAGATAGGCCGCGCGCCCAAAGAAATACGTTGCGACAACGCACTCGCCCTGCTCACTGTCGGGAGCAGCAATCTGCACATAGCAGCGCGTGATGCAGGTGCCCGCGGCAAAACACGCTGCCGCAAGCGTGAGCGCCACGCGCGCATCGTGCTCCGCGGCCCAGATCGCGCGCGTGTCCTCGTCCAACTCGCGCCAGGCGTCATCTTGAGCGTCGTATTCACGTTGTGGCATAGCATCAACGACAGACTGCCCAAACCGAACGAGCATGATCCCCTCGGCAACGTTTGCCCGATAGGTATAGTCGAGCCGCGTGGCCACGTTAAGCGCCTCGACAATACGCGCGAAGCGGGTACGCACATCCCACTCACCGCCCGGCTGGCAAGCCACCGTACCCGGTTTGCCCCACGGGTTATCGCTCGAGGCCGTATCGAGCAGTCGGGGAACATCGTTGGTCGTCTTGGCGATATGCCACGCATCAAAGAGCGCGCAGCCCTCAAGGCTCGGCGAGGATGCCGCAGGGACCAATCCGGCCCCGATGTGCTCAAGGATGCCGGAGAGACGGTTAAGACGGCACTCGATGGCAAGCAGCATGTCAATCTCGTCCTGGTCCAGCAGGCTGCGATCAAAATTGAGATAGAAAAGCTTTGAGCGATCGATGCGAGCCAGGCTCATCTCGGACTTAGCGGCGATGGTGCGCAAGCGGGGCAAGTCAATTTCACTCATAAGGGCGGCGGCATAGCGCTCGATACCGCTCGGATTCTCGGCATGGTCAACGCGGTAAAGCAGCGTCTCGATAGCATCAGGGAGCGGTGCCGTGTTAAAGCCCAAAAACACCTCGACCGGCTCGGGCAACTTTACGAGCTTGATCTTGTCGATAACATTTTGCATACCCTCGTCGAGTCCGCCGGCGTCCGCCGTGCTCGCAATGGCATTTTCGGAGTCAGCGAATATCACGTAGCGCAGGAACATCGATGCCATGAACTCGCCGTAAGGAAGGGAGCGGGTCGAATTCCATGTCTCGTGGTCGGACTGCTCGCGCATGGGGCCTTCGGGAGAGCCGACGGTTCGCGCGCACGCGCGCATTGTGCCGTTGGCTCCCCGAACCACAATCTCACCAATACCGGAGTCCGACTCGTCAAGGACCAGTTCCATGTCGGGATCGTTGGGCAGCGGAGTCTCGCTAACGGGGCGGTCCACCTTGTACACCTCGCCCGAAACGCTTACATAGCCCAAAAGCGACACATGGCTTTTGCCAACGAATTCGACGACATAGCAAGATTCATGCTGATCCTCGCCAAAGAGTTTCCAGACCACGCCATATGAACGTCCCGCAGGCTGCTCGGGCATCGCCGGAAAGCGCTTTTTGGGATCGAGAAACCTGAGCTTGTATGTCGGACGCTCTGCCACGAAGTATCACCCTGATCGGTCGCTTGAAGAAGGAGTGGTCGCGAATTAGTCGCGACATCTACTCGGAATCTTACACGAGTCGACAGGAAATCGTCCGCTTTACGCCCGCGCCTCGACCGAGGTTCGAATCCATGCGGTGTTTACGTAAAAGAAAAGCCCCCGTTGCCGGGAGCTTTAATCTCAAATGGTGCGGCGTATAGGATTCGAACCTATGACGTTCTGATTCGTAGTCAGACCCTCTATCCAGCTGAGGTAACGCCGCGACTTGTTGATTATTATGCACATCGACTGAATAAAGGTCAAGCATTTTTCGAAAAAAGTTATCAAATTTGATTTTTACTCATTTGATGCAGTCGATCGACTCGATACTTTCAAACACGGCGAAAGCAACTCCTCAAGTATGTCGACATATAAGAAAAGCCCCCGTTTCCGGAGGCTTTAAAATTCAATTGGTGCGGCGTATAGGATTCCGCGCATCCGCTGCGCGGATCCGCACCGGCTTCGCCCGCCTGTCGGCGGACTCGCCCGCTCGCTAAAAACGCTCCGCGTTTTCTTGACGCTCGCGCCTCGAACGAGGTTCGAATCTCCGCAATGTCCCCGTAAAGGAAAAGCCCCCGTTTCCGGAGGCTTAAAGCTCAATTGGTGCGGCGTATAGGATTCGAACCTATGACGTTCTGATTCGTAGTCAGACCCTCTATCCAGCTGAGGTAACGCCGCAACGCACGGATTATTATGCACGTGACCCCTCGATGGGTCAAGCGACAATTTGGAAAAATTTTACGAAGTGATGATTAAGACGCACGCGCCTCGACCGAGGTTCGAATCCATGCAGCGGCGGCGTAAAAGAAAAGCCCCCGTTGCCGGAGGCTTTCGATTTCAATTGGTGCGGCGTATAGGATTCCGCGCATCCGCTTCGCGGATCCGCACCGGCTTCGCCCGCCTGCCGGCGTGCTCGCCCGCGGGCTAAAAACGCTCCGCGTTTTCTTGACGCCCGCGCCTCGACCGAGGTTCGAATCCATGCAGCGGCGGCGTAAAAGAAAAGCCCCCGTTGCCGGAGGCTTTCGATTTCAATTGGTGCGGCGTATAGGATTCGAACCTATGACGTTCTGATTCGTAGTCAGACCCTCTATCCAGCTGAGGTAACGCCGCAGCGCAAGACATATAAAACCACTTTAGCTTATTGGAGTCAAGCATAATCTCAAACTTTTTTGTGGAACGCAGTTTTGTCATGCTGCTCCGCATATACCGCCGTTCCCCGTACGATCGATTGGCTTTTCGATCACGTCAAACTTAGCATCAAGTTCCCTCAGGAGCGATCTCACCCGCTGGGCACAGTCATAATCGGCAAACGAGATGCTCAGCATGCGCGCGACCTGGTTGGAAGTCCCAACTCCATAGAAGTGCTCCAGCGCCACAAGCCCCTCGTGCGTCACAAAGGTCTCGACCACATGCGGCGATTCCTCAAAGCACCATTGTGTCAACGGACCCTCACTCGTCTGCCGAACCACCAGGCCGCCCATGCCAGACGGCTCACACGTTACAAGCAGGTACTCCCCGCCCTCGTCGCTCTCAAACAAAACCGCCCGATCATCAAACAACTCCATCGCGTCCCCTTTCTCTCGCTCTTATTTAGCAAAAGCATAGCAGGTAGATGGCTGTATACAGAACAGTTGTTCGTGTGTTTTCTATTGAGCTGTCCGCACGGCATGATATGGACCTGCGCACGAAATAGGGCGCCCCCGAAGGAGCGCCCTTGCATATCCCCTATGCAGCCAAGTTACGCGACCGGCTCGATCTTCTCGAGACCGCCCATGTAAGGACGCAGAACCTCGGGGATCGTGATGGTGCCGTCGGCGTTCTGGTAATTCTCCAGAATGGCGGCCATGGTGCGGCCGGCCGGCAGGCCGGAACCGTTGAGAGTGTGCAGGTAGCGCGAACCCTTGAAGTTCTCGGGGTCGCGATACTTGATGTTGGCGCGGCGAGCCTGGAAGTCACCGCAGTTGGAGCAGGAGCTGATCTCCTTGTAGGCGTTGTAGCTCGGCAGCCAGACCTCGACGTCGTAGGTCTGACGGGCAGAGAAGCCCAAGTCGCCGGTGCACAGGCTAATCACGCGATACGGAAGGCCCAGCTGCTGCAGCAGATACTCGGCCTCGGCGGTCATGCTCTCGAGCTCCTCGTCGGACTCCTCCGGCTTAGCGAACTTGACCATCTCGACCTTGTCGAACTCGTGCTGACGGATGATGCCGCGGGTGTCGCGACCGGCGGAACCGGCCTCCTCGCGGAAGCAGGGGGTGAAGGCGGTGTAGCGGCGCGGCAGGGTGTCGGCGTCGAGGACCTCGCCGGCGTGCAGGTTGGTGAGCACGACCTCGGCGGTGGGGATCAGGAAGTTGTCACCCGAGACGTGATAGGCGTCGTCCTCGAACTTGGGCAGCTGACCCGTGCCAAACATGGTCTGACGCTTGACGACGATGGGCGGCCACCACTCCTTAAAACCACGGCTGGTGTGCGTATCGAGGAAGAAGTTGATGAGGGCACGCTCCAGGCGGGCGCCGGCGCCACCGAGAACGGTAAAGCGGCTGCCGGAGAGCTTGTTGCCACGCTCGAAGTCGAGGATGTCCAGATCGGTGCCCAGGTCCCAGTGCGGCTTAAAGTCGAAGTCGAACTCGCGCGGGGTGCCCCAGCGGCGACGCTCGATGTTCTCGTCCTCGTCCTTACCGTACGGGGTGGCATCGCACGGAATGTTGGGCAGGTGAGCCATGAAGTCGTACTGCTCCTGCTCGAGAGCAGTGCGGCGCTCGGCCAGACCGTCAATCTTCTCGTTGACGGCGCGCACGGCCTCCTTGGCGGCCTCGGCCTCGCCCTTCTTGCCCTCCTTCATCAGGGCGCCGATCTTCTTGGACTCGGCATTGCGCGTAGCCTGGAGCTCCTCGACCTCGGTGATGACGGCACGGCGCTCGTCGTCGAGCTCAAAGAACTTCTCGCGATCCCAAGACGTCTGGCGGTTAGCCATGGCGACATCGATGGCATCGGGGTTCTCGCGAACAAACTTGATATCAAGCATTAGATCCTCCGGCGATATACATTCCATTTAGGTTGCAACCTTGTACATGTATGGGCAAGTATATACTTATGAGCGTTTACGACCCAACCCAACTACGCAAGAAGGCACCCAATGGACGCAGTTTTTTCCTTTTTGTTTGGCACCCGCACCGGTTTTGCCATCCTTTTCGCCGGCGGCATCCTGCTGTTTGCGATTCTTGCCTTTGTGATGGAGAAGCGCACCCATAAGATGTATGTCGACCGCGGCCCCAAGTCCGAGGATGAAGAAGACAGCTTCTGGGACTAACCTGCAAAAAAAGACAGGCTTATTTTGGTCGGTTTTATCTGGGCAAACGTAAGCGCCCCGCAACTGGAATTGAGCCAGTTGCGGGGCGCTTTTTGCTCAAGGTACAAAACCGCAGGAAAAACCTGCCAAAATAAATCTGTCCCTTATTGGTCAGTTTACTGGAGGGTTGCGTCGATGGCCTTGACGAGGGCGCTGCGCATGCCGGCGTCCTCGAGCGCGACGACGCCTTTGATGGTAGCACCGCCGGGCGAGCACACGGCATCCTTCATCGCTGCGGGATGCTGACCGGTTGCAAGCTGCAGCTTTGCCGTACCCAGCACCATCTGGCTCACAATGCGATAGGCATCGGTGCGCGGAATACCGTGTTTGACAGCCGCATCGCCCAGAGCCTCGATCGCCATGGCGACAAACGCCGGGGCGCAACCGCCCACGGTACCGCCCACAAACAGCAGACTCGAATCGAGCTCGACCACCGTGCCAAGCTTTCCGAGCAGACCGAGCACCGTGGCACGCTGCTCATCGCTAAGCGTGGAAGCCTTCTCGCAGGCGATAACGCCCTCGCCCACCGAAACCGGCGTGTTGGGCACCGTCGAGATATGAGCGACACCTGGCAGGACCTGTTCCCACTTGACACTATCCCAGGTCCAGGCGACCGAAAGGACGACCTTGTCGGCAAGCGCATTCTTGAGTGGAGCGAAGACCTTCTCAATCATGTACGGCTTGACCGCCGCAACCACGATATCGGACGCGGCAACAACCTCCGCCGCATCGTGGCAGGCAGCCATGCCCCGCGCCTCGCAACGCTCAACCAGAGCATCGTAGCGGCCTGCGCAAGCGCACATGTCGCCCGCGGCCACGCCGGCGGCAATCCAGCCATCGGCCATAGCGCTCGCCATATTGCCAAAACCGACAAATCCGATCTTCATATCACACAGTCCTCTCAGATGCGTTCCTCAAAACGAAAGTCATTGTCCCACGCCATTGTTTCGTATTGCCGACCTACTTGTGATACGGCTCGCCACGGCTAATCTTGCAGGCGCGGTAGATCTGTTCCAGCAACACCACGCGCGCCAGGTTGTGCGGCAAGGTAATGCGTCCAAAGCTGAGCATCTCGTCGGCGCGGGCGCGCACGGCATCGCTCACGCCGTCCGATCCGCCGATTACAAAAGCGATGTCGCTGTTGCCTCTCAGCATGAGGTCATCGAGGCAGGCCGAGAACTCCTCGCTCGAACGCTCCTTGCCCTCGATAGCCAGCAGAATCACATGTGCCCGCGGTGGCAGGGCAGCAAGAATCGCCGCGCCTTCTTTGTTGCGCGCGGCATCCACGCCGCCCGCCTTGGCCGGATCGATATCGGCAACCTCGCGCATATCTACCTTGGCATAGGCGCCTAGGCGTTTGGTGTATTCGGCGCACGCGTCCTTCCAAAAGCGCTCTTTGAGCTTGCCAACGCAAACAACGGTATATTTCACGCGCGTCTACTCCTTTGACTCGTTCTGAACTTTGCCGGCGGTCAGCATCTGCTCGAACATCGAGGCCGACTGCGAGAAATCGCTCGGCAGCACGACCGTCGAGGTTTTGCCCGTGCGAGCGAACTCCGTCATCATCTCGGACCACTGCGTAAACATGAACAGCTGGTTGGCCTCATCGTTGCCGACGCCCGTCTCCTGGATGATCTCGAGCGAATCTTTGATGCCCAGAGCAATGGCCTTGCGCTGGTTGGCGATGCCCTCGCCCGCCTTTTCCATTGCCTCGGCCTCGGCGGTCGCCTCGGTAACGCGCTTGATGCGATCGGCCTCGGCGAGCTCCTGCGCAGCGGCGCGCTTTCGCTGGGCAGCGTTGATGTCGTTCATGGAGTTCTCGACCTCGGTCGGCAGCGCGATCTTGGTGATAAGTGTCGACACGAGGGTAAAGCCGTAGGCGGCCATCTGCTCGGACACGGTGGCGTTGACGTCCTTGGCGATATCGTCTTTTTTGGCAAAGACCTCATCGAGCGTGTAGACGGGGATAGAAGAGCGCAGGGCATCGGTGATGAAGTCACGCATTTGGTCGACGGGCTCCTGCAGCATGTAGTAGCTCTTGTAGATGCCCGAATCTGCCGGGCCGGCGCCCATGTCATAGCTCACGTGGTACTGAGCAGAGACCTCAAGGCCGATAGTCACGTTGTCCTGGGTCTTAACGTCGATGCCAAAACCGTTTTTCATGGTGCGCAGACTCACCGTGGCGGCTTTACGGTCGATTACGGGCACCTTCATGTGGAAGCCCGCGTTGACGATGCGGTTGAACTTGCCCAGGCGCTCAATGATTACAGCATGCTGCTGTTCAACGACATAGCAGGCGTTGGGGAGCAGCAGCAACAAAATGATGATGGGAAGCAGAAGACTCGTAAGGGCGGCAATGATTCCGGACAACAGCATGGTCTCTCCTCTGATAGGCTCACGTTGGCACTAGGATACCCGCACGAAGCAGCCACGTGACATCAACAGGAGGCCCATAACAAAAAAGCTCCCATTGCTGGGAGCTCTTTCATTTAATGGTGCGGGCGAAAGGACGTCCGCGTATCTGCTTCGCGGATCCGCGCCGGCTTCGGCCGCCTGCCGGCGTCCTCGCCAGCTCGCTAAAAACGCTCCGCGTTTTCTTGACGCTCGCTCCTTCGCAGGTTCAAGTCCCCGCGATGGGCCCATAACAAAAAAGCCCCCATTGCTGGGAGCTCTTTCATTTAATGGTGCGGGCGAAAGGACTTGAACCTTCATGGGGTTGCCCCCATACGGACCTGAACCGTACGCGTCTGCCAATTCCGCCACGCCCGCGTGCAGGAATTAGAATAACGGAGCGCCACCGCGAACGCAAGAACTATTTTTGAAAAAGTTTGCAGGCATTTTCCCAGGCGGCTCGAGCGATTGCCTCAGCGTCCTCGCCGGTACGATCGACGCGGTCGTTGACCAGCGCGTTTGCTGTGATGGAAATCATTGCCGGCTCGCACTCAAGACCGCGAATGGGCTCCGGCGCCATATAGGGACAATCCGTCTCGAACAAAATACGGTCGAGCGGGGTCGCCGCAAATGCCTCGCGCACGTCGTCGTTGCGCTTAAAGGTGGCCGCGCCGCCATAGGCGATATAGCAGTCCAAACCCACAAAGCGCTCCATCGTGGCTCGATCCTCGCCAAAGCAGTGCAGCACGCAACCGGCCTGAGGCACACCTACCTCGCGAAGCACGTTGTACGCATCAACGTGCGAGGTGCGCTCCCCATCCGAGTCCTCGTGCCGTAGATGCAGCTCCACCGGCACATTGCGGCGCACGGCAACTTCGAGCTGACGTGCCATGCAATCAATCTGCACGCTGTGGGGCGCCGGCGCGATGTCGTCGTCGTAATCCATGTGGTAGTCCAGACCGATCTCGCCGATACCGACGCACAAAGGGTCATCGAGCGCGGCAACGACCTGTGCGTGAATGTCGTCGGTATAGTCCGGCGCGCCATAGGGGTGCACGCCGGCGAGATACTTGATCTGCGGAATATCCCGCATCGGCAGAATTTCGCGCACCAGCCAGTCGCTATAGTCCGTCACGCTGCGTTTGTCAGCGATGGGGTCGAACATCGTCACCAACAGGTCGACGCCCACGGCTTTGGCGCGCACGAGCGTCTCGGGCACCTCCTTGCCCCAAAACGAAAGCAGATGCGCATGCGTGTCGGCAAGCGGTGCCAAGGGCACGGGACAAGCAACCGTCTTCTTTTTCTTGGTAAACGTCACGCGTGCGGCATTAGGCATCATGGATTAGCTCCTGGGCCAGGCGGACAAAGTCGGCAACATCAAGCGTCTCGGCGCGCGTGGTGGGTGCGATACCGCAAGCCTCAAAGGCGGCATCAAGCGCGTCCTTGGCAAAGCCGTTGGCGCTCATGGAATTGCGGATGGTCTTGCGACGCTGAGCAAATGCAGCGTCAATCACGCGGGCCACAAACTCGCGATCGAGCCCCTCGGGCACCACGCCGTCAACACGGTCGATACGCACGACGGCCGAGTCCACATGCGGTGCCGGCATAAAGCAGCGCGGCGGCACCTCAAAACGACCCGTCACCTGCGCATACAGGCCAAGCTTTGCCGTATAGCCGCCATAGGTCTTGTTGCCCGGCGTTGCGGCAATGCGATCGGCAACCTCTTTTTGAACCATGACAACGGCGCGCCTGAGCGCAGGCATCGTCTGGAAGAACTGCAGAATGATTGTCGCCGCCACGTTATAGGGCAGATTCGCGACAAACACCGTCGGCTCACCGCCCGCAGCCTGCTCAATCTGCTCCGGCGTCACCCTGAGCGCGTCGCCCATGATAAAGCGGAAGTTGGCATAGTCGGCGGCATGGGCATCGAGCACCGGTTCGAGCTCGGGATCTGCCTCGATCGACGTGACGCACGCCGCCTCCTGCAGCAGTGCAAGTGTGAGCGTGCCAACGCCCGGGCCAACCTCGAGCACGCGTTCATCGCCCGCAAGCTCGGAAAGCTCGCAAATGCGCTCAATTACATGGTTGTCGATCAGGAAGTTCTGCCCCAGGCGATGCTTGGTCGCAAGGCCAAACTCCTCCAGCAGTTCCCTTGTTGCCGTGAGGTTAGCCAAAGGCGAAGTTGTCATAGTTGCCTCCTTAGCATGGTGGCGGCGTCTTGAAACAAAAGGGCATGGACCGTTGCGGCCATGCCCTTACATCTAAACAGCAAATTGCCGATATGGCGCGCGGCGTCTTAGCCCAGACGCGGGAACAGCGGCTCGCCCTTCTCGACGGGCTGACCACCAGCAAGCAGGCCCCAAGTGCAAATGCCCTTAAGGTCGTCGCTCGTGGCCTCGTCCTCGCAGGACAGGCGGCGCAGGGCCTCGGCAGAGGTCTGGGGCATGAGCGGCATCAGCAGGTGAGCGGCGATGCGGATGGCCTCGAGCAGGTTGTAGATCACAAACGCCAGCTCGTCAGCCTTGGCCTCGTCCTTGGCAAGCGCCCAAGGCTCGGAGTCCTCGATGTAGTGGTTGGCGGCGTGGATGAGCTCCATGACCTCGTCCTTGGCTCCACCGTAATCGAGCACGTCCATCTTGGCCATGTAGCGCTCGACCAGACCATCGGCGATCTTTGCCAGCGGGTTGTCGAACGCGTCGAACGACGCGGGCTTGGCGGGCGCGCAACCGTCAAAGTACTTGCCGCTCATGTTGAGCGAACGCGAGATAAGGTTGCCCCAGCTGTTGGCCAGGTCGGCGTTGTAGACCTGCTCCATGCGATCGAAGCTGATGGCGCCGTCGGTGCCGGGGACGACGTCGGTCATAAAGTAGTAGCGATAGCCCTCAACGCCCAACATGTCGATAACGTCCTGCGGAGCGATAGCGTTGCCACGGCTCTTGGACATCTTCTCGGCCTTGCCGGTCTCGGCATTGCGCACGGTCAGGAAGCCGTGGGCAAAGACGTGCTCGGGCAGGGCCTCGCCGATGGCCATGAGCATGGCGGGCCAAATGACGCAGTGGAAGCGGATGATGTCCTTGCCCACGATGTGGAACTGCGCAGGCCAGCGATAGGCCAGCTCGGCACGCGCCTCGTCGGTGTCGACACCGTAACCGACGGCCGTCATATAGTTGAGCAGTGCATCGAACCACACGTAGGTCACGTGACCCTCGTCAAACGGGACCTGAATGCCCCAGTCAAAGCTCGTGCGGCTCACGGAAAGGTCGTTGAGGCCGCCTTCGACAAAGCTACGCACCTCGTTCATGCGGAACGCGGGCTCGACAAAGTCGGGGTGCTCGTCATAGAGCTTGAGCAGCTTGTCCTGGAAGGCGGAAAGCTTAAAGAAGTAGGACTCCTCCTGCACGCGCTCAAGCGGACGGTGGCAGTCGGGGCACAGGTGCTGGCCGACGCTGCCGTACTCCTCGTCGCCCTTCTGGACCTGAGTATCGGTGAAGTAAGTCTCGTCAGGCACGCAATACCAGCCGTCGTAGCTGCCCTTATACAGGTAACCGGACTCCTTCATGCGCTCCCACAGGTACTGCACGGCATGATGCTGGCGCGGCTCGGTGGTACGGATGAAGTCGTCGTTGGAAATCTCGAGCTTGCTCCAAAGCTCCTTGAAGTGCGGGGCCTGGCTGTCGGTCCACTCCTGCGGCGTCATGCCATGCTTGGCTGCGGCCTCGGCGACCTTCTCGCCGTGCTCGTCCATGCCGGTCAGGAACTTGACGTTATAGCCGGCGGAGCGGCGATAGCGAGCCTGAACGTCGGCGATGATGGTGGAATAAGCCGTGCCCAGGTGCGGATCGGCGTTGACGTAGTAGATGGGCGTCGTGATAAAGAACGAAGGCTTGCTTTGATCCATGGGGTTTGTCCTCCAGAAAAACGTTGCATACAGGGGATGATTCTAGCGCAAGGGCTGGATATCCTCCATCTATTGCATATCGAGCGCCATGGCATAGACATCGCGCTTGCGGCGCGAGTACTTCTGAGACAGGCGCTTGGCCACCGCAGAGGCGGGCTCCCCCTCCTCGAGTGCGGTGCGGATATCCTCGCGCAGGGCCTCATCGGGATCCGCTGCCGCGGCGCCAACCGGCACGATGCCGGCCTCCTCATCCTCGCTCGGCGGCGCGATGACCAGCGCAATCTCGCCCTTTACCTCGCCGCGAGCACGCAGCTCCTCGGCGAGCTGGGCAGCGGGCCCGCGCAAGACCTCCTCGTGCAGCTTGGTGAGTTCGCGGCAGACGGCAACCTCACGCTGAGGAAAGACCTCTGTCACGGCCTCGAGCGTCGCCACGATGCGATGTGGAGACTCGTAGAAGATGAGTGCGCCGGGCACCACGGCAAGGCGCTGCAAACGGCGCACGCGGTCGCCGTGCTTTCGGCCCAAAAAGCCCTCGAAGAAAAAATGCTCGCAGGGAATGCCGGACGAAACGAGTGCCGTGACGCAAGCAGAGGGTCCGGGAATAACTTCGACAGGCACATCGGCCTCACGTGCTGCCTCGACCAGCGCCTGGCCGGGATCGGACACACTCGGCATGCCGGCATCCGAGGCAAAAGCGAGGGTCTCCCCTGCCAGCAGACGGTCGACCAGGCCGGTGGCGCGGCTCGCGATCACATTCTCGTCGCAACGGACAAGCGGCTTGGAAATGCCCAAGTGCATCAGCAGCTTTGACGTCACACGCGTGTCTTCGCAGCAAATGGCATCGGCGGCGGCAAACGCCTCGCCAACGCGCGGGGACAGGTCGCCCAGATTGCCGATGGGTGTGCCGACCACATAGAGTTTGCCCGTATGGGCGCTGTTTTGCGTCATATCAACCTATTCAATCATGCCGCGCTCGAGCGTGCCGAGTGCCGCGCGGGCGTCCCATGCTGCAATGCGCTTCTCGGTCTTCCACGTTTGAAAGAACCAACCGGCAGCCGGCGCAAACGAAGCCAGCTGGTTGGCGATAAACACGCGCTCGTAGGCATTGCGGCCCTCGGGCGTGACCGACGAGTTGGCAAAGATCGCCGCACCCGACCATTCGCCCACCAGCACGGGGAACCCAGTCGAGATCGCTTCTTTAAGCTCGCGCTTGTTACGCGAAATCGCCGTCGTCAGCCCGCGGGGGCTCGTGATGTCGAGCGCATACTCGTCACGGTAATGGTACAGGTGAAGGTCCATGTAGACGTTCTTGTACTTGGCGCCGCGCATAAAATGCTTCCACTCGCTGGGATGCCCCGACGACGAGAAGACGACGATCTTATCCTCGGGCATATACGAACGGACGAGCTCGTAGGCATCGCGATAGAAATTACGCAGGTAGTGGGCCGGAATGCCATCCGTCATGGTAAAGAGACTCTTGCGGACACTCATCTGTGGTGTATCCAGCAGCTCAATGCCCAGCAGGCTCTCGGCCTCGCCGTAGCGATCGGCCAAGCGCTCGAGCACGTCGAGTGCGACATGACGGCCGTTGGTGGACGAATGCCACTCGGCAACAGCCTCCGGCGTGGCGGGCGAATCGTTGGAATCGCCCTGGCCACCGGGCACAGTTGCCAGATCGAGCAGCACGCGGATGTCGTACTTGGCAGCCCACTCAATCGCGCGGTCGATGTAATCGACAACCGAGATGTAGGAGGCATCGGACTCCTGTGAGCCAAAGGCATACCAAGGCACCGGCAGGCGCACGGCGTTGAGGCCGATCTGCGCCATGCGACGGAAATCATCCTCGCTCACAAACGTCTCGTAATGACGGCGCATGCGCTCGTTATAGGCGGCGGTGCCCATGGCCTCCTGCAGCTCGGCCGCATTGGATGCACCGGTCGCCGCGTATAGCGACGGGGTCACCCAAGGCTCGGGAATAAACCAGCCAGAGAGATTAACGCCGAGTATCCTCTCCATCACTGCCCCCTTCGGATCGTGCAGGCCGAGCCTGCATCGTATTGCATAGGAAAAGTATCGTTTTGAGTATACCCGCGCGTGCGGACAGACGACCGAACGGTCTGTAAAGTGGCGCGAAAGTGGGAGGAATGTCTGGGGCGGGCGGGCTCGGAATGGTGCGACGAGGTGTGTACGCGCGCCGGAGGCAGGCACCGGAAAGTGTGTCCCGTTCTGAGCCCTTATTCTGGGACGCAGTTTCCGCAGAACCCTACATAAAAGAAAAGGACCCCTTTGCAGAGGTCCTAGTCAATTCAAGGTGGCGGGGAAGGGAATCGCGTCCGCGCGCTGCGCGGACGGACCGCTGCGGCGCTTACGCGCCTTGCGAGCTGCGCTGGCAAACGCTTACGCGTTTACTCAGCTCCGCGCCCTCACGGGGTTCGATTCCATGTGGGAGCTGCATAAAAGAAAAGGACCCCTTTGCAGAGGTCCTAGTCAATTCAAGGTGGCGGGGAAGGGAATCGAACCCCTGACACGAGGATTTTCAGTCCTCTGCTCTACCAACTGAGCTACCCAGCCATTTGAGGTGTGCCTTGTTTCAAGGCTTGATTAGTATAACCAAGGACGCGTTCCGGTCAACCGAGAATTTTAAAAAAGTTTTTGAGCACAGCCTCGGTTCTTTAAATCGGCACGTCAGAGGCATCAGCCGGCAGCAAGAAGTTTTTCGCTCAGAGCCGCACGGGCAAACTCACTTGGAGTCATCCCCTCGGCAGCCGCCCGTCGACGAATGGCCTCCTTCATTCCCAGAGGAATCTTGACCGACAGCGTTGCCGTCCCCTCACCTGAGAGTGGGGGCCGTCCATGCACGATCCCACCAACGGTGTGTTCGCCATCCGGAAACTCTCCGCGCTCGTACGACTCGCACCACGCGTCAATCATTTCATCCGTTACAACCTGACCATTAGCGGCCGTATACGTCTTGCCCATCATCGACCCCTTTGCCGAGCCCGTTCAATCTCCTGCCAAAATTTCTTCTGGACTGGAGACAAGGCATGAATGATAAGCCCCCACGGACAAGCTCGACCGCGACAAGCTCCACGCTTCGTCCGTCTGGGAGCCATCCAATCGCAAGCCATCTCAGCGGCTCGCCCTTCGGCTCGCGACGAATGCACTCAGTAACCGCAAGCCAAGCGCTAAGCACCTGCTTTTCCGTCAGGTGCTTTTTAGCGTTGGGATGGATCTCAACATCCATGCATCTTCTCCTCCATCTTACCCAATTTCGTATGACGAAAGTCCGCTGTCGCCAATTCTTAAGCCGGCACGCGTTGGAGAGCAGGGGTCGAAACAATGATTGAAGGACGCTCTAGTACGGCCCAGGCGCCGGGGCAGGAGCACATACGCCAGGGACGTACGTTTTCGTAGCATACGAGGACATAGCCACGTGCATCGATAAAGGCGATATCGATGGGATAGGCCATAAAACACGTATGGACCGAAGAGCAGCGTGGAAACGCCATGACGAGCGGCAAGCCGTTGGCGGCAACCGGATGCCGTCCCAGCATGCCGCGCAGGCGCACGACAAACGACTCCGCCACCACAAACTCCGCCGGCGTCCAACCCAGCCTATTGAGTGCCCGCGCGTAGGCGATGTAGGACGAGACCGCGGTCACATGACCACCCCCGGGCGCCATGGATCGACCGTCACCGCGCGCTCGTGCGACAACGTTGTCGGCGCCCCCAGCGGAACGCCAGCGATGCTGAGAGAAGTCGGCCACGGCTCATAGTGCATGGTGCAGGTGTAGGTCCTAAACGTGCCGGAAAGCGAAAGCAAACCGCCATCCGATGTCGTCGCACCCTGTTCGCTCGAGACCTCGATCAGCAAGTCATAGCCTTCCATGGCATGTTGGATCTGAGCCTGAACGGTCGCGGAAGCATCGATGGAGCTGCCATCGCCCTCCCCGCTCGGCGCCACGGCATGTGCTAGCACGATATCGGGCACCACGCGATCGAAGCGTGCGACCGCACCGGCAAAGACCATGACGTTGTACACGATAAGCGCCAGAACCAGCAGGACGGGCGTGACCACGGCCATCTCGACCGTCGCCTGGGCGCACTCCTCGCACAGGCGCGTGCGGATGCCCATTACGACCCACCGCCCAGGGCACCCGCCAGTGTGGTGACATCGACGGTAAGTGGGATGGAACCGCCGCCGGGCAGCGGAATCTCCGCAAGCGTGAACGTCGTGCCGCTGATGGTGCGCTCGACTTGATATTCCAGCGCTTCGCAAAGCGCCTTGGGATCGGTCACGCCCAACGGAATACTTCGCAGCTTGTCTTGCGCTTGAGAGAGACCGGCAATGTCAGACCCCGGGCTCTTAATGACGTTGGCGGAATCAGTCAGCACCGGCTTTCGCAGGCGCAAGTCGCACGGCTCCAGATCCAACGCCGCCACGGACGCCGAAACGGTATCGCCGAGCCACGATGCGATGGAGCCCAACGCGCCGCTGCCCCCTCCTAGGCCTTTAATCATCTCGTCCATAAGTTCGTCGGCCGAACCTTGGATGTCTCCGTATCCCACAAGCAGCCGTCCCCAGACATCCATGACGCCATCGAGTACGCCGGCAACGCCACCCGAGCGTTCCTTCAATGTCGAGAAAAATCGCGAAAGCACGTTGTTTTGCGCCGTCGCCTCATCGGGCGCCAGCACCGCGGCAGAGATGGCACCGCGATCGCCAAGCCTGACTGCCGTGTTAAACGAAGAGTTGAGCTCATCGGGGCTCGAGATGGCACCCGAAACCGCAAAGGCAACCACGCCGTTGCGACCGGGAGGAGCGATACGCGGACGCTCGCCCGAAAGCGCTTTGATGGCCTGGTCAAACGCATTGCTCGCACGGTCGGTCTCGTCTTCGGTCTGACGTTCGAGCTCGAGCTCTTTGTTGCGGCATTCGACGTAGCCTTCCAGGGCGTCTTTAAACTTGTCAAAGTGATACTCGAAGCCGTTTTCGATAGAGGTTGAAGGCGCCGCAACAGCACCAAGCGACGAAACGCCAAAATGGCATTTGCTGCATTTATCCTGTCCATCGTAATCGGCAACCGAAGCAAATCCGCTCGGCGTCCCTTTCTTATAGTTAGGGCAGGTCGTCCCGTAATGCAGATACGCCTTGTCATCGTTCACGCTCGTCGGCCACACCGCATCGGTATAGAGCTCCGTCGCCCGAACCTCATCAGAGTTGCGCGGCAGCAGCGGAATATAGGAGGAAACCCTGTCTCCGTTCTCGGTTATATGTGCCCGATCGACCTCCGCGCTCGCATAGGTATAAAACGCCTTACGCGCCGCAGACTCTGCCTTCATCTCGACACTCGAGCCGTGGGGCTTCTCATTTGTCAGACGCCAATGGTAGTAGTCCTTCGCGCGATCAAGGGCAACTTGGGGCTCCCACGTAACGCTCGATGAGTAATGCGGATTTTGAACACCGGAGAGATCCGTTAGGCTTTTCGCACGCTCCCACATGCAAGAACAGCTGCCGACCGAGCCCTTGTCAGACCCACCACAATCCGCCAGCCAAGCACGCTCTTTAGCCTTCGCCGTGTCCTCAGAAGCCTTCCGCAGCTCCTCGGCCGCACCCTCTAAATCATCTGATGTGTCTTTAATGGTATCGGTCGAGATCTCTGACCCTTTGAGCGCAGCGAAGTCAGACTCGGATGTCCTGGGCACGGCAAGCGCCGTACCGGTATAGGTCACACTATCGGTATCCTGCGCCGACACCGCCTGCGTGGCACGCGCGGCGATCAGATACGGCAGGGCCGTCTCGATTTTCTGTAAGCCTTCCGATGCGCTTTTGGCAAACTTGTTGCGCGTTTTAATGATCTCGATCCCGGTGTCGACCATATTGCCGGCAACCGGCTCGGCACCCGGGATGAGGATGGCGACCAGGCCCGTCCCGATCGTGGCAAACCCCGCCAGCCCCAGACTCAAGATGCTCGCATCAACCACCGTTGCAGCCGTGTGATAGGACGACACTACGTTGGCACCCGCCAGCGCGCCACTATCAGCCGCCACCTGGGTATCCCCGGCACGCGACATGCTCCATATCGCCGCGGTCGACGAAAACAACAATGTGAGCACCACTAGGATGACCACGGCAGAAGAAAGCGTGGTATAGGCGCCGTCTTCGATAAACAGATCGACACCGGCTCGACCCATAAAGCCGCCTCGCTTGCGATGGCAGCTCGGACGGTGCGTCAAAACGCGTCTAGACCAGAAACGCTTAATCCCATGCAGCAATCCACGAATCATAATCTCCCTCCAGCCATTCGGGACGCGATTGATACGAGACATCGACCTTGAGCTCAACGTAGCCGCCCTCGGCGGTACCACCCATAGCCTGCGCAAACGCACCGATCACAGGCAACGGCTTGACCTCGCCGGAAACGGACACGGACGAGACGCCACCCGCACCGGCCCGGCCAAGCTCGATATCCCACGACAACGGCCCGCCGGCATGAAAGATCGAAACGTTGGGCACTGCGGCAAGTCGGCGGCGGGCGAACTCCTTAAGATCGTCGTCCTCCGCCGTCGTCGTGGTCATGAGCCGCGCGGTCTCGGCGGCGGCAGACTCCATGACCGCGCGCGTATAGAGCAGGCACACCGGTTGCAGCGCGAGAAGGATGAGTGTCAGAAACGTCGGCAGCAAAAAAGCGGCCTCGACCGTAGACTGCGCCCGGTCCTCGCGCGCGGCATCAATACAACGCGATGTCCTTAGCGGCCGCAGCGGCGTCGATAACCGACGTCGAGGCAACGCCATGAGATGCCGCCCGCTCAACCAGCGCCGCCAAGCGCCCATCGGTGCCGGCACGCCAAAGTCCCGCGATCGCCAGCACGATCGATAACAGCGCCACCGTGACGATGGCGTATTCGACCGTCGCCTGGGCAGATTCCTCACGCAGGACATCATGCATTTCACGATCCCTCCTTTGAGTCCGTTGCCTGCGGGCTCAGGCGCACGGCGCGCAGACGACACGAAGCATCGCCAGCATCCGCGGCAATTGTCACCATATCGACCCAGCCGCGTCCGTCGCGCACGATGGCGCCCCACACGTTTCCCTTGATGTCGAGATAGCCGCTCAGAGCAAGTTGCGCCGTGGGTACCTCGCGATAGGCACGCAGCATATCCGCCGCCGCTTCGGTCATCGGTCGGTCCTCGGACCATGCAAGCCGGACCGCAATCGCGTTGCCCTCAGGCGAATCCGTCGCAGTGCCAGACCGCTTGTCGAGCGTCCGCAGAAAGGTTTGCGCCGTGACAGCGACATCCGAATCGTCCGCATCTCGCATCTCATCTTTTTGAGACGCCACCGCCGAATCTGAGCCCAAATCGGAGGCGGTCCCAGGACGCTGCTGCCGCGCGGCGTTAAGCCCCCAAAGCACCGCCGCTATCGCCACGGTCAGGCAAGCAAACACCAGCAGCACCCCGATGGGGCGCTCGCCCTCTACAGGCTGTTGATGCCCTCGCTGATCGCATCCCATAGCTCTTTAACCTTGCCTTTAAATGCAACGATGGCAATAATCGCGATCACCACAAGTACGCCCACTAAAATGGCGTACTCGGTGGTACCCTGCGCGCTCTCCTCCT
The DNA here is from genome assembly GCF_028206795.1 of Collinsella aerofaciens. GTDB lineage: Bacteria > Actinomycetota > Coriobacteriia > Coriobacteriales > Coriobacteriaceae > Collinsella > Collinsella aerofaciens_AX. The sequence continues at coordinate 68,573 of NZ_JAQLFJ010000006.1, read as the reverse complement.
GCAACAGCTCCTTGGCATGCTGGCGAGTGTGAATCGCCCGGCAAAAAGCCCAGCTCCAAGCCTTGTCAGCAACTTCGACCATCGTGTTCATGTATTCCTCCCTACATCATCCCGCCTGCTCCCAGCAGCGGGCCCAATATGGACAGAAGCAACGCCGGCAAGATGAGCGTGCCGGTGGGAATCAACAGCTTGACGGGCGCACGCTCGATCTCGCGCTCGACCGCGGCGCGATGAGCCGCACGGATCTCGCGACTTTGAGCGGCCAGCGTCTCGGCAAGTGGGGCACCCAGGGCGAGCGCCTGCCCCACCGTGATGGCAAAGGTCTCGAGCGCTCGCACGTCCAGGTCGCGCGCGGCGGCCAACAACTCGTCCTCACGCGTGCCCACGCCCACCTGCCACGCCATGCAGGCGCGCTCAAGGCGAAGAGCCAGCACTGACCGGCGGTTGGCGCAGAAAATCTCAAGCGCCGCATCAAACGAAAGACCGGCCGAAAGACCCAAGCGCACAACATCGATCATCTCGGACACTTCGCCGAGCGACACTCGCGCCGGGCCGCCCGCTCCAACCGCGCCCTTCACTCGCGCGGTCAGAGCATCGACCACCGAGCGACCCGCGGCAGCGACCAGCACCGCCTCGCGCTTGCAGGCCCCTGCGATCTTGCGTGCATCCGCCCGATCAAAACCCGTCGCGACAAATACACTCAGGGCGCACAGGCAAGCCGCAACTGCAACCGAGGCGCTCATAGCTCCACCCGCATAATGCGCCGGATAACCACCAGGGCAACGGCGTTGAGGGCAAGACCCAGCACCACAGCGCCCGCGCCGGCAGGCGTCGCAAGACCGCGACGAAAATCTGCCGAAAGCAGCGCCAACACCGCGCACATGCCCGCCGGCATCGCCGCGACCATATGCGCAGACATGCGAGCCTGCGACGTCTTAACATCCAGGCGGCGCTTGAGCTCAATGCGCTCCCCCACCATGCTCGACGCCTCGGACAGTAAGTCGGCAAGCGGAGCGCCGGTGCGCTGAGACACCTTAAGCGCCAAGGTCACAAGCGAAAGACCGGGGGCGTCGATACGTACGAGCAAGTCATCGAGCGCGTCGGTCGCCGAGATGCCGCAATCGATCGCCGCCGCCACCCGCAAAAACTCGGTATGCACTGGCTCTTGCGCATGAGCGCCCACAAAGCGCATGCCCTGGGCCAGCGAATGTCCCGAGGCAAGCGACATGGAAAGTGCGGTAAACGCCTCGGGCATCGCCTCTTCTGCATCGTGTTGCTCGCGCCGGCTCTCAAAGCCATCCCGGGCGGCACCGACGGCAAACGGAGCAACAAGTCCCAAGGCAAATCCGAGGGGCGATAACGACACCATCGTTAGTAAAACGCAGCAGACACCGCTCGATAGCAGCAGAAACGCCAAACGTCCCGAAGCATCTTCGATCACGAGGCCAAGGCGATGCGCCGGAGCCAGCGATGCCCACGAACGGGCGATCTTTTTCAGCAGATCGTTTTCCACCAGCTCACGCGGCAGCTTCTCTGCCACCGTCTCGAGCGCCTGACGTGCCAGCTCCGCCGGCGGTACCTGCGGCACACGAGGTTCCGCCCCGCACGCCGTCGCGACAGAAAGCCCTGCCAAGCCCCCTACGACGAGGGGCACAGTGATCTCCATTCGTCCACCTCCTCTTGTGTGAGCGTCCCCGACCGCAAGCCTTCTGCGATAAACGGCGGCTCGCGGTCAAGCGTCCAGGTGCGCTCGGCGGCATCGAACGTCACATAGCGCTCGAGCTCTACGCCGCCCGATGCGGCGCGTCGCACCCCCGAATACGAGGAGACGAAGCGCCTGCCATCGGCGTGGCGCTCGGACATCACGATACCGTCGAGTGCCATGGCAATCTGCTCCTCGATGAGCTCGCTCGGCAGATCGATGCCATAACGTGCAAGCAACGTCAGACGCACCACGGTCTCCTGTTCTGAACCCGCATGAAGCGTGGTGAGCGACCCGTCGTGGCCCGTGTTCATGGCCTGCAACATGTCGCAGCACTCGGCACCGCGCACCTCGCCCACCACGATGCGGTCGGGGCGCATGCGCAGGGCATTAGTCACCAGGTCGCGGATCGTCACCGCGCCCTCGCCCTCAATTGAAGCCTCGCGCGCCTCTAGGCGCACCACGTGCGGATGATGCGCAAACTTGAGCTCGGCAGAGTCCTCGATCGTCACGATGCGCTCGCCGGTGGAAATCTCACATGACAACGCGTTGAGCAGGGTGGTCTTACCAGATCCCGTGCCTCCCGCAACCGCCAAGTCCTGTCGCAGCGACACCGCACACGACAGCAGCTGCGCATACCAAAGCGGCAGCGATCCCAACCCCACGAGCTCGTCCAGCGAGCAGATACGGTCCGAGAACTTTCGGATGGTGAGAATCGGTCCGTCAATCGCCACAGGCGGAATCACCGCGTTGACGCGATAGCCCGTTTTAAGGCGGGCGTTGACGATGGGGCTGCGCTCGTCGATACGGCGGCCAAGTGGCGAGATAATGCGGTCGATAAGCACACGGATCTGCTCATCATCCTCAAACGCATGCTCGATGGGGTACAAGACGCCGCCGCGTTCAAAGAAAGCCGAGCGGCAGCCGTTGATCATGATCTCGGTAACGGTGTCGTCCTCGATGAGCGGCTGCAACGGCCCCAAGCCCACCACGTCATCCAAAATCTCGTCGATGATGGCCTCGCGCTCGGGCGTCGCGAGATCGGTCGGCTCCTCAACATTGAGCGCCGCCTCCACCGCAGGACGCAATTCCGAGCGGGCAAGTGCCGGGTCGATATAGGCGCTGATACGCGCCACTTCGTCGTAACCCATGCGGTCCATCACGGCGCGCTTGGTGCGTCGTTTCACGGCGCGGCGACGCCCCGCATCTACAGGCGCTGCCGCCGCCGCAGCGCCGGCAGCCTTAATCCTCGTTTGCAGGCTCATCGCTGATCACCCTCGTGCGACCAGGGAAGGCGGATACGCGGGCGTTCGGTGCGCATTGCACGGTCGGCGACCATATCGCTCCAAGGGCCGACGGCGCACCCCAGTTCCACGAGCATCTCGCGCGTGGCCTCGCGCACGCTGGTCGCAAAAGCGCTGGTCTGCCCCACTGCCTCGTCAGCACGCCCAAACGCCATGAGCGCGGCGAGATCCTGCCCGCCATCGGCGATACGAATCTTGGAGCTCAACGCACAGGCAATCTCAAAGCGCATAGCGACGTCCTCGTCTGCCCCGCGCGCACCGAACCGGTTGAACACGGCGCTCATACGCGTGCGCGGCACACCTACTCGACTTGCCAGTTCAATGACGCGCGACGCCGATGCCGCGGACGACACCGCCGCATCGCCAACGACCAGGCAACGGTCGCTCGCCGCCACCGCAGCCGCCACGGCGTCGCCCCAAAAGACCGAGGTATCGATAAAGACCACGTCGGATTCGCGACGCAGGACATCAAGCAGTAGCTCCACCGGACGTGCCATGAGCTCGGCTTGCTCGGGCGCCGCGACGGGACCCCAGAGCGTAACGCCCGGCGCCACGCGCATCGATGTGGCTACGATATCCGGCTCGGTGAGCGCGCCCGCCGCCGATGGCTCGATAAGTGCCGCCATATCGCGCGGAGCATCGACGCCTAACAAGTCGTAAAGGTTTCCAAACATCAGGTCCAGGTCGAGCACGGCGGCACGCAAGCCCAACAGCGACGATGTGTGTGCCATGGCGGCAACGATCGTCGACTTGCCGCAACCGCCCGAACCCGAAATAGCGCAGATGACTGGAGCTCGATGCGGCGGAGCGGTAGCGTCTGCCGGCGGCATCGGAGGCGGCGGGGCGGGCGTCGGTGACAGCGTCCCCGTCTCCCCCGCCGCAACCACGTGCTGCGTCCAAGCCGGCATGGCTGCTTGTTCGGTCTGCGAGGCAGGCTCGTTCTGCGCAATCTGCTCATGCTGCATCAGCGACAACTCGCCGCACCCGGCAAGGCCCTCAACTTCGTCGAGTTCATCCGCCAGATTCACGCCGTGCACGTATCCCATATCTACTGCCGGGGAGTCGCCAGCATGCTGCGCCGGCCCTCCAGCGTCATCGTATACAAGGGGGTTCCGGGGGCGCCGACCATGCTCGGCTTCCGCTTTTCCATAATCATCAACACGCGGGCCTCTTGTAGCGCGAGGCGCCCCGGGTTCCCTATCAACAAAAGCATCGGGCTCAATCGTCATGCGCCGATCGGAATCAACCGCTCCCTCGCCCGCGCGCCCGTTGCCGCATATACTGTGTGCAGCGATAACCTCGGTCGCCCCCGCGCGAAACAGCCCCTCGATATCCGACGGATCGAGCGCTTCTATCAACACGACCACGCGACTCACGCGGCCTTCGGCCGTCAGGCGCGCAACAGTCTTGCGCACATCTTCGGTATCAAACAGAGACGCCGCGATGATGGCAGCCCCGCGGCGCGACGGAAACGCCCGCGCCATGGAAACCAGCCCGTCCAGGTCACCCACGCGAAGCACCTGTGCACCCGCATCACGGCCCTCGACTTCCCGCTGCAACAGCCCGTAATCGCCGCACGCGCAGCACGCAAGCCAGATCGCCTTCATCACTCGTCGCCTCCGCTCTTTTTGCCGCGCGCCGTGGCGGGAATCGTCAAGCTGACCGTTCCCTTGCCCGAGGCTCCCAGCAGTTCCTTGACGTCTTCGGGGTCAGCCGCCAGCGTCACCCATTCGATCTTGCCCTCGCGCGTGGCACCGGAATCCTCACTGGTATCGATCACGTACGCGCCGCACAGCCGATCGGTCACGCCGTCTTTTTGCACATACACATCCACGTAGCTGCCCACGCCCGTAGCACCGCCGACCGAGTGCTCGGCATCGACCGCCACCGAAACGGCGACCTTGCCCTTAGGCACCTCGAGCTTGCGGCTCTCGGCCTTGGTGTAGACATTGCAGATCACGGCGTTTTTGGGAATACGCGAAGTCGTCACGTCGCCGCGCACCTGGCGCAGCTCGGTCGCTGCGTCACGCGGCAGCAGGCTCGTCAGCCATTCCTGGGTTATGACATTGGTCTCATCGAGGGTCTCGCCCACATCGATATCGCGCGCCGCGACGCAAACTTCGACGCGATCGCCACCGTACTTGGCCAAGGTCTCAGCCTGGACCTGTTCGGCTTGCGAGCGGATCGACGAGCCGTAAACCATGCAGAGCAGAGCAGCGAGCACGCCCGCGACCAGACTGATGGCGATGCGCTTGCTCTTGTTCACGGCCGCTCCTCTCATGGCAGTGCCGGGCGAATGCCCGTACCACCATTGTCTGGGCGGTCAGAGTGCAAAGCGGCGCAATCGCAATCTTGGTTTTCGATGTCAAACCAATCGCTGACCAAAAGCTGACCAGCCCGTCAAGCTCGTGGCAAGGTTTTGGTCAGCACGTCAGCAAACTGCATGTTTCGAGGCTTTTCCACAGCAAAAAAGCCGTCTCCCGAACAGTTGGGAGACGGCTGTCATAGGAAAAATCAATTACAGATGGACATCGGGATCGAGCATTTGAGCACTCACGCGCATGGATGACGCCAGGTTTTGGAACGTTTCCAGACGCAGGCTATCGATCTGCCCGGCGTCCTCGGCCTCGCGAACGGCGCAGCCCGGCTCATGGACATGCGTGCAATCGCCAAACCGGCACGCGCGCGATGCCTCGACAATCTCGGGGAAAGCGCGCGCCAGACCCCGCTCGTGACCCACGAGCGGCAGGCTACGCAGGCCCGGGGCATCGGCGATCACGCCGGCGTCGCCCGGCAGTGCCACCATCACGCGCGCGACGGTAGTGTGACGGCCCTGATCGTCGCGTTCGCGCACACCGCCGGTCGCCAACGTATCGTGGCCCAGCAGCGCATTGAGCAGCGTCGACTTGCCGGCACCCGACTCGCCCAGAATCATGGCGCAGCTCCCGGCGGGCACGCAGGCACGGACCTCGTCCAGGCCGCGGCCCTCGGCAGAGGACGTCACGATCACGCGCACGTCCGGACCCACCAGGCGGCGCACGCGGTCCAGATCGCGCTCGAGTTCCTCGGCATCGCAGCGGTCAGCTTTGGTGAGTACCACCACCGGTTCGGCATCGCAGTCGAGCGCCAACACCAGCGAGCGCGCCACGCGGTCGAGCAGCACCTCGCCGGCACCGAGCGCCTGCACGATTAGCACGCTATCCACGTTGGAGCAGAGCACCTGACGCTCCCCGCGGGCACGGCCGCGCCAACGCTCAAAGCTCGTACGGCGCGGCAGCACGCACTCAATCACGCCCATATCGTGCCCGGGAGCGCGGCGCACCGCCACACGATCGCCCACGGCAGGCAGCAGGACCTCGTCCTCGCCGCGTGACTTGGCAAACCCCACAGCATGCTCGGCACGAAACGTGTCATCGGCAGTCGCCACCAGTGGAAACCCGCGATCCAAGCGCACCACGGCGCCAAGCTGCATCTGCTCGGGCTCCTCGGCATGTGCGCAGAAATCATCAAAGGCAGCCTGCTGGGCTTCATCGACCGGCAGGTCATCAAACGCCGGAACATCCTGCAGCGCGTCGAGCCCCGGCACGCTTGCCAGCAGCTCCTCAGCAGGTGCGGGAGCCTCGGTCGCGAGCTTCCGACGACGATCGCGCTTAGCCCGCGCCCCCGTCGTCTTTTTCTTCGCCTTAGCCTTAGCCTTAGCCACAAACGCCTCCCAGCACCAAAAATCACAACTGAGCAGGTATTTTCCCACAAAAAAGAGTCGGTCGAGCAAATGCTCGACCGACTCACACACTTTCCCTCAGCCTTTATCATCCACACGGGAGAAAAGTCAGCAACGTCACCGCAGGGCCCGCCCGCCGAGAGGGGTTTCCAAAGGGCACATCCTTTATTCAAAACGAGCGGCCGAGCAATTGCTCGGCCGCTCACCTTCTTTCCCTCAGCCCTTTTTCATCCGCGCGGGAGAAAAGCCAGTAAGGATACCGTAGGGCCCACCCTGGGAGTGTTTTCTTCTGAGCGATCCCGCAGCGCGAAGCGCGAGGACCAGCGAAGAAGAAAACACGCAGGGGCGGGCCCGGACAGGTTAACTTACTCCTTCTCGACCGCGCGCATGATCGCCTTGTAGATCTCCATCAGCGGGATGATCAGGAAGGCCAGGCCCAGGGCAGCGACAACGCCCTTGAGCTCAAGCGTCACGGGGCCAAAGAACATCTCGGCAAGCGTCGGCTGCACGGTCACGATCACCGTCAGCACCAGTGCCAGCGCGGCGGAAGCCCACAGCCACTTGTTCTGCTTCTTCATGGTGAACAGCGACGCACGACGGCTGCGCATATTGAAGCAGTGGAAAATCTCGACCATGTTGAGCGTGATGAACGCCATCATCACGCCTTCCTCGTCGGCATTGCCGGCGATCATATCGGCGATGTGGATGTAGCCCATGTCAAAGTACACGCCCACAAAGAAGCTCGCCAGCACCAGCGCGGTGATGATTAGGCCCTGGACCACGCAGTCCAGACCCATATGTCCGGCAAAGACACCGTCCTTGGCGTTGCGCGGCTTGCGCTTCATGATGTCGCCCTCGGCATCCTCCATGCCCAGCGCAAGCGCGGGGAAGCAGTCGGTGACCAGGTTCACCCACAGCAGCTGCACCGGCTGGAAGATGGTAAAGCCGATGAGCGTGGCGATAAACACCGAGAACACCTCGGCAAGGTTGGCCGAAAGCAGGAACTGGATGACCTTGCGGATGTTGTCGTAGATGCGACGACCCTCTTCGCAGGCGCCGATGATGGTAGCGAAGTTGTCATCGGCAAGTACCATGTCGGCGACGTTCTTGGTGACGTCGGTACCGGTGATGCCCATACCAACGCCAATGTCGGCGCGCTTGATGGACGGGGCGTCGTTGACGCCATCGCCCGTCATGGCCACGATCTGGTCGCGCGACTTCCAAGCCTCGACGATGCGTGTCTTGTGCTCGGGCTGGACGCGGGCGTACACGCCGTAGTCCTCGATGTGCGCGTCGAGTTCCTCGTCGCTCATGCGATCGAGGTCGGCACCGGTGATGGCCTGGCTGCGATCGGCGACGATGCCCAGCTGCTTGGCGATGGCCACGGCGGTGTCGATGTGGTCGCCCGTGATCATGACGGTGCGGATACCGGCGTCGTGCGCCTCGTGGATAGCGTCGGCCACCTCGGGACGGACCGGGTCGATCATGCCGGACAGGCCACAGAAGACCAGGTCATGCTCGAGCGCAGCGGGGCTGCAGTCGTCGGGAACCTCGGTGTAGGTGCGGCTTGCCAGCGCCAGTACGCGCAGGGCCTCGTCGGCCATGGCCTTGTTGGCCGCCACGAGCTCGGCGCGGCGCTCCTCGGTCAGGGGGACGACCTTATCGCCCTCGTAGATATGGGTGCACAGGCCGATCACCACGTCGGGCGCACCCTTGGTGTACTGCTCGTACTCGCCATCCAGGGTCTCGACGACCACGGACATCATCTTGCGGCCCGAGTCAAACGGGGCCTCGCCCACGCGCGGATGCTCGGCAGTCAGGCCAGTGAGGCCCGCCTTGCCGGCGTCGTTGACGAGCGCGCACTCAGTCGGCTCGCCCACGGCCTCGCCCAGCTCCTCGTCCCACTGAGCATCGGAGCACAGCGCCATGCCGGCCAGGAACTTCTCCTTGGGCGCAGCGAGCTCGTGCTTGACGACGGTCATCTTGTTTTGGGTAAGGGTACCGGTCTTGTCGGAGCAGATGGTCTGCGTGCAGCCGAGAGTCTCGACGGCAGAGAGCTTGCGGATGATTGCCTGGCGCTTAGCCATCTTGGTCACGCCAAGCGATAGCACGATGGTCACGACGGCGACCAGGCCCTCGGGGATGGCAGCGACGGCGAGCGAGACGGCGACCATAAAGGTATCGAGCAGGGCGGTCGGGTCGGTAAGAACGTTGCCCACGCCGTGGCGGATGATATCAACGCCAAAGATGACGACGCAGATGACGATAACCATAATGGTAAGGATGCGGCTGAGCTCGGCGAGCTTCACTTGCAACGGCGTGAGCTCTTCCTTGGCCTCGGCCAGGGCGCCGGCGATCTTGCCCATCTCGGTGTTCATGCCGGTGCCGACCACGACGGCGCGACCACGGCCGTACACGACGGTGGAGCCCATATAGCACATGTTCTTACGGTCGCCGAGCGGCACGTCATCGGTGCCCGCAGCGAGCTCGATCACGTTGGCGTGCTTCTCTACGGGCACGGACTCGCCGGTGAGCGCGGCCTCTTCGATCTTCATCGTGGCGCTCTCGAGCACGCGGCAGTCGGCCGGGACGGAGTCGCCCGCCTCGAGCATGATCACGTCGCCGGGCACGAGCTCGGCGCTCGGCAGGTGCACGAGCTTGCCGTCGCGCAGCACCTTGGACTGCGCCGCACTCATCTCCTGCAGGGCCTCGAGGGCCTCCTCGCTCTTGGCTTCCTGGACCACGCCCAGCACCGAGTTGACGATAACGACGAACATGATGATGGCAACATCGGCAAAGTCGGGCTCGCCCTTGACCATGCCCGTGAGCGCACTGATGACGGCGGCAACGATCAGCATGATGACCATGGGGTCGGCCATCTGCTCAAAGAAACGCTTCCACAGCGGTGTCTTCTCGGCTTCCTCGAGCTTGTTAGGGCCTGTCTTGGCGAGGCGCGAAGACGCCTCGTCGTTGCTCAGGCCGAGGTTCTCATCGACACCTTGGTCGCTGAGCACCTCCGCCGCGGCGGACAGGTATTCCTTTTGCATATAGAGTCCCCTCCTGGGATTCGGGCCACTCAGCAGATTGATGCCCGATCATAATTCCCAGGAGAAGGGCAAGGGCTCATCAAGGCTGCCGTGCTGAGCGGCAGTTGATAGTGGAGCTATGGTACCCCAAAGCGACGCGTCTAGCCAAAACAATCGGTTTGGAAATATGGTCCGCACGCAACGGTGCAGACCGTGTGATGCTCAACATTGGTAAAACGTTTTTTCTTCGGCACATCGCCAAACTGACATATCTCCCAGATAGCAGCGGTTGGAGTGGTTGGTAAAGATTTTTCATATACCGTTTTTCCCGCAAAAAATGAACTTCCATTTCGGCATACGGTCGATTTTTTGGGGTATTCGGTCGGCATTTCGTTATAATCATCTCGGTTTTATTTCTTATGGTTTATCTATCAGCGCAAGACGATGTCAGATGGAGGTCTGAATGTACAAGCGCACTAAGATTGTATGCACCATGGGTCCCGCCTGCGATAGCGACGAGACCATCCGCGAGATGATCAAGGCGGGCATGAACGTCGCCCGTTTTAACTTCTCGCACGGCTCCTACGACGAGCACCACGGTCGCATCGAGCGCGTCCGCCGTATTTCCAAGGAGCTCGGTCTGCCTGTCGGCATCCTGCTCGACACCAAGGGCCCCGAGGTCCGCACCGGCCTTCTGGTCGACGGCAAGAAGGTTGCCGTCAAGACCGGCGATAAGATCGTCGTCACCGCTCAGCCCACGTCCGAGGATTTCCACGGCACCGCTGAGCACATCTCCCTCGACTACCTGGCTCTGCCTTCCGAGGTCGAGAAGGGCTCCCTCATCCTGATCGATGACGGCCTGGTTGCCCTCGAGGTCGAGTCCGTCAGCGGCCAGGACATGACCTGCGTCGTTAAGAACGACGGCCTGATTGGCGAGCGCAAGGGCGTCAACATGCCCAACGTCAACATTTCGCTGCCCGCCATCACCGAGCGCGATCGTCAGGACATCCTCTTTGGCCTGACCGAGAACATCGACTACATCGCCGCTTCCTTCATCCGTGACGGCGAGTCCGTCCGCGGCATCCGCAAGCTTTGCCGCGAGAACGGTGGCGAGCACGTGACGATCTTCCCGAAGATCGAGTGCGCCCTGGGCGTCGAGAACTTCGACGAGATCCTCGAGGCTTCCGACGGCATCATGGTCGCCCGTGGCGACCTGGGTATCGAGATCAAGCCCGAGCTCGTTCCGCACATCCAGAAGGAGATCATCGCCAAGTGCAACGCGGCCTACAAGCCCGTTATCACCGCTACGCAGATGCTCGACTCCATGCAGCAGAACCCGCGCCCGACGCGCGCCGAGGTTGCCGACGTTGCTAACGCCATCTACGACGGCACCGACGCCGTTATGCTGTCCGGCGAGTCCGCTGCCGGTAAGTACCCGGTCGAGGCCGTTAAGATGCAGGCCAGCATTGCTCTCGAGACCGAGAAGTACCTCCCGGCCCACGCTCCGCTCGAGGTTCCGGCCGACGCTCACGGCACCCGCGTCGTCAACAACGTTGTGGGTATGTCCGCTGTGAACATGGCCACCACCGTTGGCGCCAAGTGCATCACCGTGCCGACGACCACCGGTCGTACCGCTCGCCTGATCTCGCACTTCCGCCCCAACATGCCGATCTGCGCGTTCTCCCGCCACGAGTGGGCCGTCCAGCAGATGATCATGTACTGGGGCGTTATCCCGCACCAGGCCGAGATTACCCAGGGCACCGTCAACGGCACGATCGTCAAGGCGATCGAGACCGCTAAGGAGCTCGGCTACGTCGAGGCTGGCGATTTGACCGTCGCTACCGCCGGCGATCCCCGCATGAGCGTCCAGCTCGAGGACAAGGTCTCCTCGACCAACGTCGCTTACGTCGCTCAGGTGCGTTAAGTCGTACTTGCAAGCATGTTTGCATTGCAAAGGGCCCGGAAGGCATTGCCTTCCGGGCCCTTTTTTAAGACCTTCTTCATATGCAGCTTCATCGATTTGCGTTCAGTCGCAAGCCTCTCCGATGCCGAGCGCACCACCGAAGATGCCCTGCGGCGGGAGCTATTGGTCAATTGGAATGAACTGTTCACCGTTAAGCCGGCCGGCTAGCAGCTAGCGATCAGGGGGACTGCGGGAACGTCAGAAGCAGCAACGCGAGCCGCAAATCCCGCCTCGGTCAGCTCGATGACCTCGGTAAACGTTGCATCGAAAAACTCCTCGGTTAGCAGGCGATACGGCGGATGATCGGGCTCGCCGGGGTTTTCGCGTACAATCTCGTGCATGACGCCGATAGTCTTGAGCACATATTCTTTATGGATGGGATACTGCCCAAAACGCGTCGCAGCGGTATAGAGGCGATCGGTCGCACGCGGAATGGAAACGATGCCCAGCGTCTTGCCAAACCAGTCAAAATCGCCCTGCTTTTTAATGCGGAATTCCTCGCACGGCTTGCCGCCGTGTGCTTCCAGATACTGGTTCACACGCGTGTTCCATACCGTGTCGGCCACCAGATGCGACCAGACGCCCAGCGTTAAATCGAGCAGCGACTGCGCCACATCTTCGGACGCAAGCGAGAACTCACAGGCGCCGGGACCGACAACCGGCTCGGCATCCCTGTAGCGCTGAGGATAGTGCACGCGGTTCAGTCGCTCGCGCTCCTCGACAATCGAGGTAGCCTCAGCAGGTTCGCCCGCGGGTGCGCCTTTAAGCAGCGGCGCCACATAGGTATCCCAGAACTCGTGCTCGCGCGGCTTAGGGATAGGCTCGGGCTTTGCAAAGTGCGTAATGCGATACGGAATGGGATCGGCGATGCCAGGGACCATATAGCCCACGAAGATATCCGGAACCACGCAGCCAAACAAAAAGGCATTGCGGTCGCGCACGCTATCGGCAAGCACGCTAGCACGTGCCAGCAAGCGCTCCGTTTGAGCGATATGAATGTTCCAACTTGGCATAGCCACCCCCATAAAACCTGGTTAACTATACCATCACGGCAGAGTCGCACAGGCGGCCATACATACCCTACGCAGCAACTATTCCGCAGCACCGCTTTCGGTTCCATACGACGGCACGGGCGCCTCGACCACATGGTGATATCGATCGATATAGATGGCACGGGCCTCCAGGCGGCGCACCAAATCTTGATGGTGCGTACTCATCAAAACCGTCTTACCGGCAGCAACGTAGGCCAGCAAAAAGTTGACTACGATGTCGCACGAGTCCTCATCGAGCCCGTTGGTGGGCTCATCGAGCACTAGGATATCGGGGTTCATCGACACCACCGCAGCCAGCGCAACGCGCTTCTTTTGCCCGCCCGAAAGCTGATAGGGCGAGGCATCGACCAGATCGGCAACCTGGAACAGCTCCATGGCATCGCGGACGCGGCGCTCGAGCTCGTCTGTCGGCAGTCCCATCTGCGCGGGGCCAAAAGCAACTTCCTCGCCCACCGTAGCGCAGAACAGCTGGGCGTCGGCATTCTGGAACACAAAGCCCACGCGCTGATGAAAACGATGAGCGGCTGCGGAATCCTTGAGATATGCCGCATCGATCACGTGCCCGTCAAACAGGTACGCACCCGCGTCCGCGAGCTCAAGGCCGTTGATAAGGCGCATAATCGTCGTCTTACCGCAGCCGTTGGGACCGAGCAGGGCAACGAGTTCACCACGATCGACCTGCAGCGACACACCATCGACCACCGTATGACCCGCATAGGAGAACACCACGTCGCGCAGCTCGATGAGCGGCACGACCTCGGCGCCGCCCGCACCGTTCGTGCCCGCCGCACTATTCATATCGATCGTCAAAACGTCGCCCTTCCCTATTTGCATCCCCAGTCGGAACCAGCAGCGCCTACAGCACGGCGCACAACACTGCCAGCAGCGCCACGCCGGCCGCATAGACCGCATCACGCCAGCCAAACCCAGCGCGTGCAGGCGCCGGATACGCACCGGCAAAGCCGCGGCAAAGCATAGCCTCATCCATCGCGCGGCTGCATTCCATCGCCTTGATAAAGGTCATGCCCATGATACCCGCCAGCGAGTCGGTACGCGAAAAACCCGCAGGTGCACGGCCAACGCTGCGCAGCATGACCGATTCGCACAGATCGTGCGCCGTGCGTCCCAGCACCTCGATATGCTTGAGCGCCATATCAAACGTAAAGATAACTTCGTCGGGTAGATGTAGCATCTTGAGCGCCGCCGACATGCGGCTCCACGTGAGGGTCCACGAAACACCCAGCACCAGCGACACATTAATAAACGTCTTGAGCGCGATCTTGAGCATGGCACCCGTGGCAGACGCGCCCAGCAACAGGGCAGGCAGTGCCAGAACCACCGCGAGCCCCGCAGCGCCAAGCGCCGGCACAAAGGTTGCCCGCAGCCCGCGTACGGGGCGCACGGCAACGAGCACCAGCGCGATAGCCGCCATCAACATGAGGTACAGCGGGCTCTGCGTCAGGCACACGCACAGAACGCAAACGAACATCCCTACCAAACGCACCGGGGCCGAAACGGAAGAAAGGGCGCGGTCGATTATCGACCCGCCCTTGTGTGCGCCGCCGCCCAGGCGAACCCGCTCAAGCAGGCTCGCCAGGTGCAGGACGTTCTTTTGCATCACACGATGTCGAGCCCCCGCGGGCTCGTAACGCTGCTCGACCGCGAGCCAGCTAGGCAGCTCGGCTATTGCCATGAGCACCGCTTTCCTTGACCGTCAGCGAGAACAGGCGGAATGCGATGGTGAGCACCGCCACGCCAATCACGCCCGAAAGGATATACATCGCGGCCTGGCCGGCAAAGCCAAGGCCCTGCTCCTCGGAATAGGCCTGCAGATAATCGCCCGTGGGCAGGGCATCGGCAAAGGTCGGGGTATCGAGACCGACCGAAGCCTGCAGGCTGTCGTCGCCAGCCTCTTGAACGGCGGTCGCGGCGCCCTCGGCGTCCCACTCGCCCCATGCGTCACCTGTGGCCAACAGGCCCAGCGGCGTGGCCACGACAAGCACGGCGACCAGGATGAGCGTGGGGACCAGCGAGGTCTTCTTGGTGGCAGCGCTCTCGGCGGCAAGCTGGCCATCGACGGCCTCGGGACCGACGATAACGCTCGGCGCCGTCTTCTTAATGAAACCGTAGATGGCGGCCGTCGCTACGCCCTCGACCACGCCGGCAACCAGCATATGCGGGATCAACATTGCCGGAATAGCCACGGACAGCGGGAAGGGGCAGTACAGCGGAGCACCCGAGGCGTTGGTGAAGAGCATCGGCTGAATGCCAAACTCGATCGCCGCGCACAGGGCCGCCAGACACAGGCCGACCCAACCGCTCACGATGGCAGAAACCGAGGTGCCCCAGCTCTTGTCGTGCAGACGGCTGTTGAGCGCACGGAACACGATAGCAGCGGTAAACGGCAGCACAAAGGCCATGTTAAAGCAGTTGGCGCCAAAGGACAGAACGCCGCCGTCGCCAAACAGCAGCGCCTGCAGCGCCAGCGCGACCGAAACCGCGATGGCAGCGGCCTCGGGACCCAGCAGCAGTGCGATGAGCGCACCACCAACGGCGTGACCAGTGGTGCCACCGGGCAGCGGCACGTTGAACATCATGAGCAAGAAGGAGAATGCGGCGCAAATGCCCAGGAACGCCATGTGCTCGCGATCGAGCGTGGCGCGTACCTTTTTAATGCAATGGACCCAAACGGGCACCATCGCCACCGCCATAACGGCATCGGTCTGCGGGGACAGATAATTATCGGGAATATGCATGAGCCCTCTCAATCAGAACGTTGCGTGTTACGTTTCCAACAATCCGTAACACCGACTCTGCATACTAACAAAAAGGCGCACCGCCCACAACGCAGCACGCCCTTGCAATACGTACGTTATTAACCCAGGTCCACGCACCGTCCATTAAAGGCCCATGCACTCCCAACTTTCCGGTCACCCGGAAGAAGGTGCAGTCCGCTCGCAACAAGGTTAACGCAGGAACCCGCCCCCGAGAGGGGTTTTCTAAGGCAACATCCCGCAGCCGCGAAGCGGCGAGGACGTTGCCGTGAAAACCCCGCAGGGGGCGGGTTCCGAACGGCAAAGATTACGAGCGAACCTCGCCGTTTACGCCCTTGCACACCTTGGTGACGATCTTCTGGTGCGCCTTCTCGACCTCTTCGCTGGTAAGCGTGTGGTCATCCGAGCGATACGTGAGCGCAAAGGCCATGGACTTCTTGCCCGCACCGATGCGGACCGGATCGCGGTAGACATCGAACAGGCGCACGCCCTCGAGCAGCTTGCCGCCGGCACTGGTAATGCGACGCTCAAGATCCTCGCAGGTCACAGTGTTGTCGACCACAATGGCAAGGTCATGCTCAACAGCCGGGTACTGCGAGAACTCGCGATAGTTCTCCTGGTTGCGGGCGCCCTTGATCAGCTTGTCCAAGTCGAGCTCAAAGGCAACGACGACCTCATCGATGCCCATCGCCTCGCGCGCCTCGGGGTGAATCTCGCCGACCCAGCCCAGCACGGTTCCGCCGGACAGAACCTCGGCCGCACGACCCGGCTGCAAGAAAGCGTAGCCCTCGCCCTCGACGGGACGGAAGCGAACCTTCTCGATGCGCAGCTGGGCGAGCAGCTCCTCGACAATGCCCTTGCCAAAGAAGAAGCGCAGCTTGCGGTACTTCATGTTCCAGGACTGCTCGCTCCACTGGCCCGAGAGCACGCCCGCCACGGACTTGGTCTCCTTGGGCAGGCTGGCGTTCTCGCGACCGTGGAACAGGTTGCCGACCTCGTACAGGTGCACGTTGGGCGTACCGTGCGCCTCGTTGTAGGCCACGGACTGCAGCAGGCCCGGCAGCAGCGAACGACGCATCTCGGTCTGCTCGGCCACCAGCGGGTTCATGAGCACCACGGGGCAGCCGCGGCCTTCGGTGGACATGCCAATCTTCTCCAGGTCGCCCGGGGCGGCAAAGCCAAAGGTCGTGGTCTCGTTGAGGCCACAGGCGCGCAGGATCTCGCCGACCTTGCGGGTAAGCTTCTGCTCGCGCGTCAGGCCGCCGATGTGGTTCTTGGCAGCCGGAATGGTCGCCGTGACGCGGCCCATGCCCCATAGGCGCAGGACCTCCTCGATCAGGTCGATCTCACGCGGCAGGTCGGGACGGAAGCTCGGCGGCGTGACCATGAAGTCCTCACCGTCGCGCTCGACGGTGCAGCCCAGACGGGTGAGCGAACGCTCGATAAAGTCGGGCTCGATGTCGGCACCGCAGATGGCGTGCACACGGGCCAGGCGCAGCTTAATGCTGTCGATGGTCTTGGGCGCGGGGAAAACGTCGACATAGCCGGGAGCAACCTCGCCGCCGGCGATCTCTTCGATGAGCGCGCAGGTAACGTTGGCGACATCCACGCAGCCGGTCTCGTCAACCTGGCGCTCAAAGCGAATGGAGGCGTCGGAGATCAGCGACAGGTCACGGCTGGTGTGCGAGGTGCGGCCGGCGTTGAAGCAGGCGCTCTCGACCATCACGTCAACGGTATCGTCCTCGATCTCGGAATCCATGCCACCCATAACGCCGGCCAGCGCCACGGGACGCTCGCCGTCGGTGATGAGGCCCATGCCGGCGTCGAGCACACGCTCCTCGCCATCGAGCGTCGTGAACTTCTCGTCCTGCTGGGCGGCGCGAACCACCACGCGACGGTGGCCATCGCGCTCGGCAAAGGTGTCGAGGTCAAAGGCGTGCAGCGGCTGGCCGGTGAGCATCATCACGTAGTTGGTGATGTCGACGATGTTGTTGTGCGGGCGCACGCCCAGGGCGTTGAGGCGCTTGACCATCCAGTCGGGCGACGGGCCGACCTTGACGTTGCGCACGATGCGGGCAACGTAGCGGTCACACAGGCCCTCGTCGGCAATCTCGACCGAAAGCTCGTCGTCGGTCGCACGGCCGGTCTCCGCCTTGATGGCGGGCAGCTCCACATGGAAATCGCGGTCGAAAATGGCACCGGTCTCGCGGGCCATGCCGATCATGGACAGGCAGTCGGGGCGGTTGGGCGTGATCTCACAGTCGAGCACGGTGTCGCTCGAGCCCACATACTCGGCAAACGGCATGCCGCAGGGCGTATCCTCGGGCAGGATCATAATGCCGGAGTGGTCGCCGCCCAGGCCGAGCTCGCGTGCGGAGCAGTTCATGCCCATGGACACGACGCCGCGGAGCTTGCTCTTCTTGATTTTGACGTCGCCGGGAAGCACGGCGCCGATCATGGCCGTGACGATGTGGTCGCCGGCCTCGAAGTTCTGCGCGCCGCAGACGATTTGCAGTGGAGCGGGATTGCCGTCGGCGTCGAGGTTCTTGTCACCCACGTCGACCGAGCACACATACATGTGGTCGCTATCGGGGTGCGGGGTCTTGGTGAGCACCTTGGCGGTCACCACGTGGTCGAAGGACTCGCCCACGGTGTCGATCGCCTCGACCTCGGTGCCGGTACGGATATATTCGTCCGAAAGGGTCTTGGGATCCTCCGGAATATCGATCATGGTCTTGAGCCAGTCGTAAGAAACGCGCATCTAACTGGTCTCCTTTCATAAATGCGGCTTTGAGCCAAAAACTGCAACGGAGACGGGTTTTCCAAGTGCCGCAGATTGCCTTGAAAGAGGAGGGCCGCGTACTTAGGTACGCAACCGACGATTGAAAGGCAAGGTGCGGTGCTTGGGAAAGCCGCCGGGCCTAGAACTGATTTAAGAAGCGCATATCGCCCGTCATAAGCGTTCTGAGGTCGGGCAGGTCGTAGCGCAGGGCCGCGACGCGCTCGGCGCCAATACCAAAGGCGAAGCCGGTGTACTTCTCGGGGTCGATGCCGCAGTTGATCAGGACGTTGGGGTCGACCATGCCGCAGCCCAGGATCTCGATCCAACCGCTGTGCTTGCAGAAGTTGCAGCCCTTGCCGCCGCAGACGTGGCAGCTCACGTCCACCTCACAGCTGGGCTCGGTGAAGGGGAAGAAGTGCGGGCGGTAACGCGTCTTGCGATCCTCGCCAAACATGCACTTAACAAAGTAGTCGAGCGTGCCCTTGAGGTCGCCAAAGGTGATACCCTCGTCGACGACCAGGCCCTCGATCTGGTTGAACTGCGGCAGGTGGCAGGCGTCGGCCGTGTCGGGACGATAGACGGTGCCCGGGCAGATCATGTAGATGGGCGGCTTCTGCGACTCCATAGTGTGGATCTGCACGCCCGAAGTCTGGGTGCGCAGCAGCACGTCGGACTCGCCGTGGGCGTGAGCCTCGGGGTGCGCGACGCTGCCGGGGTTGTTGTCGACCACGTAGAAGGTATCGCGGGCCGAGCGGCTCGGGTGATCCATGGGGGCGTTGAGCGCGGTGAAGTTGTAGTAGGAGGTGTCGACCATGGGGCCGGACTCGACGGTGTAGCCGATGCCGCAGAAGATGTCCTCGGCCTCCTCGATAATCTGCTTGATCAGGTGCTGGTGGCCGATCTGCGGACGGATGCCCGGCAGCGTGATGTCGACGGCGTCGTGCTCCAGTGCGCGCTTGAGGGCGGCGGCCTTCATCTCGGTGTTGCGCTCGTCGAGCATGCCCTCAATCAGCTGGCGCATCTCGTTGGCTCGCTTGCCCATCACGGGACGATCCTCGGGGGCGAGCTTGCCCATCATGCGCATCAGGCCGGTGATGCGGCCCTTGCGGCCGAGCAGCTCAACGCGCGCAGCCTCGAGCTTGGCTGCGTCGTCGGCGCCTGCGACGAGCTCCTTGGCCTCTTCCTCGAGTTTGACCAGATCATCAATCAGACTCATGTCTTCCCTTTCGTCTCTCGCGCTCTCCGTTTGCCGAGGCGGCTGCCACCGTCTGGCGTTGTGAAAACGCGGCCCGGTTCGGTAATAAAAAAACCGTCCTCGGGCATGTGCATTGCCCAAGGACGGTTGAATTCCGCGGTACCACCTTGTTTGACCCGGCGGATGTCTGGCCCGCCGCGCCCACTCTGTGCCCCTTGTCGCGAGGCTCACGGCTTCCCTACTGGGGCTTCGCCGCCGCTGGCTGCGTGCCCGTTGAGGTCGCTGCTCGGGAGTGAACGCTTGGCCCTTGTCACCGCAGGAAGGCTCGCAGCCCATGACCTTCCCTCTCTTGCCGGCGACGCGGCGGGCAAAACCCTCTCCGTCAACGCATTGGGCTATAGGATAACACATTCTGCGTGTGCATCGCCGCGTTCCGTTTTGTTCGCACTGGGTACAAGGCAGGTAGCTGTGCAAACTGGCCGCGCGCCCACCCGAAGCGCTCGGCTCACGAGATCAAGGATATGGTATGGGAAAGAAACTCGATAAGAAGGCCGAGCCTGCAGCGGGCAAGACATCCAAAGGCATGAAGGTCGATAAGGCCGTCAAAAAATTCCGCAAGCTCGAAGGCAAGCTGTGGACTCGTGAGTACCTGCTCAAGATTGCCGAGTTCGATGGAGCGACGATTGCTCCTGCCAACGGCGCAGCAGCGCGTGCCGACGCCATGGGCACGCTTGCCGGCGAGCATCACAAGCTGCTGACCAGCGAGAAGTCCGTTGAGCTCGTACGCTCGTTAGCGCGCGAGACCGTCGCCGGCGGCAAAATCGACGACCCTCAGCTGCTCGACGAGATCCGTGTGCTCGGCCGCGATCAACGTGAGGCCAGTGCCATCCCCACCGAAGAAGCCGAGGCCTGGACCAGGCTCACCTGCGAGGCGGACGCCGTGTGGCACAAGGCCAAGGCTGCCAACGACTGGGCGAGCTTTGAGACCTATGTGGATAGAATCGTCGCCCAACTTAAGCATCAGGCCGAGCTCATGGACCCCAAGCGCGATCCATACGACGTTTGGCTCGACCAGTACGAGCGCGGCCTTTCCGCCAAGAGCTTCGACGCGTTTTGCGATGAGGTCAAGGCCACGGTCGTGCCGCTCGTGCACGCCATCGGCGAGCACGGCCAGCAGCCGGCTGCCGACTTTTTGCACGCCCACGTGCCCGAGGCTGCCCAGCGCGCCATGAGCTTCGACCTTATGAAGCTTGTCGGCCTGGACCTGGACGACACCACGCTTGCCTTTACCGAGCATCCGTTTAGCGAGGGCTTTGCCGTGGGTGATGCGCGCATCGCGACGCACATCTACGAGGACGACTGCATCTCCAACGTCTACAGCATCATCCACGAGGCGGGGCACACCATGTACGAGCTGGGCGTCAATCCCGCCTATGCGCGCACGTGCTTGGAGGGCGGCACCTCCATGGGCATCCACGAGAGCCAGAGCCGCTTTTTCGAGAACACCGTGGGTCGCAGCCGCGCCTTTATGGGCCCGCTGCTCGAGGTGCTGCGTCGTCACGCGCCCGAGGTCTACGGCGACGTCGACGAAGACACGCTCTACCGCGCCGTGAACATCGCGCAGCCGTCGTTGATCCGCACCGAGGCCGACGAGCTCACCTATCCGCTGCATATTATGGTGCGCTACCAGATCGAGCGCATGCTGTTTGCCGGCGAGGCTGCGGCCAAGGACATCCCCGCGCTTTGGAACCGCTTTATGGACGAGTACCTGGGCATTCCCGTTCCCGACGACACGCACGGCTGCCTGCAGGATACGCATTGGAGCGGCGGTTCGTTTGGCTACTTCCCCACGTATGCGCTGGGTAGCGCCTACGATGCCATGTTTGTGCCGGCCATGTGCCGCGACGGCGTCGACCTTACCGGTGCCTGCGCGAGCGGCGACTTGGCACCCGTCCGCGCGTGGCTGGGCGAGCACATTTGGCAGTGGGGCCGCGCCAAGGACGCGCCGGAACTCATCAAGGGTGCCTGCGGCATGGATTTTGACGCCCGCTACTACTGCAGCTACCTGCAGGACAAGTTCACCACGCTGTACGAGCTGTAAGGATTGACCAGCACGCCATCGCCAACGCCAACTATGTTGACGCCAATGTCTTGGCAACGTCAGCGAAAACGACCCTAAGCGAGCAAGGTGACGTGAAATGAAAGGGCGCTGACCTTCTGGTCGCGCCCTTGAAATTGAACGTCAGATTGCCGCTTAGGGGCGTTTGCAGCGTCGAGCAGTTACGCGGTTTGGTAAAACCGCGTAACTACAGAGCCTCGAGTGCGTTGGCGATGCGCTTCATGGCGGCATCGGCGGATGCTTGGTCGGGCGCCTCGGCCAGCACGCGAATCACCGACTCGGTTCCGCTCTTGCGCACGAGCACGCGGCCCTCGCCTGCCAGCGCAGCCTCGGCCTCGGCGATGGCGTTCTGCACGCCCATGTTCTCGAGCGCGGCGTCCTTGTCCGCCACGTGCACGGCCACCTGCGCCTGCGGCAGCAGCTTGCACGGAGCCGTGAGCTGCGAGAGCGTCTCGCGCTCGGCACGAATCACTTCCATCACGCGCAGTGAGGTCATAATGCCGTCGCCCGTGCGCTCGATATCGCCAAAGATCGTATGGCCCGTCTGCTCGCCACCCAGGCTGTAGCCGCCCGCGCGCATCTTGGCATACACGTGACGGTCGCCCACGCCGCTGGTCACGGCGCTCAGACCGGCAAGCTCCAGCGACTTGACCAGGCCAAAGTTGCTGGCAATCGTCGGCACCACGGTACCGCCCGAGAGTCGCCCGTGCTTGTTCAGATACACGCCGCACACGTACAGGATCTGGTCGCCGTCTACCACGCGACCGCGCTCGTCCACGGCCAAGCAGCGATCGGCATCGCCGTCATAGGCAAAGCCCACGTCCAGGCCCTGCTCCACCACGTGGCGCTGTAGACGCTCCATATGCGTGGAGCCGCAGTCGACGTTGATGTTAAAACCATCAGGCGCGGCATTGATCACGCGCACGTCGGCGCCCAGCGCGTCGAACACCGGCTTGGCCACCGAGGACGCCGAGCCGTTGGCGCAGTCGATGCCGATCTTGACGCCCTGCAGCGAAAAGTTCGCGCTGGCGATGAGCGAGGCAATGTAGCGGTTGCGGCCCTGCATGTAGTCCACCGTGGCGCCGATGTGGTTGCCCGTGGCCAGCGGCACCTCGCTCTTGCCATCGACGTAGTCCTCGATGAGCTCCAGTACGTCCTCGTCCATCTTAAAACCGTCGCTATTGACGAGCTTAATGCCGTTATCGCAAAACGGGTTGTGGCTCGCGCTGATCATGATGCCGCAATCGAAGCAGCCTTCCACGGTCTGATGCGCCACGCCCGGCGTCGGGATCACGTGCAGCATATAGGCGTCCGCACCGCTCGCGACCAGGCCACTCACCAGCGCCGCCTCGAACATATAACTCGAGCGACGCGTGTCCTTACCCACGATGACGCGCGCCTTGCGCTCGCGGTTGGCGCCGTAATACCAGCCCACAAAACGGCCAATCTTATAAGCGTGCTCTACCGTCAGCCCAACGTTAGCCTCACCGCGAAAGCCGTCGGTGCCAAAGTACTTCATGCGCTCTCCTTACAAAATAGGGGCGAACAGATTGCCTGTCCGCCCCAAAATGGTACTCGATTATCTGCGCTACCAGAAAAACCCTACGCCGACGCGCTGTCGCGAGCCGCCTGGCATGTAGGAGTCTGACGCAGCGTAAGCGGCTTGTCCCCCGCCTCGGCTGACGTGGTCAGCGTATATGTGATCGTCGTCGTCTCGCCAGCATGCAGGTCAACGGTGCCCGAATAGAAGGGGATTCCATGCCACGTAGCGGCGCCAAGACCAAACTGGGTGCCCTCGACGGTCAGATCAGTAATGTTGCCGCCCGTCGGGGCAAACAACGAGACATTCAGACGCTCGTCGTCGCGCGCGGCATCGGGCGCGCTCGCCGCGACGTAGTCGGGCAGCTTGCCGGCCTCCTCCTGCGTCATGATGTTCGTCAGGGTAACGGTGATGCGATACGAGCATGTGCCGTCACCGTTCTTGATGCCCTGGCCAATCTGCGTATCGGCATTCAGGTACCAGTCGAGCTTGGAGAAGCTCAGGTTGTTAAAGTAGACACCAGCAACGGGATCTTCACTCGGGTCATCCGGATCGGGCAGCGAGGCGTCGATGTTCATCTCCTTGATAGCGTTCTGCTCGTCATCGTTTTTCATCCACGCGATCAGGCGGCCCTCTTCGGCACCGCGCTCAACGGCGCTGACAAGCTTCGTAACATCGACATCGCCGATACCGCCAAGGATCTTGTCGAAGGCAGCGCTGGCGACGGATGCAAAGATGCCGTCCGACTCCTCGACCGGATAGTTCCAGTACACATCGTGCATGAGGACCTTTGCGGCGTTGGTGCCGTCGACAACCGTTCCGTCGGGCAGCGACACGTTACCGACCAGGCCCAGCAGATACTGCAGGAACACCGGGTCGATACCCACGACGCCGTCAACGTCCTGGCCATATTGAGATTTCCACAGGGCTGCGACACGCTGCGAGTTGCGGGGCCAATCAGGCGAATAGGTATTGCCCGAGTTGTACAGGTTACTGTGGTTGCCGAACAGCGCCTCATCCTCTTCGTCGACGCTCTCGACTGCCTCATCCTCGCTGAGTCCAATGCGGGGAACAAACTCGCCGATCGACATCTGGCCGTCGGTGACCGAAATCAGGCCCTGCGAACCGCCAAAGCCGCCGCAGGCACGAATCTCGACGTTGTTCATGGCGTACATAAGGTAGTTGCGCGTCTGGCCGTTGGCGCCGAGCATCTGGGGAAGGACGGGGGCGACCTTCTCCGCCGCGTCAACCGCGCCGTTGAGGGTGGCAAAGCCGTCCTTGGCCTTATCGACCAGCTCGGTCACCTGGGAAATATGAGTATCGCCAATGCCCTGGATCTTTTCGTTGGCGCTCTTGAACACCTTCGAGCTGTTGGAAAGCGAATCGGCGACCGCCTGCAGCGCGGACACGTTAATCATGCCATCCTGGAACAGCTTGCCGGGCGTTGCCCGCGAGAGGTTGTCGGCCATGGGAATCAGCGCGCCGCTAGAGACATCGGACAGGGCGTCGATCATGGTGCGGGCAGCATTGATGTCGCTGCCATACACCGGGATAAACGAAGCCGCCGTCCACAGCGGGCTCGAGGTCTCCGCCTTCATGCTGTCGCAGAGCTCATCAATCTTCTTCGCGTCGTCAGGCAGCGTCGAAAAATCGCCCGACGTGACCTTGTCCTTAAGGCCACCGACGATCTCGACAGCCTCCTTCGCTTCGCTCTTTACGGTCTTTGCCGAGTTAAGCAGCATAAAGCCGCTTGCGCCAAGCGCAACGAGAAGCACCGCGACTACAGCGGCAATAATGGCGCCAGTGTGACGCTTTTTGCGCTCGCCCTTGCGATGGCGATGACGGACCAGACCGTCAGAGGTCGAACTCGACGAAGCGTCGCTACCGTAGTTCAAGCCAAAATCGTAATAATCTTCCTTGGAACCCGAGCCCGCAAACTCGGCACCGCTATCATCCAGGCGGGCGAACGTGCCAGTCTCGGAGGCGCCGGTGTAAATCGTGCCAAGGTTACCCGTAAGCCCCGCGCCACCGGCAGAGGGAGTATTGTTGGCGGCCTTGCCGGCATTAACGTTGCCGGCGGTATTCGCGGCGTTGGCAGCACCTGCGTTGTTCGCAGGTATCGAAGGGGCCCCGCTCGGCTGCGACGTGGAGGTTGCACCGCCCGCAAAGACATTCCCTCTTGCACGGCCGGTCTTTTTTGCCTTTTGAGACTGCTCGTACAGAGCGGTAAACATCGCCGTCTCGCCCGGGGACACGCGCTTACCGGAACCGCCCTGCCCAGCGCCGCCCGGCGTGCCGGCCTTACCAGCCCCGTTCGGACGCGGCGGAACTGCAGGACGGCCGCTATCGCTGCCCTTAAAGTGATTACCAGCCATAAAGAAATCCTCGCAATTGAGTCGCAATGAAAAAGTCCATAACGTTACTAGTTTATGGCATTTTGAGCATCGACAGCTAAACTCCAGACACGGACATCAATTGGCGAAAATGTGGCACAACGCCTTTTCCGTCTTGGCGGCGGCGCCAGCTACACCGTGAGGAACATCATCACGATGATCATGGCAAAGCCGATAAGGTCGGTCGGCAAAAACACCGTGCCCAGCATAACGGCGCTGGTGATGGTCGCCGAAACCGGCTCCACAGTTCCGATGAGGCTCGCACGCACCGAGCCGATGTCCTTAACGCCCTGCATATAGAGCATGTAAGCAAAAAACGAGCCGATAACCACGAATACCGCGAGCGCCTCGACGCCGGCAGCGTCGAGTGCCGGCATATGCGCCCAAGGCTGCACGAAGACGCACGAGACCACGCCCGCCGTGAGCATTGCCGAGCCCGTGACGATGGGGCTGCCGTATTCGGGCAGGATCTTGGCGGGAATCACCGCCATACACGTGGCGCTGACCGCACACATAAGGCCTGCGACCAGGCCAAGCGGCGATATGCTCAGACTGGTAGGGTCGCCGCCGGTAGCGATTAAAAAGGTGCCGCCCAGGGCCAACCCAATGCCAACGGCCTCACGCACGCGAGGCATGCGATGGTCGATCACGCAGGTGTAGCCCATAATGATGACCAGTTGCAGGCATTGGAGCACCGTCGCGGTTCCGGCATTGGTCAGGCGCACGGCCGAAAGATAACAAAACTGGTTGAACAGCAGACCAAAGGCGGTAAAGAGCAGCAGCTGCTTGCGATCGGCGGGTGTGGTCCAGAGCTTAATCAGGCGCTCGCGGTCGCGCGTAACAACCACAGCCATAAAGAGTAGACCGGCGAGAATCTGACGCACGCTCATAAGCCACAAGGTGTCGACGTGGTAGGTATCGAACAGAAAGCTCGCGCTGGTGCCCGAGAAGCCCCAAAACGAACCGCCCACCAGCGTAGCCAAGACGCCCGTGATCATCTTGCGCGTCGAAGCGCTGTTCAGGCGCTCGCGCCAAGCGCGGCGGGTGCTACGGCTGAGCTCATCGGTGCCCTCGGGCACATCAATGTTCGATATATCGGTCATCGGCACCGAAGCCCCTGCGCCTTCGACCTGCTCGACACGCTCTTTGCTCATTCCATTCCCTCGAAGCAGCCTGGAAACAATTCGGCTTACCTTACCACGGCGAAGGCACCAGCTGGAGGCTTGTCCGCTTATCGGTAGGACAATTCCGCAGACGTCTTTCCATAGCTCGATACCGCAATGGCCTTGCATTATGCGACAGTCAAATCGCGGCAGCAGGCTCTTTTGAAATGGATATGACAAAGCCCCCGAATTCCACAATGTAAGCGATTTTTAAAAATGTTCTTGCCACCGAGTTCAGGCTCCGTTATATTATCCCTTGCGCGCTTGCGCACCCTTGATCGGGCGTTTAGCTCAGGGGGAGAGCGCTTCCCTGACACGGAAGAGGTCAGAAGTTCAAATCTTCTAACGCCCACCAAATGTTCGCAGCTCAGAGGCTATGTCCTCTGGGCTGTTTTGTTTTTTGTCGCTAAATCCGCTGGCAGTTCCAACCGTCATCGCAACGTAACAACAATTCACCTGACGAATGGCAGCCAAATATATTCAATACCCCAACATCAACAATAGCCAGGCACAAAACTGCGCCGCAAGCTGCTCCAACCGCCCAACTGGTCAAAAGCCGACCATCTACTTGCCAATTTATCTAACGGCGTAACCAAGCAGTCCGCGCCGCAACTTCTCAACAAAACGCCGCGATGTCTGCGCCCTGCGGTATCCTTGAGCCACTCGCACCTGCAGCACCAAGGAGCCGCCATGCGCACCGAGCTCGATGTCCCCTTTTCGCACAAAGAAGAAGCCAAGGCGCTGGGCGCCAAATGGGACCGGACCAAGAAGATCTGGTATGTACCCAGCGGCGTCAACCCCGAGCCCTTTGCCGAGTGGCTGCCCGGTGTTGACCGATCCGACCCCTCAGCGCCGTATATATATCTAGTACTGGGCAAGCGCGAGTGCTGGAAGTGTCACAAAGAGACCTCGGTCGCGGCCTTCGGCATTCCCTATCGAATCGATGACGACAAGGGCATCGCCATCGCGCACGCGCCCAACGAAGCCGGGCACATTACCATCGACACGGCCAATGCCAACGCGCTCGCCATTGTTCCCGCTCTTGGCTGCGTGCCGGGCGAGATCCGCGACTATCTTTCTAAGCGCTGCGGCTACAAGCCCGTAGGCGCGCGAGCCTCCAAAGCCCCGTCGCTCGGCAACACGTGCACCAGTTGCGACGCGCTGCAAGGCAGCCGCTATCTGTTCGAGGAGCCCTCGTCCCCGTTTGCCCTCACTGCCATCAACAAACTGCCGGCACTGGAGTTTGTGCGCGTCGAAGTTGCCGGCGTCTTCGGCGTCCCGGCCACACGCACCGACTTTGACCAGGCGCTCTTTACCTGGGCACGCGACCATCACGCCAAGTTCCACAAGCAGCTCGGTGAGGGGATTTATTTATAGGGACAGAGATGCCTTCACAGCCAGCTCCTCCGCATCACCTATCCCTCGTCGCCGGCGTCGTACACGATATCGAGGCCACAAACAGGGCATTTCTCCTGATACACCGGCATATGAACGCCTGTCCGTTTTCTCACTTCGTCGCTAAGTCTGTCGCACGCATCGATGAACCGAATGTCGAGGCACGGTATTTGCGAGCCGCAGCAAGGACAGGCGACGACAAACGACCCGCAATCAACTTCTACGCTCGGAAACATTTTGTTGTCTATAAGGGCGCACGGCAGTTTTCCGTACTTCCCCATCGCAATATCGCCTCGCCAGCTCACGTTCGCTCCCCTCTCGCTATACAAATCAGGAAGAGCATGCACCGGCAGGCGTGTGCGAGATTGCATCGCCACGCGATCCGATCAAACAGCACGATCGTAAAAGACCGCCAAAGCCAAATTTCATCGTCGGTCGCACCCTGTCCGGCAAACTCAATATCGACGGGTATGTGCTTCAGATAACTCATGTCGGGCGCAAAACGAGGGTCCGGTCCGCCTTTATGAACAGGACCGTGCAGAACAAACCATCCGTTTTCGGGCTCGAACCGCTCAACAAACGCAAGGCCGAGCACCTTATAGCCCACCTCGGTTGCAAATATGACTCCGACTGGGACGTCACATTCCATGCAGTTGAGCATTTTACGGTTGTAATTCTGGTCTCGAAAATCAACGGTACCCGACGCTTGAACCGAGTACTTAATGACCCACGTACCATCGTCCAAATAGAGCGGAGGCACATTGTTGATGCTCTCGGTTTGCCGCTGGCGCGCTTGTACCCCGCTACCCCACTCCCCTGTATACTGATGTAGCACGTGTTTCATCCGGGCTTGTTGGACCGGGTCGTTCATGGGAGGGTCTTATGGCTGCTTCGAATCCGCCTAAGGGGAGCGTTTCTTCTTCGTCCATCAAGCCGGTTACGCGCAAGGCCGTGCGTTGCCAGCGCGAGGTCGCTTGGCTTGTCACGCAGGCGGCGGGCAGGCTTGTGGCGAGCACGGAGGACGTCAATGCTCCCACACCGAGCTTTGTGCTGGCAGCGGCGCTTGATCGAGTACGCCAGCTGGAATTCGCCGCGCAAGAAGACGGCAGCCACCTTGACTACCAGAACGCCATGGCGCCCGACCTGCAAACGTTCTGCCACATGGCCAAGTTGCCCGCCGCGCCCAATGCGCTTTCGGACGCAGGCTACATGTTTACGCTTTCGGGCGCGGACCTTATCCGCGACATCTACGCATACTGCAGCGAGCTCGCCGAGCGCAGCGTCTTTGGCACGGCAGAAATCAAACCGGGATATGTCATCAAGCTGGTTCTTAGGCTGTTCTTGATGGACGGGTTCGGGGCCATGCCGGCGTAAGCCGAGTCTTTAGCATCACCGTCGACTGGGCAACAACCGCTTTACCTTAGTGGGCGCCAATCGAGGGTCGATTATTGGGTCGCCTCGTCCACTAACGCATTTATTCCACGCGCTCTGACAGTCTATATTTGCGGTTGCGGCTTGTCGACGGCGCCGTCGGCTCAAGCTCACCCTGCTCAATGAGCGCATTGACGCGTGCCCTAACCTGGGAAACCGTGAGTCCCGTGCGCTCCGCCAGTTCGCGCGTCCCCAATTCGCCGTAGCGCTTGAGTGCCGTCATAATCAAGTCCCCGCCATGATCGACCGGCTCGATCTTTGGACGGTAAAGTACGACCTTGAACCGATCGAACCCCGGGCAGAACAGGGGCTCGGCCAGACCATGCGCGCGCATGGCATCGATCATCATCGGGATGCCCGAGCCATTGCCCTCAGCCGGCGAACCTGCGCCATCCGGCAGCGGGACAATCGACATGAGTTTCACGAGCGTCGCGTTACGGCATCGGGAGCTGCCGTCAAACAAGTTCTCGCGAGTCTTTCCCCCGTAAAGGCCGCCAGGATTCGTCACCTCGACACGATCGTCAAAGACGTCGACGGCAATCGATTGTCCACAGAACCGATCCCCGTATTCTCGATGGATTACGGCGTTGGCGATTGCCTCGCGCAGAACCTCCTCGGGAATCTCCAGCGAGTCGACACGCGAGACGCCTTGGACGGTCGAGGTTCGCCGCAAATTCTTGGCGACGGCCGCGACAGCATCCGAGATCATCTCGCCCAACGTTCCCTCACAGATTGTGCGGTCCATAAACCTTAGTGGCCCCGCAGCTCCCTTTTGAGTTCCCACGTGGACAGCCACATCAATGAAGAGCTTGGGATAGAACTGCTGAGGGTAAACGCCCGCGGCAAGGAGGCCGGCCTTGGTAACATTGCCCTGGAAGTCGAGGAAATTCAGACGCTCCATCTTTGTCTTCTTGTCCGCCGCACCGCGCATCGCTCGAGGCGTCAACGAATAGGCACGCTCTATCGTGCGGTCGACCAGCGACTCGTCGAGATCGCCCACACTCGTGCCGGGCACCGCATCGCGATCGCTAGGACTCGTCCGTTCATATGACGACAGTGCCAAAACCTCGGTCGACGAAAGCGGGACATCTTTGTCATCGATGCGTTTGTAGCTGCCACCTTGAGCGCCCCGCTCCATGACATAGCAAGGCTTGCTCGACGGGTCAAGCTCCTCAATCGCGATGACTAGAACCACGGTGCCCTGGAGCTCCACGCGCTCAATGGTGTATTTGGGCGGATTGGCCAGCTTTCCGCGACCGCCAGCATCGCCCATGCCCGCCACGAATTGGTTGAGCACTTTCTCGGTCTCAAAGTTTGCAACTGGGACAAAACCCGCGCGCTCGCTCACTCCGAGTACGATGATGCCGCCGGCGGTGTTTGCGAAAGCGCTGACCGTTTCCCATACGTCGCGGGAAAGCGTCGTGGCGCTCTCCTTGACCTCAACGTTAAGATCGTCCGAGCCCATGCGCCTTAAAGACTCGAGCAGACCGGTCAGTTCGTTTTCGTTCATCTGCACGTCCTTTCGCTCGGTTCTGCGAAGAATGCCGCGAATAGATTTCCTTCGTCTCTCAGTTATCTCTCGTAATTATCTCTCATCTTTCTGTTATCTCTCATATTAGAGAGGAGTGAGAGATGAAAGATAAGATGTCTGTCATCTGTTTCATTTAAACATGTTTTCGCTGGTAAAACAATCTATATTGAGACAATACCATGGTTGTCTGTCTCTTTGCAGCATTGTTATCTCTCATATTTATCTCTCATCTTTCTGTTATCTCTCGTATTAGAGACGAATGAGATATGAGAGATGTGCGGGCGGCGGATGAGCGTGGATTTTGGACGGTCGGGAAATGAGGGTGGATATTTGGACGGTTTTTGGGCGTTTTGAGGCTGATTCCGTCCGAAAATCCACACTCATTTGGCGGGCGTCCGAATTTCCACGCTCGTGTGTCCGAAAATCCACGCTCATCCGGCAGATTGGTCGAGGGCCCCATATGGGTATACTCTCGAGGATTCGACTCGATTCGCCCCCGCTGGGGCGTCAAAGGAGACTGCATATGCCCACCACCTCAACCGACCCGCGCGCCGCTGCCGCCGCGCTGCTAGTGCCCGGCACTACCTGCCACGGCTTTGCCGTCGAGCGCTGCGAGACCGTGCCCGAGCTCGACTCGGACGCCTATGTGCTGCGCCACACCGCCTCGGGCGCTCGCCTGCTGTACCTGGCATGCGATGACGAGAACAAGGCCTTTGCCATTGGCTTTAAGACGCCGCCGGCCGATTCCACCGGCGTGTTCCATATTCTTGAGCACTCGGTACTGTGCGGGTCGGCCAAGTTTCCCGTCAAGGAGCCGTTTGTCGACCTGATCAAGAGCTCCATGCAGACGTTTCTCAACGCCATGACCTACCCCGACAAGACCATCTACCCCGTTGCCACCACCAACGAGCAGGACCTGTACAACCTGATGGACGTGTACCTGGACGCGGTGTTCAACCCGGCCATCTATACCAAGCCCACCATTTTTGAGCAGGAGGGCTGGCACTACGAGCTGGACCTGCCGGAGAGCGCCGAGGTCGAAGGCGACAGCAGCTCCGCGAGCCTGCGCGAGGGCACGCTGCGCTATAACGGCGTGGTGTTCAACGAGATGAAGGGCGCGCTGTCCGACCCCATGAGCGTGCTGGACGACGCCGTCAACGCCGTGCTCTATCCCGATACCGCCTATGCGCACGAGAGCGGCGGCGACCCGCGCGCGATTCCCGCGCTCACTTACGAGCAGTTCCTGGACACGCACGCTCGCCACTACAATCCTTCCAACTCCTACATCACGCTCTACGGCGACCTGGACGTGGACCGCGCACTGGCCTTTTTGGACGAGCGCTATCTGTCGCAGCCGAGCGCCGCGAGCCGCCGCATGGACGCAGCCGTCGCCGCCGGCGAGGACCCGTCCACGCTGGCACCCAATCCGCTGGACGTGCAGGCGCCCGTGACCTGCGAGTATAAGCGCGTCGAGATGGCCACCACGCCCGAAAACGCCCTGGTGGGCCTGGGCCTTGTGCTGGGCAGCGCACTCGACCGCAAGCGCACGATCGCCGCGGACATCCTGTTTGAGGCGCTGCTGGGCTCCAACGAGGCGCCGGTTAAGAAGGCTATCCTGGCGGCAGGCCTGGGCGGCAACGTGGTGAGCTACACCGCGGCCGAGTGCCTGCAGCCCTACGAGCTCATCATGCTGCAAAACGCGCAGCCCGGCGTGGCGCGCGAGCTGCGCCGCGTGTTCCAGGACGCCTGCCGCGACCTGCACGAGCACGGCATTCCGCGCGAGCGCCTGGAAGCCATCATCAGCAGCAACGAATACGACCTGCGCCAGCGCGACTACGGCATCGCCGACGGCGTGGCCATTGCGTGCGACGCGCTGAGCACGTGGCTCTACGATGACGACGCCGCGACGCTGGCGCTCAAGTACGGCCCGGTGTACGAAGAGCTGCGTGGCGAGCTGGACGGCAGTTACTTTGAGGACCTGCTGCGCGAGCTGGTGCTGCAGAACGACCATATGGCGCTGGTCGAGCTGGTGCCGGTGGACGCCGCCGAGGGTTCGGAGGGTGCCGAGGCCGCCGAGCTGACAGCCAAGCGCGACGCCATGACCGATGCCGAGCTGACCGATGTGGTCGAGCGCACAGCCGCGCTGCGTGCCGCACAGGAGGCCGAGGACACGCCCGAGGACAAGGCCACGCTACCGCGCCTGCGCGTGTCCGACATTGGCGAGGCACGCCCCGAGCCGCCGCTCGTTGTGGACACGACCGCGCCCATCCCGTGCCTGCGCCACGACATCCCCACCAACCGACTGGCCTACGCCATGCAGTATTTCGACCTGAGTTGCGTCGCGTTTGAGGACCTACCCTACGTGACGCTGCTCTGCCGCCTGCTCAAACAGCTGCCCACGAGCGAGCACTCGGCCGAGGAACTTGACAACCTGCTCGCCGGCAAGCTGGGCTTTTTGAGCTTTACGACCGAGGTCATGACCCAGCCCGACGTAGACGGCGTGCGCCCCTACCTGCTGGTGAGTGCCGGCGCCCTGTCCGAAAAGATCGACGCGCTGGCGAGCCTGCCGCGCGAGGTGTGGTCGAGCACGCTGTTGGCAGACGCCGACGCCGACCGCGTTCGCGACGTGCTCACGCAGATTCGCATTGGGCTTGAGCAGGGCTTTATCAACAACGGACACTCGGCGGCGCTGGGTCGCGCGATGAGCTACACCTCGCCTTCGGCCGTGGTGCGCGAGCAGCTTTCGGGCGTGGATTTCTATCTGTTCCTGCGCGATCTGCTCGAGCACTTTGACGAGCGCCTGGACGGCCTGCGCGCCAAGCTTGCAGAGCTGGCAGACCGCATCTTTGTGGCCGATGGCTGCATGGCGAGCTTTACCGGCAGCGACGATGACTTTGACGCGTACTGGGATGCCGCGGGCGACCTGGGGCTGGGTGCGGGCGATGGTGCCGGCCGCGACGCGCTCGCGGTGCCGGCGCCGCGCGACCGCCACGAGGCTTTCGTGATCCCCAGCGACATCTGCTTTGCCGCGCGTGCGTGCGATCCGCGTCGCCTGGGCATTGACGTGACAGGCGCTTGGGCCGTGGCTGCCAACGCACTCTCCTACGACTATCTGTGGAACGAGATCCGTGTGAAGGGCGGCGCGTACGGCTGTGGATTCCGCGCGGCCGGCGAACGCCAGACGGCGTTCTACACCTACCGCGACCCGGCGATTGACCCTTCGATTGAGCGCGTGGAGCGTGCAGGCGCATGGCTTGGCCGCTTTGAGCCCGACGAGGCCGCCTTTGAGGGCTTTATCGTGAGCTGCGTGAGCGGCATGGACGCGCCGGTGAAGCCCTATGCGCTCACCAAGCGCCGCAACACGACCTACCTGGCCGGGCTCGATCCGCATGCGCGCGAGGAGCGTCGCGCCCAGATGCTCGCCGCCACGCCCGGTGAGCTGCGCTCGCTCGGCACCGACGTAACGCGCATCGCAGCCGAGTCGCCCACCTGCGTCTTTGGCGGCCGAGACGTCATCGCCAAGAGCAACGCCGGCTTTAACGTAGTCGACCTGATGGGCTAACCACAGCAAGCAAAACCACTACAAAGGGGACAGGCCCCTTTGTAGTGGTTCGAACACTTGTTCTATACGTACACATGTTCTATAGTATGGGTGATTGCATCGGATCTAAATTGCAACTAGAATATAGTTGCAGAATGTGAGGCGGGATGACTCGAGCCGATAAACTCATCGCCCAACTGTTTAGCTGCCCTTCGACGTATCGGTATGCCGATTTTTTAAAAGTCATGGCCTCATATGGCTTTGAAATGGACAGCAAAGGCAAGACATCCGGATCGCGCATTCGCTTCTACAGGCCCTCAGATGGCAGGATGTTCGTGATGCACGCGCCTCATCCATCTGACGAATTGACAGCGGGGACAATTCGAAACATCGTTCGATTTCTGCAGGATGTCGGAGGCAGTCATGAGTAACGTTTTGGCATACAAGGGCTATTTCGCCCCAGTCGAGTTCGATGCCGAGCAGCATGTACTAACAGGTATGGTCGCCGGCATTAGGGACGCAATTGTATTTGAAGGCTCCACGGCTGAAGAAGTGGAGCAATGCTTCCACGACGCCGTCGACGATTACCTTGAGTTTTGTGCCGAAAAGGGCAAGGAACCAGAGCGGGCTTTTAAGGGCTCGTTCAATGTGAGAACAGGCTCCGAGCTTCACAAGCAGGCAGCACTGGCGGCGGCAAAGAAGGGCGAGTCACTCAATAAGTTTGTGACCGAAGCAATCGCCGCGGCGTTATAGCGTTAACGCATGGGCCAAAACCACCACAAAGGGGACAGGCACCTTTGTGGTGGTTTCGACATTTGCCCAGATAAAACCTGCCAAAATTAACCTGCCCTTTTTGGTAGGTTTGGGAGAGGAAGCCGGGATGGACAAGGCTGAGTTGCGGCGGGCGGTGATTGCTCGGCGCGATGCTCTTGATTTGGACTTGCGGGCGGCGAAGTCTGCTGATATCTGTGCGCGGCTGGTTGAGCTGCTGGGCCGCTTGGATGCCGCGGCGCCGCACACCGTTGCCGTCTATGCCGCGATGGGTTCCGAAGTCGACTCAGCCGCGTTTGCCGCAGCTGCCGCCAAACGTGGCTGGCGCGTGGCCTATCCGTGCATGCTCTCGGCAACAGACGCCGCAGCTTGTGGCCAGCGCATGTGTATGCGGGCAGTTGCTGCCGGCGACGCGGACGCGGCTACGTTTATCGCCCACCCCACGCGGGCCTTTGCGGCCACGGACATCGACAGCAGCCGCTTCCCTATCGTGCCTGCCGAAGCTCTCGACATGATCGTCGCGCCGCTCGTAGCATTCGACCGCACCGGCACGCGCCTAGGCTACGGCGGCGGCTGCTATGACCGCTACCTGCCCATGCTCTCGCCCGTATGTCAAATCGTCGGCATCGCCTTTGACGAACAGCGCGTCGACCACATCCCCACCGACGTCCACGATCTGCCGCTGCCCCACATCATCAGCGCCTAACCGCTGCCACATCAGCCACGGCTACAGCGGCATCATCGCAGCCTAGTGCTCCTCGCCGGCTCGGGCCAGGTCGTAGGGTGTGGTCTGGTAGACGTAGTAGTTGAGCCAATTGGTGTAGAACAGCTGAGCCTGGCTGCGCCAGACGTTGCGCGGCTCGGCGGTGGGATCGTCGCCCGGGAAGTAATGCGCCGGCACCTCCGGGTTGAGTCCGCGCTTCACGTCGCGCTCGTACTCCAGGCGCAGCGTGTCGGTATCGTACTCGGGGTGGCCAAATACAAAGAAGCGACGGCTGTCGGTCGACTTGACGATGTACAGGCCCACCTCGTCGGACACGGCCACGACCTCAAGCTGCGGCTCGGCCTCCACGTCCTCGCGGCGCACATCGGTGTTGCGCGAATGCACGGCATAGAAGCGGTCGTCGAAGCCACGGACCAGCGGGCTTTGCGGCTTCACCAGATAATGCTCGAACACGCCGCTTGCCTTTGCCGGCAGGTCGTACTTCTGGATACCGTAATGATGGTACAGGCCGGCCTGCGCGCCCCAGCAAATGTGCAGCGTAGAGTGTACGTGCGTGGTGGACCAATCCATGATCTGGCAGAGCTCGGGCCAGTAGTCGACCTCCTCGAACGGCATCTGCTCCACCGGGGCGCCCGTGATGATCAGGCCATCGTAGTGGATGTCGCGGATGTCGTCGAACGTGCGGTAGAACGTCTCCAGATGGCCGGCGCTCACATGCGTGGCCTCGTGCGTCTTGGTGCGCAGCAGGTCCACCTCCACCTGTAGCGGCGTGTTGGAGAGCTTGCGCATGATCTGCGTCTCGGTGGCGATCTTGGTGGGCATGAGGTTGAGGATGAGCACGCGCAGCGGGCGGATGTCTTGGTGCAGCGCGCGGTACTCGGTCATGACAAAGATGTTCTCGCTCTCGAGCTGCGCGGCGGCAGGGAGGGCGTCGGGGATGCGAATGGGCATGGATGCTCCTTACGAGTCAGTTGCAGCTATGGTACAACGAGCAGCCCTATCCGCGCGAGCACATCGCCCAGCGATGCCGCCAGCGGCCCAAATCACTCCAAAAGTAGAGATTAAGGCATGTCCCAAAAATCTACGGCGCTTTAGTCTAGCAAAGTGACGGCAGGACGCTACAATGGTTCGACGCAAAAAACTCGGCCGGAAGGATACTCGTATGTACCAGACGCGTAAGATCGGTGTGGTCGGCCAGGGCCACGTAGGAGCACATGTCGCCAACAGCCTACTCATGCAGGGCATTGCCGATGAGCTGTACCTGTGCGATATCAACGAGGCCAAGGTGACGTCCGAGGTCCAGGACCTGCGCGACTCCCTTTCGTTTGTCCCGTACAACACCAAGATCGTCAACTGCTACGACCACTACAAGGAGCTTGCCTGCTGCGACGTCATCGTCAACGCCGCCGGCAAGGTCGCACTGGCCGCCGGCAGCCGCGACGGCGAGCTGTTCTTTACCACCGACGCCGCCCGCACCTTTGCCAAGCGCATCGTCGACGCCGGCTTCGACGGCATCTTCGTGAGTATCTCCAACCCCTGCGACGTCGTGTGCACCGAGCTGTGGCATCTGACCGGCTACGATCCCAAGAAGATCATCGGCTCGGGCTGCGGCCTGGACTCCGCCCGCCTGCGCACCGAGATCTCCAAGAAGGTCGGCGTGAGCCCCAAGTCCATCGACGCCTACATGATCGGCGAGCACGGCTTTAGCCAGCTTGCCGCCTTTAAGGCCGCAACCATCGCCGGCAAGAGCCTCAACGAACTTCAGGCCGAGAACCCCGACAAGTATGCCTTCGACCACATGGAGATCGAGGAACTCGCGCGCAAGGGCGGCTACGTAACCTACCAGGGCAAGCAGTGCACCGAGTACGCCGTCGCCAACTCCGCCGCGCGCGTCTGCGCCGCCGTGCTGCACAACGAGCACGCCGTGCTTTCGGCATCCACGCTCATGACCGGCCAGTATGGCGAGGAGGGTATCTTTACCTCCCTGCCGTGCGTGATCGGCGCCGAGGGCGTCGAGGAGGTCTACACGCTCGACCTGTCCGAGCACGAGCTCGAGGGCTTCCACAAGAGCTGCCAGCACATCCGCGACAACATCGCCCAGCTCGACTGGTGGGACGCCGAGGCGTACGACGCAAAGTAGGCCGCCGCTTGACGCGACACCTCGCCCATACGGACGCCATGTAAAGCGGGCCGCGCCGGAAACCCATCGGCGCGGCCCGCTTTTTGGCTCACACGACACGCTTACAAATTTAGGTCTAATACTTTTCCGCGAAGTGAACGAGCAAAAATGAGCCCCCGAAGCATCGACACTTTATGGGAACCATTTCCTGCGGTTTCATTAAGATTTTCCTGCAGTTTTGCCGCCAAAAAGTGTGGATGCTTCGGGGGTCCAAAATAGGTCGTTCACATCGCGGAAAAGTATTCACCTTCGTTTTCGCGCAAACACAAATCCGGCCGCCACAACGCAAAACGGGGCCCGCGCGCAGCGCAGACCCCGTCAAAAAGATAATTCCCGTTACCTAGTACTGCTCGATGCCCATGTAGCGACGGATCTCGGGGCTGTGGTCGAACACCTTGCCGCGGGCGGCGCGCAGCTCGCAGCTCATCGCGTAGAAGAAGATCGGCTCCAGGAACGAACGGACGCTGGCGGGCACCTCGCCCACGCCGTATTCGAGCGCATCGAGCACCATGACCGTATCGGTGTGCGTGTTGAGGAACGCGAGTGCACGCTCCTCCATGGGGCGGCACTCGCCCGATCCGAGCTGCACAAAGTAGAACACGCCGGGCTCGGTAGCCTCGAAGGGGCCGTGGAAGTACTCGCCGGAGTGGATATAGCAGCAGTGCTGCCACTGCATCTCCATGAGCGAGCAGATGGCCATGGCGTAGGTCTGACTAAAGTTGGGGCCGGACCCCAGGATATAGAAGAACTTGTGCTGCTGGCAGAGCTCGGCAAAGCGGGCGCCCAGCTCGGCGTTGACCTTCTCGCGGGCGGCGGGCAGCAGCACATCCATCTGCTTGAGGCCCTCGTACATGTCGGCGAGCGCCTCGTAGCCTTCCTGCTGGTCGAGCAGCTCGGCAGCGATCAGGGCGCCGATGCCCTGCGGCACCTCGGCCTGCGACACGCCCTCGCCCCAGGGGTAGACCCAGGTAGTCCACTTGCCGTTATCGATCTTGGAGCCCTCGCAGTCGGTGAGGGCGACGACCTCGGCGCCGGCGGCCAGTGCCATCTCGCAGCCGTCGACGACCTCCTGCGTGTTGCCGCTGTGGCTGCAGGCAATAACGAGCGACTTCGGCCCTAAGCTCTTGGGGGCCATCAGGCAAAACTCGCGTGCCGTGTAGACCGTCGAGGTAAACGTGGTGGCCTCGCGCTTGAGCAGCTCGTTGGCCGGCATCAGGTCGATCATCGAACCGCCACAAGCGATCCAAAAGACGTTTTCGATCTTGCCCTTGCGCTCGATAATTTCCTGAACCAGATCATGTGCGTTCATGGTGGTGCCCCTCCTTGTGTGGCGGTTTAGAACGACGACAGCTCGTACCTGCTGTCGTTCTATGTTGTCCTATATATAGCACGCACGACGACACCCGTGAAGTCATTTCACCAAATTTGTTCTATATTGTTCTATCTGTGGACGTTAGATGTCGAACACGTAGCGCGAGCCCACGATCTTTTGGCGCCCGAGCAGCAAGGGCCGCTCGTCCTCATCGGTAAAGTACGCCTCCATATAAAACAGCGGCTCGCCGACCGGCACCTCCAACAGCGGGGCTGCCTGAGCATCGGCAAGCGCAATCTCCACAGTACAGGGGTCGGACTTGAGCGGCGCGCGGCCCGAATGCTCGGCAACGAGCGCAAAGATGGAATTGTCCGTGAGGTCCTTGTCGGCAAGCGTCTGCAGATAGGGATGGTCGGCCAGCACAAAGGCGTTGTTCTCGAGCATGACGGGCACGCCGTCTGCCGTGCGCACGCGCTCGACAACGATGAGCTCGCAGCCGGGTTCCGCCCCAAAAAACGCCGCGTCCTCGCGCGTCGCCGCAACCACCGTGCGCGACACCAGGCGTGCTCCGGCCACCATGTCGTTGGCAGCGCAACCCTCGGAAAAGCTCTGAACGTCACCCTTCTGGACAATCTTGCGCTTGAGCTTGGGCGCGCACACAAACGTGCCCCTCCCCTGTTGACGGTTGAGATACCCCGCGCGCGACAGCTCCTCGATGGCGCGGCGCACGGTGATGCGTCCCACGCCGTAGTACTTCGCGAGCTCCATCTCAGAAGGAATGCGCGAGCCGGATGCGTACACGCCACGCGCGATCTCGCCTTTTAGGTCGTCCATAACCTGCTGGTACAGCGGCACGGCAGACACCTCAGTACGCTCGGTTTTATCGTCGGATGTCATCGTTATGCTCCATTCCGTGCATGCTCGGACTCAAACTCTTCAATCGCCGCCATAAACTGCTCGCCAAAGGCGTCGGCCTTTTTCTCGCCGATGCCGTTGACCTGGATAAGCTCGTCGCGCGTCTGTGGGCGTAGGCGGCACAGACCGCGCAGGGCCTTGTCGGAAAAAACCATGTACGGCGCCATCTCCAGCTCGGTCGAAATCTCCTTGCGCAGGGCACGCAGGCGCTCAAACAGCTCGGCATCGTCGCCCACGCGCGGGCGCTGATCAAGCTCGGCCTCCTCACGCAGCAGATCCACCGCGCGGCGGGCACGGGCCGAGGCCTTGCGCTTGGACGCACGACGCTTGACGGTAAAGGCAAACGCCTCATCCTCGACCTCGGTGGCACGCGGGCCCAGCCCCACGACCGGGTACTGCCCCTGCGAGGTAGCCAGATAACCGCGGCCGCACAGCTGGCCGATGATGTCCTTGATACGCCCGACCGATTCGCTCGACAGCTCACCGTAGCCGCGGTCCTCGTCCAGATGCATCTGGCGAATGCGCTCGGTGTTGCCGCCGTGGAGCACGTCGGCGATGAGCGACTTGCCGAAGCGCATGGGTCGCGTGGCCACATAGCGCACAGCGGCGCGGGCCATATCGGTGACGTCCTCGACCTCGAACTGCATGAGGCAGTTGCTGCAGTTGCCGCAGCCCTCGGCCTCGTCCGTGGCGGCGGCGCCCGCACCAGCCGCGGCAGCATGCTCGGCCGCGGCCTCGTCGCCAAAGTAGCGCAACATATATTCGCGCAGGCAGCCGGTGGTATTGCAGTAGCCCTCCATCTGGCTGAGCAGACGATATCGATTCTGGAGCGCCCACGCGCGCTGCTCGTCGTCGAGCGCCTCGTCGGCAGCGTCGCCGCGGTCGATCAGAAAGCGGCGCATGCGAAAATCGTTACCGTTCCACAGCAAGTGGCAGCTTGCCGGGTCGCCATCACGGCCGGCGCGGCCCGCCTCTTGGTAGTATGCCTCGATGCTCTCGGGCACGTTGTTGTGGATCACGTAGCGCACGTTGGGCTTGTCGATGCCCATGCCAAAGGCGTTGGTGGCAACCATCACCTGAATGTCGTCGTCGATAAAGGCACGCTGGCTCTGGCGGCGGGCGTCGTTGCCCATGCCGGCATGGTAGCGACCCACGCGAATGCCGCTGGGGCCCAGTGCCTCGGCAAGCTCGCCCGCCAGCGCATCGACCGTCTTGCGGGTCGAGCAATACACGATGCCGCTCTCGCCCGAATGCGCAATCACATAGTCGCGCACCCAGGCGGTCTTGGCCTTGTCGCCCATCTCCTCGCAACCAAAGTAGAGGTTCTTGCGATCGAAGCCCGTCACCACCGTCGCGGGGTTTTGCAGGCCGAGCATCTGCTGAATGTCCGCGCGCACACGCT
The DNA here is from genome assembly GCF_028206795.1 of Collinsella aerofaciens. GTDB lineage: Bacteria > Actinomycetota > Coriobacteriia > Coriobacteriales > Coriobacteriaceae > Collinsella > Collinsella aerofaciens_AX. The sequence continues at coordinate 26,638 of NZ_JAQLFJ010000006.1, read as the reverse complement.
CGGTCGCCGTAGCGGTAAAGGCTGCCACGATAGGGCGCTGCGGCAGGGAATCGATGAACTCGCGAATCTGCAGGTAGGCGGGGCGGAAATCCTGGCCCCATTGGCTCACGCAGTGGGCCTCGTCAATGGCCACGAGCGGCACGCCGATGCCGCCTTCGGCCGCAGCTTCCTGCGCAAAGGCCAAAAAACGCGGCTCAAGCAAGCGCTCGGGCGCCACGTACATAAGCTGATAGCGGCCCTCGCGCGCCCGCTTGAGCACGGTGTTTTGCTGGGCCGGGGTAAGGCTGGAGTTGAGATAGCTGGGTCGCGCACCCGCCGCGAGCAACGCACGGGTCTGGTCCTCCATAAGCGACAGCAGCGGACTCACCACAAAGGTGATGCCGGGCAGCATGAGCGCGGGCACCTGGTAGCAAATGGACTTGCCGGCGCCCGTGGGCATAACACCCAACGCATCGCGACCGGCAAGGATCGCATCGACCATGCGGTCCTGTCCCGGGCGAAACGAGGTGTAGCCAAAATAGGCGCCGAGCGTGTCGAGCGCCATCTGCTGCATGCTATCGGTCATGGTTTCCTAACGTCCAAGTCATCTGCCGCCGATTATACGCCGCTACGCGGACCGGCGCCGCGCGGCTGCCGGCCACGGGCGATGCAATCCAAGGCGAACGAGCGTGGATTTTTGGACACTTTCCGGATGAGCGTGGATAATCTCCCACTTTAAGCCCGTCACCAAGCCAAAAACGGGAGATTTTCCACGCTCATTCTGCGGGTAGTCGATGTTTTGGCAATGTCAGCGAAAGCCCGCCAGAGCGAGCAAGGTGCCTTGAAACGAGGCGGCATTGACCTTCTGGTCATGCCGCCGAAGTTGAAAGGCAGATTGCCGCTCTGGCGGGCTTGTAGCGTCGAGCCGTTACGCGGTTTGGTAAAACCGCGTAACTTACATCACCATGACGTAGCGCGATCCCACGTAGTACTGCTTACCCATCAGAACCGGCTCGCCATTGGGACCGGTAAAGCTGGCACGCAGGTTGAGCAGCGGATCGTGCGGAGCAATGCCCAACTCGGCCGCCTGCTCGGTATTGGCACGAACGGCCTCGACCGTGCGGTAGCCAACCGAGACAATCGGCGTTCCGCCAACACGCTCGACCTCGGCAAAAATCGACTTGTCCTCAAGATCGGCCGTCAACAGCTCACGGTAGGCGTCAAACGGCACAAAGATGTTCTCCTCAAAGATGGGCTCGCCGTCGGCTGTACGCACGCGCTTAATATGCAGCAGCAGCGCGTCCTTTTGCAGGCCAAAGAACTCCATCTCGTTTTGACGTGCCGGCACAATCTGGCGATCGACCACATGCGCGCCCGCCTTCATGCCGTTGCTGGCACACAGCGCGGTAAACGTCTGCAGCGTCGAAGCGTGGAACTGACGATTGATGTGCGGCGTGGAGACAAAGGTACCACGACCCTGCTGCTTAACCAGGTAGCCATCGGAGCACAGCTCCTCGACGGCGCGGCGCACCGTAATGCGGCTCACGTCGTACTGCTCGGCTAGCTCAAGCTCGGACGGAATACGCTCCTTGGGTGCATAAACACCTTTCTCGATCGCATCCTTGATTTCGTCGTAAATCTGCTGGTAAAGCGGTGCATTTTTGGGCGCAGGCATATCTAATCACTCTTATCGAAATATCGAAATAACTAATACGTATATAACGTCTAGTTTCATATTACCTCATAATGATAAAACGATACACCCTCCCTACCAAAAAGCGACAGCTTCATTTTGGTAGGTTTTATCTGGGCAAACGAGAGCCTCTCGAAAGCAACGGGGCTTTCGGGGGGCTCGTTCGGATGGGTTGCGCAGGACCGGCAAAATGCCAATACCCTACTTGCCGTCGTCCTGCTGCAGGCTGTCCTGTTCGCTGAGGCGCGCCTGCCTGCTGGCCATGCGTGCGGGCTTGTCGGGATCGGGAACGGCCGTGGGCATGGGCTCGTCGACATGACCACCCCACCAGCCGCCCACAAAGTTGAGCGTGTGGAACACGTTGATCACGGCGCCGGGATCAACGTCGCACACCAGCTTGATAATGTCCTGACTCTCGTAGGTCGAGACAACGGTGTTCAGCAGGTACATCTTTTCGCGGCTATATCCGCCGACGACCTCGGCGCAGCTAATGCCGTGCTGAAAATGGTTTACGTAGGCAGTCATGACCTCGTCTGCCTTGCGCGTCGTGATCTGCAGCGTCACGCGATCGTAGCGACGATAGAAACTGTCGATGGTCTTGGTCGAAATAAACTGGAACACGATGGAATACGCCGCCTTGTCCCAGCCAAACATAAAGCCAAAGATCGCCAGGATAAAGCAGTTGAAACCAAAGATGACGCCCCAGATGGTCTTGCCCGTGTGGTTGGAAACCCACAGCGCGATAAAGTCGGTGCCGCCGGTGGATGCGCCGGATTTAAGTGCGATGGCAGCGCCCAGACCCGAGACCACGCCGCCAAAAATGATGAGCATGATCTTGTCGCCCAAAAACGGCGCGAAGTGAAAGACGTTGAGGAACAGCGACGAGAGCACGACCTGCATCATCGAGAAGATGACGAAGCGCTTGCTAATGCCGCTCCAGCATAGGAGCGCCACGGGGATGTTGAGCGCGAGCATACCGAGCGAAATGTCGATGCGAACGCCGCCCAGCGAGGTAACGCGATCGAGCAGGACCGCAACGCCGGTGAGGCCGCTCGGAAGCAGGTCGGCGGGCTGAACGAACGCCTGGATCAGGAATGTCTGGAGAACGGCGGAAATCGTGACCGCCACGGCAGTAATGGCGCGGCGGACGATGGTGAGGCGGCCGAGTACGAGCACTCGGTCCGTGAGCTGATCGATGGCGTTCGCCACGCAGGCTCCTTTCGAAGGCAGATGTAGTTGTGGGGTATGTCCGCGATTGTAGCATGGAGCGTGCGGGGGCGCTTCAATTCACCCTCTCTCGACAACCAAAGCGGGACCAGCAACCCCACGACCAAAGGCCCAAATTACAAGTGAGTAGACTTTACGCGACCTGCAGAGCACACCCAAAACCGCCACCCCTGTGACCTGCGGTTTTACTAGAGCAGATGCGCTTTGTGCTCGTCTTGCATCAAAAAGTCTACTCACTTAGTCCGAATCGAAGCCAAACGGATCCAAATAGATGACAAATTAAGCCAATCCGCAGCAAAAGACGCGTGAATCAGTGCTTCTCTCGGCGGATTGACGCTACAAAGCGGCCAAAATGTCGGTCAGATTATCGATAACGGCATCGGCTCGCGATTGATCGAGGTTGACACCCTCGTGCGGACGCAGCGCCAGGACGCGGGCGCCGGAGCGCTTACCAGCCTCGATGCCCAAAGGCGAATCCTCGATAACCAGGCACTCGGCAGGCTCCACCCCCAGCGCCTCCATGGCACGCAGGTAGATCTCGGGGTCGGGCTTAAACGCACTGCACTCGTGACCGCTGATGGTGTAGTCCAGCACGTCGGCGATACCGGCAATCTCCACCAGCTCGTCGATCAACTCGCGATAGGACGAGCTCGCGATGGCACACTTCACGCCACGCTCATGCAGCTCACGCATCACCGGCTCCGCCTGCTCGTTGAGCAGCTCGGCATACGGAACGGGGTGGTCCGGGCTGTAGACCTGCTTGTACTCCACGCGTAGGCGCTCGCGCAGCTCAACATCGTCGGGCACCAGCGCCTCCCAAATGGCCGGCTCGTTAGACCCCGAAAGATCGGGAATCTCGTCAAAGTGGAACCCCTTCTCTTCCATAAACGCCACGCGGCGGCGGTTGTAGAACCACTCGGTATCGACCAGCACGCCGTCCATGTCAAACAGCACTGCCTTGATCATACGCATCTCCTCCTACCTGCCAAAAAGGGACAGGTTTATTTTGGTAGGTTTTATCTGGGGTTTTATGACGCGACAGACACGCCCCCAAAGCAAAAAGGGGACGGGGCGCAAACCCCATCCCCTCTCAATCAACCTGTAAGGTCTACTTACTTGTGATTAGTAGGAAAGCTTCCACATGTAGCGACGCATGGTCAGCGGGTGCTGACGGGCCTCGGCGATCTGGTTGCCGTACTCGCGCATAACGGCGAGGTGCAGCAGCGGGTTGAAGTAGGTGACGACGCTCGCGGGCACGGCGTCGGCCAGGCCGTAGTCCTTGGAGTCGATCAGAGCGACCTTGGCGCCCATGCGCTTAAGGAAGGTGAGGGCGCGGGCGTCCATCGGACGGGTGGCACCATCGGACATGAAGAAGACGTAGGGCTTACCCTCGGTGGAAACCTCGAACGGGCCGTGGAAGTACTCGCCGGTGTTGTAGGCGGCGGCGTCGATCCACTGCATCTCGGTGAACAGGAAGGCGGCGTGAGAATAAGCCATCTTCTCGGAGGCACCGGAGGCCATGAAGTAGATCATCTCGTCGTCCTTGAAGTCCTGGGCGAACTGCTTGGCAAGACCCTTGGCGGACTGAGCGGCGTTCTCGCAGAGCTCGAAGACGTTGGTGAGGCCGGTGATCATGTCCTCGTAGTGGTCATAGCCCTCGGTCTGCTGAAGGATCTCGACAGCAAGAGCGATGGCGTAGCCGGGCTTCTCGCACTTGGCAGCGTAGTTGGCGTGGAAGCCGTGAACGATGACGTGGTCGGCGTCGACGGTCAGAGCGGAGCCAGCCTTGTTGGTGAGGGAGACGACCGGGCAGTTGTGCTTCTTGGCGGTCTTGTTGGCCTCGACGGTCTCGGGCGTGGAGCCACCCAGGGAGCAGGTGATCACGAAGGTGTGCTCGTTGACCCAGGAAGGCGTGTCGTAGTTGAACTCGTTAGCGGTGAAGATCTGAACGTTCAGCTTGTCCGTGTTGTTGGCCAGGAAGTACTTGGCGGGGTAAAGGTCGGACATGGAAGCACCGCAGCCGACGAAAGCGACGCTGTGGATCTCGTGGTTGGACAGGACGTCAGCGACGATCTGCTTAGGGAGGTTAAGGTCGATCTCGTACATCTGACACATTCCTTTCGATTTGTTGCGGCGTCACATTGCCGGACGCTCGCAGGGTTACCGTAGTTAGGACCGAGTCGCCGGCCCGTTGAGGATGTGACAAAGGGACTATCCCTTTGTCACATGTTAGGGATGGAAGCCTGCCTGGGGTATGGGATGCCAGGCAGGCCCCCGGGGGAAGCGGTTAGACGCTTGGTCGCGACTAGGCCAGGATGCCGGCCGCGGAGAGGGCGATACCGCCCACGATGGCGATCACGAGAAGCCAACCGGTGTTGACGTTCTTCTTGATGAGCCAGTACATAAGGCCGGTGAGGCCAAGGGAGATCATCTGGGGCATCATGCCGTCCAGGATGTCCTGGATCACGACGGTGCCGTCAGCGAACTGCAGCGGGGTGGTGGCGCCGATCAGCGTAGCGATCATGCCGCCCACGGACATAAGACCCACGATGCCGCAGACATACATGAGCTTCTCCATGAGGTCGCCGCCCTGAAGCTTGCTCAGGTACTCGTGGCCGCCCTGATAGCCCATCTTGGCTGCGAACCAAGTGATCAGCACAGAGGGGACGATGGAGATGAGCATGGCCAGGATCGGGCCCATGATGGAACCCTGCTGAGCCAGCTGAACGCCCAGACCAAAGGCGATAACGCGGATGGTGCCCTGGAAGAGGGAGTCACCGATGCCGGAAAGCGGACCCATGAGGGAGGTCTTGACCGCGTTGATCGAATCGGGATCGAAGTTCTCGGGATCCTTGGCGTACTCCTCCTCCATGGAGGCGGAGAGGCCCAGGATGAAAGCACTCGTCTGCGGGGTGCAGTTGTAGAACGCCATGTGACGGTGGTAAGCCTCTTTCTTAGCAGCGAGCTGCTTGGGGTCGGACTCGTCCGGATAGAGGCGATCGAGCGTGGGAACCATGCCGTAGAGGAAGCCCATGTTCATCTGACGCTCGTAGTTCCAAGAGGCCTGGATGGCCCAGGAGCGCCAGAAGAACTGGCTGACCTTCTTGTTCAGGGACACGTCCTTGGTTGCGGTTGCCATAGTGTGTTCCTCCTTAGTCTTCGTCGTCTTCGAGCGGATCGTAGTCGGAATCGACACCGGCGGCTGCATGGGAACCGTTGAACTTGAAGCCCATGAAGACGATAGCCAGGCACACACCGATCAGAGCGACCGCGATGACGGACAGGTTGAGGTAGGCGGCGAGCAGGAAACCGATGAACAGGAACGGGGTCATACCCTTCTTGATCATCATGGTGAGCAGCAGGGCCAGACCGTAGGCGGTCATGATCTTGGTCGAGACGTTCAGACCAACGGACAGCCACTCGGGAACCATGTTGACGATGGCTTGGACCAGGTCGGTACCGACAAAGACGGCCAGGAAGATCGGCAGGAAGTACATGATGGCGTACAGACCGGAGCCGGCGCAGATGTGCATGCGGTAGGCGGTCTTGAACTTGCCGTTATCAATCGCGCTATCGGCCACATGGGTGAGGGCGGCGATGATGGAACGGAACACGATGCCGAGGAGCTGACCCAGGACGGCGACCGGGATGGCGATCGTCATGGCGGTCTCGGCGGAAGCATCGGTCAGGCACGCGAAGGCAGCGGCCACGATGCCGCCCAGGACCATATCGGGCGGAACGGCGGCGCCGACCTGCACCAGGCCCATGGACACGAGTTCGACGGCGGCACCGACGGCAAGGCCGGTGGGCACATCGCCCAGCAGCAGACCGACGAGCGTAGCGCCAACGAGGGGCTGCTCGAAGTTAAGACGACCGAGCAGGCGGGAGTCCCACATGCAGAACACGCCGACGAGGCCGACGAGCACCGCACTGATGAACGTATTCATACCCTTCTCCTTTCAGTCAGGCAAATGCCTGGTTGATTACAGCTTGGCGTCGATGTCGACGCTCTGATACGTAGGGGTCTGCTGGACGTAGAGCTTGATGCCCATGTCGAGCAGCTGGTTGACGTCGGCCTTCTGGGTGGCGTCGAAGAAGACGGAGCTGTCCTTGCCGCCGACCTGCTCGGCACCGTCGTGGTTGGCGGTGGCGCCCAGGTTGATGGCGTCGAGCTTGTAGCCCTGGCAGAACTGCAGCATCTCGGCAGTGTTGCCAAAGACGAACATGACGCGCTCGCCGAGGGTGTTGAGCTTGTCCATCTTGGCGAGGGCACGCTCGACGGTGAAGACGTTCAGGCGCACGCCCTGGGGCTTGGCCAGCTTAAGAGCGCCCTTCTTGATGTCATCGTTGGCAGCAGCGTTGTCGACGACGATGATGCGCTCGGCCTGAACCTTGGTGGTCCAGGTAAAGACGACCTGGCCGTGCAGCAGACGGTAGTCAAGACGTGCGAGGACGATCTTGGCGGGACCGGAGCTGTGACGGGACGCCTTGGCCTTCTTGTCGGGAGCCGCGGCGACCTCGACCGGTGCGTTGGGGTTGGTCAGACCGGTGCGGGCCTCGTTGATGAGGGCCGCGAGCTCGGCGCCCTTGACGGGGGCGGGGCTCATGGCAAGCGTCAGTGCCAGCGGAATGTTGAAACCGCTGATCACCGTGAATGCTGCACCGTTGCGGGAAAGCTCGACCATGCTGTTGTTGACCGAGCTGCCGAGCATATCGGTCAGCACATAGACGGTGTCGTCCGCGTTGAACGTGGCGATCATAGCGTCCACCTTATTGGTGATGGGCTCCTTGTCGTCACGAGCAAGCGACACGACGTGGACGTTCGACACGTCGCCGAGAACCATCTCGAGCGTGTCTTTGGCGCCTGCGGCCAGGCCGCCATGAGATGCGAGAATGATCTGATTCATCTTGCCTCCTCCTTTTCGTTATGGTCATTATAACGTCTTATACGTTGCTTATATTGATAATTAGTATATAAACCGTTCGCGGGTGAAAAACGACCGTTGGCGGGCTTAACGTACTTGAAACGTTGGGGCTGGGTAGGCCGGCGCTGGCTGGATAACCCCAGGTCGGACGCCGCGCGCAACCCCCTATCGCACGAAGTACCAGGGGCTTTCCTGCACGGTGGGCTCCAGCGCAATGCCCGTGCGCTCGCGGAAGAGATCCATGTCCTGCGATTTCTCCGTCCACCACGCGTTGGGCTTAAAGGTCATGCTCTCAACGACATGGCCGACAAACACACTGTTGCGCAGCTTGGAAAAGTCGGTGTTCATGATCACGATGGACGCGAGCACCAAAACGATGCCCAGAACCTTGATCGCACCAGCGGGCTCGGCGTAGACACCAATGCCCAGCAGTACGGTGACGACTGTCTCGAATGACATTACGACGGGAACTTTCGACGTCTCGAGCCCCATGGACAGACCCTGCATATATAAGATGTAAGCCACGGCTGTGGGGATGAGTCCAAAGCCAAGGAACAGCAGCAGCAACTGTGGCGACATTGCCACGGTGACATCCGGCCACGGAGCCGCGATAGCTGCCATAACCGCACCGCCAAAAACAAAGCCCCAAAACGTGACAGCCAGCGGGTGGACCGTCTTGGTTGCCATCCGGCTAAACACCGCGAGCGACGCCCCACAAAGGCCTGCAATCACGCCCGACGTGACGCCCCAAACCGAAAAATGAAAACCGGAAAGGTCGCCATTGGTCACTGCAAGCACACAGCCAACGATGTTAAAGACAATGGCAACGAGCTTGTTGGGGGTCACGTCCTCGCGATAAAGCACGCGGCCGAGCGCGACGCCAAACACCGGCGACGTGTAGAGCAGCACCGATGCGGTGGACATGCCCACCTCGCGCATGCACTCGTAATAGCAGGTGTTGGCGGCAGCCAAACCGACGATACCGACAAGCGCGCAGGAAACAAGCTCTTTAGGGCTCGCCTTGAACAGGGCCAGCGGACCCTGAGCCACGGTAGACCCCTCACCCGGACGGCAGCCCATAAACATCAGGACCGGCGCCAAGATAAGCGCTCCGACCAACAATCGAAAGGCAGCCATGCTCTGGGACGAAACGCCCATGGCCGAGATGCCGTTTACAAAGATTCCGATGCTGCCCCACATAAGCGCGGCGATCAGCACCAGCACATAGCCCAGATTGCTTTTCTTCAACGCAGCCTCCTCGGTATTGTTTCCAATATGTTTCATACTACGTTATAGTCGTTATATACATTTTTCAAGGCACAAATCGGCGAACGGGAAATCTCTCGACACAAGGAGTGTCCCCAACTGCCGGCAGAAAGGGAACGTCCCCAAGTGCCGCTCTAGCAGTTGCGGTGAAATAGTTCTCAAACAGAGGCTTCACGCTCCCAAACAGGAACTATTCCACCGCAACTCATGAGGGGTATTGGGCTGTTAGGCCGCTCTATCCCTTAGTAATCCAGCTTCCACATGTAACGGCGCGTCATGTAGTCCTTGTGGGTGACGGCGGAGAGCGCACGCATGTAGACGTTGTTGAGGATCGGGGCGAAGATCAGGTGGTTGAAGTATTCGCTCACGCTATCCTTGATGTCGTTGAGGCCGAGCTCCTTGGCGTCGAGCTGATAGACGCGCTCGCCACCGTACTGGTTGACGAAGCGGATGCCGCGCTCGTCGTTGCAGCGGCTGCGGCCAACGCTGATGAGCTGGAACAGCGAGGTGCGCTTGTCCAGGATCTCAAAGGGGCCGTGGAAGAAGTCACAGGTGTTGATGGTGCAGGAGTCGATCTGCAGCATCTCCTGCACGTTGCAGATGCTAAAGACGTAGGCGGCACCAAAGAGCGGTCCCTGAGCCATGACGTTGATGCAGGGCTTGTCGGCGTTCTGCTCGGCCCACTTGGCAGCGAGCGGACGGGTGTACTCAACGGCCTTGCGGTAGATGGGGTCGACCAGGTCGAAGGCGGCCATGGCGGTCTCGTACTCGGCATAGCCCTCAGTCTGCTGCGTGAGCTCCATGGCGATCATGGTCACGACGGCGGAGTTGGTACGGCCCATGCAGGACTCGTCGACGGCCAGGCTGTCATACTGGATCTTGTAGTCGCAGACCTCGGTGAGTCCGGACTCGTCAACATAGATGGCGATGGTGCTGGCTCCGTGGTCCTTGGCGACCTGAGCAGCGACGATGGTCTCCTTGGTGCCGCGCATGGACACGACGACGGCCAGGGTGTTCTCGTTGACGTAGGCCGGGGTGGCGTGCACGAACTCGTTGCTGGTGTAGCTGGAGCTCACAACCTGCGTGGCCTCGTGCTCCATAAAGTACTGGGCAGGATAGTTGCCGCCGTTGGATCCGCCAGCGCCGATCCACACGACGCGCTTGATGCCGCCCTTGTCCGTCTTGTCAGCCAAAACCTGGGAGACGACGTCCTTAACCTGTTCCTGAGTAGTCATCGTGCATCAGCCTTTCTTCTCGTTTGATGCTCTCGATGGCATACAAGTTACATACATGTTTTGGTTATGTCGACTAGTTGTATGCTATATTTGTCTTAGAAATTTTGCTGGTAAAGTTTTCGGCAATCCATTACCAGCGATTTTGTTGTCATGTTGGATACATGCTTGGTTCAGTAAGCATACAAGTTAGATATAGGTTGTTCGCATGAGCACTTCGTCAAAAAAGAACTTGGCCCAATACGAGCGTCTGGCGGGTACGCTGCGTGACCGCATCGCCGCCGGCACCTACGCACGCGGAGACAAGCTGCCGTCCGAGATGGAGCTCATGGACGAATCGGGGCTGTCGCGCAGTACCGTGCGCCACGCGCTTAAGGTGTTAGTTGACGAGGGTCTGGTGCGCACCGAGCGCGGACGTGGCACCTTTGTGGCCGACACGCCCGCGCTCCACGAGAACAACCTGGTGTTTTCGAGCTATACGGCACAGGTCCAAGGTCAGGGCATGAAGCCCACCACGCGCACCGTGGACTCGGGCTTTGCCAAGGCGGCCGGCAGCATAGCTAAGTTCTTTGACGCCGCCGTGGGCAGCAAGCTCGTCAAACTTGTCCGCCTGCGTTACCTGGACGATGCGCCACTGTGCCTGGAGACCACCTATTTGCCGCCAAGCTTTGGGTCGCTCATCGATCGCGATATCAACGGTTCGCTCTACGCCACGCTGCGCCAGGAGTTCCATCGTGCGCCGGCGCGGGGGCATAAGACCTTTGAGGTGTGCTATGCCTCGCAAAACGAGGCGTTTTTGCTCAACGTTGAGCGCGGGCAGGCACTGATCCTTATCACTGACTACGTCTACGACACCGACGGCCGCCCGCTCCATGTCTCCAAGCGCATCCAACGCACCGACCGCGCCAAATACACCGAGCCCATCGGCTAACCACCACAATGGGGATAGGCACCTTTGTGGTGGTTTTAGGCGAGGAGGTCGGGGAACCAGGTTGGTTTGGGCTGGTTGGGGGTGCGCTCGGCCAGGACCAACTCCATCCAACACATGTCGTACCAGCGACCGAACTTTTGGGCGCAGCGATCGAAGGCGCCCACCAGGCGATATCCCATATGGGCATGGAAATCCTGACTGTTGTGCGTCAGGTATTCGTCGTCCTTATCGTGCGGCACGGCGATGAGGGCGCACATGTTGGTGATACCCATCGCGACCAGGCATTGCCTGAGCGCATCGTGCAGCTTGCGGCCCAGCCCGCCGTGGCGCACATCGCGCGCCAGGTAGATCGACGTCTCGACCGACCAGTCGTATGCCTCGCGGCTGTTGAGCGGGCTCACATAGGCATAGCCCACCGGACGCCCGTCCAACTCCATCACCAGATACGGATAGCGCTTGAGTGTACGCTCGATGCGCCCGGCAAACTCCTCAACGCTCGGCACCTCGTATTCGCAGGTAATCGCCGTCTGGCGCACATACGGCTCATAGATGGCAAGCAACGCCGGCGCATCGTCGGGCGTCGCCAGGCGAATCGTCGGCTCGGACATCTCGGTCATACAACCCTTCCCCCACAAAAGCAAAGGCCGCCCCGCGCCAAACCCAGGCGCAGGGCGGCCCCTCGTCATTACATCAAGCTACAGGACAGCCGCCAGCGCGTCGATGTCCTCCTGCGTCGTGGCCCAGCTGGTGCAAAAACGTACCACGGTGTGGGTCTCATCGTACTTTTCCCAGTACTCGATCGAGGCGTGCTCGCGAATGCGGGCCATGTCCTCGTTGGGCAAAATCACAAACTGCTGGTTTGTGGGCGTCTCCAAGAAGAACTGGTAGCCGCGCTCGTGCAGCACGCGACGAAGCGCCTGCGCGGTTTCGATCGCCTGGCGACCAATCTCAAAATACAGGCCATCGGTAAAGAGCGCCTCAAACTGCACGCCCGTCAGGCGGCCCTTGGCCAGCAACGCACCGTGCTGCTTAATGCGCGGAATGGGATGCGCCGGAGCGTGCATGCCGCAAAACACCACGGCCTCGCCGCACAGAGCGCCGCACTTGGTGCCGCCGATGTAGAACACGTCGCACAGCTGTGCCAGCTCGGGCAGGGTGATGTCGCACTCGTCGGCTGCCAGCGCATAGGCCAGGCGGGCACCGTCCACAAACAGCGGAATCTCGCGCTTCTGGCACACCGCGTGAATCGCCGCGAGCTCGGCCTTGGAGTACAGCGTGCCGTACTCAGTCGACAGGCTCACGTACACCGCGCCCGGAAACACCGTGTGCTCGTAGCTCTCGTTTTCGTAGAACACCTGGATATAATTCTCGAGGTCCTCGGCATGCATCTTGCCCTCGTAGCCAGGGATGGTGAGCACCTTGTGGCCGCCAAACTCGATGGCGCCCGCCTCGTGACAGGCGACGTGGCCAGTCTCGGCAGCAACGACGCCCTCGTAGGGCGCAAGTAGCATGTCGATCACCGTCGCGTTGGCCTGCGTGCCGCCCACCAGAAAAAACACGTCGGCATCGGGAGCCTGACAGGCCTCGCGGATAAGCTGCTTGGCACGCTCGGTATGTGCATCGGTGCCGTAGCCGGGCTGCGGTTCCATATTGGTGTCGACGAGCGCTTGCAGCACCGCCGGATGTGCACCGTGGGAATAGTCGTTGTTGAACGCGAGCATGGCAATCCTCTCTTACCAGGTATCGTCCAGATGATTCAAGTGGGGCTATTGTACGCCGTGAGGATAGGCAATGCGCGCGGCAAGGCACTCAAGTGCCAACACCAGGGCAAAGCCGCAACTCACGTCAGTCAAAAAGTGTGCACCGATCACGATACGGCCAAAGGCGACGAGCGCCGCGACGGCCGCCGCGACCCAAAAGACCACGCGGCGTCGCGACGGCTTTTCCTTAAAGGCCGCCGCGGGAAGCCCGGCGAGCATAAGGCCGATCGCCGCATGCGCCGTGTGTCCGCTCGCAAACGACTTGAAGCCGTCCTTGATCACGCCGGCGGCGATATAGGCCCACTTGTCGGGGTTACCGATCACCCACCACGGCTGAAAACTGAGCCCCGGCGTGACCTCGATCACGCGCATGCGCGGGCGCGACCACAGCGGCTTGACAATGACGTTGAGGATGATGGCCTGAGCGACCCACACGGCAAGCACCATCAGCGCCCAGCGCGTGAGCTCGTCGGGGTCGGTGTCGCGCGTAAGGCGATAGACGACAAAGTTGGCAGCGATAACCAGCACAAACGTCAGTACCAGCTGAGCTGCGATAAGCTTACCGCCAACCTGCAGGGACGAGATAATCTCGTAGCCGGCCAGGCCGACGTTGACGAGGATGCCGAGCACGGCGAGCCATTTGCTCCCCCTGGAATCGGGACGCACCGCGCGCACGAGCATAACGCCCGCGATGCTCGCCGTCAGCTCAAACGGCAGCTCGCCGGCGGCCTCGATAAAGCGACCGTACATGCTGCCGATGTTGAACAGCGCGCTCGAGATCTGGTAATCGAAGAAGCTGCCCACGCCCAGACAAAGGCACAGGACGACCGCAATCATGGCGACATCTTTCTTATAGATGTATCCGAACATGCTTTCCTTTCGATGGGGTGGAATCGGCCCGCAACGTGGTGGGACAAAGAACGACCAATATCTCTATCCCGCTACGCCCCCTACCTGTTAGTCATCATCACTAGCGCCCAGCTGCTGCAGCAGCATGAGGGCGGCTGCCACGGGACCGGTGCCGTCGTTGGCGTCGAGGCCACGACCCAGGCCGCTGCCCGCACCGGCGCCCGCCTTGTAGGGCACTGACAGCTTGCGGCTCTTGGGGAAGTTCACCGCGCCATAGCGGGTCTTAAGCTCAAAGGCCACCTTCTTGGGCACGTCGACGCCCAAAAACGTGATGCGACCGCCGCTGAGCGTGACGCTCTCGAGCCCCAGGCGCTCGCCGCGAATGCGGATGCGCGCGCGGTTGAACAGGTTGAGTCCCGCCAACGGCAGCTCACCATGCGCGGCCTCGGTCTCCTCCTGCACCTCGTCGACACTCTCCAGGTCCTCGGCCGCCGCGAGCTTACGGTACACGAGCACGCGCTGGTCCACCGCCGGCAGGTACTCCTCGGACAAGAAGTAATCGGCCGGCAGGTTAATGCCCACGCTCGCCGCCTCCACGCCGGCATCGTCATCGCCGCGCGCCTCGGCCACGGCCTGGCCCAGCATCTGCGTAAACAGGTCAAAGCCCACGCTCGACAGGTTACCGTGCTGCTCGGCGCCCATAAGCGAGCCGGCACCACGGATCTCCAGGTCGCGCATGGCGATGCGCATGCCGCTGCCCAGGTCCTGGAACTCGGAAAGTGCGGTCAGGCGCGCCGTCGCCTCCTCGGTGAGCGGCAGCTCGCCCGGGAACATAAAGTACGCGTAGGCCTGCGTGGCAGAGCGACCCACGCGGCCCTTGAGCTGGTAGAGCTGCGCCAGGCCCAGACGCTGCGAATCCTCGATGATGAGCGTGTTGGCGGTCGCGTTGTCGATGCCGCTCTCCACGATGGTCGTGGCGATGAGCACGTCGATCTTTTTGGTCGCGAACTCAATCATCACATCCTCGACCTCGCGCGGGCTCATCTTGCCGTGCGCCACGCCCACGCGCGCCTCGGGCGCGGCCTCGTGCACGCGCGCCACGGCGTCGTCGATGGTCTTGACGCGGTTGGACACGTAGTACACCTGGCCGCCGCGGCCCACCTCCAGGCGAATCGCCGCGCTCACCACATCGGGGTCGTACTCCCCCACATGCACGATCACGGGACGACGCCCAGTCGGCGGCGTCGTGATCAGGCTCATGTCGCGCACGCCGCTCGTGGCCATCTGCATGGTTCGCGGAATAGGCGTGGCCGAAAGCGTGAGCACGTCAATCTGCTCGCGCAGGTTCTTGAGCTGCTCCTTGTGCTGCACGCCAAAGCGCTGCTCCTCGTCGATGATCACCAGGCCTAGGTTCTTAGGGTTCACATCGGCCGAAAGCAGACGATGCGTGCCGATGAGCACATCGATCGTGCCCTCGGCAAATGCCTTGAGCGCGCGCTTTTGCTGCGCCGGCGTGCGAAAGCGGCTGAGTACCTCGACTTCAAGGCCAAACGGGGCAAAACGCTCAAAGAACGTCTCGTAGTGCTGCTGGGCCAGAATGGTCGTGGGGCAGAGCACCATGACCTGGCGGCCGGAGTCCACGCACTTAAACGCTGCGCGCAGGGCGACCTCGGTCTTGCCAAAGCCCACATCGCCGCACAGCAGGCGGTCCATGGGCTTGGGCGCCTCCATGTCGGCCTTAATGTCGGCGATGGCCTCCAACTGGTCGCGCGTCTCGTCGTAGGGAAAGCTCTCCTCCATCTCGATCTGCTCGGGCGTATCGGGCGGACAGGCGATACCGGTAATCGACGAGCGGCGCGTATACAAATCGACCAGGTCAAACGCCAGCTTTTTCGCGTTCTTGCGCGCCTTATTGGTTGCACGCGTCCAGTCGGCGGTATTGAGCCTGGTCAGGCGCGGCTTGTCACCATCGGGGCCAACGTATCGCGTGATACGGTCGACCTGCTCGAGCGGCACGTAGAGCTTGTCGCCGTCGGCATATTCCAGCAAAAAGTAGTCGCGCTCTTTGCCGCCCACTTCCTGACGCGCAATCTCGCTAAAGAGTGCGATGCCGTGAGTGGCGTGCACCACGTAGTCGCCCGGCTTAAACGGGAAGGTGATCTGCGTAATGTCCACCTTGCGGCGGCTGCGCGCGCGGTTGGCATCCATACGGGCGTTGAGGTCGGCGATCGAGAACACGGCCAGGTTGGCATCGGGCACCACCACGCCCTGCGGCAGGGCGGCATCGACAAAGGTCACGCGCCCGCGCGAGATGGTGGGCACGGCGGCACCGGCGGCAGCCTGGGCCGCGCCCGCCTCGAGCGAGCGGGCGTTGAGTGCGTCGGCCTTACGCTCGCGAATTGCAGCATGGGCTTCCTGGCGGGCAGCGCGATCGGCAGAATCCGCCGTTGCCACGCGTACGCGCTCGCCGATGGCGCCGGCATTTTCGGGCGCCGCGGTCAGCGATTCCTCAAAGGTAATGCCCTCGTCGCCAAAGGTGAGCTCCATCGACTCACGCGCGCCGCGGTCGGGAATGGCAAACACGCAGGCATAGCGCTTGCCCACGACCTCCTGGATGCGCGTCATAAAACGGTTGTCCGAGCCTGCGATGGCAGGCTGCTCAATCTTGAGCTCGGCCGTCACCGCGCCGCCGGCACGAATGAGGCTTACGTAGTTCAGGCGCTGCTGGGCACCAAAATCGAGCTGTTGAGCGCGCACGTACAGACCGTCCAGGCGGTCAATCCCCGCCTCGCCGGCACGGGCCTCGATATCCTCGTAGGCACGCAGGCAGTCGTCGAACAGCGAGCGCGGCTCGGACAAAACCACAAGCGCCTTGCCACTCACGTGTGCCAACGGGCTCACGGTCTGGCCGTACATCACCGGCAAAAAGCGGTCGAGCTCGGGCGTGACGATGCGCGCATCCACCATCTCGAGCAGCGCCGCCAGCTTGCTATCGTCCTGGCTGGCGCGGTAGAGCGCCACGTGCATGTTGTGGACCGCCTCATCGGTAAGCGCCAGCTCACGGCAGGGGAAGATCTCGATACTGTCCTCGTTGCCGATGGTTTGGCCCGTGGAGCTCACCATGCGGCGGATGCGGTCAATCTCGTCGCCAAAGAACTCGATGCGTACGGGCGCCTTTTCCTGTGCGGGGAACACCTCGACGGTGTCGCCGTGCACGCGGAACAGACCGGGCGCGTCGGCGGCGCCGGCATTGGTGTAGCCCATGCCCACCAGGCGCTGCGGCACCTCGTCAAAAGGAATCTCCTCGCCCACCGCAAAAGTGGTGGACTCCCAATAGCGACTCTCGACCGGCGGCACGCAGCGCAGCAGCGCACGGGCCGAGGCAACCATGATGCAGTTGTCCCCGCGCACGATGCGCCCCAGAGCCTCGCAGCGCTGCGCCACCACGGCGTCGTCGGGCGCCTGCTCGCGCCACGGATAGTCCTTGCGCTCGGGAAAGCGGCACACATGCGCCAAGCCCACGTAGGCGGCAAGGCTGCGCGCGGCGCGATCGGCCGCGTCCTCGCCGCTCACAATGTAGACCGTCGGTCGCGGACGGCGCGCAAACTGGGCGGCCGCCATAAGCGTACGGCCCGACTGCGACACGGCCAGCGTCACGTCCTCGCCGGCATCGAGTCCGGCCTCGACGGTCTGCAAGGCCTCGGCAGTGTAGAGCTGCGCGGCTATACGGTGAATGAGCATGCTGTTCCTCCGGCATTGCAACGCCAAAAGCCCGCCGGGGCAAGCTCGGCGGGTATGCGGCGAATTTCATTGCCTGTCATGGTAGCGCATGGAGAGGACTCCGGCTCAAAGGCAAACCCAGCCCCGCAAAAAACGCCAGACGAAGATGTGTTCCGCCCTACCCCGCTACGCGCACGCTGGGGCAAAGGTCTGCCAGCGGGCACTCGTCGCACTTAGGTTTACGGGCATCGCAGATCTCGCGGCCAAATGTGATCCACTGGTGGTTGACCGACTCCCAATACTCGTGCGGCAAAATCTTGAGCAGATCTTGCTCGGTCTTGAGCGGCTCCTTGGCATGCGTCTTGGGGCTCAGCATCAGGCGGTGCGCGATGCGGTTGACGTGCGTATCGACCGCGATGCCCTCGACAATGCCAAACCCCACGTTGAGCACGATGTTCGCCGTTTTGCGGCCAACACCCGGCAGCTTGACGAGCTCCTTCATGTCGGCCGGCACCTCGCCACCGTAATCGGCAACGATCATCTGCGCGGCCTCCACGGCGTGCTTGGCCTTGCTCTTATAAAAGCCGAGCGACTTAATGGTATCGGCCACATCGGCCACGCTCGCCCCCGCCATGGCCTCGGGCGTGGGCCACTGGGCAAACAGCTTCGGCGTCACCTTGTTGACCTGCGCGTCGGTCGTCTGCGCCGAGAGCAGCACCGCGATGAGCAGCCTAAAGGGATTCTCGTGATCCAAAAAACACTCGACCGGGCCATAGCGACGGTTGAGGCGCTCGCACACCTCAACGGCGCGCTCGCGTTTGGCGGCATTGGTCTCGCGTGGCATAACAACTCCTCGGCTCGGCAGAAACATAACTTCACGGAAACGATTGTCCCACGTACGGGGGCCTTAAGCCTCCAAAAATGCGCCGGTCTGGCGGCCCCACAGGCTCGCATACTCGCCGCCCGCCTCGACAAGCTGCGCATGCGTACCGTCCTCGACAATCTCGCCGTCCGCCAGCACCACGATGCGATCGAGCGCCGCCACGGTGGACAGGCGATGCGCCACCACAATGGAGGTGCGACCGCGCATCAGGTTCTCGAGCGCCTCCTGCACCAGCGCCTCGGACTCGCTGTCGAGGGCAGACGTCGCCTCGTCGAGCACCAGGATCGGCGCGTCGGTCAGGATAGCGCGGGCGATGGCCACGCGCTGACGTTGGCCGCCCGAAAGCTTGACGCCACGCTCGCCCACCATGGTGTCAAAGCCGTTTGGTAGGCGGTCGATAAACTCGGTCGCATTTGCCAGGCGCGCGGCCTCGCGGATCTGCTCGTCGGTGGCGTCGGGGCGTCCGTAGGCGATATTCTCGCGAATGGAGCGATGGAACAGCAACGCCTCCTGCGGCACGTAGGCAACCTGGCGGCGCAGACTCTGCTGCGTACAGCGCGAGACGTCCTGGCCGTCCACGAGCACGCGGCCGCCCTGTACGTCGTCCAGGCGCAGCAACAACTTGGTGAGCGTCGTCTTGCCCGAGCCCGATTTACCCACCAGGCCCACGCGCTGGCCCGCCGCCACATGGAGCGTCAGGTCGTCGAACACGCTCTCGCCCGCTGCGGCGTCACGGTATGCAAAGCTCAAGTGCTCAAAATCAATCGCACCTTCGGTCACTTTAAGCTCGGGAGCGTTCTCGTCGTCTGCCACCAGACGCGGCTCGTCCAGCACGCGCGTCATCTCGGCCGCATCGCCCAGCGCGCGGTTGATGCGCTGCATCATGGAGCTTACGTAGTTCAGACGCATGGTGAGGTTGTACGTATAGGTAAAGATCATGACGAGCGCGCCAGCAGAGATGCCAAACCACGCGTTGCCGCCCGCGACGAACACGCTCACCACGGCCATAGTAACGACGATAAGGCCCGAGGTCGTAAAGTTGCGCTGCATCATGGCGTGCATCGAAACCGTCTCGGCGTCGCGCGCGGCGCGGTCGGCGGCATCGAACAGGTCGCGCTCAAAGTCCTCGCGCCCACAGGTCTTGACGGCCAGGATGTTCGTGACCGCGTCGGACAGCACGCCCGACAGCTTGTTCTGCGCGGCGGACGTCGCGGCCGAAAGCGGCATGATGCGCTTGTACATAAGCCAGACAAATGCGATGTAGACGACCATGATGCCCACCAAAATCACGGTAAACGTCGGTACCACCGGGGCGAGCGCCGCCACCGTGCAGACAACCGAGGTGATGGTGGGAATGAGCGAATACACCGTCACGTCCACCAGGCCCGTGTAGCCGCTCATAAAACGACTCGTCTGGCTCACAAGCGATCCGCCAAAGCGACTGGTGTGGAATGTCATGGATTGATTGGAGAGTGTGTCGAAGCACAAGCGCGCCAAGTGATAGTTACCTGCAATCTCGAGCTTGTAGACGGTGTAGTCCTGCAGCTTGGAGAGGATCTGGCCCACTAGGTTAACGAACACGAGCGCCAGAATATAGGGACCAAAGACCTCAAACACCTGGTCGCCCGCCACGGGGCCGGCCTGGACGCGGTCGACGATAAGGGCCATCACGTAGGTGTTGGCAAACGTGAGCAAAAAGATGTAGCCCGCCGACGAGAACACCGAGAGAAAGACGATCAGCGGCTGTGTGCGCGTGACGTCCCAAAAACGCTGTAGCGTGCGGCGCACGGTGGAGCGTTTGAGCGGACTGGTGTTTCTCTGAGACATGGGCTTCCTTTCGCGTCTGATAGGGCGAAACGCCATTGTTGCACACTAAAGCGCACTTCAGGCAAGCACGATGCGAAAAGCGCCCGCGCCGTGCTTGTGCAGGCACCCCGCCGTCAGATGCAGCTAGTCTTCGTCTTTTTGGTCTGCGAGCAAGCCTGCGGACTCCAAGCCCAAAATCTCGTCGGCCTCCCGCGCGTCTTCCAGCGCGTCGATATCCTTGAGCTTGCGCTCCATAACGTTGGTGCGCGTGGTGATGATGCCCTCGACCGTTTTACCCGCGGTCTCGATCTGCTGCTGGGCACGACGCAGCGCCGCCTGATAGCGCGGCAGCTCGGCCTTGACGGCAGAGAGCACACGCAGCACGTCGTCGGTGCGCTTTTGCAGCCTAAACGTCTGGTAGCTCATCTGCAGGCTGTTGAGGATGGCCGCCATGGTGCTGGGGCCGGCAACGTTAACGTGATAGTCGCGGCCCAGGGTCTCGATAAGCCCGGGGCGGCTGACGACCTCGGCGTACAGGCCCTCAAACGGCATGAACATAATGCCAAAATTGGTGGTCGCGGGCACGCTCAGGTACTTTTCGCAGATGTCCTTTGCCTCGCGTTTCACCATAGCATCGAGTGTCTTGCGCGCGGTGGCCACAGCTTCGGCATCACCCGACTCTTGCGCGTCGAGCAGATGCTCGTACGCGTCGCCCGGGAACTTGGAGTCGATCGGCAGCAGCACGGGGTCGCCCTCGTCCACCGGCAGCTTGACGGCAAATTCGACGCGCTCCGAGGCGCTGGGCTTGGTGGCGACGTTTTCCAGATACTGGTCGGGCGTAAGGATGTCCGCCAGGATTGCACCCAGCTGTACCTCGCCCAAAATGCCACGCGCCTTGACGTTGCCCAGCACGCGCTTGAGGTCGCCCACGCCCGTGGCAATGGATTGCATGTCGCCCAAGCCCTTGTACACGGCCTCGAGCTGGTCGCTCACCTGCTTAAACGATGCAGACAGGCGATCGTTGAGCGTACGGGAGAGTTTCTCGTCCACCGTCGCGCGCATCTGATCGAGCTGCACGTTGTTGTCCTTGCGGATGGCGCCCAGCTGGGCATCGACCGTCTCGCGCACCTTGTCCAGGCGGTGCTCGATGCCCTCGCGGTTGGCACCGAGCTGTTGGGCCGTCTCGCGGCGCAGGTCATCCATACGGTCGCCAGCCTGCGAGAACTCACGCGCGATGGTCAGGTAACGCTGCTGCTCTACGGCCGCATCGGTCGTCTGCTGCTGCGCGATGGCATTTGCCGTGCGGCGGGTTTCTGCCAACGCGACGTTGAGGGTGTCGAGCGTGCTGTTGGCCTGCTCGAGCGCTGCCAGCGTTTCCGCGCTACTGTCGCCACGCTCCCGCAACTCGGCACGCAGGCTCTTGAGCTGGAGGGCGCAAGCCACAGCAACTCCCACCGCCACCAAGGCAATCACAACAAGCACGATATCAATAGCAGGCATAGACTCCGCCCAACAAACTCAATCGACCATCAATCAAAACCGCGATCAATCTTACCCCGCCACACGCACCGGGCGCCCGGCCCCTTCTTGGGTGCTTCTCTCCTCCGCATATTCCATAATGCGACGCGCTGTCTTCCTGCTCACCTTCGAGTCATCACCGGCTAAGTATGCGTACACGTTTCCTTTATTCAGGTGCAGAGCACGGCAGAGGCCATAGCGCGTTACGCCCGATTCCTCCAATGCTTCCAGTATTCTTTTTCGCATCAGGGCGTTGATCCTTCTGTTCGCCACCGGCTTTTCCTTCACCGCTCTATACGCACGCCAAACGTTGGCATAACGATTAGGAAGCTCACTTTTGGCGCATAAAGATATTATGTTACCCGCTTGACCGTACAAGGACAAAACGTCTCGGTAATCCTCTTCCATCCACGAGCCCTCGGATAAACCCAGAACGTATTCGGCCTTACCCTGCGCCAAAGCGAGCAAAAACAGAGGCTCCGCCACACGCGGCTCAACCGTTGTTGCCTGCTTTACAAGCTTCCTAAAACTCAGCGACTGCTGTCCGGACAGCTCTCGGCAATAGCCTTTCAAAAAACCCTCAAAAGTCAGATTCAACCGAGCACCTCCTTTTTGTATTGCCTGTATGCACAGACCATCTCTTGATAACTCCGCTCTGAAGGCGACGAGGCCAACGCCTCCCCTTCATCGAATATAAGCCGCTCGAGCAGATCCCAATCAAGTCGGTCGATAAATGTTCGACTATGGAGGTCGACGATGTCGTTCGGACGATAGGCATAAAGCTTCATCACCGCCAGATCCTCCAAAGATGGCGTAAAGTACCTGATAAAATGCGCCCCGATCTCCAATGGGATCAGTCGATCTTCGTAATTGAATGGCATCTGGTTGCAATATGCCACTACCATGCCATTCACCTCGGGGTATCGAGCTATGATCTCGCGGAGGCACCTGTCTGCCTCAAACACATCAATGTCATGTGTAACCGACCGATTCGTCACATCGTTTAGCATGAAGGCGCTTCCTCCCACCAATACAACGCTCGGCCTATCGTCTCTTGGACCTATTTCCAGCTCCGCCTCTTCGTCAATATCCAAAAGAGTCTGCTCTAAATCCTGCTTATACATAGCAAATCCTATTATTATTCATCTTCAATAATACTATTCAGTCGCACGACAGGACCCACAGGATGCAAGAATCCTACTCGTGGCGAGAATCCCTACACCCTAGAAGTCCTAATGTGACAAACGCTAGCTCTCCCAGCCGGCGCGGATGGTTGTTATGACGTCACCTAGGCGCTGGCCCAGGGCCGCTAGATGTTGGAGTACCTCGTTGGGCGATGCGCCGTTGAGGATGCACGTGAGGGCATACGACGCCAGAAAGATGGCCGCAAGCCCCAGCGGGATGAGCACGATCATCGCCAAGGTGCGCAGGCGCTGGCCCACGCGGCGACGGCGCGCACGACGCTTGTCGAACGCGAGCTCCTGCGCATATGAATCTTGCTGTACGGAATAGGCCTCTGGTGCCGATTCACACCCGGGCACAGCTGCAGGTACAGCAGCGAGCACGACATTTTGCGCAAAGGGCTGGACTGCCGCCCCTTGCATTTGCATCTCCATGAGTCGTTGCTGCTGACGCAGCATGCGCTCAGCTTGTTGCTGCGGAGTCTCAAGAAACAGATCCATGCTGGCCTCCAAAATCGGAGCATTCGACGCTTACGCCCAGCATCCCGCACCGTCAATGCCACGGCAACGCAATCCGTAGCAATAGCCGCAAAGTTTCTTGTTGACAAAAGCTGTCGAAAACCTCAACAACTCCCCTACCAGCACTTTCTCTGAGCTTTTTTATCGAATGGTCTTTTGCCCTTCCGCCAACCCGCCAACTAACCAAAATCTAACCAAAAGCTTGACGAAAATTGTGGAGACCGAGACCCCACACAAAAACGTGCCGCCCCAAAAGGGGCGGCACACAAACTTCTAATCAGCTTTTCAGTAACGAGCACGCGACGACCCGAAGCCGGAGCGCAGGGCGGGAGGCCGGATCGCCTTCCCTCAACGCGACCCTGTGGAGCCGTGAGCGGGGAGGGAAGGCGATCCGGCCTCCCGCCCTGCGCTCCGCAGCAGCCAGCGCCAAGCGCTAGTAGTTCACCACCTGCTCCTCAAAGTACGCCTTCGGGTGGTTGCACACCGGGCACACCTCGGGCGCCTCGGCACCAACATGCAGGTGTCCGCAGTTCAGGCACTTCCACACCTTTACGCCCTCGCGCTCAAACACCTCGCCCGATTCAATGCGCTCGACGAGCTTGTTATAGCGCTCTTCGTGGGCCTTCTCGACAGCGGCGACGCCGCGGAACTTCTCGGCGATCTCGGCAAAGCCCTCCTCCTCGGCGGTCTTGGCAAACTCGTCATACATCGTGGTCCACTCGTAGTTCTCGCCCGCGGCGGCGTCGCGCAGGTTGTCCAGAGTGCCCGGAACGGCGCCATCGTGCAGATACTTAAACCACAGCTTGGCATGCTCGGACTCGTTGCCCGCCGTCTCGGCAAAGATATTCGAGATCTGAACGTAGCCGTCCTTTTTGGCCTTGGATGCATAGTAGCGATACTTGGTGTGTGCCTGGGACTCACCGGCAAAAGCAGTCTCGAGGTTCTTCTTGGTCTGAGAGTTCTCAAAATCCATAGGTGTACTTCCCTTCAACACGTGCCGCCCATAGGCTTTGAGCGGCCCTGTCTTTAGGATGCCCTCAAGCCGAGAATTTAAACCTTACAATCCCGTTCTTCAGATTTGAGCGGGCTACACGCTCAACCAACGATCGCCCTCGGAGCGGCAAAAGCCCTCGCGCTCCAGATCGGCAAGGATGCTTGCGACCAGCTCGCGCTCGACCGGCTCTCGGCCGGCTGCCGTCTCCATCTCGTTAACGCCTGCAACAGCTTCATCGAGCGTAATACCTGCCGGCTGCCCATCGCGCGCCGCCAGCAGCATGCGCACAATGTGGGCGCGCTTTTGGCGACGCGAGCCTTCAAAATTGGACTGACGACTATAGCTCGCCGACCGCCTGGACGGATTGGGCAGCGTCTTTTTAAGATACGCGCCGTAATCCAGCAACGCGTAATACCACGCGCGCGGCGTGTCGGCATCGTCTTGAGGCGCGGCAAAGGGCGCAATCTCATCCGCCGCCGCACCGGGGGCCGCCGGACAGGCAGCTTGAATCAGCGGCACCAGCTCGCGATCGGGAACGGCCGGCACATCGGGAAAGAAATGATGCAAAAAGACCGTGCGCACGTTGGTCTCCAGATACACGCCCGGAAGATCGAATGCAAACGAACGGATGCCCTGCGCCGTTGCCGGGCCAATGCCGGGCAACGCGACCAGATCGTGCATCTCACGCGGAAACTCCCCATCCCAGTCCTCCACAACGCACTGTGCAGCCCTGTGAAGCGCCAGGGCGCGGCGATTGTAGCCCATCCCCTGCCACGCATCCAAGACATCGGAAGGGGCGGCCTGAGCAAGCGCCCGGACAGTCGGAAAGCGATCGAGCCACGCCGGCATGCGCGTCTCCACGCGCGGCACCTGCGTCTGCTGCAGCATGACCTCGGAAAGCCAGATGATATACGGGTCGCGCGTGCGGCGCCACGGAAGGTCGCGATAACGCAGGACCCCTTCCGAACGAATCATCGAACGAAAGGGGTCCTGAATCATGACAATGCTCCTTATGCGGCGCTATTCCTCCCGGCAAGCATACGCGCAGGCGGCGTACTCGGGAAACGCATCGCGGTCGGCGAACTTGGGATCGACAGCCGGAAACTGGCGATGGGCGACGATATCGCCGAGCGAAACGGAATCGAGATAGTCGCGCATCAGCGCCTGGGCTCCGGCCCACAGGGGATGATAGCAGCACGTGCCCATGCGCGCACAGTCGCCATCGGGCGCGGTGCAATCGTTCATAACCATGGGGCCCTGAACGGCCTCTACGACCTGACGGATCGTGACATCGTCGGGGCTCACCTTAAGGCGCATGCCGCCATGAACACCACGCAGGCTCTCCACAATGCCGGCCTGAACCAAGCCGTGCTGAATCGAACGGGCAAACGAATACGGAACATTGACCTCTTCGGCAGCAGTGCGAACAGAAAGCAACCGCTCCGGCTCCTCGGCAAGCATCGCAAGCATGCGAAGGGCATAATCAGTCTTCCTCGATATGTCCATGTTTCCCCTTTCAAGGAATACGAACAGCTCGAACGAGCTCCGGGGCCGAGCTTGTGTCGAGACGCTAAATGACCGCCAGGACATCCAAATGGTAAATCGGATATCCACTGAGTGCCGCGCTTGGAGCGAAATGCATCAGATGCGGCGCACAGTGGAATTTAGTATAACCTAACCCCCTGTCTCGTTGAACAGGTGTTGCGCAACAAAGCTGTTGTTCAGACAGATATACTTATTAGATTTTACTTGCGTTCCCGAAGGCGCGGGGATTCTGGGCGAAGATGCACCAGGGCGATCGTTCTATCGAAACAAAGTGCATCAAACGCAAAAAGCCACGTCCGAAGACGTGGCTTTAATTGCGTTGGCGGGAAGTACGGGGCTCGAACCCGCGACCTCCGACGTGACAGGCCGGCGCTCTAACCAAACTGAGCTAACTCCCCAGGCAGGCGTTCGCGTTTGTTTCCGCTCGCGTGCGCTGCGGGGATTAGTATACACAGAAGTCTGTCCGGCGCGCAACAACTTTTTTGAAAAAAATTTTGGGGCCATCCGGGAGGGTCTCCGGGGCTGGGGGCGGGGGTTAAGTTTGCTGCTCTACAGTCCTGCGCAAGACGGAAAGCACATTAAGTGCTTTCCTTTGCGTGCGGAACTCGCG
>NZ_JAQLFJ010000005.1:165623-198232 GCF_028206795.1 Collinsella aerofaciens | reverse complement strand
CGGATTCGCGCCTCAGGACTCAGCGCAACGCGTTGCGCTGAGTCCTGAGGCTGTTGCAATGAAAATGATAATCAAGGCCTGATTTATTTGGGGAATCGGGTAAAATAATTTCTTGTTTTTTAGAGTGTACTATGATATACTGCTATTATCTTGATTTGAGGAGTCTACCAAATATGCGGCAAGTTATTCTTAAATAAAATTTGATAATGGGCGCAAAAATGATTGCCCCTTGCAGGGGCTTAGTTTTTGTACCCAATTTAAGAATACTTTTGCCTTTTTAGTAAATATCGTGACGGACAGCGGCTCATGTAAGCCGTCATACTTCTGTTTGTCCGAAGTCATGATCCCCAGCGGTAAAAGTATTAGCCGCTGGGGATTTTTGCGCCCATTTGGGCCTTGTATGGAGGATAGACATGAACATTATCAATATCGGGATTCTTGCCCATGTAGACGCTGGAAAGACAACCTTGACGGAGAGCCTGCTATATGCCAGCGGAGCCATTTCAGAACCGGGGAGCGTCGAAAAAGGGACAACGAGGACGGACACCATGCTTTTGGAGCGGCAGCGTGGGATTACCATTCAAGCGGCAGTCACTTCCTTCCAGTGGCACAGATGTAAAGTCAACATTGTGGATACGCCCGGCCACATGGATTTTTTGGCGGAGGTGTACCGCTCTTTGGCTGTTTTAGATGGGGCCATCTTGGTGATCTCCGCTAAAGATGGTGTGCAGGCCCAGACCCGTATTCTGTTCCATGCCCTGCGGAAAATGGACATTCCCACCGTTATCTTTATCAATAAGATCGACCAGGCTGGCGTTGATTTGCAGGGCGTGTATCAGTCTGTTCGGGATAAGCTCTCCGCCGATATTATCATCAAGCAGACGGTGTCGCTGTCCCCGGAAATAGTCCTGGAGGAAAATACCGACATAGAAGCATGGGATGCGGTCATCGAAAATAACGATGAATTATTGGAAAAGTATATCGCAGGAGAACCAATCAGCCGGGAAGAACTTGCGCAGGAGGAACAGCGGCGGGTTCAAGACGCCTCCCTGTTCCCGGTCTATCATGGCAGCGCCAAAAAGGGCCTTGGCATTCAACCGTTGATGGATGCGGTGACAGGGCTGTTCCAACCGATTGGGGAACAGGGGAGCGACGCCCTATGCGGCAGCGTTTTCAAGGTGGAGTATACAGATTGTGGCCAGCGGCTCATCTATTTGCGGCTATACAGCGGAACGCTGCGCCTGCGGGATACGGTGGCTCTGGCCGGGAGAGAAAAGCTGAAAATCACAGAGATGCGTATTCCATCCAAAGGGGAAATTGTTCGGACAGACACCGCTTATCCGGGTGAAATTGTTATCCTTCCCAGCGACAGCGTGAGGTTAAACGATGTATTAGGGGACCCAACCCGGCTCCCTCGTAAAAGGTGGCGTGAGGACCCCCTCCCCATGCTGCGGACGTCGATTGCGCCGAAAACGGCAGCGCAAAGAGAACGGCTGCTGGACGCTCTTACGCAACTTGCGGATACTGACCCGCTTTTGCGCTGCGAGGTGGATTCCATCACCCATGAGATCATTCTTTCTTTTTTGGGCCGGGTGCAGTTGGAGGTTGTTTCCGCTTTGCTGTCGGAAAAATACAAGCTTGAAACAGTGGTAAAGGAACCCACCGTCATTTATATGGAGCGGCCGCTCAAAGCAGCCAGCCACACCATCCATATCGAGGTGCCGCCCAACCCGTTTTGGGCATCCATCGGACTGTCTGTTACACCACTCCCGCTTGGCTCCGGTGTACAATACGAGAGCCGGGTTTCGCTGGGATACTTGAACCAGAGTTTTCAAAACGCTGTCAGGGATGGTATCCGTTACGGGCTGGAGCAGGGCTTGTTCGGCTGGAACGTAACGGACTGTAAGATTTGCTTTGAATACGGGCTTTATTACAGTCCGGTCAGCACGCCGGCGGACTTCCGCTCATTGGCCCCGATTGTATTGGAACAGGCATTGAAGGAATCAGGGACGCAACTGCTGGAACCTTATCTCTCCTTCACCCTCTATGCGCCCCGGGAATACCTTTCCAGGGCTTATCATGATGCGCCAAAATACTGTGCCGCTATCGAAACGGCCCAGGTAAAAAAGGATGAAGTTGTCTTTACTGGCGAAATTCCCGCCCGCTGTATACAGGCATACCGTACTGATCTGGCCTTTTACACCAACGGGCGGAGCGTATGTCTTACAGAACTGAAAGGGTATCAGGCCGCTGTCGGCGAGCCGGTCATCCAGCCCCGCCGTCCAAACAGCCGCCTGGACAAGGTGCGCCATATGTTCAGTAAGATTACTTGATACACCACAGCAAAGAAGGTTACAGAATTGGTTGATTTCCGATCTCAACCGAACACATTGAGCTGATGGCACGCTCCCGCAGTTAACCGAACGCCCCCGAGGTCCTATCCGGGACCCGGGGGCGCCATTTTCCCAGTTGAAGGAATGGTGGAGATGTGTTTCGATGGGTCCGGTGGCCATGCACGACGCCGCCCGGCACCTCTTCCCAGACTCAGCCGGACGGTCGGTCCGTCTATTCCGTTTTTTCTCCTAGGCTAGGCCAGCGGGGCATCGCCCCTCTCTGCGCGCGCCCTCTCGATGAGCCCCGGCGTCAGGTCGAGTTCCCCGATGGGCACGTCCCCCACGCCGTAGGCGTCCAGCAGCGCCGCCGCGTCCTCCCCGAGCATCGCCCTGAAGGCGCGCGCGGGCGTCGCGAAGCCGAGCGCGCCGCGGGGCTCGGAGTTCACGTGCGACATGGCCAGCGCCAGGTCGGCCGGGGCGAGCCGGTCGAACCTGATTCCGGCGCCCTTGGGCAGCAGCTTCCTGATCTCGACGTGGTTGCGCTCGCAGGCGCCCTTCTGGTCGCTGCGCCTGGGGTCGCAGTAGAACAGCCTCGTCTCGCCCGGCCCCTCGCCGAGCAGCGCCGCGATCGCCGCCTCGTCGGAGAACTCGGCGCCGTTGTCGGTGAGGACGGCGCGGAACACGCGGCGCGTCCCGTCGGCGCCGAGGATGGCCCGGACGCCCTCCAGGGCGCCCGCGACGCACCCGGCGGTCTTCTCCTCCAGCGGCAGCGCGAGCTGGAGCCTGCTGGGGCGGTGCAGCAGCGTGAGCAGGCAGGCGGAGTCCTCCCGGGCCCCCTCGACGGTGTCCATCTCCCAGGCCGCGGCGCACGCGTCCTCCCCGAGGGCGAGGAACGCGGCATGCGACCTGCGGGCGGAGTGGCGGGTCGCCGCCCGGCCCGCGGCGCGCTTCCTCGGCCTGTAGCCGACCTTGCGCCTGAGCTCCATGTTGGTCATGCCGTCGTAGCCCGCCGAGACCCAGCGGTAGATGGTCGACGGCGACAGGTCCACCGGGCCGCCGTTGCGCGCCGCCATCTGCTCGGGCGACAGCCCCCGGCGCAGGCAGTCCCTTATCGCCTCCAGCCTGGCCGCCGCGGCGGGCTCGTCGGCGTCTATCCCGCGCCTGGACGAGACGAGGACCGAGTCGGCGCACAGCTGCGCGGCCCGGGCCTCGTAGAAGACGTGGGGGCGGCGCTTGCAGCCGATCGCGCGGTACCGGCCGCAGCCGTTGCAGCATCGCGGCCACGCCGCCAGGCGCGGGCAGGCCGCCGACAGGTCGGCGGAGGCGTCCACGCGCTCGCCGCGCCTGGCCTTCGGCGCCGTCACGAACCTGTGCGACGCCACCTCGGCGCTCACCGTCGAGGGCGACCTGCCCAGCTCCCTCGCGATCTCCCTGCACGACGCCCTGCGCTCCAGCATCCTCTGGACCGTGTCCCGCTCGTGCCTCGTGAGCCTTCCGTAGGCCCTCGGGACCGCCCTTGCGGAGCCACTTTTCTTCTTTCCGGACATGCCGTCCTCCGATCTCCCGGGGCCGGCCGATCCGGCCCTCAGGGTATCGGGTTCCCACATTCATCCGCACATGTACGGATGAATGTGGGAGGTGTTCGGATAAAGTTGATGTTCAAGGAGGTTACAGAATTATGTAGAGCTCCACATAATTCTGTTGCATTTTCCAGCCTCTTGTGATACTATTTTGATACTAAGAAAATTGACAGCCGAAAATAGCAGGTAAAATATTGCAAATTTGCGAATATTTTACCTGTAAATTCAAGAGAAATACTTCCTCATATACTTGAATTTGTCGAGTGGGAGTAGGACGACAGGGTTCTGACCTGCGATTTTGAGTGCCGCACTATGCCGCTGAGTTTCGTTTCGTACGAGAGTCATGACAAAGCCACCAGCGACGGAGATGAGTAAAAGCGATTAAAGAGCCTCCGTTCCCTGCGTTGGGACGGAGGCTCTTTCTTTGCCGTTTTACTCCCTTGTCTCCGTTCGGGGATTATTTCTTGCTCATTTAGGGCTATTCGCGCTGAAAGATTTTGACTAGCTTGGTGTCCTTTATTTCGTAGACAATGTCTGCGACGTTCTCGACCAGCCTCTTATCGTGGGAGACGAACACTATCGTTCCGGCATAGGCGCTCATCATCTGCTCGAGGGCTTCGGCGCTCTTGATGTCCAGGTAATTTCCAGGCTCGTCCATGAGCAAGATGTTGTATCTGCCCAGCAGCATCTTCGCGAGTAGCAGCTTGATGACTTCGCCTCCCGAGAGAACGCCAACGTCCTTTGTCAGGTCGCGCGGTCCGATTCCCATAGAGGCGAGGATGCCTCGAATTTCGGTCATGCTGTACTCGCAACCATCCTGCATGAACGAGATCGCAGACTGACGGGCGTCGAACTTGTAGCCTGTTTGCTCGAAGTAACCGATCTCTGCCTTGGGAGAGATGTTGATACCGTCGGCGCGTCGAGCGATTGCCTTCAGCAGGCTGGTCTTTCCTGTACCGTTGCCACCGGTGATGGCCACTTTGGCACCGAGCGGTATCTCGAATTTCGCGTGGTCATAGAGCATGCAGTTGCCGAAGCTCAAGCTGAAATCGTCTGCCGAGATGGGAAATTTACTATGCAGTTCCAGGGCCTTGCTCTGGCGGAACCGCACGGCGCGAATGCTATCTGGGGCCTCAATCCCTTCGAGCGCTTCGAGGCGCTTCTCCATGTCCTTAGCCGCCTGGTACATCCTCTTCTGTTTGGTGCCGGTTGCTTTCTGATGCCCCAATCGACCTGCATACTCGTTGCTTTTTTTCGCAGCCTTCCGCTTGGCGTCGACCTGCCGTGCTTTTTTCCGTTGTTTTTCGATGGCGGCTTCGAGGCGATCGCGCTCGCGCATCGCCTCTTCGTATCGAGTCGCCTGAGCTTTGCGCTCTTCTTCTTTCTGTCGCAGATAGTCGGAGTAGTCACCCCAGAATTCGGAAATACCGCCGTCTTTGAGCTCCCAGATCTTGTCTACCACCTGGTCGAGAAAATGACGGTCATGGCTCACGATGAGCAGAGCCCCATCAAATGCCTTGAGTTGTCCGACGAGAAGGCGGATGCCGTCTTGGTCGAGGTGGCTCGTAGGCTCGTCGGCGAAGATCGCGCTTGCATGCTGGGAGAGTGCAGAGGCAATCTTGGCGCGTGTTTCCTCCCCGCCGCTCATCGTCTCCTGCGCCACTCCGGCGACGTTGAGACGGGAGAGCATCTCACCACTGTCCTGAGCCGCATCAAGGTCGAGTTCATCGAGTTGGCCGATGAGGGCAATGCTGCCGAAGCGCCTGACGTCGGCGTCCGCAATGGTAAGATTGCCGCTCAGAATTTTAAGCAGGCTGGTTTTGCCTGCGCCATTGTCTCCCACCAAGCCGATGCGATCGTAGGAGTAGATTTCCAACTCTTCGATATCCAGGATATCGCGGCCGGCATATTCCAAAAAGATGTCTTTAGCTTTGACTATGAGTTCCATAGGTTGAACCGCCTTTTGTGTATTAGCCTTTTACTGGAAGCGCAGCCATGCCAAAAAAGATTGCTCACGTCGATTTTTCGCCTTTGCCCAATTGCCGGCGCGAGCGTTTTGACCTTGCGCAAGCCGGCAAATCCGAAAATGATAGTTGGCGACGAATAAGGAGCGCGATGTGGGATGTCGGCGCAATACCTCGTCGTCGCAAGGGCTTGAAGGCTGACGCGTGAACCGATGGCTGCCGCCTCTTTTTTTCGAATACTTGGGCTATTGAATCCGCCCGGTATCTCTTTTCCCCACGTTTCGGACGCTCGGAGCAAGCAGCATAGCCATCGCAAGCAGTACCATGGTCGCTCCAGAGCCGACGAACCATAACGGAGCTCCAAGCAGATCCGCAAAAACGGAGGGGGCCGCGAGGCCCATGGGCATGGCCCACGCCATGATGGTTCCGTAGAGGCCGAAAACGCGGCCTAGGTACTCAGGAGGTATCTGCTCCTGCATAAGGGCAGTCTGGGTTCCCGCGTACAACGGGGAGCATGCGCCCATAAGAAAGCTCGCCGGTAGGAAAACGGCGAACAGCGACGGGCCGATCAATCCGGATGCGATTGCGACGACGCCGAAGCCGGCGATCGCGGCGACCATGGTGAGCGACCTATTGCGGAACCCTCCCGTGGCCGCCAAAATGCCGGACCCAGCCAGCATGCCTGCGGAGAAAAGGACCTCCACCAAAGCAGCATCCCCCGTGCTACCGCCAAAATGTCCCAAGGTCATTATTGGGAACAATGCCGCGAGTGGGGAGAACGCGAAAGCGAAGACGAACCCGCACCAAAGAAGGGCGAACAGCCCCCTGTATCCCCTGATCAGCTTGTAGCCGTCCGAAATCTCAGAGAAAAGTTCTCGAACTTTATTGGAAAAGGACGAGCTGCGGTCGGCTTCGTCGAGTCCTCCTGCGTCTATCTGAGCGGCGAGGACAGCTAGAGAAGCGAAAAGCGCCCCCAGCACGTCGAGGGCAATCATGGCGGTAATGCCCGCCACAGGATAAATCACTGCCGCGAGCGCGGCGCCAAGAATGTATCCGGCGGACTGAATCGCCTGCATCACTCCCGATAGGCGAACGAGATGCTCTGGCGGGGCGAGATGGGGCGTGAGGGATTGGGAGGCCGGCGTGTAGAACGAAGTGCCAGCTGCGCGGAGAAACAGGGCGATGAGTATTGACCACGCAGGTAAGCTGCCGGCCAACGAGGCAATCGCCAAGGCGGCGCCCACCGCGGCAACGAAGAGGTCGGCGCCGATGAGAACACGTTTCAAAGGCAGCCTGTCGACAACGGCGCCCGCAAGGACTCCGAACAAAGCAATCGGCAGAAAGCCTGCTAACGATGCCAGGGAGAGGAGGGAAGATGATTCTGTCGTGAGGGCGATATGCCAAATGAGACCCATTTGGAGAATCAAGCTCGTCAATGTCGACACGAGCTCCCCGCCCCATACGAAACAAATCTTAAATTGCCATGAATGGCACAGCGAAACAGACCTGCGCCGAGAGGTTTCAAATATCATGGTTATGTCCAATCGTGAAATGGCGTGCAGAAAAACAGCGCGACGCCACAACAGCGCCGCTTTCTAGGCGCTCATCCACGTGCGGAAAAGACCAACCACGACACCCCTCCTTTGTTAATTCGGTCTGGCAAACCATGTAATATTAACGAGGCTTGAGTTTGCCTGTCAAGAATCGACCATCGGAAAGGGCAATCCTCTCTGGCCATTCGATTCCTTTTGTATCTTTGGTTGCATAGGTGACCCGCCAGGGCTATTACGCGTGGAAGAGGCGCCTGCCGAGCTGGCCGATGAGGCGCTGAAGATGGCCCTGGTCAGGCGAAACGATCCCAAGGGATGCGTACATCATTCGGATAGTAAGAATGTTGCCAGCAGGTTTTGCGGCAACCGCAAAGGAGCCGTATCCTGCAGCTGGAATCACGTTGCAGCATCCTGACCCGCATTCCGATTGGCGGACGGCCCGCTTCGGCATCCTGACCAGCACAGCGATCGAGCCTTGTCATTCCTTGGATATGCCGGTTGCTCGGGGCGGTCCCGACGGAGGCCCTCGCCTCCCCGGTCCGTGACCCAAGAAGGGCAAGCATGCTGATCTGCATGGCTGGTTCCTCCTTTATGTAGACGACCATGCAAAGAAGGGACAACCGAGGAGGCAGGTTACTGATGCGGGCTCCCGCACGCCCATGACTACCCGACGGGCTGTTTTTCATCTCCGATGCCCGCATTGCAGCATGAACGAATGTGCCTCGACATCTCTGCTGGCATGGTACGACTGGGATCGCACCTCGACGCATCCTTGCGCATACTGCCTTCCAAGTTTCGAAACCGGGAAGGAAAGTGTATGTGAGCGACGATATCGGCGCCGATTCGACGCTCGAGAGGGAGATTGCGCCGATTCTATCCATCGGGGATGCATTCCCGAAGATTCTCATCACTCGCACGAGGCATGAGCCCCATACCCGGGAGGGCGTGCTCGTGCTGAATTTCGCGAGGTGGCTGCTTGGCGGGTAGGGTTCTGAACGTCGCATTGGGATATCGCGCGACAGGGCACGCAGGGCTGTTTGTGCCCGCACGGGAAACGCCGTCGCCATGCGGGCGGCCTGTCGTGTCCGATTAGCCTTTTGCTAAACAGGCTTACGCCAACTCATGGGCAAGCCACCTGAGACTATTCACTTTGCTTATCGTTGACAAAGACCTGTGGCCTGCGGTTTTGTGAACGGCTCGTAAGCCACCCGCGTCGACTCACTTACTGTTGAAGCTGGTGGTTTGCAGGCTCAAAGGCGGTTGAGTTTCAAAACGGGCGTTTTTCGGCGATATCGAGCCTCCAAAGGCGGCTCTCCGTGCCCCTTGGGACAAAAATAAAAACTCAATACTCTGAGTTTGAAAATGGTTTTTGAAGTTGTCCCAGCTTTTGTCCCCGAAGCCGATGAAACGCGACGTCGCGTCATTCAGCGGCACTCACTTCGAGATGCCGCCGAAAACTGGGTGCAACTGGAGTGACGAGACGGCAAAACTATAACCACCGAGTGGGAATAAACGATATTCGTTGATTTCAAGCCTCTGACCTGCGAAAACAGGTCGGGGGCTTCTTATTTTGCAACCTCTGTGCAACCTTTGCGGTTTCGCGCCCCGTGAACAGGGGACGTAGCACTGTTCACGTCTGGGCCCATGTCGGCACCGATCAATGCCCGCGCTGCTTCTGCTTGCGCTTCAGCTTCCGCTGCTCGAAGCACGTCGCCCGGGGTTCCTCGCCAGAGGGGAACTGACCGTTCCTTGCGAAACCGCGAGACCAGCTATATCCGCTTGCTGCGGGCTTGCTTGAGCCAGTTCCTCTTGAAAGAGCCTATACCTCCGAAGAACTTGTTGTACGTCTCACCGTTCTCCTTGGCTTCGCACTTGACCAAGGCAAGTTCGATGGTGCAGAGGTAATCCGCCACTTGCTCGAGGCAGTAGTCGGTCATCGAGGTCTTGCGGCGTCGAACGACTCCTTTTGAGAGGACCTTGCCCACCGAGCCGTCTCGCCCACGGAACAGAAGGAGCGCATCCTCGCGACCTTCGGCGACCTGTGCTGCGAGATGGAGGGCTGTACCATCGCGCAGGGCCCTTTCCAAAGCGAAGTGTCGAGCCGAAGTGTTGAGCGTCGGCCCTGAATGTTCAATGGCCGTTGTTTTCTGCCCCTCAAGTGGTGAACTTCTCCTCGGGGCTGTTGATTCCCCCACGCGCCCCCTTCCGTTCTCTGTGTTCCCCTTATACTCCTTGTACAAGGAGGTAAGAAGTCATGGACAAGACCGCACAGGACAGCTTGGCAAAGAAGCCCGTCGACATGAGGGACAGGATTCTCGAGCATCTCGAGGCCCTCACCTCTGCCGTCTCGCTCGACGACCTTGCCCGTCTGTCCACCTCCGACATCGCCGAGACGCTCATCATCTCCAGGAGTCTGGCGAGCCAGTACCTCAACGACCTTGTTCGCGCCGGCCTTGTGGTTAAGGTGGCGGGCAGGCCTGTCCGTTATTTTCATCGCCGCGCGTTCCAGAAGCGTTTTCAGGTAAAGCTCTCTGCAAGCGAGTACGCCTCGCTCGCCGACCTCATCCAGGCGACGGGAATCGCCGATCACCGTGACTTCGCGCGTGCCGTGGGCTTTGACCTGAGCCTCAGCTCCGTTGTCGAGCAGTGCAAGGCTGCGGTTCAGTACCCTCCGTTTGGCCTGCCCATCCTCTTGAGCGGCGGCGTGGGTGTCGGCAAGTCTTTCCTTTCTCGTCTTGTGTACGAGTACGGCAAGAACCAGGGCTTGCTGTCCCGCGACTCCTCCTATGTGCGCATCGACTGCGCCGGGGTCCCGGACGCCGCCTCGTTCAACGGGCTTCTTGACGAGTCGATCGCGAAATCGCGCGGGGGTGTGGTTTTTGTCAACGGCATCGAGGCACTCTCTCCCTCTGCGATGGAGCACTGCCTTGCGACGGCCCTCGGGCTCGATGCCTCCCAGGATGCGCCGCGCGCTCGCCTCGTTCTTTCGACGACGCTTTCCGCCGATGACCTGAAGGTTTCCTCGGCCTACAGCAAAATGCCCATCTGTGCCCGCGTCCCCTCACTCAAGGAGCGGACCCCCGAGGAGCGCGAGGATCTCATCTTGAGCTTCCTGCGCAGCGAGGGGTGCCGAATCGGTTCTGATGTGAAGATTAGCCGCGGCGCATACCGTTGCCTCGTGAACGCGGACTTTTCCGATAACATCGCCGGCTTGCGCGCCTGCGTGACGAACTGCTGCGCCAAAGCGTTCCTCAATCGCGAGGGCGACTACGTCGTCGTTCGCCCGTATCTTCTTCCCAGCGGGCTCCTCTCCTCCGCGCAGATCGATCAACAGCCCGACGATGGCGTTCTGATCGACGCGTCCCTGGATGCCGCCGAGAGCACAGGGCCGGTCGAGCAGGCGCTCGATGCCCTGTGCTCTCTCGATGAGCGATTCTGCGCCGGGGAGCTCTCTGTCTCCGAGCTCGTCTCGCAAGCTGTCTCCGCTGTGCGCGGCGTTGAGGATCACTTGATCTTCGGCCGCGGCGTTACCTCCTCGAGGTCGCGCGCCTTCGAGCGCATCGTGGGCGCGGTCCTTGCCGACGCAGGCTCTTCTTATGGCATCGAGCTTTCGAGGAAGGTCGCTTTTCTGCTGGCCCAGGAGATTTGCCTGCAGTTGTGGCCGGGCATCGGCCTGGCTAAGCGAAAGTCTGCCTGTGCGGAGCAAATCTCCCATCTCCTCGGTGCCGTGACCTCCGAATTACCGTTTGCCTCGAGCGTCTCCGATCAGGTCGCCGCAGACGTGGAAGGGGCGCTGGGAATCTCGCTCGATCACTTCACGAAGACGCTTCTGACGCTGTGCGTCGCATCGGAGTCTCGCGACGCGAAGGCCCTTCGGACGCTCTGCGTCATCTTGTCCCACGGCTACTCAACGGCGACGAGCATCGCCGACGCGGCGAACCGTATGCTCGGCATGCATGTGTACGAGGCGGTCGACATGCCCTACGACCAGCAGCTGAAGGACATCGTCGGTCCGCTCCAGCGCCTCGTCGACCGCCATTCCTACTGCACCGGGGTCGTGTTCCTCGTCGACATGGGCTCCTTGGAGGAGGCCTATAAGGCCCTCGAGAACGTTACCGACTCCACTATCGGCGTGGTGAACAACGTCTCTACCGGTCTTGCGCTCGAGATCGGGGTCGGGCTGCTCGGCGGCAAGTCCATCGCCGAGGTTCTTGGCGATGCGACCGCCGCGTGCGTGACGCACTGCAAGGTGATCGAGCGCATCAACCGT
Source organism: Collinsella aerofaciens (assembly GCF_028206795.1). GTDB lineage: Bacteria > Actinomycetota > Coriobacteriia > Coriobacteriales > Coriobacteriaceae > Collinsella > Collinsella aerofaciens_AX. The sequence goes on along the minus strand of NZ_JAQLFJ010000005.1, from coordinate 186,535 downwards.
GAGGACGCCATCGTCTTCTGCTCCGAGTCCGGGGTCGACGCCGCGGAGAGGATACGCCAGCTCGTCTCGCAGAGCCTCCCGCGCACCATAGGCGCGCGCCTGCTCACGAGGCCCTTCAAGCAGCTTGTCGCGAACGGGTCGAACGACGCCGTTTTCTCCGAGCACCGCGTCTGCGCCGTCATCGGCACGGGAGACCCCGGGGTCGCCTCCATCCCCTTCGTCGCCCTCGAGGACATCATGTCGACGGCGTCCGCCTCTAAGGTCGATGTCGTGTTCGGCAGGTGGCTTGACGCTTCCGAGCTCTCTTCTTTCCACGAGAAGCTGCTCTCGAACATGACGCTGCAGAACGTCATCCGCTCCATCACCATCCTCGACCCGGAGCGGCTATTCCACGAGATCGAGAGCGCCGTGCACGAGCTTCAGCGCAGGACAGGCGAGAAGATCGGCAGCAACGCCATCATTGGGCTCTACGTCCACCTCTGCTGTCTCGTCGAGCGCCTTGTTACCAGAAACCCCATTGAGACCTACGTTGGCCAGGACTGCTTCGAGGAGGAGCGTGCCGATTTCATCGAGTCCTTCAGGCAGAGCTTCTCGAGTATCTCGACGCGCTATCGCGTAGAGGTTCCCGTAAGCGAGATCGCATATGTCTTCGACTACATCAGCGTGAGCGCCGCCCCGGCGCGAGAAGAGCGCCTCGGCTCCTCGAACCTCCTGCTCGACGAGTGACCTTCCCCGCGCCGCCGCAAGCTGACCGCGCGTCCTCAATAATCCGATAACCCCTTGCCCGGCGCGAATCCGGATAGCGCCGAGGCAGTACCGAACGTAAAACTTCATTTGATAGGAGCAAACATGAGTGTTGTTATGGCACGAATCGACAATCGCCTGCTTCACGGCATCATCGTGACGCAGTGGGCCCCGGTGTCGGGCGCGACCCGAGTCATGGTCATCGACGACAAGGTCGCCGGCGACGAGGTCCTGAAGTCCACTATGAGGATGGCGCGCCCCGCGGGCATGGCCGTCTCGATCATCTCCGAGGAGACCGCGCTCAAGAACTTCGCGGCGGGCAAGTACGACCGCGAGAAGGTCTTTGTCATCGCCAAGGAGCCCGAGACGATCCTTCACCTGGTCGAGTCGGGCATCGAGCTCCCGTCGCTGATCGTCGGCGGCTCTCTTGTCAAGGAGGGCGGCGTCCAGCTCACCCAGCGCGCCTATGCCTCCGCCGAGAACGTCCAGAGCTACAAGGCGCTCATCGCCCGCGGCGTCAAGGTGACGGCACAGTTCGTGCCCGCCGACAAGCCCGTCTCCGTCGCCGACCTCATCTAAGGAGGGATCATGGTCAACTTCACTATCCTGCAGGTCGTCCTTTTGACCCTGCTGGCCTTCATCAAGCACGTGGACTACTACGGCATCCCGATGATCTTCGTCAACTATGCCGTCTTCTGGGGCCTTATCACCGGCGTCGTCATGGGCGACTGGCAGACCGGCCTCGTCATCGGCGGCACCATCCAGCTCATGCAGCTCGGCGTCGCGGGCTTCGGCGGCTCGTCGATTCCCGACTACGGCACGATGGCCATCATCGCCACCGCCTACGGCGTGACCCTGGGCTCCGACACGGGCCTCGCCATCGGCCTGCCGGTCGGCATGCTCGGCATCCAGCTCGACGTCATCGTCAAGATCCTCAACGGCTTCGTCGTCGAGAAGTCCCAGAAGTTCTGCGACGAGGGCAAGTTCAAGCAGATGAACGCCATCCTGTGGGTCTGCCCCGCGCTCTTCGGCCTGTGTGCCGCCCTGCCCGTCTTTGTCTCCGTGACCCTCGGCCAGCCCGCCGTCAACTGGCTCCTCGAGGTTATGCCCCAGTGGTTCCTTTCCGGCCTCACCCTCGCCGGCAAGATGCTCCCGGCCGTCGGCATCGCGATGCTGCTGCGTTACATGCCCACTGGCAAGTACTTCCAGTACCTGCTCGCCGGCTTCTTCCTCTCGGCCTTCCTGAACGTGCCCATCATCGGCGCCGCCATCGTCGGCGTTGCCCTCGCGATCGCGTTCTACCAGCGTGCCGAGAGGGACACCGAGCTCGCCGCCCACGCTTCCGCAGACGCCTTCATCGGAGAGGATGAGTAACCATGGAAAACGAGAACATCACCGCCGTCGCCGAGGGCAAGCCCTCCGGCTACAAGGTCACCAAGAAGGACCTGCGCAACGCGAACTGGCGCTGGCTCATGAGCGTGTGCACCTTCAACTACCAGACCCAGCAGGGCGCCTCAGTCGCCTACGCCCTCTCGCCGGTCCTGAGGAAGATCTACACGAACGACGAGGACTATAAGCAAGCGCTCAACAACCACTTCCGCTACTACAACACCCAGCCTTGGCTCGCCGCCATCATCCTTGGCGCCTGCGTGGCCATGGAGGAACGCGACGGCCTAGCGGCGGCGGACGCCGTCCAAGACCTGAAGATCGGCACCATGGGACCGCTCGCCGGCGTCGGCGACTCCCTGCTCATGACCATGATCCCGACCATCATGGGCTCCATCGCCGCCTACATGGCCATCGAGGGCAACCCCGTGGGAGCCGGCATCTGGTTCGCGCTCATCCTGGCCATCTTCTGGGTCCGCATGCACGCCCTCGAGTTCGGCTACAAGCAGGGCGTGAAGCTCGTCACCGACTTCAGCGAGAAGCTTCCCAACCTCACTGCCGCCGCCTCCGTGCTCGGCCTCACCGTGGTCGGCTGCCTCATCGCCTCGGTCATCGGCGTCACCTGCCCGATTAGCTTCAGCTTCGGCGACGTCTCGATGGAGATTCAGCCGCTGCTCGACAAGATCCTGCCTGCCATGATCCCCGCCGCCATCACGGGAAGCGCGTATTACCTTCTTACCAAGAAGAACGCGAGCATGACGGCCCTCATCCTCGTGGTGATCGTCCTCGCGATGGTCGCCTCCGCCGCCGGCATCCTCGCCTAGCTTCGACCCAAGAGATTGGTGAATCAATGAGAAAGATAGTTGTGGCGAGCCATTCCCTTCTCGCCCAGGGCTTCAAGGACACCCTCGAGTTCCTTACGGGTAAGAGCGACGCCGTCAACGCCGTGTGCGCCTACGTGAACGACAACGGCGAGGGGCTCGACGCGGCGGTCGAGGCGGCGCTTTCGGGCACTGACGAGGTCGTCGTCCTTACCGACGCGCTCGGCGGCAGCGTGAACCAGCGCTTCTCCCGCTTCGCCTCCGACCGGATCCACGTGATCGCGGGTGTCAACCTCCCGCTCGCCATGACGGTCGCGCTCGCGCGCCCCGACGAGAAACTCGACTTCGACGCCCTCGTCGACGAGGCGCGCCAGCAGATCGTCTACGTGAACGGTGCCAGTTCCGCCGAGTGCGAAGACGACGAATAGAGGAGGTCGACGATGAGAGAGTTCCTTAAGGACGTGTGGATGCACGGCGGTGAGGAAAGCCGCGCCATCACCCCCGAGAACATCACGGGCGAGAAGGGCCGTGCCGCCATGTCGGCCAGCCACCTCGGCGTCGGCCGCAAGGGCTCGTGCTGCGTGCCCCTTGAGTCCGGCGAGACCATCACGCTCGCGGACATCGAGGGCCCCGGCATCATCCGCCACATCTGGATGACCGTCCCCGACAAGACCGCCGCCGGCAGCTTCGTCATGCGCGACCTCGTGCTGCGCTTCTACTGGGACGACGAGGAGACCCCCTCGGTCGAGTGCCCTGTCGGCGACTTCTTCTGCAACGGCTTCGGTGAGCGCGCCATCGTCAACTCGATGCCCATCTGCGTGAACCCGACGGGCGGCATGAACTGCTACTTCGAGATGCCTTTCAGGAAGCACGCCAAGGTCACGCTTACGAGCGAGCACCCCGGGTTCATTAAGTACATCTTCTACACGTTCAACTACGCGCTCACCGACGTGCCGGACGACGCCATGTACTTCCACGCCCGTTTTAACCGCGAGCGCAGCACCCGCAGGGGCGTCGACTACACCGTGCTCGACGGCGTGCGCGGTAAGGGCTACTACGTCGGCACCTACATGGCCCTGTGCGCCCTGGAGCGCTATTGGTGGGGCGAGGGTGAGATGAAGTTCTTCCTCGACGGCGACGAGGAGTTCCCCACGGTCACCTCGACGGGAGCCGAGGACTACTTCGGCGGTGCCTGGGCCTTCCTCGACAGGCCGCCCCATGCGCTGCCCGAGGCGCAGTGCTTCAACACGCTGTTCGCCGGCTACCCGTACCGCTCGACGCGCGACGCCACGCGCGACCGCTTCAGCGCGGGCAAGCCGAACCCGAACCCGATGCTCGCGACCAACGACGACGCGCTGCCCAGGCACGGCCTCTACAGGTGGCACCTTCCCGACCCGATCTCGTTCAAGGAGGACCTGCGCGTGACGTTCCAGGACCTCGGCAACGACGACATCAAGCTCTACGAGCGCGAGGACGACATCTCCACCGTCGCCTACTGGTACCAAAGCGAGCCGCACGCCGTGCTCGCCCCGTTTGCCGCAAGGCAGGACCGCGTGCCCAGGTAGGGTCGCCTCGAAACAAGCCAACGTTATGGGCGCCCGCGGTTGACCATGACTGCGGGCGCCCCTTTGTAAGGAGGATCACATGAGCGAAAAGCAAATGAGGCTCGGCGCCCTCGAGGCCGGCGGGACCAAGATGGTCTGTGCCGTGGTGTCCGGCGACGGCGAGGTTCTCGACCGTATGGAGACCCCGACGCTTACGCCCGCCGAGACCGTCCCGCAGATGGTCGAGTGGTTCACCGCCCGCGATGTGAACGCGTTGGGCATCGGCGCCTTCGGCCCGACCTGCGTCGACCCCGACGATGAGCGCTACGGTTCCATCCTCCAGACGCCCAAGCTCGCGTGGCGAGGCTATGGTCTTCGCGCCGCGTTCGCCGACGCCCTCGGGATTCCGGTGACCTACGACACGGACGTGAACGTTGCCTGCCTCGGCGAAGTAGTCTTCGGCTGCTGCAAGGGGCTCGAGGACGCCGTCTACGTGACCATCGGCACCGGCGTGGGCGCGGGCGTCATGTGCGCGGGCAGGCTCCTTCACGGCATGCTGCACCCCGAGGCCGGCCACATGCTGGTAAGGACCCGTCCCACCGAGGAGGGACGCTGCGTCTGCCCGAGCCACGCGAGCTGTCTCGAGGGCCTCGCCTCCGGCCCCGCCATCGCCGCGCGCTGGGGAAAGCCCGCGGCCGAGCTCGCGGACAACGCTGAGGTGTGGGCGCTCGAGGGGGATTATCTGGGGCAGATGTGCGCGAACCTCGTGCTCATGTACTCGCCTCGCCGTATCGTCCTCGGCGGCGGCGTGATGCACCAGGAGCAGCTCTACGGCATCGTCCGCAAGAAGACCCTCGAATATCTGGGTGGCTACATCCAGACCGCCGAGCTTAAGGACATAGAGAGCTACATCTGCGCCCCGGGCTGCGGCGGCGACCAGGGAATCCTTGGCGCGGCCGAGCTGGCAAGAAGGGCGCTCGCGTAACTTGCGCTCTCTCCGCCATACAACGCGTTAAGAAAAGACGAGCGCTTCTTGCCAATTGGGCGGCAAGAAGCGCTCGTCTTTTGCATTTTTGTCTCTTAAAATCTTATTTTCACGATTTGCATTTTCATCCCGTTGTCACCGACCCTTGCGAGAAACCGGAAAAAGCCGCTGACAGAAGGGTCTCTCAAATCGTTGTAACCCAGCATATAGCCGCGGCTTGTGACCTGCAGACGGCTGTTCCACGTGCCGATTTCCTTGGCGGCATCCGAAACCGCAAAATATGCCCCCACATCCTTGATTTTTGCAGTCTTAAGCCATGTTTTTGCGATCATCTTTACTGCCGTCCGATTGGCAGCATCAAAGACCAGCACACCGCCGGGGAAAGCGTCTGCCATTCCCCGCACCAGTTCCCGGACCTGCTGGGTCAGAAAGTAATAGAACACCCCGGAGGCAAAGAATACCGCCCCGCCGGAGGCATCGATTTTGCTAAACCATGCGGTGTCTTTCAGATCGCAGGGGATATTTTGTTCTCGATCCTCGGCGGGTAGCAGCTGCTGCCGCAAGGCAATCACATCTGGGAAGTCCAGATTGTAGATCTTGCATCTACCGTTGTCGCAGGTTCTGCCGGTGTTGTCCAGCCCGCAGCCCAGATTGACCACAGCCGCATTGGGGTGGCCTTTCAGGTAATCCTGCACCTCGAAAGCAAGGTCACTCTGCCGTGTGGCCACCTCGAGCGCACCAAAACGCTGCATCAGGCTGCGGGAGCTTTTCTCTGCCTCTGAAAAGTCGTAGTCAATCTGGTCGAGCAGACGAACCGCTGTTTCATCCCTGTAAAGGTTCGGGTACAGCTCCGTACACAGCTTCCGGGAATACAGCGGGAGGATCAGCGTCTCCTGAACGGTGTTTTTCTCAATTTTACATTTCATAGGTTTCTTCCTCAGTGAATAAAAACTGTCATAATTGCCGCCGGCACAGCTGCTATGACCGTCATGCCTATCGCCATGTGCAGGATGGATGCAAAAATACCCGTGCTTGATGCCCTTACTTCCGCGCCGTGACGCAGAGCCACTTTTTCTTTTTGTGTATCTGCACCTCGTGAAAACCCGCCTGTTCCAGACATGCCTTTAATTCAATGTCCTTGTAGATGGTCATGCCGCCGATGATCTGCGTCCACCTCTCGTCCTTGTCCGTATCGCCATTGCTCTCGTTGCAGATGAGAATTGTCCCGCCTGGCTTCAGCGTCCGCCAGACCTCACGGAAGCATCGGGGCAAATCAGGCCAAAAATAGACGGTCTCAAAGGCCGTGGCGGCATCGAAGTAGCTATCCTCAAACACCATATCCGCCACACTGCCTTGCAGAACGGCGCAACGCCCCTCCTGAATTGCAATTCGGTTGAGCTTTCTAGTCTTCTCCACGCTGACGGGCGAATAGTCGACGCCCTTGACGACGCCATGCGGGCATTTTTTCAGCAGCCGTTTTATGTTCGCCCCGCCGCCGCAGCCGCAATCCAGCACCTTGGCATTTGGCGCAAGTCGTAGAAATCGAAGTCCCCACCGCGCCACAGGGCTGTGGCCCAGGTTCATCATGGCAACCAGAAGTTTTCCGCCGAGGCCCACGGGCTTGCGGGTGTTTTCAAAGAACGACATCTGCCCCCTCCGATTTTGTGCATTCCGCATAGGTCAACGGGAACGAGGCCTTCAACACCGCGCTTTTCTGCACCGCCCAGCCGTTTTGACGCAGGAAACGTAGGTATTCCTCGCTTGTCCACCTGCTGTGGAGGGGGAATCCCGCCATACTCATGAAAAAGGCTTTTGCCTTGCCGGAAACCGAGTTCTCCGCGTGGGTGAAGGTTGGCGCGATGAGCACGCCGTCGTCCTTCAGCACCCGCCTGATTTCTTGCAGGGCCTTTTCCGGATGCGGCACTATGTGAAGCGCGTTGGACGCAATCACCACTTCGAAGGACTTCTGTGCATAGGGCAGGTGGAACATATCTTGTACGGAAAAGTGCAGCTTTGCGGATTGAATGTCCCGTTTTGCTTCAAGGATCATCTTTGCAGAAGCGTCCGTAGCCTCGATGTGTGCCGCCGCATTCACGATGCTCTTTGCGATAAGCCCCGTGCCGGTGGCAACCTCCAGTACGGTTTTTGCTTTCACTACCGGCCGGATCAGCCCATACATCTTCTCATACGCCGCCCGGTCCTTTCGCATGAAACGGTCGTACCGACCGGCATTCTTGTCCCAGAAGCCCTTGCGTTCGTGCATGGCTATCGCCCCCAAACAGTTAGAGCCATCTAACTATAACACACGAATCATACAGTAAGATAAGGCTAACCTTTTTTTTTGGCTAAGATGCATCTCTTCGGTTTTTGCTTATAACAGCGCGAGTCAGATACTAGGCTGGAGCTGAAGAAAGAGCTCGGCGGACAGATAGGTCGATACCGGTTCCCGGAACGGTGATCCAGCCAATTACACCAGGGCCCTAGTCATTGAGTGGGAATAGCGGGAACTGGCTTCTGAGCTCGCATTTTGGTGCTGCCGAGTACCGCCTGATGCTGTTTCGGCGTCGCCATAGAGCAAGGCCACCAGCGAAATAGTGGGAACAGCGGCCTCCGAACTTTCTGGTTCTGAGGCTTCCTTTTTGCATGCCTACCTGGGGAAACGGCCCAATTATTCCGCATGCCCCTACTGGGCGGTACGGGAAAATAGGGCCCTGCGGGAATAGTGCACAATTCGGGTCCCCCGGAGGCCGATTCCGCAAGGCTGAAACTGAGTTGAAACTGCATGGCGGATTCAAGCCCTTTTCAATTGCGTTTGCTCGGGTCAACAAACAGGAATATAAATACGCAGAATCGGTTTTCGCAGTATCTGCAACCTCGAATGCCGCCAAATTGCGTCGCGCAAACTGAGTATATTTGCTTGCATTGTTGCAATACTTGCTACAATGCAAGCATGAAACTAATCGAGGCCATACGAGCCACCAACGATATCGCCTCTTCCCAAAGGGGGCTCTTCACGTCTGCGCAGGCGAAGGTGCTCGGCGTCGAGTGGTGCGCGCTCTCGAGGCTGGAAGGGCTCGGCAACATAGAGAGGCTCGCGAAGGGCGCCTACCGCATGGGCGGCTCGCCGAGCACGCGGGAGGAGAACGTCCTCGCGGCCTGACTGTCGATCGACCCGGGGAGGCGCCCCGGCGACATCGCGGGCGAGGGCGTGCCCGTCGCCATGGGGGGGACGGCTGCATGGCTCTACGGCATCGGCGAGGTCAGCCCCTCGCCCTACGAGTTCTGCACGCCCGAGAGAAAGCAGACTAAGCGCCCGAACCTGATCATCAGGAAGCGCCGCCTCGACCCGAAGGACGTGGCGATCGTCTCGGACATCCCGGCGACGAGGCCCTGGCTCACGGTGGTGGACCTGATAGACTCCGGGGAGGAGCTGAGCCTGGTCGCGAACGTGCTCGCGGACGCGCTCGAAAGGGGCCTCGTCGAAGACGAGGGCACGCTGAGGGAGAAAATCGACGCGAGGGGGGGCAAAAGCCGGGATGCCGGCGGGGGACAGCCTGTGCGGTTCGTTAGCTAGGAGGCGGGAAGAATGACGTACGAGAACGGCGGTCAGCTCGACAGGGCCCTGAAGAGGGTCGTTCGCGACAGGGGCGGTGACCCTGGGGACGGCTGTCGTCGGGCTTTGCGCGACCGGTTCCTGTGCAGGGTGTTCAGCAACCCCGACGGCCGGTTCATCCTCAAGGGCGGAAGCGGGCTGCTCGCGCGCATCCCCGACGGCCGCGTCACGCGCGACATCGACTTCGCGACGGCATCTGTGTTTGATAGCGTTCAATTTACGGGTTGGGGCTGCGGTGGAAATCCTGGATCAAAAGAGGACCAGGATTTCCACCGCAGCCCCAAACCGAAAATCAGGCTTGACTAAACACAGACGGTCTGTTGCGCGAGTACTTCCCGAAGGGGACCGGCTTCTCTGCGGTCTCGGACGAGGAGGTCGAGCGGGTGTACGATGCCATCAACCGCAGGCCCCACAAACGCCTGGGGTTCAGGACGCCCTACGAGGTCCACTACTCAGAGGTGTTGCACTTGCTCTGAGAATTCAAGCTCGAAAAGGCGCAAGCAAAGGTATCTTGACTACGCTCTAAAGCGTGGCGTGAAGTCCGGCATCGTTGACGCGCTGAGGCTTCAGGGAATTGCCGCGAGCGAGGTTGATGCAGTTTCTGTTGTGGTTGACGAGCATTCGACTTCGATCGACGGAAAGTACAACCTGGCAGAATCGGTTGATGAGGAACTGCGCTGCGGCATGTTCAACCCAACGTGGCAGACCTCCTACCCTCCTGTATTTAGCGACTGGCTGCCCAAGATTCCAGTCTCCTATGTCGACTCCTCCAAGGTGGCTATGGTGAGGGCGGCTGACGTGACGGCGAACTGGGCATTTATGGCCGAGCGCGACAAAGAGACATATCCGCGAGCCTACGAGATGCTATCAAAGGCGACGGTCCTCGGGCTTCTGTAGCGTTGGACATGTAACTATCTGTCTTTTCAAAAGCCGTGAAGATCTTGGTGGATGATAAATTGCGATTTGTCGACCTGAGCGACGAAAGAGGCGAACTCTTGCTGAAGCTCAAGGGGAGGCAAGGGAACCGTCATTCTCTTTAGAGCTTCTTTGGTAATTGCCTCCCTTGTTGCTCCAGCCGCTCTTGAGCCGTTTAGCAGGAGTCTCTGATACGAATCGCTGATCAGCACCGTGTTCAATAGCACCGGCAGCATCCGTTTTTGGTCGACTCTGACAATTGAGACATGCTGATTAACACGTCCACCAGCCAATTCATCTGGCAAAAGACATGAACGAGCAACCGAAGCGCCAGTAATATTCAGAAGCACGTCACCCTTCATCAGCGTGACGCCTTCTAGTTTTGCGGCTTGTTCATCATCAATACAAGCAAGGTCCTTCCACACGAAACGACCGTTGTGAACATTCGTACTTCTGACCAGCGGAACACCTTCGGCCTTGTATGCCGTTTTGCCACCTCGTGGCGTTGCTCCGGAACCCAACTTGGTACAGAGGTCTTCAAGCCTAACGAAAGGCCATTTTTTACCATCGACCGGATCGCCAAATACCTCTACAAACCGTGATTTGACTTAACAGATATACCTTCTATGAGAGTCCCTTACGTTGTCCTGATCGACCATTGCGTACATCAACGTTGTATCAATCTTTTGATGGCCAAGCAGCTTCTGCACCTGCTCGATGGGCATTCCTTTTCCAATTGCTTTGGTGGCCAGCGTTCTCCTGAACTTATGTGGGTGGACGTGTTTGACGCCTGCTTTTGTTCCCAAGGAGCGAAGGCGGAGCTCGACTCCGCTTACTTGCAGCCTAGAACTCGGCTTTGTGAGACTACAGAATAGCGCGGCGACGTTATCGCTGCGTTCTTGCAGGTAGTTGTTTAGGTGCAGCTTTGTAGTCGCATCAAAATAGACGACTCTCTCTTTGTTGCCCTTTCCGAGTACAATGCACTCTCGCCGATTTAGATCAACGTCTTCTCGATTGAGCGAGACGAGTTCGCCTATTCTCATCCCTGTTGAACTAAGAAGGTTGATGATTGCCAGATCCCTCTTGCAAGAACAGGCGTCTGTGAGGGCTATAAGTTCTTCATCAGAATATACGGACTTGACCGTTCTCTTTGAGCGAATCTTTTTAATGCGTCGTGCAGGGCTTTTGAGTATATGGTTCTCGTCTTCAAGCCAAGAGAAGAATGACGACAGGATGCGCCTGACGTTGTCGACGGTGATGCTCCCTGCGTTATTACCCATGGGATATTCGCTCAGGTATGTTCGTAAGTCATCTGAACTAATCCGGACAATTGGTTTTTTGATTGCTTCGAGCGCCCTTGTAAGTGTGGCCTTGTAGTACCTGATGGTCTTAGGCGAGCATCCCTCGATGGTTTTGGCTGCGAGGAATCGCTCCATGTACTTTGAGGCCTCGTCTTCGACATTGCTGAGCGCGTTCACTTCAAGTTCGATGCCCCTGAGTTCGCTCATAAGGACGCTCTCGAGATACGAAAGCACTTCGCCGCTAACGAGTGCCTGCATTTTTGTGAGAACCGCGTTTGCTATTTCGATCGTCGTGTGCATCAGTTCCTCCCATCCCGATATGGATGGGAGGAACGTATCACGCGAGGAATCGGTCTAGAAGGGCGTCGCGCTCTGCGGAAAGGGCGTCGACCTCTTGCTCGAGTGCAAATTGCGATTTGTCCGCCTCGGCAGCGAAGTCGGCGAACTCCTGTTGGAGGGACAACGGGGGAATTGCAATGGGAATAGCGGCCAAGTCTGCTGCGCTGATATTTGCCTGATGGACACTTCCCTTCGCTATATTACGAAGGACTCGCTTTCCTTCCTTTGAATTCAGGTAACCAGATACATATTCGGCAGAGCTGTGGTCAGCGAACCTTACGCACACGATGTACCCAGCAATAACCATGGTCTCTGACTGATGAAAAACGCAAGTTTTCCCAACCTTGTCAATGCTGTTGGTTCGATTAAAAAGCATATCGCCATAGCGGACGGTAGCATTTTCGAGAGCTTGGCCCTTTAGGGTGATTCGCTTTGTATCGGTTAGGTCAAGGATGCCGTCGTCGGTGATATTGTTCATTCGGATGTAGACATAATCGCCATCGGCGCCGGCTTTTGCTGAAGTGCCGTAGTGCATTTCTATGCTGTAGTTGCCGATTGTTTCGATTGGCCATGATGCGTGTGTCTTGGTTCTAAACATCTCGACAAACCGTGATTTGACGCTCTCCTTGAGAGCGGCGATTTGCTGTCGTTTGCTATTGATTTCATCTGTTAAGCGATTGAAATCGTCGATGAGGGCTCTCTGCTCGGAGAGCGTCGGGACTGGGATGGGGTATTTGAGCAGCTCATCCTTGTCTCCGCGAGGCCTGCCGGTTCCCGTGAAGGTGGACATATCGTAGTCGAAGAAGTCCTTCTGCCACAGGAGCAGATGGAGAAACTCGGGCAATAGGCTGTCGGTATTTATGCTTCGGAATACCAAAACGTCCTTGGAGCACGCCCCATCGCGGTCTGCGAGCCAAATCTTCTGCAGATAGGGGCGAATATTGGAGACGAGCGTGTCTCCCTTCTTGTATGCGGTGCCAGCACTTGCCGGAAGCTCTCCACTATAGGTGGTTATGCCGCCACGGTCCTTGACCATGTTTTCCGTTGTTACGTAAGTGTCGGTGGTGATGGAACTCTGGGCCACGCTGTTGGTAACGTAGGATGTGATGTCTCTAAGCGTCTTGACTACGGTGCCCTGGGCGAACGAGCGGGGCTTGTAGAAAGAGCGGGGAATCGTAAGAGTCTCGTCGAACTTATCGGCATCAAAGTCAATGAAATCGGCGGTCTTGGCATAGTAGTAGTACTGGGCAAGGTCGCCGGGCTCAACCTGCTCGCCGGAGAACCATGCTCTGATGATGCCGCTTAGCGAGTTCGTGTCGTCCGATTCGTTGTCCGAATAGAGCACGCCCTCACCATCGATGGGCTGTATCCCCTCGTTGCCTTTGCGATTGCTCCATTTGTAGCCAAGGAAAGAGGCGATTTCCTTGGTCGTGTTAGGTGAGTTGATGATGAGCGTCTGTTCACCGCAGATGAGACCCCAAACGCGCAGGCGTTTGCGCTCTTCCTTGTGCGCATGGCGATAGAACAGCTCGTTCTCTGCTTTGAGCCGTGAGTTCTTGTCGGCCGCCTTCCAAGTCTTGCTCTTCCGAAGGGTCTTGAGCTCCTTCGATGATTCGAAAAGATGGCAATAAACGCTGAAGTGGCGAGTGTTTGCCCATTCGTTCCAGTTAGCCTCTCCTGCGAGAAAAGCCCGGTAAGTATCTCCGTCTACATTAATTGTGCCGAGATAAGCGTTGAAAGCGCTTTCGTCTCTCCAGCCAGTGAGCTTCCTGCGCTCAAAAACAGCGTCAACGAAATCAAGTGCGTTCGCATTGCGGGGCGGGATCTCGTCAAAGCGACGTAGGAACATAATTGCGACGTTTGTTCCTGTGGCCGCGAATGTGCCTGATCCAAACCTGGCGATGGAGACGATCTCGAAGGAGCTCAAAAGCACATCGCGTGCGGCCATGAAACTCGAGCTCGTGCTCTTGTCGAGGATCGAGGTGGGGAGGACGATGGCGGCGTAGCCTCCGGGCCGAACAAGCTGTGCCGCACGCTCGACAAAGAGGGTCTCGATTTCCGAGCCGCTATCGCTGATGGTTTCCAGCACTTTGAGTTCGTTGTTGTGAAGCTTGAGATGCGGTTTGAAGGCCGCTACAGAGTACGGGGGATTGGCGACAAGAATGTCGAAGCGTCCCCTGTCGGTTCGGCTGTCGATTCCCTTGTCGGGATAATTTTCAAGTCCGTCGCCGAAGACCACGTTGCTCTGCCCTGCGCCATGCATGTAGGACGAGACCTTGGAAACGCGAGCGAGTCGATAGTCCTTCTCGATGCCGACGAGATTGTCTCTGACCCAGTCGGCGTCTCCGAGGTCATCCTCTATGGTCGGATCATATTGGCATGCGGCGTCGGAGATTTCTTCGAATCCTTCTGTGAGAAAGTGCCCCGCGCCACAGGCGTAATCGATAACGCGTGGATAGTGCACGGCACCAGCCTCGTCCTGCACGATGCTGTCGAGTGGGAGTGACTTCCAAATAAAACGGGTGATGGGCACAGGTGTGAAGAATTGGCCCTCGTTTTGCTTAAAGCCCTGATTAAGGAGCTGTTCGAAGAGGTCGCCCAAGAATTGAATGTCTTGAGTTCCTACGATGCGATACGGCTGTAGAAGTTGCACCGTCTCTACGAGTACCTTGCCGTTCTGAAGAAAGAGTTCCTCGTTATGGACGTCTTTGAACGCAAAGTCATTGTTGGTATAGAACTTGAGCTTGCGCAGCGTGCCGTTCAGCTCCTCGATGAGCTTCTTGCGGTGCTGGCCCGTATAGTTGCTTATGAGGTTTTCGGCGTAGTCGTTGGGAACGTACAGGACCTCTTCCCGCATGAGCTTTCTCATGCCGTCTGAGTGGAGTCTCTGGAGCCTGTCCTGGAGCGTTTCGTAGGTGTCGCGTCCTTGGCGGTATTGGAACTCAATCTCCTGGGTTGGCATTTTCGAGAGCTCGTCTTGGAGCTTCGCGATAAAGAGCGCGATAAGGCGATTGAAGGCGTTCTCTTTATCGGAGACGTTGTTGTGGCGGAGGATTTCCTCGAAGCGGTTGACGATGCTGTCTTCGGCCCTGAAGTCGACAAGGTCCTTCTTGAGAAGGGGAGGAACCATCGGGTGGTATGCCGTCGACCTATCGCCAAAGAGGATGTTTCCCTCGACTTGTTGGTTGTACGTTTCCGTCCAAACTTGATGGAGCTGTTCCACTGTATGGGCGTCGCGGTAGAGCGCAATGGTGTCATCGCGTTTGGCGAGCGCGATGAAGTTCTCGTCATCGCTGCAGTTAATTGAAACCTGGTCTGGCACGATTTCGTTGTTGATGAAATCGCATGCAAAGAGTACCAACCAGCGAGTCGCGCGCTCTTGTTGCCAATAGGAGAGGAGTTGCCCTCCGTCTGACTGCATGTTCTTGAATTCGTTTTTGAACTCGGTTCCAGGGGTCTTGCATTCGACGATTGCGAGTGTGTCGCCCCTCTCGTCATTAATGCAGATATCAGCGCGGCCGCTCTTTTGTTCGTGCCCAAGGGCCCATTCGCGCTCCAGCTCAAGTGATTCGGGGCGATATCCTTTGTCGAGGAGCATGGTTACGCAGGCGAGTACGACGAAGTTCTCGTTATCGGAAAAGTTACAAGTTGTGTCTTTGTTGACTTTGAACCCCAGGTCTTTCGGGTAGCCGATGCGTTTCTTGGAAAAATCGACCGTGATTTGCGCGCTGGTCTCTTCCCAGGATTTCTGATAAACGGTGCCGTCGCCCGAGGGCTCGTAGCACAGAGCCCTAAGTGCGTCGCGAAGATTGTCCAGAGTAATCATCTAATGTCTCCGTAGCTGCGAGGTGAAAACACAATTCGCTACTTTTATCGCAGAGGGCGCCGTAAGAACGTAGTGTGATTGGCGGTGCTGCTGCTTGCCAGGGCATTTGATTGGATGATGACGCGCACGGGGCGGGATTCGCCAGTCCGCTAAGCCACGCTGGCAACAGTAGCGTACCAGGCGGTTGCTTGCAGAGATCCTCACGCGCGCCGTGCTTGAACCACTGGAGGTACGTGTTTCTCGTCGTGCGTCCATCGGTGACCGATCCGCCTTTTACTAAACAAGTTTATCGAGCGCGCGAAGCGATTGAGCCAATGGCGAAGCTCCAACTTATTCGTCAACTCATGGGCAAGCCACCCGAGACTACTCATTTCTCCTACTAGCAATGAAGGTCTGCGACCTGCAGTTTTGCAAACTGCTTGAAAGCCACCCGATGAGATACCCCCGATTTCCACTTGGAATCGGGGGTATTTTTATTTACAGGCTTTAGCCTGTGCGGGGCGCGCAGCGCGCCGCATCAGAAACCACCCGCTATGCGGGTGGGGCCAAACGGCTTTACAAAGCCGCCCCCTCGCCGGACACTTGCGATTGTTCAGGCCGCAAGGAATCCGAGTCGAGAGGGCGGTGGTGGCGTATGGCCCAGAAGGCCTACGGCCTGTCGCACACGAAGTGGACGTGCAAGTACCACGTCGTGTTCACGCCGAAGTATAGGCGCAAAGTCATCTACAACCAAATAAGGTCCGACCTTGGGGAGATCTTCAGGAAGCTCTGCCAGTACAAGGGGATAGAGGTCATCGAGGGGCACCTGATGCCCGACCACGTCCACATGCTGCTGGCGATACCGCCGAAGTACAGCGTGTCCAGCGTGATGGGCTACCTGAAGGGGAAGAGCTCGCTGATGGTATTCGACAGGCACGCGAACATGAAGTACAAATTCGGCAACAGGAAGTTCTGGGCCGAGGGCCACTGCGTGTCCACCGTCGGCCTGAACGAGGCCACGATCGCGAAGTACATCCGGGAGCAGGAGAAGGCCGACATCGCGCTCGACCGGCTGAGCGCCAAGGAGTACGAGGACCCCTTCGATAGGGGGCCGGGCGTAAATAGCGCCGGTTTGACCGGCCCGTCACGGGTCAATCTGCAGTGCGGCCCGAACCCCGTGAGGGCCGGCGCCTTTAGACGCGTGCCGGAAATCCAAGGGTTACACCCTAAGAGCAAACCACCCCTTCTAGGGGTGGTTTTGATTTAAGCGTCCACGCATGAAACACGGCGCGATGAACTGCGCTGCTCGTCGCCCGTCCGCGCCGCCGAGAGCAGGACGCCCAAATCGGCCTGAATCGCCTCTGCCTTGCTTCCAAGCTGCAGCGGAGCTGAGTCGCCCGAGATGTTTACGCTCAACAGGTGCGTATCCGGCAGCTTTGCGGTCATGCTCCAGAACGGGAGCGTGATGATGCCGGGGGTCATCTCGCCCACGCCGAGCTCCAGCAACAGCACGTGGCTACTACCGAGCTCGCGCACGAAGCGCTCGTATCGTCCGAGGCTCTCGCGCCAGGCCGCACCCTGCAGAAACGTGTCGTCGCGCACCCACGGCACAAGCTGCCAGCCGCAGTGCGGGCATCGGGGGACATCCTCGCTGAGGACCTCGAACCCCGCCATGCCCGCGAGCATGCGCTCGACGTAGGGGCTCGCGTCGAAGAGCTCGTCGCAGCATGGCTGCTTGCACTGAAGGTGCGCGAAGCTTCCCTGATAGTTACAGGTTCTCTCGTCGGGAAACGTCTTCTCGGCCTGGGTGTCCACATTGGTGCTCAGGATGAAGTAGTCCTTATGGCCGATGAGGGACCGTAGGTCGAGATAGGGCTGCGAGGTCGGCTCGCGCAGCATGAAGTCGATGTATCGCGCATAGTATGCCCATCGCTGCTCGAGGCTGGGGTAGAGGTGGTAGAAGCCGTCGAAAAGGCTCTTGACTACTTTCGATTGATGCTCAGTGCCCATTGTATTCGCTACGATTAAACTCGGCACAGGGGATACTGGTTTTCCGTGCGAAAACGCTCATGCCGCTAAATTGAGCGACCGCCTGTACTGCAGCGGGATCATCCGCCCGAGCGATCCCTTAATCCGTCGCCCGTTGCGCCAATCGGCAGAAGCCACGCGTGGACGCTAATCGCTCGAGCGAATCGTCGTCGGTTTCCGTTTAACGATTTCTTTTTCCGCTATTATCCGACCCTCGGACTTCCTCGTGATAGAAGTAGTCCACGATCACCGGATGCCCCTGGGGGACTCTGCCATAAGGCATTTCGTTGTCCACAAAGGGGCAATCGTACTTCTTGGCCATTTCCTCGGCTTTTACTTCAAGCGCTTCAAAATAGCTACGGTTGCGCTTGTTATAGATCTCATCGTAAAGCGGTACGAGATTGGGATGTTTCTCGGCGATATAATCCAGGATCGCTTTTTTGAAACCACCCCGAAGATTGAGATTTTCGAGCCAAAACAAATCGCACCGATCTTTTACTCGCTCAAAAATCATCTCAAAATCCGTGATGCCGGGAAATACCGGGGACACGAAGCAGACCGTACGGATACCTTCGTCATACACCTGCTTCATAGCAGCGATACGACGCTCGATGCTCGACGCGGAGTCCATATCGTTCTTGAAGTTCTCATCCAGCGTGTTGATCGACCATGAAACGGTCACTCGTCCAAGCCTCTTCAGCAGATCGATATCCCGTACCACAAGATCGGACTTTGTGCAGATCAGAATATCTGCATCGCTGCCAATCAGCTGCTCCAGGAGTTTCCTGGTATTCCCGAATCGCTCCTCCTGTGGATTGTAGCCATCCGTCACAGAACCGATAACCACCCGCTGTCCAGCGTATTTCTTCGGATTCTTGATTTCCGGCCAATGCTTCACATCAAGAAAGGTGCCCCATTCCTCCTTGTGTCCGGTAAAGCGCTTCATAAAGGAGGCATAGCAATACTTGCAGGCATGCGTGCAGCCTACATAGGGATTGACCGAGTAGCCGCCTACCGGCAGGCTGGACTTGGTCATGATGTTCTTTGCTTCCACCTCATTGATGAGGATTCCATCGATCACTTCCGCCATGTTCTCTGCACCTCCAGCACTCTTTCGAATTCTTCCGGCAATTCCTGAATCATGTTTTCGTCCCCTATGACAGAGACGAGGTCTTCCTTCATAAACATTGGAATGCCAAGCGCGTGCGCCTGGTCCGTCAAAGACCATGCCCACTCCGGTTCCGTATGAACCTTCCTGCTCTGCGCCCCGGTCATGGTACCGACGACGATCCAGTTGATTCCGGAAAGGTCGACCGTACCGGGATCGTCGAATAGCGGCTCAAAAGTAACGAAGAAGTGATTTGCTTTGACGTTTTTCCGAAGGGCGTCGATACGCCACAGCTCCGCTTTCCTCGTCACCGTAACGCCGAACCATGCGTTTTCCAGGTCGGTATCTAAATCCAGCAAATCGGGTCTCTTGGTCAGGAACAGGAACTGATGCTGTGGATTCTCATGGATCTTTGCAAATACCTCGTCTCGCCATTCCAGCTTCCACCCGGAGAGATCGCTCATGCCGGTAAGGAGAAAGTTCTGCGGGCGTTTCTTTTCCATCATCTTGAGCTTGCTCGGGAAGAACGCAGGATCAGCGAAGTCGTCAATCATATGCCAACGTTTCACATTGTTACGGGCATAGCAATATGGACACCCCACCGTGCAGCCGATGACGATATTCATATTCTGAATCTGATTTTTGATGCAGATGCTCATAACGCCTGCCTACCTGCCTCTCCCGTAAACACGCAATCAGCCTTCCCCACCTTGCGGGCAAAAGCCTCGATATCTTGCTTGCAAGCAGCAGGCTCGCAATCGCTCAAATCGTATGACGTGCCGCCGTTTCGATAGACGGCCCGATGGGAAAACGATCGGCTGACAAGCCCGATGCCGAGCTTCTCGCACAGGGTCATCCGTGCTCCCTTTCAGCTATAAAAAACAGGTGTCTATAAACAGTATCCTTGTTGATTTTCGCAGGGGCAATGAACAAACGCGTGCACCTGTCGATAAACGAACAGCTACTGGACATTGTCAAACGACTCAGATTGGAGAGGCGATGGGAGAAACCAAGATCGACCGCCGGCGGCGCTACACCCTCTCGGTCATACAGGAGGCGTTCTTCGCGCTGCTGGCCGAGGTCGGCTTCGCGAAGATGACGGTGGCGGACATCTGCCGCCGCGCCGAGATCAACCGGGGAACGTTCTATCTGCATTGCGAGGATAAGTACGCGCTGCTCGATGCGCTTATCGACGAGGCATTGGCAGCGGCTCCCCCGCTTGAGGGGGTTGAATCGGCAACGCTTTGCCAGCGTCCGTCGGCAGACGACGATTATCGCCTGCTTTATTCGGACAGCGACTCATACGCTCGCGTAGCCCAGCGCGTCATAGAACGCGGAGCGGAGCAGATGGTTCCCTGGGTCATGGAGAAAACAGGGCTTTCACGCGAAGACGCCTTCCTGCTCTTCGTCCACAACGTCCAGGGCGATCTGGCCGTCAACCGCCTGCTCGGCTGGAGACGAGGCCCCGAGTTCGCCCATGCCCAGGAGCTGCTCAACGCCTATTCCGAAGGGGGCTTACTGGCGGTATCCGCTCTTCGCGATTCCGATAACCCATCGTGACCTGCGATTCAGGAATACCAGCCTCCGAGCCCTCTCGTTCGGAGGCTGCGGCTAAAACCTCATTGCGCGTCTACCGCTCCGCGTTACTCGCCACCTGCCCGCGCCACCGAGAGCAGGGCGCCCAAATCGGCCTGGATCGCCCCTGCCTTGCTTCCGAGCTGCAGCGGAGCCGAGCCGCCCGAGATGTTTACGCTCAAAAGGTGCGCATCCGGCAGCTTCGCGGTCATGCTCCAGAACGGGAGCGTGATGATGCCGGGGGTCATCTCGCCCACGCCGAGCTCCAGCAACAGCACGCGGCGATCGCTGCGCTCGCGCACGAAGCGCTCGTATCGTCCGAGGCTCTCGCGCCAGGCCGCACCCTGCAGAAACGTGTCGTCGCGCACCCACGGCACAAGCTGCCAGCCGCAGTGCGGGCATCGGGGGACATCCTCGCTGAGGACCTCGAACCCCGCCATGCCCGCGAGCATGCGCTCGACGTAGGGGCTCGCGTCGAAGAGCTCGTCGCAGCATGGCTGCTTGCACTGAAGGTGCGCGAAGCTTCCCTGATAGTTGCAGATCCTCTCGGTGGGAAACGTCTTCTCGACTTGGGTGTCCACATTGGTGCTCAGGATGAAGTAGTCCTTATGGCCGATGAGGGACCGTAGGTCGAGATAGGGCTGCGAGGTCGGCTCGCGCAGCATGAAGTCGATGTATCGCGCATAGTATGCCCATCGCTGCTCGAGGCTGGGGTAGAGGTGGTAGAAGCCGTCGAAAAGGCTCTTGA
>NZ_JAQLFJ010000005.1:0-165524 GCF_028206795.1 Collinsella aerofaciens | reverse complement strand
CGATGTATCGCGCATAGTATGCCCATCGCTGCTCGAGGCTGGGGTAGAGGTGGTAGAAGCCGTCGAAAAGGCTCTTGAAGCCAAAGGCTTGCTGCCAGTCCGTCATTCCGGCGCGCGCCATGCCTGCGCGGTTGTAATGGTTGAACCCGGCGGCGCTTGACATGCCCGAGCCGATGCCGACGATGATGGCGTCGGCATCGTCGATAAGGCTTCGAAGCCTATACGCTTCCCTCTCTAGAGACGGCATTGGGCAATCTCCTCGAAAGCCGGGGCCATATCGCCGTCAACGAGAATCGTCTCGCACGATGCATCGGGCGCCATAGCCTGGCTGTAGTTGAACACGATGTAGGTGGCGTGCTCGCAGACGTTCGCGATCTGGGCGAGCATGTGCTTTATGATGCCGTTGCGCAGTCCCACGCCAAGTTCGAGGATGGCGACCCTGCCGTTGCGATGGGCTTGCACAAGGCGCTCGAGCTCCTCGAGCTGGGCCGTGGCGAGGGCGTCTGGATGGGCGAGACGCCGCTCGTCGATCGACGTGCGTATGCCCCCCTCCGTCTCGAGCACGCGGTTCTCGTCGAACCCGGCGCGCGCGAAGTGCCCGTCGATGTTGCATGTGACCACGAAGGTGTCGGCGTGCTCCGTAAGACGCCGCAGCCCGTTCATGAGCGAGCCGGGCTCATATTCGAGATACTCCTTTTGATGGAACCGCTCGGCCCATCGGCGTCGCACGCTGGCATCCGGGGAAGCGAGCCCCTGCAGTATGCAGCCGATGCCGTCTGCCTGGGCGAGGTCCCCGTACGCCTCTTGGAAATGAGCATCGGCGCAGAAAAGGTTGAGCCCCTCCGCCATGTCGAGTCCGTTGCTAGCGCCGATGATGACAAGATCCGCTTCGGCTAGCGCCCTGCCTATGCGAACTGCTTTCGCCGTCTCCATGCGCTACCTCCCCAGCGTCTTGCGCACGTCGGCAAGCACGTCGGCGATGTCGGCGCGAACGGCGAGCCCCCGATCCTCGATCGCGCGGGGGAGAAACTGCGTCTTGTTGTTTACGGCGATGTAGCTGGCCTGCGGTAACTGCGCCGTGAGGGCCCAGAACGGCTCCTGGATAAACGCGGGCGTCATGCGGCCCACACCCAGCTCGAGGAAGAGGATCCTCTGCCGTGCGTGCGCGTCGAGCCAGTCGGACACCTTGCGGTACTGCTCCTCGTAGAGTTCGCCCTGCAGGAAGTTGCCGTAGCCGCGAACCCAGGGGAACGCCTCTGCCCCGCAGTGCGGGCAGCGCGGCACGAGCTCTGTCGGAACCTCAAGGCCGTCTCCCATGGCCTCTACCATGCGGGAGACCGGCTCGACCGCATCCCACACCGCGTCGGTGCAACAGTGGGAGCACTGAAAGAAGCGGTGGTCGCCTTGGATCTCTGCCACTTTCTCCCAGGGATAGAGCTTCACAAACTGCGTGTCCTGGTTGGTGGTGAGCACGAAGAAATCCTTCTCGGCGATAATGGTGTCGAGGTCCCTGTAGGGCTTGCGCAGCGGGGCGTTGAGCGTGGTGTCGAGGAAGGTGGCGAGGTATCCCCAGCGCGCCTCGGCGGTGGGCCAGCGGTAGAACGACCCCTCGAAAGCGCCCTTGAAACCGTAGCGCTCGGCGAATTTGCCGAAATGCCTGCGATAGGTTGCGTTGTCCTCGTAATAGAAGTCGCCGCCGCCCGCCGCGGAGAGCCCAGAGGCCCCGCCCACCAGCACGCAATCGGCTTCCTCGATCATGCGGGCGAAGTCCCTGATTTGCTGGTCGTAGGGCTCGGGCTCGCGGTCACTCAGCTCATAGGGCGTGCCGCCGCTGCGGTAGGCGGCCTGAAGGGAAAACGATTGGTTGGTGAGCTCGATAACGAGCTGCTCGTACAGGGTCACTGGATACCTTCTTTCAGCTATTATAAACAGGTGTCTATAAAAAGTATCCATGTCGATTTGCTTAAGAGCAATGAACAGCTTCGGCCTGCTGTCGATAAACGAGCGTTTGCCGGGCATTGTCGAGCGTTGCAATTGGAGGGGTAATGGAAGCGGGGAAGATCGATCGTCGCCGACGCTATACACTCTCGGTCATACGGGAGGCGTTCTTCGCGCTGCTGGCCGAGGTCGGCTTCGCGAAGATGACGGTAGCGGATATTTGCCGCCGCGCCGATATCAACCGTGGCACGTTCTATCTGCACTACGAGGACAAGTTCGCCCTGCTCGACGCGCTTATCGACGAGGCCTTGGCGGCGGTGCCGCCGCTCGAGGGAACGGAGGCGGGTGCCCTCTGCCAGCGTCCGCCGGCAAACGATGACTATTATCTGCTCTACTCGGATGACGACGCGTACGCCCGGGTGGCACAGCGCGTCGTCGAGCGCGGCGCCGAGCAGATGGTTCCCTCGATCATGGAGGAGACTGGGCTTTCGCGCGAGGACGCCTATCTGCTCTTCGTCCACAACGTCCAGGGAAATCTCGCGGTCAACCGCCTGCTCGGTTGGAGGCGAGGGCCCGAGTTTGCTCACGCTCAGGAGCTGCTCAGCGCCTATTCCGAAGGGGGCATGCGGGCGGTATCGGCTCGTCACGATCCTCGTAGCTCGTCTTGACCGCATGTCATTTCAGGTAGGTGGCGTTGCTATGGGCCCTCTTTGATTTTCGACGTTGTATAAGGCAATCGCAATCGTCTTGAGCTTCTTTAGGGAACTTGAACAAGAGATATGGCCTGCTGGCGATTGATTAACACCATTCGTTTTGGTTACAAGAAAGCATGCTGCGCGCCTGCAGCATGAGGGAGAGGGAATCCTATGATTATCGTTGTATTGAGCGGCAGCCCGCGTAAGGGCGCTAATACCGATACCATGGTCGAGGCGTTTGCCGAGACCGCGCGTGAGGGCGGCCATACGGTCGAGGTCATCCGCGTTGCCAGCAAGAAGATCGCCGGCTGCTTGGGATGCCAGTACTGCTTCGCCCATGAGGGCGTCTGCGTGCAGAAGGATGACATGGCCAACGTGATTGAGTCGCTGAAAGACACCGACATGGTTGTCTTCGCTTCGCCTATCTACTGGTTTGATATCACTGCGCAGGAAAAGACCGCCATCGACCGCCTGTACGCCTTCGGTGCCACGGGATTCCCGTTCACCAAGACGGCCCTTTTACTCGATAGCCACAGCGAGGGTGTCTATGATGCGGCGATCGCTATGTACAAGTCAACCTGCGCGTACTGCAAGTGGGAGGACCAGGGCATTGTCACCATCAGCGGTATGACCGAGCGCGACAGCATGGCATCCTCGCCCAAGTTGAAAGAGGTGCGAGAGCTCGCTCGCAAGCTTGCCTAAGGACAAGAAGAACGCATGGCAATCAGCGTTGGTGGAAATGCTTGCTGTCCTTACCGAGAGATAGGGGCGCATTCCCTCAAGCGCGTATAGAACAATTATTAAACGCAGAAAAATAACTGAAAACAAATTAATCCGCGTTAAAATATTGTCAAACAGAAGTTCATGAGGGAAGGTTGCGCATGCGTCGCAAGGCAGGCGAGCTACTTAGGGAATGGCGAGACAGAGCTGATAGAAAACCTTTGCTGGTCAAAGGCGTGCGCCAGTGTGGCAAGACCTATTTGCTCAGAACGTACGCCCAGGATCTTTTCGAATCGGTTGTCTACGTTAATCTTGAGAACGACCGGTCGGCGCGAGCGGATTTTTCGGGCGGTCTTGACCCTCATTCGATTGTGCGCGCGATCGAGGCTCGTACGGGACAGCGTATCGTGCCTGGCAAAACCTTACTGTTCATTGACGAGATCCAGGCATGCGAGGAAGCGCTCACTTCCCTTAAATACTTTTGCGAAGATGCTCCCGAGTATTACGTTGCGGCTGCTGGGTCGCTTCTTGGGGTTGCCATTAACCATCAGTCGTATTCGTTCCCCGTCGGAAAGACCGACTTGATCGAGATGACTCCACTCGATTTCGAGGAGTTTCTCTGGGCGATGGGGCACGATCAGCTGGTCGACGAGATACGCTCATCATTCGAGTTTATGGGTCCTCTTGCGCCAAGCCTTCATGAAAAGGCGCTTGGGCTCTATCGGCAGTATCTTGTTGTTGGCGGAATGCCCGAGGCGGTCCAAACGTACATCGATGATCAGTCAATCATTGATGTGGCCGAAAAGCATCGGATTATTCTCGACGGATACTCCGCCGACACTAATAAATATGCTGATGAGCGCTTGAGCGCAAAGACGCGTGCGTGCTTCGATTCCATTCCACAGCAGCTTGCCAAAGAGAATCGTAAATTTCAATACAAGGTAGTGCGAGCGGGGGGCAATGCGTCTCTCTTTGGAGATGCTCTCGACTGGCTTGTATTGTCGGGTACGGTGGCGCGCTGCAGCCTAGTCGGGCAGATCGAAAGCCCTTTAGAGGCCTTCGTTAACCCTTCTGCTTTTAAAATCTATCAGGCGGATACAGGGCTGCTCGTCTCCAAGGCCGGTGCTCAACGCGCCGATATTCTTGCCGGTATCGGCGGCACATTCATGGGTGCACTTACCGAAAACTACGTCGCCCAACAGCTTTCAGCCATGGGCTATCCGCTGCATTATTGGGCGCGAGATAATCGTGCGGAAATCGACTTTGTAGTAGAGAAGCAGGGATGCTTGTCTGCGATTGAAGTCAAGGCGGGAGAGAACACAAGATCTCGAAGCCTGTCCTCACTTAAAAAGACCCATCCGGGCGTACGCCTTATCAGGCTATCGACTAAGCCCTTTAGAATGAATGATGGGCTTATGTCTGTTCCACTTTATGCGGCATTTTGTCTATAGGGATGATGCTGGTGTAATGCATAGGGCCCAGGGCACAGCGTTTACTGCGCTCCGGGCCCCGCTGCTTTGTAAAACCATGACGGTTTGGTCGCCGTTGTTTTAGTCAAACAGGCTCGGCATGTCGTTTTCTTTCATGAGGGCACCAGCAGAGGGCAGGCTCTGCGCGGTGAACTTTTCGGCCGAGACGCCGGCGCCGAGGATCTCCTCGGTCGTGCCGACGGTGGTGACCGAGCGGCCCTTCTTGGCCGTAAAGGCCTGGACGCCCTGCGTGTTGGTGGTCGTCTTGGTCTTGAGCAGCGACGTGTTGAAGTTCATCAGGCGGTAGTCGCTCGAGACCAGCGCGAGGTCGCGGTCCTCCTTGAGCACCTGCGCATACAGCAGCTTGCTGCCGCCGTAGATGGCGTTCTTAAGGCGCTTGCGGTTGGTCTTGGTAACGTATCCAGAAAGCGCGACGCGCACCACGCGGCCGTTCTCAAAGACGAACAGCACGTCGGCCTTGTAGTCCTCGGGGTCGATGACCCAGATGACGCTCTCGTCGGGTTCCATCTCGAGATCGGTCGGAAGGTACGAGCCCAGCTGGGTCGACTTGGTATCCTCAAACGCCGCGACCTTGCACTTGTACACCTGGCTCTTGTTGGTAAAGACCAGCAGCTCGTGGGTGTTGGAGGACGGGAACTCGATAAAGGGTTTGTCGCCGTCCTTGTACTTGAGCGTGGTCGCCTTCTTGAGCACGCGGTCCGTCATCTTCTTAAGATAGCCATCGCGCGAGAGCATGATGGTGACCGGGTACTCCTCGACCTCGGGCTCCAGGCTCACCTCGATAACCTCATGGGGCTCGATCCTGCCCGTGCGGCGCGGCATCACGTACTTCTTGTTGACCGCTGCCAGCTCGTCGCTGATGACTTTCTTGATGTTCTCCTCGCTGGAGAGGATCTCCTCAAGCTCGGCAATCTCGCCCTCAAGCTTGGCAATGTCCTTGGTGCGGTTGAGGATGTACTCCTCGTTGATGTTGCGGAGCTTGAGCTCGGCAACAAACTCGGCCTGGGTCTCGTCGATGTCGAAACCCTTCATAAGGTTGGGCACGACCTCGGCCTCGAGCTTGGTGCCGCGGATGATGGCGATCGCCTTGTCGATGTCGAGCAGAATTGCCTCGAGGCCGTGCAGCAGGTGCAGACGCTCGGACTTTTTGCCCAGGTCAAAGTTAATGCGGCGACGCGTGGACTCAATACGCCACTTGACCCACTCGTGCAGGATCTGGCGCACACCCATAACGCGAGGGTAACCATCGACCAGCACATTGAAGTTGCACGAGAACGAATCCTGCAGCGTGGTCGAGCGATAGAGCTTGGCCATGAGCTTGTCGGGGTCGACGCCGCGCTTAAGATCGATGGCGATACGCAGGCCCGAAAGGTCGGTCTCGTCACGGATGTCGGCGATCTCTTTGACCTTGCCCTCCTTGGAGAGCTTGACGATGCGCTCGATGATGACATCGGTTTTGGTGGTGTAGGGGATCTCGTAGACCTCGATGATGCGCTCTTCGGGAATCCAGCGCCAGCGGGAGCGGATCTGGAAGCTGCCAAGGCCGGTCTCGATTATCTTTTCCATCTCCTCGCGGCGGTAGATGATCTCGCCGCCGGTCGAGAAGTCGGGCATGGGCATATATTCGAGCAGGTCGCAGTCGGGATCCTGCAGGTAGTGCATCGTAGCGGTGCAGACCTCGTTGAGGTTGAAGCCGCAAATGTCGGATGCCATGGCGACGCCGATGCCCTTGTTGGCCGAGACGAGGATGTTGGGGAACGTGGTGGGCAGCAGACGCGGCTCTTTCATGGCACCATCGTAGCTGTCGACGAAGTCGACCGGGTCTTTGTCGATGTCCTTGAAGATCTCGGCGCTAATGGGGGAGAGCTTGGCCTCGGTATAACGCGAGGCGGCGTAGCTCAGGTCGCCCGAATAGTATTTGCCAAAGTTGCCCTTCGACTCCACGAAGGGGGCAAGCAGCGCCTCATTGCCGGTTGCCAGACGCACCATCGTCTCGTAGATCGCGGCGTCGCCGTGCGGGTTGAGCTTCATGGTCTGGCCGACGATGTTGGCGCTCTTCTGGCGCTCGCCCTTGAGCAAGCCCATCTTGTACATGGTGTAGAGCAGCTTGCGGTGCGAGGGCTTAAAGCCGTCGATCTCGGGGAACGCACGCGAGACGTTGACGCTCATGGCGTAGGGCATGTAGTTGACCTCGAGCGTCTGCGTGATCGGCTGGTCGGTGACCTCGGAGTGCAGGCCGATGACGTTCTCGGCGTTGACCTGCTTTTTCTTTGGCTGGTTCTTCGTCTTCTTCTTTGCCACGATTTCCTCTTGAACTTCTTATGGGCCGTCGTTATCGATGTGCTGCTATTGCAGGTCTAGCTGATCCAGGTATTCCTTGCCGTGCTCGGAGATATGGCGCTTACGGCCCGCCTCGTCGTTGCCCAGCAACAGGTTGAACATGGTCTCCATCTTGGTGACGTCCTCGGGCTCCACCTTGATCAGGCGGCGCGTCTCGGGGTTCATGGTGGTGAGCCACATCATGTCCGGATCGTTCTCACCAAGACCCTTGGAGCGGTTGATGGAGCACTTCTGGTCGCCGATCTCCTTGAGGATGCCGTTTTTCTCGAGCTCGGTGTAGGCAAAGTAGGTCTTCTCTTTGCAGTTGATCTCGTAGAGCGGCGACTCGGCGATATACACGTAGCCCTCGTCGATAAGCGTGGGCACCAGGCGATAGAGCATGGTGAGCACGAGCGTGCGGATGTGATAACCGTCGACGTCGGCGTCCGTACAGATGATGACCTTGTTCCAGTTGAGATTATCCAGGTCAAAGGCGCCAAGGTTCTTGATGCGCTTGTCCTTGATCTCCACACCGCAGCCCAGCACGCGCATGAGGTCCATGATGATGTCGGACTTAAAGATGCGCGGGTAGTCCTCCTTCAGGCAGTTGAGGATCTTGCCGCGGACGGGCATAACGCCCTGGAACTCGGCATCGCGCGAGGTGCGAATGGCGCCTGCTGCCGAGTCGCCCTCTACGATGTAGATCTCGCGGCGGCTCTTGTCCTTGGAGCGGCAATCGATGAACTTTTGCACGCGGTTGGCCATGTCGGTCTTTTGCTGCAGGTTGGTCTTGATGCTCTGGCGCGTCTTTTCGGCATTCTCGCGCGAGCGCTTGTTGATGAGCACCTGCTCCATGATCTTATTGGCGGCGTCCTTGTTCTCGATCAAGTAGGTCGAGAGGCGCTCCTTAAAGAAGGCCGTCATGGCCTGCTGGATAAACCGGTTGTTGATGGCCTTCTTGGTCTGGTTCTCGTAGGACGTCTGGGTGGAGAAGCAGTTGGTCACCAGCACCAGGCAGTCCTGGACGTCCTGCCATTTGATGCCGCTCTCGTTTTTGTTGTATTTGCCCTGTTGCTTAATGTAGGCATCGATGGCGCTGGTCAGAGCGCTACGGGCCGCCTTTTCGGGCGAACCGCCGTTCTCGAGCCACGATGAGTTGTGGTAGTACTCCTGCATCATGAAAGTGCGCGAGAAGCACATGCAAGCAGTGATTTTTACGTTGTAATCGGGCAGGTCCTCGCGGTCGCGACCGCGACGGTCGGCCTCGATAAAGAAAGGCTCGGTAAGGTAGTCGGTACCGACCTTCTCGAGCACGTAGTCCTCGATGCCCTTGGGATAGCAAAAGTCCTCTTCGGAGAACTTGCCGTCTTCGCCCTCGATGCGCAGGCGGAAGGTCACGTTGGCGTTGACCACGGCCTGGCGGCGCATGGTCTCGCGATACCACTCGTGGGGGATGCTGATCGAGGTAAAGACCTCAAGATCGGGGCGCCACTTGATGGTGGTGCCGGTACGGTCCTCATTGCTGGGCTCAATCTCGAGTGCCTTCTTTTTGGCACCGACGACCTTGCCCTTCTTAAAGTGCAGGGAGTACTTATTGCCGTCGCGCCAAACCGTGACGTCCATATACTCGGAGGCATATTGGGTCGCGCACGAGCCCAGGCCGTTGGTGCCGAGCGAGAAGTCGTAGTCGCCGCCCTGGTTGTTGTTGTACTTGCCGCCGGCGTAGAGCTCGCAAAAGACGAGCTCCCAGTTAAAGCGCTTCTCGGAGGGGTTCCAGTCGAGCGGGCAGCCGCGGCCATTGTCCTCTACCTGAATGGAGCCATCGCGAAAGGCGGTAAGGGTGATGAGCTTGCCGTAGCCCTGGCGCGCCTCGTCAACGGCGTTGGACAGGATCTCGAAGGCGGCATGCGCGCAACCGTCGAGCCCGTCCGAGCCAAAGATGACGGCGGGGCGCAGGCGTACACGCTCCTCGTCCTTGAGCTGGCGGATACTGTCGTTACCATAGTTTGCGGTGTTTTTTGCCATACTCGCTCTCTCGGTGCTCCTTTGCTGCGTTTTAGTCATGTAGATAGTCAAGGTAGCATAGCCCAGCCCATAGGCGATTCCAACCAACACGAAATCCATCGAACAATCGTTCGAATTAACGGGTATAGTGTTTAGTGTTAGCGCGGCATTGTTAAACAAATTTGGATACAAACGAATTTTATTTAATAGGGACCTAGTTTTACTAAACAAAATCGAACGATTATGGGTGACACGATTCAGAAATTCGATGAGTTCGCGGATGCCCAATCTTACTCGGACAAAACCGAGTCGGTTCCGCCCGAGTAAGATGGAATGACGAATCGAAACTGCTATATCCGTATACCGATGACAGATATAGTTGACATCAATTAGTCGATGCAATATATTTCTGGCATGATGCAACGCATATTTGTCCAATTCGACGAAAGGAACTTTATGCCAGGTAAAAAGAACCTCCGCATGAAGGCGGCACGCGCGGCAGCTGGCCTTTCGCAAGCCGACTTGGCCCAGGCCGTGGGCGTTACGCGCCAGACTGTCGGTCTTATCGAGGCGGGCGGCTATAACCCTACGCTCAATTTATGTGTAGCGATCTGCAAAGCGCTGCACGTGACGTTGAACGATCTGTTTTGGGACGACGAGACCAAAGCCGACCCCAACGCTCTTTAGGAGGCCACTATGAAATTTGAAGATCTGAAAATCGTGCAAAAGTGGCGTGAATATGCCGGTCCAAAAGACGAGCGCCTGGAAGCCGAGAACGCGAAGATCTACAAGATTGGTTTTTATCTGCTTTCTTGGGGCATGTTGATGATTCTTTTCTACGAAATTTTGGCTCGTCAGGTTGCGTGGGTTCACAACAACGCCAGCGAAATACCGCATCTCTTTGCCACGCCGTTTGAGGCTGCGATGTATGCGTGGCTCGTTATCGTGATGCTGATTTGTGCGGTGCTGCAAACGCGAAAGGGCTATATCGATACCAACCGTTTTGGGCAAACCGAGCATCTTCCTGTTGGATATTTCCTGCTCCTCTGCGGTATCAGCGGGATCACGAGCGCGCTTGTTATCGCGGCGATGCGCTGCGTCGCGGAGGTGCAGATCGTGCCGCTCGAAGATGTCTTTTGGGCAGCGAACTTGGCGACGGGCGCGGCTTGCGGGGTAACGATTTTCATAGCCACATTCGCTGCTCTGTGCGCATCGTTCTTCACGGCGAAAAAGCGTCGTGCCAATATTGAGGCAGAACTCGATTCCGCTGGCGACATCTAATACGTAATGGGCTGGCTCTGGGTATCCAGAACCAGCCCATTTTGATGTTCGATGAGCCGAGTCGGCGTCTCTCACAAAAATAAGTAGGAGCTAGCGAGGCCTATCCGAATTGACCTCATTGGCGGTGTCGGTTTTGAGCGCCGTGCGGCGGGCGCTGTAGGCGACGAGGCCGGCGCCTGCCGCGGCGAGTGCTGCGGCGGCTGCCGCAAGGGGGACGTTGACATCGCCCGTGCCCGCAAGCGCGCCCGCTTTTCCGGAGCGCTTGTTATTGCCGTGATCCTTGCCCCTGCCAGAGCTACTGCCGCCACCGGAGTCGCTTCCGTCGGAGCCACCTCCACTCGAGCCACCGTCGCCGCCTGCTGCCATCGGGGCGTCGTGAAGTCCGGTCGTATCCGCGCTGTCGCATACGCCGACCTGAACTTCTGAGCGTTCGCATGCCGCATCGGGTACATGGAGCTCGTGCAGTACGGCACCCAGTGTCGAGTTTGCGCCGGGTTGGATTTCCTCGAGCGTCACGGGGTCGAGCGCTACCAGGTCGCGCGCCTTCGCATAGAGCGTTACGCGTTTGCCCACCTCGTCGCCCCAGCTCTCCGGGATTGCAAAGCTCATGCGGAACTGTGCCGTGCAACCCGGTGCCAGCACGGCGTTGCCGTTGTCGGCTACCAGCGGGTGCGTTGCAAAACGCGCGCCCAGCGTCTCGAGCGCGTATTTCACGCGTGCCATGTCGTTGGCCGAAGCGTCCTCGGCAAGCTCTGGATCGTAGATCGAAGCCATGCGCGCGTTCGCTCCGAATCCGATGGATGCGCTGGAGAACGGCTGGCTGGAGCCCTCTCGGTACAGATCGATCGTGCCGGCGGTCAGCAAAGTGTTGCCGTCGTTTCGCACCGTGACCATGAAGGATTCGCCTGCTGCTCCGGGCACCACCGCGCCCGAGGTGGCGACCGCGCCCGTCGGAGTGGCACACGCCACCAAGGGCACTTCGATGCCGTGCAGCTCTGCCTCGCTCTTCTCCGCGCTCACAATGTGCGTGGCGAGCGCGGAGAGCATGCCTCCCGGCGTCAAAAATGTCGTTATCTGATCGACGGGATGGTCCAGCTCGCACATCACGAACGGTTCCGTGAACAGATCGCCTGCCAAGGTGCTGGCGAAGATGCGGAAGTGCTTGCCCATCACTGCCACCGGGTTGCCTTCTTCGTCGTAGGTTTGTCCCACCTTGCCATCGGTGTTCTCTACAAAGAGCACGCACCTGCCGTTGTTGCTTACGCTAAACGATGCCGGGCCACAGCCTGCCGCGCCCACGGGCTGCGTTGCAAATGCCGATGCGCCTCGCGTCCAGGTAATATGCTGCAGCTGCTCGTTGACGGTTGCCAAAAAGCCCGAATGTTGTGGCCACGGCACCGCATGGGGCACCGTGGCGTCTGGTGGCATAACGCCCCAGCCCGCAATGGATTGGCCAATCACGGCGTACGATGCGCAGCCGCAACCGTTTGCGGTCTCGTACGCAACGGGCACCACCATTTTGCCGTTGATATTCTCGGGCTCGCTCAGCTCGATACTCGACGGTGCTTGCGGAAAGCGGAGAACTTGGCGGAACGTCAGGCTGTCGCCCGAAACGTCCGACCATAGGGTAAAGCACTCCAGCGCAACCTCGGCCTCGCTGCCGAGCGCCTTCTCTGCGGTGGCTCCGCGGCGGTGGAGGTAGGCACCCGACAGGCGTCCGTCGACCAGCGTCTTACCCACCGTGATACGCGGGCACTGCAGGCAATGGTAGCCATCCTCTTGCAGGCGGCCGCGCGAGATGCTGCGCCATGACGTATGCGACACCACGCGAACTCCGTCGTTGCTTATGCGCAGGCGCACGACGGACAGTATGCCGGATGTGCTTGCCGTATCGAAAAGGGTACTATCGCCGTCGCGTCGCTCGCCCGAGACCAGCAACACGTAGGCGTCCCGGTTTCCTCTTCCGTCCGCATATTCCACCACGTCGAAGTCGTAATCGTATATGCCGTCGCGCTCCACGTCGCCCTCGCCAAACCCAAGGGGAAAGTCCACGGGCGCGGGAGCGGACCACGTGCCGTTTGCCTTTGTGTGCACCACCAGGCGCGAGCGGCCATTGTCGCCGTAGCGCACCGAGGCGATACGGAACAGGCATTCTACGCCGGCAATCATTGCCAGCTTCATGTGAGCTTCGCTGAGCACGCCAGTAAACAGCACGTTGTCGTTCGAGGGCTTGATACCGCCACGCTCGTCTTCCGACACGCCGGCAGAATTGGCGTTGGGGTCCGCAGCGGCGTTCGTTGCCTGACCGATGTAGATGTACTCATACATCGGCGCGACATTTTCGTCGTTCTCTATCAGTGCATGGACGAAATGCTCGATCTGTCCTGTGTCGTCGCTCTCTGCGTCTGCCTCGAGCTCAATGCGCGTGACAGCCCGGTCCCAATCGCGTACGGTAGGCGCGACGTTTTTCGCGGTGGCTGCAACCTCGGCGCGTGCGAGCAGCTCGGCGTTGGTGACGATGGTGGCCGATGCGATAAATTGCGGCACGCCGCCCGCCTCGATGTTGCCAGGCGTGCCGAAGCGGGCATCCAGCGTGTAGGGCGTATCTCCACCCAATGCGAGCTCAGAGCGTTGGAGCACATACTGGTCGCCATTGTCCACCGACATATTCCACGAATCGGCGAGCGTGGGCCACGATCCCGACCAAGCCTTGGTAGTCCACTTGAACATCACAAACTGGAGTATCACATCGACATCGACGTCCGCACCCACGCGCAGTCGCGGAAGCTGGTGACCGTCCGCCTTCTCGTATCCAATGAACAGCGTAAGGGACGCGGCGCCGCGCACGGCGGACGAAGCGACGCCTGCTACGCCAGCGCCAAAGGTGACGGCGAGCCCGATTTGGATGGTGAATGAGCCCGAGGTGTTTGAATAGTCGAGCGAAATGTTCTTGAAAAAAGCCGCGCCG
This sequence comes from Collinsella aerofaciens, assembly GCF_028206795.1. Classification (GTDB taxonomy): domain Bacteria; phylum Actinomycetota; class Coriobacteriia; order Coriobacteriales; family Coriobacteriaceae; genus Collinsella; species Collinsella aerofaciens_AX. The sequence goes on along the minus strand of NZ_JAQLFJ010000005.1, from coordinate 152,109 downwards.
CTGCCGTGCGTGTGGGCACCCACGGCGAGCGCCAGCTTCGCCAGCACCCAGGGGTTGACGTTTAGGAAAAACGGCACCGGTCCTAGGGTAAACTGCTCGGTCCAATTGAGGTCGGTTCTTACCTGGAAGAGGGCCTTAATATTGCCGTATGCGGGGTCGTTGTTGTCGCCCCAGGTTTTGCCCACCCAATCGTAGGCGAGCGAGCCGTACAGCTGTGTGGCGATATCCATCGTGAACAGCAGCGTGCAATGGTGGCGAAGGAGCTTGGTGTTTCTTGGATCGGTGCCCGAACCGGCACTCATACTCTTGTACTGATTCCACTTCCCTTCCATCTCGTCGAGGTAGCGGTTTGCCTGCTTGGCGCCCGACTCGCGCGGCGATTTCTTCCAGTATTCCGGATCAGGGTTGCCCGAATCGTTCATATAGCTGGCTGGTTTGTATCCTCCGCCAAACAGCACGTATCCAGCAAACGAGAAATCGAAGAGGATCGGAAATGTGGGTATCCAACACGTGAACTTATTACCACCGATGCCGGGAAACGATGCAGGGAAATCAAACGGAGTGAGCTCTTGGTCCATGGTGGTGGGGACGATAGTGGTCGATTCGGATTCCGCCTTTGCCGCCGGCGCGGTGACAACGGCCATGGGGGAGGAGAGCGTGTAGGTTTTGCCCTGGTAGTCGAGGACAAAGCGCAGCTTGCATCCTTCTTCCAGAAGGCTCGACGCTGCATCGAGGAACTTGTCTTCGAGTGTGAACGTCGCCAGATTATCCGCGCCCGATGCGCTGGCCTTGATCTGACCAATCTGCGTGACGGTTTCGGTTGAGCTGCCCGCAGCGGGCATCACTTTATTGATATGCAATGTTGCCTGCCCGCCCTGTGGCAGATGTGCCTGAACGGTAAAGGCGTGCGTATCGGGCTGCTCGTTTGCCGTGTCGTCCTTCGGCAATGCCATGAACGTGGCATCAGCGTACTGGATGTCCCATTCGTCGAATGTGAGCTGGCGGAAGTACGGCTCGCCGTCGGAAAGCGGACGCGTGGGCGCGGTTATGGCGGTGCCGCCCTGGATACGCGCAAGGGGAATCTCGACATCACGGTAGCCCGCCATGCTAATGGAGATGCCGCCGTTAAAGTCGTACGCGTCAAGGAGCGTTGCCTCGTCCACGTAGCCTTCCGAAAGAGGGGCAACCTCAAAGATGGCCGTGCCTTCGTCATCGGTCGTGGCGGTGAGCTGCTTGCCTACGGCATAGCGCGATGTGAGCGTGACCTGGGCACCTGCGATGGGCGTATTCTTGTTGGCGACGTCGACCACGACCACACCAAACATGGTGCGCGAGAGAACGAGCACCTTGAAGGGGTCTTCTTCGTCGGCATAGGCCGCGGTGGGCGCGAACGGCAGCAGGAAGGCATTTTCGCTTCCCGGCACGCGAGGCAACATAATGCTCGCCAGCGAGGACGCTCCAGCAACAAGTAACGAACGGCGATCAAGCATCTTGGGCTCCCATCCCGCAAATATCGGTGGAAATAATCCAATTTTGCGAGAAGACGCTTCGTGGCGGTAGTGCCGTTCAAGGGTCAAAATGTCCAAATTGATCGAGCGAAGCGCCGGGTTCCGGAACGCGTTCGATGCGCTTGGCAGCCCGGTCGCTAACGCAACATGTGCGCGACCAGCTCGGCGCGTGTGCCGATGCCAAGCTTTGCGTATACGCCGGATAGGCGGTTTTTGACGGTGCCCGGCGATACTCCCATATGGCGTGCGATTTCGGCGTTGGTCCATCCGCGGCAGGCGAGCATGGCCATGGTGAACTCTGTGGTCGTTAAATCGTCGGCAACGTCCTCGCCCGAATCGGGGTTGTGGATGCGCCGCCAGCCGTAGCTGAAGCGGTACGTGATCTCGATGATGCGTGCGAAGTCGTCAGGGTATTGCGTTTTTAGGCATGCCTCGATGAGCCCCTGCAAAAGGCCGTGGTGCTCGCCAATGAGCTCGATAAGGCCGTCGGGGCGCGCAATGTCCCAAGCGGCTCCAAAATGCGCTTTTGCGGCGTCGATGTCCTTGAGGCTCATGCATGCCATGGAAGCTGCCAGGTGCAGGAACAGTTCCGAGATGGGATAGCTTCCCTGTTTCATAATTAGGGCGTTTTCCGCCATGCCCAGGCTGCGGCCGTATTCGCCGCGCAGATACAAGGCGTGCGCCATCACGTAGCTGGCGAACAGTCGCAGGCCTTCGGGTAGGTGCGCCGCAAGTGGATAAAACTCTTCGGCAGAATACGGGGAAGGCAAGTGCAGCAGGACGCTCGCGGCCGAGGCGAACAGGATATGCGTGGCGTGGACGGCGGGCGATTCCTCGTCGGCCGGCGTATCGAGGATGCCCGCAAGGCACCGGCGGGCGTCGGCGATACGGTTGAGCGACAGACTGGCGTATCCGCAGATAAAGCATGCGGAATAGCGCAGCGCGGGATCGGTGACGTCAAGATAGGGGCGCGCCGTCTTGGCAGCGAGTGCGGCCTGTCCGCGAAAGTACAGCGCTTCTGCCGTGGCAATGGCGCGTGAATCGGGGTCGGAAATGCCTGCAACCGCAGCGTCAATCTGCCCCGGCACAAAGGCGGTGCACATCAACGGCATGGGAACGCATGGGTAGCCATCGCAGTCCATCTTCCATCTCCCAACAGCTGGCAACAATTGCAGCAATTGTACTCCTGTTGCTCGGGACTGGAATTTGTGGGTATCGCCTACGATTATGCCGAACGTATAAAGGAAGAGTCTATTGGCGATGCTTCCAAGGTGGCTACCGAAGCCTATCTGACCTTGGGATATAGAAAAACTGCCACCCCTGCAAAAAGCTCTGCCGCAGCGATGGGAAACGCATCTTCTGGGCATTCCGGCGTCTCCAGCCAGCGCTGGACTGCTGCTGTCGCCTGCGCGTTGGCGAGCGGGGCGTGGGGACCGTCCGGCGACCAACGGTGACGGGCGAGCCCTGCCGCGTACGTGGGACTCCATCGGCGTAGACCCATGACCCCCATGGCATCGGAGAAGTTCACCATGGCGTCCAGGACTTTACCGTCCGGCACGTCCAGCCTAGCGGCTCTCTTGAACCCAAGGTTGAAAGGGGGCGTTGTACAAGGCGAATGGGGCCGAGTGGAAGTGGATCAAAAGAGCGTTACTTGACGTTTCATGCATAATGCCAACCGCCCCGCGACATCACGTTCGCAGCGCGCAGGGGCCGGAGAATCTTCGCGATGAGAGTTGACGTCTAATACCTTGCATCGTATAGTGTGTATAGCATAGTATATGACGAGAGGAGGTGTGCGGATGGAGGCACAGATGAAGCGCGGCTTCCTGGAGGCCTGCGTGCTCGCGGCCGTCTCCGGCGAGGAGTCCTACGGCTACCAGATCGTGAAGGACGTACCGGCGAGCATGGGGCTCACGGAGTCGACGCTCTACCCGCTGCTCAAGCGCCTGGAGAAAGCCGGGTGCATCACGGCGCGCTCCGCCGAGCACAACGGGCGGCTGCGCCGGTACTACCGCATCACGGACGACGGGCGAGCACGCATCGAGGAGTTCCTGGCCGAGTGGCCGTCCGTACGGGAGATTTACGCATACGTTGAGGGGGCGCACCATGACGCGCGATGAGTTTCTGGGCCGGTTGGGCGAGCTGCTCGCCTGCCTGCCGGCCGAGCAGGTGGAGGAGACCAAGGCGTTCTATGCGGAGGCCATCGCTGACCGCATGGAGGACGGTATGAGCGAGGAGGAGGCCGTGGCCGCCATGGGCACACCCGGCGAGGTGGCGGAGGCCACGCTCGACGACCTGCCCGCCGTGCCGCGCGCGATCGCGAGGACGCGCCGGCGCAGCACCACGCTGCTGTGGGTGCTGACCATCGTGGGCTCCCCGGTGTGGGTGCCGCTGCTCGCCGCCTTCGCCGCCGTGGCCGTCACGGTCTATATCTGCATCTGGCTGCTGGCACTCTGCGTGTGGATCGCCGCGGCGGCACTCGGGGGCGTGGGCGTAGTTGAGCTCCTGCTTGCCGTAAGCGGCGTCACCATCGGCCACTTCCCGTACGCCCTCGCCTCGGCGGGCGTGGGGCTCGGCCTCGTCGGCGTGGCGCTCTTCGTTGGTGCTGGCGCTTGGGCCGCCTCAAAACAAATTGCGCGCCTTTCGGCGCTCTGGGCGAGGAAGGCCGCCTCGCCCTTCTGGAAGGGCAAGGGCGAGAAGGGCGGCGCTGCCGCGCATCTCGCGGCGTAGAAAGGAGTGAGTACCATGACCAGCGCGAAGAAGATCTACCTCGCCGTGGCGGGCGGGCTCGTTGCCGCGGGTGTTGTCCTCGCGGGCATTGGCTTTATCGCTTCGGGCTTCGACCCGGCCGTGTTCACAACCCATATCGACACGCGCGACAGCACCATCGTGCTCGGCGGCGTCGAGGTGGACGACCCGATGGGCCTCCCCCTCATCGAGCAGCTCGCCAATCTGGGCGAGATCGACACCTCCGGCGTCGCGGATCCCGCCGCGCCCTAGGCGCAGCGAGCCCGGGCGCTCTGCCCGCCAAGCTGCGTAAGCCGGCGAAACCCGAACCTCAACCTCTACGCAACTGGCCCCAAGCCTGCGCCGATTCGCTCTCGGCGCCGCGCGGGGGCCCGTGACGCATGCCCAAAAGGTATGAGGAGAAAGGAACGCGATGACGACAACCACGCCCTTCCGCCTTCATGGGGCCACGCAGGACCGGAAGCGACTGGGCCGTGCGGTGGGGCTGTGCTTGGATTGGCTACACTGATATGGACAGTTCCGTGAGGGGCGCGAGAGACGGGACTCTGGGGAGATCTTCGAGGAGGAGTGTCTCGACTGGAAGCGCGGGTTCAGTGGAGCAGGAACCTAATCTCTGTCTCTCCTGCTTTTTTGATTTGTTGAGAAGCCGGCATTTGGGGGCATTTTGGATAGCGAACAGTTCAAACAAGAAGCTGAGAAAATAGAACAAAGCCTGAGTGCCTTGAGAGTCGCCGAGCGCAATGCAGTGATTCCCTTCATGAACGGCGACTTTACCCAATGGGATCTATATCTGGCATCCTCCTCTGAGTATGCGATGAGACTGATAGACGGATTCATCTCCATGCTCGAGTCGAGGAATCTTGTTTGCGTCGCCCAGCTTCTCCGCGCACAGGTTGGAGTCTGCCTGCGGACATTCGCATTATTCGCCGCCGAAGACCAGGATGACTTTCTCAAGCAGGTGTTTCAAGGTGTGCCTGTGAACAAGCTGAAAGATTTCTCGGGTGAGAAGATGTCCGATGGAAGACTTCAAGACTTACTCGAGAAGTTCGATCCAAAGGTAAAAGATGTATACAAGGTGACGTCTGGATTCGTCCACTTCTCCATTGATGTTCTGCCGAGCATGGGTGTGCCTGGGGAGGGCTATGAGGTCGAGTTTAATTTTGGAGCCGAGCCCAACGAGAGAAACAATGCGCCTCTCGTGGAATGCGGCAAGGCGTTCTGCCACTATGTCGACCTGCATCTCCAGATGCTCCATAAGGTGATTGCTTCGGATGAATGGTATGCCGATCGATTCCGTATCGATTCCGATGGTCCTGCAGACGAGGCCTCGAAAAGCGAGAAGGTGTAGGTCGAACGCATTGACGCTGCCTTGACAGCATCCCGATATGATAACGAATGGGAGGTTCCCTGCGAAATGTGCGCCTCTGTATATTCTCGCTAGGACGCCCTCGACCGATAAGGCATCGTTGAGTTCAATTTGAGTTCAGCTCGGGTGCCTGAAATCGCCCAACTCTGATAAAAGGGGAGACGACGGTACACCACGTAGACGAGAGGCTATGGAAGTGCACGATTTGATTATATTGGCGCGCTAAACCGCCCCGCTGCCCAACTTGAACTCCGCTCACGCGTGTATGGGGCTGCGAGAGGTAACGGCCTGCGGCCTCCTTTGTGTGCTCGATGATATCTTCGAGCATGCCGGGCATGGCGGAGACATTCGCTGCAATCCAGCCGTGTTCAAGCGCCGTTTCGGATAGGAGCGAGAGGGGGCTGTCTTGCCCGTTTCCCTTGCACCCGTAAAGATGGTTGACAGTTTGGGGTCTCCCGGGTCTTTAGCTTTTACCGTGCTAGATGCCTCATGGAAACTGTTGGACTTTAATCAGACAGACCCAGCATGTCGTTTTCCTCCATGAGGACATCGGCTAAAACCGCAACACCTATGCTTGTTTAAGCAAACTTCCTGATAGTCGTGGAGCTGCTGTAGCCCGACATGCAGGACATCGCTCGGCTTAAACACCGGATGCCGCATCCGCGAAACGAGTTGCGGTGCACCCTGTTCCAAAAGGTTGCCAAGTACCATGGCGTGAGCGTTGGGGTAGCCATCATTCAGCGTGGATACATCCGGATGCGCATAGATCCAGACGATTCCAACGTTCTCGTATTTCCCGTGCAGGTAATCGAAGAGGGCAAGCGACGCCATACAGTTGCCGCCGACGGTCACGACTCTGTCGGGGTTTTCTGCCGTAAGCTTCCTCTGCGCATCCTGAATTCCCGCCAGGACTTCGTCCTCGGCACAGATGCGAACTGCCTCCCATTTCTCATGTCCAAGTTTTGGGACGCGTTTCGCAATGCCGAGTGGGACCCCTGGACAGTCGGATCACGTGGTGGCCCCCTTTGAGAGGGTCACGAGCATGGTGGTCCCGTTCTCGGAACTTGCTTCGACCTCTACCGTGCCGCCGTGTAGGGCTGCAATCTCCCAAACAAGCGCTAGCCCGAGTCCTGCGCCGCCGTATGCCCTGCTGCGGGATTTATCTAGACGAAAGAACGGCTGGAAGATGCTCTCTCGGTACTGTTTGGGTATTCCCGGGCCCTCATCTTTGACTCGCAGGAGCACGTGGCTGTCGCTGTCGCTGATGGAGACGTTGACAGTCGAGCCGGGGCGGCTGTAACGGATGGCGTTTTCGACCAGATTGAACACCAGCCGATAGAGGAGCGTATCACTTCCGATTGTCAAAGCGTCTCCAGCACAATTGAGGGCTATGCCCTTATTCTCGGCAAGTGGCGCAAGGTCGGTGAGGACCTCTTCGGACAAGGGACCGAGTTCAACATCGTCCTCGCAAGGAACGCTGCGGAGCTCACTCATCTCGAGTAATACCTTGGTCATTCGAGACATGCGCTCGGTTTGTTCTTGTAGCAGGCCGAGCAGCTCGGCTGTTTCGGGTTGCAAACCGGAGTGCTCGGAGATGAATAGTTCAATCTGTGCTTGCATAAGGGCGAGCGGGGTGCGCAGCTCGTGTGCGGCGTTGCCGGTAAACTGACGCTGTGCAGAGAACCCTTCGCCAAGACGGGCGATCATGTCGTTGAAAGAGGCGCTACATCGTTGTAGCTCGGTGGGCACATCTTCACTGAGTCTGATTTCGCTTAGGTTGTCAGGCTGCACACGCTCAACCTGGGCGGCAAAAGCTCGTAGCGGTTTGAGCGCACGGCCGCTCACAAAGTATGCCAGCACGCCGCCAAGGAGTGTGACTCCAGCCGTGATGCACCAGGCTGTCGTGCCAAAAGACTCTTGTGCGTCGTTTACGACGATCGTGACCTTGTCATCGGGGGTCGCTTTCGTTGGGTCGAACGCCTGGGGCGAATCTTCGCCGGTTGCCTTAAAGGCCGAGATGTTACTGCCGATGGCATCCATGTAGCGCATGCCCGTATAGCCGACCAGGCAGTTCGTCAGCACGCATGCCGCACACGTGAGCAGTGCCGTCATAATCGTTATGCGCCATTGCAGCGAAAGCCTTTTCATTCGCTATCCTCCATAACGTAGCCCTCTCCAATCCGATTGCGAATCGGGTCGTATCCCAAAGCGCTGCGTAGCTTTTTGCGGAGTGACGAGATGTGAACGCGGGTTGCGTTGCTAAAGCTGTTCACGCTGCTATCCCAAACGTGCTCGATAAGCTCCTCTTGACTTACCGGACGCCCCTGATTAAGCATCAGGTATTCCAAGATTCCCGTTTCCTTGCGCGTAAGAGATAAAGCCACGCTGTCCACGGAAGCGATGCGCGCCTTGGTGTCAAAGCTGAGCTTTCCGCAGGTTAATACTATGTCGCTTTGTGCGAAGCGTCTGAGGGTGAGGCTGCGGATCCTTGCCGCAAGCTCGTCCAGATGAAACGGCTTGGTGAGGTAATCGTTGGCGCCGGCATCGAGTCCGGCGACTTTATCTGATACTTCGCCACGTGCGGACAGAATCAGTACCTTAGTCTCGCAGTCAGTTTTCCTAAGTTCCCTGAGTACGGTCATGCCGTCGATGCGGGGAAGGTTGAGGTCGAGTACCACGAGGTCGAAGGCCTCAACGTCCAGTAGGTCGAGCGCCTCCTGTCCGTCGTGACAGCAGTCGACACTGTACGCCAAGTTCCGCAAGCTGCGCGCGATTGCGTCGCACAGCGCCCGCTCGTCCTCGACGATCAAAATACGCATAACAGTCTCCTTGCACATTTCAAATCGCGCTTAACACGGATTTTATAGCCGATATGGTCCAATGGTCGCGTAACGAAAGGAGTGGTCAGGTTGTTCAAAGCGGTAAAACCCGTGGTACAGGTCGCTTTGTTGATCGTCGGAATTGCCATGGTGTGCTTTGGCGTTATGCGTGGCGAGGCAGATGCCGTGCTGGCCAAAGCGATTAGGCTGTGCTTGGAGTGTATCGGAATTGGATAAAAGAGAAAACACTGCGTCGCATGTTTTGGCTCGATTTCGCGGATTCATTCAGGCGGCGGCGACGCTCGTCACCAACATTCATCTGCCAAACTTTGCCAAGGGCGGCATCTATCAGGGCGCGGGAAAAACAGTCTGCGTACCCGGGCTTAACTGCTATTCGTGCCCCGCGGCATCGGGTGCGTGCCCCATCGGGTCGTTCCAGTCGGTAGTAGGTTCATCCAAGTTCAACTTTTCTTACTATGTTACCGGTACGCTCATTTTGCTCGGCGTGCTGCTGGGACGCTTTGTATGCGGCTTTCTGTGCCCGTTTGGCTGGCTGCAGGAGCTGCTTCACAAGATTCCCGGCAAAAAGTTCTCCACGAAAAAGCTCAAGCCGCTCACGTACATCAAGTACGTCGTGCTGCTGTTTGCCGTGGTAGTGCTGCCTGTGCTGGTGGTTAACGACGTGGGCATGGGCGACCCGTTCTTTTGTAAGTACGTCTGTCCTCAGGGCGTGCTCGAGGGCGCCATTCCGCTGGCCATTGCCAATGCCGGCATTCGATCTGCGCTGGGGCAGCTCTTTACTTGGAAACTTGTCGTTCTCATTGCCGTGGTAGTGCTGAGCGTTTTGTTCTATCGCCCCTTCTGCAAATGGATTTGCCCGCTCGGCGCATTCTATGCGCTCATGAATAAGGTGTCCTTGTTGGGGATTCAGATCGACGCGTGCAAATGCGTCTCGTGCGGCAAGTGTTCAAGGGTTTGTCAGATGGACGTTGATGTGGTCCGCGCGCCCAATCATGCCGAATGTATCCGGTGCGGAAAGTGCATCGGGGCCTGCCCCGTCGATGCCATCAGCTATCGCTATGGCCTGGATGTGTCGGCGGAAAAGCTTCCCTTGACTGCCGATAAAAAGTAAACAAGCTTCGACAAAACGGAGGAATGACTATGAAGCTTTCTAAGATTGCGGCCCTGTTTATGGTGCCGGTGCTGGCCTTGTGCCTTGTGGCATGTTCGGCGCCCGGCGGCAATGCGAGCGAATCTGCGAGCTCCGATCCTAAGATCGCAGAACTCACTGCGCAGAAGCCGGCCAATGCCGACGAGGCCGCCGAGCTGTATGCGAAGCTCATGCAGAAGGAGAACGAGATTTTTTCGAGTGATAACGCGCTGTGGGAAAAGGTATTCAATGCGGCAAATAAAGACTCGGCAATGATTGAGGACGGCAGCAATTACGGCGATTTTCTGCTCAAGACCATCGACGGCGCCAAGGATGAGTTCACGGCGGATGAGCTTAAGACGCTCAAGACCGGTGCACAGCAGATCAAGGAGATCGAGGACAAGCTCGAGAGCTTGGAGAAGGAGTTCCCCGGCTGTGGAAGCACGCCGAGCGCAGGCGAGAGCGTCGACGCTTCGACCGCTGGCATGACGGCCGGTGCCAATGCTTCGAGCGAGACGACGAAGTTCCCCAGCTTTACGGGCAAGGACCTGGATGGCAACGACGTGAACAGCGACGAGCTGTTCTCTAAGAACAAGGTCACCGTCATGAACTTCTGGTTCACTACTTGCAAGCCGTGCGTGGGCGAGCTGGGCGATCTTGAGAAGCTGAATCAGGAGCTTGCCGAGAAGGGCGGCCAGGTCGTGGGCGTCAATTCCTTTACGCTCGATGGCAACAAGGGCGAGATTGCAGATGCCAAGGACGTGCTGAGCAAGAAGGGCGTGACATATAAGAACGTCTGGTTCAAGTCGGATAGCGAGGCCGGTAAGTTCACGTCAAATTTGTTCTCGTTCCCGACGACGTATGTCATCGATCAGAATGGCAACATCGTAGGGGAGCCCATCGTGGGCGCCATCAGCTCCGCTGAGCAGCGCGCAGCGCTCGACAAGCTTATCGACCAGGCGATTGCGAATAGCGAGCAGTAGAAAACGCGTAAAGCATGGCGATGATCGTGCACCGCTGTGCGGAGTAGTCTGCTGCCTTTCAAGATAATCTCCACCATTTAGAGGTCCCGCTCGGGGCCTCTTCTTTTAGGCGCCGTCCCGTTCGTTTTTTGGCGTGCTTCGTTACATTCCTCACTGGCGCCGGCAAAAAATGGGGATAGAGTAGGACAAACGCGTCGAATACGAACGGCGGGGGAGAGCGGGCAAGTGCGCCTGCGTGGGAGAGGTTGCCGTCCATGTTGGAGCTCAAGAGTATTTGCAAAAGGTACGTTACGCAGTCGTTTACGCAGGTGGCGCTCGATAGCGTAAGCCTGTCTTTTCGCGATAACGAGTTCGTGGCCATTCTGGGTCCCTCGGGCTCGGGCAAAACTACGATGCTCAACGTTATCGGTGGGCTCGATCATTTCGATTCTGGTGACTTGCTGATCGACGGCATATCGACCAAGGACTTTCACGATCGCGATTGGGATGCCTATCGCAACAACCGCATCGGCTTTGTGTTCCAGAGCTATAACCTCATTCCGCATCAGACCATTTTGGAAAACGTGGAGCTGGCGCTTACGCTCACGGGCGTGGGGCATGCCGAGCGTCGCCAGCGTGCGCGCGAGGCGTTGGAGAAAGTCGGCCTGGGCGAGCACGTTAACAAGCGCCCGAGCCAGCTTTCGGGCGGGCAGATGCAGCGTGTGGCCATCGCCCGCGCCCTGATTAATGATCCCGAGATTGTGCTGGCAGACGAGCCGACCGGCGCTTTGGATTCAACGACATCCGTACAGGTCATGGATCTGCTCAAGGACGTGGCGCGCGACCGTCTGGTTATTATGGTCACGCACAATCCCGAGCTGGCGTACCAGTACGCCACGCGCATCGTTAACCTGGCGGACGGCAAGATCACCGACGATTCCGACCCCTTTGATGTAGCAAAGGCCGTGCGTCGCGAGGCTAAGCCTACGCGCAAAACCTCGATGAGCTTTGTGACGGCGTTGGGGCTTTCTGCCCGAAACCTCATGACCAAGAAGGGTCGCACGGCCATGACGGCCTTTGCAGGTTCGATTGGAATTATCGGTATTGCGGCAATCCTGGCGCTCTCCAATGGCGTGAACAATTACATCAAAAAGGTCGAGGAGGATACGCTCTCGAGTTACCCGCTTACGATCTCCAAGCAGGACTACGACCTGTCTTCCATGATGGGCGGGCAGGGGGCTGCGGATGATGACTCGCCTGAAAACGTGGATTCGTCCGACGACGGCGCCGGCGGCAAGGCTCAGGGAACCGATAAGATTCCCGTGGTCACGGCCGTAAAGGATATGTTCGCAAGTGTTAAATCTAACGATATGACGAGCTTTAAGGCATGGCTCGATGCCGGTGGCGACGGCATCGATAAAGAGGTCAACGCCATTCAGTACGGCTACGGTATATCGCCGGTTGTCTATCGTGCCGGCAAGGGCGATGAGAAGCCTGTCCGGCTGGTGCCCAACGCCATGACCGAGGCCATGAGCGGAGGCGCGAGCTCGGCGGCGACGGTGAGCATGGAATCCATGGGAACCTCGGTCTTTAACGAGATGATTGACGACCAGAGTCTGCTCGACAGCCAGTACGATGTTGTCGCCGGTCATTGGCCCACGTCTGCCAACGAAGCCGTAATGGTGCTTTCGAGCCGCGGCACGGTGGGCGATTACACGCTCTACAGCATCGGTGCGCTGGATATCGATGAGCTCAACGATCTGGTTAACAGCGCCATGGCGGCTGACGGTGGGGTCGAAGCGCCCGAGACCGGCGCCTACTTTACCTACGACGATGCACTGTCTACCACGTTTAAGGTGTTGTCGCCGGCCGATGCCTATCGCAAAAACGAAGAGACTGGCATGTGGACTGACATGTCTGGCGACGCCGACTTTATGGCAGCCAAGGTTGCCGACGGTATCGACGTGCACATTGTGGGCGTGGTGCGACCTAACGAGACAGCCAATGCGAGCGCGTTGTCCCCGGGCATTGCCTATACGCATGCGCTGACTCGCCAGCTTATGGAGCGCGCCGCCGATTCGCAGATTGTGCAAGAACAGCTTGCCCATCCCGAGACGGATGTCTTTACGGGCAAGTCTTTCGATGAACTGCAGGGCGAGGCCAAACAAGGAGTTGATTTGGGCAGCATGTTCAGTGTGGACGAGGCGGCGCTCAAGAGCGCGTTCTCGTTCGATACGTCTGCACTTTCGGGTGCGGCCGGCGGTATGGACCTGTCGGGTCTTGACTTGTCCGAGCTGGACATTGACCTTTCGGGCGTTGGCAAGGACATCGACTTCAACGACATCATGGCAAAAGCGCCAACCCCAGATTTCTCGGGTATCTTTGACGGTCTGGAACTCACGCCCGAGCAAATGCAGCAGGTGGGAACACTAGCCAACCAGCTGTTTGAGGGCTTTTTGCAGTCTGATCAGTTTAAGGCGCTGTCGCCCGAAGATCTTAAGGACGCGTCAAAGCTCTCTGCCGCATTCTCGACGTATCTTGAGAATGATGACACAGCTCAGCAAATCCTGGCCCAGCTCAAAGCGCTCGGCGGCGATGCCCTGGCCGAGCGTCTGCAGCAGGCGATGAGCGACTATGTGCAAAAGCAGCTGGCTCCGTATCTGCAGCAGGCTATGGATCAGGTGATGAAGGCAATCAGCGAGCAGATAGCGTCGACGGTATCATCCCAGCTCAAGGCGGGCGCGGCAGGGCTTGTGGACCAGATGGCGACGCAGATGTCTTCGAGTTTTGCTAACCTGGCGAGCGCCATGCGCGTGGATGCGAGTGCCTTTGCTCATGCCATCCACTTCAACATGGACGCCGAGGACCTGAGCTCGCTCATGATGAGCTATGCGAAGGCGTCGAAGCTCACCTACGACAACAATCTGACCACGTTGGGCTATGCGGACGAGGCAGACCCCATCTCGGTCAAGATTTTCCCGCGTGACTTTGAGGCCAAGGAGCGCGTGCTCGATCACATCGACGCGTACAACAAGCAGGTCAAAGCCTCTGGCCACGATGAACAGGCAATCTCGTACACCGACTACATGGGCATCATCATGGGTTCGGTGACCGACATCGTGAACACCATCAGCTTGGTGCTCATCGCATTCGTGAGTATCAGCCTGGTGGTGAGCTCCATCATGATCGGCATCATCACCTACATCAGCGTGCTGGAACGCAAAAAGGAGATTGGCATCCTGCGTGCGATCGGCGCGTCGAAGCGTAACGTGGCCAACGTATTCAATGCCGAGACCTTTATCGAGGGCCTCATTGCCGGCGTCTTTGCTGTTGTTGTCGTGGTGGCCGTGAGCTTTCCGGTTAATGCCTGGGCGCTTACTGCCAAACAGGTACCCAATCTGATGAGCCTGCCCGTGCAGGATGCGCTGGTGCTCATTGCAATTTCGGTGCTGCTGACGGTCGTTGCCGGCCTGCTGCCGGCCCGCAGCGCATCCAAGAAAGACCCTGTGGAAGCCCTACGCTCCGAATAATGTGACAAAGGGACAGTCCCTTTGTCACATTGGATGAAAAGGCGCGGGAAGGGGGTGGCCCCTTCCCGCGCCTTCTAGTTTGTTTTGCCCATCAGCGTAATACGGACGCTTGGATGGGTGTACTCGTCAAACTCGTCCTCGGGATCCGTATCAAACGAGTAATACGTTTTGATGAGGTCGTCACTCGTCCTGATAGAGATTCTCTCGTAGAGTGAGCCGTTCAAAAATGCCTGCCTAAACTCTTCGGGGAGTTTCTGCGGTGCCAAGAGCTCGGGGCTCACCGTCTTGACGTCAACGGTTTGAACGGCAGAGGAAAGCTCGTCAAGCTCGTGTTCGATGCGGGCAAGGTTATCCTCGAGGCTCGCGCTGGGGTCGACCTCTGCCGCGTAGCTCACTTCCTTGAGCGTCCCCTTGTTGTCAAAGTCCAGATACGTATAGGTCTTCTGGGCGTCGGAGTCGCCTTCGTGCAGATAGCCGCGGACATGATAGCCGTAATCTTGATATCGCTCGTAGGGGTCATCGGCGGACACGTGCTCGCATGCGGGCTCTAATGCCTTGCGGGCGATGGCGATCTGCTCGGCCGCGGCCGCGGCGTTCTGTTGCATCTCGATGTTTCCCTGCGCCAGCTGCGGGATATAGGCACCGCACACGATTGCGAGGGGCAGTGCCACAAGCGCGACGATCCACTTTTTTGCACGGGGGATAGGCACGCCGCAGGCCTCTGCCATGGCCTTTGCGTTAGCGAAGCTCTCAGTAAGCACGTCAGCTGCAGTGGCGACGGCGCCAACGGCAGCGGCGACTTCTGCCGCGCCGCCCAGGTTGCGCGCGGTCTCGTTGTCGCTGTTCTTGAGTAGGCGCGCGGCGGCCTGCGTGCCAATAACGCCCGCGATTTGTGCCGAGCGGTCTTTCTCGGACTGCTCGACGGCGAGTCGGCGCTGCATTTCTTTCCACTGCTTGCCGCGCATGCCAAAGCGCGGCGCGAGCGCGCAATAGCAGAAGATGACGAGCTCGACGGCGGTGAGCACCAGGGCGGCTATCATGCCCGTTTCTTGGAAGCCTTCGTGATGGAAGACGATATCGTCAATCATTTCGAAGGGAATGATCAAAAATGGCAGCACAAACGCCATGGCAAGCGCCGTACCGGCAACCTTGGGGCAGATGCAATATCGCTGGATACGCTTGCGTTCTTGTTCGGAAAGTGTTGCCATGGCTGGTCCTTGGTGTCGTGGCGGTCGTTGTGGCGCGATGCCGTCATATGTGACTCAGTATAGAGAATCCCGCCATCGATGAGCGCATGGTCATACGGCAAAAGTGCCACGGCAGCCCTGGTTTAGAGCGGCTGCTCCTGTGCCCACGCGATGATGCCGCCCGATACGTATGTGTGCCAAAATAAACAGCCGAATGATGATTTGCAAATGTGACAAAGGGACAGTCCCTTTGTCACATTGATGTGAGAATGGATGTCGATGTATTTATCGCTGGCCCCTATGGAGGGGATTACCGGGCATGTGTTCCGTCGCGTGCACGCGGAGTGTTTTGGCGCACTCGATTGTTATTACACGCCGTTTTTGCCGCCGCCACGGGTAGGCAACCGCTTTGGCGGCAAAGCGTTTAAAGAGGTCGATCCCGCCAATAACCAGGGGCTTAACGTAGTGCCTCAGCTGATGTCCAAGAATGCGGATGAGTTTGTGTGGGCGGCGCAGGTGCTCGCCGACATGGGTTATCACGAGGTCAATCTCAACCTTGGCTGCCCCTCGGGCACGGTTGTCGCCAAGGGGAAGGGCTCGGGCTTTCTGCGCAATCTGGATGAGCTCGAGGTGTTCTTGAGCGACGTGTGCGAACGCTCGCCCTTGCCGGTGTCGGTCAAGACCAGACTGGGGCTCGAATGCGATGACGAGTACGAGCGCGTGCTCGACCTCTATTGCCGAATGCCGCTGGCGGAGTTGATCGTGCATCCGCGCGTGCAAAAGGACCGTTATACGGGCTCACCGCGCAAAGAGTTTTACGGCGAGACGCTGGAACGGGCGCCGTTCCCCGTGGCCTATAACGGCGACATCTTTGATCCTGAGGACATGGATGCGCTGGTGAAGGCCTATCCCGGAACACGCCACGTAATGTTGGGGCGCGGCTTGCTTGCGAATCCCGCGCTGGCTCGCATGGTTAAGGGCGACCCTGCCGCTACCGCCGCTGAGCTGCAACGCTTCCATGACATGCTGTTTGCGGCCTATGCGGACGAGATTGGGGGCAACGCGGTCTTTCGCATGAAGGAGTGGTGGTTCTACGCCAAATGCGCCTTCGCCGATCCCGCGACCGTTCACAAACTCGTACGCAAGACCAAAAAGGTCGATGAATACCGTGCTGCTGTCGACCGTGTCTTTCGCGAGCAGCAGCTTGCGCCCATCGCCCGCTTTTGTGGCTAAATGATCCCTTGGGGACGGAGAAGAACGGATCGCCTGTGCCGGACCCATGCAAAAAACTGTACGCCAGCATCCAAGGATGTCGAAAAATATCGTTTTTGGATGCTGACGTACATGTTTGGTTCGGCAGGGGACTAGGCAATCATTGCATCGAGTGTAATGAGTTCCCTGAGTCGCTCCGTGCGCGTTTGCCCATGGCGCTTTGCCTTTGCGTCAAATGCTTCAAGAACCGATTCGCCCACACGTGCCGATAAAACAACGCTTGGTTCATCGGAAATCGGCGGCCTTCCCAACTTGACGGTGTGGCCCTTCGGCCACTCATCTTTTTCGTATGCCGCTGCGGCTTTTTCTAGCTCACCGGGAGCAAACCCCATCATCTTTTCGAGCTGTTTAGCGTCCATAGCGCCTCCTATCGATCGATTCCGATTTCCCTGAGCACCTTGCGCGTAGGAGGGACAAGGGCGTGATAAATGATGTAACCATCTCGGTCGGGGCAACATCGAGCAATGAGCTCCATGAGGCGGCTTCTTCCATCAAGTCCAACGAGAACGTAATCGATGCCTCCATTTTCAAGATCACGCCTGAACCATGCAAAAGCGGAGTTCCAGGCGCATATAATATCCGTCTCTGTCAGCCCGTGTTTGAGGGCATGGGGGTGGATTGCGATGAGCTCCATATGGACCTCTCTTTATGTATACAGTTTTGTAGACAAAAATACAAGCAGTTAATTAGGTTAAGCAGCCTGTTTTGGTTGGACTGTTCGTTGCAAAGTTGGCACCGGAGGCTCTAGCGTTTTTTCACTCTTTAGCTCGGTGTATGAGCGTCCGTTGAACTCCCAGAGGGGAGTGTTTTCATAGACTATTGCGAGGAGCTTGGAGACCTTGTTTATCTCCGCTTGTTTGTAAAAATCGGGTCGTACGACGATCAATAAAAATTCGGCATCTTCGGTTGTTTGTTGTGCTGTCGGCATGCCGTTGAGACCAATAGAACGCAAGAGCTTTGCCATGATGAAATCGAACTCGTCCTCTCTTGCGTGAAGGCTTGCGGCACCCAGCTTGGAATCATTCAAGATATACAATTTGAGATTATTAACAGATTGTGTGTAGCTGGCATATCCACAGACGATGTCCTCATAGTCTAGTTTTTCGATTGGATGCTGCTTATGGCCAGTGAATATGGCCGCCCTCCTGCTCTGAACACGTCGCTCGCGTAACGAGCGCATTTCCTGGGTGTACTCGCTATGGCGTTCGTATCTTCGATAGGAATATCCGTAGTCGTCGTAGTAATAAGGGTTATTTTCGACCGTGTCGTCTAGTTCCGGCGCTATGAGGTACAGCTCTCCGTCCTTGGAAAGTATGCAGGGGTTGTCGATGCGCCCCGACTCCTCTTTGATTTTCCAAATAGTTTCATTTACTTCGAATATCGAGACTGGTTCGGGAGCGCAAGAATTGTAAAGCTCAACAAACTTCTCGAGCGAAATGATTCCGCAGGCATCTGTATAAGCGCGGGCAAAGCGCCAAACTTCCTGGTTCGCTGTGAGCTCGTGGAATTCTCTGTTGCTTGGAGCATCTTGTGGATTCTGGTATCTGGCGTGAAGCGCGATGTGCGATGAGGGCCACCTGTTGTCGGCCGCGACGTTCATGAGCTCAAGACGCAGGTACTCGTTTGTGACGCGAGCGAGTGCCTCATAGTGGGCTAGGTCAAGCTCTGATCGAAAAGGTGCGTATTTGGGAACGGCGCGAGCGAACTTAATGCAGCGTGCGAGATAGGATTGTCCTAGACGGGGGCCATAGTGCTTGTGTAGATGGCCGCCGACGGGGGAGAGCAGTCCTTTGAGATTAGTAATGGGGTATCCGGCAGTCTCTTGTTCGAGGCGGCGCCCAATGAGCAACGCCCCCTCTAACGAAGTCTCATGATCGAGTCTCTTTTGATTGAGACTCTTGGCTTCAACGATCTTGCTGATATCTGAGCAGGCGCTTGATACGGTGTCGGACGTAAAGGTTGGAATCTTTTTTGCCATAACGATGCACTCCTGTGTGGCTCACGGATAACGGAAACGTTTGGTTGTGAGTGTCGTTCTTTGACGGCGACGACGAACAGGAGCGCAGCCTGTCTGAGATGGACGAGTGCGGTAACCACCGATCTTACTTACCGGGCTCGCTCCAGCGTGTCATTGGGGACCTCCGCGGGAACTCTCGACCATTCTCATGCCTTGAGGCGAGTATAGCATAAAAAGCAAACGTATGTTCTATTAAATCGATACTAGTCGTTGGGGACGTTCTTTAACGACTAGTCATTTAAGAACGTCCCCAACGATTGCCCACAAATAGCTGTACGTCAGCATCCAAAGATGTCGGAAAATGTCGACTTTGGATGCTGGCGTACATGTTTGGTTCGTATGGGTTTGTGCGTTGGGGCCGGCCGACCGCGGCGCGCGGACTAGAGCAGGTTCTTCTGTATCCACGCGATGATGTCGCCCGACTCGTAGAGTGGCGTGCCGTCAATGAACAGGCAGGGAACTTGGCGCTTTCCGCCGACGGCGATGAGCGTCTGCTCGGCATCGGAATCGGTCGAGATATTACGCTCGGGGATGGTCACGCCGTTATCGGCCAGGAAGCGCTTGACCTTTATGCAATACGGGCAGCCGGTCATAACGTAGAGCGCGAGCTCGTGATCAGTAGCCATAGGTCTCCAATCGGTTGAGGTTTCGATTGAAATACCCAAAGCCGCCGCGGTCTATGCACGCGTCAACGACGACTCGATTGCCTGTACCAGAAACGCCGTGGCTCCGGTGCCGCAGGGCTTGTCGTAGTAGTCAACAAAGCGCTGGTCGGCAAGATAACCATTGGCGAGGCCCAGGTATGCTTCGTCCTGGGGCTCGTGTCCCCAGTTAAGGCCAACCCATCGGCGGTGCATTGCGACAAGCTTGCGGGCTTCGTTACTCTTTGGATCGCCGTCGTCCATGGCAATCGAGAGCTGGCCTAAAATCGCGCGCTCGAGTTCTTTCATGTCGTTCCAGGTTTCGGGGTCCATGTCCAACAGCGCTTCGTTTGCCGTATCGATAGCCTCATCGCCATAGCGCGCCCGCGCCTCGGCACCGTAGCGGTCCTCGTTTTCGTGCACGGAGCGCCAGCGCTCCAGTTGCGGCAGCACGGCGCCCATGAGCGAGACGGCTTCATCGAGCGACATGCCGGTGCTTTGTGCCAGCC
The DNA here is from genome assembly GCF_028206795.1 of Collinsella aerofaciens. Classification (GTDB taxonomy): domain Bacteria; phylum Actinomycetota; class Coriobacteriia; order Coriobacteriales; family Coriobacteriaceae; genus Collinsella; species Collinsella aerofaciens_AX. The sequence goes on along the minus strand of NZ_JAQLFJ010000005.1, from coordinate 132,400 downwards.
GCGGGGCACAATCTTCGATCATTGCCTCCATCGTGGTCTCATAGGTGTACTTGCCGCGGTCGTAGCACCACTTGCAGTAATGATCGGTCCTGGCGCCCGCGGCATTGGTGCCGCAGTCATCGGGCGTGAGTATCATGCCGCAGCTCTGGCAATAGTGCTCAGGCATTTCGAGCAAGTGGGACAGCGGCTCTCCGGTTACGGCGGCAATGAGTTTCATCATGTCGATGCCCGGGGTGACTTCGCCGCGCTCCCAGCGGCTCACGGCCTGGCGCGTGACATAGAGCTTGGCGGCGAGCTGCTCTTGGGTGAGGCTGTTGGCACGACGGACGGCGATGAGTTTTTCTGCAAAGGCCATGATAGCTCCTTTCTGCTGCTTGCGGCTTTAAGCATACGCGGCGGCCGATGCCCTTCCAAGCAACCGTTAGTTGCAAAAAGGGCGGTCGTGGTGGGGGATTGCACGCAGCGTCCATGCCCTCATGCCGTACAATGACCGGCATGGAACCTATTGCACACATACATACCGACCTGCCGCAGAAGTTCGGCATCCCGCGCAACAGCTTTTTGGCGCCCCATCTTGAGGGGTGCATTGTCTTTGAGCCGGAATATGCTTCCAACGCGGCGGTTGAGGGCTTGGACTCCTTCTCGCACCTGTGGCTGCTCTGGCGCTTTGAAAACGGAACGCCCGGCGGCACGGCGGAAGACATCGCCGCCGATGCCAAGACGCAGGACAGGTCCGGCACCAACGCCAAGTGGTCGAAGACCGTGCGACCGCCGCGCTTGGGTGGAGCCGAGCGCGTGGGCGTATTTGCCACACGCAGCCCGTTTCGCCCCAATCCCATCGGTCTTACCTGCGTCAAGCTCGATCGTGTCGAGCTTACCGACGACGGCCCCATCATCCATGTGCTGGGAGCAGATCTGCGCGACGGCACGCCCATCTACGATATCAAGCCCTACATTCCGTTTGCGGACTGTCACCCGGATGCGACCGGCGGCTGGATTGAAGATGCGTCATGGCAAGAGCTCGACGTTGAGTTTCCGCATGCGCTGCAGGATATGGTCCCGCTCGCAAAGCTCTCCGGCTTGATAGAGGTCCTTCGCCAAGATCCGCGCCGCGCGGGCAGCAAGCACGAGCCAAACCGCGTGTACCACTTGGCTTACGCCGGGCTCGACATATCGTTTACGGTTGACGGAACCAGGCTGACGGTAACCGCCGTCGACGACGCGCAGGACTAACCGGCCATTTGTCCGCATTCCCATAGTGGTGCCGCGAGCATGGCTGCGATATTCAGTGGCTGCTCGACGAGGGGGCGCGTGTGGGCGTGGGTTATCAGGACGGCCGTCCGTTCCACGGGCCCTGCCACATTCGCGTGAATCTGGCGCTGCCGCTTTCGCGTGTAAGGGAGGCGTGCGACCGCCTGGACCGCTACGTTTTTAATGCACAGTAAGTGAGCGCTGCATGCGGGGCCGTCTGCCAGATTGGCTGGAAGGCCCCGTATGGTAAAGCATCTGTAACCATTGAGCGCAAGCGCGGTTTTGTCTGCTAATATCTTTGCTCTTGAGTCTGTAAACAGGAACGTCTGGAGCTCGATGAAAAGACCTCGTCGCTCGGCCGCCATATCGTTGTTTGTTGCGCTTGCAGTGGTGAGTGCCTTTGTCGTGGCGATAGCTGGCTGTTCCGGGTCGAATGACGGGGCCGCGGCGTCTGCATCAGAAGGCGCGGCCGCCTCGCAGGTCAAAGACGACAATCTTAAGACGCTCAACGTCGGCAGCGACCTCTATCCGCCGTTTGTGTATAGCGACGAGTACGGCAATATCGTTGGCCTGGATGTCGAGATTTTGACCGAGGCTTTGGTCCGCATTGGTTACAAGCCAAAATACCAGCTGATCGACTGGGAAAAGAAGAAAGAACTGCTGGCGAGCGGCGAGCTCGACTGCGTCATGGGCAGCTTTAGTATGACGGGCCGCGAAAACGAATATCGCTGGGCCGGCCCGTACCTTGCGAGCCGCCAGGTGGTCGCGGTCGATCCCGAGAGCGATATCTACACGCTTGCCGATCTTGAGGGTAAGGTCGTGGCGGTCCAGTCCACCACCAAGCCCGAGTCGATTCTGCTCAATCGTACCAGTGAAAACGTTCCGCAGATCAAGGAGCTCTACAGCTTTTCGGACCGCTCGTACCTGAACCCGGCGCTCGTCGAGGGCCTGGTCGATGCCATCGCCGCGCATGAGTCCTCGCTGCTTACTTACGAAAAAGACTATGGTGTGACGTATCGCATTCTGTCTGAGCCGCTGCTGGAGGTTGGGTTGGGCACCGCTTTCGATCTCAACGACACACGCGGCATTGACGTTAAGCTCACCCATGCCTATCAAGAAATGCTTGCCGATGGCACCATGGAACGCCTGGTGTCAAAGTACTATGATGACCCTTCGCCGTTTTTGAATGTGGAGGGCCTGTCATGATTGATGCGTCCGACCACACCGCTCAGGAGCGGGGCGATCGTTCGGCACGGGAATGGCTCATCGTCGTCCTGTTGGGGATAGCGCTCTCGGCTGTTGCCGGCGTGATGAGCTACAGCTACACGACAGCTCAGGCCGAGCAGCGCTTTGCCGACGCTGTCAATTACGTGGCGACGCAGAGCCTTTCCTACGATGCGTTCAACAACGCCTATGCGACCAAAAACCTGATTCGCGTTATGGAGATTGCCGGAGAGGCGGCGCGTGATATGGAGCGCGACGGCTCGGTGGATAACGCTACGTTGGAGCAATATGCTGACCAGTTTAATGTGACAGCGCTGATCGTGACGGACGCATCGGGCAACTTGGTGTCCGAGTCCTCGACGGATAACGTGAGCTACGAGTCGCTCGCCGCGAATCTCAAAAAGACGCCAGTGCTGGAGGTGGCAGCCCATCCGCTTAAGTCCTATACCGCTCGCATTACGCTTGCGGATGATTCGGTCGCAGACATTGGCTGCGTGGCCCGGCGGGACGGTGAAGGCATCGTTGTCGCGGTGAGGCACCAGAGCGCCAAGGCGGTTGCGAGCAATACGCTCAAGTTGCAGAGCCTGCTCGATGGTTATGAGACCATCGATAGCGGCAGTATCGTGATTGAAAACGACGGCATGGTCGTTGCGACCAATGCCGTTGAACCCACCATATCGGGCGTGTTCGATTTGCCTGTGACAGATACCACCATAGTTGACGGTATTAAGGAGCGTTGCCTAGCTGGTAAGGTCAGATTGGTCAATGCCAACGGAGAGTGGTATCTGGGCACATTTGGTAAAGCGTGCAATTATTACGTGTACACCTATGCGTCCGCGCAGCGTTACTTCGAGGTCGTCGCCGTTGTTGTTGCCAGCGTGTTGGCGCTCTACGGCGGTGTTATAGCCGCTGTCGTGTTGGCGCGCCGCCGCGCCGAGCGCCAACGCTTGACCGACCTGTTGTTGCAGGAGCGCGGCTATGGCGACAAGCTGGCAAAGGCGGCGCGTGAGGCCTCGTCTGCCAACTCTGCAAAGACGGAGTTTTTGCGCCGTATGAGCCACGACCTGCGCACGCCCATCAACGGCATTCGCGGTATGGTCGAGGTGGGCAATGCCAACGCAGACGACTTGCAGAAGCAGACCGAGTGCCGCTCAAAGATTTGGACGGCATCGGGACTGCTGCTCGACCTTGCGAACGAGGCACTCGATATGAGTCACCTGGAGAGCGGGCAGGTCGACCTGAATCTCGTGCCTACAAATATGGTGGCCCTCAACCGTGAGGTGTGCGATATTCTGGAGCGCCAGGCCGAGGAGCGCCTGGTGACAATTATCTGCGACCAGCAGACGCTCGATCATCCCTATGCCCGGGTGAGCGTGACGCACCTCAAGCGCCTGTTGCTCAATATTGCCGGTAATGCCGTTAAATACAACCGCCAGGGCGGCTATGTTCGCCTGGCATGCCGCGAGGTGGAGCCGGTGGACGGTGTCCCCGTCTATGAATACACGATCGCCGATAACGGCATTGGCATGAGCGAGGAGTTCCAACAGCACCTCTACGAGCCGTTTAGCCGCGAGGAACAACAGGTGGAAGGCGCTTCGTCGGGAACTGGTCTGGGCGCGTCTATTGCCAAGCAGCTGGTCGAGCTTATGGGCGGAACCATGAGCTTTACGAGTACCTTGGGACAGGGGACGACGTTTACCATCCGCCTGCCGTTTGAGAAGTGCAAGCGCTCCGAGATTCCTCAGGCAGTTCACGTGGATGCAGGTGACGACGATGCGCTCCAGGGCTTGCGCGTTTTGCTCGTAGAGGATAACGACCTGAATGCCGAGATCGCACAGTTTACGCTCGACCGTGCCGGTGCCGTCGTGGTGCATGCTAAGGACGGCGAGTCTGCCGTCGAGACGTTTGCCGCGAGCGCACCGCACGAGTACGACGTGGTGCTGATGGACATTATGATGCCTGGCATCGATGGCCTTGAGGCCACGCGTCAGATTCGAGCGCTCGATCGCGAGGACGCCGCGACCACGCCGATCATCGCCGTGAGCGCCAACGCCTTTGCCGACGACCGTAGGCTTTCGCGCGAGGCGGGCATGGACGCGCATCTGAGCAAACCCGTGAGCGCGCAGGAGCTCGTTGAGGCGCTCGCGCACTTAGCCGCCGACGCTTCATAAATAGCGATATGGCCCGGTTCCAATGTTGGTTGGAGCCGGGCCATATCGCTATTTGCAAGACCTGCTTTTAGGCTTACTTTTCATGGATCTGCTTGCCGCAAAGATGCTCAATCGAAATCTCGTAGAGTTGGACGCCCTTAATGTCTTTGGCGATCTCCTCCTCGACTTCTTCGACAGAAGGGTAGTACTTAAGCGCGAGCTGACGGACTTTGTCCTCGATAAACGCGGGCGCTTCATCTACCAGGCGACAACGACCAAAGACAACGGTACTCATAACGTAGGGAGCCCAGTCGCCGTCCTTGTACCACTCGTTGCCGTAAACGGTAAAGCAGACTTTATCATCATGCCTGAGTGAATCGACCTTGTGGCCAGCCTTGGCGCCATGGAAATAAATCTTGTCGTGCTCGGCGTCAAAGAAGTAGTTGACGGGAATGGCGTACGGGTAGCCATCATCGCCGTTGACGGCAAAGACCCCGCGCTTGCAGGTAGCGAGCAGTTCGCGCGCTTCCTCGTCGGTGATGGCGCGTTTCTTTCGACGTAAGGGCCTAAACATCGTTGGCTTCCTTTCTACTGCGCATAGTGGTTGAGCACAAACTATAGCGAAACAGCCCCGTTTTTCTTGATACAGGCGAGTATGTTTTTGAGCTTGTTAAAGTCGAGCGGTTTGGGCAGATGGGCGTTCATGCCGGCGTCGTGTGCCGCCTTGGCGTCTTCGGCAAAGGCGTTGGCGGTGAGCGCGATGATGGGGATGTCGGCCGCATCGGCCTTTTCGCTCAGGCGGATCGCGCGGGTTGCCTCGTAGCCGTCCATGCCCGGCATCATGATGTCCATTAGAATCGCATCGAAGCTACCCGCGGGACGGCCAACGTATAGGTCGACCGCTTCGTTGCCGTCGGCGGCGCGAGTTACGACGATGCCCTCGCGTTCGAGCAGAGCCTGGGCAATCTCGGCATTGAGCTCGTTATCTTCTGCCAAAAGAACGTTCATGTCTGCAAGCGAGCAACTGTATGCCTGCTCGTCCGTACGTTCTTTTGCCTGAGGGTTCTTGTCGATCTCGAGCGGAATATGGACATTAAACGTACTCCCTACGCCAACCTCACTCGAAATCTCAATCGTGCCGCCCATCATATCGATGAGCGATTTGACGATAGACATGCCAATGCCGGTTCCTTGGAACTTGCTGCGCGCATCGTCGCCTTCCTGGGCAAACGGCTCGTAAATGTGTGCCAAAAACTCGGATGTCATACCAATGCCGGTATCCGAGACGCTAAAGCAAAACACGGCGTGCTCGTCGTCGACCGGTTTGATGGTCGATGAGAACGTGACGGTGCCTCCGCGCTTGTTGTACTTGATGCTGTTGTCGAGCAGGTTGACAAGGATCTGCCGAATATGGGTGGGGCTGCCGATCATATATTGGTCGACAGCGTAGGGCTCGCTGGTGTCGAGCATGGTTATGCCGCGGTCCGATGCGCGGAGCTTGCACAGTACGAGCGCATTGTCGCACAGCTCTTTAAGGTTGAATGATTCGTGCTCGAGCGTCACTTTGCGCTCCTCGATCCTGCCCATCTCGAGGATGTCGTTAATCAGTGACAGCAGGTGATTGGCGGCAACGCGCGCCTTGGCGCGGCTTTCGCGGGCGACCTGCATGTCGCCTTCTCTCAATTCCTCAATTTCGATAAGGCCCAGGATGCCGTTGAGCGGCGTGCGGATGTCGTGGCTCATGCGCGTGAGGAAAGCGGTTTTGGCGGCGTTGGCGGCATCGGCTTTCTGCCGTTCCTCCTGTGCGCGGTAAAGCGACCAGACAAGGATGACGATGCCGGTGAGCAAAATGCAGATGACGACTGCCGCAATGACGATGCGGTTGCGGTAGAGAAGTCGGAACGCATCCGATTCTTGCGCCGAGTACGATGTGGGGAAATAGCTGTTTGCAGAGAGCGATTCACCTGCATTGACGATGCCCTTATTGATGATTCCCAGCAGCTCGGGCTTGCCGCGCGAAATTAAACACGATAGTTGCGCCGTGTTGGTGAGTTCCTGTGTTTCGAAATCCTCGATGTCGTAGATGTCGCGGAGAGTTTCCAGGCGCGTGCTGGGGACAATGATGCAACGTGCCTTCCCCTCATTGAGGGCTTTGAGCACCTCGCCGTCATTCGAATACTCGGTTACCGTTGCGTTCGGAAAGAGACTTTCGAGCTCAAAACGGTTAACGATTGTGCTCTTTGTACAAGCGATGTTCTTAAGGTCGCTGTTCAGGTTTTTGCCACTGTGAATGGCGGTCAGCGAAACCGTTCCCATCGAGTTTGACTGGATGACCCCAGTCTGCTCGGCGAGCCAGTAGTCGCGAAACAACGGCAGGGCGACATCGATGGTTCCGTTGGAAAGGGCTTTGATCATTTGCTTGTTGTTCGAGAGTGCGATTGTATTGACCGTAATGCCAAACTTGTCGTGCAACGTCGTTGCAAGCGAGGCGAGCGACCCTTCCATTTCGCCGTCGTCATTTTGCGTACAGTAGGGAAGTTGGTTTTTAAGATAGCCGAGCGTGATGGTATTGCCGTTTTCTTTGAGCCAGGTGGTCTCGGTGCCGGTGAGCGATGACGAGCCACTGTTTTGGGTCGAGTAACTCGATTTGACTTCCTCGTTATAGCGCGGGTTATCGCGGGCGATGGTCGCCATGGCGGCGTTGATGTCGTTCATCAGGTCAGGGCGGCTTTTGGGAACGGCAAAATAGTAGTCGCTCGAGCCTACGTAGAACATGGGTGACGCATCGGGCGACGAAATGGTGTCGTTCATGATGACGGCGTCGACCTCGCCGTCTGCAAGCGCCTCAAAGAGGGCACTGCCGGTGTCGATTTCTTTATAGGTGCAGGTAACGCCTTCGTCGGCGAGCCACTGCTGGCCGACGATAGTTTGCATAACGCCGGCGTTGCAGCCGATGGTAAGGCCTTGGAGCGCCTGGGGGTCGCCTTTGGCAAGGTCGTCGCGATCGGGCCTGGCGTAGACGTAGTAGCGCTCAGTGCCCTCGGGGTTCGAGGAAAAGAGCAGCTTCTGCTCGCGCTCTGCCGAATACGAGATGTTGGGCATGAGGTCGATTTCGCCCGCCTCGAGCATGTCCATAAGCTCGGAGAAGGTGCCGCTAACGTATTCGTATTGCCAGCCCTTTGTGTAATACGAGAGGGTCTGGAGGTACTCGTAGCCCCATCCCGAGAGGCGCTCGCCCGGCGTGCCTTCCTGGAAGCCTTTGTTGTTGACGAGCCAGCCAACGCGGACCGTCTTGACCTGCTGGTCGGAGTCGGCGGCAAAGGCAGGGGCGGGCATGGCGGCGCTCAGTACGGCGAGTGCGGTAAGCGCGACGGCCAGGGTGCGATATAGAGTCAAACGAAGGACGGTGGAAGGTTTCACATGAAATCCTATCGAGTCGAGACAATATCACATAAGGATACCAGCCCAGCCTGCCCACTCAGCCGCCGCACCGCTAAACGGTTAGGTAGTCATTGGGGACGTTCTTAAATGACTAGTCGTTTAAGAACGTCCCCAATGACTAGTTCCGTTTGCGGGGGAGGCGTGGGACAATACCGAGCGAATGTGATGGGGCGTCTGGGAAAAGGGGTCGCGATGAACAAGTTGAGGACGCTTGCCGATGTGCTGCGCCAGGCTGGCTTTGCGCACATCACGGGCCTGTTTCTCGTTTTCTATCTGCTGTGCTCGACGGCCGTCTGGCTGTCCGAGCCCACGACCCTTACGTTTGGCGATGGCCTGTGGTTTAGCTTTGAGACGGTCTCGACGATCGGCTTTGGCGATATCCCGGCCGAAACGCCGGTTGCCCGCGCGATTACCGTTGTCCTGAGCGTCATCAGCATCTTCTACATCGCCATGCTCACGGGCGTGGCGGTGAGCTACTGCAATACGCTCATCAAGATGCGCCAAAAGGACACCATGGCGTGCTTTATGGATGATCTGGAGCATTTGGAAGAGCTCGATCGTGACGAGCTTGCCGACCTATCGCGCCGTGTGCGCGAATATCGCCGACGCCAACGCTAGAACGGGCGCCGCGCGTCACGACGAGGGGGATTGAATATGAATATCACGGTATACCTGGGCGCCAGCGTCGGTAACGACCCGGCGTTTCTGCCTGCGGTGCAAGAGCTGGGCAACTGGATTGGCTCCAACGGGCACGTGCTGGTATACGGCGGGTCCAAATCGGGCCTGATGGGTGCGCTCGCCGATAGCGTGCTCGATGCCGGCGGGCATGTGACCGGCGTGGAGCCAAGCTTTTTTATTGAGGCCGAGTTTCAGCACGATGGTATCGACGACCTGATCGTGGCGAGCGACATGGCCGAGCGCAAGGCCAAGATGATCGAGCTTGGCGATGCGTTCATTGCCTTTCCGGGCGGCACGGGCACGCTCGAGGAGATCGCTGAGGTCATGTCGGCCGTGTCGTTGGGGCATCTGAGCGCGCCGTGCATCCTGTACAACTTGGACGGTTACTACAACGATCTCAAGTCGCTGCTCGAGCACATGATCGGCAAGGGCCTATCGAGCCCGCAGCGCCAGCAGGGCATCTACTTTGCCGATGACCTGGACGAGATCGCATCGATTATCGGCAACTGAGCCTTGGGCCCATCGCACGTGCGGCACCCAACGGTGCTGTTCGCGGCGTAGATGGTTGGCCCGCCCACGCCCTGCCCGTCCTACAATAAAACGTATCTTTGTCGATTTTGACCACGGGAGGTCCCGATGGACAACCTTGCAAAACCCAAAAACCGTGCGCTGTTTTTAGTGAGCGTGGCCGTGACCGGTGCGTTTGCAGGCGCCGCGGTCTGGCTGTTTTTCTTTGCGATGGAGCACGGTATCGACTATCTATGGACCGAGATCCCGCATATGCTGGGCGTCGCTTCGCCCGAGCTCGCGAGCGGTCCGTTCGGTTTTTTGCCGTATCCGTTTTTCGTCTGCCTGCTGGGCGGCCTGCTGATCGGCCTGTACGAAAAGATGACGGGCACCAAGACCGATGACCTCAACCAGGTGATGGCCAAGGTTAAACAAGACGGTCGCTACCCGTACGACAACCTGGGCAAGCTTTCGCTCGCGGCATTGCTGCCGCTGCTGTTTGGCGGAAGCATTGGACCGGAAGCCGGACTGACCGGCGTCATCGCGGGGCTGTGCAGCTGGGTCGGCGATCGCATGCGTCGCTTTGGAGCCGAGTTTAGGGAGCTCACGCTGCTGGGCACCCAGGCTGCCCTGACGGCGCTCTTCACCGCGCCCGTATTTGGCTTTGTGGCGCCGCTTGCCGGTAGTGCCGACGGCCAGGGCGACAACGACGATGAGGACTCAGCGTCCGATGAAATCACCATCAAGCTGCCCAAGGCGCAAAAGACCGTGGTCTACGGCATCGCGATTGCCGGCGGCCTGGGCACCTATCTGCTGCTCGGCCAGCTTATGGGTGGCGGCATGGGCATGCCGAGGTTCGAGGCTGCCCAGGTGGGTAACCTCGAGCTTGCCTGGCTTATCCCCCTGTCTCTCGCCGGTACCGTCTGTGGCTGGCTGTACTTTGTCTCGGAGCACGCGAGCGAGGCATTGGCCCACGCCATAGGGGAGCGCCCGGTCGTCAAGGCCATGCTGGCCGGCCTGGCACTCGCCATCTGCGGCACGGTCCTGCCCTACACCATGTTTGCCGGCGAGACGCAGGCCGATGTGCTCATGGAGACCTATATGGCCATCCCCGCCGGCGTGCTTATTGCAACCGGTCTTGTCAAGGCCATGCTGACCCCTGCCCTTATCAACATGGGCTGGCGCGGCGGCCACTTCTTCCCCGTCATCTTCTCGGGCGTGAGCCTGGGCTATGGTCTTGCCATCCTCACCGGCGCCGATCCGGTCTTCTGCGTCGCCGTCTGCACGGCATCGACGATGGGTGCCGTCATGCGCCAGCCCGTCATGGTCGTGGGCCTGCTGCTCATGTGCTTCCCGCTCAAGGGTATCGTCTGTATGATCATCGCCGCCGTTATCGCCGCCGGCATTCCGCTGCCCAAGCCGCTGCGCAAGTAGCACGGCAGCACACGGTCAATACAAACATCTCAAGCCCGGTGTGGGCGCTGTGTCACGGATTTGCGGGTGGACTGAATCTCGCCTGGCACCGACGCTACTTCCAAATCGCGAGCGCGGCGGTGCCCAGCACGATGAGGAAAAGGCCGATGGCGCTTCGATGCGACAGCTTTTCGTTGAAGGCCAGTCGTGCGAACAGCACCGATACGACAATCGATAGTTTGTCGATTTGCACGACGACGCACACCTGGCCTGCAGCGATGGCGTAGTAGTACAGCAGCCACGACGCGCCGGTCGCAATGCCCGATGCCGCAAGAAATGCGAGTTCGCGCGGGTCAATGCGCGCGACCTGCTCCAGCTTTCCCTTGGCAGCCACGATTGCCCATGCCATAACAAGTACCACACAGGTGCGGATTGCCGTGGCCAGGTTTGACTCGACACCTTCGATGCCGATCTTGGCGAGGACGGAGGTGAGTGCCGCGAACACGGCGGCGCCGAGGGCGTAAGCGAGCCAGGCTCGGTCTTGCTTTTGCTCTGCGCCGACGGACTGCTTTTTCTCGATCATCAAAAACGTGCCGAGCGTGATAACTGCGGTTCCCACGAGCTTGACCGCCAGGTTGCCTGTCTCACCAAAAAGCACTATGGCGATCAGCACGGCGAGCACGGTGCTCATCTTGTCGACGGGTACAACCTTGTTGACGTCTCCGATGCTGAGCGCCTTAAAGTAACAGATCCACGAGGCGCCGGTGGCGAGTCCCGAGAGGGTGAGGAATAGCCAGGCTTTGGCGGGAATGGCGCCGATTGCTCCGATGGATCCAGAAATGCCCGCCATTGCCCAGGCAAATACGAGCACCACGCAAGTACGGATGGCGGTTGCAACGTCGGAGTCGGTGTGCCTGATGCCGCATTTGGCCAAAATGGATGTGATGCCGGCAAAGAAAGCTGATGCAAATGCTGCTGTAACCCACGACACGGGTTGAGCGCCTCCTCATAAAAGACCGCGCCAGATCTGCGGCGCATGCCCGATGATACCGCGCTTGCCTACAGGTCGCGTGCTCGATAGACCTTGGTACTGATGGCGCAACTAAGTGCAAAGAGCACGAGGGCCAGTACGGCAATTCCTGCGCACAGGCAGCCGAGGACGGCGGGATCGGGATCCGCCCCAGCAATCGACATGAGCCAGTTGCTGATGGGGTTGGAGGAGCTCAGTGTGGCCATGGCAAGGCATCCGAGCAGGGCAAACAGGCCGACGGAAAGGCGCAGCGCCTCCATGTGTCCAAATCGAAAGAACAGCGGCTGTGCCAGAAACACCATCATGAGGGAAATGAGCATGGACGCGGTCGAAGCGATTGCGGTCTCAAAGACGGTCTGTCCCGTCGAGGGGATACCCACGCTGTTGAAGAGCGGGATGGAGACGATGCTCAGAAGCGCGGCGGCGCACGCCATGACGGCCGAGAAGACAATGATGCTCAGGTAGCGTGCACAGATGATGTCTTTGCGCGAGAGGGGCAGCGTTGCCCGATAGCGCTCCCATCCGTTTTGATTGTCGTAGCCGGCCAGCGAGTTCATGACCACGATGGGCGACATGGCACTGACCGCACAGGCGCCGGCGCTCATACCGGAATCGCCATCCGATGCGTTGGCGAGGGTCAGTACGACGAAGATGAACAGGCCGACGCCCGCGATGCTCGGGACAAGCGTGCGGACGATGGCGAGCTCAGACATAAAGGCGCGTTTCATTTCGAAGCCCCTTTCAGCATGAGGCGAAGATAGTCATCAATTGTTGCCCGGTCGCAGGGAATCTCGGGGAAGGCCTCGAGCGCCTCACGACGGTTGGGCACGAGCACGTCCACGCTATAGGCGTGGTGGGCGGCACGGGCGCCTTCGACGCAAGCCATGAGCTCGGACGCCTGTGCTTGGGTGCAGTGGGCGATGCCGGCTCGGTCGGTAATGTCCTCGCGCGGCAGGTCAAACACAATCGAGCCGTTATCGATGCAGATGACGCGGTCGGCAGTGCGATCGAGGTCGGATGTAATGTGGCTTGAGAGCAGCACGCTGTGCTGGCCGTCGGCGACAAAGGCAAGCAACTCGTCGAGCAGTTCCTCGCGCGCCATGGGATCGAGGCCCGCGGTGGCTTCGTCCAAAACGAGCAGCTTAGCATTGTGACTGAGCGCACAGGCGAGCTGCAGCTTCATGCCCATGCCGCGGGAGAGGTCCTTGACCTTCGTCTTGGGATCGAGGCCAAATCGGTCGATGAATCCGGCGAACGTTTCGCAGCTCCACGTGGGGTATGCCGGGCCTACGAGCCTCTCGACCTGGCCCACCTTGAGCGTGGAGGGGAAGGGACACGTGTCCAGGACAAGCCCGATGCGGGAGCGCAGGTGGCGCTGCGTCTCGTCGGGCGCGTTGGCGTCGCAGCGCTGTCCAAGCAGATGCACCTCGCCGGCATCGAGCTTTATAAGCCCAAGCGCGGCGCGAATGGTCGTCGTCTTGCCGGCGCCATTTGCGCCCACAAAGCCAACGATCTGGCCGGGCTCCACGGCGAGTGTGACCACTCGCAACGAAAAACGGTCGCTCACACGGCGTGAGATGCCTTTGAGTTCTAAAAGGTTTTGCATGGTATAGCCTTTCTTGCAGATGGCTACTGCATGGTTTCGGGGGCTACCAGGTCGAGCATCTCGTGCAGCTTGTCGCGCGTAACGCCCAGGGCTTCGGCTTGGCTCGCCGCTTTCGCAAGCAGTTCTTCGATATGGCAGAGCTGGTTTTCGCGCAAGAGCTCCTGGTTGCCCTCGGCGACAAAACAGCCCTTGCCCTGCACGGTGCAGATGAAGCCGAGTTGCTCCAGGTCGGCGTAGGCGCGCTTGGTGGTGATGACACTCACGCCAAGATCGCTCGCGAGTGCACGGATACTGGGGAGTTTGGCTCCCGCCGCGAGCGTGCCCGAAAGGATCTGAGCTTTGACTTGCGAGGTTATCTGCTCGTAGATGGGCTTGTCGCTCGAATTGGATAGGATGATGTCCACAGCGGCTCCTTAGCTGTTGGGCTACACGTGTATATAACCGGTAAGCACAGTATATATACACTATGCACAGTTACACAAGAGCTAAATGTGGAATAGCCCGCCAGTGCCGCGCTTGCTCCACAACAATCTCAATCTGTAACACCTGGATCCGTTTCGGGTCGCCTGCTGTTACAGATTGAGACATTGGCTCCCTGCCTTCCTGTTTATCTCGATTTGTAACAGTTAGACCTGATTTGGGCGGCTAGATGTTACAGATTGAGATTGTGCCGGCGGGCCTGCCAGTTTGTCTCGATCTGTAACAGGTAGGGGCTCAAAACCCGTCTTACTGTTACAGATCGAGACAATCCTTGAGGCGGCTGCCCGGCGCACGGCGAGCTCAGCTGATGAATTTGTCCTGATAGGTGCCCTATGGCGAGGTTTCGCGGCTACAATAGTGCGGTTACAACGACGTAATGCACTCAATGCAAGAAAGGATCCGCATGGCAAGCCTGTCGGATGAAATCTCGTCGCGCCGCACATTCGCGATCATCAGCCACCCGGACGCCGGTAAGACCACGCTTACCGAGAAGCTGCTGCTCTATACCGGCAGCATCCAGACTGCCGGCTCGGTCAAGGGCAAGAGCTCGGCCAAGCATGCCGTCTCGGACTGGATGGACATAGAGAAGGAGCGCGGTATCTCCGTCACCTCCTCGGTTCTGCAGTTCACCTATAACGGCGCCTGCGTCAACATCCTCGATACCCCCGGCCACCAGGACTTCTCGGAGGATACCTACCGTACCCTTATGGCCGCCGACGCCGCGGTCATGGTCATCGACGGCGCCAAGGGCGTCGAGGCCCAGACCAAAAAGCTCTTTAAGGTCTGCACACTGCGCCATATTCCCATCTTCACTTTTGTGAACAAGCTCGACCACGAGGCTCGCGATCCATTTGAGCTCATGGAAGAGATCGAGAATGTTCTGGGCATCAATACGTATCCCATGAACTGGCCGATCGGCAGCGGTCGCAACTTCCGCGGCGTGTTCGACCGTCAGACCCGTCGCGTTATTGCCTTTGAGGGTGACGGCCACGCCAACGCCACCAAGAAGGTTGCCGAGGTCGAGGCCGAGTTGGGCGATCCTTCCATGGACGAGCTCATCGGCGAGGAGAACCATAAGAACCTGATGGACGACATCGAGCTGCTCGATGGCGCCGGCGACGAGCTCGACTTGGATGCCGTGGCCTGCGGCAAGCTGAGCCCGGCGTTCTTTGGCTCGGCGCTCACCAACTTTGGCGTGGAGCCCTTCCTCAAGGAGTTCCTGCGCCTGGCCCCGACGCCGCGCGCCTACACCGATACGCTTACCAGCGAACCGGTCGATCCCTGCCGCGACGACTTTAGCGGCTTTGTGTTTAAGATCCAGGCCAACATGGACAAGAACCACCGCGACCGCATTGCCTTTGTACGCATTTGCTCGGGCAAGTTCGAGCGTGGCATGGATGCCTTCCACGTGCAGGGTAACCGCAAGCTTAAGCTTGCTACGGGCACGTCGATGATGGCCGATGACCGCGCGATTGTTGACGAGGCGTACGCGGGCGATATCGTGGGCCTGTTCGATCCGGGTATCTTTAGCATCGGTGACACCGTGTGCTCCGGCAAGCGCCACGTGCAGTATCCGCAGATCCCGACGTTTGCCCCCGAGATGTTCGCTCGCATTACGCAGGTCGATACGCTCAAGCGCAAGCAGTTTGTGAAGGGCATGGAGGAGCTTGCCCAGGAGGGCGCCATCCAGATCTTCCGCGAACTGGGTGCCGGCATGGAGAGCGTCATTGTGGGCGTGGTCGGCGTGCTGCAGTTTGAGGTGCTCGAGCGCCGCCTGAAGGCCGAGTACCGTGTCGAGGTCCGTCGCCAGCCGTTGCCCTATACGGACATCCGCTGGATCCAGAACGACCCCGATACCATCGATATCCCGGGCCTTTCGCTCACGCGCGACACGCTGCGCGTCGAGGACATGCGCGGCGGCAAGCTGCTGCTGTTCACGAGCCCGTGGAACGTCGATTGGGCGACCGACCATAACCCCGACCTCATCCTGTCGGAGTTTGGCAACGTAACGTTTTAGCGCACCGGCGCGGTGGCCCTGCGGGGCTGTCGCGCCGTTCGCTTGCCTGCTGCCGTGTGAGCGGCTATCATACCCACCGTCGCCTCAAGACCGGGGCGGCCGAGCAGTTCGGGTCCGATATCCTGCTCGTTAAACCTAAAACCAAAGGAGTACATAATGATCAAGAAGGTCATGGAGGACTACAAGGTCCTGTTGCGGAGCATTCCCGCGGCAACGGTTTCGCTGTTTTTCGTGAGCGTCATCATGATGAACCTGCTGGCCAACAAAGAGCTTATCAGCCTGCCGTATCTGGCGCTCGACTGCGGCTTTGTGGTGAGCTGGGTTTCGTTTTTGTGCCAGGACATGATCTGCAAGCGCTTTGGCGCCAAGGCATCCATCAAAATCTCTATCCTCGCGCTGCTGGTTAACCTGGCCGTGAGCCTGTGCTTTTGGGCATGCTCGCTCACGCCCGGCATGTGGGGTGCCTACTACGACACGGGTATGATCGAGGTCAACGCCGCCCTTAACGCCACCATCGGCGGCACCTGGTACGTGGTACTGGGCTCTTCGTTGGCAATGCTCGTTTCTGCCGTGGTTAACTCCACGCTCAACCAGTCGCTCGGCCGTATGCTCAAAAAGAATAACTTTGCGAGCTTTGCCTTCCGCTCCTATGTGTCCACGGGCATCGGTCAGTTTATCGACAACCTGGTCTTTGCCATTGTGGTGAGCCACACGTTCTTTGGCTGGACCTGGGTGCAGGTCGTTATGTGCTCGCTGACGGGCGCCGTCGCCGAGCTGCTGTGCGAGGTCTTCCTGAGCCCCGTGGGCTACAAGGTCGTGCGCGGCTGGGAGCGCGAGAATGTGGGTGCTGAGTACCTCGAGCGCCACGCAACCGCCTAAGGAGCAAGTATGCGGGTTTTGATCACGGGCACTTCGGGCGGTATCGGAGCCGCGTGCGTGCAGCGCTTTTTGGACGAGGGCCACGAGGTCGTGGGCTTTGATCTGCTGCCGGCGGCCGTCGAGCACGAGCGCTACCGTCATCTGATCGTTGATGTCCGCGAGCCGGACTCGTTTCCAGACGACCTTGAGCCCCAGGTGATCGTGAACGTTGCCGGCACGCAGGATTCGGCCGACGACATCGCTGCCAACCTAACGGGCACCATCAACGTGACCGAGCGCTATGCCTTTGTGGGGGAGGGGCTTGCCGCCAAGCCGGCGCCGGCTATCAAATCAGTGGTCAATGTGGGGTCGGCGAGCGGCCATACGGGGTCGGAGTTTCCCGCCTATGCCGCCAGCAAGGGCGGCGTTATCGCCTACACCAAAAACCTTGCAAACCGCTTGGCACCGCAGGCCATTGCCAACAGCGTGGACCCGGGTGGCGTCATCACGCCGCTCAACCGTTGCGTGATGGAGGACGAGCACCTGTGGAGCCAGATTATGGAGCTCACGCCGCTCAAGCGCTGGGCCACCGCCCAAGAGATCGCCGAGTGGATCTACTTTGTGGGCGTGACCAACCGGTTTATGACCGGGCAGAGTCTGCTCATTGACGGCGGTGAGGCCGGCCGCACACAATTTATTTGGCCCGAATAGGAAACGCGCCCGATGGAAAGCCGTCGGGCGCGTTTTTGATGTATCGATTTTTAGCCGAGGCAAGTCCAGTTGACGGGGGTCGAGCCGTGCTGCTCGAGTAGCCGATTGGCTGCCGAGAAGGGGCGCGATCCCATAAAAGCGGGGAGTTCTGCCGTGGCACGGTTGGCCGAAAGCGGCGAGGGGTGCGTGGAGGCCAGGCAGAACTTGCCGGTTGCCTTGCCCGCGCCGGTCGCGGCGAGCTTGCCTTCGACCATCTGCTGGGCAAAGCGGCCCCATGCCAAAAAGACGACCGGCTGGGGCAGCTGGCAGCAGCGTTCGATAACGTAGTCGGTGAGCGCGCTCCAGCCCAGCTTGGCGTGCGAGTTCGCGGCATGCTCGCGCACGGTGAGCGTAGTGTTGAGGAGCAGGACGCCCTGCAGTGCCCATGGCGTTAGATCTCCCGTGGCGGGGATGGGGCAGCCCAGATCGGCTTTGAGCTCCTTATAGATGTTGCGCAGGCTCGGCGGCAACTTGGTTTGCGTCGCCGGGACCGAGAACGACAGTCCCATGGCCTGGTTGGGTCCGTGATAGGGGTCTTGACCCAAGATGACAACCTTGACCTGGTCGGCCGGCGTGTAGGCGAGGGCATTGAGGATGTCGTCTTGTGCCGGGTAGATGGTTTGCTCGGCACGCAAAAGGGCGATGCGCTCGAGCAGCTGGTTCGTAGTGTCACGTACCGGCTGCGGCGCATCGCCCAACCAAGTTGCTATGTTGCGGTCGCGGGTCGCGGCGTCCATGGGGCTCCTTTACGTCAGATGCTCTGTTGACATCTATTGTAAAGGCGCACCGGTTGCCTTTATGCCACGGCTGTATGAGGAGTGGGGTCTACGAGACGTGCTCGGGCGCTCCTGCCACGCGAGCCTGTCCATGTGCGCGAAGGTGCGGAAGTTCGACGGTTGCCACCATGACGCCGGTGAGGATGAGGGCGGCGCCAAAGAAGGCGATGGGGCTGAGGACCTCGCCGACCAGGAAGAACGAGAAGACGGCGGAGCATACCGGCTCGAGCGAGAAGGCGAAGCCGGTGGTCTCGGCAGGCACGTGGGGCTGCACGAGCGTTTGGGTGATAAAGCCATAGGCAGAGCAGATGAGTGCGAGCGCGACGACAACGACAATCTCGCTAGGCGTGCCGGGAAGCGTGAAACCGCCAAAGGTGAATGCGGCGATACCCGAGAATAAGCCGCCGAAGCCCAGCTGCCAAACGCCCAGAGCAAGCGGATCGACTTCCTCGACAAAGCGCTTGGCCACGATAATGTGGCTGGCATAGATAAAAGCCGAGAGCAGCATGATGATTGCGCCGGGATTCAGGCTGGTAAAGTCGGCGCCCGAGAGCAGCAGCATGCCGCAGGTGACGATGGCGGTGCCGACGAGCACCTTGCGCTCGGGGGCGCGACGCAGCAGGGCTGCGTTGGCAAACGGCACGATTACGACTGTCAGGCTCTGCAAAAAGCCGGCGGTGGAGGCGGAGGTGAGGCTGGAGCCCAGGCACATGCACGTGAGCTCGGATGCCATGATGGCACCGATGATGGCGGCGCGAACCATAAGGTCGCGGTTGATGCGCAACGCGTGCTTGTGGAAGAGCAGCAGACAGGCCGCAAAGGCGATGATGCAGCGCAGCGCAACGATGCTCGTGGCGTTCATGCTGTCCATGCCGATCTTCATGAGGGGATACGAAAAGCCCCATGCGACGGGAACGGAAAATGAGAGCGCGATTGCTTTTTTGCGATCCATGGGACTCCTTTTGTTACAGAACGGTTTCGCACAAAGGATTCTGCTCTCAGATGTGGATGTAGTAAAGCGAATGTATCTTCAGTATGATTAAGAAATGCTAAAGTAGGTGCGAAAAGCGCTGGCAAAACGTTTTACGGCTGCATTGATGTGGAGGCACGATGGCATCGCGGTATCAGATTGTTTGTATGGTGGTCGATTGCGGCAGTCTGAAACGTGCAGCGGACGAGCTGGGCTACACACAAAGCGCGGTGAGCCAGGCCGTCAAGGCGCTCGAGCGCGAGCTGGGTACCACGCTTATCGAGCGCGGCAAGCAGGGTGTGTCGCTTACGCGCGACGGCAAACAGTACCTGCCGTTCCTGCGCCAGATTGTGACCGCCGAGGCCGAGCTTGAGGGCAAGCGCCAGGAGCTGCTGGGGCTCTCTTCGACTGATATTCGTATTGCGACGTTCACCAACGTGAGTCGTACCGTGCTGCCGCGCGTGATTCGCGACTTTGGGGCCCTGCACCCGGGCGTGCGCTTTGCCCTCAAGCAGGGCGATTACACGCGCAACGCCCAGTGGGTGCACGATGGCGTGGTTGACTTTTGCTTTACGGCGCGCGGATTTACCGCGGGGCTCCAGAAGCGCGTGGTCTATCACGACGAGTTGGTGGCGCTGCTGCCGACCGCGCATCCGCTGACGGCAAAGGAAAAGGTGACGCTCGCCGACCTGGCGTCCGAGCCGTTTGTGCTGCTGGATGAGGGCGAACAGAGTCTGGTGCTCGATGCCTTTGCCGCGCACGGGCTGTCGCCGCATGTGACGAGTGAGGTCACCGACGACTACACCATTATGGCGATGGTGGAGGAAGGCCTTGGCGTGAGCATGCTCTACCGTCGTACGGTCGAGGGCATGAAGGCCGATATCTGCGTGCGCCCCATCGTGCACGCTCCCTCGCGCGACGTGGTGGCAGCCTGGCGCAGCTGGGACACCATGCCTATCGCCACGAGGCGCTTTATCGACTATATGAGCTCGCATATTGTCAATTAATGACTGACGTGACGTTGGGCGCGGTGTTTAGCGGGCTGTTGCTTTGACTTGGGCGGCGCGATAGGTGCGTGCCGGGTGACAGAGCAATACCGCCACGACCATAAAGAACGCCGTGGTGCCCAGGCTGATGGGGTAGACCATCATGATGTTCGCAAAGGTGCGGAAGTGCGGGAACACGCAGAATACCCAATAGAAGCGAATGCCGCAGACGCAGATCATGGTGATGAGGGCGGGCATAAGCGAGATGCCAAAGCCGCGTAGGTAACCGGACATGTTTTCGTAGAACATGCTAAAGGCGTATGCCGGGAAGATCGAGCACACGCGGATATAGCCGATCGAGACGATGTTGGGATCGCTGTTGAAGAGCGCCAGGATCTCGCGCCCCAAGCCGACGATGATGACGATGGTGGTGAGCGCAACGATGCCGCCTTCGACCAGGCAGACCTTGAGCGTCTTGGTGCAGCGGTCGATCTGGCGAGCGCCGTGGTTTTGTCCCACAAAGGTGGTGCAGGCCTGGCTAAAGCTGTTGAGCAGGTTGTAGCACACATACTCCAGACTCATAGCGGCGCTGGATGCCGCCATGACCTCGGTGCCCAGGTTGTTGATGGCGGACTGGATAATGATGTTGGCGACGGCAAAGACGGCGCTTTGGATGCCGGCGGGCAGGCCTATTCTGACGATGCGCTTGAGGGCGACGGGGTCGATGGCCAGGTCGCGCGGGGCGACACGAACGACGGAGTCGGTCTTGAGCAGGCGGACAAAGAGCGTGACGGCGCTGACGGTGTAGGCGATGGCGGTGGCGATGGCGACGCCCGCGACGCCCCAGTGGAGTACGGGGACAAAGATGAGGTCCAGGCCAATGTTGAGGACGGTGGACACGGCAAGCGCCTGCAACGGCATGCGGGTGATACCGACGGAGCGGAAGATCGCGGCCTCAAAGTTGTAGAGCAAGATCGAGGGCATGCTGAGCAAAAAGACGCGTAGGTAGAGCGAAGCGAGCGGCATGGTTTCGGCGGGAACGTTGAGCGCGGCGAGCATGGGCTCGGCAAAGATCTCGCCCAGTGCGATGACGACAAAGCCCACGAGCGCCATTAAAATCGAGGTATGGACGGCGCGTTTGACCATGTTCTGATCGTTGCGGCCGATAGCGTTGGCGATGACCACGTTGGAGCCAAGCGACATGCCAATAAACAGGTTGAGCATAAGACTGGTAAGCGGAACATTGGAGCCGACCGCCGCCATGGCGAGGGTTCCCTGGTCGCCCGAGAAATTACCGATGATGACCGTGGCGATGAGGTTCGACAACTGCTCCAAGATGCTCGTGGCGGCTACGGGGAAAGCGAACAGGGGAATATTGCGCCACAGCGAGCCAGTGGTCATGTCAATGTGCTTAGATGCGGTATCAGCCATACGCTCTCAATCTTTAACATGCTCTTTCGTGCTTATTTGCGCAGATGATGATACTCCTAATCGACTAGTCGACACTTAGGGACGTTCCTTTTCTGCCGGCAGCTGGGGACACTCCTTGTCTCTTCTATGACTAGATGGGGAAGGCGTGCGACAATGGTGGGCGTTGTGTTGTCCGCGCTAAGGAGTTGCCATGTTGTTGTGTCCCGTTTGCCATGAGCCGTTGGTGGACGACGAGCGCGGTGCTGCATGCGCGGGCGGACACCGATTTGACCGTGCGCGCGAGGGCTATCTCTATCTGCTGCGCTCGTCTAAGAGCGGCGATTCCATGGGCGATCCCAAGTCGCAAGCGCGCAGCCGTCGTGACTTTCTGAACCGCGGTTACTATGCGCCGTTGCGCGATGCGATGGTCGAACTGATGCGCGAACAGGTGTCTGGTCGCGCGGCGTCTGCAGGCGTCCCCATGACCTTGCTCGATATTTGCTGTGGCGAGGGCTACTACACGAGCGCCATGGGCGCGGTGCCGGACGTGGATGCTTACGGTTTCGACCTGGGCAAGGAGATGGTGCGCCTGGCCGCCAAGCGCGGCGATGCGACCTACTTTGTGGCCAATATGAAGGACATCCCCGTGGCCGATGGCGCCTTCGATATGGTGACCGAGCTCTTCGCTCCCTTTAACGAGCGCGAGTTTGCCCGCGTGCTGGCGCCAGAGGGCTCGCTCTATACCGTGGTGCCGGGTGCTCGGCACCTGTTTGGGCTCAAGGAGGTGCTCTACGACACGCCATATCTCAATGACGAGAAGCTGCCGAAGACTACCGAGCTCGAGTTGGTCGGAACGCAGCGGGTGTCTGCGAACATTACGCTCCAGACGCAGGCCGACATCGAGGCGGTGTTCCAGATGACGCCGTACTACTACCGCACACGCCCTGCCGACAAAGAGCGCCTGGCAAACCTGGACACCCTTCAGACCGATATCGACTTCATCATCGCCGAGTACCGTCACCGCTAATAACCTGCCAAAAAGGGACAGGTTTATTTTGGCAGGTTTTATCTGGGCAAACGCAAAGGGCCGACCGCGTTGCTGCGCGATCGGCCCTTTTTAGTTGCTTGGCTGCAAGAGGCTATGACAAGCGAGCGCTTACAGGCGGTCCTTGTTCTCGGCCTTGACGTCGTGCGCCTGCTGAACAAAGAACAAGTCGTAGACCACGATGACAAAGGCGCCAAAGTTGATGGCGTCGCCACCAAACGCGGGAAGCGTGAGCACCGCCTGGGCAAGTGTGGCGACCGCGGCAACAATACCGAGCTTAAACGCGCCGCCTACCTGCGAAGGCTTGTTGGCACCCTTGATGCCCGCAACACCTGCGGCAAGATCGACAAGACCTTTGATGACAAGTACGGCCGCGGCGAGCATGGCGTTCGACCCATACGTGGAATCGAGGCTGCCGTTGGCGATGCCGACGCCGGCGATGACGAGGCTGGCGATGCCCAAAACAAAGTAAATGAGGGCAAGGACTTTAAGTGTCTTGCGAGTGAAGCTCATGGTGGTCCTTTCGATACGAGTACGGCCGGTCTGGCGTACCCCCCGTGTTGCACATATGGTGAAGCACATTGTAGTTCAACGCGGCGATGCATGCGCATGAAAGCGCTTTGAGCCTGTGCGGCCCAACCTTTCAAAAGCGAAAGCCGGGCGTAAGCCAAATCGATGGCAGCTCATGCGCAGCGCTGCGATGATGGAGTCGTAACAAGGAGCTGGTCTAAGGAGGAGCCATGATGTACGGAACAGGGCAAGTGCGCGAGTCGCGGTCGTTGGGAAGGCGCATGAGCGATTCTGTGATCGCTGCCGTGTGCACGGGATTGATGGCGGTGCTTTGCATTGGGATGCTGTGGGCCATGTCGCATGTGGGACAATAACGAACGGCTGGGTGCCGACGGACACGGCGCCTGCGTATTCGTTTTGCTTGTGAAGGAGTGCCCATGGGCGTCGTCGATCCCTTTTCTGTTGCTCGGGCCGCAGGGCTAGAGCTGACCGAGAAGCCCGAGGGGCTCACGCTCACCGACGGCACGATGGAGCTACGTGCCGATTTTGCCCGCATGCGCCCACGGCTCAAGCAGGGCCGTCTGCAGCAAGAGCTGTTGGTGAAGGTCGCGCGCACAAAAGGCATTGAGAGCCCCTGGGCGATTGACGCTACGGCAGGCTTTGGCGAGGACTCGCTGCTGCTAGCGGCCGCGGGCTTTACCGTCGATCTGTATGAGCAGGATTGCGTGATCGCGGCGCTGCTGCAGGATGCTTTGGATCGCGCGGCAGATGATCCGGCACTTGCGGATGCCGTGGCGCGCATGCACTTGCATGCGGGCAAGGACAGCATTGCCGGCCTTCGCCATACGGCTGAGCTAATCGAGCAGGGTGAGCTTACGGCTCCCGACGTGGTGTACCTGGACCCCATGTTTCCCGAGCGCACCAAGAGCGCGGCGGTCAAAAAGAAGTTCCAACTCCTGCACCATTTGGAGCGGCCGTGCGCCGATGAAGAGACGCTGGTCGAAGCTGCGCTTGCGGTGCGGCCGCGCAAGGTCGTTATCAAGCGGCCGGTGAAGGGGCCGCTGCTTGCCGGCGTTAAGCCGAGCTATCAGCTTGCGGGCAAAGCCGTTCGTTACGATGTTTTGGTGCCGCCGCGCCCGTAGCTTGTGTGCGATGGCCGGCGCTGCGCCGGTGCTGTGCCGCTGCGTCAGCGCCGCGCCGACGCAGGCCCTATTTCCAGGGATGCGACGTCAAATGCCATCCGCCGCAGTATTCGCATTTGTAGCAGGCCAAACCACGCCGCCCGCGGTTTTCGCAGTCGGCCATAACTGCTTCGGCCTCGGCGCGTGTGTCGTAACGGTTTTTGCGCTCGCACGACTTGTAGCGCCAGGCCTCATCGCGCTCGGCGTCCAGGGCGTCGCGGCGCTCGTCCTCGCGCGCAAACAGGTCGCTCATATCGCCGCCGGTGGCAGCGCCCAAAAACTCGCTTTTGGCCTTTGACCAGGCGGCTCGCTTTTTGCTTCCCATCCGCTTCGCGCCCCTCTCCAAACGTTGGTATCATTGCTCAATCAAAGTGATACCAATAAACGTGAGGTCGCCGCGTGATGATCAGAAAAACCCTCGATACCGACACCCCCGCCGTCATGGCTATCTATGACGCGGCTCGCGCCTTTATGCGCGCACATGGCAACGCCACGCAGTGGCCCGAGGGCACGCCTTCGGCCGAGCAGCTGGCTGCCGATATTGCCGCTGGTGGCAGTTACGTGTGCGAAGTCGACGGTCGCGTGGTGGCGACGTTTGCCTTTTTGCCGGGGCCGGACGAGTGCTATGACGTGATTGAGGACGGTCAATGGCGTAGCGACACTCCGTACGCCGTGCTGCACCGCGTGGCATCCGACGGCACCGTGCACGGCATCGCTGCTGCGACGTTTGCCTTTGCCAAGGAGCGCGCCGACCACCTGCGTATCGACACGCACGCGGACAACCTGCCCATGCAAGGCGCGATCGTTAAGGCGGGGTTCGAGCGCGCCGGCGTCGTGTATGTGTCGGACGGCACGCCGCGCGTTGCGTTTGACTGGCTTCGCGAGGCATAAGAGCGGGGACGCGTATCAGCAATCATGTACATGAAAATGGCCCCGAGTGGGGCCTTTTTGATCGCTGGGCTGTTAAGGGGAGATGCCGGCTTTCGCAAGGCGCGAACCTGCGAAAATCGCCGCGCGGCAACGCGGGGCGATGAGCTCGGTCGGGGGATAGGGCCCGCTTCGCCCACCGGCCCGTAAATTGTATCATCCAGTGTGGAACGAGGGTGCCCTTTGCCGCGTGCGATGGGCTTGTAATAAGAGGAGAGCCATGTCGAAGCAAGCGGTCGTTGGAATCTTGGCGCATGTCGATGCCGGCAAGACCACGTTGGCCGAGGCCATGTTGTTCAATGCGGGTCGCATTCGCAAGCGCGGCCGCGTGGACGATGGCGATTCGCACCTGGACACGAACGCGATCGAGCGCGAGCGCGGCATTACGATCTTCTCGTCGCAGGCCGTGCTCGACCACGGCGATACCCACGTCATGCTCGTGGATGCACCCGGCCACGTCGATTTTTCGGCTGAGGCGGAGCGCACGCTGCGCGCGCTCGACTATGCGATTTTGGTTGTGGGCGCCAACGATGGCGTGCAGGGGCACACCGAAACCCTGTGGCGCCTGCTTGCGCGCTATGACATTCCGACGTTCATCTTTATCAACAAAATCGATTTGGAGAATCCCGGTCGCGATGTTTTGCTGGCACAGCTGGGGCAGCGTCTTTCCGAGGGCTGCCTGGATGCCAACGAGCTGCTGGCGGGCGGTGCCGTTCAGGAGGATGCTGCTGCGTTGGACGAGGCGGCACTCGAGGAGTTTCTTGAAGCGGGTGAGCTTTCCGTCGCAACGCTGTCGCGCATGGTTACCGAGCGCAAGCTCTTTCCCTGCTTTGCCGGCTCGGCGCTCAAGGACCAAGGCGTGGACGAGCTGCTGGATGGCATATGCGCGCTGATGCGTGAACAGGCGTGGCCCCCGGAGTTTGCCGCGCGCGTCTATCGTGTCAGCCGCGGAGATCGCGGCGAGCGTTTGGCTTGGGTTAAAGTGACCGGCGGCACGCTGCACGCCAAGCAGATGATTGACGGACGTTCCGGTGCCGAGGCATGGGAGCAGAAGGTCGATCAAGTACGCATCTATAACGGCGAGAAGTATGAGCTTGCGCAAGAAGTTGCTGCTGGCGGTATTTGTGCCGTGACGGGTCTTGCGCACGTTCGCCCAGGGGACGCCCTGGGCGCGGAGCCCGCGGGCGATGCGCCCGTCATTGCGCCAGTCCTCACCTATACGGTGCTGCCGGGCGAACATGACGTCCATACGGTGTTCAAAGCATTGAGTGAGTTGGCGGACGAAGATCCCATGCTCGGCGTAAGCTGGAATACGCATCTTGAGCAGATTCACCTGCAGTTGATGGGCGCTGTGCAACTCGAGGTCGTGCAGCGGGTGTTGGCAGATCGCTTTGGTCTATCGATTGCGTTTGAGCCTGGCGGCATTCTCTATAAGGAGACTATTTCGCAGCCGGTCGAGGGCGTGGGCCACTTTGAGCCACTGCGCCACTATGCCGAGGTGCATCTGCGTCTGGAGCCGTTGCCAGCGGGTTCGGGCGTGCACTTTGGCACCGTGACCTCGACCGATGAGCTCGATCTTAACTGGCAACGTCTGGCGCTCACCAACGCTATGGAGCGCGATCACCTGGGCGTGTTGACCGGCTCGCCCATCACCGATGTGCGCATTACGCTCACGGGCGGGCGTGCGCATGCCAAGCACACCGAGGGTGGCGATTTTCGCCAGGCCACGTACCGCGCGATTCGCCAGGGACTCATGCAGGCGCGTGAGGCCGGCGCGGCGGTGTTGTTGGAACCGTGGTATCGCTTTGAGCTCGAGGTGCCAGGGGAGTGCGTTGGCCGGGCGCTCTCGGATGCCACGCGCATGGGTGCCGAGTACGAGCCGCCGACGATGGCGGGCGACCGGGCGAAGCTTGTGGGTCGCGTGCCGGCATCCGAGGTGCAGGATTACGCGCTGGAGGTGGCTGCCTACACGAGCGGTCGCGGTCATCTGTACCTGGAGTTCGCCGGTTATGCGGCTTGCCATGATGCCGAGCGCGTCATCGAGACGGCCGCCTACGAGCCCGAGGCCGATCTGCCCAACACGCCCGATTCGGTCTTTTGCTCTCACGGCGCCGGTTACACGGTCAAATGGTACGACGTACCCGCCGCGGCGCACGTAAAGATCGATCCCACCACCTTCCGCCCCTGGCGAGCAGCAGACGCCGAGTTTTTCGGCCATAGGTGATAGAAGGGCGGCCTCTTTGTCACCTGCTGTTGGTATAACTCGGTATAAGTTGGTATAACTATAGGCAGCGTTTGCCAATCCGAGGAGGCCGACATGAATCCAAATCCCTTTAAGCCAACGGCTGGCAAGCGCCCTCCGATACTCATTGGTCGCGAGTCGGTCATCGAAGATTTTGAGGAAGGGCTCGATAACGGCGCCGGAGCGCCGGGCAGGCTCATGCTCATTACGGGAAACCGCGGCTGTGGCAAGACGGTTCTCCTGAGGGAGCTGCAACGTCTGGCCGGCGAGCGCGGATGGGCGGTTGTCTCCGATTCCGCTTCGCTTGGCTTATGCGACCGCTTGGCCGACGCGCTTCGCTCGAATAAACCCGTTGTGACGTCAATGGAGTTTGGGCCGTCGTTTGGCCGGATGTCGGTCGAGGCGGCGCGGGCAAAAGGCGAGACGCTGCGAGGGCTGGTCAACGAGCGCCTCAAGAAGCTCGGTCCAGGTAAGGGCATCCTGTTTGCGATTGACGAGGCACAATCTGCGTCTATCGAGGAACTGGCGGCTCTTGCCGTTCTCTATCAGCAGGTGCTCGGAGATCAGGATGCTACGGGCCTGTCCGATAGCGACCAGCGCGGTCTTGCGCTGGTATTTGCCGGCTTGCCCAGTATGGTTGACGACCTGCTCGAAGAGCCGAGCGTGACGTTTTTGCGCCGTGCTCAGCAGCGTGCGCTGGGGGCGATTTCTTTGCCCAAGGTGCGCGATTCATATGTCCAGACGGTCAAGGACGCCGGTCTTTACGTTGATGCGGAGACGGCGGACCTTGCGGCACACAAGAGCATGGGGCATCCCTATATGGTTCAGCTGGTGGGATATTACATGTGGCGCTCTGCTGTCCGGCGCAATTCGCAGGTCATTGAAGCGTGCGATGTCGAGGCTGGCCATGCGGATGCCGTCTCCGAGTTCTATGAAGCGGTCGACGCACCTCTGTATTACGGGCTGCGTAGCCCCCAGCGCCTCTTTATCGAGGCCATGGCGGTTGACGAGGACAAACCGACTCGCATGGCGGATATCATTGAGCGCTGCGATCGCACTCAGAGCTGGGCGAGTAAATATCGCGCAAGCCTGATTCGCGAGCGCGTCATCGAGGCTGCCGGATACGGCCTCGTCCGGTTTACCGTGCCCATGCTGGGCAAGTACATTCGCGACCGCATTTTATGGCACGAGTAGGGTGATAAAGGTGACGGAACAGAAGATGAGCCCGCAGGCTATCGAGGTACGTGGCGCGCGCGTCCATAACCTCAAGAACATCGATATCGATATCCCGCTGGGAAGGCTCGTGGGTATTGCCGGCGTGTCGGGCTCAGGCAAGAGCTCGCTGGCGCTGGGGGTTCTTTATTCCGAGGGCTCGCGCCGCTACTTGGAGGCGCTCAGCGCTTATACCCGCCGTCGTCTGACGCAGGCCGAGCACGCCCAGGTGGACGAGGTGCTGCACGTGCCGGCGGCACTCGCGTTGCATCAGCGTCCCAGTGTGCCAGGCGTGCGCTCGACCTTTGGTACCATGACCGAGCTCAACAACAGTCTGCGTTTGCTCTTTAGCCGCTGTGCCCATCACGTGTGCCCACATTGCGGGGCGCGTGTGGAGCCGAGCCTTAACGTGGCTGCGGGCCTGTCGCTCACGTGCCCCGCATGCGGCCGCGAGTTCTACGCGCCGAGTGCCGAGGACCTTGCCTTTAACAGCGGCGGTGCGTGCCCTACCTGCGGCGGCACCGGTGTCATGCGCGAGGTGGACGAAGCGAGCCTGGTGCCCGACGAGTCAAAGACCATCAACGAAGGCGCGGTGCTTCCCTGGGGTACGCTCATGTGGGATCTGATGAAGCAGGTAGCCGGCGAGATGGGCGTGCGCACCGACGTGCCGTTTAACCAGCTCACGCCTCAAGAGCGCGACATCGTGTTCCACGGTCCGGCGGTTAAAAAGCACATTCTCTACGTTCCCAAAAACGGCGAGGGCGCCACGCCGCTCGATTTCACCTATTACAACGCCGTCTATACCGTCGAGAATGCGCTCGCCAAGGTTAAGGACGACAAGGGACTTAAGCGCGTGGCTCGCTTTTTGCGCGAGGGCCCGTGCCGTGACTGTGGCGGCACGCGTCTCTCCGAGGCTGCGCGCCAGCCCCAGGTGCGTGGTATCAATCTGGCGCAGGCCGCGGCCATGACGCTGGGTGAGGCGATTGAGTGGGCGCGCGGGGTGCCCGCATCCTTGCCGGCCGAGATGCAGCCCATGGCGACGGATATCTGCGATTCGTTTTTGAGCGCGGCTCGTCGCCTGGTCGACCTGGGGCTCGATTACCTCTCGCTCGACCGCGCCGGTGCTACGCTCTCCACGGGTGAGCGCCAGCGCGTGCAGCTTGCCCGCGTGGTGCGCAACCGCTCGACGGGCGTGCTGTATGTGCTTGACGAGCCCTCGATCGGCTTGCATCCTGCCAATGTCGACGGCTTGGTAGGCGTAATGCGCGATCTGGTGGATGACGGCAACACCGTGGTCGTTGTCGACCACGACACGCGCGTATTGGCGGAAGCCGATTATCTGGTCGAGATGGGCCCCGTTGCCGGAGCGGGCGGCGGTAATGTGATCGCCGCCGGTACGGTGGATGAGGTCGAGCAATCGCAGGACAGCCGCATCGCCCCGTTTTTGCGCTCGGAGCCCAAGCGCTTGCGGCCGCAGGTGGCTGACGACGAAATGTTCGACCGGGGCCATATCCGCATGGCGACCGATGCCATCCATACCGTCAAACCGCTCGAAGTCGATATCCCGCGCGGTCGCTTGGTCGCGGTGACGGGCGTTTCGGGTTCGGGTAAGACGACGTTGGTGCTCGAGACGCTCATCCCGGCGCTCAAGGCTCAGGCAACTGGCGAGCGCCTGCCAAGCCATGTGCGCTGGATCGACGCCGAGGGCATTGCCCGTGCAAATCTGATTGATGCTACGCCTATCGGCGCCAACGTGCGCTCGACGGTGGCAACTTATGCCGACATCCATGATGAGCTGCGTCGCGCCTTCGCCCGCACGCCCGAGGCTAAGGCGGCGGGATACAAGGCGGGCGCCTTTAGCTACAACACCGGCGCCTTGCGCTGCCCTACGTGCGATGGCACGGGTTCGATATCGCTCGACGTGCAGTTTTTGCCCGATGTCGAGATCGTCTGCCCGTCATGTCGCGGCTCACGCTATGCAGACGCGGCCTCGCATATCCATCGCGAGGGCAAGGACGGGAGCCTGCTTACGTTGCCGCGGCTCATGGACATGAG
Source organism: Collinsella aerofaciens (assembly GCF_028206795.1). GTDB lineage: Bacteria > Actinomycetota > Coriobacteriia > Coriobacteriales > Coriobacteriaceae > Collinsella > Collinsella aerofaciens_AX. The sequence continues at coordinate 101,681 of NZ_JAQLFJ010000005.1, read as the reverse complement.
TGTGGACGAGGCCCTCGACGCTACGGTGGGGCTCAAGAAAGTTCAGGCGCGCTTACAGACCCTGCACGACCTGGGCTTGGGTTATCTCACGCTCGGCGAGCCCACGCCGGCGCTCTCGGGCGGCGAGGCGCAGCGTCTTAAGCTCGCGAGTGAGATGGGCCGCGTGCAGGATGATGCCGTATTCGTGTTCGACGAACCCACAATTGGCCTGCACCCGCTCGATGTTCAGGTGCTGCTGAGTGTGTTCGACGGCCTCGTCGCCAAGGGCGCCACAGTTGTCGTGATCGAACACGACCTCGACCTTATCCGCAACGCCGACTATGTGATCGACATGGGCCCGGGCGGCGGTGACGCGGGCGGGCAAATCGTCTGCGCCGGCACGCCGGGCGACATCGTGGCCTGCCCCGCAAGCATCACCGGCCGCTACCTATAACCGAATGTGACAAAGGGACAGTTCCTTTGTCACATTCCCGGAAAGCCTGTCTGGCGCAGGGCCTCGTAGAGGACGATGGCGGCGCTGTTGGAGAGGTTGAGAGCGCTGATGCGGTAGTCGTCCGGGTCGACGAAGTTGCCGCAGATATCCTGTCGAAGGATGGCTTCGTGGCTGTCCTCGGTATGCCCGAGCGACTCCTCGTGGGCCTCCCAGGCGTCGGCGTTTTCGAGCGAGTCGCAATCGCGCAACATGGGGATGCGCTCGCAGCGCTCGGGCGCCGCGGCAAGCAGTGGCTCGGGAACCCCCGAGCTCTCGCTGCCAAAGACCAAAAAGTCACCGTCGCGGTAGGTACTTTGCGCATAGGTGCGGCGCGCCTTTTTGGTCAGCAGATGCAGGCGTTCGTCGGCGGGGGAGAGGCCGTTGCGCGCAAGGAAATCCTCCCAGCCGGCATAGGTCGTCACGTCCAAATTTTGCCAGTAGCCCAGGCCGGCGCGACGCACCGTCTTGTCGTCGAGCGAAAACCCCAGCGGCTCCACCAGATGCAGGCGGGCGCCGGTAACCACGCAGGTGCGGCCGATATTGCCCGTATTGGCCGGAATCTCGGGCGCATACAGCACAATGTTGAACATGAATCTCCTTGGCTCAGAACGAAAAACCACCACGAAGGGCACCTTCGTGGTGGTTTGGCGGTTACGTAGGCGAAAAAATGCCCGCTTGGATAAATCTAGGCGCGGTGCCAGTCGGTCAGGCAGGCATCGAGGGAGGCGATGAGCGCATCCTTGTCCATGTGACGGCCGATGATGCACAGGCTCGTCATGCGGTCGCCCGTCTCGTCGTCCCAAATCTGCATGATCTCGGGGTTCTCGTCGATGATCTTCTGCTTCTCGCCCTCGGGCGCGGAGTCAACGAACAGACCGTTCTCCATCAGGCGCATTTGGTGGCCGGCCTGCTCGAACATGTAGCACATGTCCGGATCGCCGGTCTGCCACAGCGGACCCTTGACGCGGATGACCTCGTCGGGCCACTCCTGCTTAACAAAATCGGTGAACTTCTGCAGGTCAAACGGCTTGCGGCGCGAGTACACAAAGGTCTCGATGTCGTACTCGAGCACCTCGGGGTCGTCGTGCTCCTCGGGATGCTCCATGGCCTCGATCCAGGCGGCGGAGTTGTAGGCGCGCATAAAGTCGAAGCGGTCGGTGTCGAGCAGCTCCTCCATGGGGACCTCGCCGTTTTGGGCCTCGACAATCACGGCGTCCTTCTGCAGGCTGCGCACGATAGCCTTGAGCTCGGCGATCTGCTCAGGGCTCACGGTATCGGTCTTGTTGAGGATCAGCGTGGAGCAGAACTCGATCTGCTGGATGAGCAGGCTCTCGATGTCGTCCTCGTCGATATCCTCGGCCAACAGGTCGCGGCCGCCGTTGAACTCGTCGTACATGCGGGCGCAATCGACCACAGCCACGATGTTGTCGAGTGCAAGCTTGGGCTGGCCGCCCACCTTGGCCTCGTCGCAGAAGCTCGAGATGGTGTAGGCGATGGGGATGGGCTCGCAAATACCCGAGGCCTCGATGATGATGTAATCGAAGTCGCCCGAATCGGCGATGCCCTGCAGCTGGTTGGCCAGGTCGTCTGAAAGCGTGCAGCAGATGCAGCCGTTGGTGAGCGGGATGAGGTCGTCGGTCTCGGAAAGGCCGCCGTCGGCGATGAGGCTGGCGTCGACGTTGATCTCGCCGATATCGTTGACGATCACGGCGGCGCGGATGCCGCCGTCGTTGGCGAGGAGGTGGTTGAGCAACGTAGTCTTGCCGGCACCGAGGTAGCCGGTAAGCATGATGATCTTCACGGGTTTGTTGGGCATGTGCCCTCCTTTGTTAGACATGGCTTACAGTTGAATCTTATGCCAAACGCTTGCTCTTATACCCACGCGCCAACAAATAACACAGGCTACTCCCAGGCTCCCCACACGTCGGGGCAATAGCCGACGGTGGCCTTCTTGCCGTTGCGCACGATGGGCTCGGCCAGAACCTGCTGGTTCTCGAGCAGCTTATCGAAGCGCTGGCTGGGGGTGAGGTGCTGGATGAGTGCGAGCGTCTCCTCGTCCTTGGCCTTGGGGTTGAGCAGCTTGTCGATGCCGCCGACCGCCTGCATCACGCTCGTGAGCTCGCCCTTGCTCATCTCCTTTTTCTTCAGGTCGATAAACTGCACCTTAATGCGGCGCTCCTTAAAATAGCGCTGGGCCTTCTTGGTATCGAAGGACTTTTTGGTGCCGAAGATTTGCACGTTCATATTATTTGTTCCGCCGTTCTAACGAACGGCGGTCACCTCGACGCTGCAAAGCCATCTGATGGGCAATCTGCCTTTCAATCGTCGGGCGCGGGCAAAAGCCCAGCGCCCTCCTCTTTCAAGGCACCTTGCCTCATCAGCTGGCTTTTCGCTGACATTGATAGAACATCGAGGTGACCACCGCTGGACTTATCGAATAAAGTTGGTCCTGGCGCGATCGGCCTTGGGGGCCTCGATGCCGGCGGCCTTTCCCGCCTCGATGCAGTGCAGCAGCCAGGCCATGTTTTTGCCGATGTTTCGCATGGTGGCCAAGCCCTCGGCGTCCTGGGCGGCTTCGCCCGGCTGGGCGCCAAAGACGTTGTTCCAGTAGGTGGAGGCAACCACCGGCATCTGGTTGATGGTGAAGTACTTGTTGAGTACATCGAAGGTGGTCGACGTGCCGCCGCGGCGGGCGACGGCGACAGCGGCGCCCGGTTTGTGCGCAAAGGCCTTGCTGCCAGCATAGAATGCGCGGTCGAGAGCCGAGAGGATGCGTCCGCTGGGATGCGCATAGTAGACGGGGGAGCCAAAGACAAAGCCATCTGCCTGCTCGGCGGCAGCGATCAGCTCGTTCACGTCGTCGTCAAAGGTGCAGCGGCAATCGAGCTTGCCGCACTGGCCACAGCCAATGCAGTCGCGAATGGGCTTGGCGCCTAGCTGAAACGCCTCGGTATCAATGCCTTCGGCGTTGAGCTGTTCGGCGACCTCGGCGAGTGCGCGGGCGGTGTTGCCGTTTGCCTTGGGGCTGCCATTGACCAAAAGAACCTTCATCACAAACTCCCTCTGCTGTCGGTGACTTCTGCGGAGGATTATCGCACGAGAGGGCAGATGGCGCGGGGCGCGATGCGAAACGGCTTGTGTTTCACATCGCGCCCTACGTCGCTAGTCCAGCTTGGTGCCCGGTACCTGCGGCGCCTCTTTAATCAGCGCATTGAGTTCGTTCAAAATGGAAACGGGCTGTCGGTCGACGGCGTCCAGATGAAGCGTGGCCACGCGAAGGGGCGGCTGATATTCAAATGAGCCCAAGAGCACGGGCGATCCCAAGAACCGCTCGATTTCGTCTGCGACCGCGTCGGTCTCTTCGGGATCGAGCTCGTCAAAGAGCGCCACGAACATCGGTCCGGTCGAGCGGAACAGACGACCCTTGCCGCGCGAGCAATCCATGAGGCAGGCGGCGCTTTCTGCCAAAACGCGGTCGCCCGCATCAAAGCCAAAGCGGGCATTGACCTTGGCGATGTCGTCGATTTTAATGGCGACCAAGCCCGCGTTTCGTGCCACGCGACGCATCTCGCCAATGGCGTTGACCAGGGCGTGGATATCGCCCAGGCCGGTCACGGAATCGGTCGTATCTGCCAAGCTTCGGTTGGTAACAATGCCCACATACATGTTGGGCTCGGTATCGGTGCCGTCCAGGCGGTAGCCCGTGCAGTCGCAAAGTGCGTATTTTCCGGCGGAATTCATGACGCGATACTGCATGCAGTGGAAGTGCCACGTGCCGTTTACCACCATATCGAGCTCGGCGCGTACGTTGTCGCGGTCCTCGGGGTGAACACGGGCAAGCCATATATCGAGCGAGTTGTAGGGATGCTGGGAGGGTAGGTCAAAATCGCGCACGGCATTAACCGACCATTGCGATTCGCCGGTGTCGAGGTTAATGATGAACGGATAGCGCGTCTCGGAGCTCATGGAGATCGCTTGGAACACTCGGTCGTTGCAGGGGGGGGGGTTGTTCGGTGACCGGGCGTTGCGGCGCATCGCCTTCTTCCGGTTGTTGCACACGGTACATGAGCTTGTAGCGATACATTTTGCGGTCGGCGTCCTTTGTCATCTGGCGACGCGTATCGCCTGCAAGCGGGTCGACGCGCGAGCAGCCAAAACTAAAGCTGGCGATCATGGGCGCCTTGCCGTCCGATGTTGCCTCGATAAGATTGGCACGCGTCCGCTCCAGGCGCTGCTCGAGCTCGGCTTCGTCTGTCGTGGGGGATATAAGTACAAATTCGTCTCCACCGATACGGAACAGCAACTCATCGGGCTCCATTGTCTCGGTGAGTGCACGGCAGATGCTCAGGATGTAGCGATTGCCCTCGGTGTGGCCAAACTTATCGTTGCAATGCTTAAGGCGGTCGATATCGATATAGGCGCAGGTGAAGGGGGTGCCTTTGCGCCAGAGCTGATCGACATGGCGGTCGAGTCCGCCACGGTTGCCAAGATTGGTGAGCGAGTCGATATAGGCGCCGCGCTCAAGCAGCTCGCGTTCTTGCTGCAGGATGGCAAATGTCTTCTGTAGCTGCTCGCCGATGGCGCACAGCTCCGGGGGCAGCGCGGCAACATCGAGCTCGGTGGTTGAGGCCCCGTTCGCAAGCCGCTGAAGATGAGCGATGATTGATTGCTCGCCCAGGCGATACGACTCGTTCATGATGGATGACCTCCTTGGATGGAACAATGGTTTGTATCTTACTCCCAATTCGGTTTAGATTGGGGTATTAGTTAGCTCATGGGAACAAACGCTCCCTCGACGGTGGCGTTTGCGCACGAGCGTATTAGTTGTTGTCGCCACCATCGAGTAACGCCTCAAAATCCTTTGCCGGCATGGGGCGGTAGTAGAGAAAGCCCTGAGCGTAGCGGGCGCCCATTTGGCGCAGCACGTTCGCCTGCTCATCGGTCTCGACGCCTTCGATCACAACGGGCAGATGGAGCGACTGCGCCATCTCGAGCATTGATGAAACGATTTGCGCGCTACGGCCTTGATCGCCGTCGGCGGGCACAAACGTGCGATCGAGCTTGATGACGTCGACGTTGACGTTCTTGAGCATCGCGAGCGTGGACTGGCCGGTGCCAAAATCGTCCATATAGGTCGAGAAGCCGCGGGTGTGCAGGTCGGCTGTCAGTTTGTCCACGGCTTCGGACTCCCCCGTATAAGCCGTCTCGGTGATCTCGATACGCATGAGCTCGGGCGGTAGGTTGTATTGGGCGGCGAGCGCCCCCATATGTTCGGCAACGTCGCAGGCAAGGATATCCACGCGCGACACATTAAGCGAGACCGGAACCACGCGAAGTCCTCGATCGATGCGCTTGCGCAGCCACGAGGCGACACCCTGCCAAATGTACTTGTCGAGCGTCACCACAAAGCCGCTTTCCTCGAGCGCCGGGATAAAGGACGCGGGCGGAATTAACGATCCATCTTTGTCGATCCAGCGTGTGAGCGCCTCGGCGCCAATGATCTCGCCGGTTTCCATATCAACCAGTGGCTGCAGGTAGTAGGTGATGCGGTCGTTTGAGAGCGCATACTGGAACTCGGTGAGGGTGCGGTGAAACGCAACCTCGCGCTTGTATTCCTCGGGGCGAAAGACGGCAATGCGATCCTTAAAGTCGTTTTTTGCGCGCCGATTGGTAAACATGGCCTTGGCCTGTGCATCGATGGTGATTTCCTCGTTGGAGTCGATGGGGTAGACGCCCATGGACGGCCAGAAGCCCACGCCGTCATCATGCTTGGCCACGGCCTCGCGAACACGGCTATAGATCTGACGGACAGCGACGTGCTCAAAGGGGATGAGTACGCAAAAGTCGTCTTGGCCCCAGTACCCTGCGACGCCCATGTCGGCATTCTCGATATCCTTGAGGACCGTGCCTACATCGGCGAGCATGCGGTCGCCCTCGGCCTGTCCGTGCCATTCGTTGAACAGTCGCATATGTCCCATGTCGACGGTGGCGATACACCAGGCGCCGTTGCGCCTTGTCTCCAGAAATTCGTTGGCGCGGCGCATAAACTCGCTGGGTCGATAGAGACCCGTGAGCGGATCGATGCGTTCGGCGATGGCGCTCTTGCGCTCCACCTCGGGTATGGGGAGGCTGTCGTTGGGAACAAGCCCGCCGGCCGTGCGAATGCGACGGTCGAGTTCGCCTAAAACGGCGGCCGTTTGATTGGTCAGGTGCTCGTAAAAGGCCGGAACGACAAGACAGACGGGGGTAATGGTGTCGCCCGCGATTTGGACGGGAGCGAAAACGGCCTCTTTAAGATGATGGACCAGCTGTTCGAATGCCTCGTGGTCCAAATTATTGCTGAGCACGACGAACTGGACGCTTCGTGAACGGTAGACACGACTCCTGCCGCGGGTGATCGACAGCATGCGGCCTGCGTATTCGGCGAGCATGTTGTCGACAGCCTCGGCCCCGTAGAGCTCATTGAGCTTTGCCGTGCCACGAACACGCACCGCTATAAGCCCCGTCTGGCAACGGTCGCGACGGCAGGCATCGATAGCGTTGGCCAGCATGCGCTGCGTTCCGAGGCCCGTGGCGGCGTCGACGGTCTCGGCAAGCGAGTGGTTGACGAGCTCGCCGACATAGAGCGAGGGGACATTTCCGTCGCCGTCGATACGAAACCCGCGAGCACGGCCGAGGATGTAATCGCCGGCGGCATTGCGCACGCGGTACTGCATGACGTGACGATGTTTGGAGCCGTCATAGATTTGGTCGATGTCGTTGGTATAGGCCTCAAGGTCATCGGGATGGACACGCGTTTTCCAATAATCGTGACAGTTGTCTATATGCTCCGAAGGAAGACCAAGATCGCGCAAGGCGCCTTGTGACCAAAGGGTTCGATGTTTGTCCAAGTTCTCGATAAAGAAATAGCGGCCTTCGTTGAGCATCGAAAGGGCGTCGAAAATTCGATCGCTTATTTCGAAGTCGTCGGTGTGGGCTTGTGCGATATTGCGTCGATCAAGGTGCACGGCATGACGTAGCTTGTAGTCGTACATGCGATGGTCGGCATCGTTCGTCAAGCGATTGGGGGCTTCGCCCAGGGCGGGGTCGGCGTGTGCCACTCCGTAGCTAAACGAGTGAGGCATCTCGGCATCGTTGTTTTTGAGCAGGACCGATCGGCAGCGTTCCAGACGTTCGGCGAGGTCGTCCTCGGTTGCAATCGTAGACAGGATGGCAAACTCGTCGCCTCCCAGACGAAACGCCGCTTCGTCCACCTCCATATACAGCTTGAGATAGAGGCTTACCTGCAAAATATAGCGGTTGCCCTCGTCATGGCCAAAGACGTCGTTGCAGTGCTTGAGATTGTCGATATCGATGTACGCCATGGTAACGGGGGTGTCCTGCTCCCAGAGCTCCTCGAGGGAACGGGCAAAGCCGCCGCGGTTGCCAAGCCCGGTAAGCTGGTCGGTAAAGGCGGTCCTGACCAGATCCTCCTGACGCTTGAGAAGGTCGCGGACGGTCTTTTCGAGCGTTTCAGTGTAATTGCTGGGGGTATCCATGCTGTAGGCGGCTTTCTGGGGTCGGGGCGGATTGCGTCGGGCGAGCTCGTTGTGCACACGCGTTGTTGCTCAACGCCTCGCGTGTTTCCAAGCCCCCGCCTTGCTGCGTCGTTGGGTTTATTTGTCGGCTGACGTTCGTTGCTGATAACTACTGAGTAGTATAAACAAGTGTATGGAATTATGTAGGGGCGCCCATGTTGCGGGCGGCCATTATTCGCCATTATTCGCCAAACGGTAACGCGACGATGTTCGATGAAAATGCGACTGAGGCGATATATGTTGACGGGTATACTTGTTTCGTTTTAAAACGCAGGAACGGAGATGGTCGCATGGCACAGCCAGATACGACGCCCACGGTGGGGCTTGCGCTCGAGGGAGGCGGCTACCGCGGTATGTATACGGCGGGCGTGCTCGACGTATGGATGGAGTGCGGCCTGACCTGTGACCATATGGTGGGCGTCTCGGCGGGCGCGGCGTTTGGCTACAACTTTAAATCGCGCCAGATCGGCCGTGCCATTCGCTACAACAAGGCCTATTGCGCCGACAAGCGCTATGCGAGCGTGACGAGCTGGCTGCGAACCGGCGACATGTTCAATGCCGAGTTTGCCTATCACGAGGTTCCCATCGAGCGCGATCCCATCGACCTGGAGGCTTATCGTGCCTGCCCCATGCGGTTTACCTGCGTGTGCACCGATCTTAAGACGGGGCGGGCCGTCTACCATGACCTGCCTTACGGTGATGAGCATGATATCGAGTGGATCCGGGCGTCATCGGCGATTCCCGTGGCAACGCGTCCTGTCGCCATTGAGGGGCATAAGTATCTGGACGGCGGCGTTGCCGATTCCATTCCCAGCGCCTGGCTGTTTGCGCAGGGCTATGACCGCAACGTAGTGGTGCTGACGCAGCCGGCGGGCTTTGTAAAGCAGCCCAATAGCGTGATGCCCATGCTGCGGCGCGTGTTCCGTCACTACCCGGAGTTTGTCGCAGCGCTTGAGCATCGGCATGAGGTCTACAATGCCACGCTCGATGACCTGGCACGTCGCGAGGCTGCCGGCGAGATCTTTGTGGTGCGGCCGAGCGAATCGGTGAAGGTGCCGTCGCTGTGTCGCGAACCGGATGAGCTCGAGCGCATCTACCAGATCGGCCGTCGTGATGCGGAGACGACCTTGCCCGCGCTGGAAGCGTATCTGGCGGGGTAGGGACTACGCCGGAAAGCGCATCCCGGAATCAGTGTTCAAACTGGGACGCAGTTTCCCACTGGCCCTCTATACGGAAAGCGCATCCCAGAATGGAGGTCCAAACTGGGATGCGCTTTCCGCTATTAAAGATATGAGGCTGCGGAGCAACTGCTCGGCATAGGCCTATGCCTGCTGCCAGGTATCGACGAGCTCCTTGGCCGCGGCGTAGGGGTCATCGGCACTGCATACGGCGCTCACCACAAAGAAGCCGTCGACGCCGGTGGTCTTGAGCTGCGGCAGGTCGGCCGTCTTGACGCCGCCGCCCACCACGATGGGCACGGGGCTTGCCTCATGGAGTGCGGCCAGGTCCTCAAAACTCTTGGTGATAATGGAGCCATCTGCCGCGCGTCCGCAGTCGCGCTTGGTCTCGGTCTCGTGGAGCGGGCCCACGCCCAGGTAATCGACCAAGCTCATGTCGGCGGTCTTGACGTACTCGAGCATCTCCTCGCAACGGGCCGAAAGGCCCACAATGGCATCGGACCCCAGAAGCTTGCGGCAGACCTCGACAGGAATGTCGCTCTGGCCCACGTGCACGCCGTCGACAGCGATGCCCTGCTCGCGCGCAGCGAGTACGCAGTCAAGGCGGTCGTCGATCAACAGGGCGACCTGACCGGTCTTGCCGGCCTGAGCGATAGCCTGCGCGGCATCGCCCGTCAGCGCGATGATCTCGCGGGCGCTTGCCACCTTGGAGCGCACCTGGATGCAGGTAAAGCCGGCGTCGAGTGCCTGGGCTACCACATCGCCCACGGGACGTCCCAGCGTGTTTTCGGGGCCGAGTACCAGATAGGCCGAGATATCAAGGTTGTCGCGGATGCTCATCGTGCTTCCTCCTGCTTTTTGATCTGTGCTTCCATGCGCTTGAGTTTGCCGGTCATGGTGTCGGTAAATCCGGGTCGAATATCGGCTTTGAGCACGACTTCGGTGCGGATGCCCTTGCTCGCCAACACAAAGGTCGCGTCGCGCACGACCTGCATGACCTCGTCCCAGTCGCCCTCAATCTCGGTGAACATCGAGGTGGTGCGGTTGGGAAGGCCGCTCTCGCGAATGACGCGCACGACCTCGGCGACCTCGGCGGACAGCTCGTCGCCGGTGCCGCATGGGGCGATGGCCACGGCGACGAGCGTGTTCATGCCGGCATTGGTTGCGGGTTCGGACATGGCTTATGCCTCCTCGAGCTCGAGTCGGTTGTCGGCAATATCCTGGGCGGTTGCGCGGTAGAGCTCGTCGATAAAGGCGACCTTAAAGCTTGCCGGGGCATTGGCGACGGCGGCGGCACGCGTGCCGGCAACGTTGTAGACGGCGGTGCCGCAGACTGCTGCCGTAAACGGATCGGTAGCACAGGCGTACACGGCCAGCACGCCGCCCTGCGAGCAACCGCAGCCGGTGATCTTGGACATGAGCGGGCTGCCGCCGTGGGATTTGGCCACGGTCGTGCCGTCGGTAATCAGGTCGACTTCGCCCGAGACCACAACGGCGCCGCCGGTGTAGCGAGCGAGCGCCACGGCGGCATCGCGGGCGGCGTCGACCGTGTCGGTGGTATCGACACCGCGCACGCGGCTCAGATCGGCCGACTCGCCCTCAAGACCCCACAGGCCGGAGAGTGCGATGATCTCGGAGGCGTTGCCGCGTACGATGGCGGGCTTGTACTGCTTGAGCTCGTTTACCAGCTGGGTGCGCAGGCTACCGATGCCCAGACCCACCGGATCGAGCACCCAGGGCTTGCCGGCGTCGTGTGCCGCCTTGGCCGCGCGGGGAATCGTCTGCTCGTAGATGGGGAAGAGCGTGCCCATGTTGAGATAGATGGCGCCGCCGCCGGCAACGAGCGCCTCGCCCTCGTCGGGCAGATAGACCATGGCGGCCGAACCGCCCACGGCGAGCTGCGCGTTGGCGACAAAGTCGATCGTCACCGTGTTGGTGATGGAGCCGGCCATCGGATTGGTGGCTCGAATCTCCTCTACGGCCTTGACCATATGTTGCTTAAGCTGTTCCGAATCAATCACTGCACATGCCTCCTTGGCATAGAAAAGGGGCGCTGTGCATAGACAGCGCCCCTGTAAAGGCGGCATGCTCCCTACGCCAGCATTAACTGACAGGTTCAAAGGATTGGGCCCTATGCCCTCTCAGCCTTGTGGTTTGCACCGCCGGCACTCCCGCATCGAATCTGTTGTTCCCTATACTAGCGCATCGGTACAATAGATGGGGCTGAGACGAATGGGGGAGTCTATGATCAAGCTTGTGCTGACCGATATGGACGATACGCTGATTCCAGCTGGGCATGACGGCGCCAGCGACTATGCCATCGAGGGCATTCATGCCATGCAGGCGGCGGGTCTGCACTTTGGCCCGGTTTCGGGCCGTCAGCCGTCCGCGATGGGCTGGATGTTCAATAATCGTACCGAGTGTTTTTCGACCGGCGCATTCTGCAACGGCCAGGTTATGTTTGTCGATGGCGAAGTGGTTGCCTCGCGCGCGACCGATAACGATGCGCTCATGCGTCTTGCCGCCTATCTGGAAGAAGAAACCGACGATACGTATCTGAAGGTCTACAGCTTAGGCGATAACTTTTGGAATAACGATGCCTATTGCGTGACAAGCGATCCCGAGCGTGTGCGTCGCGCCATGGAGTCAGGCGGCAACGCGTGGCTCAAGGGCGAAGAGGCTCCCTGTCGCCCTGTCGTTGACGATGCCCCGGTATACAAGGCGAATATCTGGAGTGCCCGTTCGCGCGAGGAACTCGCCGAGCTGCGCGAGCGTGTTGCCGCCGAGGTGCCGGAGCTCTCGCTCGTGTTTCCCAACAACCGCGTGCGCCTGTTCGACGTTCTTCCGACCGGCTGGGACAAGGGCTGTGCTGCGCTGGAGCTGGCGCGCGCTTTGGGCCTGACGCCCGACGAGGTGGCCGTATTCGGCGATTCCGATAACGATTTGCCCATGATCGATGCCGTTCCCAATTCCGTTGCAGTCGCCAATGCCAACGAGGCCGTCACGGCTGCCGCGCGCTGGCATATCGGCGCTGCGGCAGATGATGCGGTTGCCGGGGCTCTGCATCAGATTGCCGCCTGCGCCGCGACGGGGGAGATGCCGTCGTTTATGCGTCAGATGGACGCGACGGGTTTCGACGTCACGAACGTCTAGGGAGAAAGCCATGAAGCTCCAGCAGCTCAGATATGTCGTCAAAGTTGCCGAATGCGGCAGCATCACCGAGGCCTCGCGCCGGCTCTTTGTGTCGCAGCCTTCGATTACCGCGTCAATTCGCGATCTCGAAAACGAGATGGGTGTACACATCTTTGAGCGCACCAACAAGGGCGTCATTGTGTCCGAGGAAGGCGAGACCTTCTTGGGCTACGCGCGCCAGGTGCTCGACCAGGCCGACCTGCTCGAGGGCAAGTACAAAGGCACGTCCGAGCAGGTGCCGCACTTTAGTGTGAGCTGCCAGCATTATTCCTTTGCCGTTAATGCATTTGTCGATGTGATCCGCGAGTTCGATGCCGCGCGCTACGACTTTACCCTGCGCGAGGAGCAGACCCACGAGATTATCGAGGACGTCGCGCATATGAAAAGCGAGCTCGGCATCCTGTACTTATCCGAGCATAACCGCGAGGTCATCGAGCGCATGCTCGCCGCCAACGAACTCGTATTCGAGGGGCTCTTCTGCGCCACGCCGCATGTCTTTGTATGCGCCGACCATCCACTGGCGGACCACGCCAGCGTGACGCTCGAAGATCTCGAGGACTACCCGTTCCTGTCCTATGAGCAGGGCAGCTATAACTCGTTTTACTATTCCGAGGAGCTGACCTCGACCTTTGAGCGTCGCAAGAATATCCGCGTGCGCGACCGTGCGACGTTGTTCAACCTAGCTATGGGCCTTAACGGCTACACGGTTTGTTCGGGCGTGATCAGCCATGAACTTAACGGCCCCGGCATTATCTCCATTCCGCTCGATGTAGACGAGTACATGGAGATCGGCATCATCACGCGCAAGAACACGACACTTACGCGCTACGGGCAGGCCTATATCGAAGCGATTCGTCAGCACATCTAGACTGCTGCGTTCTGCACGGGTCAAATCTCTTTATGGCAGTCCCAACTAATATAGGAAGCATCTATATCAAACTGTTATAAACGCATATTTTACGATGGCCATATGAGCGCTCATACTCTGTCCCAGTAAAGCAACCAATGCAAAGGGAGATATCTATGAGCACTTCGATTCAACCGAACGCGCCGTTTCGCGCCGATATCGTCGGCAGCTTTCTTCGTCCGCAGGCTGTAAAGGACGCCCGTGCCGCCTATGTCGCGGGTAAACTCGACGCTTCCGGCCTTAAGGCCGTCGAGGACGAGGCCATCCGCGACTTAGTGGCCAAGCAGAAGGCTGCCGGCCTGCAGGTGATTACCGATGGCGAGTTCCGCCGCAGCTACTGGCACCTCGATTTTATGTGGGGCCTCAACGGCATTGAGCGCCGCGCCTCGCGCACGGGCTACATGTTCCACGATGAGGAGACTACCGCCGACACCGCCGTGGTAACCGGTCCCATTAGCGGCGAGAATCATCCGTTCGTCGAGCACTTCAAATTTATCAAGTCGCTCGAGGGAGAGGGCCAGGTCGCGCGCCAGACCATTCCGGCGCCGATCCAGACGTTCTCCGAAGTCACACTCGACCGCTGCGATGGCCAGCAGGAGAGTCTGCACGCCGTCTACAAGACCGACGAAGAGCTCGTCGATGCCATTGCCGCAGCATACCGCACCGTGATTGCTGACCTGTATGCCGCGGGCTGCCGCAACATCCAGTTTGATGACTGCACCTGGGGCATCTACTGCGATACCGATTTTGTTGCCAAAACCGGCATGAGCCCGGTCGACCTGCAAAAGGTAAGCGAGCTGGGCGTGGCGCTCAACAATGCCGCCATCGAGGGCAAGCCCGACGATCTGGTTATCAACACGCATGTATGCCGCGGCAACTACCACTCCACCTACGCTTTTGAGGGCGGCTACGACCCCATCGCGCCGTACCTGTTTGCGCATGAGGACGTTGACGCGTTCTATCTGGAGTTCGACACGCCCCGCGCCGGTGGTTTTGAGCCGCTCAAGTATGTTGCTCCCGGCAAGAAGGTCGTGCTGGGCTTGGTGACCACCAAGGCGGCAGAGCTCGAGAACGAGGATGTTATCGTCGAGCGCATCCGCGAGGCGGCAAAGTACGTGCCGCTCGAGAATCTGTATCTGTCTCCGCAGTGTGGCTTTGCCAGCTGCGAGATTGGCAATAAGCTGACCGAGGACGAGCAGTGGGCAAAGATTGCGCTGGTCAGGCGTATTGCCGAGCGCGTTTGGAAATAGCGCTAGCGTTTGCAGGTGGCGGCGCGTGCGAGGTACTGCATATCGCGTACAATGGTTCGGATCGTATCGTTCGGGCAGGTTATCCGATATGCCTGATCGCCCTTCCATTCGAAAGGACTTCCATGTCCCAATCCTCGACGCCCGCCGTCACCGATGCCATCTACGATGCATCGTCGCTCGGCCGCCCGCGCATGTTCGTGTTGGGTTTGCAACACATGTTTGCGATGTTCGGAGCCACGGTGCTCGTGCCCGTGCTCACCGGCCTTTCCGTTTCGACGACGCTTCTGTTCGCCGGCATCGGCACACTGCTGTTTCATTTTCTATCGCGCGGTAAGGTGCCCGCGTTCCTGGGCTCGTCGTTTGCTTTTATCGCGGGTTATGCCGCCATTGCACCCAACGGCGAGGCCGAGCTTTTGCCCTACGCTTGTCTGGGCGTTGCCTGCGCCGGCCTGCTCTATCCGGTGCTGGCAGCGCTGTTCCGCGCCTTTGGCGCCAAGCGCGTCATGCGCTTCTTCCCGCCGGTGGTGACCGGTCCCATCGTCATTTCCATCGGCCTGATCTTGGCAAGCTCTGCTATCGCCAACTGCCAGACCAATTGGCTTGTTGCCGTTGTCGCTGTGGCCGTGATCGTCATCTGCAATATTTGGGGGCGCGGCATGGTCAAGATCGTGCCGATTTTGCTGGGCGTTGTGGTGAGCTATGCCGTTGCGGCCGCGCTGGGCGAGGTCGACTTCTCTGGCGTCGCAGCCGCCCCCTGGGTTGGCTTGCCCGTCGTGTGGGACAACACCGTGTTTGCGCTCTTTGGACCGCAGTTCGATAGCGGTCTTGCCACGACGGCCATCATCACCATCATGCCGCTGGCCTTTGCGACCATGATTGAGCACATTGGAGATATTTCCGCCATTGGCTCTACCTGCGAACGCAATTACATTGCCGATCCCGGTCTGCACCGTACCCTGCTCGGCGATGGCCTGGCGACCATCTTGGCATCGCTCTTTGGCGCCCCCGCCAATACGACGTATGGCGAGAACACCGGCGTGCTTGCCTTGACGCGTGTGTTCGACCCGCGTGTGATTCGCATTGCCGCCTGCTGCGCCATTGTGCTTTCGTTCTGCCCCAAGTTTGCTGCGGTGATTGCCGCCATGCCGGCGTGCGTTATCGGCGGTGTGTCGCTCGTGCTCTACGGCATGATCAGCGCCGTTGGCGTGCGTAACCTCATCGAGAACCAGGTTGATTTCCAGAACAACCGCAACGTGCTGGTGGCGGCTCTGGTGCTCGTGCTTTCGCTCGGCATTGCCTACAGTACCGCCGGTGCCATCGTGCTGGAGCTGGGCGGCGTGACGATTTCGCTTTCGGGCCTTGCCGTGGGCTCGCTGGTGGGCATTGTGCTCAACGCCATCCTGCCCGGTAACGACTTTGAGTTCGATACTTCCGAGCTTGAGGAGACTGCTGAATAGTAGCTGCGTTCAGCCAAATTAAAAATGGCGTCCATGCGTATGTACGCGTGGGCGCCATTTTTAATGCGTCAGTATCCAGTGGATGCCGCGCGCCATGCGCAGGTCAGTTTGGGCAAAGTGATTGCCGGGGTTGAGCTCCAGCATTGTTGGAATGTCACGCTCGATAAACAGCTCTTCCATCGCGCGCGTATCGTCGAGTACGTGCCGCATCATGCGGTTGGGCGTCTTGGTTTCCTTTTTACCGAGTGACAGATAGACGGCGTCGGGCGTAGCTGTCATCGTGCGCTCGCGCGCGTAGTCGATAAAGCCGGGGAACCACAGCGACCCCGATGCACTTGCCGCGCGCTCAAAGACATCTGTTTGCCAAAGTGCCCATAGTGCAAAAAGACCCGCCAAGGAGTAGCCGGCAACGCCGCGCCAGGCGGGCGGTTGCGGGAGCGATGATTCGGCCTCTGGGATTATCTGCTTCAACAACTCGTCAAGAAAACCAGCAGCCTGTCCGCCAAAGGGCTCGGCATCTCGTATAGTTCCCTCACATTCCCAGGGGCTCAGCTCGCGATTCCAATCGAGCCCTCCAATGGCGACAAGGGTGAATGGCGGGCAGTCGAGCTCTCGGCAGCGCTCGTAGACTTCACTACCGTCGCCCATAACCACGGGGAGGTAGATGACGGGCGCGCCTTCCACACACTCTGAATAAACGGTTATCTGCTTATGATGCGCTTCCAAGGCAGGCTTCTCTCGGTGTTGTGATATTGACAGCCTCAATTGTCGCACGCTGGCACGGGGGCAGACGCTAAAAGAAAGGCGCGGAGCCGTTCGATGCGACTCCGCGCCTTGTTGTTTTGCTTCGGCAGACTATGCCGTTACGCTACGAAGAAGTAGACGAGGAAAGCAAGGGATGCGACCCACATGAGCGGCTTGATCTTGGAAGCCTCGCCCTTAAAGAGCGCGACGACCACGTAGGCGATAAAGCCCAGGCCAATGCCGGCAGAGATGGAGTAGGTGAAGGGCACGCCCGCGGCGATCATAAACGCCGGGAAACCCTCGGAGACATCGAACCAGTCGATCTCGGTGGCCTCGCTCATCATGAGGTAGCCGACGTAGACCAGGGCACCGCAGGTGGCGGCGCTGGAAACGATGGAGACGACGGGGGAGAAGAACGCGGCGAGGATAAACAGCACGCCGGTGGTGACGGAGGTGAGGCCCGTGCGGCCACCGTCGGCGGCGCCAGAGGTGGACTCGACGAAGGTGGTGATGGAGGAGACGCCCATGAAGCCGCCCACGGCAGCGGCGGCGGAGTCGACGACCAGGATCTCCTTGATGTTCTCGACGTTGCCGTCGTCGGTGAGGAACTCGCCTTGCTTGGCCACGGCCATCGCGGTACCCATGGTGTCAAAGAAGTCGCTCATGAGCAGCGAGAACGAGATGACAAGGAGCGTGGGGTCGGTAAGGACCTTGACGATGGCGGGCACGCCGCCGGCGTCGGCGATGGGGCCACCGATGCTCGAGAAGTCGAGCGGGGCGATGATACCGGTCGGAGCCTGGGTTACGCCTAGGGGGATACCGGCGATGACGGCTACGACGATGCCGATGAGCAGCGAGCCGGGGACGTTGCGGCAGGCGAGGGCGACCGTCACCAGGATGGAGATGATGCCGACGATGAAGGTGGGGGAGGTGATGTCGCCCAGACCGACGAGTGTACCGGCGCCAGCGGTGATAATGCCGGCATCGCACAGGCCGATCATGGCGATGAACAGGCCCAGGCCCACCGAGATGGCGTGGCGCAGGACCACGGGGATGGCGTCCATGATGGCCTCGCGCAGGCCACAAAGGACGAGCAGCAGGATGACGACGCCCTCGAGGAAGATGACGCTCATGGCCACGTGCCAGTCGCCGCCGCAGACGGTGGTGGTGATGCCGGCGATCATCGCGTTGACGCCGAGGCCCGACGCACAGGCGAGCGGGCGGTTAGCGAAGATGCCCATGCAGATGGTCATGATGCCGGCGCCCAGGCAGGTGGCGCAGGCGAGCGCTCCCGCATCGATGCCGGCGCCCGAGAGCACCGCGGGGTTGACGGCGATGATGTAGGCCATTGCCAGGAATGTTGTCAGTCCAGCGCGAAGTTCGGTCCCGATTGTGGACTTGCGCTCACTGACGTGAAAAAGTTCGTCCATGCATACCCTTTCCTTGTTCGGCCCCGAGTTTAGGCCGATTGACACGAACTTTCTTACTATATCGCCTTTGTAAGGTTGATGCTCCTCGCATGTTGATGTTCGGCGCTTTGTAGCAGACGGACGGTATTTTTCGCATGAAAATGTGTGGGTACCGTATACTTAAGCGGTTACAACGACCCCTATGGAGGAACGTATGATTAAAGAGCTTTGCCACGACGAGGCTATCCTGTCCCAGCGTTGCGAGGTTGCGACTGTCGAGGACGAGTCGGTTGCTCAGGACCTGATCGATACCATCAAGTCGCTCGACGATGCCGGCTGCTTGGCCGCTAACCAGATTGGCGTTACCAAGAAGGTTTGCGTCTACCTGGACGATGCCGGCGAGCCCCACGTGCTCTACAACCCCCGTCTGGTGTTTGGCCTGGGCGCCAGCAAGATGGAGGAGAGCTGCCTGACGCACGAGGAGGTCACCAAGTCCACGCGCTATATCAAGTGCAAGGTCGCTTATGACGTGATCGTCGACGGCAAGATGCGCGAGCGCAAGCAGGACTTTGTGGGCTTCGAGGCGCAGATGATTCAACACATGATTGACCACTGTCTAGGAAAGTTGGTCTAAGGGGACCAAAGCACCGCACTTCGTCTCTTTTGGTCCGGGCGTGACATTGTTGTCATGTCCGGGCTTTTGTGTTTAGCGCCTTTTTGTTTGGTGACAATAACCTTAGCAGGAACGTAAAGCTAGGAGGCGCTATGTGTACGAGCATTCGATTTACCGATAATTCTGGCCACATGTATCTAGGCCGCAACCTCGACTGGAGCTTTGACTACGGCCAACAGGTTCGCGTGATGCCGCGCGGGTTCCACATTCCGTATTCGTTTATCGACGATGCGTCGGCGGCGCACGCGGTAATCGGCATGTGCATCGATTACGAGAACTACCCTATGTTTTTCGACTGCGGTAACGATGCGGGTCTGGCTGTGGCGGGGCTCAACTTCCCCGGCTATGCCGAGTATGCCGATGGCCCTGTCGACGGCAAGAACAATATCGCGGCCTATGAGTTTCCCCTGTGGGTGGCAGCGACGTTCTCGACGGTCGATGAGGTCGAGGCCGCGCTGCGCGACACGGTGATTGTCGCCAAATCTGCCGGAGAGGGGCTGGGCGTGTCACTGCTCCATTGGATTATCGGCGACAGCCAACGCAGCATCGTGGTCGAGATGATGGCTGACGGCCTGCATGTATACGACAATCCGGTCGACACCCTTGCCAATCAGCCGACTTTCCCGTGGCACATGGAAAACCTGCGCACCTATATCACGGCCACAAGCGATTTTCCGCAGACGGCGACATGGCGTGGCGCCGAGCTTAAGCCCTATGGAGCCGGTGCCGGCATGCGCGGCATTCCGGGCGATTGCTATTCGCCGAGCCGTTTTGTAAAGGCGGCGTACCTCAATGCCAATTACCCACAAAAGGAGAGCGAGACCGAAAACGTCGTTCGCATGTTCCGCTCGCTCGAGGGCGTGGTGATGATCGAGGGAGCGTCCAGGATGGGCGATGGCAAGTTCGAGAAGACTATCTACACCGGATGCTTTAGCGCGCGCACGGGCAATTATTACTACGCGATGTATGGGGATCCGTCGATTCGCTACGTGAGCCTGATGGATGCCGAGGGCGCGAGCCCCGATAGGCTCGTGGTTCCCGAGCCGCGCCGTTCGTAGCTCACTGGTCCGTTGCGACATAAAACGGCCTCGCACCTCTTATGAGATGCGAGGCCGTTGTCGTCAATGGCTGGTGGCGTGTTAGAAGTTGGCGTCGTTGAACTGGGTGCTCTCGAGTCCGTCGAGTTGCTGTTCGGGCGTATCGGCGACGCTCTCGAGCAGCTCGGTGGGATCGACGTTCATGCTCTTGCCGGCCTCGTTGCCGTTGACCAAGTCGTCCGAGAAAATGTCGACCTCCATTTCCTCGGCCTCTTCGATCTGAACCTCGAGCGGCACCTGGGTGCGCACAAGTTTGACGGCCGGGCGCATGCGGGCAAAGAGCGGTACGTACTCAATGATGATGGCCGAGTTCTCGAGACCGTACCAGCGTGCCGGGCTTCCGCAGGCGCGGCGGACGGCGTACTTGATGGCCATCACGCGGTGGTCATTGCGGTTGATGTCCGTTTCGGGGGCAAGCATCTTGCGCAGCATGCAAAAGCGGAAGTCACCTACGTTGCCGCGCGTCTCGTAGATGGAGTAGGTGTGATGTTGCGGCGGCAGCTCGCCCGATGCCATCAAGTCGCCGACGATCTGACGCAGATAGGCGTTGACGCGCTGGTTGACCTTAAAGCCCAGGTCCAGGCGCACGCGGAACAAAAAGTCTGTGCCAAAGGTCTCGACGGAATACTCGTGCGTATAGGGCTCGTCGGTAACGTGCACGTTGATGAACCAGTATGCCTTGGCGCGCTTGGGATGCTTGTCCAGGATGGAATAGAGCACGTCTCGGTCGAGCGTGAGCGGGTCGGGGCTGTTGGTAAGGAACACCAGATTGTCGGCGAGCACGGGGTAGGTCTCGTCGTTGCGCAGGCGGTTGAGCTGATCGATGTACTTGGAGACGGGCAGCAGGATCGTCTGCGTGCGCTCGATGGCGGTGCCGCGGCGCCACACGTACATAAGGCCAAACAGCAGCGAGGCCAAGAAGATCATCACATAGCCGCCGTCAAAGAACATGGTGAGGCACGAGGCGAAGAAGCACAGCTCAATGGCACCAAAAAGCAGGGCGAAGACGCAGGCACCCAGCTTGTGCTTGAGGATGCCGGCGATGTAGCTCGTCAAAAGCGTTGTGGTCATGAGCATGGTCACGGTAATGGCGAGGCCGTAGGCGCTCTCCATGCGCTCGGAGTTCTGGAACAGCAGCACGATGAAGATGCAGCCGACCCACATGATGTTGTTGACGAGCGGAATATAGAGCTGGCCCTTGGTGTCGCTGGGGTAGTGGATGCGCAGGTGCGGCATGAGATTGAGACGGGTTGCCTCGGATACCAGCGAGAACGAGCCGGTGATGAGCGCCTGCGAGGCGATGATGGCCGCTACGGCCGAAAGCACGATGGCAAAGGGGCGCAGGGGCTCGGGGAGCATCATATAGAACGGGTTGACGATATCCATCGCAAGCATCTGGGGGTTGGAGTTATTGGCGAGCAGCCAAGCTCCCTGACCCAGATAGTTGAGGATAAGGGCCGCCTTAACAAACGGCCAGGATGCATAGATGTTTGCCTTGCCCACGTGACCCATGTCCGAATAGAGCGCCTCGGCACCGGTTGTCGATAGGAAGACAAAGCCGAGCACCATAATGCCCGAATGGTTGATGGGCGAGAACAGGAACATAATGCCGCGGATGGGGTTGAGCGCGCGCAAGATGGACAGGTTGCCGAGCATGTTGAACAGACCGGCGCCTGCCAGGAACAGGAACCACAGCGTCATGAGCGGGCCGAAGAGCTTGCCGATTGACGAGGTGCCGGCGCGCTGCATGGCAAATAGGCCGCAGATAATGATGATGGTGATGATGATGACGTTGGTCTGGCCGTCGCCCAGCAGCGCATGGTCCCATTCGATGGTGCGCAGACCCTCGATGGCTGTGGTGACCGTGACGGCGGGGGTGAGGATGCCGTCGGCGAGCAGCGCCGCGCCACCGATCATGGCGGGCAGAATCAGCCATGGTGCCACCTTGCGTACGAGGCTGAACAGGGCGAAGATGCCGCCTTCGTTGTGGTTGTCGGCCTTCATGGCGATTACCACGTACTTGACCGTGGTCACGAGCGTCATGGTCCAGATGACGAGCGAAAGCGCGCCCAGGATCATGTCCTCGCTGACGGTACCGATGCCGCCGTTGTTGGCGACGATTGATTTCATGGTGTACATGGGGCTCGTGCCGATGTCGCCATAGACGACGCCGAGCGTTACGAGCAGCATGCCAGCGGAGAGGGGAATGGCTCCGTGCCCGCCCTGCCCATGCTGGCCTTGGAGGTTTGCCTCCAGTTTGTTGTGTGCCACGTGGACTCCCTTAGACATCCGGTTATCTGTCTAGGACAAAAAACTTTATGCAGTCTTTATACATACAAGAGCAGTTTGGCACATCGGGTTATTTTAGACAATAATCCTCAGCTGGGGATTATTTATCTACGCAGGTAGCATTTCAAAGCAGGGGCTTTTAAGCACGTGCTGTCTGGGCGATGCCAGCCTTGGCGTTTGCGCGTTTGCCGGCGAGTTCGCAAAAAATCGCGCCGCCGATGATAAGCGCGGCGCCCATCAGGCGGACCGGTGTTATGGCTTCACCCAAAAGGGCGGCCGAGAACACGACCGCCGAAAGCGGCTCGAGGTAGCCGACGACGGCGACGGTCTGGACGGGCAGCTTGGCGACGGCGCTAAAGTAGAGCAGGCAACCAATGCCGGTGTTGACGACGCCGAGCATAGCGACGGCGCGCCAATCAATGCTGGCGGCGACGCCGGCGGACAGGAACGAGGGAGCGCCCTGCGTGATGAGCGTGAGGGCCAGTGCGGTCACAAAGGCGGCGCTCACTTGGAGTGCGGAGTTCTCGAGGCCCTCGATGTGCGGCGCACCCTTGCTGGCGATGACCATCAATGCATAGCAGAAGGCCGAGGCGATTCCACAGACGATGCCCGCAATGGGCATATTGCCGCCTAGACCTTGCGCTGCAATGAGAAAAGCACCGCAGGCGACGGCGACAAAGCCGGCGATTTTGCCGCCGGTCAGCTTTTCGCCAAAAATGAGCGGGGAGAGGGCCATAACGATGATGGGGCCACAGTAATACAACAGCGAGGAGATACCAACGCCGATCGTCTGATAGGCGCGGAACAGGAAAATCCAGCTGGCGCCCAGCGCGGCGCCCGAGACGATGAGCGCTGCGGCCTCGCGGGGGCGAGACGGAGCCTGCAGGTTATGGCGCTTGGTTATGAAGAGGATGGCGGCAAGGGTGAGAGCGCCCAAAAACGTGCGCAACAGTACGATATCGGAGCTCGGCAGCGCGATGGCAGCGGCGATGATGCCGTTGGAGCCAAACAATAGCAATGCTGCTAAGTACGTAAACAATCCGTTGTTCATGTGCTGACATCCCCTCTATATCCGAACATGTTCACTATGGGTGAACTGGCTTTAGAAGAAAAGCGAATATAATGCATGGATAACATGACAAAAACTCATGTAAAGGTGGAGGGGTGCCGTGGAAACGAATATTCAAAAGATGCAGGTGCTGCTGGAGACGGTGCGCGCCGGAAGCTTTACGCGTGCTGCCGAGCGCCTGAGCTATTCGCAATCGGGCGTGAGCCGTATGGTGGCCGATCTTGAGGCCGATTGGGGCTTTAAGGTGCTCGACCGCAGTCGCGAGGGCGTAGTGCTTTCTGCCGACGGGCGGCAAGTTATGCCGGCGGTCGAGGCGTTATGCGAGGAATTTGTTCGTTTGCAGCGACGGGTGGATGAGATGCGCGGGCTCATGCGCGGCAAAATCTGCATCGGTACGTTTTCGAGCGTGGCGACCCACGTGCTGCCGCCGGTGATCGCGCGTTTTCGCGCCGATCATCCGGATGTCGATTACGAGCTGCTGATGGGTGATTACTCCGAGACTGAGCAATGGGTGGCAGAGGGCCGCTGCGATCTGGGCTTTATTCCGCGCGAGCCACGCGGCGCCGGCATGGCGTCCCGACCGTTGGTGCAAGACGAGCTGATGGCCGTGGTGCCAGCGGACTCCTCGCTTGCCACCGCGGAGATCGTTTCCCTTGCCAATTTGGCCAACGAGCAGTTTATTCTGCTGGAACGCGGTAGCGACGACGAGATTACGCCGCTGTTTCGCCGCGCGGGCCTGGCGGTGCTCTCTAAGCTGTCGACCTGGGATGACTATGCGATTATGGCCATGGTCGAGGACGGCTTGGGCGTGAGCATTCTTCCGGCGCTCATCTTGCGCCGCTGCCAGTTCGATGTTGCCGTGCGCCCGCTCGAGGGACGTCCTCATCGGCAGATCAACGCCATATACCGCACCGCTGACGTTTCGCTCGCGGCGGCTCATTTCCTTGAATATCTCTAAAAGCGCGTGCCCGTTGTCCACTTCGGGACAATTCTCGGGGTTCGGTACATTTTATTGTGAAATTGAACTTTCGGATAATGCTCCGCGCTATACTGCTGCCTAAATTGAACTCAGGTTCAATTCGTGTTGTATAAATTGAACTTTGCCAGCAAGGAGGTTCTAGTGGCCCAAGAGACGTTTAGCGATCGTCTGCGACAGGCTATGTCCGATCGCGACGTTCGCCAGTCGGACGTGATCCGCGCATCGGAGATGCTCGGCAAAAAACTCGGCAAGAGTCAGATGAGCCAATATGTGAGCGGCAAGACGATTCCGCGGCGCGATGTGGCTGAGCTGCTCGCCCGTATTTTGGAGGTCGATGTTACCTGGCTGCTTGCCGGCGACGCCGATCAAGGCGAGGCATCATCACCCCGCAACGATTCCAAGCCCGAACCCCATCCCTCAGCTCAAATTCCAAGGAGCACCACCATGCGTACTTTTTCTAAATCCACCAAGCTCGATAACGTCCTGTATGACGTGCGCGGCCCCGTCGTCGACGAGGCCGCCCGTATGGAGGACGAGGGCGAGCGCATCCTCAAGCTCAATATCGGCAACCCGGCGCCCTTCGGTTTCCGCACGCCCGATGAGGTTATCAAGGACATGCGCCAGCAGCTGCCCGACTGCGAAGGCTATTCCAACTCGCGTGGCCTGTTCTCCGCGCGCAAGGCAATCATGCAGTATTCGCAGATCAAGGGCCTGCCCAACGTTCAGATGGAGCATATCTACACGGGCAACGGCGTGTCCGAGCTCATTCAGCTTTCGATGAACGCGCTGCTCGACAACGGCGACGAGATTCTGATCCCCAGCCCCGACTATCCGCTCTGGACGGCGTGCGCAACCCTTGCCGGCGGTCATCCCGTACATTATCTGTGTGATGAGCAGGCGGATTGGTATCCCGACTTGCAGGATATGGAGTCCAAGATCACGAGCTCGACCAAAGCCCTCGTCATCATCAACCCCAACAACCCCACGGGTTCCGTCTATCCGCGCGAGGTGCTCGAGGGCATCGTCGAGGTTGCACGCAGGCATCAGCTGATGATCTTTGCCGATGAGATCTACGACCGCCTGTGCATGGACGGCTACGAGCACGTCTCGATTGCCTCGCTCGCCCCCGACCTGCCCTGTGTCACCTTTAGCGGTCTGTCCAAGTCGCACATGATCGCGGGCTATCGTATTGGCTGGATGGTGCTTTCGGGCAACCAGCGCTGCATGAGCGACTTCATCATGGGTATCAACATGCTCTCCAACATGCGCCTGTGCTCCAACGTGCCGGCTCAGTCGATCGTTCAGACGGCACTCGGTGGTCATCAGTCCGTTAACGACTACATCCGTCCCGGCGGCCGTGTCTACGAGCAGCGCAACTTTGTGTATGAGGCGCTCAACAAGATTGACGGCATCTCGGTGGTTAAGCCGCGCGCGGCGTTCTACATCTTCCCCAAGATGGATGTGAAGAAGTTCAACATCACCGATGACGAGCAGTTCGCCCTTGACCTGCTGCACGAGAAGAAGATCCTGATCACGCGCGGCGGCGGCTTCAACTGGGCTGAGCCCGACCACTTCCGTATCGTGTACCTGCCGCGCATGGAAGTGCTCAAGGAGTCCCTCGAAGATCTCGCCGACTTCTTCGACCATTACCGCCAGAGCTAGTGGGATAGAAGTTCCGCACTATGAAAAGCTCCCTGCAGTTGTTTTGCTGCAGGGAGCTTTCTTGAATCGGCGGAACTAAATAACGATTCCGCAACAGTGGTCGATTTCGTGTTGGATGATCTCGGCGGTGTAGCCCGAGAAGTTTTTGATGCGGTGGACGAAATTCTCGTCCAAATACTCAACCTTAATGCGGCGATAGCGAGTACAGGGGCGCTCACCGGAAAGCGAGAGACATCCTTCGCTCGTCTGATAGGAATTGACCTGCTCAAGAATTTGAGGGTTGTACATCAGCAGCGCCCTGTTGCCGTCCTTTACGCAGATGATGCGTTTGCGCACGCCAATCATGTTGGCGGCAAGGCCCACGCACTCGTGCTCATGCTCATGGAGCGTATCCAGGAGGTCCTGCCCGGTCGCGGCATCGTCGGGTCCCGCGTCTTCGGAAGGCAGGCGCAAAAAGAACTCGGATTTCATGATGGGCTTAATCATGGCGGGCTCCTCATGTCTCGTGCTTTCGTGGACTTTTAATAATAGCGCGGAAGGAAAGCTGCGCGTCAGCGTTACAATCTTTCAACGTTGGACCATGTTGTCGGATCCGTCGCGTGCGGCGTCTGACGTAAGTCTAGGGCTCGTGCTCGCCCTGGACTGTTCCTCTGGGGCGATGTGACTGTTGTTCCAAGAGGAAGGAAATGCATGGGGAGCAAATCTCAGCAACAAGTTCAAGCAACGCCATCGGCCACTTCGGCGTTTCTCGTCGTAATGTATATTGCAGCCTTTGTTGCCGCGTTTAACGAGAACATCATTAACGTGGCACTGCACGATATCATGGCGGCCTTTTCGGTGAGTGCCACCACGGCGCAGTGGCTAGTTTCGGGCTACATGATCGTGACATCGATCTTTACGGCCATCATGGCCTATCTGTCCGGTCGTTTCTCGACGCGCAAGCTGCTGTTTTTCGCATGCGGATGCATGGTCGCCGGCGAAGTCCTGTGCCTGGTCGCCCCGTCGTTTGCCGTTTTGCTGCCAAGTCGTATTTTGCAGGCTGCGGGATCGGGTATCTTGTTTCCGCTCATGATGAATGTAGTGCTATCTTGCGCTCCGCGCGAGAAGCTCGGTCTGTATCTGAGCCTGGGCGGTGCCTGCATTACGCTAGGGCCGGCGTTTGGGCCTGTGATTAGTGGTCTTATGTGCACGTTGTTTGGCTGGAGAGCGGTGTTCGTAGTGCCGTTGGTGGGCGGCATTGCGGTCGCTGCGGCGGGCGTGAAGCTTGTTCAGAATGTCGGAGAGCGCTCGAACACCACGCTTGATATTCTGTCGGTTGTTTTGCTCGCTGCCGGCATTACGGCATTTGTGTATTCCGTAGGCGAGTTCTCGACCAATCTGATTTCCGGCATCGTGACGCTCTTCGCCGCCCTTGTGCTGCTCGGCTTGTTTGCGGCCCGTCAGCTCGAGCTCGAGCATCCGGTGCTTAACGTGCGTCCCATGGCGAGCGTTCGTTTTTGGCCTGCGTGCCTGCTTGTGGTGGTGTCGATGATGACAACGTTCTCGATGAGTGTTTTGTTGCCGCTCTATTTTGAGGGCGCATACGGCATGACCGCACTTGTTGCGGGTTTGCTCATTTTGCCGGCGATCGCCTGCAACGCCGTGACCTCGATTGTGGGCGGACGCGTGATGGATGCCCGTGGTGCGTGGCCGCTGCTGCCGGTCGGCTTTGCCCTGATCGCTGTGGGGCAGATTTCCATTTCGATGACGGCGGCAAGCATGAACATCGGCGTTGTCGTGCTGCTGACCGTTGTGGTGTATGCCGGCGTCGGTTTGGTACTGAGCCCCTCGCAGACCGCCGGTTTGGAGACGCTTCCCGCCGCTGAGCATCCTCACGGAACGGCATTGCTTAACACGTGGAACATGATTGCCGCGTCGTTTGGTCCGTCGCTGTTTATCGGCCTGCTTTCGAGTTCTGCGGTGGCTGCTGGCGCCGCGGGCGTTGCGTCGGACGTTGCCCAGGCGATAGGATTTGCAGCCGCCGTGCGCGTGGCGGCCGTGATTGCCGTTGTCGGGTTCGCGGTGTCGCTGGTGTACGCCCGCCGCGAGTCGCACATGTCGCATTAATGTGTGCACATAGATTCTGCAGCTAGATTGGATGGCGACACCATAAACTAATGGACGTTTTGCCGAGAGGCATGAATGTTTAAAGCGCAAAGAGTGCGCGACGGGCCCCGCGAATGGGGCGATGATGCCCGAGAGGGCCAAGAAGGAGTCTCATGTCTGAGAACGAAGAGATCATGAACGAGACCGAGAACGAGACCATGGCTGCCGAGGTCGAGGCAGTCGAGACCGTGGAGACCGAAGCTGCCGAGGTTGAGGCTGCTGACGAGGTTTCCGCCGAGGAGGAGGCCGAGGTTGTCGAGGCCGCCGCTGATTACGATGACGAAGAGCTGATGGACAAGATGCAGAAGGCCGCCCGCCTGCTGCGCAGCCGTCGCTTTGCTATTTCCAAGGAGGAGGAGGCCAAGGCTGAGCGCATGGCGAACATCGAGCGCGCCATCAAGCTTCTTGACCTCAAGCCCAAGATGGAGCAGAAGGAGATGTCCGACCTGCTGGGCATGCGCCTTCGTGAGCTCGATGGCCTGATGGCCGAGGCCGAGGCTGCCGATCTGGTCGGCCGCATCGACGACGCCGAGGGCGATATGCGCAAGATCGTCGTCTTCGCTGCCGAGGATGCCGCTGAGGGCCTGGTCGAGCTTGCCAACAAGAAGGAGAAGCTCCTGCCTGAGCTTTCTTACGAGGAGGCCACCGAGCTGATGGCCGCTCTCGATAAGGTTATCGCTCCGCTCGTCGCCATGGGCCTGGACGAGGACCGCGGTCCTCGCGGCGGCCGTGACGAGCGCGGTGGCCGTGGCGGCGACCGTGGCGGTCGCGGCGGCTT
This sequence comes from Collinsella aerofaciens, assembly GCF_028206795.1. Classification (GTDB taxonomy): domain Bacteria; phylum Actinomycetota; class Coriobacteriia; order Coriobacteriales; family Coriobacteriaceae; genus Collinsella; species Collinsella aerofaciens_AX. The sequence continues at coordinate 72,803 of NZ_JAQLFJ010000005.1, read as the reverse complement.
TGGCGATCGCGGTGGCCGTGGTGGTGACCGCGGCGGTCGCGGTGGCGATCGCGGTGGCCGTGGCGGCTTTGGTGACCGTGGCGGCGACCGTGGCGGTCGCGGCGGCTTTGGTGGCAACCGTGGTGGCTATGGCGATCGCGGTGGCAACCGTGGCGGCTTCGGCGGCAACCGTGGTAACGACCGCGGCGGTCGCGGTGGCGATCGTGGCGGCCGCAACGGTGGCGGCTTCCGCGGCAACCGTTTCTAGGGGTTACGCGGTTTTACCAAACCGCGTAACTAGTTGACGCTGCAAACCCGCCAGAGCGGCAATCTGCCTTTCAACTTCGGCGGCATGACCAAAAGATCAATGCCGCCTCGTTTCAAGGCGCCTTGCTCGCTCTGGCGGGTTTTCGCTGTCGATACCAAGGCATCGGCGTTGCCTTGATCCAAACCTACCAAAAGGGGACAGGTTTATTTGGTCGGTTTTATCTGGGCAAACGTGGTCGTCTATCGCAATATGGTCGTTGGGGACGTTCTTGTTTGAGTAGTCGTTTAAGAGCGTCCCCAATGACTACATAGCATGAGAGTGGATAATCTCCCGGTTTGAGCCTGCATCCAAGCTTAAAGTGGGAGATTATCCACTCTCGTTTCGTTTGTTGATTTCGATGCCTACATTTGTAGGAACAGTTCGTGGAGGCGGGTGTCTTCGTCGAGCTCGGGGTGGAAGGTTACGCCGAGCTGGTTGCCCTGGCGGGCGGCGACGATGCGGCCATCGACCTCTGCCAAGGCCTTGGCGTCGCCGTGGACCTCGACGATGCGGGGCGCGCGGATAAATGTCAGCGGCACTTCACCGTCGATGCCGTCTACCTGTCCCTTGGTGCGAAAACTGCCGAGCTGTCTGCCATAGGCATTGCGCTCAACGAGCACATCCATGGTTGCCAAACGCGGCGTGCCCTTATCGTCATGAGCGGCAAGGTCGTGAGCCAGCAGAATCAGGCCGGCGCAGGTGCCCAGGACGGGCATGCCTTCAGCGATACGGGTACGAAGCTCCTCGAGCATGCCCAACTCATCAAGCAGTTTCCCTTGAACGGTAGACTCGCCGCCGGGAAGTACCAGACGGTCAAAGTTCTGCTTCAAATCAGCCGCCTGCCTCAGCTCAATACAGCGTGCGCCCAGCTCAGATAGCCTTGCCTCATGCTCGGCAAAAGCGCCCTGGACCGCCAGCACGGCGACCGTTTGGTCTGCATAATCGCTCATGTGCGATCCTTTCTGCTGGACTAGCGCCCGCGCTCCTCCATGATGATCTCGATTTCGTCGGCGTTGATGCCCACCATGGCCTCGCCCAGGTCCTCCGAAAGCTCGGCGATGAGCTTGGCGTCGGTGAAGTTTGCCACGGCCTTGACGATGGCGGCGGCGCGCTTGGCGGGGTCGCCGCTCTTAAAGATGCCCGAGCCAACAAAGACGCCCTCGGCGCCCAGCTGCATCATCAGCGCGGCGTCGGCGGGGGTCGCGACTCCGCCGGCGGCAAAGTTTACGACGGGGAGCTTGCCCGTGGCATGGACCTCGCGCACCAGCTCGACCGGAATCTGCAGCTGCTTGGCTGCCTCAAAGAGCTCGTCGTCGCGCAGGGCAACAACGTCGCGGATCTGCTTTTGGATCTTGCGCATATGGCGCACGGCCTGAACGACGTCGCCCGTGCCCGGCTCGCCCTTGGTGCGAATCATCGTGGCGCCCTCGGCAACACGGCGCAGCGCCTCGCCCAGATCGCGGGCGCCGCAGACAAACGGCACGTCAAACTGGGTCTTGTCGATGTGATAGACATCATCGGCGGGGGAGAGGACCTCGGATTCGTCGATGTAGTCGATTTCGATGGCCTGCAGGATCTGCGCCTCGACAATGTGGCCGATGCGGCACTTGGCCATAACGGGGATGGAGACAGCTTTTTGGATGCCCTTGATCATCTTGGGATCACTCATGCGCGAGACGCCGCCTGCGGCGCGGATGTCGGCCGGGATGCGCTCGAGCGCCATGACGGCGCAGGCGCCCGCCTCTTCGGCGATGCGTGCCTGCTCGGGCGTGGTGACGTCCATGATGACGCCGCCCTTGAGCATCTGCGCGAGCTCGCGGTTGAGTTTAACGCGATCGGCCTTGCTGGTCTGTTCTGCCATGGTTGCTCCCTTGGTTGGCATGTGCATTGCTTGACGGAACATCCTATCGGGGAGCTGGGTATGGCGAAATACTCAGTTTTCGAGATAATAACAAGGTCAGAGTAATACCAGATTGAATGACTCGATAAGGTCAGGTGACAAACTCATGCTTGACTATAATTTGGAAAACCGCGGCGAAGCATCGCTCTATGAGTATGTTTACCAGCAAATTCGAGATGATATCGTTGCTGGACGCATTGCGGCGGGGGAGCATCTTCCGTCTAAGCGCGCCTTTGCCAGTCATCTGGGAATCAGTGTCATTACTATCGAGAATGCATATAGCCAGTTGCTTGCCGAGGGCTATATTTGCTCAATGCCGCGTCGTGGCTACTACGCTTGCGAACTTCCGGATGCACCGGTTTTGGCTTCGGCTGCGGAGGACATCGACCGAGATGCTGTCCCTGTTGGTCCCAGCGCGCATGATGCCATGGGGCAGGCAGAGCGATTCGACGCACTTTCTCCTTCCGCTTTGGAGGCGGCGCGGCTTTGGCAAAGTGCGCTACGGGCGACGCTGACGTCCGAAGACGAACGTGAAATCTTTTCGCCCGCACCGGCGCATGGCACCGCTCGACTGCGACGTGCGATTGCGCACCATCTGCGCGGGACAAGGGGCATGAATGTCAATCCCGACAATATCGTTATCGGTGCGGGCGCCCAGCTGCTCGATACCATGTTGGTTCAGTTGCTTGGCGCGGACAAGGTGTATGCCGTCGAGGATCCAGGCTATTTGCGCTTGACGCGCATCTATCAGGCCATGGGTTGCGAAGTGCGGCATGTCCCGTTGGATGCTGAGGGCGTGGACTTGAGCGCGCTGCAGAAAACCGGGACCGATGTCCTTCACCTGATGCCGTCTCATCAGTATCCGACTGGTCTTGTGACGAGCATTGCACGTCGCTATGCGTTGCTGAGCTGGGCCGCCGAGCGGCCAGGTCGGTATCTCATCGAAGACGACTTTGATTGTGAGTTTCGCCTTGCCGGCAAGCCGATTCCCGCGCTCGCGTCGATCGATGCCGCCCAGTCGGTTATCTACACCAATACGTTTTCGAAGAGCCTTTCATCGGCGTTACGTTTGGCGTACATGGTGCTGCCCGATGAACTAATGGAGAGGTTTAAACGCAACCTTGGTTTCTACGCCTCGTCGGTAAGTTCTGTTGATCAGGTTGCCTTGGCGCGTTTGCTGGAATCGGGTGATTACGAGCGACATGTGAACCGCGTGCGCGTTCGTGCTCGTGGGGCGCGTGATGGCCTGGCGGCGCTTGTACGGAAAACGTTTCCGGCAGGGGAAGTCTCGATCGAGTACGCGGACGCCGGCCTTTACTGCGTCGTGGCCGTGGAGCGTGACGCGGGCGGAAGCTCTTTTGCACGGGCCTTCACGCGCTCGAGCATCCCTTTTATCGATATCGGTGACTGTTTTTGGTGTGCCGATGGCGCATCTGTCCCTGAAAACTCAACTCAAATTCTTGTTCAGTATGACGATCTGAGTCCAAAAGTACTAACTACCTTGGAATTGCAGCTAATGGGGGGCATTCTGCAACCTAAGTGAGTAGACTTTTAGCAGTTTGGCGACCAGGCAGTTTTGTAACAAGCTATCTACCTGCGGTTTTGAAAAGCAGGATGACCGGCCTGCTCGGGATGTTCAAAAAAGTCTACTCACTTGCCGCGCAAAGCTCCTGCATGAGAAAAAATGGGGTTTTCAACAGGGCTTCGTCCAGCTCTCGGCAAGCTTTTGGCCAGTTGGGGAGGGCTGTTGAAAACTTGGCAGTCCGTTCGGCGCCATTTTTGGTGCGTTCGCGCCAATGCGTGACTGACTGGGTTGAAATTCGTGTTTTCCTGTGCCTATGAAGGATTTACTTTGTGACATATCAGCTTTTAGGTACTGGCGTTTGCCTCCTCAAGTCCGCGCTTTGTGTCCGCCGCTTCCACGACCGGAAGAAGACCGGCAGCGATATGATCTCGCCCGCAACCCGACGGCTGCGGTCGCGCTCGGTTTTCCGTTGTATACATTGGTTCGGTCGAGAAACAAACGGACTTGTCCTGCTAGCATTAGGCAGCGGCTGTTTCTTGGTGAGCTTCCCAGGGAATCCGTGCTGGAAACGGAGCATGGGGTTTTGATTACGTCTCCTCTACTGACGGCATTCATCATGTTGCGGCATCTGACGGATCTTCAGCTTCTTTTGGTATTGGCGGAGATGTGTGGCTTGTTTGCGGTGTGTGCCCTGCCGGCGGCACTTGAGGCGGAGCTTTCGCGTGCAATTGATTCGGGCGCGATTTCGACAACGTTCGGTTGGGTGCGCTGCCCGTCCGAGGACGGCACCGCCTCAAATTTATGGCGTCGAGACGCTTTGGTTTTGGGCGGAGACCTTGACCGTTTTTGTTCAGATGTTTGCGGGATGCGTTACGGCAATAGATTTATAGCGGTATCGCAACTCGTTCCATTGGGCGCCGCGTCGCCTTTTGAGGTCGAGGCGTATTTGCTACTTGCACTGCCGCGATCCCTGGGAGGCGAAGGTTTTTGCGGCATAGAGCTTAATGTTGAAGTGATGCTAAGCACAAGTGCTCGAGCGATTGTGGGAAAGTCCCGTGTATATATCGACCTACTTCTTTCTTCGCCGGACGGCAGGCGACAGGTGGCCATTGAATGTCAGGGAAAGGCCTCGCACGGACGCGCAGGGGATGGCTTGCGTGACGCTGACCGCATGACGGCCCTTCAGGCCATGGGCTACGATGTACTTCTCCTGACACACAGACAGATATCCGATGAGGGTAGATTCCACGCGATCGTTAAGGCCGTATGCAGGATGCTCGATGCTGAATATCGTGATAAAAGCTCAGATGAGCAAAGGGCTGAGACATTACTCCGGTCTGAACTATTCGTTGACTGGACAAAATTGGGAGTAATTGACGGAAAGATGCCCGTTAGACACAAAACAGCTCGATCGTGGACGGCTGCGGTTCTAAGTGAGTAGGCTTTTGGCACTTTGGCGACCAGGCCGTTTTGAAACAAGTCATTTACCTGCGACTTTATAAAGCAATACGGATGGTCTGCTCGGCAAGTTTCGAAAAGTCTACTCACTTAGTTTTTGACGAGAGACCGATGCCGAAGATAGCTCTATTTCAGGGCGTTAACGAGTCCTCGAGACACAAAAAGGCCCGAACCAATACGGTCCGGGCCTTCTTCGAGCTAGAGATTATCTCTCAGGCTGCTGGCTTAGCCAAAGTAACGCTTGAGCAGGCCGGCGAAAGCCTTGCCGTGGCGAGCCTCGTCGCGGGCCATCTCGTGCACGGTGTCGTGGATAGCATCGAGACCGGCGGCCTTGGCGCGCTTGGCAAGATCGGTCTTGCCGGCGGTGGCGCCATTCTCGGCCTCAACGCGCATCTCGAGGTTCTTCTTGGTGGAATCGGTCACGACCTCGCCCAGGAGCTCGGCGAACTTGGCGGCATGCTCGGCCTCCTCGTGGGCAGCCTTCTCCCAGTACAGGCCGATCTCGGGATAGCCCTCGCGATGAGCGACGCGAGCCATGGCCAGGTACATACCGACCTCAGAGCACTCGCCCTCAAAGTTGGCGCGCAGATCGGCAACGATGTCCTCAGAGACGCCCTCCATCTTGGCGACGCCCACGACGTGCTCGGCAGCCCACTCGAGCTGGCCCTCCTCCTGCTTCAGGAAGCGAGAGCCGGGAACGCCGCACTGGGGGCACTTGAAATCCTCGGGCAGCTGGTCGCCGTCGAACTCTTCCACATAACCGCAAACGGGGCAAACAAACTTCATGATTCGATCCTTTCGATCGATGGCGATGGTGCGCTCGTCCGGTCCCGTAAGGGCCCTCTCCGGACGTGCGTCTTGACGGGTTCTATTATCCATAAATGAGACCGAATGTGAAGCCTATTAGGAATGATTTTTAATAAAACAATTTAAGCATGTGTAGATGTTGATTGATTAACGATTGCTAGACCTCGTGCGACCTCCGATGAGTACAATCGGTCGAGCAAATGTTGACCAATCAACAAATGAAGGAGCTTCCTTTATGCATCTAGCCCGCCGCGCCTGGTGCCGAACGTATCAAACGGTTTTTCGCATCGCATTGCCGGTGCTGCCCTATACCGAGCCACGCATTTTAGAGCACGCTGAGGAAGTGCCCGCAGTGCTTCAAAAGCGTTCAATACACCATGTTCTTATCGTGACAGATCCCGGCATTGCCCGTCTGGGGCTCACGGCACCGCTCGAGACAGCGCTCGCGTCCAAGGGAATTAGCGCTGCGGTCTATGCCGAAACACGTGCGAACCCCACGGTCTCAAACGTGGAGGAAGCGGCGTCCCTGTATCGCGAGAGCGCCTGCCAGGCCATTATCGGCTTTGGCGGCGGTTCGGCCATGGACTGCGCCAAGGGCGTGGGCGCGCGCATCGCGCAGCCAAAGAAGCCCATCAACAAGATGCGCGGCCTGTTGCGTATCCATCGTCACCTGCCGCTGCTCATCGCCGTTCCCACCACGGCGGGCACGGGAAGCGAGGTCACGCTTGCAGCGGTAATTACCGACGACGAGACGCACTACAAGTATCCCATCAACGACTTTGTGCTGATCCCGCGCTTTGCGGTGCACGACCCCGAGTTTACGCGCGGCCTGCCCGCCTCCATTACGGGGCAAACGGGCATGGACGCCCTGACACATGCCGTCGAGGCCTTTATCGGGCGCAGCACCACGCCCTATACGCGCAGGATGGCGCGCCAGGCGGTGCAGCTCATCCACGACAATTTGCTCGAGGCCTATGAGTGCGGTGGCAACATGCGTGCGCGCCGCAATATGCTTTCGGCGGCGTATAAAGCGGGCGTTGCCTTTACGCGCTCTTATGTTGGATACGTCCATGCCATCGCGCACAGCCTGGGCGGGCGTTACGGGATTCCCCACGGCTTGGCCAACGCCATCATCCTGCCGCACATGCTTCGCGCCTATGGCGAAGCTGCTGCTCCCAAGCTCGCCGATCTCGCCCGCATGGCCGGCATTGCGCCGGCTAATGCGCTGGACAACGTGGCTGCTGAGGCCTTTATCGATTGGGTCGACCGCATGAACGCCGCCTTGGGCATACCCAAATATGTGACGGGCATTCGCCGCTCCGACATTCCTGAGATGGCGGCGCATGCCGATGCCGAGGCCAATCCCCTGTACCCCGTTCCGCTTTTAATGGACCGTTTGGAGCTCGAGCATATGTACGAGGTCGTTGCGGGTGGTATGTTTGAAGACGAGAACTAGGAGGGCCCATGAACACCGAGGAAATTGCGCGTATCGTCGGCGATCAGCGTGCCTACTTTAAGACGCACGCTACGTTTGATGTCGACGCTCGCCGTCGCGCGCTCGTGAGCTTGCGCGACGCAGTGCGGGCGCACGAGGCCGATATTGCCCATGCGCTCAAGACCGATTTGGGAAAGTCGCATGACGAGGCCTATATGTGTGAGATCGGCACCTCGCTTTCCGAGATTCGTCATCAGATTGCGCATGTGGCTCGATGGAGTCGTCCGCGCCTGCGTCCGTGTGACCTCGCCAACGCCGTGAGTGTGTGCAAAACGCAAGCCATGCCCTATGGCGTCACGCTCATTATGGCGCCCTGGAACTACCCGTTTTTGCTAACGCTCGAGCCGCTTGCCGGCGCCCTTGCCGCGGGCAATACCGTGGTCATCAAGCCGAGCGCCTATGCTCCGGCATCAAGCGCGGTGCTCAAGCGGATCTGTGAAGAGGCGTTTGATCCGCGTCTGGTGACGGTTGTCGAGGGCGGCCGCGCCGAAAACGAAGCGCTGCTCGACGAGTGCTGGGACAAGATCTTCTTTACCGGTAGCGTTCCGGTCGGCAAGCTCGTCATGGAGCGCGCAAGTAAAAATCTTACGCCCGTGACGCTTGAGCTGGGCGGAAAGAGTCCCTGCATCGTGGATGCGACGGCAAACTTGAAGGTCGCGGCGCGGCGTATCGCCTTTGGTAAATGGCTTAACGTGGGGCAGACCTGCGTGGCGCCCGACTACCTGCTGGTCGATGCGCGCGTGCACGACGAGCTGCTGGGCCTTATCAAGGAAGAGGCCCGCCGTATGTTTGGTGAACATCCGCTCGATAACGAGGACTACGGGCATATCGTCAACACCAAGCATTTTGCGCGCGTGCGCGGGTTGATTGATCCCGATAAGGTCGTGCTTGGGGGTGCCGCACGCGAGGCTTCGCTCAAGATTGAGCCGACGATTTTGGACGGCGTGACCCTCAATGACGCCGTGATGCAGGAGGAGATCTTCGGTCCTATCTTGCCGGTGCTGACGTTTGAGAGCCTAGACGAGGCCGAGACGTTTATTACGGATCGTCCGACGCCGCTGGCCCTGTATATCTTTAGCCAGGACCGTGAGGTTCAGCAGCGCTTTGTGCGCTGCGTGCCCTTTGGTGGTGGCTGCGTCAACGACACGATCATGCACTTGGCTACGAGCCATATGGGCTTTGGCGGCATGGGTGCGAGCGGTATGGGCCAGTACCATGGCCGTGAGAGCTTCGATACGTTTAGCCACAAGAAGAGCATCGTGAACAAAGCAACATGGCTGGACGTGCCATTCCGCTATGCCCCTTATGCAAGCTGGAAGCACAAGTTCGTGCGCATGTTTGTGCATTAGAATCAGATGACATAGGGATAAACAAAGTGGCCGCCCCCGCGTAAGCGAAGACGGCCATTTCTCACGATGAAAACGTGTATCGGAGTTGGCAAGACCCGCTGCCACGGGTGCCATCCGTGTTCCCATCTTATCTGCAAGCGTTCCGTTGCGCAAGCGTTGCGGCAAACGATTGAAAGACGCAGACAGGATGAATTTGTGTCCGCACGGGCCCGTAGACTTCTCAACTACGTTGTGGATGCTCGCTAATCGGTAATGGAGGCGCACGTGTTTGATGACGATGACCTGTTCGATCTGACAGACGATCCGTTTGAGTGGGATATGCTACTCGATGACGATGAGTTGGAGCAGGACCGTAAGAAGCGGCAGGGCAAGAAGACGCGGGATGACGCTTCGAAAAAGCAGGACAAGCGTCGCCGAGGTCTGTTCGGCGGGCTCTTTGGGTGACTGTCTCATCGCCGCGTCTGTATACTAAACAGGTCTTATACGCGTTGCGAAATGAGGACAGAGACGATGATGTGGTTTACCGCCGACCTGCACCTGGGCGATACGAATATCTTGCACGACATGGATCGACCGTTTGATTCGGTCGAGGAGATGAACCGCAAGGTCATCGATGCCATCAATGAGTGCGTGGCTGTGGACGACCGCCTCTATATCTTGGGAGACTTTACCTATCGTTTGCCCCTGGCGGAGGCGGTGCGCCTGCGCGAGCGCATCGAATGTCAGAACGTAACGCTCATCCGCGGTAACCATGACGGCGACTGGGAAGATCCAGACGCGCCGCACATTTGGGATGAGGTGCGCGATTATCTGGAGGTCGCCCCCGGTTACGCGAAGGGCCATCGCCTGGTAATGAGCCATTACCCCATGCTCAGCTGGAACGGCAAGGCGCGTGGCGCCATCATGTTGCACGGGCATATCCACAGCAGGGGAGACCGCACCAACGCGCGCAACCGCGATCGCGAGCGCCCGGTTCTGCGCTACGACGTTGGCCTCGATGCCAACAACTACAAGCCCGTAAGCCGTGACCAAATCCTAGGCTTCTTTGGACTGTAGCTGTAAGTGCAGGTAGAATGAACGCGCCGCGCGGATGGTCTGTGCGGCGCGTTTCAGTAGGAGCGATGAATCCATGAGGGCTATCCAGCGCATTAACCATAACGCTGCCATCTGCGAAGACGGCGCGGGGCGTCAGCTTATCGCGCTGGGTCGCGGTATCGGCTTTGGCGATATGCCGCATGAGGTCGACCTGGATGTCATCACGCGTACCTTTTACGGCATTGATTCAAAGTACCTGGCGTTTATTGATGAGGTCGACCCCGAGGTGCTGGAGTTTTCTGCTCAGCTGGCTGATATCGCAACCGGACAGCTTTCGTACGAATTGAGCCCTAACCTCCCCATTACACTGGCGGACCATATCCAGTTTGCCATTAAGCGCGCCCGCGAACACATGGTGGTGTCGTTGCCGCTCGAGCGCGATCTGGAGCAGCTGCATCCCATCGAATACCGCTTGGGCGAGCTGGCTGTTCGCGGCATCCAGAAAAGCTTCCGTGTGCGTATGCCCCGAAGCGAGGCCGCGGGCATTGCCATGTCGATTGTCAACGCATCGGTTAAGCCGAGCGAGCGGCGCGTGCTTGCCGAGCAGCACGAGGAGCGACTGCTCGATATGACGGTCGCGATTATTCAAGAAGAGTTGGGTGTGACGGTCGATCGCTCGTCGTTCGCCTTTGCCCGCTTTGCCACTCATGTGCGCTATCTGCTCGACCGCGTGGCAAAGAAAGAGCCGATCGATACCGAGAACTCCGGTCTTTACGACGTGCTCGTGGAGCAGTATCCGGCGGCATCGCGTTGCGCTCACCGTGTCGACGATCTGATTCAAGAGACCTTTGGCGAGCCATTGGCCCAAGAGGAGCTCGTCTATCTGATCATGCATGTGAATCGCGTGGCTTCTGTCCACTCGGATAAATAGGCTCTCTGGTATTTCCTTTCCGTCATGGCGACCGTTCGCGGGTCGTTTGCTACCGTTCGTCGGTAATCTGAGCCGCAACGAACGCATCTGCCGCATATACTCGCCGTGTGTTTGGTGTTACTCACGGCGCAGCTCCGAGAGGCACTACCGATTCTGCCAAGACCATAATTGGGTCTCTGTCGGTTGTGCGCGGGGCTTTTTTCATGTCGATCCACCCGGGAATCACATGCAAATCAATCTCTTGCCAACTGGTATCGCGCGCTGCGCAGGCGCGAGCGGAATCGTGCGTCTTGGTGCCGTGAAGTCCCACGGCCTTTAGTTGGAAGAGAAGGGATTCGACATGGCTGTCGATAACAAGAAGATTGCCGAGGACGTGCTCGCTGCCGTCGGCGGCGCCTCCAATGTGACGAACGCGACGCACTGCATGACCCGCTTGCGTCTGAACCTCAAAGATCAGTCCATTCCCAATGATAATGAAGTTAAGAAGATCAAGGGTGTGCTGGGCGCACAGTGGTCTGGCGGCCAGTATCAGGTCATCATTGGCCAGAACGTGCCGAAGGTCTATGACGCCGCCATTGCGCTGGGCGTCAAGGGCGAAGGCTCCATTGACGAGAACCTCGATGACGGCACCAAGGAGCCACTGACGGTCAAGACTGCGGGCAAGAAGGCCCTTAACTACCTGTCCAAGACAATGTGCATGACGATCCCCATTATCATGGGCGCCGCCATGTTCCGCACACTTGCCGTACTTTGCGGCGACGGCATGCTCGGTATCTGGTCTGCCGATTCTGACATCTACAACTTCTTCTACAACTGGATTTACAACGCCGGCTATTATTTCCTCCCTGTCTATCTGGGTTGGGCTGCCGCAAAGCAGCTCGGCTGCAGCAAGCCGCTCGGCATGATGCTCGGCGGCGTGCTCATTGCCCCCGAGTTCATGACGTTGGTCAACGCCGCTGCGGATTCTGGTGCTACGACCACGATGGTTTACGGCGTGCTCCCGGCTCAGCTGAACAACTATTCTGCGACCGTGCTCCCCATGCTGCTGTCTATGCCGGTGCTGATGGTCGTCGAGAAGTTCATGAAGAAGATCATCCCCGACATGCTCTCCACGGTGTTTGTGCCCGTGTGCACCATGGCTGTGATGACCCCCGTTTCCCTGTGCGCCCTAGCTCCGATTGGTTCCATTCTGGGCGACCTGGTCGGCAACTTTATGTTCGGCCTCGGAAACGCTGGCGGCATCGTCACAATCCTCTCCCTCGTCGCCATTGCCGCGCTTTGGGAGTTCCTGGTTATGACCGGTATGCACCAGGTTCTGATTGCCCTCGGCATTGTGCAGGTGCTCACCTCAGGGTCTGACTCCTGCGTTATGGTCGCGGGTGCTATCGCTCAGTTCGCCACGTGGGGCATGGCCTTCGGTGCCTTCCTGCGCCTTAAGGAGGTCGACGAAAAGGGCGCTATGCTTGGTTTCTCGCTCTCCGGCATTGTCGGTGGCGTGACGGAGCCCGCGCTGTATGGCTGCGGCTTTAAGTATACTCGCTGCCTGGGTGCCATGGTCGCGGGCGGCGCTATCGGCGGCCTGATCGCGGCTCTCACTAATGTGACCACGTATGTTTTGGGCGCAACTAATATCCTTGGTATTACAGGTTATGTTGCAGGCGGAACTGCTAATCTCGTATGGGGCTGCGTTGCATCGGGCACTGCATTTGTTGCCGCCGCTGCCATCGCCTACTTCTTTGGCTTTACCAAGGAGCAGCTCGACGAAGACGCTGCTGCCGCCAAAGCCTAAAGCATCCGTTCGGTAGGACAATTATCTGGGGCACTTGGCTGCGCTTCAAGTGTCCCTTTCCGTAGATGGGGGTCAATATGAAGCAATTGCTCATTCGTGCCGATGATATCGGTTATTCGTATGCCGTTAACCTGGGGATTGCCCGCAGTATCAATGAGGGCCTGGTGCGCTCGGCGGGACTTATGCCCAATATGCCCGAGGCCGAGCGTGGCTGGTCGCTCGTGGCGGATGCCGGCATTGCGGTGGGTCAGCATACCAACGTGTGCCTGGGCAAGCCGTGTGCCGACCCGGCGCTCATTCCGAGCATGCTCAACGAGAATGATGAGTTCCATAGCAGCCGTACCTTCCGCGATCATTTTAAGCGCGGCGAGGAGTTGATAGACTTCGACGAGGCCTGCATCGAGATCCGCGCGCAGCATGACCGCTTTGTCGAGATCGTGGGCCGCGAGCCCGATTACTTTGAGGCCCATGCCGTCATGAGCAAAAACCTTAACCGAGCGATCTCGGCGGTTGCTCAGGAGCTGGGCCTTAAGGAGCAAAAGGCGAGCTTCGACCCCGCGGCTGTGGTGCATTGCGGAGATACTGATCTGCGCATGGTGATGCGCTCGATGGAGCCGGGCTACGAGCCCAAAGAGGCAATCATGCAGACGGTTCGCGGGATGGTGGACGGCGAGACGGTCGTCTTTGTGTGCCATCCGGGTTATCTCGATCGTTTTATCCTGGAGAACAGCTCGCTCACGACCGATCGTACCAAGGAAGTCGATGCACTGATCGACCCCGAGCTTCGCGCTTGGCTCGAGTCTCAATCCGATCTTCGCCTGATCGACTACCGCGACCTGTAAGGACCCAAGTCACCACAAAGGGGACAGTCGCCTTTGTGGTGGTTCTGGCGCCGTTGCCATTATGGCAGCGGCGCCTTTTTTGTCCGTGCGGCGCGGTAGAGTGTAGGCGGTTGAAATTTGCGTCCATCGAGGAGCTGCTATGAACGAGATCAAGTGCCCGCATTGTGGCGAAGTTTTTAAGGTCGATGCGTCCGGCTATGCGGATATCGTCAAGCAGGTGCGCGATGCCGAGTTCTCGCGCGACCTGGATGAGCGCGTGAAGGCGGTCCAGCGCGAGGGCGAGCAGGCACTGGAGCTTGAGCGCTCGCGCTCGACGGCTGCTTTGCAAAAGGCAGAGTCTCAGCGCGACGCTCAGCTTGTCGAGCAGAAGAACGCTGCAGCTCAGCAGCTGGCACAAGAGGTTGCCAAGCGCGACGCTGAGCTTGCCGAGCTGCGCGCCAAGCTCGAAGGCGCTGCCGCAGAGCGCGAGAGTGCAAGTCAGCGCGCGGCGGTTGAGGCTCGTTCCGATGCTCAAAAGGAGAATGCCGAGCTTCAGCGCGAGATCGACAATTTACGTGCGCAGTTGGAGCGCAAAGATGATGAAGCCAGGCTTGCCGAGGCGGCGGCACGCAATGCTGCTCAAAACGACCTGTCCGCGCGCGACGCTCAGATTGCCGAGCTGCAGGCCAGGATCGCCGCGGCGGACAAGGCCCAGGAGATGGCGCTTGCCGCTGCCGCGGCAGAGTCGCAGCGTGAGCTCGATGCCGCTCGCAGCGAGGCCGAGCGCGCGCTTACTGACTATCGCGCGAAGGTGCAAGAGAAGTTTTCCGCCGCAAAGGCTCAGTCCGAGCAAGAGGCCGAGGGCCTGCGTGCCCAGCTGCGCGAGCAGGAACTGATGGCAAAAATGAACCTGTCAGAGGCGGTCGCCGCGGCGGAGCGAGAGCGCGATGAGGCACGTGCCAAACTGACGAGCGAGCTGGCGGTGCGCGATTCTCGCGAGGAGCAAGCCAAGGCGGCACACGAGCTCGAGCTTGCGCAGGCCAAGCGCGCGAGCGATGACCTGATTCGCTACAAGGATGAAGAGATTGAGCGCCTTAAGGACATGAAGGTTCGCCTGTCCACCAAGATGGTGGGCGAGTCGCTCGAGCAGCACTGCGAGACCGAGTTTAACCGTCTGCGCATGACGGCGTTTCCCAATGCGTACTTCGAGAAAGATAACGATGCATCCGAGGGCACCAAGGGAGACTTCATTTTCCGTGAGCGCGACGCGAGCGGCAACGAGGTCATTTCGATTATGTTCGAGATGAAAAACGAGAACGACGAGACCGCGACCAAGCATAAAAACGAGGACTTCTTTAAGAAACTCGATCACGATCGTCGCCAGAAAGGCTGTGAGTACGCGGTGCTCTGCACGCTGCTCGAGCCCGAGAGCGAGCTTTACAACGCGGGAATCGTGGACGTGAGCTATCGCTACGAGAAGATGTATGTGATCCGCCCGCAGTTCTTCATTCCCATCATTACGCTGCTACGCAATGCCGCCATGGGTTCGCTTCGCTATAAGCAGGAGCTGGCGGAGTACAAGCAGCAGAATATCGATGTCACGAACTTCGAAGCCAAGATGGAGAAGTTCAAGAACGATTTCGGCCGCAACTACGAGATCGCGAGCCGCAAGTTCCAAACGGCAATCGATGAGATCGACAAGACGATTAGCCATCTGCAGAAAACCAAGGAGGCGTTGCTGTCCTCCGAGAACAATCTGCGCCTTGCCAACAAGAAAGCCGACGATCTTACCATTCGCAAGCTCACGTGGGGCAACAAGACCATGAAAGCAGCGTTTGACGAGGCGCGCGGGGCCGCGACAGAGACGAACGATGAGCCAGCCGAGGCGGATTCGTATGAGGTCGAGGATGCCGAGTAGGGGATAGCGTATCGCGCAAAAAGCGGGGCCGCTGGCGATGTTGCCAGCGACCCCGCTTTGTTTCGTCCCATTGCGCCCGGCTAGTCCTCGAGCAGGTCCTCGATAAAGCCGACACGGTAGTTCTTGAAGATTACCTCGCCGCCGTCTTGCGTGGCGTCCAGATCGACATCGCCCATGATGCCAAAATCGTGGTCGCCATCCTCGTCAGCAAAGATCTGGTGCACGTGCCATACGTGCGCGGTCTTCTCGTCGGACTCGTCGATGGAAAACATCGCGGCGCTGCGGGCATCTCCGTCGGTGAGGATTTCCTCGTGCTGCTCGTGGTAAGCGTCGAGTGCTTTTTGCCAGCGGATCTCGCTCATGCCCCAGTCGTCGTCGAGCTCGCCCAGGTCGCGAACGTGCTCGCGGGCGGCAAGGGTCACGCGGCGGAAGAGCGCGTTGCGCACCAACAGCGTGCAGCCGCGGCGGTCCGCCACGACCTCGTCGATGCCCTGCGGCGGCGCAGCATCGAGGGCTGCCGGGTTGCCGGCGTTCTCCCACTCGTCCACCAGGCTCGAGTCCACCGAGCGCACCACAAAGCCGAGCCACGAGATAATGTCGCGCAGACGCTCGTCGCGCTTCTCGATGGGCACGGTGCGGTCGAGCGAACGGTAGGCCTCTGCCAGGTAACGCAGCAAAATGCCCTCGGAACGGGCGATGCCGAGCTTTTGAATGTAACCCTTAAAATCGCTCGCGCTTTCCAGCATATCGCGCAGGACGCTTTTGGGAGAGAGCTGGTAGTCGTTTGCCCAGGGCACTTCCTGGCAGTACTTGTCGAAGGCGGCGTCGAGCAAGTCCTCGAGCGGTTTTTCGTAGGTGACATCCTGGATGCGCTCCAGGCGTTCCTCATATTCGACGCCGTCAGCCTTCATTTCGGCCATCGCGCGGTCGCGCGCTGCGCGCTCCTGAGCGCGCAGCACCTGCTTGGGATCCTCGAGCGTTGCCTCGACCATCGAGATCAGGTCCATGGTATAGGTCTCGCTCTCGGGATCGAGCAGCTCCAACGCGGCAAGCAAAAACGGCGAGAGCGGCTGGTCGAGCGCAAAGTCCTCGGGCAGGTCGACCGTCAGTGCGTAGTCGATGTCCGGCGCGGCGTCAGCCGGAGCGTCGGGTGCGGGCGGCACCTCGGTGCGCACGACGACGCCGGAATCGATGAGCGTGGCGAAGATCTCGTCGGCACGAACCTCGAGCTTAGCCTTTTCCTCGGGGGTCTGCAGGCTCGTCTCGATGAGGTCGTGTACGCGGGCTCGGGCATCGCCACCCTGCTCGACCACGCTAATCACCATGGAGTGCGTGATGCGCAGGCGCGGCTTGAGTGTCTCGGGCTGCGTCTCGATCAGGCGCTCGAACGTCTGCTTGTTCCAGGTGACAAAGCCCTCGGGGGCCTTCTTTTTTTTAATCTTGCGGAGCTTTTTGGGGTCGTCGCCCGCCTTGGCCATAAGCTTGGCATTCTCGATCTCGTGCTCGGGTGCCTCGGCGATGACCATGCCCTCGGTATCGAAGCCCGAGCGGCCGGCACGACCGGCAATCTGATGGAACTCGCGGGCGCGCAGACGACGCATCTTATAGCCATCGAACTTGGTGAGCGCGGTGAGCACCACGGTGTGGATGGGCACGTTGATACCGACGCCGAGCGTATCGGTGCCGCAGATGACGGGTAGCAGGCCCTGCTGCGCCAAGCGCTCGACCAGCAGGCGGTAGCGCGGCAACATGCCAGCATGGTGCACGCCGACGCCGCATCCGAGCAAGCGCTTGAGGATTTTGCCGAAGGCCGTCGAGAAGCTCGTGCCCTTGGCCGCCTCCTTGATGGCCTCGCGCTGCTCCTTGTTGGCAATGCCAAAATTGGCGAGCGACTGTGCCGTCGCAAGTGCGGCATCCTGGCTAAAGTGCACGATATAGAGTGGGGCCTCGTCGCGGCGCATGGCGAGCTCGACCGTGCCCTCGAGGGAGGTCGTCACATAGTCGTAACTCAGCGGAACAGGACGCGGGGCGTCGACGACCAAGTCGCAAGCAGCGCCGGTGTGCTCCTCGAGTGAGGCGGCGATGGCAGTGACATCGCCGAGCGTGGCGCTCATGAGCATGAATTGCGTGTGAGGCAGGGTGAGCAGCGGCACCTGCCAGGCCCAACCGCGATCGGGGTCGGCAAAGTAGTGGAACTCGTCCATGGCGACGCAGCCAACATCGGCATCTTCGCCCTCGCGTAGTGCGTCGTTGGCGAGGATTTCTGCCGTACAGCAGATGACGGGCGCCTTGGTGTTGATATGCGTGTCGCCGGTGATCATACCGACGTTATCGCGGCCGAGCACCTGCACAAGGTCGAAAAACTTCTCGCTGACCAGAGCCTTGATGGGGGCCGTGTAATAGCAGCGTTTGCCCTGTGCCATGCCCATAAAGAGCATGCCCAGCGCGACAAGCGACTTGCCCGATCCGGTCGGCGTGCCCAGAATGACGTGATCGCCGGCGGCTAGATCCATGAGGGCCTCTTCCTGGTGGTCCCACAGCTCAATACCGCGATCGCTCGTCCATTCAAAGAAGCGCTCGAAGGCCTGGTCGGGCGTGAGCCACGGTTCGGGCTCGCTGCCGTCCTCGGGCTCCCACCAGGTGGGGGAGAGCGCACCGAGTGAGCCGAATTCGGCTTCGGTTCCCGTGCCGCCCGAGAATGAACTGGCGGCTCCGGCACCGGGGACGGTGCTGGCGGCGATATCTGTCGTGGTCTGTGCCATGTGTTTGCTTTCTCTCGCGATTGTCCGCCAACTATTATGGCGTAGCGTCGCATCGATGCGTTCGCAGGCAAGAAAATGCAGGAAATGGGCGTTCTGCCCAGCCGTTTAGTGTAGTCGCTAGCCAAGTGAGTAGACTTTTTGCGATATTGCGAGCACATGACTTTTGCGCAAGGGTTCTACCTGCGGTTTTATGTTTCGCTATGCGGGCTGTGCCTGGCTATTGCAAAAAAGTCTACTCACTTAGGTTTGAGGGCCGTTCGCTGGCGCCAATTTGCGCTTGTTTGCCGACGCCGCGACCATCAGAAGCCCCTAGGACTCTTGCGGCAGGCGCTTCTTGCCTTTGCGGGCGCGGTTTCTAAAGTTCTCGACGGCCTCTTCCATGCCCAGAGGTACATAGGTGAGCTCATCGAGGTTTTCGGGCAGGTAGCAGGCAAGGCTTTGCTCCTGCGCGCGGCCCGCCGCGAGCTGTTCATTGCTGGGCTGCGCGCCGGGTGTGGCGCAAATGCCATAGACGACGGCACCCATCTCGCGCGTGCGGCATTCGTACTCGGTCTCGGGATGCTCGGGATGGTCGCGGCGGACGTCGTCGCTTACCCAAAGCGTGTCGTAGCCGGCCGCGGCAAACTGCCCCAGGGCGTAGTCGCGCAATGGCTTACTGTCGGTTCGCAGTGTGACGGTGGCGCCGGCTGAAAAGAGCGGGCGGTAGAGCATCAGATGGTCGACATGGACGAGTCGTTTTTTGGCGTACTTGGCCTTGGGCTGCGGCGTGGGAAAGTTAATGGTAATGGCATCGAGCTCGCCTGCGGCAAACAGCTGCGGCAGCGATGCGGCGCCTCGGGGCAGGACGAGTGCGTTGGACAGCTCCTGCTCGCAGATTTTCTGTGCGGCATAGGCGATGCAGATGGGCTCCTGGTCCATACCGATAAAGAGGGTGTTTGGCTCGTGGGCCGCGCGCTCTACAAGGTACGTTCCCTTGCCACAGCCAAGATCCAGGTGAAGGTGTTCGAAGGGCTTGCTGCCAACTGGCGCGCAAGCCTCGCGCCAATCTCCGGCATAGGCCTCGGGGTTCGTCTCAATCGCATCGGCGTAGCGCTCCAGGCGCTCCTCGAGCACAAAGTTCTTAGGCGTGCGAACGTGGACGGCTCCCATGAGGCTCCTTGATCATGAGTATGGAACGCATGGCAGCACGTTCCATCAATGGGTTGAAAAGGGTGGGGCATAGCTTGCCCGAAAGTTGCGGTGCGGCTCGGCGGCAAGTCGCCGATGCCTACAGGCGCTTGAGAATCACGTAACGGTTGAGCTCGCCGCTGCGACCGTCGGCATGGAAGCGCTCAAGCTCGCGCACGGGGACCTCGCCGCTCTTGTAGAATGTGCGCACGCCGCGCACCAGGTCGGTGATCTGCTGATCGTCAAAGTGATGGCAATAGCGGTAGGCGTGGCGGTCGTTTTGCCAGCCAATGAGGTGGTCGCCGGCTTCAAACTGCGCGGAATCGTAACTTTCAAACGGCGGGGTGAGCTCGGCGCGGGCTTCGGCGCGAACGGCCTTGCGCGCCATGCGCTCGTCGTTCATAAACTCCCAAAAGCTGATGGCGATGATGCCGCCTGGGCGCGTCTGGCGCACCAGGGCGTCGAGCACGCGTACGCGGTACTCGCACGACGGCACGTGGTGCATAAAGCCAAAGCAGACCGAGATGTCGGCGAGCGGGGCGTCGAAAAGCACGTCGGGTGTCTCGGCGGGGTTGAGCTTCATGAGGGCATCGAGTACGTCGAGTTCCTGGAAGTGCAGGTTGGGAATGCGCAGGGCGTGACCGTGCGCATCGATAGCCAAATCCTGACACGAGTCAACACCATAGAACTCAAACGGGCAACTGGCGTCTGCCGAGGGGTTTGCGCCGTCGACGCCCTTGGCGGAAAGTGCGCCGCCGGCGGCAAAGTTCTCGAATCGCATGTTGCCGCAGGCAAGATCGAAGACGCGGACGGGATGCTCGATCGTGGCGACGTCGAGCTGCTCGAGCGCTATGTCCATGGTGCGTACCCAGCCGGGCCACGGTGCCTGGCGCGTATCGGAGAAGGAGGCGGAGTGCTCGCGATAGAACGTATTGTTGAGCTGAATGAGCGATGAGGCGAAATCGCGGTTCACGGCGCGGAACTCCCTCCGTTGGCGGTGCGGAATAAACAGTACGACCATACTACCGTTAACGCCGCAACGGGGACAACCGAGCTGCGGGTCATTGCTTTGTTTGGACACATTTCCGCAGCTCATATATGCCCGCAACCGCCGGTTGTCAAAAATCTCACTAGAATAGGTGGCATGCTTTTGGCGGTGGCGGATAGATTTTTAACTGTGCAAGGCGCCTTAAGAACAAAAACGGTCCGGCGGCACGGCTGGCATCGCATAGGAGGAACCATGAATGTAGAAACTGCGCAGCGGCTCGCCGACCTTCGTCGCAGCAAGGGTTTTAGCCAAGAAGGGCTGGCGCGAAAGCTGGGGCTGTCGCGCCAGGCGGTCAGTAAATGGGAGCGTGCGGAGAGCTCGCCCGATACCGAGAACCTGATCTCGCTCGCAAAACTCTATGGTGTGAGTTTGGATGAGCTCCTTAATCCGAGCGATGAGATCGAGGACGATATCGAGTTTGAGAACGAGGACCGCGCCCGTCAGCGCGAGGCCGAGGCAGCGGAGCGCGCCCGTACCCATGAGGCAGCGGCACGTGCTACCGAGGCGGCAACACAGGCGAGTGATGCCGCCGCCAAGGCGGCGCAAGCGGCAAGCTGGAGCGCGCAGGCCGCCAATGCCGCTACGGCGCAGGTGACGAGTGGCGGCGCAGCTGGCTCGACTCCGGTGAAAGGTCCGTTCCAGTCGTTTCCGTATTGGGCCGTGTGCTGGCTGCTGTTCTTTTTGCTGATGTTCCTGTTTGGTGGCTCCTTTGCCGCGCTGATCTTCTTTACAATCCCCATCTATCACTGGGTGGCGCGTGCGCTCGATGGCGATTGGGCACGCGGGGATATTCAGGTTGGTCCGGCGCCGGAGGCGGCTAAGGCTCAGGATGTTTCCGCTGCGGTTGATACTGACGTGGCTTCCTCGACCGCCGCTGAGCCGAGCGCCAAAGAAGGTGATGAATGATGAAGCTCTCGCATGAGTCCAAGGTCCGCCTGGGCGTCGGTATCGGAGCGTTCGTGCTCATCATCGGGCTTATCTTTGGCACTTCGCGGATATTGTTTCATTTTGATGGCCCGTGGGATCTCGGCGATATTGCATCCGGTTTGTCCGGTATGGACGATGTGGTTGACGGGGACGATTCTTTGGATGGCGGTAACTATTCCGCTCAGTCTCGGCAGCTTTCGAGCGAAACCTTCGATGCCGACTCATTCCAGTCCCTTGACCTGGATGTGACGTCGGGTACGGTCGATATTAAGTACGTTTCCGATGGACCGGTGCGTGTCATCGAGAGTGGTCGCGTTGCAAAAGGAGTAACTGCTTACGATGCTGCCACGCAAAATCTGGCCGAGATTAGGGGCTCTACGCTCAAGATTAACCAGTTCGACTGCGATGACGAGCGTGCGCTTGACCGTACGGTCACCATCGAGCTGCCGCGCGAGCTTGCCGATAACATGATGGACATTTCGGCGAATGTGGGGTCGGGGGATCTGACGATTACGGACATTGCGTGCCACGACTTCGATTTGACGTTGGACTCGGGAGACGTCGAGTTTACGGGTACCGTGACCGATACCCTGAATGCCGAGGTCGGTTCGGGCGATGTGACGTTCGAGCTCTACCAGGCCCCCGCGAAGTCGATGGACGTGAGCGTGGGCTCGGGCGATGTGGAGATGACGGTTCCGAACTCGACGGGCTTTAAGGCGAGCCTCACCTTGGGCAGCGGCGACTTCGAGAGCGATTTCCTTCCGCTTGGCTACGACGGCGAGACCGTTTTGAATCTTGAATTCGATAACGGCGATAAGTCTGCCACGTATCGTTTTGAGGTCGGTTCGGGCGACATGTCGTTCGAATCGGTGTGACATGCGGTTTTCGGAGATCGGTGCATATAGGCATGCTCTTTGATGGAGGCGCCGGGGCCGTGACTGGCTCCGGCGCCTTTGCCTTTACAATGGGGGCATGGAACAGATTATTTTGAACATACTCGAGGCTCTGCGTCGCGGCGAGACCGTGGACGACAAGGCACTCGTCAAGCTGATACATGCCGAGGCGCGCCGTGAGGGCGCCGACAAACGCGATTTGGCCAAGCGCCGCCTGCTGCCGTTTTACCAGCGGGTGAAGCGCGAGGAGCCGGCTCGTTGGGCTGGATGGAATGTCGATGCCGATCTGGAACGCCAACTGCTGCAGGTGCTGCGTATGAAGCCGCGCCGAACGGCCTCGGGCGTGGCGACCATTACCGTCATCACCAAGCCCTGGCCATGCTCGGGCGATTGCCTGTTTTGCCCCAACGATCTGCGCATGCCCAAAAGCTACCTGCACGCCGAGCCGGCGTGCGCCCGTGCGGAGCAAAACTGCTTCGATCCATATCTGCAGGTGAGCGCCCGTTTGACGGCGCTTTCGCAGATGGGGCATGCGACCGACAAGATCGAGCTCATCGTGCTCGGCGGTACCTGGAGCGACTATTCGCAAGGGTATCAGGCATGGTTTATGTCGGAGCTCTTCCGTGCGCTCAATGATGATGCGGTGGCGGGCGTGGCGGCAAACCCCATGTTGGCGCGTCCGGGCATCAGCCGTGCCGAGGCGGGGCGCCTGCTCGATGACGCTCCCGCCGATGCCCTGCCGCCGGTGGTAACAGAGCGCCGCGAGCGCTATCGGGCTGCCGGCATTGCGACAGACGAGGCCAAGCTCGCTGCCGGCGTTGCCGACGAGCAGGAGCGTGTGGATGTTGCCGTGGGCGGCTATAACCGCGCGGTGCGTCGTCTGTACGGCCCCGGTACGCCGTGGGGCGAGGTCACCGAGTGGCAGACGGCAACGATGGAGGAGCTCGAGCGTCAGCAGCGCATCAACGAGACGGCGAAGCATCGCGTGGTGGGACTCGTTATCGAGACGCGCCCCGATGCCGTAACGCCGCAGGCCCTCACGCTTATCCGCCGTCTGGGCTGCACCAAGATTCAGATGGGTATCCAGAGCCTCGACCAGCATTTGCTCGATATCAACGAGCGTCGCATTTCGGTGGCGCAGATCGAGCGGGCGTTTTCGCTTGCGCGCCTGTTTGGCTTTAAGATCCACGCGCATTTTATGCTCAACTTGCTGGGCGCCACGCCCGAGGGGGACAAGCGCGACTACGAGCGCTTTATGACCGAAGGGGCCTTTATGCCCGACGAGGTCAAGGTTTACCCGTGTGCGCTCATCGAGGGCTCGCGTCTGGTGGGCTGCTATGAGCGTGGCGAGTGGCGCCCCTATACCGAGGAAGAGCTGCTCGATGTGCTGGCCGACGACATCGTGGTGACGCCGGCGTTCTGCCGCATCAGCCGTATGATTCGCGACTTTAGCTCCGACGACATCATGGTGGGCAACAAGAAGCCCAACCTACGTCAGCTCGTCGAGAACCGCCTGGCTGCTCGGGGTGACGGTGCGACGGTGCGTGAGATTCGCTATCGCGAGATCAGCACGGCGGGTGCCGACCTGGACGAGTTGACCCTTGATGAGGAAGTGGCGTACGAGACGCCGGTGACTTACGAGCACTTTTTGCAATGGGTGACGCCGCGGGGCAAGATCGCGGGCTTTTTGCGGTTGTCGCTGCCCGATCGCGCTTTTGTTGCCGCGCATGTGGACGAGCTGCCGACGACGCCGGACGAGGCGATGATTCGCGAGGTGCACGTGTACGGTATGGCGGCGCGCGTGGGCGACCAGGGTCAGGCGGCGCAGCACCATGGATTGGGACGTTTGCTCGTGGAGCGTGCGTGCCAGATAGCTCGGGATGCCGGTTATACGCACATCAACGTGATCAGCGCGATTGGTACGCGCGAGTACTATCGCCATCTTGGGTTTTATGACCATGGACTCTATCTGCAGAAGGAGCTCTAGATGAACAAGCCAAGTGTTTCTGCCGGCGTCGTTGCCGGCGTTGCCCTGGGAGCCGCGGCGCTTGGTGCGGCCGCCGTCGCTGTTCGCGCTGCCTGTTTGCAGGTCGCGAGGACCCGCAACGGGCTGGCGCGGGTGAAGCGCATGCACAATGAGGGCGGTGACGAGGTCCGTGTGCTCGTGCAGGGCGGCGTCTACCAAAGCGCGAGCTATGTTGGCGATCGTTGGGCGGAGCCGGCCTTTGCGTACTATCGTGCATTTGACGATGTGTTTGAGGCCGAGGATGCAATGCGCGACGCTTATGGTCACGGCATCGACCGCATGCTTATGCTCGGCGGCGGTGGGTTTTCCTATCCCAAGTTTGCACTGTTGTCGCATGAGGGCTTGCGTATGGACGTCATCGAGTATGACGGAGAGATAACGCGCTTGGCGCGCCGTTGGTTCTATCTGGATGAACTGGAGCACACGGTGGGCGATCGCCTGCGGGTGATTACCGCCGAGGCTCGCTCGTATCTGGGTGTGACGAGCGTGGGCCATCGTCGCTACGACGTCGTTGTGAGCGACTGCTTTGGCGGTGCCGAGCCTGTGCGCGAGCTGGCGACCGTTGAGGCGCTGCGCCTGGTGCGGGGCAGCCTGAATGCCGGCGGCATCTACGTTGCCAATATCGTGAGCGCAAACGAGGGGAGCGATGTGACGTTCCTGCGCGATTGCGTTGCCACGGCACTTGAGGTGTTCAACCGCGCTTGGGTGGCGCCTTGTGGCGATACGGAGTTCGGCGGCGAGGAGAACTACCTGCTCATCGCCAGCGACGGCGACTACGCCTTTGCCGAAGCCGTGCCCTTCGACACCGACTTCCTCGGCACCGTCCTTCACGACAAGTAAGTCTCCCCGTCCCAAAAAAGACTGGTCTTAGGCGTGGTCGCGCCAGCCGAGAACGCGCCGCTTCATACCCTCGATGTCGAGCACGCCTTCGGCAAAGCCCTTGCGCACGAGCTCTTCGGGAACAAACTCGTCGTAGCGGTCAAAGTAAGGCACCTCGCCAGGATAGACGAGCTCGATGGGATCGAAGTCCTTTTCGGCCTCGGCGGCGAGCACCTCAAAGAACGTCTCCTCGTCGGCCTTCATCTTAAACTGCATAAAGTACGGGCGTGACGGATCGAGCCCGCGAAGGCCCAGCTCCGCGGCACATTTAATCTTGAGCATGCGCTCGAGCGCCAAAAAGGCGTAGCTGCCCAGCCAGGGGAAGAGCACCCAGGTATCGCCGCCCAGGTTAATGAGCGGCTTGGTTCCCGCCCCCGAAATCTCGGCGGTATGACGAGCCTGCGCCAAGCGGGCCCGTGCGTTACCCATAAGGTACGGATATGTCGCGTGCTCGTTGAGCGCCTTGCGCATGCGCTCGAGCACATGCGTGTTAATGTCGCCGGGGCAGTCGCCAAAGTAGGCCGGCACCCGGCCCTTGACCTGCGTGGCAAAGACAGTGTGGCGCTTCCAGTCCACTTCCTCGACAATCCAACAGTGTCCGGCGATGGCGATGCGCTCACCGGGCGGGGGCGGATTAACGATCGTGCCCAGCTCGGCCGATTCGCTCCGGACGGTAAACTCCTCGTTTTCCTGGAACACGGCGTAGAACTTAAAGTTGTTGATGATGCGCTCGCCCGCGAGACCCACGATGAGCCCGCCACCTTCGGTGACCTGGATATGGTCGATCTTAATGAGGTGACGTAGCAGCACGCGGTAATCGTCTGCCGAGACACGGTGGAAATAGCTGAGCGTGAGCACGCGCTGGGCAAGTTCGGCCGGCGTGAGCTCGCCGGTGCTGGTGAGGGTCGACATAGTCTGGTGATAGAGCAGGCTGTAGGGGAGACGATCGAGCTTGGGTGGCTCGACCCACTTTTCCTCGCGATAGAGTTGTACGAGCGCGATACCCTGCAGGAGCTTCCAGGGAATGGTTTCGGGCATCATCGTGCGCGGCTCGGGCTCTTCCTCGCGCATGACAAACCACATCTCGGGCGGAAGATCGCGACGGCCCGTGCGCCCCATGCGCTGCAAAAAGGAGCTAACGGTAAACGGCGCGTCAATCTGGAAGGCGCGCTCCAGGCGGCCGATATCGATACCGAGCTCCAACGTAGAGGTGGTGACGGTTGTCTGCGTCTGCTCCTCGTCGCGCATGAGCTCCTCGGCCGTCTCGCGTAGCGATGCCGAAAGATTGCCGTGATGGATGAGAAAACGGTCGGGCTCGTGCCGGCTCTCGCAGTAGCTGCGCAGCATGGAGCACACGGCCTCTGCCTCCTCGCGCGAGTTGGCAAAGACCAGGCATTTGCGGCCGCGCGTATGCTCAAAGATATAGCCCATGCCGGGGTCGGCGTTGTCGGGCGCCGTGTCGGTGGGGTTGAGAAGCGCCTGCTCGGTCGCTCGTGGGATGTCGACTTCGCCCTCGGGGGCCGAGGAAGTGCGACGGTCTTTGGGAGCGGCCTTGCCCCGCGCCTGCTCACGACGTTGACGGTGTTCTTCCTGTGTAAGCTGTCCGCTGTGGCACATGTCTTGTCCGGATGCGGGCAGCGCCGCGGGCGCCGCCGTCTCAATACGCTCGCAAGCAAGCACCTCGGCTTCTTGTGGACCTGTGCCTACGAATCCTCGTTGCTGAGCCTGGGGGCCCGAGTTGTAGAAGTGCTCCATGGAGATGCGCCACACGCGGTGCGGTTCCTCAAAGCGGGGGATAACGCAGTCGCGCCCCGTTCCCTGCGAGAGAAAGGCGCCCGTGCGCTCGGGGTCGCCGATGGTGGCCGAAAGGCCAATGCGACGGGGCTGCACGCCTGCCATGCGCGAGAGGCGCTCGATAAGACAGAGCGTCTGCCCGCCGCGGTCGCCGCGCATGAGCGAATGGACTTCGTCGATAACCACATAGCGCAGGTCGCAAAACATGCGCGGGATCGCCATGTGCTTATGGATCAGGAGCGCCTCGAGCGACTCGGGCGTAATCTGTAGGATGCCGCTCGGTTTTTTGATGAGTTTGGCCTTGTGTGATTGCGAGACATCGCCATGCCAGTGCCAGACGGGGATATCGGCTTCTTCGCACAGGTCGTTGAGGCGGACGAATTGGTCGTTGATGAGCGCCTTGAGGGGGCCAATGTAGAGGGCGCCCACGCTTGCGGGCGGGTTCTCCCAAAACTCGGTCAGGATGGGAAAGAAGGCTGCCTCGGTTTTGCCGGAAGCCGTGGATGCCGTCAGGAGCACATTATCTTGCGTGTTAAAGATGGCATCAGCTGCTGCAACCTGGATAGAGCGTAGGCTCTCCCAATCGTGGGAGTAGATGAAGTCTTGGATAAACGGGGCGTAGCGGTCAAAGGCGTTCACGGGGCCTCCTTTCAACAACGAATCTCTCAACGCGGCTGGCAACGGCTTGCTGCATTACTGCTTCAACGTTTGCCCAGATAAAACCTGCCAAAATAAACCTGTCCCTTTTTGGTAGGTTAGATGGTGAACTCGGCGAAGTTGCGGTTGCCGCCTGCGGTGCCGGTGTCGCCTGTTGCGGCTGCCGGCGCCAGCGCGTCGCCGCCGACGCTTTGCAGCAGCTCGGCCACATTTGCATCGGGGTTCTGACACAGGATATCGAGCAGCTCGATAAAGTCACGGATAACCTCACGCGGCGTCAAGTGCGTATCGGTTCCCACGCGGCCGAACTCAATCTTGAGAAAGTCCACCAAGTCGTTTTCGGCAAGCGTGGGCGTCCAGCCAAAGTAGCCGGCATGGATCTGCATGAGTTTTTCGATGAGCACCAGTAGCTCCTCGTAGGTGAGTGGCTGCAGGCGGATGATGGGCGCGAGCATGTCCTTAAGGTCTTCGCGCGCAAAGCGGCCCTGAGCGAGTCGGCTGCGCAGGGCCTCGTAGGAGAACACGCCGCGGCGGCGGTCTTCGATGGAGGTTGGCGTGCCGCCCATGATCATGCCCAGGTACTGCGCCTTGCCCTGGAGCGTGTCGTTGTACATAGTCAGGATCTTCTCGTAGTTGTATTGGCGCGTGATGGCGTTGGGAATCTTATACAGATTCACGAGCTCGTCGATGAGCACCAGCATGCCCTTGTAGCCACTGCAAACCAAAAAGCGCGCAATGAGCTTAACGTAGTCGTACCAGTCGTCATCGCTGATGATGGTCGAGGAGCCCAGCTCGGCGCGTGCCTCGCTCTTGGTGCGGTATTCGCCGCGAATCCATTTGGTCACGCGGCTCATGGTCTCTTCGTCGCCCCCGGATGCGGCCATGCGATAGCGGCGGAGCATGCGGGTGAAGTCGAAGCCGTGGACCATCTCCTCGAGCGGGGCCAGTTGGGCATTGACGACCGACTCGTCGACGTCGGCACACGAGGCGACCCAGCGATCCAGAATAAGGTTGAGCGCACCGCCCTCGGGGCGCGTCTTGGTCGATATATTGCGGATGAGCTCGCGGTAGGTGGCAAGGCCCTGTCCCTGACCGCCCTGCAGGCGGCGCTCGGGCGACAGGTCGGCATCAGCGACGACGAACCCCTCGCCCATGGCGTGCGTGCGGATAGTCTGGAGCAAAAAGCTCTTGCCGGCGCCGTAACGACCGACCAGAAAGCGGAAGCTCGCGCCACCGTCGGCGATGAGACTCAGATCGGTGAGCAGGGCGCGGATCTCGACCTCGCGCCCTACGGTGATGTAAGGAAGGCCGATGCGCGGGACCACGCCGCCCTTGAGCGAGTTGAGAATGACGGCAGCGACGCGCTTGGGCACACGAGGTGCTGCGGATGCGGTATCACTCATGGTCTAGGTATCCTCTCACGTCTGCTTCGTAGTCCTCGATAATCTGCGGCCCTGCTGCGCTAAATTCAATTACGGTGTCGCCCACCAGGTCAAAGAGCGCCTCGTTGATGGTATCGACGAGCATGTCCTCGCTCTGCTCCGATTGCACTACCGCCGATTCCGCCTGTACTGCGTTGTGCTCGAGCAGAGCGCGGAGATAGGCGTTTGCGGCGGGCGCGAGTTCGTTTGTGGCGTCAGCGGGCGTAGCAGCTGCGAACGTGGGCGTCGGCGCGAGAAGCGGTGCCACGACACCAAACTGTTCGGTGGATATGGTCGGCTCGTCGGACTCGTCCTGCCCTGCAGCCGCCGCGACCGCCTCGACCATCGCGTCGGCTACGGGCTCGGCTTCCGGTTGCCCTGAGTCCGCTGCCTCGGCTTCTGCGGACGAGCCGTCCTCGCGTTCCTCGTCAATCAAAAGCGCCTCGCGCGTTTGTGCGGCGGCGCTCCGAATATGCCCCAGCTGACTCAGATCGATATCGATCTTGACGGGCTGGTGTGCGGCGTCCCACGAAAGCCATGCCACAATCTCGTCATCGATAATCTTGGCCAGATATTTGGGGACCTTTTCTTCCTTAAGGGGATGGGCAGGGTCCAGCGCCAGGCGCAGGCGTTGGTCGCAGGCGCGCATCATTTCACCGAGCTTGCTGCTCTTTTGCCTACTACCGTGGATACGCATGCATTCCCAAAAGCCGTTTTGGCAACGGTAGATATGGATGGGGTCCAGACGGTATTCGCAGTCCTCGTGGCGCTCGGGCGCAAAGAATACGGCCGAGGCAAACATGGTGTAGGGCATTGCCGTCTCCTCCCCAAATAAACTTGCCACGATGCCGGTCTTTCGGTGCGTGTCATAGTAGCGCGCCATGCGGACATACACGGCGCACGCCACGTGGCGCAGATCGCGGTGGTGGCTGCGGTCGAGCCGCGAGCTACTTAGGTTGTACGTGGAGAGGGCGTTGATGGCGGCCATGAGTCGCTCCTCGCGCACCTCATCGGGCGGAAGGGGGAGCGTGGGCTCGGAGGTTTTGCGACGCTTAGGGGTCTGGCCGGACGGTGCCGGTACAAGGTCTCGTGCCGCGCGCCGCAGTTCGATAAGGGCGTTATCGAACATGACGGTTTTAGAGTCGCGAAGCAGCTTGGGGTCGAGCCCGTGGAACACGGCGTAATCTTGCAGCCACACGCGCGCAAACCGGTCGATGCCGGGCTCGAAGGCGCGATAGACATCCCAAAAAGCCCTGATCTTGTTAAAACCATCGAGTGGATCATCTACGCCAATGCCGCAGATCAGCTCATAGAGATACAGAAAGGCAAAGGACGTAGACGTTTCCTCGACGGTTCCGCGGCGCACTTGGGCACGCCAGGTAAAGTAGCCGCGCAGCTGCCGGTCGCTCATGGCGTTGTAGGTGGGAAAGCACGACTTAAAGGTGCCGTTGTAGGGACAGTCGTCCTCAAAGTCGGCCATCAGCAGGCCCTGGCGGTAAAAAAGCTCGGCTTCCGAAAGCCAGCGGCCCGCACCGCCCTTGGGGTCATCCTGCCAGCGCGATATCTCGCGCATTTTACGGTACTGGTCGGGGAGGAAATTCTGCATCTGTCGGCCGGTTTTGAGAATCGGCTCGTCTGCGTAGGTTTCGTTTGAGAAGCGGGCGGACTGATGGGTCCGGGCCTCGGCCATGATGCGCTCGATGAGCATCTTGATGTCCTGGTCGGCCACCGCTCCTCCTCTCGAACACAGCTACGGTGACCTCATATCATAGCACAGCATCAAACAGATGTTCGAGATGCCGCTGCGTTGGTAGATTTAGAACAGGAGGGCGTAGATGACGGCGATGACGACGGAGGGAAGCATATTGGCCGTGCGGAAGGTCTGAGGACGGATGAGGTTGACGCCGACACAGAAGATGAGCATGGAACCTACGAGCGAAAGGCTGTTGAGGGCAGCTGTGGTCATGATGGGGGAGAGCGCGCCGGCAAACAACGTGATCGTCCCCTGGAACACGGCGACGGGCAGGGCCGAGAAGATGCAGCCGCGGCCAAGCGAGGCCGTCATGGTGCAGACGATGATGCAGTCCAGTGCGCCCTTGAGGGCAAGCGTTGACCAGTCGCCGAGCAGACCGTCCTGGATCGATCCCACAATGGCCATGGCGCCAATGCACACGGTGAGTGAAGTCGAGACAAAAGCGTTGGTGAACTCGTTATCGCCCTCACTGCCAGTCTTGCGCTTGAGCCATTCGCCAAGGTTCTCGATGGCGGCTTCCAAGTTGACGGCCTCGCCGATGAGCGAGCCGAGCGCAAATGAGACGATGAGCATGGTGGTACCGGTGGTCGCTAGCGCCTTTCCATCGATGATGAGCATCTTTTGCATGGTGCCGCCCAGGCCGATAAACAGGACGCACAGCCCCGATGCTTTCATGAGCGTGTCTTGGATGCGCGGTGTAATGAAGCGGCCGCCCGCTAATCCCAAAAGACCGCCCGCAACTAAAAGCGCAACGTTGATGATTGTTCCCAAGCCCGGCATGAGCCCTCCTGTATTGATGCCAACGTGGCAATCGTAGCAGAACGAAATGCGAGGCACATCGCGACTCATCTAATACGTTATATAAGTGGTATTAGGAATGATGCGCAGCATTTAAGCCTCAGGTGGTTGTCGGGACATAGGGGTAGTAGTCAAAGCGCAGTGTCATAAGCCGCTGCGGGGATTCAATAGCCGCGGCGATGATATTGGCATCGCGGGCACGATCAAACCCTTCGAGTTCGATCTGATACGAGACGTCTTGCATAATGTCCAGACGTCGCCAGGCTAGAAGTGTGTCGCCATCGAATTCCAAGGTCTTGCCTCCGTCTGGGGCAACGGCGTATAGACGCAGTTTAGCGGTGGTTGCAGGGTCGACAACCGTGACCTTTTTAATTTCGTTTCGAGTATTCTTGGCGCCCAACAAGGTGAGCAGTGTTGGGGCCACGACCTCGCCCGATGGCAAAAAGACGACTTCGATGGATTCGGGAAATGCGATGATGGCCGACTTGCGGACGGGCTGATTGGCGGCGGCAACTTCGATGTTTGCAGCATCGATGACCTCTGTGTGGTCGAGGGCGGCAAGCACGCAGCAGTTACCTTCATCGATCTCCTGAGGATCAGCAAGCCCCAGACTGTCCGCGAGCTCGGGATCGTTTGGACCGGTAGCGGGCTCATTCGGTGCTTCGAAAGAAGCTGGGACGCTGTTTGTCGGCGACGGCGTGTCGCCCGCACCTGCTTCTTTGTCCGTGCTCTCTTCTTGTATGGTTGCGTTGATGGGTTCGTCGTTTGAGGGGAGCGTCTTGGCGTCAAGCGCGGAGGGGACAATCCCGACGGCTCCGGATCCGTTCCACTCCATCTCGAGAAGCGCCGGGTCGGCAAGAATGCGTTGCCTGCCTAGCGTGTGGGTATCGATCGCAATAGGGCCTGCCTCCGTCCCGCGCGTAAGGCTGAGCGATCCGGCTGGCTTCTCGAAATGAATGTCTGTGTCTTCGGTGCTGGCGGCGTAGAACAGCAGGGATGCTTCTCCCGCCGCGATGGCATCGGTGCCCGCCTTGGTCAGCCGCAGCGATGCCGTGAATGAGAGGGTGGGCTGCACATCGTCTGCATTCGCGGCGGCGCAGCCCAGACATATACCGCCTCCTTTCTCGAAAAACGCACCGTCGAAGGCGACCTTCGCTCCGTTCGCCGAGTCATCGACCGAAGCGATATCGATGCGCAACCCCAAATCGCACGGATCGCCATCTGCATCGAGCACAATCGAGCGCCACGTGCAGACGGCGCACCCCGCCTGGGAGCCGTTTGCCTTGTTCGAACGATTGATATCCACGACTATCGAGCCGTCCGTATTACGACGAAGGCATCCCGAGGTTGAGATTGCGGCCTGTGCGAACGAAAAACGCTTGCACGCAATGGCGCTCGACGGATTTGGTGCGGAGCTTAGGGCTGCTGGTAAGGAGTCTGCCATGACGGGAGTCGCCCAAGCGGCGACAGGCGTTCCGGTTGCGAGCGCGCCGCAGAGTGCGACGACGGGCAAAAGGTTCTTCGATGCCATGGGGTCTCCTTAGCTAATTTAGTGCGGCCTGTCCGTGTTTCGTTTCTGGCTGCGTTTGATGTGCAGACCGAGGCCGGCGGTTCCCGCGCCTGCTGTCGTGGCGCCTGCTGCCAAGAGCCATCGTCTGTCGTCTGTCTGTGCCAACGGTTCCTTGCAGTTGCCGCGGTCGAGCTCCGAGAGGTCGACCGTCACCTGCGTGGCGGCCTGCGCCTGTTCTTGCTGGGCAAAGGCCATGGCTGGCCCAAACGCTAGGATACTGACGGCGGTGGCCAGGGCGACGGCCTTATGCCGTGTGCGCACCGGGCTCGACCGTCCAGGTGATCGTTGCAACTTGATCGCCTTCGCCGGTTACGCGGAAGATGTCGCGCGTGACGCGGGCGACGTTTCCGCTTGTCTTGAGCTTAATTTTGTCCGTGCCGCCGGCAATGCCCTGGTAGCCCATGTCGAAGGCTGCATTCTTGGAAAGATCGAGGCCCGTCTCCTGCATTGCGGCGCTGGCGTTCTGGAGTGCGCCGTTGGGGCCGACCTTAAAGTCGATGGAATTCTGCGCGGTTCCGGCCTTGGCGTCGGCGGCAATGGTCCAGGTGTTCATGGCGTCGATCTTCATGTTGGTGACATGGATGCCGTAGGCCGAATGATTGTCGATGGTGGTCGCGTCTTCTGAGGGGCCCTGAAGCGTGCCGTCGGCCTTGGCGACGAAGGGAATAACCGTCGGAACTTTGAACTCTACGTTGTCGATCTCGGTCCTGACCATTACTTTTGTGGTTCCAACGCGCCCGGCTGCCAGAGCTGGCGTCGGGGCGGCGCCCATTGCGAGCGAGAGCGCGAGCCCTGCGCCCACGACGAGCGCTCTGGCTCCGTTCATGTTCCTGGTGATGTCCATGGTCGTTCCTTTCTATTCGCCGCGGGCCGTCCCCGCGATGATTGGACGAATGCTGGTGAATTGCGTGCGGTGCCGCGTCGGTCGAAAAAGCTAGTTCTCGGCTTGCTCAACCCGTACCCTGACACGTGTCGGATTGCCGTGGCTGTCGAGGGTCTTGGCATCGAGTGCCTGGATCTCGATGTATGCCTCGCCTTCTTTGATGTCGCCGGCGGGGCACGTCTCGATTGTCTTGCCGGTCTCGACCACACCGGATTCGTACATGGTCTCGTCGTTTTGGATGACGCGGAATCGCTGGGGAAATTTATTGTCTTGGACGTTTTGCACGTTGACGCGCAGCTTGCCGTCCTCCTGCAGCTGAGCGATCGGTGCGACCGAAATCGTCATCATATTGTCGCGGACGATGGCATCGAGCTCATCTTGGATTTCTTGGCGCGATTTACCCTCTGCCGTCGTGACTGAGGCACCCGCTTCGGGCACGGGCTGCGACTGCCAGGCGTATAGCCCTACGGCGACAAGGGCGCAGACGATAGCCAGGCAGACAACGACGAGTTTCTTGCGACGCCCCAGTCCTGCGAGGCGGGGCGGCTTCTTCGCACTCATGCGGCGTCCTTGGTGGTGTAGACACGTGCGAACGTGGACGGCTCCGCTCCAAAGAGCATGTGAAGCATCAGGCGGCGCGAGTAGATGAGCTCGTCAAAGTCGTGGGGGAGCTCGATGTCGTGGATACGCGCGATGTGGTGGGCGAGCGCCGAGAACGACTCGGGGTCGCAGATAACATCGGTGGTGACGTGGTAGACCGCCGTATCGGGGAGCGCCTCTTCGTCGAAAGGCAGGAGATAGGGATCGTCGTCGACCTCGATGGCGACGCCGTACTGGGGCCAGTAATATGCCATGGGAACCTCCCTGCTTCTGGGACCAAAACTTCTATCGGTTTTGGCTGTCGACGCCGACCGTATCAGCCGCTACTTGACCAATTTCTGACCAAATGCTTGACGGATTGACATCTCCGCAGGTAAAAGGTGAAAAAAATTACTTCAACTTTTTTCGAGCGACAATCGAGCGGCCGGCGACGGCGGGGCGATATGTGTCAAAAGCATCGTCTGCCGAGGAAGCCTTGCCGTTCGCCGAATTGCACAAACGTAAAAATCGCCAATTATGGAGACGGTCTCGAACACGTCGACGAAACGATGCGGTAACATCTCCCTGCAAACACTGTAGTTAGCTAAAGGGGGAGTTCGCGTGTCTGCAACCATTAAACCCTTCACCGATGAGTTCGAAGAGTATGGCCGCGATGAATCTCGTGCATCGGGCGAAGCATCGAGCATCTCGTTTCCGACAACGGAAGACGAGGTCCGTGCCATTTTGGAAACGCTCCATGCCGAGCGTGTCCCGGTAACGGTTCAGGGCGCCCGAACCGGCCTTGCCGCCGGTGCCGTGCCCCACGGTGGGCATATCCTCAATACTTCCCGTATGAATCGCTACTTGGGCCTTCGCCGCGATGAACAAGGCCAATTTCTGCTGCGCGTGGAGCCGGGCGTTGTGCTCTCGGAGCTGCGTAAGCAGCTGAGCAAGAAGGTACTGCCGACCGCTGGTTGGGACCAGGCATCGCTTGAGGCCTACGAGGAGTTCCAAGAGTCCCCCGAGCAGTTCTTTCCCACCGATCCCACCGAGGCATCTGCCTGTCTGGGCGGCATGGCGGCATGCAACGCCTCCGGCGCCCGCAGCTACGCTTACGGCCCCATGCGCCCTCACGTCACGGGCCTTCATGTCGTGCTGACCGATGGCGACCTGCTCGAGCTTCACCGTGGCGAGGTTTTTGCACGGGGCCGCCACCTGTCGCTCGTGACGGCAGAGGGTCATACATTCGAGCTTGATCTGCCTGACTACACCATGCCCAAGACCAAAAATGCCTCGGGGTATTTTGTTGCGGACGATATGGACGCCATCGATCTTTTTATCGGTGCGTGCGGCACGCTCGGCGTCATTACCGAGCTCGAGATCGCCCTGCAGGCGGCACCTTCGGTCGTATGGGGTGTGAGTTGCTTTTTCGATAGCGAAGACAAGGCCGTGTCCTTTACCGATTCCGTGCGTCCCGTGCTGTCCCATGCCGCCGCTATTGAGTATTTCGATGCTGGCGCCCTGGATATCCTGCGTCGCCGGCGCGAGCAGTCGACCGCGTTTGCCTCGCTGCCGGCGCTCGACGACGAGGCAAAGGTCTGTGTCTACGTGGAGCTCGACTGCGACGACGAGGCGCAGGCGACCGAGGAGCTGTACCACCTGGGATGGGTGCTGGAGCTTGCGGGCGGCCGCGACGATGCGACATGGGTCGCCCGCACCGAAGTCGATCGCGAGTGCCAGCGGTTCTTCCGCCACGCGGTCCCCGAGAGTGTCAATATGCTCATTGACGAGCGTCGCCGCATCGACCCCACCATTACCAAGCTGGGATCGGATATGTCGGTGCCCAATGCGTGCCTTGCCGATGTCATGGCCCTCTATCGCCGCACGCTGGCCGAAAGCGGGCTTGAGTCTGCTGCCTGGGGACACATCGGGAACAACCATCTGCATGTGAACATCCTGCCGCGCGATGCGCAAGACTACCGTCGTGGTGGAGAACTCTTTGCCCAGTGGGCTTCCGAGGTCACGGCCATGGGCGGTGCCGTTTCTGCCGAGCACGGCGTCGGCAAGATCAAGGCGGGCTTCTTGGAGACGATGTACGGTCACGAGGCCATGGTCGAGTCGGCGCGTCTCAAACTCCAGCTCGATCCTGCCGGCCAGCTGGGTCGCGGCAACCTGTTTACGGAGAAGCTCTTGGATGAACTCGTCCAGAAAGGGGGCGCGTGAAGATGAGTGATTTCCATATGGTGGTGTGCGTCAAGGCGGTGCCCGGAAGCACCGAGGTCAAGATGGACCCCAAGACCAATACTATCGTGCGTGATGGCAAGCAGGCGGTCATTAATCCCTTCGATGCAAGTGCCCTCGAATGTGCGCTAGCGCTGAAGGACGACTTTATCGGCTTTGGCATGGACGTGCGTGTGACGGTGATGTCGATGGGCATCCCCGCGACCGAATCGCTGCTGCGCGACTGCATCGCCCGCGGTGCCGACGACGCGCTGCTGCTGACCGATCGCGCCTTTGCGGGCGCCGATACCCTAGCCACCACCTATGCCCTCAAATGCGGCATCGAGGCACTCGATGAGGACTTTGACCTGCTCATCTGCGGCAAGATGGCAGTGGACGGCGATACGGCCCAGATCGGCCCCGAGCTGGCCGGCGCCTTTGGGGTCCCCTGCGTGACCGACGTGAGCTGTGTGCAGAGCGCGGGATTTACGACGTGTGGCTCGCTGGCGCTCGTCCACGGCTGCGATGCCGGCGAGGAGACGGTGTACCTGGAGATGCCGTGTGCGATGACGACCGCCAAGGAGATTGGCCAGCTGCGCATGCCGAGTATTGCCGGTATTCGCGCGGCCGAGGATGCAGACGTGCGTGTGGCCAGCGCTGCCGACGTAAACGCCGATCCCTCGCGTTGCGGCCTTGCCGGATCACCGACGCAGGTCGTGCGCTCGTTTGTGCCCGACCGTGACCAAACGTGCGAGGCCGTTGAGGGAACGGCGTCCGAGCAGGCGGTAAAACTTGCCAAGATTATTGAGGGGATGGCATAGATGAGCGGGCTGATTATCGATAGCGAAGCCTGTATCGGCTGCGGTCGCTGCGTTCGCGCCTGCGCCTCGGGCGGCATTGTGGTGGAGGGTGAGCGCCCCAATCGCTGTGCCCGCGTAACCGACGGCTGTATCCTGTGCGGTGGGTGCGTCGACGTCTGCCCCGTCAACGCCATCTCGATTGAGCGCGACGAGGCCGCCGGCGCGGCAGACCTTGACGCATATCGAGACATCTGGATCTTCGTGCAGACTGACGAGCACGATGCCGTTGCATCCGTGGCCTTCGAGCTCATGGGCAAGGGGCGCGAGCTTGCCGATGCCCGCGGCTGCCGTCTGGTGGCACTGGTCGGCATGAGCCCCGAGGGCTCACTCGGGGACCTGGAGCATCTGATTTGCGCCGGTGCGGACGAAGTTCTGGTCTGTCGTGACGAGCGCCTGCGTCAGAACGACGCGGAGGTCTACGCTCGCTTGATCTGCGATTTGGTAGCCGAGCGCAAGCCCGAGGCCATTCTGTACGGCGCGACCGCCTTTGGTCGCGAGCTGGCGCCCGGTGTGGCCGTGCGCTTGCAGACGGGTCTTACGGCCGATTGCACGGTGCTTTCTATGGATACGGAGACGGGTCTGCTGCAGCAGACGCGCCCGGCGTTTGGCGGCAACCTGATGGCCACCATTATCTGCCCCAACCACCGTCCTCAGATGGCAACGGTGCGCCCCGGCATCTTTAAGGCGCCCGAGTTTGACTATAGCCGCTCCGGCACGATTACCCAGGTAGTGCTTGCGGATGACGTTAAGGCCCGCGTCGAGATCTCGATTCCCGCCGAGGAGTGGGGACAGCAGGCCTCAATTGCCGATGCCGAGCGTCTGGTCGTGGTGGGCCGCGGCATCGGCTCCAAGAAGAATCTGCCCCTGATGCGAAAGCTCGCCGATGCCCTGGGTGCCGAGCTTGGTTGCACGCGTCCCATTGTGGAGGCAGGCTGGTTGGAGTATCGCCACCAAATTGGCCAGACGGGTGTATCGGTCTCGCCCAAGCTTCTCGTGAGTATCGGTGTTTCGGGCGCCATCCAGCATCTTGCCGGCATCGGTGGGGCGGAGTGCATTATCGCCATCAACGAGGACCCGGATGCCCCCATCTTTGGTGCTGCCCAGTACAAGGTTGTCGGTGATGCCGTCGAGGTCGTCGAGGAGCTGCTGGCCCAGTTTGAGCGCTAGGCACGCGCCAGCCAGTCGCGCATCTCGTCCTTTAGGCGGCTCCAGGTTGCCTGCGTGGCGGGGTCGGTAAAGGGCCGCGTAATGCCAAAGGGCGCGTCGAGCAGGCGGTAGATATCGCCTTGCTCGCGCGCCAGCGCGCGGCTTGCCGGATAGACGAGCTCAAACATAAAGCAGATAAGCCCCACCAAGAAGTCGGCGGGCTCATCGCGCTCATCGCGCGCGACGCAGCGGTGCTCGTCAAAGGCGGTAAGCGCCGGTGTCGAGAAGTGGCTGGCGAGAAACGTGTCCTCATCCACCTTGAGGACGGTGTCGACGGTGCTGTCGGCGATGGTGCGCATAATGTCGATCTTGTCGCCATCGCGCACGATGTCGCAGAAGCTCCGCGTGCGCTCGTCGAGCTGCGCGGGTAGACGGAAATCGCTGTGATAGGCGATGCTCGCTCGGATGAGCTCATCTTCTGCCGGGTCATCGATAAAGTCGCGGATGCTCATTACGGCGGGTGCATCGGCGGGATTCTCGCCAAAGAGGACCTCGATGCCCAGCACTGCATGGCTCATGCTCTCGGCGTCCTTAAAGGTGTCCCAGCGTCGCAGCTGCTCAAAGCGGCCCATATCGTGCAGCAGGCCGCAAAGCCATGCCAGGTCAATATCTTCTGACGACCAGCCCTGCTCGCGCGCTACGGCATCGCATGCCTCGGCCACGTGGTACGTATGCTCGATTTTGAGCGCGATGCGTGGGTTGGTGGCGTCGTAGGCATCGGTGTAGCTTTTGAAGGCCGCGCGCGCCCGGTCTCGATCGATAGCTGTCATAATGACTTCCTAAAAAGTTGTGTCTTTCGATCCGGTGGCAATTGTAGGTGAACTTTATTGCCACCGGTTGATATTTCTGCTGCGTTGCAAGGCGCGCTGCAGACGACTTACCAGAATGGGAGTGGCATGGTCCTTAGGATCTTTAAAATCGTCTGGCCAGTGATGCTTACCTATGTTGCAATAGGCGCGCCGTGCGGAATGATCATGGGGCAGACGGGAATGGAGCCCTGGATGGTCTTTGCTCTGAGCAGCACGTTTGTGACGGGCAGCGGCCAGTTTATGATCTGCAATCTTTGGCTGGCGGGCGTGCCTGCAGCATCGATCGTCGCGAGCGTTGCTGCCATCTCCTCGCGCTTTGCGCTTTACTCGGCATCGATCGCGCCGCATCTGACGGGTGCCTCGAAGCGTCAGACGCTGGCTGTTGCCGCGACACTTACCGAGGAGGCATATGGCATCTCGCTTGCCAAGTTGGTTGAGGGAAAGGACTGGGGTCCGCGCGAGTCCTTTGTGCTCAACGTGGTCCTCATCGCAACGTGGGGCGTTTCGTGTACGACGGGCGCCATCGTCGGCGCCGTTGTCGATGTTCCCACCGCTCTTGCAGGTTTTGTCTGCACATCGCTCTTTATCTGCCTACTCTTTTCGCAGCGACTGTCGCGCAGCAATGTCGTAGCTGCCGGTTTGGCTGCGGTGTCCGTTGCTATATGCAAGTTCTTGGGGTGGACGAATATCGCCGTGCCGGCAAGTGTGCTCGTCGGCGTTGTCACGGCACTCGCGTGCGATGTCCTCGCCGAAGGAAGGGGCGCTCGCGATGCCCGTTCATGAGTTTTTGGTCCTGTGGCTGTCGTCTTGGGCGGTCATCGCGTTTTTCCGCATTGCCCCGGCGTTTGCCTTGCGCGGGAGAACGCTGTCACCCCGCGTTACCGAGGCCTTGGGTTATATTCCGCCTGCCGCCTTTGCGGCATTGGTCGCTAACGATTTGATAAGCCCTGGCGCTTTCGACGCCGGCTTGTGGCAGGGCTTGATTCCCTGGATTGCGGCTGCCGGTGTCGTGGCGGTGGCAATTAAGACAAAGTCGATGTTGTGGTGCTGCGTCTCGGGCATCGTGCTCTATATCGTTTTGAGCCTCCTATAAGAGCAGGGCACGTTTAGCGTTCCGGCCAACGAATCCAATTTCTCACCGAGCCGGTCTGCTTCTTCTGGTACCATGATCAAACTTTACTGTAGCAAAGCGTGACGTGGGCTTTTGTTCCGCGTCGGCGGAAATGGGGGTTTCATGGCACAGGGAGCGGCCGCCAACGAGCAAAAGAAATTCAAAGTACCGCGCATCCCGGGTGACATCATGATCTACCCGATGATCGTCGGCCTTTTGCTCAATACCTTCTGCCCGCAGGTCTTTGAGATCGGCGGCTTCTTCACGGCTGCCTGCCGCGGCGGCTCCAACACCATCGTCGCCGCGATCTTGCTGTTTGTGGGCGCCGGCATCAGCTTTAAGTCCACGCCGGGCGCCATCAAGACCGGCATCGTCGTGCTGATTCCTAAGCTTGTGGTGGCAGCCGCGCTGGGTCTGGGCGTTGCGTATTTCTTTAACGACAACCTTTTGGGCTTGAGCTCGGTTTCCATCATCGGCGGCATTACGTTTTGCAACATGGCGCTCTACACGGGTATCATGGGCGAGTTCGGCGACGAGTCCGAGCAGGGCGCCGTGGGCATCCTATTCTTCACGGCCGGCCCCGCCGTCACCATGATCATCCTGGGCGTTTCGGGTCTTGCTAATATCCCGCTGGGCACTATCGTCGGCTCCATCCTGCCGCTTGTCATCGGTATGGTTCTGGGCAACCTCTTCCCGTTCATCAAGAACCTGCTGGTTCCCGGCGCCAATCCCGCGATTGCCGTCATCGGATTTCAGCTCGGTGCGTCCATGAGCCTTTCGAGCTTTATCACCGGCGGCATCTCGGGCATCCTGCTGGGCCTCATCACGCTCTTTATCGTCGGCCCCATCACCTTTGCGTTCGAGCGCCTGTGCGGTGGTAACGGCAAGGCGGCCGTTGCCTGCTCCACTATCGCCGGCACGGCTATGACCACGCCGGTCGCCCTCGCCGAGGTCGCTCCGCGCTATGCCGAGCTTGCGCCCACCGCGTATGCGCAGATCGCCACCGCCGTCATCATCACGGCAATCATGGCCCCGATTCTGACCGGCTGGATCGACAAGAAGTTCTGCCAGGGCAAGGAGGACCTGTCGGTCGAAGGCGTTGAGGCCATCGAAAAAGCCGTCACGACCGACATCGATGGCGAGTAACAATAGCACTCATCAATGATTCCGGCGTGCAATTCGCGCCGTTCGAGCGCCCGAACGAAAGCTGTTTTGCAGTGACGTTCGGGCGCTCTGCTATTATCCCCATTGCCCCTGCGGAATAGGGGCGTTTATTGCCCAGACACGAATCGGGCGATTCTGGCCACTTGGATATTGAAGGGATGACGTCTAGTGGTTAAGGCACTCAAGATCGAGATATTCCTGCTGTGCATGATTATTCTTATCGGGCTTGCCGTACGAAGCCGTCGCTCCCTGTTCTCGAGCACCCAGCAGCTTTTGTTTAGCATGCTGGGCCACACGTCTGCTGCCTACATTTTCTTCGATATGATCTGGACGCTCTCGGACGGCGTGAGCACTCCTGTAGGCATCACGGCCAACTGGATTTCCAACGCGGTTTCGTTTTCGCTGTTCGCCATCGCGTGCCTCATTTGGTTTTTCTATTCCGAGACGATGCAGGGCTCACGGCTCCTGACCACGCCCTATAGGGTGGTACTTTTAACGTTGCCAACCGCATTGGTGGTCGTGTTGGCATTTACCAGTTACTGGACGCACGCTATGTTCTATATCGATACGCAGGGCGTATATCGTCGCGGAGCGCTTTATATGATTCAGCCTATCGTTAGCTACTGCTACGTCATATATACGTCCTTGCATGCCTTTATTCAGGCTCGAAAAGTCGAAAGCCTGCAAAAGAAGGCCATTTATCGCACCCTCGCCTTTTTTGCGGTTCCGGCTCTGGTGGGCGGTACCTTCCAGGTTTTGTTTTCGGTACCGGGCCTTTGCTTCGGTATAACGCTGAGCATCCTGCTGCTCTATATCGTCTATCAGGAGCAACTGATCTCGACTGACCCGTTGACTGGACTCAACAACCGCAACCGTTTTGAGACCTATATGCTGTCGCTCTTTTCAAATGTGGATCAGGCCGAAGATGTATATCTGCTTATGATGGACGCCGACGGCTTTAAGCAGATTAATGATCGCTATGGACATGTGGAGGGTGACCATGCTCTTCAGGTTGTTGC
Organism: Collinsella aerofaciens; assembly: GCF_028206795.1. Lineage (GTDB taxonomy): Bacteria > Actinomycetota > Coriobacteriia > Coriobacteriales > Coriobacteriaceae > Collinsella > Collinsella aerofaciens_AX. The sequence goes on along the minus strand of NZ_JAQLFJ010000005.1, from coordinate 29,943 downwards.
GGCGGCGCTCAAGGATGTCTGCTCGCCGGCTGGTGGGTTTATCGCGCGCTATGGTGGCGATGAGTTCGTGGTGCTCCAAAAGGCAGCGGCGGAACAGGACATCATAGACTTGTGTTCGGCGATTAACGACGAGCTCGCTCGTGCTGAGGTGCCGTATGCATTGCGGACGTCCATCGGTTACGCGCGGGTCGGCGATAGTGTTGATACCTGGCAAGACTTACTTCGCGCTGCCGATGCGGAGCTCTACCGCGTCAAGGCTGAGAAAAAGAAAGCCGGCGTCCAGATACGCTAGAAAAAAGGGGCGAACGCTAGTGTGCGTGGCGGCCCTCAGCTCACCGATGTACTCCATTAAGCTAAAGTGTGCGAACACCTTTCCTAAAAAGGTGAGCTCGCTAGGCCTTTTTAGGTTTGTTGACAATGATGATGCCGCTGCAGACCAAGAGTAGGGCTACAAGTACGGTAACAGGGCTCGTGCCGGCGCCCTCGCCGAGCAGCAATGCACTCAGCAGTACGCCAAAGACCGGGTTCATAAAGCCAAAGATCGAAACGCGGCTAACGGGGTTGACGGCGAGCAGGCGGGACCACAGCGAGTATGCGACGGCGGAAATGAGCGCCATATAAATGATGAGCGCGATGGCGGGGGCGATTTCGGTGGGGGATAGCGCACCGCCCATCAAAAAGCCGATGGCGGTGAGGACCAGGCCACCGACCAAGAACTGCCACCCTGCAAGCAAGACGCCGTCGTGCTCGCGCGAGAAGATGCCGATCAGGCAGGTCGAAAGGGCACCCGCAACGGTGGAAGCCAAGATAAATCCCTCGCCGTCGAGTGTAAAGCCAAAGGTGCCATCCGCGCCCGAAAGGTTGACGAGCGCGACGCCGGCAAAGCCCAGTACACAGCCAAGCACCTTGGCCGTATTGAGCTTTTCGGTGCGAAACGCCAGGGCGGCAAAGAGGATTGCGAGGAAGTTGGCACTGGCCTCGATGATGGAGCTCGACATGGCGCTGGCGCGCGAGAGTCCCAGGTAGAAAAAGAAGTACTGACCGATAGTCTGGAAGAGCGACAAGACAAAGATGGGCTTGATGTCGCGAGCCTGCGGAACGAGCAGGCGACGCTGGGCCGCACTCATGCCAATAATGACCAGCATGCCGGCAAGGGTGAAGCGCAGACCCGCGAAGAGCAGCTGCGAGGCGCTGTCGTGCGCGGGGATGCCGAAGAGGCCGTAGCCGATCTTGATGCAGGGAAAGGCCGACCCCCAGAGCGCACAGCAAACAAGACAGCCCAGGATGAGTCCGGGCAGGGTGGCGAGATGCGGCTTGCGGCTTTCCATGATGTCCTTCCTATATGCGCGAAGCAAAAAAGAACCCGCCACCGGGAGCGCCGGTGGCGGGTGTTGTTACCCGAGGGGATTGTACCCGATGGGATAGCTTTAAGCGAAGTAGGCTACGCCGCTCTCAAAGACCGGCATGAACTTATCGCCAGGGACATGCTCGGGCACGTTGCGGTACAGGTTGTCGCCGCGACGCTCGGCATGGCCCATCTTGCCCAGGACGCGGCCGTCGGGGCTCGTGATGCCCTCAATGGCAAGTGCAGAGCCGTTGGGGTTGACGGAAAGATCCATGCTGGGCTTGCCGTCCTCGCCCACGTACTGAGTGGCGACCTGGCCGTTGGCGATCAGCTGGGCGAGTACCTCGTCGTTGGCGACAAAGCGGCCCTCGCCGTGGCTAATGGCGACGGTGTAGGGGTCGTCGACGCTGCACTGCGACAGCCACGGGGACAGGTTGGACGAGATGCGGGTGCGCACCAGGCGGCTCTGATGGCGACCGATGGTGTTGAACGTCAGCGTGGGCGCATCGGGCGTGGCGTCGACGATGTCACCGTAGGGCACCAGGCCGAGCTTGACCAGAGCCTGGAAGCCGTTGCAGATGCCCAGCATCAGGCCGTCGCGGGCCTTGAGCAGGTCGCGGACTGCCTCGGTGACCTCGGGAGCGCGGAAGAACGCCGTGATGAATTTGGCGGAGCCATCGGGCTCGTCACCGCCCGAGAAGCCGCCGGGGATCATGACAATCTGGCTTGCACGGATGCGGCGGGCAAGCTCGTGGGTGCTCTCGGCGACGGCCTCGGGCGTGAGGTTGTTGATCACGAAGGTGTCGGCTTCGGCACCGGCGGCACGGAAGGCGCGGGCGCTATCGTACTCGCAGTTGTTGCCGGGGAACACGGGGATTACCACGTGCGGGCGGGCGATCTTGGCGCCGCCGTACACGTGGATATCCTTGGCACGGAAGTCGATGGTCTCGACCTCGGCGGTCTCGCCGGCGCTGCGGTAGGCAAAGACGCCCTCGATGCCGCTCTCCCAGGCCTCCTGGAGCTCGGAGAGCTCGATGACCTCGGAGCCGGTATCGATGACATAGCCCTCAACGGTGGTGCCTAGGGGCTCGACGACAACGCCGTCGGCGACCTCGGGCAGCTCGGCATCCTCGGCGAGCTCGACGATAAAGCTGCCGTAGAGCGGGGTGAAGAGGCTCTCCACGTCCACGTCCTCGGCAAGCTCGATACCGATCTGGTTGCCGACGCACATCTTAAAGAGGCTCTCGGCGCCGCAGCCGTAGCCGGGCGTGGAGACGGCCAGGGCGTCGCCAGTGGCGGTGAGCGCCTCGACGGCGTCAAATGCGGCGAGAAGCTGCTGGGCATCGGGACGGTAGTCCTGGCCATAGGTGGCGGGGGCGATGCGGACGACGCGGTGCGTGAGGCCCTTGAACTCGGGGGAGACGGCGCGGGCCGCCTTGCCCACGGCGACAGCGAAGCTGATCAGGGTCGGCGGAACGTTGAGCTCGCCGGCCTCGTCCTCAAACGAACCGCTCATAGAGTCCTTGCCGCCGATGGCGCCGGCACCCAGGTCGACCTGGGCCATAAGGGCGCCCAGGACGGCTGCCATGGGCTTGCCCCAGCGCTCGGCCTCGGTGCGCAGACGCTCAAAGTACTCTTGGAAGGAGAGGTAAGCGCGCTTGTGCTCAAAGCCAGCAGCCACGAGCTTGGCGATGGACTCGACCACGGACAGGTAGGCGCCGGCAAACTGGTCGGCTTCCATCAGGTAGGGGTTGAAGCCCCATGCCATGGCGCTTGCCGTGGTGGTCTCGCCGTCCACGGGGAACTTGGCGACCATGGCCGAGCTGGGGGTGAGTTGCGTCTTGCCGCCAAAGGGCATGAGCACGGTCGCGGCACCGATGGTGGAGTCGAAGCGCTCGGAAAGGCCCTTGTTGGAGGCGACGTTGAGGTCGGTGACCAGCGAGGTCATGCGCTCGGCAAGCGTGGTGCCGGCCCAGCTGGGCTGCCACACGCTGCGGGCGCACACGTGGGCGACCTGGTGCTTGGGCGCGCCGTTGGAGTTGAGGAACTCGCGGGACAGGTCGACGATGGCGACACCGTTCCAGGCCATGCGCATGCGCGGCTCGGCGGTAACCTCGGCGATGACGGTTGCCTCTAGGTTCTCCTCGGCGGCGTAGCCCATGAACTCCTCGACGTCACCGTCGGCAACGGCGCAGGCCATGCGCTCCTGGGACTCGGAGATAGCGAGCTCGGTGCCGTCCAGGCCGTCGTACTTCTTGGTTACGGTATCAAGGTCGACATACAGGCCGTCGGCAAGCTCGCCCACGGCGACCGAGACGCCGCCGGCGCCAAAGTCGTTGCAGCGCTTGATCAGACGGCAGGCATCGCCGCGGCGGAACAGACGCTGCAGCTTGCGCTCGACCGGGGCGTTGCCCTTCTGGACCTCGGCGCCCGAGGTCTCGATCGACTCGGTGTTCTGGGTCTTGGAGGAGCCGGTGGCGCCGCCGATGCCGTCGCGGCCGGTGCGGCCGCCCAGCAGGATGATCTTGTCGGTGGGGGCGGGGCACTCGCGACGCACGTGGTTTGCCGGGGTAGCGCCCACGACGGCGCCGACCTCCATGCGCTTGGCCACGTAGCCGGGGTGATAGAGCTCGTTGACCTGACCGGTGGCAAGGCCGATCTGGTTGCCGTAGCTGGAGTAGCCGGCGGCGGCAGTGGTCACGAGCTTGCGCTGCGGCAGCTTGCCCTCGAGCGTCTCGGAAACCGGGACGGTGGGGTCGCCGGCGCCGGTGACGCGCATGGCCTGGTACACATAGCTGCGGCCCGAGAGCGGGTCGCGGATGGCGCCGCCCACGCAGGTGGCGGCACCGCCGAAGGGCTCGATCTCGGTCGGGTGGTTGTGAGTCTCGTTCTTAAAGAGGAACAGCCAGTCCTGGTCCTCGCCATCGACATCGACCTTTACCTTGACGGTGCAGGCGTTGATCTCCTCGGACTCGTCGACATCGGTCATGACGCCGGTCTTCTTGAGGTACTTGGCGCCGATGGTACCCATGTCCATGAGGCAGACGGGCTTGGCGTCGCGGCCGAGCTCGTGGCGCATCTCCATGTAGCGGTCGAAGGCCTGCTGCACCACGGCGTCATCGATCGTCACGTCGTCCAGGACGGTGCCGAAGGTGGTGTGGCGGCAGTGGTCGGACCAGTAGGTGTCGATCACGCGGATCTCGGTGATGGTGGGGTCGCGGTCCTCATCGCGGAAGTACTGCTGGCAGAAGGCGATGTCCGCCTCGTCCATGGCAAGACCGCGCTCGGAAATAAAGGCGGCAAGGCCGGCCTCATCGAGCTCGCGGAAGCCGTCGAGCACTTCGACGGGCTGGGGCTCGGGGGTCTCCATGTACAGCGTCTCGGGCAGGTCGAGCGAGGCGATGCGTGCCTCGACGGGGTTCACCACGTAGTGCTTGATGGCCTCGATGGCGGCTTCGTCCAGAGCGCCCGAGATCATATAGACCTTGGCGGAGCGCACGGCGGGGCGCTCGCCCTGGCTGATGAGCTGCACGCACTCGCTGGCGGAGTCGGCGCGCTGGTCAAACTGGCCAGGCAGGAATTCGACGGCAAAGACGGCGCCATCGCTTGCGGGGAGCTCGTCGTAGGTCACATCGACCTGGGGCTCGCTAAAGACGGTCGGCACGCAGGAGCGGAAAAGCTCCTCGTCGATGCCCTCGACGTCGTAGCGGTTGATGATCCTCAGGGCCTCGATGCCCTTGATGCCGAGAATCTCGGTCAGCTCGCCCTTGAGCTGCTGAGCCTCGACGTCGAACCCGGGTTTCTTCTCCACGTAGATACGAGAGACCATTGGTTCCTGCCTTCCTGATCGGTTGGGCGTACGGTACGGTATGCGGCAGCGGTCGGTTTGCGGGGCCTGCCCTGCGGTCGCCTTGAGCCACATGTTTGTAAACCTCACTATGATACGACAGCTCGCGGCGCGTTGAGGACGGCGAGGGTGCTACAGTGAAGCGCAAACAAGAGAAAGGCATCACATGGCATTCGTTTCGCTCGCCATCATCGCACTCGTGGCCTTTGCAAGCCCCTTCATCGCCTCGGCGATTCCCGGAAAACCCGTTCCCGAAACGGTCTTTTTGCTCGTGTTCGGCGCGGTGCTGGGCCCTCATATGCTCGGCGTCATCCATGTAGATGCTGAGGTCTCGCTTGTGTCCGAGCTCGGCCTGGCCTTTTTGTTCCTGCTTGCCGGCTTTGAGATCGACCCCAAGAGCATCACGGGCGTCGAGGGGCGCTACGGCTTAGCGACGTGGGTCGTCACGTTTGGTATCGCCTGGCTTGCCGTGCGCTTTACCCCGTGGTTCTCGGTCAGTCATTTCGACGGTATTGCCGTGACGCTTGCCCTCACTTCTACGGCGCTCGGCACGCTCGTGCCCATCATGCGTGAGCGCTCGCTCACCGGCACGCGTGTGGGCGACTCGATTCTCGCGTATGGCACTTGGGGCGAGCTCGGTCCCGTGCTCGCCATGTCGGTGCTGCTGTCTGCTCGCACTGGCATCCAAACGCTCGTAATCCTTGGCTTGTTTGCGGTGGTTTGTGTATTGCTGGCCGTGGTCCCAAGCCGCTCCAAGCGCGTCGGCAGCCGCTTCTTTGCGTTTGTCGAGGAGCGCGCCGATACCACGTCGCAGACCTTCGTGCGCCTGACGGTGCTCATCCTGGTCACGCTCGTGGCGTTCTCGGCCGTCTTTGATCTCGACATCGTGTTGGGTTCTTTTGCCGCCGGCTTCGTCCTGCGCTATATCATCCCCGAGGGCAACCATACGCTTGAGACCAAGCTCGACGGCCTGGCCTACGGCTTTTTGATTCCGGTGTTCTTTACTGTATCGGGCGCAAAGATCGACCTGACGGCCGTGGCGTCGCGCCCCGGGCTGCTCGCGGGCTTTATCGTGGCGTTGCTGATAATTCGTGCCGTGCCGATTCTCATCTCTATGAGCATTTGTCCTGCGACGCGCGATGTGTCGGCGTATGGTCGCATTACCGTGGCGCTCTACTGCACCACGGCCCTGCCGATCATTGTCGCCGTGACAAGCGTTGCCGTCAACGCGGGCGCGCTGTCGCAAGAAATTGCGTCGGTCATGGTTGCCGCCGGTGCCATCACGGTGTTCTTGATGCCATTGCTCGCGCAGCTCTTCTACCGCGTGGTCGACGCCGCGCCGGTCGCCGCCGTGGCAGAGGTTGCCGAGCATCCATCCGATGCGTTCGACATCCTGCGTGCCCATCACGATTTGGCGAGTCTGCTCGCACGCGAGCACGAGCTGCTGACCTCGCATGGTCACGGTCGCGTATTCGAGGGCCTGCCTACGCTCGATACGATTGCCGAGCGTCTTTCCGCCGAGGCGGCGAGCGGCCACATCGATGCCCGTATTGTGGACGCGGCGCACCTGCTTGCCGACAAGACCTATGGAGACGAGGTTGACCCGTCCGAGCTGACTCCGCGCGAGCGTCGCCGCTTGGAGCGCGCCAAGCTTGCCGTGCGCGAATACCGCCGCCGCATGTTGGAGCTCTATGCGCGCGATGAAGCCCAGGACGACGACGGCAAGTAGCAAGGAATGTCGGGATACGGGTTCCGTCCAAATAATAGAAGGCGCGCTGCCTGCGGTTGATGCAGGCAGCGCGCCTTTTGCGTTGAGCTCCGTTGGGGTTCGAAGTAGTGGACTAGTTGGCCATGACGCCTTCGGTCCAGGCCTCGACGTCCTCGATGCGCAGGACGTTGGCGACCTCGGCCACGCAGTCGACGCCGGCAAGCTCGGCGGCGGCAGTTTGGACGTCCTTCTCGAGCGCGCGGTGCGTCAGGAAGATGACCGAGCAGGCATCACTGATGCCCGACTTGCCGTCCTCGACCTGGTTGATGAGCGAGATCGAGATGTTGTGCTTGGCAAAGATGTCGACCGTCTCGGACAGGGCGCCCACGCGGTCGGCGACCTTCAGGCGCACATAGTACTTGGTCTGGAGCTCGTCCATGGGCTTAAAGGTGAGGTTGTGGCCATAGGGCTCAATCTCGGGCAGCGGAGCCACGCCGCGGCTGATTTGCTCGGAGAGCGACAGGATATCGCCCACGACGGCGCTCGCGGTGGGGAAGGAGCCTGCGCCGGCACCGTAGAACATGGTTTCGCCCACGGCGTCGCCTACCACGTAGACAGCGTTCATGGCACCGTTGACCTTGGCGAGCATGTGGTCGGCGGGAATCAGCGTGGGGTGCACGCGGACGTCGACGCCGGCGTCGGTGTTGCGGGCAATGCCGAGCAGCTTAATGGTGTAGCCGAGCTCGCGGGCCTGGGCGATGTCTTCGGCGCCGATGGTGCGGATACCCTGCTGGTACACATCGTCGGTGGTAACGCGGGTGCCAAAGCCGATGGAGGCGAGGATGGCCGTCTTGCTGGCGGCATCGAAGCCGTCGACGTCGGCGGACGGGTCGGCCTCGGCATAGCCCTTGGCCTGCGCGTCGGCAAGCACGTCAGCGTAATCGGCGCCCTCGGCGTCCATGCGCGACAGGATGTAGTTGGTGGTGCCGTTGAGGATGCCGGCGATGGTCAGGATCTTGTTGCCCACCAGGTCGTGCTCGAGTGTGCTGACAATGGGGATGCCGCCACCGCAGCTGGCCTCGCACTTAATCTGCACGCCGCACGCACGCGCCTTCTCGGCAAGCGTCTCGACATGGCGGCCCAGCAGGGCCTTGTTGGCGGAGACGACATGCTTGCCGTTCTCGAAGGCAGTGGTGAAGATCTCGGTTGCGGGATGCTCGCCGCCAATCAGCTCGACGACGATGTCGACGGCGGGGTCGGTGACGACATCGTGCCAGTCGCTCGTAAAGGCCTCGCGCCCAATGCCTGCCGCCTCGGCCTGCTCCCAAGCAAGCGCGCAGGCGCGGGTCAGCTTAAGGTCGATGCCGTAGGCTGCCAGGTACTCATCGTGGTGGCTCTTGATCAGACGGGCCACGCCGCCGCCGACGGTTCCCAAACCGATCAGACCGACGTTCACGGTGCGCAGGGATTCGCTCATAGATAGCTCCTTCGTGCATCTTATGGATGGATTAACCGCTTAAAGGTTGAGTGCATTCTAGCGTGAACCGAGGGCGTGTGCTCGTCAGGCAACAGGAGTCGCACAAAACGGCACCCCCGAAACGCTGCGGAAACATTGGAAACATGCTCGCTACAAACGGAACTCCGTAACAAACTGTCAACGTTTGCACCATAAGGTTTGCCCTGTACCGCAAGAGACGGCATGAACGGTCCGAGGGCTTCGACACCTCTCTTGCCGAGGGTGTGCTGCTCATGACGCCGTTCTCCGCCGACGACGAGAAAAACGTCGACTTTGGTGATTCAGGACGGCAAGTACATCGCCGCCTAGGTGCGTACAAAACGCGACCGGTGAGGCTGTTTTATCAGGGCAGGAGCGCTTGTAACAGAACGGAAACATTGCTTTCACACAATAAAGTGGCTAAACTGCATAAACCGATATAAATACGCATAATTATGGATAAATGAACAAATCCAAAGAAAAGTCGAAATAACCGCCACTTTTCCTAACTAAAGCGTCTACTATTTTGCGAACGCCGAACACGGCGAAGGATGGCCTGTCGGGTAACCAAAACCCGACGAGATTTGAGAGGAGAGCCGCATGTCGAGCCTCACCGGTAAGTCATTGAACCCTGTTATGAATCGCAGGAGCGTTATCGCGAGCGCAGCAGGTCTGGGGGCGATGTCCATTCTAGCTGGCTGCTCCTCCAACGGCGGCGACAGCGGTTCCGCTTCGAGCGACGCTTCGTTTAAGATCGGCACCATCGGCCCGCTGACCGGTGCCGCCGCGTCTTACGGCAAGTCCGTTACCCAGGGCGTCGAGCTTGGCTGCAAGGACTTCTCCACCAAGGAGCTGCCGCTTGCCAGCAAGGCCGAGGACGACCAGGCCGACGGCGAGAAGGCCGTCAACGCCTTTAATACCCTGCTCGACTGGGGCATGCAGGCCCTCGTCGGCCCGACCACCACGGGTGCGTCGGTTGCCGTTGCCGCTGAGTGTGGTAACGACCCCAAGACGTTCATGATCACCCCGTCCGCGTCCTCCGAGGACGTCACTGACGGCAAGGATTGCGTCTTCCAGGTTTGCTTCACCGACCCCAACCAGGGCGTCAACGCTGCCAAGTTCCTGGCAGAGAAGTATGCGGATGAGAAGTTCGTGCTGTTCTACAACTCCGGCGACGCCTATTCTTCGGGTATCGCGGATTCCTTTAAGGCCCAGGCCGCTGAGTCCAAGCTCGAGATTGTCGACGAGGAGACCTTTAAGGACGATTCTGCTACGAGCTTTACCAACCAGCTGACCAAGGCCAAGCAGGCCGGCGCTACCATGATCTTCGCGCCGATCTACTACACGCCGGCGTCCGTCCTGCTCAAGAACGCCAAGGATATGGGCTACGACGTCAAGATGATGGGTTGCGACGGCATGGACGGCATCCTGGGCGTTGAGGGCTTCGACACCTCTCTTGCCGAGGGTCTGCTGCTCATGACCCCGTTCTCCGCCGACGACGAGAAGAACGCCGACTTCGTCAACGCTTACAAGGATAAGTACGGCGATACCCCCGACCAGTTTGCCGCCGACGCCTACGACGGCGTGCACGCGGTGGCCGAGGCCCTCAAGGAGGCCGGTCTTGGTGTCGACGCCGACCCGACCGAGGTCTCCGAGAAGCTGCCCAAGGCTATGCTCAAGATTACCGTTGACGGTCTGACCGGCAAGCTCACCTGGAACGATAAGGGCCAGGTCCAGAAGGAGCCCACTGCGTACGTCATCACCAACGGCAAGTACGTACAGGCATAATAGGCCGCCTTACATAGAGCGGTTTTGATCCCAAGCAGGGGAGGTTGTGGCCTTCCCTGCTTGCTTGGTATCTAGGGACGATGTAACGTCCCTGTTTCATACATCAACTGGAAACCTATTCGAAAGGGGGATGTGGAACATGACGGTCTTTATCCAATACCTGGTCAACGGCCTGTCCATGGGCAGCGTCTACGCCATCATCGCGTTGGGCTACACCATGGTCTACGGTATCGCCAAGATGCTGAACTTCGCTCACGGCGATGTCATCATGGTCGGTGCCTATGTCTCGTTCTGCGCCACGTCGTATCTCGGCCTCCCGGGCTGGGCATCTGTAGTTCTCTCTTGTGTGGTCTGCACGGTTCTCGGTGTCCTCATTGAGGGTCTGGCCTATAAGCCGTTGCGCCAAGCAGGTCCGCTGGCCGTTCTGATCACGGCTATCGGCGTGTCTTACTTCCTGCAGAACGCCGCGCAGCTTCTGTGGGGCGCCACACCCAAGAACTTCACTTCGCTCGTCACCTTTCCGGTGCCGGAGTTCTTGGCCAAGTTTAACGTAAGCGCCGTCTCGCTCGTCACCATCGTCGCCTGCTTGGTTATCATGGCCGGCCTGATGTTCTTTACGGGTAAGACCAAGATGGGCAAGGCCATGCGAGCCGTGTCCGAGGACAAGGCCGCTGCTCAGCTCATGGGCATCAACGTCAACCGCACCATCTCGATGACGTTCGCCATCGGCTCCGCCCTCGCCGCCATCGCCGGCGTACTCCTGTGCTCCTACTCGCCGGTGTTGCAGCCCACCACGGGTGCCATGCCTGGTATCAAGGCTTTCGACGCTGCCGTCTTCGGCGGCATCGGCTCCATTCCCGGTGCCTTTGTTGGCGGTATTCTTATCGGCATCATCGAGGCGATGGCACAGGCTTACATTTCCACGAGCCTTGCCAACTCCATCGTCTTTGGTGTTCTGATCATCGTCCTGCTCGTCAAGCCTGCCGGCCTCTTGGGCAAGTACGTCCCCGAGAAGGTGTAGGTGAGCGTTATGAAGTTTCTTAAAGACAAGCAGACGCGTCACGACTTTGTTACGTACGCCATGTGCCTTGTGGCGTTCGCCATCGTGTTCTTTATGCAGTCTAACCACATGATTCCGCGCATGATCGCCGGTCAGCTGGTCCCCATTACGGCCTATATCGTCATGGCCATTTCCCTCAACCTCGTCGTCGGTATCGCGGGCGACTTGTCGCTGGGCCACGCGGGCTTTATGAGCGTCGGCGCCTATACGGGCATCGTCACCGCCGTCGCGCTGGAGAGCGCCGTTCCCTCCGATCCGGTGCGCCTTATCATCAGTATCGTGGTCGGCGCCATCGCTGCCGCCATTCTGGGCTTCTTGATTGGCATCCCGGTCCTTCGTCTGAGCGGCGATTACCTGGCTATCGTGACGCTGGCCTTTGGCGAGATCATCAAAGAGATCGTCACCTGCCTCATTGTGGGTGTCGACTCCCGCGGCCTGCACGTGATCTTTAACATCACGGGCAACTCTACGATCGACGACCTGCACCTGCTCGAGGACGGCACCGCCATCATCAAGGGCGCCCAGGGTGCCTCGGGCGTGTCGACGTACTCGACCTTCCTCGCCGGTGCCATCCTGGTTATGGTCGCGCTCGTGATTGTACTCAACCTGGTTCGCAGCCGTACCGGCCGTGCCATTATGGCCGTGCGCGATAACAAGATTGCAGCCGAGTCCGTAGGCATCTCCGTCACCGAGTACCGCATGATCGCCTTCGTGGTTTCCGCTGCCCTCGCCGGTGCTGCCGGAGCTCTCTTCGGCGGTAACTTCTCGCAGCTTTCCGCCACCAAGTTCGACTTCAACACGTCCATCCTCATCCTGGTATTCGTGGTCCTGGGCGGTCTGGGCAATATGCGCGGCTCCGTCATCGCGGCGGCGTTGCTCACGGTGCTTCCCGAGCTGCTCCGTCAGTTCTCGGACTACCGCATGCTCATCTACGCCATCGTGCTGATCCTGGTCATGATCTTTACCAACAACCCGCAGCTCAAGGCGTTCTTCGCACGCATTAAGGACCGCTTTGCTTCCAAGAAGGAGGTAGCAGCCGATGCCCAGTAAGTTTGAGTTCAACAAGGGCAAGATGGTCCCGTATCCTTCTGGCGCCATCGTTCCCGACCGCGACCTGGGCCAGCGCCCGGCGCTCGAGTGCATCCACTTGGGCATTGAATTTGGCGGCCTTAAGGCAGTCGACGACTTTAGCCTGACCATCGGTAAGACCGAGATCGCCGGTCTGATCGGTCCCAACGGTGCCGGTAAGACCACGGTCTTCAACCTGCTCACCAAGGTGTACCGGCCCACGCACGGTACTATCCTGCTCGACGGCGAGGACACCTCGGGCAAGTCCGTCTACCAGGTCAACCGTATGGGTATCGCCCGTACGTTCCAGAACATTCGCCTGTTCAACACCATGACGGTGGAGGACAACGTTAAGGTCGGCCTGCACAACCAGGAGCGCTACTCTGGTTTTGAGGGCGTGCTGCGTCTGCCGACGTACTGGAAGCACGAGAAGGCCGCCCACGAGCGCGCCATGGAGCTGCTGTCCATCTTTGATATGGAGCACCTGGCAAACGAGCAGGCCGGCTCGCTGCCTTACGGCGCCCAGCGTCGTCTGGAGATCGTCCGCGCGCTTGCCACCAACCCCAAGCTGCTGCTGCTCGACGAGCCTGCTGCCGGCATGAACCCGTCCGAGACCGCCGAGCTCATGGAGAACATCGTCAAGATTCGCGACACCTTTGGCATTGCCATCATGCTTATCGAGCATGATATGTCGCTCGTCATGAATATTTGCGAGGGCATTTGCGTGCTTAATTTTGGCAAGGTCATCGCCAAGGGCACGGCCGAGGAAATTCAGAACAACGACGCCGTTATCGAGGCATATCTGGGCAAGCAGGATAAGGGGGAGAACTAAATGGCAGAGCCGATGCTTTCCGTCTACAACATCAACGTCTGGTACGGCGCTATCCACGCCATCAAGGACATCTCCTTTAACGTCAACGAGGGTGAGATCGTGGCCTTGATCGGTGCTAACGGCGCCGGCAAGTCTACAACGCTTAAGACTGTCTCGGGCCTGCTGCGTTCCAAGACCGGCTCCATCAAGTTTATGGGCGAGGACATTACCCATACGCCTGCCGACAAGCTGGTGGGCAAGGGCCTGGCCCAGGTGCCCGAGGGCCGTCGTGCCTTTTTGCAGATGACGGTCGAGGAGAACCTGGAGATGGGCGCTTACACGCAGCCCAAGTCCACGGTGGCTCCGGGCCTTGAGCGCGTCTACGAGCAGTTCCCTCGCCTTAAGGAGCGCCGTCGCCAAGTCGCCGGCACCCTTTCGGGCGGCGAGCAGCAGATGCTCGTTATGGGCCGCGCCCTTATGAGTAACCCCAAGCTGCTCATGCTTGACGAGCCTTCCATGGGCCTGGCGCCGATTCTGATTGAGCAGATCTTCCAGATTGTCGAGGACCTGCACAAGGCCGGCACCACGGTGCTTCTGGTCGAGCAGAACGCGCAGATGGCGCTCTCGATCGCCACGCGTGGCTACGTGCTCGAGACCGGCAAGATCACCATGACCGGCACCGGCCAAGAGCTGCTGCACGACGACAACGTGCGTAAAGCTTACTTGGGCGGCTAGGCGGTTCCGCCGTTCTACCGAACGGCGGACCAGTCGACGCTGCGCGGGCGCCCTGATCGACGTGCCGAAGCTCCTCACCCTTGGGGCTATGCCGCGGTACGAGGCCAGGTGGTCATGGTCCGGGAACCTCGCGATGTCGAATGACACCGCGAGGTTCGCCGCCGTCCTCGGCGGCCTCGGCCCCCGAGTGGGCGATCCCCACGCGCTAACGCCTGCAAACAAGGGGATCGCCAAGACGCCGCCGGGCACCTCCGTCATAGACGTGGAAGTGCGGCCGCGCTGAAGCTCTGCGCGGTGTCTGCTCGCTTATGTGCGCATCACGAAGGAAGACCAGATCGGTGAGCGGGATTGGCCCGAAGTCGAGAGATTCCCATCAGCCTCTCGTCGGTCGATGACCGGTTCACCACGCAGGAAGAGCGTGACGGAAGGTCTCGCAAAAAGGCTCCGAGCGCGGCGTGCTCATGCCCGTCGTGGTGCGCCCGAAGGGGGGCGGCTGCTACGAGCTCGATCATTTGCGAGGAGAAGACGAACCAGTCGTTGCAGATCCAATATGGATCTCGCCGACCTCGGCAAGCTGCTCGATGAGTGGAAGCCCTGTCGGGTCGTCTATTTCAACACCACCCAGAATGATGGTGTCATCGCGCAGGTCGATCTGCGTGTTGAGCACAGCGAGGTTAAAGCCGGAGGCCACAAATCCGATAGCAGCCAGGACGAGCCCCGTGGCAACAAGCCCACCCGCTACGGCAAGGTAAATCTTTTTTACGCTGGACATGTTTGCACTCCTTCCTATGCCGTGAGCGGCGCCGCTTCGGCGCCCATGCGGCTCTTATTGCCTCGATCTTTCCAGAAGGGCGAAACGGCTTTCTTCGCCCAAAGGGCAGAGAGGCGCGCGATCTGCTTGGACGCCGTCCAGGCGCCGGCTCCCGTGAGGAGCGCCACACCGATGGAAGCGAATCCCATTCCCATCGAGGCCAAAACGTACGGAACATGCCCGATAATGATGCCGTCCACGGCGAACAGGAGCCCTACCAGGCCCGCGCCCCCGAATGCCGCGGCCACGATCCACACGCAGAGCGCAAGAACCCAAATACAGATGTAGACTGCAGCGGCAACGGCGACGAACGCGAGCAGCAGCGGAATCCATACCGGAGAGCCCACGATGGCGAGCGCCCATAGAAGTGCCGTGCTCTTGCGCTTGGTCCTCGCGATCGCGCGCGGCACGGCGGGCAGTTCGTCGAGCGTTGCCTCGGCGACCTCACCGGGCGTGCCCATGGCGGCCACAGCCTCGGCCTCCGTCATGCCGTCCTCCATACGGTCGGCGATGGCCTCCGCGTAGAACTCCTGCGTTTCCTTTACCTGATCTGCCGGCAGGCAGGCCAGAAGCTCGCCCAGCCGGTTCAAGAACTCATCGCGCGTCATGGTGCGCCCCCTCCACGTAACGGTAGATCTCCTGCACGGATGGCCATTCGGCGAGGAACTCGGCGATACGCTCGCGCCCGGCGTCCGTGATGCGGTAGTACCTCCGCAGCCGCCCGTTGTGCTCGGCGGAGCGCGCGGTGATGCAGCCCGCCTTCTCCAGGCGCTTGAGCAACGGATAGAGCGTGGATTCCGTGAGCCCCATACTCGCGGGCACGTCCTTCACGATCTGATAGCCGTAGGATTCCTCGCCCGAGACGGCCGCGAGCACGCAGGCCTCGAGGAAGCCGCGCTTCATCTGTGCCTCCATCCGCACACCTCCTTTCGTAGTATACTGTGTAACACCTACTATATGACATATAGTATATGATGTCAACAGTTGTCGTATAGGGAGTCCGGTCTGTCTGTCCCCTGCGGGTACTCATTGGGGACGTACTTAAATGAGTACCCATCGCTCAAGGTGGCACCTGGGGACGTTCCTTATGTGCCGGCACTTTGGGACACTCCTTGTCAAGGTTTTGTTCCATCGTGCGGGTTGCTATTTAACGTGCGACAATGCCGTGTGGAAATCGAAATGTCTCCTGGGGGCTATCTATGCTGTACGAGTTTTGTGCCGAGAACTTTGAGCGTGTGCCGGCGGCTATCGATGCCGGTGCTAAGCGCATCGAGTTGTGCGACAACCTTGCCGTCGGTGGTACCACGCCCTCGGCCGGCGTTATCAGCACTACGGTCAGCTATGCTCACGAGCATGACGCGCGAGTGATGTGCATGATTCGCCCGCGTGGCGGTGACTTTCACTACAACCAGGACGAGCTGCGCATGATGGAGATGGACTTGGGTCTTGCCGTGAGCGCCGGCGTTGACGGCCTGGTCTTTGGCTGCTGCAAGCCCTGTGCCGGCGGCTGGGCGCTCGACGAGCTCACCCTCGGCGCCCTCGTGATGGCTACGGGCTGCGCGACCGAGGAGTGCAAGCGCGGGGCCATCGATATCACCTTTCACATGGCCTTTGACCAGCTCTCGCTCGAGGCTCAGCTCGATGCCATTGACACGCTCGCCGACTGCGGCATCACGCGCATCCTGACGCATGGTGGTGCTGCCGGAACGCCGATCGAGGACAACCTGGAGCACCTGTCGCGTCTTGTCGAGTATGCGGGCGACCGCCTGACCATTCTTCCCGGTGGCGGCATTTCCACGGCCAATCGCGATACCGTGGCGGCGGCACTGGGCGTCTCCGAGCTCCATGGCACCAAGATTGTGCCGCTGGAGGTATAACCCGTGGCGCTGGTATTTGACGTTCAGCAGGCGAGCGGCAAGCCCGACGATAATCGTCGCCCTGGCACCGCGTGCCCCTTTTGCGACACGGAGGGGCTCGCCAACATCATCGAGCGCGATGGTGACTGCATCTGGCTCGAGAATAAGTTCAAGACCTTGCGGGCCACCCGTCAGACCGTATTGATCGAGTCGGCCAATCACGACGCCGACCTGGTGACCTATGAACCGGATGAGCTGCATCATGTGATGCGGTTTGCCCTGGGCTGTTGGCAGCAGATGATCGATTCCCAGCAGTACCGCAGTGTGCTCATGTACAAGAACAAAGGCCCGCTTTCGGGCGGCAGCCTCGTCCATCCGCACATGCAGATTGTGGGCTTGGAACAGGAGGACGACTATGCGGCGCTGACCTCAGCCAATTTTGAAGGCATCAATGTCTGGCAACAGGGGAGAATCTCGGTCAATATCTCAACCGAACCGATCATGGGGTTCTTTGAGGTCAACGTCTCGGCTCCGCAGGGAATCGCCGCCAGCGATGACGCACGAGACCAAGCCGAGGCGGATCTCTTTGCCGATGCGATCCAGGTAGCTCTGCGCTATATCCTAAACGGGCACCACGGTGGTCGCGCAGAGTCGTACAACTTGTTCTTCTACCACATGGACGGCCGGACTATTGCCAAGGCGCTGCCGCGTTGGGTGGTTTCGCCCTACTTTGTGGGCTATCGTCTGGCCCAGGTCAATGCCGAGACCACGCTCGATATCGATGCTGAGCGCCTACGCGCGCAGCTGGAAACGCTCGCATAGCAAGGCGAACGCCTGCGAAAAGTGTGCTGCCTAGCGTGCCATCGCGTCGCGGCCGGCTTCGACCCGCTTGCGCTGTTTGGCGCGCTCCTCGCCGGTTAGGCGCTCAAAGAGGTGCCCGATAATCGAGGCCAGCACCTGCTGAAACAGCGTTCCGCACATGACGGGGAACACGACTTCGCCCGGAAAGTACTGCGTGGCGATGACGGCACCCGAAGAGATGTTACGCATGCCGCAGGTAAAGCACATGGTAGTCGTCTCGCTATATGGCAGATGCAGCGTACGGGCGACCAGAAAACCGACGACAAAGCCGCTGATGGCGAAGACCAAAATAAAGAGGGCGACTTCCAGGCGCACCGTGTTCATGTGCAGCACGTAGTCGCTCATGGCGGTGGAGTTGGACGCGATGACACCCATCATCATGAACTTGCAGGCGGGCGAAAGCGCGGGGGAGAGTTTCTCATGACCCCAGCCGCGCGTGAGTTCGTTAATGACGATACCGAGCACGGCGGGGATGGCGATCATAAAGGCCATGTCTTGCATCATGCTCGGCACGTCGATCGAGACGGTGGCGCCCAGCAGGAGCTTGAGCGTAAGAGGAATCGTCACAGGTGAGATGACCGAGGACGTCAGGATGATGGTGAGCGCGAGCGGGCCGTTGCCGCCGAACATGCTAATCCACATAAAGGCGGTGACTGCCACGGGCACACTGTATTCGAGCACGATGCCGCAGACAAGGTTGGGATTGGAGCCAAAGAAGAGTGACCCCATGGCATACGCCGCGATGGGAATAAGCACCGCCGAGACGAGCAGCGCCAAGACCAGGTGCAGCGGACGGTGGAACACCTCGGCTACCTGGTGAAAGGTGTTGCTGAGCGCACCCTGAAACGTCATAAAGGCAAACAGGGCGGGAACGATGGGCTTGAGCACGCCGATCTGCTGGGGAAAGAGTACGCCGAGCGTCACGCAAATCGGAACGATGACCCGCATGTGCCCCGCGAGAAACTTGCCCAGTCCAACCCATTGCTTCATATGCTCTTGTGACTCCCTTTGCTCGTGAATCCGTTTTGAATGGATATGCTAGACGCTCGCGTGCGTCCGTGCGTCAGAAACGCTCGATTATTTCGAGGCTATTACCGGCATCGTTTACCGAAACCGCGGCGTGCTGCGGCGATTTGCGTCCGCGCTGCACGGTATAATAAATCCGTTCAACAGATCTGCCTGCCGAAGCGGGCATACACAGAGGACTCATCGCTATGAACCGTGAGAGGTATCGCGGCGACCTGCCCCTATCGGGGGTGGGTGCCTATGTCATCGCTTAAGACGACGCATCGCTGGGCGGTCGCTCAGCAAAACCCCGAGCTCGAAAAGGAGCTTTCGGCTGGCCTGGGCATACCCGGGCTGGTGGCGCGCATTATGGTTGCGCACGGCATTACATCCATCGAAGAAGGCCAGCTGTTTTTGACGCCTTCGCTCGATCGCGACTGGGCCGACCCACTCATTATCCCGGGCATGGCGGTCGTTGCCGACCGCGTCGAGCGTGCCATTCGCAACCACGAGCACATCGCGGTCTTTGGCGATTTTGACGTTGACGGTATTACGTCGACCTGTCTGTTGACCGAGGCACTGCGCGCGTTTGGTGCCGATGTCACGCCGTTTATTCCACATCGCTTTGACGAGGGCTACGGTCTTTCGCGCGCGGCGCTCGACCGCGTTAACGAGCTCGCTCGCCCCCAGCTGATCGTGACCGTTGATAACGGTATTGCCGCCAAGGAAGAGGTCTCCTATCTGGAGAGCCTGGGGATCGATTTGGTGGTCACGGACCATCACGAGCCCTCCGATCAGGTGCCGCAGGGCGTGCCCCTGACCGACCCTAAGCTCGAGGACGAGGGCCCTTCGCGTGAGCTTGCCGGTGCCGGCGTGGCGCTCAAGCTGGTGCAGGTTTTGGGTGAGCGTCTGGACAAGCCGTCGTATTGGCGTTCGCTGATTGAGGTTGCGGCGCTGGGCACCGTGTCCGACATGATGCCGCTCACGCCCGAGAATCGCGCACTGGTCGCCGAGGGCATCCAGCAGATGCGCGTGACCGCCCGTCCCGGCTATATCGCGCTGGCCGCGCTCGCCAAGGCCGACCTCTCTAGCATTACGGCCGACGGCCTGTCGTTTTCGCTCATTCCCCGCTTAAACGCTGCCGGCCGCATGGCCGATCCCAAGCTGGCGCTCGACCTGCTGCTTGCCCGCGATCCTATTGAGGCAAGCGCGCTGGCGGCCGAGCTCGAGGAGATCAACCGTCAGCGTCGCGAGATCGAGGCGGAGCTCACACGCGATGCCATGGCAAGGGTCGAGGAGACCTATGATGGCGGTCGCGCAATCGTCGTGGGTGGCGAGGGCTGGCACGAGGGCGTCAAGGGTATCGTAGCGAGCCGTCTGACCAACCGTTATCACGTGCCGGCGCTGCTCTTCTCGATTGAAGACGGTATCGCTCGCGGTTCGGGTCGCTCGGTGGGTAAGGTCAACCTGTTCGACGCCGTAGAACGCTGCTCCGATCTGCTGATTCGTCGCGGCGGACATGCGGGCGCGGTGGGCGTGACCATCGAGGCGTCCAAGCTCGATGAGTTCCGCCGCCGCCTTTCCGCCGTGCTATCGGAGCTTCCCGCCGAGGACTTTGAGGACACCGACGAGGTTGCCGCCACGGTCGACCTCTCCGAGCTGAATATCGAGACCATCGAGCAGATTTCTCGTCTTGAGCCGTTTGGCCAGGGCAACAAGGTGCCGCTGTTGGCGGCCGAGGGCGTGACAATGTGCGATCGCGCCGTGGTGGGCAAAACCGGCGAGCACATGCGCTTCGTGGCGACCGATGGCGCTGCGAGTGTGCCGGCCATTATGTTCCGCGTGCCGCAGATCGATAAGCTCATCAATTGCGATAGCGCTGTCGATTTGGTGTTCGAGGCCGTGGCCGAGCATTGGCAAGGTCGCGTAAAACCCAAGCTCATGATCAAAGATGTCTTGGTGCGCGATACCGCGGCGCCCAGCGTTGACGACCCGGCATGTGAGCTTCGTCGCGGCGTACAACCGGCGGATTCTGGCCTGCGCCTGGAGTTGCGTAAACGCGAGACGCTCGCCCAGCTTTCTTATACCGAGCTCACGCGCTCGCTTATCCATAGCTTTATCGGCTCGAACCAGCCACATCGCGCGCAGGTCGAGGCACTCGATGCCCTGGCCGATCACCAAAGTGTTCTGGCCGTTATGGGAACGGGGCGCGGCAAGTCTCTTATCTTCCATGTGCACGCCGCGCGCGAGGCGGTCCTTCGTGGGCGTGCGAGCATCTTTGTCTATCCGCTGCGTGCGCTCGTTGCCGACCAGGCCTATCACCTCTCATCGACGATGGCTGCGCTTGGGATTGGCGTGGGCGTGTTGACCGGCGAGACCGTGGAAGCAGCGCGCGATGACGTGTTTGCCGGCCTGGCTTCGGGCCGCACCGGCATCGTGCTCACGACGCCTGAGTTCCTGTCTATTCACCGCGACCGCTTTGCGCGCTCGGGGCGTATCGGATTTGTCGTTATCGATGAGGCGCATCATGCCGGTCTTGCCAAGGGCGGCGACCGCAGCGCCTATCTCGACATGCCCGATATCCTCAAGGCTCTGGGCGACCCGGTCGTTCTGGCCACGACTGCCACCGCAACGGCTCCGGTTGTGGCCGAGCTCGCCCGCGTGCTACCGATTACCCGTACGGTGGTCGACGAGACGGTGCGCGAGAACTTGCAGCTCGAGGATGACCGAGATCTTGCGAGCCGCGAAAACCGCCTGGTGTCAATCGTGGCGACGGGGGAGAAGACCGTCATCTACGTCAACTCGCGTGATCAGTCCGTGGCGCTTGCCAAGACGCTACGCAAACGCGTTCCCGACTACGCGTCGCATATCGCCTTTTACAACGCGGGCCTTACGCGCACCGACCGCCATCGCGTAGAGGAGGCGTTTCGTGACGGAAGCCTCAGCTGCATCGTCTCGACCTCTGCCTTTGGCGAGGGCGTCAACCTTCCCGATATTCGCCATGTCGTGCTCTATCACATGCCGTTTGGCGCGATTGAGTTTAACCAGATGAGCGGACGTGCCGGTCGCGACGGCCAACCTGCCGTGATCCACCTGCTCTATTCGTCGCGTGACGCTCGCATTAACGAGCGCCTACTCGACTGCTATGCGCCCGAGCGCGACGAGCTCGTCACGCTCTATCGCGCGCTGCAAACCATGTGGCGCTCCAACCGCGGCAAGACCGGGGACGATTCCTTTAGCGCGAGCGATATCGACATCGCGCAGATGTGCCTTGCCATCGATGCTCGCACGCCGGTCGACGAGCGCTCGGTGGAAAGTGGCCTGGGAATCTTCGAAGAGCTTGGTTTCTGTTGCGTCTCGGGGTTTGACGACACCCGTCGCATCGCGATGGCCGAAAACCCCGGCCGCGTGCAATTGAGCAGGTCAATTCGCTATTTGGAGGGCTTGCGCTCGCGCATGGAGTTCTCAGCTTTCCGGAGCTGGGCGCTCGATTCGTGCGCTTCTGATATGCTAGCCAAAGTTAACCGCCCGATCGTACCGCGGGCCTAGGGGAAGGGGACCTCGATGGATGCCGCAGCCCGTACCGCCCATGATTCCACCCTCCAGCCGTTCTCGGAGATGGAGCACTATAAGCATGCCGATGAGCTGCCGCCCGAGATTATGGCGGACAGCTACGACAAGCTGGAGCGCCTGTGCCTCAAATATATGAATGAGGACGACTTCTCTAAGGTGGAGCAGGCCTACTGCTTTGCTGCCGAGAAGCACTGCAACCAAAAGCGTCGCTCGGGTGAGATGTACATCAACCATCCCGTCGAGGTGGCCATCATTTTGGCCGATCTCAAGATGGACTGCGATGTGGTGTGCGCCGCGCTGCTGCATGATACCGTCGAGGATACCGAGACCTCGCTTGCCGATGTGTCCGGCCTGTTTGGCGATACGGTGGCCGAGCTCGTCGATGGCGTGACCAAGCTCACCAACATCGAAGTCGATAGCATGGACGAGAAGCAGGCGCTTACGCTGCGCAAGATGTTCCTCGCCATGTCCAAAGACATTCGCGTTATCATCGTCAAACTTGCCGACCGTCTGCACAACATGCGCACCCTTGCGGCCCTGCGTGAGGACCGTCGCCTGTTTAAGGCCCGCGAGACCATGGACGTGTATGCGCCCCTGGCCGACCGTCTGGGCATGAGCTCCATTAAATGGGAACTCGAGGACCTGTCCTTCTTCTACCTTGAACCCGACGCCTACCAGCGCATCGCACGCATGGTGGCGGAGTCGCGCGAGGTCCGTGAGCGCTATCTGGCCGAGACCATCAAGACACTCACCGACGAGCTCAACCGCATTGGCCTGGAGGACTTCCAGATCAACGGCCGTTCCAAGCACTATTGGTCCATCTACCAAAAGATGAAGCGCAAGGGCAAGGAATTCTCCGAGATCTACGACCTGGTGGCGCTGCGCGTCATCACGCATTCGGTGCGCGATTGCTACTCCACGCTCGGTGCGGTGCATACGCTGTGGCACCCCATGCCCGGGCGCTTTAAAGACTATATCGCCATGCCCAAGGTCAATAACTACCAGTCGCTCCACACGACGGTTATCGGCCCCACGGCTCGTCCGCTCGAGATTCAGATTCGTACCTACGATATGCACGAGCAGGCCGAGTACGGTATTGCCGCCCACTGGCTCTATAAGAAGTCGGGCGGATCGTCTGCGTCTAAGACCAATGATGCCCAGCGCTTGGACGACCAGATTAACTGGCTCAAACATTCGCTCGATTGGGCTGCGTCTGATGAGATCACCGACGCCAAGGAATACCTGCACTCGCTGAAGGTCGATCTGTTCGACCAGGAGATCTTTGTCTTTACGCCCAAGGGCGAGGTCATGGCACTTCGTGCCGGCTCCACGCCGCTCGACTTTGCCTACGCCGTTCACACCGAGGTCGGCAACCACTGCGTCGGCGCCAAGATCAACGGTGCGGTAGCGCCGCTCACGCACGAGATCAAGACGGGCGACCGCGTTGAAATCCTGACCAACAAGAGCTCCAAGCCGTCGCGTGATTGGCTCAAGATCGTCAAGACGCCTTCGGCCAAGTCAAAGATCCGCCGCTATTTTGCCGCCGCGACCAAGGACGACGACGCTGCCGCCGGCCGCGATATACTGGCCAAGGACCTGCGCAAGCGCGGGTACGGCATCTCTACGCCGCGATCCACGCGTGCGCTCAACGCCGTGGCGGAGCAGTTTAATTACAAGCAGCTCGAGGACCTGTTTGCCGCCGTCGGCGCCGGCAAGGTTGCCCCGCGCGCTGTGGGTAACAAGGTCGAGCAAATCTTGGACCCCAAGCCCGAGGAGCAGCTCTCCAAGGCCGAGGCTATTGCCGAGGTCGTCAAGCAGCCTGCCCGCG
Source organism: Collinsella aerofaciens (assembly GCF_028206795.1). Lineage (GTDB taxonomy): Bacteria > Actinomycetota > Coriobacteriia > Coriobacteriales > Coriobacteriaceae > Collinsella > Collinsella aerofaciens_AX. The sequence continues at coordinate 6,152 of NZ_JAQLFJ010000005.1, read as the reverse complement.
GTTCCAACCGCAAGCCGCAAAAGCGCGGCAAGAGCGCCAGCAACGGCATTATCGTCAAGGGCGAGAGCAACAGCGGCCTGCTGGTCCGTCTGGCGCATTGCTGCAATCCGGTGACGGGCGACGACATCGTCGGTTTCATCACGCGCGGTCGTGGCGTTTCGGTGCATCGCGCCAACTGCCCCAACGTCAAGGGTCTTATGGAGCATCCCGAGCGCATGATCGAAGTGGAGTGGGACGGCGCTGCCGACACCCTCTTCCAGGTCGAGATCGTGGTCGAGTGCCTGGACCGCATGGGCCTGCTCAAGGATGTCACCATTGCCATTGGCGACGCGGGCGGCAATATCCTTTCTGCCGCCACGTCGACCAACCGCGAGGGTATTGCAACCCTGCGCTTTATGGTCGAGATCTCGGACGCGAGCGGTCTGGATCCGCTGCTGGCCTCTATCAGCAGCGTCGACTCGGTCTACGATGCGCGCCGCCTGATGCCCGGCGAGGGTGGAGCCCAGCTTAAGCGCCGCGTTTAGTCGCGACGAACGTGTCACATTATTGATATTCGCTACGCTCGAGGCATCGTTTGATGCCTCGAGTTCTATAGAGAGGAGAGGGACATGAGTGCTGTGTCCTTGGATTTAACTCCCAAGGGATCGGTCGAGATTGAGACGCTCGTAAACGGTCCCATTCAGACCAATAGCTATGCTGTTATTTCGGACAATGAGTGCGTGATTATCGACCCCGCATGGGAAGGCGAGCGTTTGGTGGAGCATATTCGAGCCGAGCATCCCGGCGTACGCGTGCTTGGCGCCGTATGCACTCATGGCCACGCCGATCATGTTGGTGGTGTTGCCGGCGTGCGAACCACCGTTGGCGAGGGCTGCCAGTATGAGCTGTGTGCTAAGGATGTGACGGTGCCGCATGCGAACATCGAGGAGCAGCGAGCTATGTGGGGCATTGAGACGCCCGACCCCGGGGAGCCGACGCGCCTGCTCGCCGAGGGCGATGCTATCGAGGTGGGCGATATCTGCCTGCAGGTGATCGAGACGCCGGGGCATACGCCGGGTGGGATCGTCTTGTTTGCTGCCACCGAGCAGGGGAACATTGCCTTTGTGGGCGACACGCTATTCCCGGGCAGCCACGGCCGCACCGATCTTGCCGGTGGCGACGAGGCAGCGATTCTGCGCTCGCTCTCCAAGCTCGCCCGGCTTCTTCCGCCCGATGCCGTTTGCCTAACCGGCCATGGCGATTCGACCACCATGGCACGCGAGCTCATGCAGAACCCTTTCATGCAGATGTAGCTTAATAGTCGGCTTTTGAAGCACGAGAAGCGTCCAAACGTCAAGCTATTTTCCCCAACGGGTCGATTCCGTAGGGCAAACGGTCAAAAAAGTCTGTTTGGACGATATTCGTGAACAAACGAACGTTTATGCTCGGGTGCGCCGTGGTAAAATCTCAGGCGTTATCGGAGCAACCTTACAGGAGGTTTCTTTTATGCTCGTCAACGCAGCAGACATGCTCAAGAAGGCTGAGGCCGGCAAGTACGGTCTCGGTGCCTTCAACACCAACAACCTCGAGTGGACCCTGGCTATTCTCCAGGCCGCCGAGGAGGCCAAGTCTCCGCTGATCCTTCAGTGCACCGCTGGTGCCGCTAAGTGGATGGGCGGTTTCAAGGTCTGCGCCGACATGGTCAAGGCTGCCGTCGAGGCCACGGGCGTTACCGTTCCCGTCGCCCTTCACCTCGATCACGGTTCTTACGAGGACTGCTTCAAGTGCATCGAGGCCGGCTTCACGTCCATCATGTATGACGGCTCTCACGAGGAGACCTTCCAGCTTAACCTCGACCGCACCAAGGAGCTCGTTGAGCTTGCCCACTCCAAGGGCATGTCCATCGAGGCCGAGGTCGGCGGCATCGGCGGCACCGAGGACGGCGTGACCTCCAGCGGCGAGCTCGCTGATCCCGCTGAGTGCAAGCAGATTGCTGACCTGGGCGTCGACTTCCTCGCCTGCGGTATCGGCAACATCCACGGCGTGTATCCCGCCGACTGGGCTGGCCTTTCCTTCGAGCGTCTGGGCGAGATCAAGGCTCAGACCGGTGACCTGCCCCTCGTTTTGCACGGTGGTACCGGCATCCCCGAGGATCAGATCAAGAAGGCCATCTCCCTGGGCATCTCCAAGATCAACGTCAACACCGACCTGCAGCTCGTCTTCGCCAAGGGCGTCCGCGAGTACATCGAGGCTGGCAAGGATCAGCAGGGCAAGGGCTTTGATCCCCGCAAGCTCCTCAAGCCTGGTCGCGACAACATCGTTGCCCGCACCAAGGAGCTCATGGAGGAGTTTGGCTCCGTCAACAAGGCGTAAGCGTCGTTAAACTTCCCGCCGGAAGCCCCGTCCCCCTACACTGTTTCCTTTGCGCTCACCTGGCTTTGCCAGAAGTCACGCCAAGGAAACAGTTCCGGGGGACGGGGCTTCCTTCGTTTAACGCCGCAGGGTTACGAGTCTGAATTAAGGTGGCTACTGGCTTCGCCAGAAGTCGCGCAATGGGAAAAGCTCCGGGTGAACGGGGCCTCCTTTGTTAACTCGCTACAGGGTTACTGGGCTGAATTCATTTTTATAGGTACCGTTCAGCGGCGTTGATGGCTCCCTTGTTGGGGCTTTCTTTCTATCTCGTTACAATGGACTCCAGGAGTTCGAATGACTTGGAGTTTGGTGTGGCTGTTATTGATGTGCTGCCTTCGGATGGGAAGGTTATTGACGAGGGTCCTGTTGGTTGCTCTGTTGATGTTTGCTGTGATGATTTTCGCCATCTCGATATTGGGCTACCGCCTGAGATTCTTCGTCTTAAGGATGCCGGGTATTTGACGCAGGCTGTTGCCGCCTGCGATCGCCTTTTGGAGCAGAACCCTGAGCCTTCGCTGGCTGCCTGCGTTCGCGCCGAGCGGTATCGCATGATCGAGACGCCGCTTCATTTTTCGGTGTCGCGTGATCGGGCTATCGAGATGATCCGCGAGGAGTGGCCTGAGTTTACCGAAGAGCAGTTTGACGACCTGATTGACCGCAAGCGTATCGATTGGCGCTTTATCGATGGCGAGCTGTTCGTTCTTGACAACTTCCTTGATTCTTTGCGCGTGTATCCCAAGGAGGTTCCGGGTCTGCGTCCCGATTCTGCGGATGGAATTGCGCTGCGCAACCAGATGCTCGAGGAGATGGAGTCGCAGGGCGGGCTGTCTCGCACCATTACGCTTAAGGCATGCGTGTCTGTCCCCGGTGTTTTGGAGGGGGAGACCGTTCGCGCGTGGCTTCCCGTTGCCGCCGCCTGCCGCCAGCAGTCCCAGGTCGAGATACTTGATATGACGCCGGAGGGGGCCATTGCTCCTGCGAGCGCCTCGGCGCGTACTGCCTCGTGGGTCTCCTCGACCGATCGCACATTCTCGGTGACCTATCGCTATCAAATCGATGCCGCTTATCGCGATATCTATGGGGGTGCACTTCCAGCGCATCCCTGTATGGACGCGCCGTTGCCCGAAGATATTTCCGAGGACCGTCCGCACATTGCATTCACGCCGTATCTGCAGCAGCTGACGGCCGGTGTTGTTGACGGACTCGAGGATCCGCTCGATCGCGCCCGTGCTATCTATGATTACCTGACGCAGCATATCGACTATCGCTATCAGCCGCCGTACCTGCTTTTGGGATCTATTGCCGATGACTGCGCGCATTCGCTCCGTGGCGATTGCGGCGTTATGGCGCTCACGTTCATCACCATGTGCCGTATCGCGGGCGTGCCTGCCCGTTGGCAGAGCGGCCTGTATGTTGCGCCCGATTCGGTGGGGCCGCACGACTGGGCAGAGTTCTATACGCCGCAGACCGGTTGGCTCAACGCCGACGTGTCATTTGGATCTTCTGCTCGCAGGATGGGGGAGGAGTGGCGCCGCCATCACTACTTTGGCAATCTCGACCCGTGGCGTATGGTGGCCAACAATCGATTCCAGGCAGAGTTTGAGCCCTCTTTCGACGGCATGCGCGAGGACCCTTACGATAACCAGATGGGTGAGGCTTCGGTCGACGGTCGCGGATGCCGTCAGCGTGAGATGCTCCGCACGGTCGAACTCATCGAAATGCTCGAAGTTCCATTTTCGGACTAATCAACAGAAAGCTGTGATAAACTAACTCACGCATTACGTGCCCGAGTGGCGGAATTGGCAGACGCAGTGGACTCAAAATCCACCGTTGGCAACAACGTGCGAGTTCGAGTCTCGCCTCGGGCACCATACATGCAACTGAGCGTTCAAGGGGGTCAAGACCCCCTTTTTCGTGTACGTAATGTGATAGCGCACTATACGTGTTATTATTCGCAAGGCGTTGTTCCCGCAATGCCCTAAAGAGGAACCCGAGGGTTCCCACCTTTTGGCGCCAATGAGCAGCTGACTGGTCATACAACTTAGATTCCCTTCCTCGTATCGAGGATGTCTATGTGTACGACCTGGTTGCAAAGAAGCGCCGGGTTATTTTTTTATGAATGGAGGTAGGGAAAATAGCTAAGTCTGATGACACCCGCATCAACGACGAGATCACTGCATCTTCGTGCCGTTTGATTGGCGTCGATGGCTCTCAGCTCGGCCTGTTCGCCATCCGCGATGCCCAGCGCGTCGCTGACGATCAGGGTCTCGACCTGGTCGAGATCGCTCCCAACGCGGAGCCGCCGGTCTGCAAGGTCATGGACTACGGTAAGTTCAAGTACCAGCAGGCCATGAAGGCCAAGGCCGCTCGTAAGAACCAGTCTAAGGTCGAGGTCAAGGAAATGAAGTTCCGACCCAAGATCGACGTTGGCGATTACGAGACCAAGAAGGGCCACGTTCTGCGTTTCCTCAAGAAGGGCGCACGCGTTAAGATCACCATCATGTTCCGCGGCCGTGAGATGGCTCACCCGGAGCAGGGTCTTAACGTTCTCGAGCGTCTCGCCGAGGATCTCAAGCCTTACGCTACGGTCGAGTCCAAGCCTAAGATGGAAGGCCGTAACATGCTTATGCTGCTCGCCCCGATTAAGGGCGCCTTCGATGAGGATAATGCGGCAAGCGATACCAAGTAACTAGTGTTCTGTAACCGATTAAGGAGTATTTCATGCCTAAGATGAAGTCCCACAGCGGCACCAAGAAGCGTTTCCGCAAGACTGGCACCGGCAAGCTTATGCGCGCCAAGGCTTTCAAGAGCCACATCCTGAGCAAGAAGTCCACCAAGCGTAAGCGTGGCTTCCGTCAGGAGACCGAGATCGCCGCTGCCGACCGCAAGGTCATCAAGTCGCGTCTCGCCTAAGTTCGCGTTCCCGTTTTTCGTTTTACCGTCTAGGAGTTGATAGAACATGGCACGTATTAAGCGCGCTGTTGCCGCCAAGAAGAAGCGCCGTACCGTTATGCACCGTGCGAAGGGTTACTACGGTGCCGCTTCGCGTACTTACAAGCATGCTAAAGAGCAGGTCCAGCACTCCCTGCAGTATCAGTATCGTGATCGCCGCAACAAGAAGCGCGAGATCCGCTCTCTCTGGATCACCCGCATCAACGCTGCCGCTCGCCTGAACGACATCTCTTACTCTCAGTTCATGCACGGCCTGAAGGTTGCCGGCATCGAGCTCGACCGCAAGGTCCTGGCTCAGATGGCTTACGAGGACATCGAGTCCTTCAACGAGCTGGCTACCATCGCCAAGAAGGCTCTCGAGGCCTAATAGATTCTCTTGAATCGCTAGGGGAGTGTCGCGTGTGCGCGGCGCTCCCTCTTTTTATCTGAAGCGCGGTTTACATTGCTAAAAGCGCGGGTAGATAGACACTTACAGGTGACCGATCTCTATATATTCCTAAACCAAAGGGTCATCATCTGATACGTGCGGAAGATCCGCACCAGTCTTTCTATTAGCTATAAAAAGCGATATGTTGTGTAGGACTTGTGAAGAGTGGAATTGACGACCCACAGGGCTTCGCGGTCTGGCAATATAGCTCCTTGCCGCGCGGCCCGGTCGGACCGGATCAGCCGCCAGGCGTGCACCTTGAGAACCGGATACTGCGAGGATGGACACATTCAGTGTCGCATCCGGGCAGACATCGAACCATTTGAAATGGTCTAACTTGGATTTGTTTTTCGCAAGGCCGCCGAGAGGCGGCCCCGAGAAA
>NZ_JAQLFJ010000004.1:68665-214749 GCF_028206795.1 Collinsella aerofaciens | reverse complement strand
ATGGGCTGGCGCCAGCATGGAGAGAATCTAGGTAGCTCAACGGAGAAAACCGTTGACAAAACTATAGGAACACCCCCTGGAAGACCTCGCCTATGGCCCTGACCAGGCCCCGGGGACATCGGATACGGACGAACTCGTTGCCGGAGGTGCCACGGTCGCGCGGCGCCTGCAGGAAGCCGAGCCACGAGTCATGCGACTCCGTGTCCACCACCGATACGCCGAGCACCTGCCTCCAGCCGGACTCGTCGCAGCCTATCGCCGTGACAGCCGCGGTCGAAGCCGCGCGGCCCCCGCAGCGGCACTTGAAGTAGGTCACGTCGAGCCAGATTAAGGGTATCGAGCGCACCTCGAACGTCCCTCCGCCAGGTCGGCTATCTCGGCGTCGAGGCTAACGGCGATTGTACCCACACGGCCCCTGCCGAGCCTCCCGATGCCCATCTTCTCGGCTACCCTCTGCACCTTCCTAGTGCTGGTGCCGGTAGCGCACATCTCGGCCACCGCCGCGACGAGCGCGCGGTCGACGCGCCGGTGGTGCTCGAGGACGTCCTCGGGGAAGAAGCCGCCCGTCCAGAGTTGAGGGACACCCAGGTTGAGCATACCCACGCATGTCACGAGGCGGCCTCTGTTGCCGTTCCTATTGTTGGCCCCATCGCCGCAGAGCTGGTCAACCTCGGCGTCCATGATGGCGGTAACCACCTGCACGGCAAGCGGCATGAACAGAGATTGGATGTCCACCACCCCGTCCGCCAACTTCAGCATCGCAACGGACGCGGCATCGCGTCTGACAGCATCACCATAGCGGTCACCGCTCTTTCCCAGAATCCGTATTATGGTATTCCGGATTCAAGAAAAGGGGCAGTTTTCCCTTTTTCGACGGCAGGCCGTCGGCGGATTTACATCAACATATCCGGTGCGATCGAAATCATAAGTCACATTAAAGCAGTGATTAACACTCATTTCTTCAATGCGCAGGACCACTGCATGAGACCAGCTCTAATCAACGCAAAATAATGGGAAGAGAATTTACGCGCAAGGTATATAGGCCATTTCCAATTATTATATGCAAGCTGAGCGGCCCCATTACCAACCACAAGCGCCCAGACGCCCATGCCAGTAAAGGAAATTAAGACATACGACAATACAAAACCTGCAATAGCCGAAACTATATAAGCCGGGAGATAGGGGATTTCATTCGTACTGATAATGTAATTACAACACAATGAATGATGGTTCCAAACCGCAAGATAAACAACCAAGGCGAAGTAAAGAAGCCCGTCGGGGGAAAAACCTTTCTTAACTAGGAACAAGACTGGGAAGCCGACAAACCAGACACCGATCGTGCATACAACAATTAAAATCCAATATAGAGACAGACTTTTTTCAATAATTTTTCGTGCAGTCTGAACTTCGCCACCAGCATAAGCAGATTGAAACATTGGAATAAAAGATCGAACGTAGGCGCTGGCAAACCCGTAAATTGCACCGCCAACTTGAATAATTAATGAATACTGAGAGTTAACCTCCACACCAAGAAAATAGGAGCAGAGCAGCGAACTCAACTGAGTGGAAGCATAGCAGCAAAGTTGAACAACGCCGTCCCTCCACGCCAAATAAGCCACTGAAATAAACGTTTCTTTTATTTCAGAAATAGAAACACCCGTACAAGCATCGTTTGCTTTTTTTATCGCCTCTGAGTGAACCTCCAGAAAGCGACCGCAAAAAAATCTCAGCACAATGTCATTAAACAGATAACCGATGGCAGCGCCAATGATGCCAAAACCCATAAACAGCAAAAACGCAGAAACCACAAGCTGCCCAATGCGACCATAAGACTTTGCCCTGCTTTCAGCGGAAATATCCCCGAACCCTCTCAGGCAGGTCGTATAATGAAAAAAGAATAGATTAAAAAACACATCAAAACAAAAAATTAACCATGCGGTCCAACAAGAAAAGGGATCAATAGCACTTGAAATTGAAGAAATGTAGGCAGTTCCAACTGTAGCGGTAAGCATCAGGACAACGCAAGAAATTAACGCGTAAACAATCCGGGATGTTTTAATCAATTTGCCAAGCAGCTCATAGTCTACAGAATCACCAACTTGAGATGAATCGTAGCCGCTCTTGCTAATGCTACGCGCACCGCTAAGACAATAGACAATATTTCTCGCAAAAGTTGGTGTAAAGCCAAATTCAAATAACAGCGTTAAATTCCCAATGGCAACAAAAGTGTACCAGAGACCAAGTTCGGCGTTAGATAAGTAAGCAAGCAGAAACGGAAGAAGAAGGAAGCTGCTCCCCATTGAAAGAACAGTGCTTACATAGTTCCATATAATGTCTGACTTGGTAGTATTAATTTTTGCCATTATTTAGCCATCTCCACAACATCCTTTGATGGCACCCTGGATTGACAGGGCCCCTTATCTGAAAAGGCGGGCAGCGCCATAAGCATAAAGAAATTACATGCTGGATATAACATTCCGCATTCAACAAACCCCATTAGGGAATACAAGACCAAGCCCATGAATGTCACGTGGGCCGAAATACGCGCTTTATTTATCGCTACGCAATAGAAAGCAACAAACGCGGTAAATGGGATCAAACCGTATTGAATAAGTAGTCGACAATATGCATTGTCAAGCATGACTCTTGTTTGTATTAAATAACCACCCGTTGCAGACGGCAGCGAAACTATGGCCGTTAAGTCATTACCAAAAACAGTCAGAGGGTAGTTTTCAAAATAATAGGCGGAATAAAAAATCCGGTTGGTCATTAAATTATCAAGCTGAACAAGACATTTATTGGCACCATGGGACCACATAAAGGGCAGGGCTATACTAACAATCGCCAGAAAAAGCGGTAAAAAAGTAAATAGGGACCCATATGGTTTTGAACGGGGGCTTCTGAATGAAATAACCGAATACAAGGCCATTACGAAAATGCCTGCTGCAGAAGTTTTTGAATCAGCTACGAAAAAAGCAATTGCGAAACAGAAGATGCCCGCAAGACCGCTTCTGCCTTTCAGCTCAAAAATAGAAGCAGAATAAGCAATAAACAAAAGCTGTCCAAAATTATTAGGATGGGCAAAACCCATCGAATTTCGTACAAAATTGCTACCGCGCGACATTAATACAGAAGGAATGGCACCGACACTATTGAGACCAACAACCATCAATAGCATAAAGACGGACGATACAAGAATAGACCTTGAGATGTAGTATTCAGGGACGTCTTCAGCGCAAAGGCAAAACAGCGCCAACCAAATAATCTGAGGGGCTTTATTTGATTTCAGCGACCCGACGCAAATTAAAATCAGCAGCAAGCCAACTAGCACTTTCACATGAGAAGTCTTTTGTAGTAAAAGCTTCAGCAGTAGAAACGCTAAGGCAAACAACTCAAAGACCAGCGAAAGCACCGCAAGAGAAATCCCAAACACATTGGTAGCATTTACTGATCCAATATAATAGGAAACTGAAAATAAAGCCAAAGCAAAGCTGAACAGAACAGCCCCGGCATTTGCTCGTATAATCTCAGTCCATGATCTTTCCACATTAGTCAAATTCAATTAACGTACCCCATAAACAAACTTAGTAAAGCCAATTGCAGCCATAACACGCCTCGCAAGAAGAAGACGGATCGTAATGCGATTTTTCACTTCAGAGATAAATCGACGTGAATAGCGGTGAGAAGCAAAGCCTTCCATTAAATAGCTGAAATACGACTGGCAGACCATATTAGAGACAGGCTTAAAAAGCTGATTCGATTCCAAACGTGCACAATTACGAATCAAAGATAAGACTTCCCTGACTGCAGATTGCTTATATAGTTCGCTTAAATCCGGATTCACGTGACATAGCTCATATAGTTTTACCAGTAAATTATCAACACTCTCGATAGCCGAGATATCAGTATTTCTCGTTACTGAATCACTATTGTTGACATAGCAATAGACCGCCGAGTCCACTACTTTTACACTTTCAGCCAGACGATAAGCATCTACCATAAACAACGCGTCTTCACCGAAACGAATGCCATCTTCAAATTTAAGAAAACCATTCCGGAATAATGATTTCTTAAATATCTTTCCACAAACGCTTCGGAATACAACACCTTTAGTAAAGCTCGAAAACGGAACTTTATTAACATTATCCCAAAATGCAAGGCTAAGAGAGCATGCTGTTTTCCAGTCGATGCTTATAGCCTTGCCCGAATAATCGCCATGCTCATTCAGTAGAGCCCCGATAACCAAGCTACAGCCATCTGAGGATTCAAGCAACAGCCTAACTGCATTTATAGGCAGCATATCGTCAGCATCAACAAATGCCACCCAATCACCGGAGGCCTCATCGATACCCCTATTACGCGCCACGCATACACCACTATTGTTTTGACTAATCAGCTTAATCCGGTTGTCGCCCTCTGCAATAGCCATAACTAGCTCAGCGCCACGATCTGTCGACCCATCATCAACAATAATTATTTCAATGTTGCTCACACTCTGACGCTGAAGACTATTTAATGTCTTTTGAATCGTTTTTTCAGCGTTATACATCGGCACAATCACGCTCACGAGAGGATTGTCGACCAAGGAAGATTGACAGCAATTTACTTGCTTGCTTGTTGACGTCATAAACAGACGCCCCCCCCGCAAGCTTATTTGGACGACCCATAGAAATAATTGCGTCAATCCATTCGGCAACATTAAAGGAGCACTTTAAAAATTTATCAGAAATATCAGCCGCATCTGGAACGCCAAATGAACAGACACAAGGTAATCCGTTAAGCTGGGCTTCAATTGCGGCAACACCAAGTCCCTCAAACGTAGATGGAAATACAAAACAGTCAAATGAAGACAGAATGTCTTTAATATCTTTTCTTTCGCCTGCAAACAAGACACTAGATGAGATACCCAGCTTAGCCGCAGATTCCTGAAGACTCTTGTGTAGGGGGCCATCGCCAACAATCATTAATTTACAGTTGGATTTAACTGTTAGCAGTTCCTTCATTATCTTTAAAAGAAAAATATGATTCTTTTGACTAGTCAAACGTCCAACAGTACCAATAAGAAAATCTTTTGACGAAAGGCCGAACTCTTCCCTAATTACTACCCTGCTGACAGGATCGTACTCCATGTCATTAAAATTTAAGGCATTTGGAAGCACCTGAAAATTATCGCCCCAGAAGAATGAACCCGCTTCTTTTGAACACGCAAGCCTAACATTAGAATTACGTAACGCCGCACGGCGATTAAAACGGCTTATAACTTGAGTCGGCAAACCGCCCAAAAAACGAGAATTGTGAGAATGAGCAATGCGGACAGAGACATTCGCCCGTTGAGCTGCTCGCAAGACATCCGCATATAAAAGATGATTAAAGTTACACCAAACCGCCTGGTAACGATTTGGTTCATCTTGAAATAGATGGTCTAGATACTCAAAGCGCTTAATAGGCCTATCAATATCCGGGCAAATGTGGATTTCGGAGTTCATCTCATGAACGAATGCAACATCTGATAAATCAGACGTTGCAAGAAATTCAAACGTAGCATATGAGCTAAGGGCCTTTATATACCTACCAACAACGATTTCGGTTCCACCCAGCCCATTTGAAAGGCCAGATACTAAAACCCTAGGCTTATTGTGGTCTAAGGCAGACGAAACCATTAAAAAGCCTTCCTTCCAAATCTAAGTACCGATAGAACAGAGGAGATGAACCAAGACAGCTTGGGTCCAATTACTGGCGCAAGCTTTTTCCGCATTTCAACACGGAACTTCTTAGCGGGTGACAACCAGGTGCCTGAATAATGGTGAATAGAATATGTATCATCAGTAATTTCAAACTTGCCACTATGACTGTCTAGGGGATCAAAATAAGTAGCAGGGTATGCAGTGAAACCATTTAACTGCTGAAATGAACCATCTCTCTTAAGAGCACAACTCACTTCCAGGTAATCAGTTAGTACCCTCGGAGAGGTATCCATAGAGTTGCGGCCTTTTCGCATCTCAAATCTCATAGATTCATATAATTTTGCGACATCGCTCATGACATGGTTTCCGGCCTCAGAACCCATGATGAGGCCGGGATTCAAGAAGAAATTATTCTTCATGAATCCCGCAAAAGCCTCATTATCTAAAAGCTCGTCCAGAGGCTTCAGGACTTCGACATCTGTATCGAGAAGGATTCCACCCTCTGAATACAGTATTCTGTAGCGCGCATAATCGCTGACAAACGCCCATTTTTTTGAGGCATATGCCTCACGACAAAATTCACATTGATTTATATCGAAATTGCTTTCGTCCCATCTACGAATTTCCCAATCAGGCATGATCTTCGACCAAGACTCAATGCATTTTCTTTCAAGTTCAGGAAGCTCACTTCCACCGAACCAGATGTAGTGCAGAACTTTAGGAATCATCAATTCCCTTTCGAACAATAGGCTACTTCTTTATGATTTTTTTAACCAGACGCTTCATCGGGTCATAAATTCCAAGCTTTTCGCATGTATGCCTAGCAAAGCGCTCGGCTTTTACTTTTCCGGAATCGGGGAACCACTTATTCATAAGCTCCTCACCATCCAGATTCGCCACATCAGCCATGAATTCATCGCGACGCGGATTCGGCTTCACGGACTTAGTAAGTTCACGAACACCTTCTACTGCAGCCTCAACATCAATCTCCTTCATACGGGCATAGCTTGAGGCTCGATCAAGCAATTCTTGTCCCTCATCGCTTTGGATGAGAACTCGAGTGACGCCTCGATTGTCGTCGAACTCTTTCGAGAGTCGATAAACATCGAAGAAATCCCAGCAAGTCAAATCAGTAACGCGATAACGCTTTTTAAACGGGCATTCGTAACAAATGGGTCGATCTGAAAGATCAGCAAAAAAGGCCCTTAGGTAAGGATCTGTTTCGACACCTTCACTGTACAGCCGTTCACCATACAGAGTCTCGCCTTCGAGCTCGCACATATTTGAATAGCGATAGCCAAACCGTGATTTATCTCTAAAAAGAACGGTCTCACCTTTTACGCCAACCTTTGCGTCAAGCCATTCGACCTGCCGCGCGAACACAGCGCGAGCGGGGTTCGCGCGGCAGACGAAGTCTGCCACGCGTAAATTTGCCGGCTTGCCGCCCAAAAATCGAAGCAGGCCTTCGCATTGACAAGGGGTACCAATAAAGAGAACTTCACGTCCAGTTTTTAGTTGTTGTTTGACCTCGGGATACGCAGGGCCAACAACGCTCTGAACGTATTTACTGTTGCGGAAGCGCCAAAGTTCATCAACGCTTTCCACAGAAAAATGTCCGACCTTAAGTCGCCCAGGGGCTCCTTCGGCTCGCACAAGCTGTTCACCGCGCAAATAACCTGCACCAAACACAATACCGCCGTTGGCAATCACGGCCTGAGCAAGGGCAGTGAAGGCTCCACCAGAAGTGCTTTCAGCAAGCACCTTTTGATCATTATGCTGGACTAGAAAGGCTCGTTGGGACTTAGGCTCGTCCTTATCAACATTAAGCACTGGACAAGCCTTTTCGCATAATCCGCAATCAATACACTGGTCAGCATTGACTACGGGGTACTCGCAGCCCTCGGCTTCATATTCCATTGATATGCACTGCTTGGGACATTTTTGAGCACAGGCAGCGCAACCGCAGCATTTACTTTTGTCCGTGATGGAGATCATACTGTTCCCTACAACTCAAGAGCTGATTTAAGCCAATTGGCCGATTCATTCCTATACACATTAAGTCGTTGACGTACTGACACAAAGTCGATTTCATTTGCCATTGCGGCACGGAAAGCATCCTTCGATTCGCAAATACGATCGGAGTTTCCAAGGACACGCAACAATGTATCAATACGTGAGTTCGTAGACTGAGCACCCATATTCTCGTGGCGACGGAACGAGAAGAAGGGCACCTCAAAAATATTTGAGAAAACGCTTCCGTGGAAAGAGTCAGTACAGACATACGAAGCATGGGCAATCAAGTTGACCCACTCAGCCGGACCGGCTTCCCAAGGATAATAATCCGCGTAATCGTCATCAGCCTTAACATACTCATCGGGATGAGCAATGGCGACGATCTTCAAATTATGCTGCTTGGCAAGCTCTTGGGCACATTCACGATTCCATGCATTCTTACCCATGAAATAGCAGAAAACATAGGGCTCGTCAGGAACGTCAATCGAAGAGGAACAAGCAAGGCTTGCCCACTGATCTCTAGCCAGCAGCATCGTAGGGTCGCATACAACAGAGCATCGGACGCCCGTAGCTTTCTCTACCAAATCCGCTCCCGTATCCTCGCGAACAGAAATGGCCGAAAAATCGTAAAGAAAATCTTTTGTTTTACGAAGATATTTTTCAGAAAGGGAAGATACTCCAAAACTAGTGGAATAAGACACCTTGCGGACAGGAGGCTGCACGAAAGATAGTGTAAAGTACCTACCAGCAATGTTAACAGGCAGCCAAAGCTGATCGCTGCCAACAACAACGCTGTCATAATCAGCCACAAGCGCCCCAAGTTCTTCAAACGAAGCGGCTTGAGGAGTAAAACTAAAATGTGTTGACTCGAAAGATGAAAATGCACTTTTCCTCTTTGCCATTTTCTTTCCAAAGTCAGCATCAAGCTTCTGCTTGATGCGATGCTTTACAAAACCCAGCTTTGCACGATAAAGATCTACATCAAATAGATGCTCAAGATAGTAATCATTGCGTCCTTCAGAAATAGCATGACCCAGGCCACGTTTATCAATAGTATTGACTTCAACTCCCAGCTCCTCAAGGGCACGCTGGGTCGCGTACGCCTGAAGAACGCTGCCAAAGTTGATTTTGTCATGACACGACGCGACTGCGACTCGCTTAGAACATGTAATAGTCAAGCTATCCCCTTAATCAACAGAACCTAAATAGGTCATATAACAATCCAATAACACTCTGGCCGCAGCATTAATTTCAAATACCTGCAAACCGGCATCGTCGCCAGGCGCGAAGACCTCTGTGCTCAACTCAATAAGTCTTTCGGCCCACTT
Source organism: Collinsella aerofaciens (assembly GCF_028206795.1). Lineage (GTDB taxonomy): Bacteria > Actinomycetota > Coriobacteriia > Coriobacteriales > Coriobacteriaceae > Collinsella > Collinsella aerofaciens_AX. The sequence goes on along the minus strand of NZ_JAQLFJ010000004.1, from coordinate 205,724 downwards.
TATACAGGAGCTAGAAAGTGATTCAAATTGCATCATGGATGTAACAGCGGTCTCAGAGGTAACGGTATCAGACGCAAGAATGGGTGTATGCGATGCCTGGCATTCAACTCCGACCATTGGGAGGCCTTCATACAGGCTCGGCAGGCAGAAAACATCAAATGCTCGATATAAAGATGCTGCGTCGCTTCTAGTGCCCAAAAACCGAACAGAATGGCTAATCCCCAGACAATCAGCTTGGTCCTTTATCTGTTCAACCAACGGACCAGAACCAACCAAAACTAAAACTGCATCATTACGAATCTTTAAAACCTGATCGAATATATTAAGCAAATATGAGTGATTCTTCTGCTCTGTAAAACGACCAATGTGCCCAATTAGAAGCTGTCCATCAGCAACACCAAGCGATCGCCGCGTCCTTAGGCGATCCTCATCATCTGGCGCGAAAACAGACAAGTCGACAGCATTACGCATGACTACAAATTGAGAACTCGATCCAAATAACCATTCACCAGCGAATTTACTACATGCAAAACGGTGAGTCGGATACCGGTTTGATTGCGTTTTCAGCACGGCCTTCAGGGCATTCTTGGCATACTCACCCCTACCACTCGTAGAGTGGCTATGGGCGATACGCACGGGGACACCCGCCTTCTTCGCAGCACGAAGAGGAAAGACCGAAAGCGCGTTGATGTGACTATGGACAATCTTCCAGCCCTCTTGCTTAAAGAGACGCTGAAGCTCTCGCTGGTATTCAGCTACATGCTGATAGGGCGGTATCTCAAAGACCCTGCCACCGAGCGATTCGATCTCGTCACGGGGAACAAGCGTCGAATCGGAATCAACAAGAAAGTCAAACTGCACTTTACTGCAATCGATGTGACGATAGTAATTCATAACGACAGCTTCGACGCCGCCGCCAACCATCTTGCCAACAACCTGAGCCACCCTAACCGGTTCAGTCATTTAGCAAGCACCTCCACCGGTAAAGACCTCAACGACCGTGAGGAGAACAATCTTCAAGTCCGTGATGGGGCCGCGCTTGGCGATGTACTCCAAATCACGGCGGACCATCCCGTCGAAGTCGGTGTCGTTGCGATCGGTCACCTGCCACCAGCCGGTGATGCCGGGCTTAACGGACAGTCGCTGCAGGTCGTACTCGGTGTATTCCGCCACTTCGTTGGGCAGCGGCGGGCGCGGGCCCACGACGGACATCTGGCCCAAGAACACGTTCAGGAACTGCGGGAACTCGTCGATGGAGTGCTTGCGAATGAACTTGCCGATCTTGGTGACGCGGGGGTCATCCCTCATCTTGAACATGGCGCCAGCGATCTCGTTTTGCTCCTTGAACTCGGCGAGACGCTCATCGGCGTCTTTGCACATGGAGCGGAACTTCCACATGCGGAAGGTAGACAGGCTGCCGTCAGGGTGAGTCTGACCGACTCGGATCTGGCTGTAGAACGGGTTACCTTCGCTTTCTAGGCGAATTGCGGCTGCGAGCACCAGACTGGGAATTGCGATGATCGCAAGCACGACACCGCTGAAAACGATGTCAAACGCGCGCTTCACCGCCCTGTAGGCCAGACGCGAGTTATCCCAGTCCATGACGGATTGCATGGCCTTGTAGCGACCGGCGCCCTCACGCCGGTCCATGGCCTGAGCAATCAGCGCCGCCCCCGCGGGCGTATTTGTCTTTGTTACTTCTTTAGCAGCCACAGTCAAACTTACGTCCCCGTTCCCCAGGGATCCCCCAATCGATAAATTCAAAAATGCGAACGAATAGCTGATGCAACGTCTCCCTTACGTTTTGCTGGGAACGTCGAGCGGTAGCAGCTCCCTAAAAGCGGAATCGCCTTCGCCCACGTCTACCAGGCACCAGCGCTTATGACGGTCAATCTTGTGCACGCGGGCCTCTTGCCCCACCAAGGGACCCTGCTCTATGTGCAACACGCCGTCCTCTATGCGCGCGACGCTGTTGCGTACCACGCCGTCGTCATCCAGAACGCTGCGGTACCAATCCTGCGCATCGTCCGGCATGGGCATGTACGCCCGCTCCCTACTGCCGGCAATGCGACAGCCAAAGCTCAACTGAGCCAAAGCCCTATCGAGCGCGGCAGCATCGTGCGTGGCGACGAAGAAATATTCCTTGTACATGGGTTTGGTTTGGAGCGACCAGGCGCCGTCCCGCTTAAACCAGAACTCCTTTTGCATCACAAAAGCGTCCTGCATCAGCTCGTGCGGGATAATGCGGCGGACCTTTTCGCAGGTCTCGCGCTCTTTTCCATTGGGGGTGTGGACCAGATACCAGCGGACGCGGCCGTGCTGGCTGTTGGTAATGGCGCCGTTAAATGCGCCCGGCAGCTGCCCTTGGCGCCGTGCCGTCTGTTCCATGTTCTCGCCCCCTCTTTTGGCTTTGCGATTCACGCAAATGCAGGGCGTTTAGAACAGGCTTCTCGCTCGCAGTTAGGCGCAGTCGCAAAAGTGCAGGTTTTTGTATCTTTCGACAGACGTCATTATACGAGCAATTAATCAGCGTTTGCCCAGATTACGCAAAATGTACTGTTGGTAGGTGCATCTCCATACCCCTCTACAAAAACCTGTACCTTTTTGTGCAACAAAAAAAGCCGCTCAACCTGCGGCTTTTCTTATTTCGGGATGAAAAAGGCGACCGCCCTTTGTGGACGGTCGCCTTTGTTAATTGTTATGAAGTTTGCCTTAGGCGCGGGTCTTGGTCTCCTCGAGCACCTTCGCAACAAACTCGTCAAGGCTCATCTGAACGGTCTCGTTGGAGCGATCGCGGACGGAGATGTTGCCGGCCTCGACCTCCTTCTCGCCCAGAATGAGCATGTAGGGCACGCGGTCGATGCTGCGGGCCTCGCGGATCTTGTAACCGATCTTCTCGTCGCGATCGTCGCAGACCACGCGAATGCCGGCCTCCTCCAGCTTGGCGCACACCTCGTGGGCGTAGTCGCGGCTCTTCTCGGACACGGGAAGCGCCTTGACCTGCACGGGAGCCAGCCAGGTGGGGAACTTGCCCGCAAAGTGCTCAATCAGAATACCAATAAAGCGCTCGATGGAGCCAAAGCATACGCGGTGCAACATGATGGGGCGCTTCTTGGTGCCGTCGGCGTCCACGTACTCCAGATCAAAGTTGAGCGGCATCTGGAAGTCGAGCTGCACGGTACCGCACTGCCAGGTACGGCCGAGCGAGTCCTCCAGGTGGAAGTCGATCTTGGGGCCGTAGAAGGCGCCGTCGCCCTCGTTGACCTCGTAGTCCATGCCCAGCTTCTCCAGAGCGGTGCGCAGACCCTCCTCGGCGCGCGCCCAGTCCTCGTCCGAACCCATGGAGTCCTCGGGGCGGGTGGAAAGCTCAACGTGATACTTAAAGCCAAACTTCTGGTACACGGAGTCGATGAGGTTGACCACGCCCACGATCTCGTCGGTCAGCTGGTCGGGGCGCACAAACAGGTGGGCGTCGTCCTGGTTAAAGCAGCGCACGCGGAACAGGCCGTGCAGGGCGCCGCGCAGCTCGTGGCGGTGCACCAGGCCAATCTCGCCGGCGCGGATGGGCAGCTCGCGGTAGGAATGCGGCTTGGAGGCGTACACCAGCACGCCGCCCGGGCAGTTCATGGGCTTAATGCAGTACTCTTCGTCGTCAATGACGGTGGAGTACATGTTGTCCTTGTAGTGGTCCCAGTGGCCCGAGGTCTTCCACAGCTGCTTGTTCATGATGAGCGGCGTGGAGATCTCCACGTAGCCGGCCTTGTGGTGAATCTCGCGCCAGTAGTCCAGTAGCGTGTTCTTAAGGATCATGCCGTTGGGCAGGAAGAACGGGAAGCCGGGGGCCTCGTCGCGCATCATAAAGAGGTCCATCTCGCGGCCGATCTTGCGATGGTCGCGCTTCTTGGCCTCCTCCAGCATGTGCATGTGCTCGTCGAGCTCTTCCTTGGTGGCAAAGGCGACACCGTTGATGCGGGTGAGCATCTTGTTGTCCTTGTCGCCCTTCCAGTAGGCGCCCGAGACGCCGGTGAGCTTAAAGGCCTTCAGCGCCTTGGTGTAGCAGATGTGGGGGCCAACACACATGTCGATGTAGTCGCCCTGCTGGTAGAAGGTGATGTGGGCGTCGTCGTCCAGATCGCCGATGTGCTCGACCTTGTACTTCTCGCCGCGCTCCTCCATAAGGGCGATGGCCTCGGCGCGGGGCTTCTCGAACACGGTGAACTTGAGGTTCTCCTTGACGATCTTTTTCATCTCGGCCTCGATCGCGGGGAAGTCGTCCTCGCTGATCTTGACGCCCTCGGGCAGGTCGACGTCGTAGTAAAAACCGTTGTCGGTCGCGGGACCGTAGGCAAAGTCGGCCTCGGGGTACAGGCGCTTGATGGCCTGCGCCATGATATGCGCGGCGGAGTGACGGATGACGTGCGTGACCTCGTCCTGCGGGAGCTCGGCCACCGAACCGTCATTGTAGAGTGCCTTCATGGGTATGTTTTCTCCTCTCGGATGCCTGATGCAAGTGCGTGCGATGCGCTCGGCGTTTTTGACTTGCATCATTATAGGCAGGTTGCCTTGGTATACAAGCGCCCGCCGCACCTTAATGGCACGGCGGGCGATTTTCTACGCATGCTTCATCGTGTGAGGGCGGGGCTGCGGGGCGCGCGTGCGGCTTGCGCGGGACGCGCGGTGCACGTGGCCTGCGGCCGGCCCGGCGATGGATGCGTTACTGGATGCGAGTTCGGCAGTAAGGGCAGACCTTCCAGTGCGCATCGAGCGGGCGATGGCAGCTGGGGCACACGTTGCGAACCTGGGTATCGCACACGGGGCAGACCACAAAGTCCTTCTCGATGGGCGCGCCGCACTGCGGGCAGGTACCGTACTGGGCAAGCTGGCGTTCGCGCAGGGCCATGTCCAGCTCCTGCTCCTCGCGGTCGGCCGCGTAGGAATGCGGACGCAGGACCAGATAGGCGATGAGGCCCACAAACGGGATGAGCGCGATGATGCCCCATGCCACGTAGGCGCTGGCGCCGCGACGGCGAGCGTCGATGAACACATAGACGACCGACAGCACATACAGGGCGATGATAAAGCCAACAAAGGCATAGACGACGCCCATAAGCTGCGGCGACATGAGCTCGGAGATGTACTTGGACATTGAGGTGTACCTTTCGGATTATTTACAGTCCGGTTAATTTTACCACGGGGTTTGTTTATATGGGACTACGGTTGGGCGCAGGACAGCTGCGGACACAAACATCTCAATCTGTAACAGATACTCGGCAAAAACAAGTCCACCTGTTACAGATTCAGACATTCCAAACCGACTGATAGATTCATCTAAATCTGTAACATCTAGACCCCAAAACGGTCCCTAGATGTTACAGATCGAGACAGAAGAATCTCTCCCCGGCTTCAATCTCGATCTGTAACATCTTGGGCTCCAAAACCCCTCTTACTGTTACAGATCGAGACAAACCTCCGGCACCGGGATCAGCAGACAAAGACGTCGACGTTACTGAGCCTCCCCTCGCCTGCCGTTGGCGGGTGTTGCAGGGCTGTTCGCCGCATTGCCGCCGCGCTGGGGGCGAGCAGACCGTAGGATAGTCTTATTGACATCCTGTCAACTTGTCTGGGAGGCACCGTGGCAGAAACGTTTGATATCGCAATTGTGGGCGCGGGCATTACCGGATGCGCCATCGCGCGGCAGCTCGCGCGGTTTGACCTGTCCATTTGCGTGGTCGAGGCAGCAAACGATATCGCGCTGGGGGCTTCAAAGGCCAACGGCGGCCTGGTGCACGCAGGCTACGATCCGGCGCCAGGCACCGTAAAGGCGCAGGTCAACGCACGTGGTTGCGAGCTGTATGGCACGTGGGCCCAGGAGCTCGGCTTTTTATTCCGCCGCACCGGGTCGATGGTGCTGGGGTTTAATGACGAAGACCGCGCGCACCTGGAGAAGCTGCGCCAGAATGGCCTTGCCAACGGCGTGCCCGAGCTGTCGATGATCGGCCCCGAGCGCATCCACGAGCTGGAGCCGCGCGCGAGTGCCCAGGCCACGTGCGCACTATGGTGCCCTTCGACTGGTTACGTTGACCCGTTTGAAGTGGCCATTGCCGCGCTGGAAAACGCGGTTGCCAACGGCGTGACATTTATGCGGTCTGCGCCAGTGGAGGCCATTGATGTTGCCGGCTCGGATGACAAAGCCGCGCGCTTTACGCTGGCAACGCCCGCCGGCGACGTGCACTGTCGCTATCTGATCAACGCCGCAGGCAACGGAGCCGCGAACATCTCGCATATGGCAGGCGCTGAGGAGTTTCAGATGGTCTGGCGCCAGGGCAACATCGTGGTGCTGGACAAGGAACCGCGTGCGCTCATGCCGCTCTACCCCGTTCCCACGCCGGTTTCCAAGGGCGTTATCGTGACGGGCACCGTGCATGGCAACACCGTGATCACAGCGACCGCCGCTGTGCGCGAGCCAGGCGACACGCAGACCTACGCCAGCGATGTGAACGCGCTGCTAGCGGGTGCGCGCAAGCTGGTGCCCGATCTGGATACGCGCCGCGTGGTGCGCGCATTTGCCGGCGGTCGTCCGGTCATTCAGGGTACGAACGACTTTTTTATTGGGCAGTCAGCCGTGGTGCCGGGGCTGTTCCAGGCGGCAGGTATTCAGTCGCCGGGCGTGGCGAGCGCCCCGGCCATTGCCGAGCGCATGGAGCAGGTGCTGTGCGATGCCGGCGTTGAGCTGAACGAACGGGCTGACTGGAATCCGATTCGCCGCGCACCGGACGACTTTGACCGTGCGCCGCTCGCGCGCAAAGAGGAGCTCATTGAGTCCGAGCCCGCGTGGGGACAGATCGTCTGCCGCTGCGAGACGGTGCCCGAGGCAGAGATCGTGGCCGCAATTCGACGCCGACCGGGCGCGATTTCGGTCGAGGGCGTCAAGCGTCGCTGCCGTGCAGGCATGGGCCGCTGCCAGAGCGGCTTTTGCCAGAGTCGAGTGGTGGCAATCCTCGCGCGCGAGCTGGGCTGCAATCCCAGCGAGGTATTGCTGGAGGATACTGGCTCCTGGCTCGTTGAGGGACCTTTAAAGGGGGTGCGCTAGGATGGCGACGGATATCGAGATGGGCGCTGGGCGAGACGCTGCGAATGCAGCTGCGGTCGGCGCCGTACCGACGCAGGCCTTCGACGTGGTCGTCATCGGCGGCGGACCTGCCGGCATGGCGGCCGCGCTTGCCGCACATAAGGCCGGCGCGCACGTGGCCATCGTGGAGCGCGAGCGGCACCTGGGCGGAATCCTCCGCCAGTGCATCCACCCGGGTTTTGGCCTGTCGCACTTTAAGCAGGAACTCACCGGCCCCGAGTATGCGCAGCGCTTTATCGACCAGGTGCGCGCGACCAACATTGCACTGTTCCTGGACAGCATGGTGATCGGGATTGACGGGAACTCGGAAACCCCAGATGCCGGCGATGCCGAAGCCCACACCGTCACGCTCATGAGCCCCGCCGGCATGCTGCAGCTCACCGGGCGTGCGGTCGTTCTTGCCATGGGTTGCCGCGAGCGCACGCGCAGCGAGATCAAGATTCCCGGTAGCCGTCCTGCCGGCGTGTTTACGGCAGGCCTGGCGCAGCGATATATCAATATCGAAAACCTCAAGCCCGGCTCGCGTGCCGTCATTTTGGGCTCGGGCGACATCGGCCTCATCATGGCGCGCCGCTGCACGCTCGAGGGGATTTCGGTCGAGGGCGTGTACGAGCTCATGCCGTACGCCAACGGTCTGCGCCGCAACGTCAAGAACTGCCTGGACGACTTTGGCATTCCGCTGCATCTGTCCACCACGGTCACTCGCGTAATCGGGCACGACCGCGTGGAGGCCGTCGAGGTAAGCCAGGTCGACGAGCACCTGGCACCCATTGCCGGGACGGAGCGCATCGTTCCGTGCGACACGCTGCTGCTTTCGGTGGGCCTGATTCCCGAGAACGAGCTTTCGGTTGCCGCAGGCGTGGAACTTGACCCGCGCACGCGCGGCGCCGTGGTGGATCAGAGTCTCCAGACGGGCGTGCCAGGCATCTTTGCCTGCGGCAACGTGCTGCACGTTCATGACCTGGCCGACAACGTGACGACCGAGTCCGAGCGCGCCGGTGCGGCTGCGGCGGCGTGGGCGTTGGGCGGCAGCGCGGATGTCAAAACGGGCCCGGGCTGCCAACTCACGGTCTCCCCCGCCGGCATCGCAGGCTACGCGCTGCCGGGACGCATCACAACCGTTGGGCTCACCAAGCTCAACTTCCGCGTGCGCAGACCAGTCGACGCCGCCCGTGTGCGCATTCTCGCTGGCCGCGAGGAGCTGTTTGCAGGCAAGGTGCGAGCGTTTAAGCCGAGCGTCATGGAAAGCTTCCCGCTGCCAGCAAAAGTGATTCAGCACGCACTCGACCTGGGTGTTAGCGAGCTTGTCCTGTCCGTCGATCCCATTGAGGAGGCGTAAGGCCGTGAGCATGAACGCAATCGAAACGCTACAGTTCAACTGCAGCACCTGCCCATCCGAATGCCTCCTGACCGTAGAGGTGGAGCGCGATGCCAACGGTGCCGTGGCAGCGGTGCGCTCCGTGGCCGGCAACAGTTGCCCGCGCGGCGACAAGTTCGCACACCAGGAACTCACCTGCCCCATGCGCGTGCTCACCACTACCGTAGCCGTATCCGGAGGCGACGAGGCGCTGCTGCCCGTACGCACGGCCGAAGCCATCCCGCTGGCGCTCCACGCCCAGGCGATGGCCCTCATCCGCGGCGTGGTCGTCGAGGCCCCTATCCGCATGGGCGACGTCGTCCTCCCCAACCTCCTCAACACGGGCATCGACCTCATCGCCAGCATGGACATCGACCCTGCCTAAGCTGCTAATTTAGGACGGGGCTCTTTTAGCTACCCCGCCATCCACCCCGTCCCTCCTCAATTGCGGTGAAATAGTTTCTGATTTCCGCCAAAACCCCGGCATCCAGGAACCATTCCACCGCAACTATCCTTGGAATTGGTATTTAGCTTGTGCCTACTTTAGTGCCATTTCAAAACTATGCCGGATTACGGGGCTGATTCGGAGACCCCCATCCATACCGGCAATTTTCGATTTTTGATAAGCCATCTACCTGCGGTTTTAATTTCGCGATTTTTCCCATGGTCAAGTAATGCAGGTCCAGCCCCGTAATCCGCCATACTTTTGAAACCAGCCCATTTGGGACGGGCCTCTTTTAGCTACTTTTACTGCTTGCCAGGTTAGCCATGCCAAGGAGCGTCCCGAAGTGCCGGCATAAAAGGAACGTCCCTAGCTGCCGGGCATGGGATACCATGGTGGCAACCTAGCGAAAGGACGATGTATGGCACATGTCGATGATCAGCGCGTGGCGCGCGTGCTCGATGCGCTCGAGGCTCAGCACCCCGGCGCGCAGCTGCTTGTAAACGACCCGTGGTCGATTTATTACCTGACCGGCTTTTATGCCGATATGTTCGAGCGTTTTTGCGGCGTGCTGCTCGCACGCAATTGCGAGTCCGTAATCTTGGTCAACGCGCTGCATCAGCTACCCGAGTATGACAACGCCCGCGTCGCCTACCACACCGATACCGACGTCGTGACCGACGCCATCGCTCGCGAGGTCAATCCATCCAAGCCCCTCGGCATCGACACCGTCATGCGTTCCGGCTTTTTGATGCCGCTCATGGATTGTCACGCCGCGAGCGAGTTCTTCCTGGGCGACTTTGCCGTCACCGCCGCGCGCACCTACAAGGATGCCGCCGAGCAGGAACTCATGCGCGCGTCCTCGGCCGCTAACGACGCCGTGATGGCCGATGCCATCAAGCTCGTCCACGAGGGCGTGACGGAGCGCGAAATTGCCGACCAGATGCTCGGTCTGTATCGCAAGCACGGCTGCGAGGGCTTTAGCTTTCCGCCCATCGTGAGCTTTGGCGCCAACGCCGGCGACCCGCACCACGAGCCCGACGACACCGTGCTCAAGCGCGGCGACGTGGTGCTGTTCGACATTGGCGGACGCCGCTGCAACTACTGCTCGGACATGACGCGCACGTTCTTTTGGGGCGAGCCGGACGAGGAGACGGCGCGCATCTACGATATCGTGCGCCGCGCCAACGAGGCCGCCGAAGCGCTCATCGCACCGGGCGTGCGCATGTGCGACCTGGATCGTGCCGCGCGCGATGTGATTGAAGACGCAGGCTACGGGCGGTACTTTACGCACCGCCTGGGACATTCGATTGGCCTGCAGGATCACGAGCCTGGCGACGTCTCGCTGGTCAACGAGCAGATTGTCGAACCGGGCATGACCTTCTCAATCGAGCCGGGCATCTACCTCCCCGGCCACACCGGCGTCCGCATCGAGGACTTGGCCCTGGTGACCGAGACCGGCGTCGAGATTCTCAACGCCTACCCCCACGATCCGGTCCGCCTAGACTAGGCAATGCGGCAAAGGGACAGCCCCTTTGTCACCTTCCGATTAGCTGCGCCACGAAAGCGGGCTATCTACTACGTTTAACCCGCATGGGTCGACCATAACCGGGTTTTCGCAAAATCCGCAAGCCATCTACCTGCGGTTTTAATTTCGCAATTCTCGGTGTGGTCGAGGGTAGTCGGTAAAACGTAGTAGATAGGCCCATTTCGTGGCAAGCGAGTCAACTCGGGACACAGGGCAGCCAAAAAGCCCCGTCCCGAATTGGCTGCTTTTGAGTTGCGGTGATATACGGACTGTTTCAGGCTTCCAGCTTGTAAAACAGTCCGTATTTCACCGCAACTGATGAGGAGATGGGTTAGCGGAGCAGACCGGCTACTTCGCCGGCTAGGGTGATGGTGCCAGCTGCTACGAAGGGCTCACCCGCGGCTTCGAAGGCCGCGAGGGCCTCGGACACGCTGGGGTACACGCCAACAAGCTTGTCAGCGTCCACAAGTGCGGCGAGCTCCTCCGCCGGCAGGGCGCGGTCGGAATCGGTCTGGGTCACGACTACGCGCGGGAAGGCCGGGATCAGCACGTCGACGATGCCCGCCACGTCCTTGTCGGCCAGCGCAGCGCACAGCAGCGTGGGGCGGTTCTCCACGCACGGATCGATCTCGTCCAGCGCGCTCACAAAGTTCTCGCAGCTCTGGGGGTTATGGCAGGCGTCGATCAGCTTGAGCGGATCGGCCCCCAACACATCAAAGCGACCCGGCGTGGGGCAGCCCATAAGCGAAGTGTCGAGCGCATCGTGGTCGAGCTCGCGGCCCAGATAGCCCTCGCAAAGCATAATCGCGCACGCGGCATTCTGCGGCTGATAGGCCGGCTTGACCATGCTCGACGTATAAATCGCGCGCGGCGTGGTGCAGCTAAACTCAACCGTGTCGCCCACATGCGCCGGCACCTTGGTTGTGGCATGGTTCACCACGAGCGGCACCACACCGCACTCACGGCAACGGGCATCCATCACGCGCTGAACGCTCGCCTCGTGCGTGCCCTCGCCCAAAACAACCAAGCGCCCGGGTTTGATAACCGCCGCCTTCTCACCCGCAATGGCCTCGAGCGTGTCGCCCAAAATGCGCGTATGGTCGAGCCCAATGCCCGTGATGGCAACGGCGACGGGATCGGTCGCGCTCGTCGCATCCCAACGACCGCCCATGCCAACCTCGAGCACAGCAACGTCCACCGCAGCCTCGGCAAACACCACCAGTGCGGCAGCTGTCAGCAGATCAAACGGCGTGATGGTATAGGCACGCTCCCCCGCCGCCACACGGCGCACATTCACGCGATGCCCCGCCTCCACAGCGGCAGAAACGCCACGGGCAAACGCCTCATCGCTCACAACGCGCCCGTCGACCTCCATGCGCTCGGGATAGCGAACAAGCTGCGGCGACGTATACAGCGCGGTCTTGAGCCCCTCGCCGCGAAGGATAGCAGCCGAAAAACGCGTAGTCGAAGTCTTGCCATTGGTGCCGGCTACCTGAATGCAATCAAAATACTCATCCGGACGCCCCAGCTCATCGAGCATATCGACAACCGTCTCAAGCAGAGGACCAGCATCCCCAGAAATCCGCCCCGTATCAGCAGCAAGCCCCACAGCCTCATCAAACGAAAGCAACTCAAACGAGAAAGGAACGACATACGACCCAGAACGCTTAGCCATAACCCAAAGTCCCCCATAACAGAAAAAGAGGCTCATCAAAAAGAATGAGCCCCTCGCGTTAACAATTTCAGCCTTTACCCGATTGCAGCAAGATCAAGGCCACAACCAGGTGGCCCTAACCTACCAGTTGCAAGCAGCCATGTAACCGCACTAGGAGCGGCCCGACGCTTTGCTCGATACAAGTTCCGCACGCAAAGGACAGCACTTAATGTGCTGTCCGTCTTGCGCAGGACTGTCCGCAGTAGCGAGCAAAGCGTCGGGACGCGCCCCTCAGTAAGAACTACGAGAAGTCAGCAACCTGAGCAGTCAGCGCCGCCAGGATCTCCTTGAGCTCAGCTGCACGGTCCCTCTTCTTCTGCACCACCGCGGGCGCGGCCTTGGCCACGAAGCCCTCGTTGGCAAGCGTCTTCTCGCAGCCGGCGAGCTCCTTCTGGGCCGCGGCGATCTCCTTCTCCAGGCGCGCCTTCTCGGCCGAAAGATCGACCTTGCCCTCGAGCACCACAAAGACCTCGACGCCGCTGTCGACCACGGCAATACTCGCAGCCGGCTTCTCGACGTCGGTACCCATGACCAGCGAAGCGGTGTTGGCCAGCGGCTCAATCGTGGAGCGCAGGCTCTCGAGCTTCTCAATGTCCTCGGCACCGGCGCGCACGACCACGTCGAGCTCGGCCTTGGGGCTCAAGCGATAACGCGAACGCGTGGCGCGGGCGGCGGAAACGACCGTGCGGCACAGCTCGAACGCGCGCTCGGCGGGCTCGTCCACGTACTTGATGTAGTCGGCGGGCTCGGGCCACTTGGCGATCATGAGCGCCTCGGCGCGGTTCACGTTGCCCTCGGCGTCCAGATCGAGCACGCTCGCCGGCATGTTGTCCCAGATCTCCTCGGTCACGAACGGCATAAGCGGGTGCATCAGGCGAATGGAGGTGTCGAGCACAAAGATCAGGTTGCGCTGAGCCTGCAGACGGCCCTCGCCCTTCAGGCGGGCCTTGGTGACCTCGACGTACCAGTCGCAGACCTCGTTCCAGAAGAACTGCTGCACGCCGCGGGCCATATCGCCAAAGGTGTAGTTCTCAATACCCTCGGTGACCATCTTGACGGCCTTGGCCAGGCGGCTGAACATCCAGGCGTCGGCCGGCGTCTCCACGACGGGCTCGCCGGGCGTGTAGCCCTCCATGTTCATGAGCAGGAAGCGGCTGGCGTTCCAGATCTTGGTCACAAAGCTCTTGGCCTGGTCGGTACGCGGGCTGTCGATGAGCTTCTTGGTCTTCTTGTCGATGTTCGCGTCGAACTTGACGTCCTGGTTGTTGGTGCACAGCGTGAGCAAGTTGAAGCGCATGGCGTCGGCGCCGTACATGCCAATGAGGTCCATGGGGTCAACGCCGTTGCCCTTGGACTTGGACATGCGGCTGCCGTCCTTGGCCAGGATCGTCGGGTAGATGACGACGTCCTTAAACGGCACCTCGTCCAGGAAGTACAGCGAGCTCATGACCATGCGGGCGACCCACAGCGCGATGATGTCGCGCGCGGTGACCAGCGCCGTCGTGGGGTGATGTCCCTCGAGCAGCTCCGGCTTTTGCGGCCAGCCCTGCGTGGCGAAAGTCCACAGCTGCGAGCTGAACCAGGTGTCCAGCACGTTCTCGTCCTGGTGCACGTGATGGCCGCCGCACTTGGGGCACACGTCGGTGTCCTCGGTAAGGGCGTCCTCCCAGCCGCAGTCCTCGCAGTAGAACACGGGGATGCGGTGGCCCCACCACAGTTGGCGGCTGATGCACCAGTCCTTAAGGTTCTCCATCCAGGTGGTGTAGGTCTGCGTCCAACGCGCGGGGTGGAAGGTAACCTTGCCGGAGTTGACGGCGTCGAGCGCCGGCCCCTTGAGCTTGTCGACGGCCACAAACCACTGCTCGGACAGCCACGGCTCCAGAGCGGAGTCGCAACGGTAGCAGTGCATGACGGAGTGATCGAGGTCCTCGACGTGATCGAGCAGGTCGTGCTCCTCGAACCATTTGATGACGGCCTCGCGGCACTCGTCGCGGTTCATGCCGGTGAACTCGCCGTAGCCCTCGACGACCACCGCGTGCTCATCGAAGATATTGATCTGCGGCAGGTCGTGGGCCTGACCCATGGCGTAATCATTGGGGTCGTGGGCCGGGGTGACCTTGACGAAGCCGGAACCGAAGTTGGCGTCGACATGCCAATCCTCAAAGATGGGGATCTCGCGGTCGACGATGGGGAGCTTGACGGTCTTGCCGACGAAGGCGGCCTTCTCGGGGTCCTTCGGGGAGACGGCGACGCCCGTGTCGCCGAGCATGGTCTCGGGGCGCGTGGTGGCGACGACGATGTAGTCCTGGCCGTTAACCGGCTCGGTCAGCGGGTAGCGCAGGTGCCACAGATGGCCCTTCTCATCCTTGTACTCAGCCTCGTCGTCCGAGATAGCGGTAGTGCAGTTGGGGCACCAGTTGACGATGCGCTTGCCGCGGTAGATCAGGCCGTCGTGGTACCAGTCGCAGAACACCTTGCGCACGGCCTGGGCGTAGTCCTCGTCCATGGTAAAGCGCTCGTTGTCGAAGTCGACGGAGCAGCCCATACGCTTGATCTGCTCAACGATGATGCCGCCGTACTCGTGGGTCCAATCCCAGCAAGCGTCGACAAACTTGTCGCGACCGATCTCCAAGCGGCTGATGCCCTCGCTCTTGAGCTTCTTGTCGACCTTGGTCTGCGTAGCGATACCGGCGTGGTCGGTGCCCAGCACCCAGCGCGTGGACTTGCCGCGCATACGGGCCATACGGATGATGGCGTCCTGGATGGAGTCATCGGTGGCGTGACCCATGTGGAGCTTGCCGGTCACGTTGGGAGGCGGAATGGTGACGGTGCAGTCGCCCACGCCCTCACGGCGCTTATAGTAGCCGCCGTCAAGCCACTTCTGCAGGATCGCCGGCTCGTTGGTCGACGGATCGTAGTTCTTGGGCATCTCTTCCATATATCTCTCCCTGTCCCGCCGGCGTGTCCGCCTGCTTGGTTTTCGCTCGGTCAGGTCCTGGCTCGCACGAAGAGCACATTAAGTGCTCTTCGGCTCGTGCGGAATCTACGAAAACCAAGCAGGCGGACACGCCTTAGGTATCGATTACTTCAGTCTGTAATGACTTCGCTGAGGCTTAAACAAACACACAGAATAACACAGGTAGTTGGGGTTATTGCGTATATATAAAATAGCCTCCGACCACGGATGGTCAGAGGCTATTTGCAAGCACGTTTTTGGCTGGTTTACCCGTAGATGCGTTGGGGCTGTTCTTCGCCCTTTACGGAGGCTTCGGTCACAACGACCTTGGAAACACCTTCCTCGCTGGGGAGGTCGAACATCGTCTGCTGCAGCACGTCCTCGCAGATGGCGCGCAAGCCGCGAGCGCCGGTCTTGCGAGCGAGCGCCATACGGGCGATCTCGTGCAGGGCCGCGTCCTCAAACTCCAGGTCCACGTCCTCCAGCTGGAACATCTTGCGGTACTGACGCACCACGGCGTTCTTGGGCTCGGTCAGGATCGACACCAAGTCGTCCTCGTCAAGCGCCTGCGTCTGGGTGACGACGGGCGTACGTCCCACAAACTCGGGGATCATGCCAAAGGCGTTGAGGTCCTGCGGGAGCACCTGACGCAGCAGGTCGTTCTCGTCGACCGAGGTGGGGCCGGCGATCTCGGAGTTGAAGCCCACGCCCTTGTTGCCCACGCGATCGGCGATAATCTTGTCCAGACCCACAAAGGCACCGCCGCAGATGAACAGGATGTTGGTCGTGTCGATCTGCAGCAGCTCCTGCTGGGGATGCTTGCGGCCGCCAGTGGGCGGAACGCTTGCCACCGTGCCCTCAAGAATCTTAAGCAGTGCCTGCTGAACGCCCTCGCCCGAAACATCGCGGGTAATGGAGAGGTTCTCGGCCTTGCGGGCGATCTTGTCGATCTCGTCCACGTAGATGATGCCCACCTGCGCGCGTTCAATGTCACCATCGGCAGCATTGATGAGCTTGAGCAGGATGTTCTCCACGTCCTCGCCCACGTAGCCGGCCTCGGTAAGCGCGGTGGCGTCGGCGATGGCAAACGGCACCTCGAGAATACGCGCGAGCGTCTGGGCGAGCAGGGTCTTACCGGTACCGGTGGGACCGAGCAGCAGGATGTTGGACTTGGCGAGCTCTACCTCGTCCATGCCGTCGTCGAACTGCGAACCCATGCCGTCGTCAAAGGCAGACACCGCGGCGCCGCCCTCGATCACGCGGCGATAGTGGTTGTACACGGCCACCGACATGGCACGCTTGGCGTCCTCCTGACCCATAACATAGGCCGAAAGCTCGTCATAGATCTCGTGCGGCGTCGGCACGTGTGTGATGACCTGGCGGTCGTCCTCGAGCTCAAAGCCCTCGGCCTCGGGGTCCACGGCGGGCTGGGACGCAGCCTGGCCGTGGTCGTTGAGGAAGCCCGGCAGCTTACCGTTACGGGCAGCGTCCATAAAGTCCGAAGCCAGCGACTCCTCCAGAATCTCGGAACAGGCGGCGACGCACTCGTCACAGATAAAGATGTTGGTCGGACCCTTTACAAGGCGACGAACCTGGCCCTGCTCTTTTCCGCAGAAGGAGCAGCGGATGGGGTTGCCGTTCTCGTCAAAGTTGTCCTGCATGTTACCGGCCATCCTAGGCGTCCTTCGCGGCGAGATCGCGCGAGGTGACAATACGGTCGATCAGGCCGTAGTCGAGGGCCTCGGCAGCCGTGAGGTAGTTGTCACGCTCGGTATCGGCCTGAACCTTTTCGATGGGCTGACCCGAGGCGTCGGACAAGATCTGGTTGAGCTCGCGGCGAGTCTTCTTGATCTCCTCGGCAACGATCTCAATCTCGGTCTGCTGGCCCTGGGCACCGCCGCTGGGCTGGTGAATCATGACCTTGGAGTGCGGCAGGCAGAAGCGCTTGCCCTTAGCGCCGGCCGAAAGCAGCACGGCGGCCATGGACGCGGCCATACCGACGCAGATGGTGGAAACCTGCGGCTTGATGAAGTTCATGGTGTCAAGAATCGCCAGGCCGGAGTAGACCTCGCCACCGGGCGAATTGATGTAGAGCGAGATATCCTTCTCGGCATCCTGGCTCTCAAGATGCAGCAGCTGGGCAACGACCAGGTTGGCGCTGACGGAGTTGATCTCCTCGCCCAAGAAGATGATGCGGTCGTTGAGCAGCCGCGAATAGATATCGTAGCTGCGCTCGCCGCGCGGCGTCTGCTCGATAACGTATGGCACGAGGGCGGAATCGAACTTAGCGATCATACGCATCTCCATTTCTCTCTTGCGGACCAAATTGGTTCTAGATAAACGTACGGTGCCCGCATGCTATGCATTGGCTGGCACCGTACGAAGCAACCGGATAACCGGTGTATAACTTTACCCCATCACGGGCGCGTGCATGCGCTCGCGGACAAGGTGGCGAGAATTACTCGGCGTCCTTGGCGGTCTCGTCGACCTCGGTCACCTTGGCGTTCTCGACCAGGTGGTCGACGGCCTTGGAGCGGCGGATGGACTCGCGGACGGCAGGCATGCGGCCATCGGCGATGAACTCGGCCTTGGAAGCCTCGACGTCCTTGACGCCGGCCTTCTCGAACTCGGCGTTGATGTCGTCCTCGGTGACCTCGATCTTGAGCTCACGGGCGAGGGCGTCCAGAGCCAAGGACTCACGGGCAACGTCGTTGGCCTGCTTGTGCAGGTCGCCGATGAACTGCTCCATGGTCAGGCCGGAAGCGGGCAGCCAGGTGTCCAGGGTCATGCCGCGGGCAGCGAGGTTGGACAGGAAGTTCTGGCCAAGCTCCTCAAAGACGGACTGCTCGTAGTCGGCGTCCATCTCGTCGAGCTGCAGACGCTCGGCGAGGGCGGCGACGCAACGGTTCTCTTTCTCGGCCGGGAGGCGGGAAGCCTTGTCCTGCTCGATCTCGAGCTTGATGGCGTCGCGCATAGCGTCGATGCTGTCGAAGCCAAAGTCGGACTTGACGAGCTCGTCGGTGAGCTCGGGGGTGTTGCGGACCTTGATGCCCTTGACGGTGACCTCGACGGTGTGGGTCTCGGCCTCCTCGCCCTCCTCGACCTCGTCGGTCCAGGTGACGGTCTTGACGTCGTCAACGTTAGCGCCGATCAGGGCCTCGTTGAACTCCTTGGGGTTGCTGTCGCTACCGGCGATGAGCATGCGGCCCTCGGCGGCAAAGTTGTCGGCGTTCTCGACGGCCTTGAGGTCGACGGTGACGTAGTCCTCGGCCTCGACGGCGCGACCCTCAACGTCCTCGAAGGTGGCACGGTAGTTGAGGAGCATCTCGACCTGGTTGTTGATCTCGGACTCGGTGACCTCCGCAGGGGGCATCTCGATCTCGACAGCGTCGAAGGAGGAGAGCTCGGCGGCGGGACGCAGGGAGAACTCGACGGTGTAGGTGTAGTCCTCGTGATCCTTGGCGAGGTCGAGCTCCTTGTAGTCACCGTTCTTGGTGGGGACGATGTCCAGCTCGTTGAGGACGGCGGGCTCGTTGGCGGCAATCAGGTCGTTGGTGGCCTGAGCGAGGGTAGCCTCGACGCCAAGAGCGGAGTCGATGACCGGACGGGGAGCCTTACCGGCGCGGAAGCCCGGGAAGCGGTACTTCTTGGCGGTGTCCTTGTAGGCCTTCTTGATCGCGGCGTCGACGTCGGCGGCCGGGATGGTGACCGTAGCGGTGAGCTTGGCGTCCTTGACGTCAGAAGCGGTGATGTTCAACACGTTCCTCCTCATACTGCCCAGCTTATCTGAGGTGCTGGTACCTTTATGCAACAAAGAGTCGCGACGGCCGAAGCCGACGCAGGTGCGATGGTGCGGGCGAAAGGACTCGAACCTTCACGGGAATCCCACCAGAACCTAAATCTGGCGCGTCTACCAATTCCGCCACGCCCGCATGAGCGCACAGACTAGGAATGATAGCAGATACGAACGGTAAGCGCACGCACACGTTTTGCAGGCTCACGACCTCACCACGAGTTACAGCGGAACAGGGTAGCTAATTTGGGACGGGGCTTTTTTAGCTACCCCCACAAGCGGGGTAGCTAAAAAGCCCCGTCCCAAATTAGCTACCCCCCATCGGCTATCTCCTGCAGCCCACAATTCGGACGAAAAGTGGGTTGCAGTTTCCCCGGGCTTGCCAAAGAGCAACGGCTGCGTCGCCTCGCCTACTCCCCCAGCAGGGCCTTCTCGGGCGTGATCGGCAGCGAGCGGACCTGGTGGCCGGTGGCGTGCGCCACGGCCGAGGCAACGGCGGCGAGCGGCGTGTTGATGACGACCTCGCCGATCGACTTGGCGCCAAACGGACCCGTCGGCTCGTAGCTCGGCTCAAAGGCCACGCGAATGCTGCCGATATCCAGGCGCGTGGGCAGCTTGTAGCTCATAAAGTTGCCGGTGCGCAGGCGGCCGCGGTCGTCATGCTCGACGATCTCGTAGAGCGCGTGACCGATGCCTTGGGCAATGCCGCCCTCGGCCTGGACGCGCGCAAGCGCCTCGTTGATCACGGTGCCGCAGTCAACGGCAGCGGCGTAATCCACCACGGTCACCTTGCCGGTGGCCTTGTCGACCTCAACCTCGGCAATGCCGGCCATAAACGGCGGAGGCGAAACGGGCAGGCAGGCAGAGGCGTGCGAGGTGAGCGCGTCGCCGCCCGCGATGTTCTTGACGCACAGGTTGGCAAAGTCGCGCAGCGTGAGGTAGCGGTTCTGCTCGCGCGCGGCACGCTCGTCGGACAGTCGCACGTACTGACCATCAAAGACCACATCGGTGGCATCCACGTCCCACATCTGGGCGGCCTTGGCGCAGATCTTCTCGCGCAGCTCGGTCGCGGCGTTTTTGGCTGCAAGGCCCGTCACGTACGTACCCGAGCTCGCATACGAGCCGGCGTCAAACGGCGACACGTCGGTGTCCACGCCGCGCACCACGATCAGCGAACTCTCCACGCCCAGCTCCTCGGCGGCAATCTGCGCCAGAATCGTGTCGACGCCCATGCCGTTATCGGTGGCGCCGGTACCGATGGTAATGAAGCCGTCCTCTTCCAGGCGCATGTCGATGCCGGCGATGTCCACGTTGGAAATGCCCGAGCCCTGCATGGTGAGCGCACAGCCCAGAGCACGCACGCGGTCGCCCAGGTCGACGGCCAGCGGCTTGTCGCGCCAGCCGATCATGTCCATCGCGCGCAGCAGGCAACGGTCGAGCGCGCAGGCGTTGAGCTTCTCGTTGTAGTACTGCGGCATAATCTCGCCCTCGCGCACCATATTCTTGAGGCGCAAGTCGGCGGGGTCCATATGCAGCATGTCGGCGAGCTCGTTGACGGCGCTCTCCACGGCAAACTGGCCCTGGGTGGCACCGTAGCCGCGATACGCACCGCCGCGGTTGGTATTGGTGTAGACGGCATCCCAGCTAAAGCGGCTCGCCTTCACATGGTTGTAGATGGGCAGGCTCTTGTGGCCCGAAAGGCCAATCGTCGTGGTAGCGTGCTCGCCGTACGCGCCGGCGTTGGACAGCGTGTGCAGATCGATGGCCGTGATGGTGCCGTCGTTCATGGCGCCCAGCTTGACGGTCATCTGCATCTGGTGGCGCGAGTTGCCCGCGGTGATAGTCTCCTCACGGGTGTAGCAGCAATAGCTCGGACGGCCGGTCTGCTGGGTCACGAACGCCACGAAGATCTCGCAGCAGCCCGTCTGCTTGGAGCCAAAGCCGCCGCCGATGCGCGGCTTAATGACCTGCACCTGCGACTGCGGAATGTCGAGTGACTGCGCGACCATGCGGCGCACGTGGAAGGGCACCTGCGTGGAGGTGGTCACCGAGATACGCCCGAACGCGTCGGTCGTCGCGAAGGCGCGGAAGGTTTCCATGGGCGCGGTCTGCGTGGCTTGGCTGGTGTAGGTGCGGGTGAAGACGATGTCGCTCTGGGCGAATGCCTCGTCCAGATCGCCATAATCGCTGGTACCGCTGCACACCAGGTTGCGAGCAACGTCGCCGCCCTGCGGGAACATAAAGGTCACGTCGCCCTCGGGGTGGACCACGATGTCGTTATCGAGTGCCTGGGTAAAGTCGAGCAGCGGCTCGAGCACCTCGTAGTCGACCTTGATGAGCTTGAGCGCCTTGTCGGCGGCCTCCTCGGTCTCGGCGGCGACGATCGCCACCTCCTCGTTTTGGTAACGGACGAGGTTCTCGAGAATCAGGCGGTCGTAGGGACTCGGCTGCGGATAGCTCTGGCCGGCGATGGTAAAGCGGCGCTGGGGCACGTCCTCGTAGGTGTATACGCCCACGACGCCGGGCACCTTCAGGGCGCGCGACGTATCAATGGAGCGGATCTTGGCACGCGCATACGGGCTGCGCTTGAGCTTAACGATGAGCGCGCCGGCGGGCACCATGTCGCCCGTGTAGACGGGACGACCCTCGAGCAGAGCCTTCGAATCCTTCTTGGGCTGCTTGTGAGTGATCTGCTTGTACGCGACACCATCGGAGCTGGTGTTATTGACCGGCAGCTCGGGCATCTCGAAACCCACCTGCACGCCGGACTCGTTGAGAAAACGGACGATGGCGCGCAGCTGGCTCTCGTAGCCGCTGCAGCGACAGAGGTTGCCGGCCAGCTGGCGCGACAGCTCCTCGCGCGTGGCGACGAGGTTCGGGTCCTCCTTGGCGGCGCGGGCGAGCGCCAGCACGTTCATAATGAGGCCGGGGGCGCAAAAACCGCACTGCTCGGCGCCCTCGGCGGCCATCGCACGGGCCAGCGCCTCGGACTCGGCCTTAAGGCCCTCAAGCGTGGTGATGGTGTGGCCCTCTACACGGGCGGCGGGAACTGAGCAGCTCAGCACCGGGTCGCCGTCGAGCCACACCGTGCACAGGCCGCAGTTGGTGGTCTCACAGGCGCAGCGCACCGACGCGCAGCCCTGCTCGCGCAGCAGCGCAAAGAGCATGGTATCGGGGGCAATCTGAACCTTGACCTTGCGGCCGTTGAGCGTAAAGAAAAGATCGATGAGTTTGGCAGCCATTAGCGCACCTCGCTAGAATCGACGCCGGGCACGCGGCGGCAGGAATACTCGTCCGTGGCAAACTTGGGAATCTGCACGCCCTCGAGCTCGCGGGCAAGCGCGGCCGAAAGCTCGATGCCGGCGGCGCGGCGCACGGCCTGAATCGCCAGCGGGGCCGAGATGCGACGGCGGTAGTCGGCCGAGCCCCACATGTTGGTGCCATAGCTCAGCGCGCGTACGGACGCGGCAAGGGCGCGAAGCTCGTCCTCGGAAGGATGCTCGTTGGTAAGGCCGCACGCCTCGCCCTGCAGCAGGGTCGCGCGCAGCGGGCGGGCGCCCACGGTAACATGCCAGGAGCCGTCCCACCAGGCGGCGGTGACGTTCAGCGAGGGGAAGTCGGTCGCGGCCTTGCGCACGGCCTCGTAGCTCGCACGGTAATCGTGCTTGACGACCACAACGTGCTCGATCACGTCACGCACGTAGCCCATCCGCACGAACTCCGCGAGCGACACGCGGCCGTGGCCCGTCAGCTCAACATAGGAATCGAGCGCGAGGAAGGCGGAGAGAACGTCCGAGAAGCCAAAGCGGCCGTAGATGCTGCCGCCCACCGTGGCGGTATTGCGCAGCTGCACGCCCACGATGTCGTGGACGGCGAACTCAAAGACATTGTTGACAAGCGCGTTGAGCCCAGCATGACGCTCGAGCTGGCGCAGGGTGCACATGGCACCGATGCGAAACTCGGTCTCGGTCTCCTCGATCTGATCGAGTCCGCAGGCCGAAAGGTCAATCGCCGTCGCCACGCGACGCGAACCCAGGCGCATCCAAATGCCACCGCCCACAATCTTGTTGTTGCGGTTCTTCTGTAAGAGCTCATAGGCTTCGGCCGCGTTTCCAACACGGACGTAGGTACCGAACTTGAGCACGTTCTCCCCCATCTCTTCACTTGTCCAGTACCTTTTAGTGTACCAAACGAGGGGCCGCACACCGTTTTAGGACAAAATCCACCCACCCATCCTTAACTTGCGGTGATATACGGACTGATTAGCCGTTCTGGAACGCAAAACAGTCCGTATATCACCGCAAGTTATGAGGAGTCCTCCGGAATAGAAAAGGCTCCCAGCCGGATAGCTGGGAGCCTTCTGCGATGCTATGTCGAGCGAAGAATTAGCAGACGCCCTGGGCGAGCATGGCGTCGGCGACCTTCAGGAAGCCAGCGATGTTGGCGCCCATGACAAAGTTGCCCTCCTGGCCATACTCCTTGGCGGTGTCGTCCACGTTGTGGAACATGCCGCGCATGAGCTGCTCGAGCTTGCCGTCGACCTCCTCGAAGGTCCAGGACAGGTGCTCGGCATTCTGGCTCATCTCCAGGCCGGACACGAGCACGCCGCCGGCGTTGGCAGCCTTACCGGGCATAAAGGCAACGCCGTTCTCCTGGAAGTAGTTCGTAGCCTCGATGGTCGTGGGCATGTTCGCGCCCTCGCCGACCACCTTGCAGCCGTTGGCGACGAGCGCCTGGGCGTCCTCGAGCAGCAGCGTGTTCTCGCGAGCGCAGGGCAGCGCGATGTCGCAGGGCAGCTGCCAAACGCCACGGCCGTCGCCCTCGTGCCACACGGCGTTGGGCTTCTCGTCAACGTACATGGCGAGCGTAACGCCCTTGTCGTGGCCGGAGCGCTTCTTGTTGTAGATGTGCTCGAGCACGGTGTAGTCGATGCCGTCGGGATCCTCGACCCAGCCGTGGGTATCGGAGCAGGCGAGCACCTTGCCGCCGAGCTGGGCGACCTTCTGGACCGCGTAGATGGCGACGTTACCGGAGCCGTGAACGACGACGTTCTTGCCCTCGAAGGAGTCACCGCGGCTCTTGAGGTACTCGTCCACAAAGTAGACCAGACCGTAACCGGTGGCCTCGGTACGGGCGAGCGAGCCGCCAAAGGAAAGGCCCTTGCCGGTAAGGACGCCGGTCCACTCGTTGGTCAGGCGCTTGTACTGACCGAACAGGTAGGCAACCTCGCGGCCGCCAACGCCCAGGTCGCCGGCGGGAACGTCGGTGTTGGGGCCAATGTGGCGATAGAGCTCGGTCATGAAGGACTGGCAGAAGTGCATAATCTCGTTGTTGGACTTGCCCTTGGGGTCAAAGTCGGAACCGCCCTTGCCGCCGCCCATGGGAAGGGTGGTCAGGCTGTTCTTGAGGATCTGCTCCAGACCCAGGAACTTGAGCATGCCCAGGGTGACCGTCGGGTTAAAGCGCAGGCCGCCCTTGTAGGGTCCAATGGCAGAGTTGAACTCGACGCGGTAGCCGCGGTTGACCTGGACCTTGCCCTGGTCGTCGACCCAAGGGACACGGAACATAACGATGCGCTCGGGCTCGACGAGGCGCTCCAGCAGGGCGGCCTCCTCGTACTCGGGGTGGGCGTCGAGCGCCGGCTGGATGGTGCCGAGGATCTCGGTCGCGGCCTGGATGAACTCAGGCTGCTCGGGATAGCGGGCCTTGAGCTCGTCGAGAACTTTCTGCGTGTAGCTCATGCTTCCTCCAATTGATGGAAAAGAAAAGTGTCGTTCGAGGCGCCCCATGCGCCGCGAGCTTTATCGAGTATGGATAATATCGCACTGTTGCAGCAAAGTTTCGCATAAGCCGACGAGCAGATGTTTCGTTTTGATTACGATGCAGGTAGAAGCGTTTTTGAGTACCCGACGCACAAATCGCGTGTTTCGAAGCTGTTTCGTCCACATGTTCCACACCACCACATTGGGGACAGGCACCTTTGTGGTGGTGTGGTAGTTAGAGGACGAGTTGATGGTAGTCGGCAGGGGTAATGCGGCCTTCGGTGGCAGCGCGGAAAGCGGCGAGTGCATCGCCCGAGAACGGCATGGCCCAGCACAGCCCGCAACCTGCGGTAATGGAGCCGGGCAAAGGCATAATGCGCCCGGGCACACCGGCGGCAAGGCATAGCTGCTCGCATTCCATCACATCGAAGGTACTGTCAAACGACACGATGATCTTGCGTTCGTGATCAGGGGCATCACCGAACGAGGCCTCGCGGTGCGACTCGCGATACGCAGCCGCCGCTGCCTCTTCCTCGGCCGTATGTCCACAGCCGCCACAGCCGCAGGTGCAAGGCTCGGACCCATCGCAAGTGCAAGGTTCCCCGGTATCGGGGCAAATATCATGTGACACGGCATCTCCCGTCATTGATGTGTGCAGATCTAGGCGAGCAGCTCGGCTGCCGCAAACTCCTCGGGCGTATTGACATTCTCGAAGCAGAGCGTCGAGCCTGCGACCTTAACGATCTGCGGCTCATCCATATAACCAGCCTGAACGCGATTAATCAGGCAGCGAATGCGCTGACGGTCGCAGGCGAGCAGCTCTTGGGCGACCGGCGCACACGCGTCACGGCGCCAGACGGCGCAAAGCGGCTCAATCCCCCGCTCCTCGCGCGGCACGCACACGTCGAGCGCCTCGGCCTCGACACGATCGGCAAGCGCGCCAATGAGTTCCGGCGAGACAAACGGCATATCGCAGGCGACGATCGCTACGAGCGGCAATCGGGCCGCGGCCAACGAGCTCGCGATGCCGCGCATGGCGCCCGCCGACCCTTCAAGGTCCGCCACCACACGCGGCACCAAGCCGCCAAACGCGCACTCCTCAAGGTAGACAAGCTCGCTGGGACGCGAAGTCGTCACAACTAACTCGCCGGCAACTGGCGCCAGCCGACCCAGCACACGCTCGATGAGCGGCTCGCCGCAAAACGCCATGCGCGCCTTATCGCAGCCCATGCGCGAGGACAGCCCGCCCGCCTGGACGACACAAGAAAGATCGGCTCGTCTTACGGTAGTCATACGGCAAAACACCCCCATCGGCATGCTCGAAACCCGGTGCACGAAGCTAAATACCGCCGCCGAAATAGCGGCACTACGAAAAGCTCGTGCAAAAACAAAACAGCGCCTTTGCGGCACGCAGCAAGACCGCGAGCACAAAAGCGCTGGTAGCGTATGGCGGGAACGTATGTGAATCGAACACATCCAAGACGTTTTGCACGCCTCGCAACGGTTTTGAGGACCGCGGAGCCCACCGGAGCCCATCCGTTCCCAAGTGCGGCGGTATTTTACCAAACTAGCAGGGTAGTCTTTTTGGGACGGGGCTTTTTTAGCTGCCCCATCCGGAGCCCTCAAAGCTTAAGACATATTTGACATAGGGTAGCTAAAAAAGCCCCGTCCCAAAAAGACTACCCCGGTGTCGCGCCACGAAAACGGGCTATCTACTACGTTTGACCGGCATGGGTCGAGCATGCCCCGTTTTTAGAAAATCGGCAAACCGTCTACCTGCGGTTTTAATTTCGCGAATTTCGGAATGGTTGAGGGTAGTCGACTAAACGTAGTAAATAGGCCCTTTTCGTGGCGATCAGCCCGACTCAAGGCTCAAGGTGGCCAGCTTCAGCTGGCCACCCTCAAAGTTGCGGTGGAATAGTTCCTGGAAGAGGCATCTCAACCGGAAAACAGGAACTATTCCACCGCAACTGAGGAGGTGGGGCGGGGTGGCCGATCTAGCGCAGGGACCTCAGGCCGCCGGCCTCCTTGTCGAGCACCGTAAAGCGTACGGCGTCCAGATGCTCCAAGATGCTGATGGCGCGTTTGCGCGACACGCCCAGGGCCTCGCGCAGCACGCTCGTGGTGGCAGCGCCGCCGGCTGCCTCAATGGCGGCGGCGACGAGCTCACGCGCATGGGCCTCGGCGGCAGCGGACAGGGCAACGTCGCGCTCGACCTTAACGATCGAGCGGTTGAGCGAAAGCTCGCGCAGGGCACGCGTCATGGTGTCGCGGCCGAGCTGCAACTGTTCACCCACCTCGGGAAGCACCGGTGCGTCCAGGCCGGCCTCGTCAAGCAGCGCGACAATCCGCTCGCAAGCCTCTCGCACCACACGCGCAGCGGCGGCTGCGGAGTGTGGGTCGAACACCTCGGCGCCTTCGGCAGCACAAACGCCGCGCGAGCAGCCCTCGGCAATCAAGGCCGCGGCAACGGCATCGTCGGCAGCAGGCCAGGCAGCATGGGCAACGGCACCGGGCGTAAAGCCCGTCTCCTTGGGAGCCGCCGCGTGCATGGCCGACAGGGTCGTCGCCAAGGCATCCATCGCGGCGTCGAGCGCGGCGGTACTCGTGTACAGCGCCACGTCGCCCGCGGTAAGCTCACACACCGTGCCCTGGCCCACCAGCGCGCGCAGCGCAGCGTCAACATCTCCGGCAGCCATATCCAGCGCCGCGGCAACGTCGGCAGCCACGACCGGCAACGCCTGCAGCGCCAGCCACGCGTCCACACCAGTAACGACATCGCCGGCCTCAAGTGCTGCAAGCAGCGTACGCTCCCCCGCCGAAAGCTCGCGCGAGCGACGACAGCGCGAAAGCAGCACACGCCCGCCGCCAATGAGCATAACGGGCGAATACGACAGCACCACGGCATGGTCTCCGGCTCGCAGCGGCAGCGGCTCCTCCAAGCGCACCTGCACGGTACGGATCTCGCCCACCGCCATGGGGGCCTCGCCCTCCAAAAGCATGATGCGACCCACGACTTCGGCCGTGCCGGCCATCACATGCACGCGCGCGCCCGACTCGAGCACGCGCGGCTTGGCGCCCTCGCGGCCCAGGTAGGTGAACGTCATCATAAAGCGCAACGACTGACCAAAGCGGTCCGCCACGCCCAGCATCTCGCCACGGTCAAGCGCCGCGACACCGTCACCAACCAGGTTGAGCGCCACGCGCTGTCCGGGCAGTGCTCGCGGCGTATCGCCATGCACCTGAATCCCGCGCACACGACAGACCGTACGCGACGGCAGGGCGACGAGATCGTCGCCCACCGCAACCGGCGCATCGTGCAACGTTCCCGTCACGACAGTACCGACGCCCTTGATCGTAAAGCAGCGGTCAATCGGCAGACGCGGCGCGGCATCGGTGAGCTCGGCACGGGCACGGCAGGCATCCCAGCAAGCGGCAACCTGCTCGTCGAGCGTAGCCAGCAGGCCATCGATCCCCTCGCCGGTCTTGGACGACACGGGCACGATCGGCGCGCCTGCAAACACGGTACCTGACAAAAAGTCATCGACATCGAGCTCGGCAAGCTCGGTCATCTCGGCATCGGCCAGGTCGCACATCGTCAGCGCGACCACCATGTGCGTGACGCCCAACAGCTCCAGCACATGTACGTGCTCGCGGGTCTGCGGCATCACACCCTCGACGGCCGAAACCACCAGCACGGCTACATCGATGCCCGTGGCGCCCTGCACCATGGCACGCAAGTAATGCGCGTGGCCCGGCACGTCGACCAGGCCGACGATCTTGCCGCTCGGCAGGGCCAACTCGCCAAAGCCGAGCTCAACGGTCATACCGCGGCGACGCTCGACCTCCAAGCGGTCGGGATTCTTGCCGGTCAACGCCTCAATCAGCGCCGACTTACCGTGGTCGACGTGGCCCGCCGTTCCAACGATAACAGGGCATTCCACCAACGCTTCGACCCCACTCATCGGCGCGCCGCCTTGGCAACGCACGCGGAAAGCGTCGACGCCGCCGTCTCGATATCGCGGTCGCCCACGAGCGTGCGCACATCAAACAGGACGCGATCGTGCGAGGCGCGCGTGACGACCGGCGTGTCGAAATCTTGGACGAGCGAGCGCTTGAGCGCGTCGACAGACAGGCGCCCGTCGACCGGGCAGACGGCCACGCACATCGTGGGCAGCTCGACGGTAGGCAGCGAGCCGCCGCCGGGAGTCGACGACTCCTCGACGATTTCCACCTGCACGGCACACGGGCAGCCAGCCTTATCGAGGCCCGTCACCATCAGCTCGCGCAGCTTGCGTGCGCGACGCTCCAGATGAGCCTGCGGAAGCGTGAGCATGTTGAGCACCGGCACCTCGCGATGGGCCACATCCGCCCCGTCCATGTAGATGCGCAGTGTAGCCTCGAGCGCCGCCAGTGCGAGCTTGCCCGGACGCAGGGCACGCATAAGCGGATGCGACCCGCAGGCCTGGACCAGATCGCGACGGCCCATGATGATGCCCGCCTGCGCAGCACCAAGCAGCTTATCGCCCGAGCACGACACGATGTCGAGCCCGGCGGCAACCGAGGTCGGCGTGGTCTCCTCGCCGCCGCGCACCAAGATGTCATCGGGCAGGAGCGCGCCCGACCCCTGGTCCTCGTAGAACAGTAGACCATGCTTGTGAGCAAGCGCCGCAAGCTCCCGAGAACCTACCTCCTCGTGGAAACCCTCGATACGGTAGTTGGAAGGATGGACCTTAAGGATCATCGCCGTATCGGGCGTGATGGCGCGCTCGTAGTCGCCCAAATGCGTGCGGTTGGTGGCGCCGACCTCGACGAGTTTGGCGCCCGAAGCCGCCATGACATCGGGGATGCGGAAGCTGCCGCCAATCTCGACAAGCTCGCCGCGGCTGACGATAACCTCTTTACCCGCGGCATGGGTGGCAAGCACCAGCAGCACCGCGGCGGCATTGTTGTTGACCACGAGCGCGTCCTCGGCACCGGTGAGTGAGCGGATCAGCTGCGCGGCGTGCTCCTTGCGCGACCCGCGCGAACAGGTGTCGACACTGTACTCGAGTGTGCTATACCCGCGCGCGACCTCGGCCACGGCTTTGGCAGCTGATTCCGCGAGCGGGGCGCGACCCAAGTTGGTATGGATAACCACACCCGTGGCGTTGACGGCGGGACGCAGGCTCGGCAGCGCAGAGCGATGCGCACGCCACTCGATGGCCGAGGCCAGCTCGCGCTTGGAACGCGGGGCGGCGCCAACACGAATCGCGGAGCGCTCCTCGTCGAGCTCGGCCGTGACGGCGGCATGCACCACCGCGTCGCAGGTCTCCCCCGCCGCCTTCACTACCGGCCACTCGGCAAGCAGCTCGTTGACGGAGGGAATGGCGCGCAGGCGGGCGCGCACCTCATCGGACATGTTCTGGCTATCGCTCATGTGCGGCCTTTCAAAAACAGGGCTGAAACTATCGCGAATCAGTCGAATCAATCAGTTGCGTCAATCATTCGTCATTATCCTCGCACGCCGCAATCTTTTCCACGCGAACGGCGTTTTCCTGGGTAAGCGCGGCACCCGTCAACGAGTCCCAGCGCAGCGGCGTGTGGTCGAGCGGCCCGACGCCCAGGGCCTGCCGGCCACCACCCTCAGCACCCAATGCGCGTCCGCCGGGAGCGGCCGAGGTGAAGATACACGCCGGGTGCAGATAGGGCGTCGTCTCCACGCGCACGCGATCGCGGCCCATGTCGCTCACAAGCTCGACGACCTCGCCGTTGGCGATACCCATGTGAGCGGCGACATCGGCGTTCATCTGCACGGCGTCCAGGTCCGACCCCGCCTCGGCAGCACCCGCTGCAGCGAGCCTGCGCGACGTGTGCGACTCAAAGGGCCGGTTGCCGCCAATGAGGCGAAACATCCCCGGGCCGGGCTCCACCATGGGAGCGATCCAGTTGGGCACGCGACCCAGACCGGCACGTTCCCATACGTCGCTTGCCAGCGCAATTTTGCCGCCATCCAGGGGAATCGCCGGCTCACCCGTACGCGACGGCAACGAAACACCCGTATCGGCCCAGCCGCGCACCTTGAGCGCAGTGAGGTCGATCCCAAACGGAGCCACCTGGGCAGCCGCCAAGTCGTCAGGCGTAAAGTCAAAATACTCGCCCACGCCGCAGGCAGCAGCCAGGCCGGCAAAGATCTCCCGGCCGGGACGCGTGTCATCATGCAAGACCGGCAGCACGGCGTTGCGATAGAACACGCGCGCATCGTTGCGGCCCACGACCGTACCGACGCCGCGGTCGGCCTCCAGATACGTCACGTCGGGCAGCACATAGTCGGACGCACGCGCCGTCTCGGACCAGCGGATATCGATCGTCACGAGCAGGTCGAGCTGTTGCAAGATACCAAGCCACGCATCGGCGTTGCCGTAACCCGCACCGGGGTTGCTGGCATAGACGATGAGTCCGCGCAGGTCGCCGGCGAGGATCGATTGGCCGATGGTCGTGCACAGGCCGCGCACCGGATCGACGAGCGGATAACGCTCGGAACCCAACTTGGGCACACGCGGCACCGGCGGCGTCGCAAAGCGCGCAGGGTCCAAGTCGCCCAGCGCGAGCGGGGTCGGCGGGTTGAGCGCACCGCCCACATGCCCCAGGCAGCCCAACAGCACATCGACCAGGCAGATAGCGCGCGCCGTCTGGGTGCTGTTGGCATACGCAATGCCGATGCCACCGTGAAAGCCCGCGTCGACCACGGCGGCAGGCGCCGCAGCAGCCAGGTCGCGTGCCGTCGCGCGGATGTCATCTGCCGGTACGTCGCACATGGACTCGGCCCACCCGGGCGTCCAAGCGCCAGCCGCCTGCGCCAGCTCATCAAAACCCGTGGTATAGCGGGCCACAAAGTCGTGGTCGTACAGGTCCTCGGCAATCAGCACATGCGCGATGCCCAACAGCAGGGCCAAATCGCAGCCCGGGCGCACGCGCAGCCAGCGATCGGCAAGCGCGGCCGAGCCGCTGCGCCGAGGGTCAACCACGATAATCTTCGCCCCGCGCCGGCGTGCATCGTTGAGCGCGTCAACGGCCCCCATCGTCGACGAATCGACAATGGAACGCCCCAAATACATGATGCAATCGGTATGCGCCAGGTCGGACGCCGGGCTGTAGCCCAGGCTGTGCTCCCAGCCGGTCAGGCGGCTCACCTCGCAGGCGCCGTCGGCACCGTACACGTTGGGCGAACCCAGCGCATGCATAAAGCGATAGGCCCAGTAGCGGTCGAACGAGGGCACGCCAAGCGTCATGCCCAGCGCACGCGGACCATGCCCGTCGACAATCCCCCCAAGGCGCGCTGCAATCTGCGCAAACGCCTCGTCCCAGGTAATCGCATCAAACCCCGAGCCATCCCGACGGCGGCGCATGGGGTGCAAAATGCGGTCGCGCTCGTCAAACGGCATTGCCAGACGATGCCGTCCGCGGGCGCACAGGGCTCGTGCCGCGCACGGGTGCCCCGGCACCGGCAACTCGGCCACCACGCGACCGTCCTCAACGCGTGCCGCAAAGGCGCAATCGGCATAGCATCCCCCGCATGTGGTCACCACAGCGCGACCGTCACGCTCCACAGCAGATGCCATCTCGATTACCCCTTTCACAAGCCAAACACAACAGGCCAAAAGCCCGGCAACGAGCCCCAGACCCAAAAAGCCTCCCGCACGGCAACGCCCCGCGGGAGGCCCAACGTCAAACAGACGGTACCTTACGCCTCGGACTTCTTGGCGTAGATAAACCAGTAGCCGAGCGCGATCAGAACCGCGCCGCCCACGATGTTGCCCAGCGTGGCGGCGGATAGGTTAAACGCAATGCCCGCGGCGTTGAGTGCATCGGCCCCGGCGACCTCGGCACCATAACCGCATGCATGCATCACGGCACCCATGGGCAAAAAGTACATGTTGGCAACGCAGTGCTCAAAACCGCAGGCCACAAAGGCTGCGATGGGCAGCAGAATGCCAACGACCTTATCGACCACGGTCTTGCCGGCAGTACCGATCCACACGGCCAGGCACACAAAGATGTTGCATAGGATGCCGCGGAAGAAGATCGTCACCCAGTCGATCGTCACCTTGCCAGCAGCGACACTCACCATGGAATTGGCGACCGCCTCGCCGTTAAGTTTATAGATGCCGGCCATGTACACCAAAAAGACGATGAACAGGGCACCGACAAAATTGCCGACCCACACGACGACCCAGGCCTTGAGCATCTGGGCCAGAGTGATCTTTTTGCTCTTGAGTGCGCAGACCATAAGCGAATTGCCGGTAAACAGCTCGGCGCCGCACACCAGCACCAGCACCAGGCCCAGGCAAAAGCACAGGCCGCCCACGACACGCTGGGCACCCCAGCCCAGCGTGCTGTCGCTCAAAAACACCGTAAAGAACAGGCCGCCGAAGGCGATAAACGCACCGGCGAACATTGCCAACAGAAAGGCCTTAGCGACCGGCAGGTTAGCCTTGGTCACGCCGGCGGTCTCGGTCTTGGACTCGATCGCGGCGGGCGCCAGGCAATCGGGAGCGGGGTACTCCACCTTGGAATCTGCCATGTCAATCACTTCTTTCCTATTCAGCAGAGGCAAGCGCTGCTATAGCTCCTGCCCCAAGCGGACAAAGTGGGAAAAGTCGTTGGCGGCCACGGCGTCGTACACGGCGTCGACGGCCTCAAAGACCTCCGGGGACATGGGGTTATAGAACTCCGTATCGCCCGGCTGAATCCCTATGAAGACGATATCTTCGCACGATTGCTCGATTTCTTCGATCAGAATCGACAAGGGAAGCGAATGCGTGGTAAACATCGACTTGCGGGCCACATCGCGTTTGTCGAGCAGGCGGATGGCGCCGACGGGCAGCGCCATGTCGGCGGCATCGACCAACACCAGGCGCGGCGGACGCTCGCGCTTGACCTCGATGATGTCGTCCTCGGGCGTTTGCCCACCGTCGATGGTGTACCAACCGGCGATGGGCGTGTCCTCCATCTTTTTGGAGAGCACGGGGCCGGCGGCATCGTCGGCGCGCAGCACGCTTCCCGCCGTGAGCACAATGCCCGCAAACGGGGCGCCGTTCACACGGCCATCCACAACGCGACCCATTACTGTAGCCTCCCCGTCAGATACACGCCCGACACATCGCGCACACGCTCAACCAGATCGCGAAACTTCATTAAGAACGCAACCTGCTGGGCATGCAGGCCAAAGTCGTCATCGAACACCGAGATGCCGGCCTTGGCCGAACCGCGAAAACCACGATCGTCGAGCAGCGTGTCGCAGGCCTCGAGCAACGACGGCACCGCCGCCTTGTCGAGCTGGCACTCGCCAAAGGAGCGGATGGCCTCGAACTTGGTCTTGGCCTCCCCCTCCGGCAGCGCGTCGACGAGCGAATAGAACACGTTCACCGGCACCGACAGGCGCGGCTCAAAGCAGTCGAGCACGCCGGTGTGGTGGCCCACGGCGAGCGTGTAGTACAGCACGTCGCAGGCCTCCTGGGGAACGTCTTCCTCGGTCTCCACAAACTTACGCGTGAGCTCATAGAAGACCACCTGGTCGGGCGTATGGCCCAGGCAGGGGTCGGCGACGCCCTCGGCGGCCTCGTCGCTTGCGCGCGAGGCATCGCCAAAGGAGCCGCCGAGCATACCGGGGCCCGCAAAGTAACCAGAGCGGTCCGTGAGCTCCATCTAGCGACCTCCGGCCAGCACCAGATCCTGCAGCGCCGAGTAGACCTCAACGCGGCGAGGATCATCTTGCTTGTCGATGAGCAGCGCCATAGCACCGCGGATATCGCCCTTGGGCGCGCCCTCGAGCGTATCCATAAACTCATTGGCCAGGTCGCGGCCGTAACGGTAGCCGCTCATGGCGCGAGCTTCGCGCTCGATGGCAACGCGCAGCTTGTACGGCACGCCGGGGTGCAGGATATCGGCCTGCTCGCCGGCGGCCTCCACCGTGGTCTCGGCATGGAGCTTTTGGTCCAGCAGACCGAGCGCCATGGCAAAGCCGTAGATGGTCTGCGCGGGGCTAGGCGGGCAGCCGGGGATGTAGACATCGACCGGCAGAATCTTGTCCGTGCCGCCCCAGACGCAGTAGTTGTCGTAGAAGATGCCGCCGGTGCAGCCGCACGCGCCATAGGACACCACGATCTTGGGATCGGGTGCGGCCTCAAAAGCGCGCAGGGCCGGCATGCGCATGGCACGCGTCACGGCACCGGTGTACAGCAGCACGTCGGCGTGACGGGGCGAGGGCACGACCTTGATGCCAAAGCGCTCGACGTCGAAGACGGGCGTGATGGAACCGAAGATCTCGATCTCGCAGCCGTTGCAGCCGCCGCAGTCAACGCGGTAGACGTACACCGAGCGCTTGATCTTCTTAAGAAGGGTCGCCTTGGCCTTCTCGATACTCTCGTCGAGCTCGATCTTGGTCGGGCGGTACTGAAGCCGCTCGGGCAAAAGCGTGGGTTCGGCCATGGTTACTCCTCCTTCGTATCAAAATCCATGATGATGCCCTCGACCGGTGCAGGTCCAGCGGGGATCTCGGGCGCATCGGGGTTGAGCTCGCGGTCGACATACTCCGGGTTCACGCCGTGGCCGCCCAGATACTCCATGCCGGGGCCCTGGGGCTCACCGGACGCAAGCGTCTCGTTGGCAGCCATGCCGCGCGCGTTGCCGGTCTTTACGGCCGAGGCGGCGCGCAGGGCGTCGAGCTCGCGCTTGCACTCCTGGCACATACCGACGGTACGGGCGGCCTGCTCGGCCTCCATGCCGCCGGCCTTTTGCAGCAGGCGCTTAGCGTAGTCGATCTCCTTGTGCGGGGCAAACGGCTTGCCGCAACGCGAGCAGTGCTCGAGCGTGTAGAGGCTCTTGCTGGTGAGGTCGTCCTTGCTCATGACGGCCAGCTCAAACTCCTCGGTGAGCTTGATGGCCTCCATGGGGCAGGCTTCCTCGCAACGACCGCAGAAGATGCAGCGACCGTAGTCGATCGACCAGGTGATGGTATCGGCCGCAAGGTCGGTGTCCATGCGAATGGCATCGGCCGGGCACGCCACGCCGCAGGCACCGCAGGCGATGCAGAGCTCCGCGTTGTGCTCGGGCTTGCCGCGCATGTCCTTGTTGGTGGGAAACGGCGCAAACGGGTACTTGACCGTTGCGTCGCCTGCCTTGGCGTTAACCTTCCAAAGCTTCAGCATATTAGAGCGCCTCCTCATCGAGCGGAGCGG
This sequence comes from Collinsella aerofaciens, assembly GCF_028206795.1. Taxonomy (GTDB): domain Bacteria; phylum Actinomycetota; class Coriobacteriia; order Coriobacteriales; family Coriobacteriaceae; genus Collinsella; species Collinsella aerofaciens_AX. The sequence goes on along the minus strand of NZ_JAQLFJ010000004.1, from coordinate 169,824 downwards.
CCATGGTGCCCTCGCCCGCAAGCGGCGACTTGTCGCGCCAGACGTTCTCGAACTGCTCCTTGTCGAGCACGTGGTCGCGCTTGGCGGCGACATCGGTCACCGTCACGCGGTCGGTGCAGGAGTAGCACGGGTCGAGCGAGCCGACGATCAGCGCCGCATCGCCCACGGTGTTGCCGCGGAACATGTAGCGCAGGACCGGCCAGTTGCTGTACGTGGCGGCCTTGGCGCGCCAGCGGTAGCACTTCTGGTTGTTGCCGAGCATGGCCCAGTGCACGTCCTCGCCGCGCGGCGCCTCGGTGGCGCCGATGGCGTACTTGTGCGGGGTGTACTCCCAATCCGTGGTAAGGATGGGGCCCGACGGGCAGTTCTCGAGCATGGTCTCGATCATATCGATCGAATCGTAGACCTCCTGGATGCGAACGGCGGTACGGCCGAAGGCATCGCAGGTGTCGGCCGTAGCGGCGTGCATCTTTTGGACGTCCGGATCGGCGTAGCCGTCGAAGGGATGGTCAAAGCGCACGTCGCGGGCATAGCCCGAGCCACGCATGAGCGGGCCGACCGGCGAGAAGTCGCGTGCGATCTTGCGGTCCAGAATGCCGATGCCACTCGTACGCTCGATAAAGTTGGGCGTAGAGAGCAGCACGTCGACGAGTTCTTGAACCTCGGAGCGCAGCTGGTGGATGGTCGTGAGCGTGGAGAGCTTCTGCTCGGCCAAAATGTCGCGACGCACGCCGCCGATCACGTTGAGACCGTAGGTCTTGCGGTGACCGGAGAGCTTCTCGGCCAGGTCCATAGACTTCTCGCGGACGCGGAAGAACTGCTGGAAGCCGGAGTCGAAGCCGGTGTAGTGCGATGCGAGGCCAATATTGAGCAGGTGTGAGTGCAGACGCTCGACCTCAAGCATGATGGCGCGGATATACTGGGCGCGCGGCGGGACATGAATGCCCTGGGCGCGCTCGACGGCCTCGGCATAGGCCACCGAGTGAGCGCAGCCGCAGATGCCGCAGATACGGTCGGCGAGGAACGTCACGGCGTCATAGTTCAGGCGCGTCTCGGCGACCTTCTCCATGCCGCGGTGCACGTAGAACAGACGGTAGTCGGCATCGACAATCGTCTCGCCCTCGACGAACAGGCGGAAGTGGCCAGGCTCGTCGGAGGTAATGTGCAGCGGGCCCATGGGGACGAGCGTGGTCTCCTTGCCCTTGGTGTCGGCCAAGAACTCGTAGTTTTCCATGTCGCTCGCGGGAGCGGGACGGAAGCGGTAGTCCATGGAGTCCTTGCGCAGCGGGTACAGGCCGCTGGGCCAGTCATCGGGCAGTACCAGGCGGCGACGGTCGGGCAGACCCTCGGGGATCAGGCCGAACATGTCGCGCAGCTCGCGCTCACCCCACACGCAGGCGGGGACGAACGGCGTCACGGACGGGAACGTCATCTTGGCGGGATCGACCTCGGTGCGCACGGTCACCCAGCCGGGGTCCTCCCCCTCCATGGAGATGACGTAATACACGGCGTAACGGCCGCACAGACTGCGCTCGTCGTTGCCGATGATCACGGGAATCCAGCCGTAGCGCTCGTAATACAGGTAGTGGACGGCCTCGGGCAGCTTGTCCTGCTTGACGGTAATCGTCAGCTGGTCCTCGCACTGCCACTCGACCTTCTCGATGCAGCCCGGAACGGCGCGGCGCAGGGCCTCGACATGGCTCTCGCAGCGGCGGGCGTAGACCTTATTCTCAGTTTCAATCATTCGTTACTCCACCTCGCTCTGAGCGGTCTCGGTACCGAACACAGCGCGGTACATCGGCGTCGCGTGAAGTTCCTCGGTGCTCTGCTCGAGCACGATGCCGGTCGCGGTCTCCACACCGTGCACGAGGGGCAGCGGGGTGGCGATGCCAAACCACAAGATCATGACAGCCAGGATGATTTCGGGGATAAGCATGAGCGCCGGGGCCTCATGCTTGCCCATGCCCTGGGGCGCATGGCCGAATACCGACTTGAGTGCGATACGGGTGAGCGCGGAGATTGCCACGGTAAGACCGAGGGCGACCACGACGACCAGCCACATGGGGCCGGCGGTAACACCGGCGACAAAAGTCAGGAACTCGGAGATAAACATGCCAAAGGGCGGGAAGGCGGCAAGACCGAGCAGCGCCAGGATGGCGAGCGCAGCGGTTGCAGGGGCAACCTCGACGACGCCCTGGATCTTGGCCAAGCTACGCGTGCCAAAGGCGTGCTGAATGTTACCGGACACGCAGAAGGCAAGCGTCTTGGTAAAGCCGTGGAACACGCAGTGCAGCAGGGCCGCGGCGATACCCAGAGGGCCACCGATACCCAGGCACAGGGCGATAACACCCACGTTCTCCACAGACGAGTACGCAAAGCGGCGCTTGAGGTCGTCCTGGCGAAACATCGAAAGCGCCGCCACCAAAATGGACAGCGTGCCGACGATCAACAGCAAAAGCTGCGGATACTCGGCGCCCACGGCCTGGATGGTAAAGCCGTAGAAGCGCATGATCACAAGCATGGCGCACTTAAGCAGCACGCCCGAGAGCAGGGCCGAGACAGGGCTCGGGGCCTGGGAGTGGGCATCGGGCAGCCAAGTGTGCATGGGGAACAGGCCGGCCTTGGTGCCAAAGCCGATCACGATAAACGCAAAGGCGAGGCGCATGAGCGTCGGGTCGAACTGGTCGGCATACGGCAGCACGCACGACAGGAATGCGGCCTCGTGGGCGTTGGGAATCACGTCGGCGGCGTTGGCGTAGATCAGCAGCGTACCGAACAGGCCAAAGGCCACGCCGGCGGTGCAGACCATCGCATACTTCCAAGAAGCCTCGAGGGCCGTCTTGTTCTTGTAGATACCCACGAGGAACACAGTGGAAAGCGTGGTTGCCTCCACGGCGGCCCACGTGAGGATCATGTTGTTGGACAGGCACGCGAGCAGCATGGTGAACACGAACAGGCTAAACAGCGCAAAATACTGCTTGGCGCGCTCGGCGGGCATGGAGCCCTCCTCGATATCGGCCTTTACATAGGGCAGCGAGAACAGCCCCGTGAGAAAACCGATAAAGCCTATGAGCAGCACAAAGATGGCGCCCAGCGAATCGAGGTGGAACCACAGGCCAAGAGCGCTCGCGGTGTCGCCGCTCATAAGGACGTTACCGGCCGTCATAATCGACAGCACCAGGACGGCTGCGACGGAGACCAGGTTGAGACCGGCAAACACGTTATAGGACGTGTTCTTGGGCAAAAACGCCATGACCAGCGAGAACACCAAAGGAGTCGCGAGCAGGGCGAGAATCAACGTTTCCATGGACTACCCCCTCAGCTCGGACAGGTCGCGCGCATCGAGCGAGTGGGAGTCGTCCCAAATGCGACGCACGACGATGGACATGATGATGACGGCAAAGATGGCGTCGGTGGCGATACCGATCTCGATGATCTCGGGAGCGGTGGGGGCCAAAAGCGCGAGCGTCACATGGCTGCCGTTTTCCATAAGGCAGTATCCAAAGATCTGCTTCATGATGTTGCGCTGCGAGATGATGCAGGTGAGGCCCACAAAGAAGTGAGCGAAGCTAATAGCGAGCGCAGGCGTTGCGACCTCGGCCGTGGGCAGGCTGATCTGCGTCACGACGGCAAAGCAAATCGCGACCTCCACGGCGATGATGCAAATGGCCCATGCGGGCTTAAGGCCGGCCTTGAGCGATGCGTCGCTCGGCTCGCCCATCTTCTTGTATGCGCGGTTGAGGATGTAAGGGACCAGGACGACCTTGGTGATAAAGGCAGATCCAGCCCACATAAGCAGCTCCTGCGCGCCGGTAGTGACACCGAGCGTGGCGAGCAGCCCCACGAGCACCAGCGACTGCACCGCATACCAGCTGATGGCGTGCTTGATGTTCTTTGAGACGACCACCATGGTGGACGTGACGATCAGAAGGCCGCCAAGGATGTTGACGATCGAATAACCCATGTCGTTCTACCTCCTAACCGATCCAGCTGGCCGAAAGCGGGCCGCTGACGATGACCATGATGATGAGTACGATGAACACGAATGCCATTGCCTTGGGGAGCGGTGCACCAGCGGCGACTTCCTCGCTCGGCTCACCGGGCAGGCAATAGCCCATCCACTTGAGGAACCAGGCAAAGGTGGCGACGGTCTCGGCGACCATGATGCACACGAGCACAAGAATCGCGACGTTGCCGGCACCAACGGAAAAGCCGCCGGCGATAATCTGGAACTTCGAGAAGAACGTGTTCATGGGCGGCACGCCGGCAATGGCGAGCGCCGCCACACCAAAGCCCACACCCGAGATCGGGTACTTCTTTACGATGCCGCGCAGCTTGGGCAGCATACGCGTGCCGAGCGTAAAGGAGAACGAACCCGCGATCAGGAAGAACAGGGTCTTGGCGAAGGCGTGGTTAAAGATGTGGCACACGGCACCATCGAAGGCGAGCTGGCTGCCAAAGACCGAAAGGCCCAGACCAAAGAACACATAGGAGAGCTGGGCGATCGTGGAGAAGGCCAGCAGGCGCTTCATGTCCTTTTGCGGCAGGTACATCAGGAAGCCAAAGAGCATGGTGACCATGGCGTTGATAATGGCGACCCAGCCCACGATCTCGGGAATCTCGCCGGCAGAGACGAGTGCGCGCGCGAACACGCACACGCCGACCTTAACCATCGAGGCACCATGCAGGTAGGCCGAAACAGGCGTCGGCGCCTCCATGGCCGAAGGCAGCCACATGTACATGGGAACCTGTGCGGACTTGGCCCAGGCCGCAAACAGCACGAGCAAAAGGACGATAGCCTTGAGCTTGGCGTCGAGGCCGGCAATCGCGGTAATGGCGAAGGTGCCGGTGTGGGCAAACACGATGGCGGCGCCCAGATACAGGCCGAGCGCACCGATATGCGTAATGATCAGGGCCTTCATGCCGGCCTTCTTGGCCGTAGGCGACATATAGTAGCTGATGAGGCCCCAAGAGCAGGCACCCGTGATCTCAAAGAACACGAGCTGACCCAAAAGGGTCGAGCTGTACACGAGGCCGGCCATGGCACCGATGAAGGTCGCGAGATACGCGTAGAAGCGACGACGCGGTGCGTCGGGATGCTCACGGTTATTCTCGCTCATATAGGGAATCGAATAGATCACGACAAGCAGGCCGATACCCACAAAGGCGGGCGCGAGGAGCGTGCTCATGCGATCGAAGGTGAATCCCATGACGAGGGTCTGCCCAAACGAGATCAGGGGGACCTGCGTGTCGGGCATGCCGGCGCCAGCGAAATTCGCGGCGAGGGCGATGGTGCAGGCCGTCGAGACGGCGGCACCCAAAACGCTGAACCACTTGGCGTACGGACGGGGGAACAGGGCGACGAGCACCGAGGCCACCATCGGGGCCGCGATAGCGACCAAGCCGAGAAGGGACAGACTGACTGCAAATGACATTGTTTCTCCCTTCTCCTACACGCCGACGACCACGAAGACAAACGCCAGAACGGCGATGCCCACGACGGCCCAGGTCTGATTACCGAGTACCTTAAAACGCGAGCGCGAGCAGGAGTTCTCGATCACGCCGCACACGACAAAGTCGATAAGGCACTTCACCAGGAAGATGACGGCGCCCAGAACGGCGGCGGCGCCCACGGTCGCGGGCTCGCCCCAGGGGACGAAGATCGCGCAGAACCAAGCGACGACCAGAACCTGTTTCATAGACATGGCAAGCTTGGCCATGGCGAGCGACGGGCCGGAAAGCTCGGCGAGCGGACCTTCCTGAAGCTCTTGCTCGGCCTCGGCCTGATCAAACGGCAGCTTGCCGAGTTCCATGTAGCAGGCAATCGCAAAGGCGATGCCGGCGAGGATCACGGCGACCGGCGCGTCGATGGCGCCCGTCATGATGTGCTGGCCCATGGTGGCGATGTCAGTGGAGCCGCACACCAGGGCGGCGGCAAACAGCGCCAGCAGCATGGACGGCTCGATGAGCACGCTCATGAGCAGCTCGCGGACGCCGCCGATACCGGCGTAGGCGTTGGACGAATCCACACCGCAGAGGGCGAAGAAGAAGCGGGCGAGCGCCAGGCTGTACATGATGGTGATGGCGTCACCAAAGACCGGGATGGGGCTTTGTGCCGTAAAGAGCGGCAGACCCATCGCGAGCATAAAGGCGACGGCGAAGAACAGCGGCGGCATGATGCGCAGCGCAAAGCTCGCATCCTCGCTCTGGGACTCGGGGCGCGCAAAGAGCTTGGCCAGGTCGCGATAGTCCTGCATGATGCTGGGGCCGCGACGGTTGTGCATCTTGGCGCGGATCACGCGGCCGAGACCGGAGAAGAACGGTGCGACGGCCATGACGACCACGCCCTGCAGAACGGCAAGTACGATGTTGTTCATGCTCTCCCCTCCTTAACCCATTTGCACGGCGAGCACGAGGAACACCACGAGTGCCGCGACGATGTAGCAGATATAGATGCTGTAGTTGCCGCCCTCGAGCTTAGTCGCGAGGTCGGCGAGCTTCTCGACACCCTTATGCGGGGCATCGACGAGAACCTTGTCGGGTACGGGCTCCACAGCCTCGGCCACACCGGTGAGCTTCTGGAAGAAGTGCGCGATGGACCAGCAGACGGCCGTGCAGCGGTCGCGCAGCGTGTAGAGAGGCTGCATAAACCAGGACACCTCGGAGGCAAAGGTCGTGGCCACGACGGGCATATGCTCGTTGGGAGCATAGCCGCACGCCCACGGCTGGGACTTCTGCACCTTGCCGACGGTCTTGAGCTTGCGATAACCGCAGGCAAGGCCGACGAGCACCACGAGCGCAATAGCGATCGCGGGCGTGGAGGTGGCAGCGCCGGAGTACTGGTTCATGAGCTCCATGCCCTCGGCGGCAAACACGCCACCGTACGGATGCAGCACGGACGCGGCGACATCGACCAGCACGGGCGCGATCACGGGAGCGCCAATGCCCAGCACGACGCAGATGGCCGCAAGCAGGCCCTGCGCAAACACCATGGGGGCGGGAACCTCCTTGGCATTGGCCGCGGCCTCGGAGCGGGGCGCGGAGGCAAAGGAGACGCCATAGGCCTTGACGAAGCACGTAACAGCCAGCGCGCCGGTAATGGCGAGCGCGACGGCAGCGAACACGGCCACGATCATGACGGCCTTGTCGCCCTGCATGGCGGCATTAAACAGCGACTGGTAGGTAAACCACTCGGACACAAAGCCGTTGAAGGGCGGGATGGCCGAGATGGCAAGCGCGCCAACGAGGAAACAGATGGCCGTTGCCGGCATACGACGGAACAGGCCGCCCATCTTCTCCATATTGCGCGTACCCGTGGAGTACAGCAGCGCACCGGCGCCCAAGAACAGCTCGCCCTTAAACATCGCGTGGTTAAACGTGTGGTAGAGGGCGGCCATCAGGGCCAGGACGGCGATGCCGACAGAGTTGAGCGCCATGGCGGCCATGGAGGCGCCGACGCCGAGCAGAATGATGCCGATGTTCTCGACGGAGTGATAGGCCAGCAGGCGCTTGATGTCATGCTCCTGCAGGGCGAAGGCCACGCCGAGGACCGACGAGATCGCACCGAAGACCATGACCATAAGGCCCCACCAGACCTGAACGCCCGAGGCGGAGAGCAGGTCGAGACCAACCTTGAGGATACCGAAGATACCGATCTTGATCATGCCGCCGGACATGAGGGCCGACACGTTGGACGGCGCCTCGGGATGTGCCTTGGGCAGCCAGCCGTGCAGCGGGATGATACCGGCCTTGGCGCCAAAGCCAAAGAAGGCGAGCACGAAGCACACGGATGCGACCGCGGGGCTAAACTGCGTGGCGCGGAAATCCGCAAAGGCAAACGAGCCACCGGCGAAGTTGGTCATGGTGAGGAAGCTCGCCATGATGAGCACAAAGCCCACGTGAGCGATCACAAAGTAGAGCCAACCGCCGTGAATGGAGTTCTCGTTCTCCTCGATCACGACCAGGAAGTACGAGGTCAGCGACATGAGCTCAAAGGCGACCAGGAACCAAAACACGTTGTCGGCGGTGATGACGAGCATCATGGACGCCACGAAGGTGTTAAAGAAGAAGCCGGCGCGGCCCTTTTTGCCCGGGTACTCATCAAAGTAGTTGAGACCGTAGATCGAACCGGCAAACGCGAGCACCGAGATGAGCGCCACGAACAGACCGGACAGCTGATTGAGCAGCAGCTGGAAATGGGCAAACGGGAAGAACACGATGGTGTCGACCGACGTGACATCGCCCAGCACGGCCTGGATACCGGCCACAAACGAAAGCACCGCGGCGGCGGCGCCGATAAGGCAGCCGGCGGTTTTGGCAGCGTTATCGGCCTTGATCAGCAGAACCGAGGCGAGCGCACCGATGCACGAGACGGCAAGCGATGCGATAAACAGCGTCATGCTATCCATTGTTTACGCTCCCTTCTGCTTTCTCGGACAGGCCCTGGGCCACAGCGGTAACGTCGACGACAGGACCGTTTTCGATCGAACGCAGGCGCTTGGCCTCGTCGAGCTCGCGATCGGCCGCGCCGCCCATGACGGTCAGCGCCTTGGTGGGGCACGCCGCCACACAATGCGGGCCGTCTGGATCGAAGGCGCACAGGTCGCACTTGACAGCGCAGGTGTACTGGCCAGGAGCCCACGTAAGCAGGCTGCTCAGGGACTTAGGATACGAAGGCGTCGGATCGCACATGCCTGCGACACCGGCGATAGACGTGCCATCGGGATGGATGGCTCCGAAGGGGCACGCGATGGCGCACAGCCTGCACCCGATGCACTCCTGCTCCTTGACGTGGATGCGGTCGCCATCGTGCTCGATGGCATTCACCGGGCAAACCTCGGCGCAGGGGGCACCCTCGCAATGGTGGCAGGCAAGGGCGGCCGAAATACCGCCGGTCTTCACGAGCGCCAGGCGCGGCGTATCCTGAAGACCCTGCATCCGGTGGGCGTCGGCACAGGCGGACTGGCATGTTCCGCAGCCGATGCACCTCTCCGGGTTGATGTCGATGAAGCGGTTCATCCCCACTTCCTTTCAAAATAACGGGCCGGGCTCCCGAACGTACGGGACGCCCGGCCCAAAAAGCCAACGAGAACGGGACTACACGATTTGATTCACGTGTGTCTCGTCGTCGAACTTGGCGGCGCCGGGCTCAACGTCCTGGGGAGCGGCGGCGTCGACCAGAGCCTGCTTGAGCTCGGTGTACTGACGCTCGACCTCGCCCTCGGCCCAGACCTGGTCGGCGATAGCGTCGACCTGGCAGGCGGAGAACTTGTCCTCGGGCGTGTGCGAGACCGGGTCGACCTTGTGCATGGTCAGCTCGTTGCACTTGCCGATCCACCACTGGTAGGTCATATAGACCGTGCCCTTGTTGATACGGTCGCTCACGTCGGCTCGGCTGTATACCTGGCCGCGGCGGCTGTGAATCGAGACGATGTCGCCATTCTTGATGCCGCGTACCTCGGCGTCCGCGGGATTCATGCGGACAAAGCCGGGCTCGTCGGCGAGCAGTGCCAGCGTCTTGCAGTTGCCGGTCATCGAGCGGCAGCTGTAGTGGCCGACCTCGCGGACGGTGCACAGGATGAGCGGGTACTCATCATCGGGAAGCTCGGAGGGCGCCTCCCAGTCGTGCGCCATCAGGTTGGCGCGGCCGTCCTTGGTGGTGAACTTGCCACCAGCGAACATGTCGGGCGTACCGTGGTCGTTCACATCGGTGCTCTTGACGGGCCACTGGGCGTAGCCGCCCTCGGGAGCCATCTTCTCGTAGGTCGCGCCCACAAAGTTGGGGCACAGGCTAATGCACTCGTTCCAGATCTGCTCGGTGTTGTCGTAGTGCATGGGGTAGCCCATACGCGTAGACAGGTCCGCGAAGATCTCCCAGTCGTGGCGGCACTCGCCCTTGGGCGGAACAGCCGCATCAAAGTGCTGGAAGCTACGGTCGGATGCGGTAAAGACACCCTCGTGCTCGCCCCAGGAAGTGGCAGGCAGGATGACGTCGGCGAGCATGGTCGTCTGCGTCATAAAGATGTCCTGGCAAATGAACAGATCCAGCTCGGAGAGCGTCTTGCGCATACCGGCCGAATCGGGCTCGGTCTGCACCGGGTCCTCGCCGTAGTTGTAGAAGCAGTGCACCTTGCCCTCGTCGACCAGGTGACCCAGGTCGGTGAGCTTGTAGCCCTCCTCGAGCGGGAGCTTTTCCTCGGGCACGCCCCAAGCCTTGGCAAACTTGGCACGCACTGCCGGGTCGGTGACCTTCTGGTAGCCAGGGTACAGGTTAGGCAGCATGCCCATATCGCAGGAGCCCTGGACGTTGTTCTGACCACGCACGGGCGCGAGGCCGGAATTGGGTTTGCCGATCTGGCCGGCAACGCAGGCGATGGAGGCGATGGTGTGCACCGTCTTCAGGTTCTGCTTCTGCTGGCATACGCCCATGCCCCAGCCAATGATGGCAGAGGGCTTCGCCGTGGCGTACATCTCGGCAGCTTGGTGGATCAACGCGGGCTCGACACCCGTGATGTCCTGTACAGATTCGGGAGTGTAGTTCTTGATGGTCTCCCACCACTCGTCAAAGCCGTTCGTGTGCTCGGCGACGAATTCCTTGTCGTAGAGGCCATCGTTGACCAAGCAGTTGGCAAAGGCGTTGAGGAACGCAACGTTGCAACCGTTCTTGATCGGAAGGTAGAGATCGGCGATACGCGCGGTTTCGATATGGCGCGGATCGGCGACGATGATCTTGCAACCCTTTTCTTTGGCTCGCACGATACGCCTTGCGACGATGGGGTGCGAATCGGCAGGGTTATAGCCGAAGAGGAAAATGCAGCCCGCATCCTCCATACCGGGGATGGAGCATGACATGCAACCTGAACCAACCGTGTCCATCAGACCGAGGACAGTAGGGCCGTGTCAAGTACGGGCGCAGTTGTCCACGCTGTGGGTGCCGATGCACGCACGCGTAAACTTCTGCATGACGTAGTTCGCCTCATTGCCGCCGCCTCGCGAAGAGCCGGTGGTCATGACAGCGTTAGGACCATATTCGTCAATTATGGCCTGCATCTTAGATGCGGTGAAATCCAGTGCCTCGTCCCAGCTTACGCGCTCAAGATCCGCACCCTTAGTGCGGCGGATCATCGGGTGCAGTACGCGAGGAGTCAAGATCTTGGTGTCGTTGATGAAGTCGTAGCCGCTCATGCCCTTAAGGCACAGCTCGCTCTGGTTGGTGATGCCGTTGAGCGGTTCGGTGCCCACGACCTGGCCGTTTTGGACCAGGAGGTTAAACTGGCAACCGGCGCCGCAGTACGGGCAGATCACTTTATGCTTCTCCATGACACCCTCCTTCCTTTTTCTGCTACCGATTACTCGGTACTAATTTGACAAACATTGGGCTTGTCGCCCCAACGCTTACGCCTCGTTTTCGATGGTGGCGCGGGCACGCTCGGCAGTCAGTTCTGCCAGGCGTTCCTCGTCTACCAGGGTGAGGCCCTTGGTCGGGCACGCCTCGGCACACGCCGGACCGCCGGGACGGTCCACGCACAGGTCGCACTTGAGCACGAAGCTCTTGGTCTGCGAACCCACGCGAACGTCGCCCATCAAGACCGGAACCTGCGTGGTCGCCACGCTCACGGCGCCAAAGGGGCATGCCATGACGCAGCTCTTGCAGCCGATGCAGTTGTCCTCGTTGACGCCGATACGATGGTTCTTTGGATCAAAGAACAAGGCGCCCGTAGGACAGGCCTTCGCGCACGGGGCATCCTCGCAGTGATGGCAAGCCACCGGTGCGGAGATCTCGTACGTACGCGTCACGCGCAGGCGCGGCGCGGCGATGTTGCCGGGGATGTCGTGCGCCTCGATGCACGCCGCCATACAGGTTTGGCACCCAATGCAGCGTGAGGAATCGGCTACGACTCGTTTATTGCCCATGTTGTTCACTCCCTCCTGAATCCCATGCCGGAGAGACCCTGTCGACGTTGCCCCGGACCGCCCGTGGTCCGGCATCGGCGTATCGAGTGCATGCGGCGAAACAGGCACTTCGATAGAATTCCTCCAACGATATACAGGTTAAATATACGCAGTTGCAGGTGGCAAACTTGAGCATAGGCCCTGCAATACGGGTGTATTGCAGGGGTTTTGGCAGGTTGGAATTATTCTCTAGAAGCTATAAAGGTGAGTGTATTACATGCGTACATCCAAGGGAGATTTCACGCTCGTTTCTGAAGGATGTAGTACGTTTGTAATATCGTTTACACTCAATTACTCTAGTGCAATAAAGTAGTGGTTGTAAGATTGGCTATTATTAGCCGATGTTGTATTTGACTATTCAAATTGCACGCTCATTAAGGGAGGCCAGTGATGTCATCGACTCAAAAACGAGCCATCCTGCAGGTGCGCATTCGCGAGGAAGACAAGCAGCATGCCGAGCGTCTCTACGACGCCATGGGCACATCGCTCGCCGAGGCTGTCCGCTTATTTGTCGCGCAAAGCATTTTGATGCGCAAGCTCCCCTTTCAGCCGGTCGCCGTGCGCTCAAAGGACGGCACGGCCGCCTATGGACTGCTCAAAGCATACGGGGACCCCAATCGCCGCTCCGAGGAGCGCAATGCCTGGATTGAATACCTAGCCACAGAAAGCGACGAGTCGGTTTTGGGTCCCGAGGAAGTAGATATCCATGAGTAGCACCATCATCGACGAGACCGTCATCCTACGTTACCTGCTTGACGACGACGAAGTCCTGTCACCGCGCGCCGCCAAGGTCATCGCCACGCGTACCGCTCGTGTCTACCCCGAAATCATCACGCGCGTCGTGGTCACGCTGCGCGACGTCTATAAGGTTCCCCGAGTTGAAATCGCGTCGGCCATGACCAAGCTGCTCGATGACGTCATGGTTGATGAGCCCACCGTTATCGCCCTTGGTATCAAACTGTTTGGCAAAACGCATATGGACTTTACCGACTGTCTGCTTGCCGCCCGTACCGCCATCTATAACGACGACGTCGTGAGCTTTGGCAAGCCCATCATCCAAGGCATGATCGACTACCGCCGCCAGCGCCAAACCGCCGCCGATGCCCGCAGCCGAAGCACCGACTCCACTATCGACAAGCTCCGCCACCACGGTCGCCACTAACCGACAGACAACGGCATCGCCCGCCCCTCAGCCCCATCCCCTCCTCAGTTGCGGTGAAATACGGACTGTTTCATGCCTATAAAGGCCTCAACAGTCCGTATTTCACCGCAACTTATTAAAGATTGGCTGCGAACGATTTCGCTATCGGGAGTCGGCGTAGGGTTTTGTTGTCGGAATGCCGTAACCGCGCATCATGGCACCGAACATTTCAACGTCGTAGGTGTCCGAGAGTTTGAAATGAATGACGTTGTGGCCCATAGCGCGAAGGTTCGCGTCGCGCATGAGGGCCGCTCGATAGGTTTTTGCCGCCGATTGCTCTGGATCATTTTGAGCTTCGTCTTCAAACTTACCTAGCCCATGCAGCTCTGCCAGCGTCCATGAGCCGTCTGGCATCTGCCAACCATAATCTGCTAGATAATAGCCAGCGTTTCCCGGTCGTGTTATCTCAACTTGAAGCTCAGGCGCGGCAACCCCAGCAAGAATCATCGCTGCTCTCGCCTCGGACTCGCCGCCATTATCTGACCTGCCGTCCATAAACTCGAACATGCCAAACGCACGGGCGATGCCATGCAAACCGCGGCAATTGGCCTGTGCATACGCACACAGCTCTTCGCGATCGACATCGTACTCACGGGCCAAGCCATCGACATAGCCCAGCGCATAGCGAAAGGCGCTCGTTCGGGCGATATCAACAACCGTTCGATACGGATCCGTCAGTGTAAACAGACCGAGCCGCCACACCTCGCCCGCCCGCCAGCGCTTGTATTCAACGAACTCATACGTATCACGCCTTGTAGACCGTGGCAGCAGCACTTGCACTTTATCCAGAAGCGTATACGCCGAGCCGATGCCGTAGAGCAGCGCTGCCGTCGATCCGCAAAACACAACATCCGGTTCAACGACCGCAATAGCGGATGCCAGCTGAAAAATGCGATTTTCAACCCCAAGATTATTCCAATAGACCGGATCCGCATACACATGGTTGTAAAGACGAAGCATGAGCTCTTCCTGCATAAGCTCGCGCGCACGGCGTTCATCCCAAGGATCAATTGTTATAAGCAGCTGACTATCTTGATGAATTCCGAGGGCCGAGAATAGCATCCTTGCATATGATTGCGGAAAATGTTTGCCTTTATCGAGCATGGCCAACCCCATAACCATCACGGCGGAGAGAATGCCATTACGCTATCGCATGCTTCCGTCCGCAGGCCTTGCCAAAAGCTGACCAAAAGCTTGACGTCGCAGGTCAGAGCTTCAAAAAATATTTCCACTCTCGGTAGACGGTCGCTACGACCCTCCCAACGGCATCAAATTCCACCCTTACAAATAGTTGCGGTGAAATACGGACTACCTGGGCCGTAAAAGCCGAAAAACAGTCCGTATTTCACCGCAACTTAGGAGGGGATGTGGGGTCCCCGGCATGTATATGAAAACGGCTCTGGCACCAAATAGAGCCAAAGCCGCTAAAACTATCTTATGGAGCGGGCGACGGGAATCGAACCCGCGTCATCAGCTTGGAAGGCTGGGGTTCTACCATTGAACTACGCCCGCAAGATATGGTCGGGACGACAGGATTTGAACCTGCGACATCCTGCTCCCAAAGCAGGCGCGCTACCAAACTGCGCCACGTCCCGAAGGTGTTGAGCAGCTAAGGTCTAAACCTTGCGTGTCCCAAAGCGAAGGAAATTATAGGGGAGACTCCCCGCCTGTGCAAGCATTGATGCCCTAGCTCCTCGAATGTGCAACAAAACGACTATGGAGCAGGCCGATCACAAAGGCAACCACGGCAACCGGCGCCCACGCGGCACCGATGTCTGCCAGGGGTAGCGCATCAAACGGCAGCCACGTTCCCACAAAGAACGCATCGCGGACCGAGGTGATCACGCTCTGCACGGCAACCACACCGCCGACCCAGACCCACACCTGCGGATGAGCGTCGCAAAAGCCGTGTACCAAACCCATGAGAACCAGCACGATGGCGACGGGATACAAGGCGTTGAGCATGGGCACCGAGAACATAAGGATCACGTCGAGGCCCACGTTGGAGAGCACGCACGAAAATGCCGCGAACACAAAGGCGAGAATCGCGAAGGGGCGGCGCATGGCCTCCTCGGAGACCTCCGCTCCCCCTTCAACCACGTACGTCTCACAGAAATAGCGCGCGCAGCAACTAATGAGGCCAATGCACACGTTCATGCAGGCGAGGAAGAAGATGGCGAAGACCACAACCGTGCCGGCAAGGCCAAAGTGCATGGAGGCCGAGCGAGCAAGGATGGCAGCGCCGTTGGTGGCGTCGGGCATCACGGTGCCGAGCTGCATGCCGGCAAGAGCCAAGCCGCAATAGATGATGGCCATGAGCACGCCGGCGATCACACCGGAGCGCGAAATCTCAAAGGCCACGCGCTTGTCATCGGTAACACCCAGCTCGTGAATGGTCTCGGCGATGATGATGCCGAAGGCGAGCGACGCAAGCAGGTCCATGGTCTGGTAGCCGGTCAAGAAGCCTTGGACCGCAGCGCCGGCATCATAGGGAGCTTGCGGGGCAGCAGCCGGTCCCAGCGGCGAAATCACGGCGGCGCCGACAACGAGTACGATGAGCGCAATGAGCGCGGGGCCAGTAATGCGACCGAGCACGCGCGTGATGACGCCGGGGCGCAGCGTAAGTGCAAATGCGACCACGAAGAAGGCGACGGCGAAGACCAAGCGCGCGGTGCCAAGCGAAACACCCTCGGGCAGCAACGGTACCAGCATCTCAAACGCCGTGGAGCTCGTGCGCGGAATAGCCAGGCACGGGCCGATGGCCAGATAGACCGCCGCAACGAAGAATTCGCCAAACTTGGGATGCACGCGGCCGGCAAGCTCGCGGGCCGTGCCAGCGAGCGCGACGGCGATAAAGCCCATGACGGGCAGGCCGATGGCGGCAATCAAAAAGCCAACCATGGCAAGCGGTGTGGCCGTGCCGGCCTGGAGCGCCAGCAACGGCGGAATGATGAGGTTACCGGCGCCAAAGAGCATCGAGAACAGCGCAATGCCGACGGTAACGACATGGTCGGAGCGCAGGCCGCGCGGAGCGGATGAGGCCATAGGCACACCTTTCGGGTCGAAACAAAAACGGGACGGGCAAATACACCCGTCCCGCAAGTATAAACGGTCTAGCAGCTTTAGCAGGCTAAATCGCACAGAGCATCGATAGCCGTGTCGACTTCTTCGGTAGTGTTGAAATACCCAAACGAGAAGCGGACGACGCCCTGGCGCTCGGTCCCCAGCGCACGGTGCATGAGCGGGGCGCAATGGGCGCCGGGGCGCGTCGAAATCCCCCACCCTTGCATGAGCGCATCCGAGATCTCGGCAGAGTCGATATCGGCTACGTTGAGCGACACAATCGCAGAGCGCGCCTGCTGGTCAAAGGCACCGTAGAGCTTAATCCCCGGAATCTTGCGCACACCGGCAAGGAAGCGATCAGCGAGCGCACGCTCGTGGGCAGCAATCGCCTCGACCCCACCCTGGGCCTCGATAAAGTCGAGACCAGCGGAAAGTCCCGCGATGCCATGACCGTTGAGCGTGCCCGCCTCAAGGCGCGTGGGCCACCCAAGCGGCTGCAGCGCATCGAAGCTGTGCACGCCCGTGCCGCCCATGGCCCACGGAGCCACGTCAATGCCCTCCGCCACGGCCAGGCCGCCGGTCCCCTGCGGACCCATGAGCCCCTTGTGACCGGTAAAGCACACGACGTCGAGCCCCATGGCATCCATGTCAATCTTCGCCGTGCCGGCAGACTGCGAAGCATCGACGATCACCAGCGCGCCGGCCGCATGCGCGATGGCAGCCACGCGCGCAATGTCGACCGCGTTGCCGGTCACATTGGAGGCGTGCGTCACCACCACAGCACGCGTACCGGGCGTGACAAGCCGCTCGAGCTCGTCGTAGTCGAGCACGCCGTTGGTATCACAGCCCGCATGCTCAACCGTCACACCCTGCTCTGCCGCCAGGCGGTTGAGCGGACGCAGTACGGAGTTGTGCTCGAGCACCGTTGTGACCACACGGTCGCCGGGGCGCACCACGCCATTGATGACGGTGTTGAGCGCCGCGGTGGAGTTGGGCGTAAAACAAACATGGTCAGCACGCGGGCAGCCCAGCAAGCGCGCAAGCTTGGCGCGGCAGCCGTGGATGGTACGTGCCGCATCGAGCGCACCCGAGGTGGCACCGCGCCCAGCATTGCCGAGCGAGCACATCGCCTGCGTCACGGCATCGATGACCGTCTGCGGCTTGTGCATGGTCGTCGCCGCGTTATCCAGGTAGATCATCGCACGACCTCCCACATATTAATCACGGTATAGCCCTCAGTGGGAACGCCCGCCGCGGCGAGTTCGCCGCGCAGCAGCTCCTCATCGACAGGCAACGCCTTCCACGCCAAACCGCAGCCGGCAGCGACCTCCCCGGGCACGGGAATCGTCCGCCCGGGAAGACCGCGCTCGATGCACAGGGACTCGCAACCCATGGCGGCCGCCGTGGTGGGAAACGTGATGACAAGCGCCGGGCGCTTCTCCCTCATGGCAACTCCAACCAATACGCTACGGGCGCACGACGCGCACGGCCTGCTCCATCTTCTCCACGATCACGTACATGTTGGTGACCTCGCCCACCGCAAGCTGGTCCTTAATGTCAAAGTGGTCCAGGCAGGTACCGCAGGTGAGAATCTCGACACCCTGCTCCGCCAAGCCCTTCAGGTCATCGAGCACCGGCGAGCCCTCGACGGTGAGCTTGGCACCGCCGTTGTAAAACAGCATAGTCGCGGGCAGCTCCTCCTGCTGCGTCACGGCAAAGATGAAGGCCTTCATGAGCTTGTGGCCCAGCTCATCGTCGCCGCGGCCCATGCAGTCGGTGTAGACGGAAATGACGAGCTTGCCCTTGCCGGCGCTGGCATTACAGAAGACAGCGCCATCCTGCTCGGGATCGGCCACGGCAACGGCGCCAGAGGTCGCCACGGTCACGTGCCACTCGGCGTCAGAAACCTTCTCGACCGAGGCCGTGCAACCCTTCTCCTGCGCCATCTTGGAGATGTTCTTGACGGCGGTCTCGTTATCGACCGAGGTCACGACGGTGCCCTCGCCATCGAGCTGCTTCAGAGCTTTGAGCGTCTTGACGACGGGCAGCGGGCAGGCATCGCCCATGGCATTGACTTCAATCTTGGTAGACATAGTTTTTCCTTTCAAAAGGGACCGCCCAGAACAGTAGGCGGTCGCATAAACGGTTTTCCTTAATGCACAACGCGAACGGCAGGACCACCTGGCACCGGCACGCACACGCGACCGACGACGGCGGCGATACGTCCTTCAGCATGTAGACGGCACGCAAGCTCATCAACATCGGCAGCAGGTGCCGCGATGAGTAGGCCACCAGACGTCTGCGGATCGTACAGCGCATCCAGCATGCCCGGCTCCAGATCCTCGTCGGCAGCCACACGCGGGCCAAAGAAGTCCTGGTTGCGGTAGGAGCCCGCGGGGATAATGCCCAGACGCGCCATGTCGAGCACCTGATCAAAGAGCGGCACCGATCCCGACGCAAGCTCAACTTGCACGCCCGAGCCCTCGGCCATCTCGCACGCGTGCCCGATCAGGCCAAAGCCCGTAATGTCGGTGCAGCCGTGAAGTTCGAGCCCCTCGGCCAGACGAATCGGCGCCTCGTTGAGGGTGCGCATCGAGTCAAACATGGCTGCGGCCTCGTCCTGCTCGATAAGCTCGCCCTTAATGGCCGTGGTGATGATGCCCGAGCCGATCGCCTTGGTCAGCAGCAGAACATCGCCCACGCGTGCGCCGCTGTTGGCGAGCATGCGGTCGAGCGCGACAAAGCCGCTCACGGACAGGCCGTACTTGGGCTCGTCGTCGTTGATGGTATGGCCGCCCGCGATGGAGCAACCCGCCTCGACGCACTTGTCGGCGCCGCCCGCCAGAATCTGACCGGCAACCTCGATGCCCAGACAACTGGGTATGCAGAGTAGGTTCATGGCATGGCTCGGCCGCCCGCCCATGGCGTAGATGTCCGACAGCGAGTTGGCCGCGGCAATCTGGCCAAATAGAAACGGGTCGTCGACCATCGGCGGGAAGAAGTCGATGGACTGCACGAGACCCAAGTTATCGCCAACGCGAAAGACGCTCGCATCGTCGGAGGTATCAAACCCCACGAGCAAGTTGTCGTTATGCACATTGGGTAAATCGCCCAGGACCTGGGCGAGGGCTCCAGGAGCCAACTTAGCGGCTCAACCGCTCGCGGCCGTCATAGACGTGAGCCTCATGGTGTCCTTAGCCATACGAACCCCCTTCCAACAAATCAACGACTTTAAGTATACGCCCCAGGCACGCTTCCCAAGAGACCGCCGACGGCTCGAACGTCGAAGGCGGAGCCGCAAGCGCCTGCGCAATAGCATCTGCCAGCGCACGCTCAAACAACGGAAGGTCGGCCGCCACGGGCGTGTCGACATCCGTCATACGCGGCGACGCCACCCACGTCACGGGAGCACCGGGAAGCATCGCCTCCATCCAGGGACGAACGCCGGGCAAATCAGTCGCCACAACTTTGCAGCCGCACGCGAGGGCCTCGATCGTCACGAGCGGCAGACCTTCGTAAAACGAAGGCAGCACAAAGACGTCGGAACTGCGGTAGGCATGCACGAGTCCATCGCTATCCAGGCGCCCCGCCAGCGTCACCGGCACATCCGAGGCCGCGACCAAGCGCTCGATACGCGCGTACTCGGCATCGTCCCCGCGGCCGCCCACAAGTACCAAGCCAGATGGGCGGACGTCATCGTCAATCGGCAATGACATGGCTCGAACCAGCGACTCGACGCCCTTTTTAAAGCAAATCTTGCCCACGTACACAAGCGATCCCGGCTGCCTCGCCACGCTTGCGTCGCGACAGAAGACGCGATGGTCGTAGCCCGTCCCAATCACGTGGATGCGATCGGTATCGACGCCGCACACCAGGCTAATCTGCTCAGCCTGCTCAGCATGGAGCGCAAAGACGGCATCGAGCCGACGAACCGCACTTACGATGCGATCGCGCTCGAGCGCATGCGAACGCAGCTGGCGCAGGTCGGTCGAATGGCACACTGCAACAACTGGCACGCCCCGGACACACTCGCGCGCCAATGCGGTCACCAGATACAGGTGATGGCAGAGCACCAGATCGGGCCGAAACTCAGCCACCGCCCGATCGATTGCAGCAGCAAATGCCCGCTCAAATGCCTTGAGCATCGAAGGCGTCAGATCACGATAGCGTGTAGAGGGATAGGGCATGACATCGGACATACCGCAGATGGGAAACGGCAGCTCGGGCGACTCGAACGGTACGGCAAACACGGCAGCACGTCGGTCCAGCTCGCCTTGGGTATCACCCGGAGCCGCGCCGCAAAGCACGGCGGAGCGATGCCCCGTCTCGATCTGTTCGCGCACGAGCGCGGCAAGGTAGGTGCCGCTGCCGGTGCTATCTGGTTTTTGTGCCGAGATATTGAGGATGCGCATGTCGCGGTACACCCCTAGGCCAAGGCGGCGGCGCGAATCGCCGCGCCGATGGCACCGGCAAAGCGAGCCTGGGGCGAGGTGGTCACCGGCGACCCCAGTAGCTCGCCCAACCGCTCCACCACGAAGGCATTCTCGCACAGGCCACCGGTCAGGTAGTATGGAGCGCCCGCGGCCTGCCCGGCCATGGTCGCCACGCGCGAGACCACGCTGTCGATCACGCCACGCGCAATGTTCTCGCGCGGCTCGCCGCGACCGATCAGGCTGATGACCTCGCTTTCGGCAAACACCGTGCACATGCTGGAAATCTTGGTAGGCTCGCCGGTGCGGGCGAGGTCTGCCATCTGCTGCTGGGTAATGCCCAGGCGGTCGGCCATGATCTCCAAAAAGCGCCCCGTGCCGGCGGCGCACTTGTCGTTCATGGCAAATTTGGCCACGCGGCCGCCTTTAAGCTGGATGACCTTGGTGTCCTGACCACCCACATCGATCACGGTGCCATGGTCACCAAACAGACGCACGGCACCGGTGCCGTGGCAGGTGATCTCGGTCACGACCTTGTGCGCATAGGGCACGGCAACACGGCCGTAGCCAGTCGCGACCACGCGAGCATCTTCGGCCGTCACGTCATAGCCGGCCGCTGCCAGTGCCTCGCGCAGCCGCTCGGAAGCATCGACCGACGAGAACCCGGTTGGCTGCACACACGTCCACGCCACCGAACCCTCTCCATCGACCACAGCAGCCTTTGCCGCCGTAGACCCGATATCGATCCCGATCCCCATCATGGCTCACTCCCAATCTAAACATCAAAGCGTTCAGGCGCCTTAGCTCTAGGTTTCTCAGGTGCCGGAGATTGCCCCGAAAGAGGAGCGCAGCGTACTTTGGTACGCAAGCGACGGTTTGAGGGGCAAGATCCGGTGCCTGAGGAAGCTAGAGCGTCTCGATAAAGGCGGCGATTCGGGTCTCGATCTGACCCATGTCGCCATTGCTATAGTCGGTCTCGATCTTCATGTACGGAATGCCCGCACCCTCAATGGCCTCCTGCATACGAGCACTCTCAACGTTGAAGGTGTGGCACGCCTGCAGCACGCTCTCGACAACGCCATCGACGTGGTACTTCTCGCACATGACCAGTGTGTTTTCCATACGACCGTCGTTTGGCGTCATGACCGAGCAGTTAATGTCCAGGTAGCGATCGGCAATGGCGCGCAGGATATCGGGCGCATCCGGATCGATCATCATGGCCGCCGTGCGCTCGCCCGAGCAGTCGTCCATGCACACGACCACGCCGCCGTTGGACTCGATGGTGCGACCGATCTTGTTGATCACGCCGCCCACCGGGCAACCGGTGATCAGGATGCGCTTGGCATCCGCCGCGACCGGGCGCTCACCCGCGTCGTAGGCTTCGTGCAGCCTGGCAACCTTTTGCTCCAGCTGCTCCGTATAGGCCTCGATATCAAAGCTGAACGTACCAGCGAACATGGTGCTCATCAGGTCGACGCCGCTCATGGCCGCCGGCTGGTTGGCCTGCAGCGCAAACATCTCCAGCTGCGCGGCACGCAGGCGGTTTCGACGACGAACGGCAGCGCGCAGGTCATCGTCGGTAATCGTGATGCCGTAGAAGTTCTCGAGCTCCTCCTTGAGCATGCGGCATTCCTCGTACCAGCCCTCACGCTCGTAGGCGCGATCGCGGCCCTGCGGAAGATGCAGGATGTGCGTGCGCTTGAGCTCGTTGAGGAGCTCGTACATCTTCTTTTTGCCGTCGCAGGTGGTCTCACCGATGATCATGTCGCTAAAGTACGTAAACGGGCACTTTTGCGAGTAGGCAAATCCGTAGGTCGACTTGATGAGCGGGCACAGGTTTGCCGGCAGCACCTTCTCGGCATCGGGGATCACCTCGTCGGACGTACCGCACAGCGCCACCGTCGCCGCGCCCGCGGCATCGGTGATCTCGAGCGGTGTGTAGCTGCACAAGAAACCGATCAGACGGTTGCCGGCCTGCTTGTAATCCTTAACGCGAATAAACGCCGCCTTACGCTGCTCGTTGAACTCCTCAAACGTTCTGGGCAACGGCTGCTCCATATTTTCCGACATATAACTCCTTAACAAACTTTTTGACCAACCGAGGAAACGGCTTTCCCAGGAGCCCGAGGTTGCCGTGAAAGAGGAACGCCGCGTATTTTGGTACGTAAGCGACGGTTTGAACGGCAAGATCGGGTGCCTGGGGAAGCCGCCGGAACGGATACCCCTAAATGGTTTCCAAGAAAGCCTCGATCCTGGTTTGCAGTTGGCCTGCATCCTCGCCGGCGTAGTCGGTCGTGATGTGCATAAACGGAATGCCGGCTTCCTCGGCGGCCTTCTCCACGACAAACGACTCCATCTCGTAAAGCGTGCAGAACTGCAGGGCCACGTCGACGATACCGTCGGCATGCAGGTCCTTGGCCATCTGGACAATATCCTTCATACGCTGGTCGTTGGGCGTAAAGACGGCACAGTTGATCTTAAAGTAGCGCTCGGCGATGGCATCGAGCATCTCGTCAACCGTCTCACCGGACTCGTCAACCAGATCCTTGTAGTAGCGCGAGCCCGTGCAGGACTCCTCGCCCACCACAACGCCGCCGGCCTTCTCGATGAGGTTGAACAGCTTCCAGTTGGGCACGGCCATGGGCGTGCCGGTGTACAGGATACGCTTGGTCCCCTTGGGCGCCACGCCCTCGCCGGCCTCGACACGCTGCTCGCACTCAGCCGCCATATCATTGATGGCTCCGGTCAGACGCGGCGTGTCGTCCATAAAGGCGGCCTGAACGGTCAGCAGGCTGTCGAGACCACTGATGGGCGCCGGGTCGGCAGCGCGCGTGGCAGCGAGGCGCTGCAAGGCGCGGCGCTTCTCATTGACGGCGTGGACGGCAGCCTTCAGACGCTCGGGCGTAATCTTGACGCCGCACTCTTCCTCGATCTTGGCGGCGAGCTTCTTGACCTCGGCCTTCCAGGTCACGAGCGTAGACTCGTCGTGCACGTTGGGAATATCCATGACGTACATGTTCTTTTGCGTTGCAAAGAACTCGTAGGCCTTCTTCTTGCCATCGCAGGTGTTCTCGCCTACCACCAGGTCACTCGACTCAATGTAGGGGCAGACCTCGCCCAGCTTAAAGCCGGCAAAGCTCTTGATGAGCGGACAGGTGTTGCGCGGCAGGTGCTCCTCGACCTTGTCCGTTGCCCAGTCGGCACCCGAGCACAGGCCCACGGGAATACCGTCGCAGGCGAGCACAATCTCCTCGGGCACATACACGCAGAACGAACCGACGATCTTGGTGGCCTCGCCGGCCTCCTTCTTGTCGAGCATCTCCTTAATGCGGCCGCTGTGGATGTTGGTGGCAACAAAATCAAGGTAGGACGTGGACTTGGGGCGATTGTTCTGCGTCAGGAACATATCCCCGTACATCTGGCCCACGGCGCCCAGCAGCATGTCGTGGTCGGCAAGATTCATGCCGAGGCTCTCCCACATCGGATGGAAATCGAATTCTTCAGCCATGGCGGTTCCCCTCTCGAACCAAAAATGAATAGCTACGGTATTGCTGCACGGTGGGGGGCGAAAACCCAACCGCGCGTAAACCCGGAATTTTGGGGAACCTGCCTTGCGATCGGTTATTTAGTTGTGCGTCGTCTCTCCCGGAGCCGTGAACATACCTGCTCATATGCGACTCCGAGCCATATAGAGGGCGCGCGCGGCAACGCGGCGAATGTATGTCGTCTGCGGCATGTGCGCACCCTCCTTAACCAGTCAAGGTCAACTATATCAGCGGTCATCGTCCAGACGAACACCGTTGACATTCGTACGACAGCCTCGCGTGCCGTCGTTTAATAAATAATTATCTTGATTGATAAGAGTCTGTCATCCCTCATTCGGCAAGCGGCAAGACAAAGCCGCCGAGGCTTATATCCCCGACAGCATTACCCGGCGCTATCGACAAACCAGGTGGATCCTACTCGCATCGAAGTGCATGCGCAGCGTCTCGCCTGCTTGCGGCAGCCCGTCGGCAGCAACGTTCACTTTGTTGACCTTCCACTGCAGACGCGTGGGCGCATCAGCGCGCGGCACGTCCAGCAATACCAGCCGCTCAAAGCGCGAATCGCTCACACGGGCCACGTGCAAATCATAGCTGTTGCGCCCCCGCTCAGCGCGATTGTCAACATGGAAGTAGCTTGCGCGAATGCCCAGGAACGCCACAGTATCGGGAACCTCGCGACCCACGTTAAAGCTCATGCCCCAGTCGAGAGCCTCGACTTCCTCGTCGCCGACCTTGCGCGCCCGGCTTGTGTTCTTGCACCCCGTCAGGCGCAGTGCCGCCAGCGTCTGCGGACGGCGGACCACGTCCTCGACGGAGCCGATCTCCTCAACATGCCCATCGTGCATCACGCAGATACGCTGGCACAGGCGACATGCCTCGTCGATATCGTGGCTCACGTAGAGCACGGTGCGGTTGCAGACATCGAACAGGTCGAGCATATTCTGCTCGAGGGCGCTCTTGAGGTACGCATCGAGCGCACTCATGGGCTCGTCGAACATAAAGATGCCCGGATGCGCCGCCACCATGCGCGCAAGCGCCACACGTTGCTGCTGACCGCCCGAAAGTCGTGCGGAATAGCGGTCGGCAAAATCGGCTAGACCGAAAATGCTCAGATAGCGCTCGGCGAGCTTTTTGCGCGCGGCGGCATCGCCCGCGCCCTTTACACCGGCACATACGTTATCGGCCACCGTCATGTTGGGAAACAGCTGATAGTTTTGGAACAGCAGGGCGCATTTGCGCGCCTGGGGCGACAGGTTGATGCCCGCCGCCGAGTCAAAAAAGGTCACGCCGTTGACGACGATCTTGCCCTCGTCAGGCGTCTCCACACCGGCAATGCAGCGCAGCGTACAGCTCTTGCCACAACCCGAGGCGCCCAGCAGCGCCACGCGCTCCTCGCCGGCCTCGAGCTGCATGTCGAGAGTAAAGCCGGGATAGCGCTTTTTGATATCCAGAACGAGCGACATGGCTTATCGACCTCCCTTTGCGACCGTGTCATCGCGCATAAGCTCGGCCAACGCCTCGCGATCGATACGCAGCGCATCTCCGCCGACTGGGTCGAGCGAATCGGTCTGGCCGCCCAGCTGCTTGGCCTGCTTGCGCTCCGCGCGGGACAGGCCGCGCTCGCGATACTTTTGCGAATGCGCCGTGTACATGTTGATGAATAGGATGACCAGGAAACTGAACGCAATTACGACCACGACCCAAAAGAGGGCCACCGACGTGTTGCCGCCCATCCACTCAAAGTAGATGGCGATGGGGATGGTCTGGGTAATGCCGGCGTAGTTGCCCGCAAAGAACAGGGTGCAGCCAAACTCGCCCATGGCACGCGCGAAGGCGAGCACCGTGCCGGCGGCAATCGAGGGCCAGCCAAGCGGCATCATAAGCTTGGTAAAGATGCGACGCTCGGACCAGCCAAGCGTGCGCGCCGCATCGAGCATCTGCGTGTCGAGGCTCTCGAAGGCTCCGAGCGCCGTGCGGTAGACCAGCGGAAACGACACAACGACGGCCGAAATGACCGCCGCGGGCCAGGTAAAGACGATCGAGAT
This sequence comes from Collinsella aerofaciens, assembly GCF_028206795.1. Lineage (GTDB taxonomy): Bacteria > Actinomycetota > Coriobacteriia > Coriobacteriales > Coriobacteriaceae > Collinsella > Collinsella aerofaciens_AX. The sequence goes on along the minus strand of NZ_JAQLFJ010000004.1, from coordinate 143,588 downwards.
GCCGTGCGCGATGAGCCACCGGCCCACCCCGGTCGAGCGGCCAAACAGCATGAGGAGCAAAAAGCCGCAGACCGTGGGCGGCAGCACCATAGGAATCGTAAAGACCGAATCGAGCAGGCCCTTGATGCGACTCGAGGTACCCATAGTCTTCCACGCGGCAAACAGGCCCAGTGCAAAGGCAATCACTAGGGCGAGGCCGCTCGTTTTGATAGACACCCAAAACGGACGGTAGTCGATACCACCAAAGAAGACTGCGGCGCGCTCCGCCAGCGACGGCGGCATCGTCGTCGACACGTCCGCATACCGCACGAGGGCGGCATTATCACTCCACAGGACGCCGTCACCCAAGTCAAGCTCGACATTCGCGGCGTCGGCGGCATTCACCACCGTGTAGTAATCGCCGTTGCCGCCCTTCACCTTAAACTGATAGCGGTAATCGCCCTGCACCAGCGCGTTATCCGAGGTAAAGACCCATTCGAGCTTAGAGTCCTCCAGCAACGCCCCACCCATGGAGTGCGACTTGTCGAGCCCTACGAGCATCTTCTTGAGCGCCTTTTGGTCATCTGCCTTTGAGATGTCGAACCCCGCGTCTTTGGCGGCATGGGCGTCGACCCAGACCACGATGTTCTCGGGCGTCGTCACCGTCACGAGGGTCGTCTTCTTGTAAATGAGAAATCGATAGCCCTCGGGCTGACCCGCAAACGAACGGGACGTGCCCTTGGCATTGCGCTCAAACGCGTTGAGGCCAAACCCGACACCATCGATAAGCGCGGAATCTTCGGTCGCCTGGCACCCATCGGCGGTGGTGAAGAGCGCCTCGGCCCGGGCAACTCCGGGCCGCGCGATCAGCGCGCACAGGACCGCAGCCAGCACAGCCAGCAGGCGAATCGTTTTTCTTGACACGGGCGACTCCTCAAACACACGGTAACGGCGCTGTGGGTACGCCGCTTCTATCTAAAAAGGGCGGGCGATCGCAAGAACGCCCGCCCTCAAGGATATCGTTATCCAGTGCTCTACCGCACTACTCGGAAAGCTCAAAGCCGTACTTAGCCCAAATCTTCTGAGCCTTCTTGTTGGTCAGGCAAAAGTCGATAAACGCCTTGGCCTCGTCGGCGTGCTCGGAGCTCTCGGCAACGGCACCCGGGTACACGATGGGCTTGTGCGAATCCTCGGGGCACACGAAGGCCTCCTCGATACCGTCGTAGCGGAAGATATCGGAGCTGTAGACAAAACCGGCCACGCAGTCGCCTGTGGACACATAGGCGGCGGCGGTACCAACTTTGTCGGCCAGGGCCACCTTGTCGGCGATCTCGGGAGCATACTCGCCATCGTCGCCCTCGGTGCCGGTGTAGAGGCCCACGGAGGCCAGGGCCTGGTTGGCGTACTTGCCGGCGGGAACGGTCTTGGCGTCGCCGATGGCGATCTTGCCGTCCAGATTCGCGACGTCGGCGATGACCTCGACCTTGGTGTCGGAGCCCTCGGCGCGAATGATCACGAGATCGTTGACGAACATATCCTCACGGGTGTCGGCGTCGACGAGCTCGGCGGCCTCGGCGTCGTCCATGGTGCCCTTGGAAGCGGTGATGAGCACGTCGACCGCAGCACCGGCGCGCATCTGCTCGACAAGGTCGCCGGACGCTTTGAACTGCGTGTCGGCAAACGTGGTACCGGTCTGCTCGGTGTAGAGCTCCTGAACCTCGGGCAGAGCCTTCTCGAGCGAGTTGGCGGCAAAGACCTGCAGCTCGACAGCCTTCTTCTTAGAGGAAGACTTGGCGGAGCCGGCATCGGAACCAGCGGGCTCGGACGTCTTGTTGCCCGAGCAGCCAGCAAGGCCAAAGCCGGCGGCAGCGGCAGCAGAAAGCGAGACAAAACCGCGGCGTGAAACCATATCGAACATATTCAACCCTTTCGGACCTTGTGCCCGGGTACCCCACCGCGGGCTTTAAACTGCAATCAGATTATACTTCTGCGAGAATAATGATAGTGAGAAATTATTCTCGCCAGAGAATATAGTTTCGAGTTGCCGTGCACCTCGGCGTCGCTTCGGCGGAAAACAAAGGCGGAGCAGCCGTTCAGGTCGCCCCGCCGCAGGTAAACCGCTTAGTTGGTATGTCCGCCGCCCGCTGTCATCTGAGCCGCATGCTCCAGCTGGTCTGCTATGGCCTCCCAGCTTTCGCGGGCGGCCTTCGTAGAACCGGGAAAGTTTACGACAAGCGTATGACCTCGTTGCATGCAAATAGCGCGCGAGAGCATAGCGCGGCGCGTCTTGGTCATGGAGTACGCACGGATTGCCTCTGCAATACCCGGCACATCGCGGTCGCAGACGGCACGCGTCGCCTCGGGCGTCACGTCGCGCATCGAAAGTCCCGTGCCGCCACAGGTGAGCACGACATTGGCGTGGCACTCATCGGCAGCTTCCACAATGGCATCACCGATCTCGCTGGCGTCGTCGCGCACGACCACATGTGAGACGACCGTCCAGCCCTGCGCCTTGATAAGTTCCTCGAGTGCGGCTCCAGCCTCGTCCTGAGCAAGATCGCGCGTATCCGAGCACGTCACGATCGAAATCTTCAACTCCATAGTCTTCCTCCTACAACACCGTGCCCTCGGGCAGGTCGACACGCACGACACCCACGACGTCGCCCGCCTTGAGCTCGCACGGTCCTTCGTCAATACGCAGCAGGCAGTTGGACCGCTGCATCGTGCCGAGCAGCGCCGAATTCTGCGTCTTGGCCTCGGTCACCAACAGCTCACCGGTCTCGGGGTCGCGCAAAACCGTGGCGCGATCGAAGAAGCGTCGGTCCTGGCGCTTTTTCACGCCGTGCGTGAGCGTCGCCTGCTGCACGGGACGCGCACCCACGGCAAAGCCACGCATCTTGCGAATCGCCGGGCGCGCGAGCATTTCAAAACCCACGTACGCCGCTGCCGGATTGCCCGAAAGCCCCAGATACGGTTTGCCGCCGAGCAGGCCAAACGTGATGGCCTTGCCGGGGCGCATCGAGATGCGGTCGAACAGGACCTCGCCTTCACGCTGGACAAGCGCCGTCACGTAATCGCAGTCTCCGGCCGAGGCGCCACCGCTCGTAATGACAAAATCGCACTCGCGCACCGCGCGGTGCACGAGCTCGGATATCGTCCGCTCGTCGTCGGGCGCAATGCCATAGAACACAGGCTCGGCGCCAGCATCGAGCGCCTCTGCCATCAGCGCTGACGAATTGGAATCGCGAATCTGACCACGCGCCGGCACCTCACTTGGCGAAACCAGCTCCGTACCCAGCGAGATGATGCCCACGCGAGGCGCGGCGTGCACCTTCACGCTCGCGTATCCGGCGCTTGCCAGCAGGCCCGCACCCGCCGGAGCCACAACCTCGCCGGTGTGCATCACGACATCTCCGACATGGGCCTCCTCGGCGGCAGAGCGAACATTCTCCCCTACCTTTACCGGTGCCGAAAAGCACACGTGCGAGCCCTCGTTGCCATCGCCGTCAAGAACCTCGACGATCTCGTACTTCACCACGGCATCAGCGCCCTCCGGCACCGGCGCACCCGTCATGATACGCACCGTCTCGCCCGCGCCGATCGTGCCCTCAAACACGTGACCCGCCGCCTCGTGCCCGACAACGGAAAGCGTCACCGGCGCATCGGTTGACGCCGTGACAAGATCAGCGACGCGTACGGCATATCCGTCCATAGCGCTGTTGGCAAACGGCGAGATATCGATATCGGCCACGGTATCCTCGGCCAAGGGAAGACCGGCGGCCTGCCACACGGGAATCTCGACGAGATCGGTCGGAACAACGTGCGACAGAACAATCGACTGCGCGTCCTCCAGCGGAATGAGTTTCTCTGCCATATGCACCTCTTAATGCCACGGCGCACAACAGGGGCGCCGATTCTTTATGCTTGTCTCAGTATAATCCCCCGACGCGCGGCCGCGACTTGGCCTGTACCCGCAAATACACCTGTCGGTTGCAGGCCGCGAAACAGAATGGAAACCAACCCACCGGCTCGTCGCGTTTACCGCGTTTTATAATGCTTGCGTTGCAACCTAAAAGAGGAACGTATGGCTCATAACGACAAACCCGAAAGCGCAAACGAAGCGCAGGATCATCCCCAGCCGCTCGACGACGGCGGCTTTTTCTCCCTGAACGACGTCATCATGGCAGGCAGGCATCAGCTCACCCGCTCCGAGCATCTCTTGGCTGCCGACACGCGCCGCAACGTCCGCAACCTACTCGCGAGCGCCAAGTTGCTCGTACTCGTCGTCATCGTCTCGCTCGCCATGGGCGTTGCCGCTTGGGCGTTTTTGGCCTCGTTGAATATCGCGACCGACTATCGCGAGCACCATGCGTGGATTTACGCGCTGCTTCCCGTTGTGGGCGTTGCCACCGCATGGGTGTACAAAAACCACGGTCTTGCCGCCAAACGCGGTAACAACCTGGTCATCGACTCCGCTCTGGGCACACGCCTCATCCATATGCGCATGGCCGTCCTCACCTTCGTCTGCTCCACGCTCACGCACCTAACGGGCGGATCGGCCGGTCGCGAGGGAGCTGCGGTGCAGATTGGCGGCACCATCGCCAGCAACATCTCGAGCCTCGCCCACCTCAAAAAGCATGACCACCACGACCTCATGCTCGCCGGCATCTCGTCGGCCTTTGGCGCCGTATTCGGCTCGCCCCTTGCCGGGGCTTTCTTTGGCATGGAGATGTGCTTTATCGGCAAAATCGACTACACCGCGGGCATCTACTGCTTGGTCGCCTCGTTTACCGGCTACTTTACATCACTCGCCCTGGGTACCGAGTACGAAGCGAATGTCATCGCCAGCGTTCCCGCTATGACGCCCAAAACGGTCGTCATCGTTGTTATCAGCGCCATTATCTTCGGTCTGACGGCACGCCTCTTTGCCTGGTCGGTTCGAACCGTCAAGAGCCTGTACGGTCACATTATCACCAATTACCTCGTTCGCGCGCTCGTGGGTGCGCTCGTGGTGCTCGCGGCCTACGCGATGCTCGACGCCTGGAAGTATGCCGGCCTTGCCACCTGGCTCTCAGGCGCCGGGTTCGCCGGCAACACCACCCTGGCGGACGCAGCCATCAAGCTCGTGGTTACGGCCCTCACCCTGGGCGCCGGCTTCCAAGGCGGCGAGGTCACGCCCCTGTTTGGCATCGGTGCGGCACTCGGCGGCTGGATCGGTTGCCTCGTCGGAATCGACCCCAGCTTTCTGGCGGCGTTAGGCATGCTCGGCGTGTTCTGCGCCGGCCTCAACGTGCCCATCACCACCTGCATGATGGCCATCGACCTGTTCCACGGCACGGCCGCCGGGTTCTTTGTCATCGTGGCCTTTATCAGCTACCTAACCGGCGGACACCGTGGCGTGTACCCCGCCCAGCGCATCATCTCACCCAAGCGCCGTTCGCTTATTGTGGATGAGGGCGGTACGGTAGCGGATGCTATCGAGCGCCACAACGACCTGATAGAGTAGACGTAAATATTCGCCGTGCAGCCACAATCGGGGGCAATTCGACCTGAGCGCGACCGCACCGTCACGTCATACGCCGGGAGTCACCCCATGCACGCAACTGATTTTGGTCGCACGCTCATCATCGCCAACCCAGCCGCCCAGTCGGGTGCGGCGCATGAAGTTGCCGAGCGCCTGCAGCGCTTTTTGGACATGACTGCACGCGCATCCCAGTTTGACCTGATGCTAACCGAGCGCATGGGACATGCCAAGGGACTTGCCGCACAGGCTCAGGGCTATCGCACCGTTATCGCCCTTGGCGGCGATGGCGTGATCCACGAGGTCGTCAACGGGCTTATGACGCAAGAGGAGGACGCCCGCCCCGCTCTTGCCGTCCTGCCCGTGGGCTCCGGCAACGATTTTGCCCAGACGCTCGACATCGACGATTTCTCCGGCAAGGATTTTGGCGCGCTGCTCACCTGCGAGCTGCAGCGTCAGGACGTCGGGCGCATTCGCTCGTGGAGCCCTGCAAGCGGCAGCGGCGAGGCTACCGTTGAGTACTACGACCAGACGCTTTCGGTCGGCATCGATGCCGCCATCGGCCTGGGCACCACCGAGCTGCGCAAAAAGACCGGCTTGACAGGCGCGCCGCTCTACACCCTCTCGGGACTTGAGCAGTTTGGCCTACGCTATCGCAACTACCCCATGACAGTCAGCTTTGACGGGACGCCTGCCGAGCGCGTGAGGGCGATCATCATGGCGATTCAGCTGGGCCCTACCTATGGATCGGGTTATCGCATCTGTCCCGACGCCGACCCCTGTGACGGTATATTCGACGTCTGCTACGCCTGCGGCCCCGTCCCTCGCGCGGTAGCCCTGCCTATGTTCCTTTCGGCCAAAGACGGCCACCACACCAAGCTGCCACCGGTTCGCATGCGCCGCTGTCGCCATGCTGAGCTTACCTTTGAGGAGCCCGACTACCCCATCCAGGCCGACGGCGAGCCCATCGTCGCCTCGCGCATCGAGGTCGACATCCTCGCCGGCGCCCTCCACGTCTGGCACCCCACCCGCTAACCCCACCTAAGTTGCGGTGAAATAGGGACTGTTTATGCAGCAAAAACCGCAAAACAGTCCCTATTTCACCGCAACGTATTGAGAAGATCATTCGTCGCTGCCCAGTTTGCGACGGTTGGCCTTTTTGATAGCGTTGAAGTGCTTGTCGTTGAGCCTGCGCTGGCGCGATCGCTGAGGCACCTTGGTCTTTACGCGTCGGCGCGGTGGACGCCCGCGACGCTCAAGCTCTGCCCTCAGCTTACGCAGACAGCAGCTGCGATTCTGAAACTGACTGCGGCTCTCACGCGCCGTCACGACAATCCCCGTGGGCCCATGCTTCATGCGCACCGCCGAGTCCGTCGTGTTCACGCCCTGTCCGCCCGGACCCGTCGCGCGAAACACCTGCACCTCGCAATCGCGTGCCAGCTCCTCGACCGACATCTCGGCATAGCGCGCATACTCGCGCCATCCCATCTTGTTCTCATCCATATCAATACCTCCCCTCATACAAAAAATGTGACAAAGGGACAGTCCCTTTGTCACATCGCATACCAATCGCTTGTGCTGCGCGCCTAGGCGAACGTGATCTCGCCGTTCTCGCAGTCCATTTCGGCGATACGGGCCAGGCTCTCAACGCGGAAGCCGCGCTCGCGGAGCTTATCGCCGCCGCCCTGGAAGCCCTTCTCCACCGCAATACCGATGCCGGCAACCTCGGCGCCCGCAGCCTCGCAGATCTTAATAAGGCCCTCAAGCGCGCAGCCGTTGGCCAGGAAGTCGTCGATAATCAGGACCTTATCGCCCTCGGACAGGAAACGCTTACCCACGATAACCGGGTACTCCTTCTGCTTGGTAAAGGAATAGATGGTCGTGGCATACTGCTCGCCGTCAAGGTTGATGGACTGGGCCTTCTTGGCAAAGACCACCGGCACGCCGCCAAAATGCTGAGCCGCGATGCAGGCCATACCAATGCCCGAAGCCTCGATCGTCAGGATCTTGTTGATCTCGACACCCTCGAACAGACGGGCCCACTCGGCACCCATGTGGTCGAACAGCTCAACGTCGCACTGGTGGTTGAGGAAGGCATCAACCTTAAGGACGTTACCGGCCTTTACGATGCCGTCATGGCGAATACGATCCTCAAGCTCCTGCATGGCGCAACCCCTTCTCGCGGCAACGATACCGCGCGATTAATAAACGTTGTTCGATAGTCTACCACGGACCGACCCCCGCCCGCCCCACAAGCCACATCGCACCATAAAGCTGCAAGACCAGTAGATAGGCCCGATTCGTGGCAGACAGCCTCCCAACACGCTAATGCCGGGTGCGCGTCCTCACCAAACGTACCAATGTGAGCGCAAAGCCCACGGTAGCAACGGCCATCAGCACGTAGAATACCAAACGGAAGCCAAAGAGGAACACGTCCGGACGACCCGCCACATAGCTCGTGACCGTCTTGCCCATCGCCGCGCTCGTCTGTCCATACAGGATGCGCGACGCCGCCGTAATACCCAGCGCTATGCCCGCATAGCGCGCCAAGCTGCTCAAGCTGCCCGCAAAGCCAAGCGCCTCACGCGGAGCCGAACCCATATACAGCGAATTATTGGGACTCTGGAAGATCGACGTGCCGCACGACATAAACGCGACGCAGCACACAATCATCAAGATGGAAGAGTGCTCGTCAAGCGTGCTCACCGCAAAGAGACCGCACACGTACACGCCCAGGCCAACGGCCGTGGGCGCTTCACAACCAACACGGTCGGACACCGAGCCCGAAAGCGGGCCCACAAAGGCATTCACGACCGGCATCGCCAAAAACAACAGGCCGGAGATATCGGAGCTAAAGCCGTGGGCATCCTGAAAGTAGAACGGCAGCACAAACTCGGAGGCACCGATACCCACGAACACGATAAGCATGCAAGCCAGGTTAATCGTGAAAGCCGAGCTCGCAAAGCAGCGACGCGCCGCCTCTGTCAACGGCATAGGGCGTTCGCCAGCCTCCGGCTTCACATGCGGCAGCGTATAGAGTCCCACGATAAACGAGATTACGCCAATGGGCAGATTGATAAGGAAGATGCTCTCCCAGGGAAAGCTCGCCACCAGCACGCCGCCGAGCACGGGGCCGCACATCATGCCAAGAGCCACAAAGGTCGCCAGAATGCCCATGGCACGGCCGCGCTCACGCGCCGGAAACGACTCGGTGATGATGCCCATATTGTTGGCCATCGCGGCGGCACAGCCAATGCCCTGCACGGAACGCGCCAAGATAAGCACCTCGAGCGAAGCCGAAAGCCCGCAAAGCAACGAGCCACCCGTAAAGACGATTACACCAAGCTGGAACACATTCACCTTGCCGCGCACATCGCCCAAGCGGCCAAACGGCAGCATGGCGACGCACGTCGCGAGCAGATACACCGAGCTCACGAGCTGAATGCGGTCGAGACCCACCCCCAGCTCCTTTTGCATCACTGGGAGCGCCACCGTCACGATGCTCGCATCCAGACACGCCATAAAGGTCATGACGAGCACGGTGAACAGAATCGCCCATTTATTCTTACCGTGGGTGTCGCCCTCTAGGGCAATGTGTTCGCGGCGCAGCTGCTCGGCAGTTTTCTCCATGTATATCCTTTCTATCGTGCAACGCAAAAACGGGACCCCAATCGCCTACAAACGGACACGATCGGGGTCCCGCCTACGGAATCGGAACTATGAGGACGTCGTCAGCCGAAAAGCCGTCCCACGCCTCGCACGCACGCTAGCCTAGCACTGCTCGAGTGCCTGCTCAAGGTCGGCAATCAAATCGGCCGTATCCTCAAGGCCGCACGACAGGCGCACCATATCGGCGGAGATGCCGCAGGCGATGAGCTCCTCGTCGTTCATCTGGCGATGGGTGGCGTTTGCCGGGTGCAGGCAGCAGGTGCGGGCATCGGCCACGTGCGTGGCAATCTGGGCGAGCTTAAGACTCTTCATAAAGGTCTCGGCCGCCGCACGACCACCGGTAAAGCCAAAGCTCACGACGCCGCAGGTACCGTTGGGCATGTACTTCTGAGCCATGTCGTAGTACTTGTCGCCCTCTAGGCCCGGATAGCTCACGAAGCGCACTTTGGGGTGGCCCTGCAGGAACTTGGCGACCGCCAGACCGTTCTCGCAATGGCGCGGCATACGCACGTGCAGGCTCTCGAGCGAGCTGTTCAGGAAGAACGCCGCCTGCGGGTTCTGCATGGGGCCGAGGTCGCGCATGAGCTGCGCGGTAGCCTTGGTAATAAAGGCGCCCTCGCGGCCGAACTTCTCGGCATAGGTCACGCCGTGGTAGCTCTCGTCGGGCGTGGTGAGACCCGGGAACTTGTCCGCATGGGCCATCCAGTCAAACTGACCGTGATCAACGATCACGCCGCCCAGGTAGGCCGCGTGACCATCCATGTACTTGGTGGTGGAATGCGTGACGATGTCGGCGCCCCACTCAAAGGGACGGCACATCACGGGCGTCGGGAAGGTGTTGTCGACCATCAGCGGCACGCCGTGGTCGTGCGCGGCCTTGGCAAAGCGCTCAATATCGAGCACGGCAAGCGCGGGGTTAGCGATGGTCTCGCCAAAGACGAGCTTGGTATTGGGCTGGAAAGCGGCCTCCAGCTCCTCATCGGTGCAGTCGGGTGCGACGAACGTGCAGGTCAGGCCCATGCGGCCCATAGTGTGAGCCAGCAGGTTGTAGGTGCCGCCGTAGATGGCAGAGCACGCAACCACGTGATCACCGGCACCGGCGACGTTAAAGATGGCGAGGAAGTTCGCAGCCATGCCCGAGCTCGTGAGCATCGCAGCGGTGCCGCCCTCCATCTCGCAGATCTTGGCAGCAACCAGATCGCACGTGGGGTTCTGCAGGCGGCTGTAGAAGTAACCGGACTCCTCCAGGTCAAACAGCTTGCCCATATGCTCGGACGTATCATACTTCCACGTGGTGGACTGGTAGATAGGCACCTGGCGCGGCTCCGCGTCACCCGGGCGGTAGCCGCCCTGAACACATGTGGTACCGATAGTCTGCTCGCTCATATCTTGCTCCCTTGCCTGGGTTTTAGTTTTATTCGGTTCACGATACCGCTACCCTGCACCCCTCTCAACCCATCCCAAAGGTAGGTTATGGGACTAATTAATCAAGGGTTTTATCTCAAGCCTTGGGCATTTGCTCGATAGATAAAAATGAGGCATACATGAAGCTCTCGATGATTACATGCACCGTCACGGGTACCATAGGCGAGTACACCGTAACCAAGGAGACAACGATGAAGCAAATCGATACGGCCCAGCTCGACATCAACGCCTGTCAGGCTCAGGCTGCCGAATACCACGCCCGCGGCTTTAACTGCGCCCAGGCCGTCGCCTGCACCCTCGCGCCTGCCGTCGGACTCGACCCCCAGATCGCCTTTACCCTCACCGAGGGCTTTGGTGCCGGCATGGGCGGCATGACCGAAACCTGCGGCGCCATCTCGGGCGCCGTGGCCATCATGGGCTTCGTGATGAGCGACGGCATGGAAAACCCCAAGACCAAGGGCCAGACCTACAAGCTGTCGCGCGAAATCGCCAAGCGTTTTGGCGAGAAGAACACGACGACCGTCTGCGGCACGCTCAAGGGCATCGGATCGGACAAGGGTCCGCTTCGCAGCTGCCCCGGCTGCATCGACGATGCCGTCGAAATCGCCTGTGATGTACTAAAGCAGCTCGCCGAGTAAACGGCAGCACAGAAAAACGACGGCCGGCGCGCTTGGGATCCATCCAAAAGCACGCCGGCCGTCGCCGTTAGAACTCGGCAAATACGGGAGCACCGACCTCGATCTCCTCGCGCCCCGCCATAAGCTCGCGCATCCTGGCGCAAAAAGACTCCTGCTCCCCCGCCTTAAACACCAAGTGAAGTGTCACGGCATCCGCGTAATCGGTATCCGAAACCTTGGCACCCGAATCCTGCGCCAAGCGAAGCACCTGCTCATACTGCGGATAGGCCACATGCACGTCAACAGGCACGACGCTCGTCATCTCGACGATCTGCCCGGCCTCCCGAGCCGCGGCCACCGCCGCTTGCGTCGCCGCGGTATAGGCGCGTACCAAGCCACCAGGCCCCAACAGCGTGCCACCAAAATAGCGCGTCACTACGCAGCAAACATTTTTGAGCCCCGCGCCGCGCAACACCTCGAGCGTCGGCATACCGCTCGTGCGGCTCGGCTCACCGTCATCGCTTTGACGCTCGCGTCCATCGACCAAAATCCACGCGGGAACATTGTGTCGAGCGTCGTAATGACGTTTGCGAACGGTCTCGATAAAGGCATTCGCCTCATCCTCGGACTCAATATGGACCAGCTGGGCAATAAACCGGCTCTTGCGGTCCACAAATTCGCCCGAAACCTCAATATTCGATTGCAGAGTAAAATAGCTGTCCAACAAAGCCCCTCAACAAAATAAAGCGCAGCAACAAACAGCCTCAATAATACGGCAAAGACAGCACCGTTGACCTCGCCAACAAGAACGGAAACGCCAATGATACCGTCACCAACAGCGAAAACCCGTCAGCGCGAGCAAGGTGCCTTGAAAGACAAGGGCATTGACCTTATGGTCATGCCCGAAGGCTTGAAAGGCAGATTGCCGCGCTGACGGGTTCGCAGCGTCAACAAAGTGCTGAGTGGGCCGATAAGCCGGGTTCTGTCGTGAACGGTCATTTATCTTGTCTGCACGTTACCGTGCAGTTCCACGCACGCTACCCGAACGCGGACCGGGCCGGCCCATAGCGTTCCTATTCGCGCTTGCTCCGGATGGGGCTTGCCAAGCCGCCGTGTTACCACGACGCTGGTGGTCTCTTACACCACCGTTTCAGCTTTTCCCTTTACGCCTTGCGGCGCAGGTGGGAGTCTTCTTTTCTGCGGCGCTTTCCGTCGGATCACTCCGCCCGGCCGTTAGCCGGCATCCCGCCCTCTGGAGCCCGGACTTTCCTCACGCGTGCTGCAAGCAGCACATCGCGCGACCGTCTGGCCCACTCAGCAGTGCAAGAGTGTAACACACCGTTGCCGCAGGCAATGGCACAACGCAAACGCTCGACACGATAAACCAAGAACCGCCATGCGCTACAATGGTCCTGTCGATGGGCAACGTCGTCAGTCGAGACGCGACCGCGCTCCACACCCCTCCGTCTACTCGGTGTGTTCCCGCCTCCTCCCCGAGGCGGGATGTCGGCATTTTTCATGCACTGACAACCCAATAGCCTGTGGACAGCCCGGGCAGCATCGCGCACCTCAGCAGCAAATGAAAAAAAGGACCCGTCCATTGCGGACGGATCCCTTAAAACAAGTGATCGTCAAACCGATTTACTCGGCGTCGGTCTCCTCGTCCTTCTTCTCGGAAGGCAGCGGGGTAACCTCGATCTCGACGCCCAGAGTCTCAGCAGCGGACTTCATGGACAGGGAGATACGACGACGGTCGAGGTCGATCTCCATGACCTTGACCTGAACCTTGTCGCCCACGTGGGTGACCTGAGAAGGCTGATCGACGTGCTTGTTGGCCATCTCGGAGATGTGCACCAGGCCCTCGATGCCCTCGCCCAGATCGACGAAAGCGCCGAACGGGACAAGCTTGGTCACAGTGCCCTCGACGATAGCGCCGACGGGGTACTTCTTGACCAGTGCGCGCCACGGATCCTCGGTGGTCTGCTTGAGACCCAGGGAGATGCGCTCGCGGTTGAGATCGACGTCGAGAACCTCGACCTCGACCTCCTGGCCGACCTTGACAACCTCGGAAGGATGGTTGACGTGGTTCCAGGAGAGCTCGGAAATGTGGATGAGGCCGTCGATACCACCGAGGTCGACGAAGGCGCCGAAGTCGACGATGGAGGAAACGGTGCCCTGGAGACGCATGCCAGACTTGAGCTTGGACAGGATCTCGGAGCGCTCGGCCTTACGGGACTCCTCGAGCACGACGCGACGGGAGAGGACGACGTTGTTGCGGTTGCGGTCCATCTCGATGACGCGGGCCTCGATGCGGGTGCCCATGTAGGAGGTGAGGTCCTTGACGCGACGGAGGTCGACGAGGGAGGCGGGCAGGAAGCCACGCAGGCCGATGTCGAGGATCAGGCCGCCCTTGACAACCTCGATAACCTCGCCCTCGACGTTCTCGCCGGAGTTGAACTTCTCCTCGATGCGGTTCCAAGCACGCTCGTACTCGGCACGCTTCTTGGACAGGACCAGACGACCGTCCTTGTCCTCCTTCTGGAGTACCAGAGCCTCGATGGGATCACCGAGTGCAACGATGTCTGCAGGGTTAGCGTCCTTGCGGATGGACAGCTCGCGGACCGGGATAACGCCCTCGGACTTGAATCCGATGTCAACGAGCACCTCGTCATGCTCGATCTTAACGACAGTGCCGTTAACGAGATCGCCCTCATCAAAGTCGGTAATCGTACCGTCGATGAGGTTGTTCATCTCCTCCTCGTTGACATCGTCAAGAGAGAAAATGGACGAGTTCTGAATCTCACTCAAAGGTGGACCCCTTTCGAACTACGGGGCCCCGATTGCTAGGACCTACAGAAGGGTGCGACAAGCACACAACGTTTAGGAACACTCGGGAGCCGACAGATACTAATGTGACGCTTATGCAATCACGTTCGTATAGGTTACGGGGAAATGAGTTCGATTTCAAGCGTGAACTGCGATTTTTTACTCGTGTGGAGACTTTTTCGTAATCTTATGAACACACGTCTCCGCAACTTGACGATAACCAGCTAGGCATTCGGCTTTGGGGTAAAGTATCCGGAGCCAACGATTCTAGATCGATTTTTCGAGAAAGGTGCCCGCGTGCTCAAAGCAGTCGTTTTCGATATGGACGAAACGCTTCTCAGCATCAACCTCAACGCGTTCATCCTTCGCTATTTTAAGGATGTCTCTTCGATGCTCGCGGATATCGGGCGCCGCAGCCGCGGTGGCACGATGGCGCGCCTCGGCACCATCCTGGTCGACCTCAACGCCAATCGCCGCAGCGGCACGGACAACCGCACCAATCTTGAGTTTTACCAAGAAGAGGTCGAGCGCCGATGCGGGATCTGCCTCTCCGATCCCCTCATCTACGAGGCGTTTACCTACTATGACCGCGAAGTTCTTCCGTACAAGAACGACGATATCATTAACGCCCACGCCATGCCGGGCGCACACGCCGCGCTCCAGGCCGTACAGGACGCAGGGCTGCGCTGCGCGCTCTTTACCAACCCCAGCTTTCCCCAGGGGGCCATCGAGTGCCGCATGGGTTGGGGCGACCTGGCCGACGCCCCCTTTGAACTCGTGACGCACATGGGAAACGCCACCCGCTGCAAGCCCGATGCCACCTACTATCTAGAGCAGCTTCAGGTGATGGGGCTCGAGCCACACGAGATCCTTATGGTGGGCAACGATCCCAAACGCGACTTCCCGTCCCCCGATTGCGGCATCCAAACCGCCTTTGTGGGCCAAGGCAAGCCCAGCCGAGCCACCTGGCGCGGAACCATGGAAGACTTCGCCCGCGAATTCAACGCCGTAATCGAAGCCTTCTACGAACACCAAGTAGCCGACGAACTGTCGTAGGACCCCTCGCTCCAAACCAAATATCGCCGCAGGTTGAGCACAAGTCAGCGAAAATGCCCCTAAGCGAGCAATGTGCCTTGAAAGAGGAGGGCATAGGCCTTCTGGCCATGCCCGACGATTGAAAGGCAGATTGCCGCTTAGGGGCATTTGCAGCGTCGACTGGTTACGCGGTTTGGTAAAACCGCGTAACTAGCACACCTGGGTTTTGCCGATCATGATGTTGAGGATCTCGATGTCGGTGTCCTTCATGCCCACGCGGCCTACGTAGCCCATACTGGCGATTGTTTGCTCAACGGTATCTTGGATCAGGCCCTCGCCGGCGCGGAAGCCGCGACCCTGCATGGCCATATCATGGCCCAGGATCGCTGCATCGACGGCAGCCGAGATCTTGGCGGCACAGCTCGCCTTGGCGCCATCGCACACGATGCCGCCCACATTGCCGAGCGTATTGGAGACCGTCGCACCGATTTGCTCGCGCGTGCCACCGCACAGCCAGGTAATCGCGGCACCGGCACCGCACGCAGCGCAAATAGCGCCGCAAAACGCCGAGAGCGCACCAATGTAGCTCTTGATATGCACGGCAATGAGATCGGACAGCATCACGGCACGCACCAGGCGCTCGTGGTCGCAGCGCAGGTACTCGGCATACTCCATGACGGGCAGTGCGCAGGTAATGCCCTGATTGCCCGAGCCGCACACAATGGCGACCGGCAGCGCGCAACCGTTCATGCGGGCGTCGGACCCGGCGGCCGCACGGGCACGGGCACGGCAGGCGACGTCATCGGCACGAGCACCCAGCAGCGTACGGCCCACCTCGGCGCCCCAAGCGTGCGCAAGGCCCTCGGCACTGATTGCGCCATTCAGCTCAATCTGACGCTCAACGGCAGCGCGGGCGCCCTCAATGTCACCGTCCTCGATAAAGTCGATGATGGAATCAATGGACATGGGCGTATCGGCGTTATCTGCCGCACGCTCGGCCACCACGCGCTCGGCGCAGGCGGCGCACTCCCCCGCCGACTTGCCGCATACCGGAATACCATCGAGCGTATGGCACGTGACATTAGTGTGGTGATCGGTAATCTCGACGACCGCGGTATGGCCCCCGGACGTCGCAGTCACCTTGATGTAGAGGTTGGGCACACCCTCGACAAGCGACACATCGCAGTAGCCGGCGTCGGCGAGGAGCTCGGCCACGCGAGCGCGGTCTTCATCGTTAACGCTCTCGAGCACCTCGAGCGCGCTCTTAGCGTCGCCGCCCACGGCACCCAGCACGGCCGCGGCTTCAATACCGTGCATACCGCCCGAGTTGGGCACGGTCACGCTCTTAACGTTCTTGATAATGTTGCCCGAGCAGGCAACATCCATATGATCGGGTTCGCAACCGAGCGTCTGGCTCGCCAGCGCTGCTGCGTAGGCAACGGCAATGGGCTCGGTGCAGCCAAGTGCACAGACAAGCTCGCGGTTCAAAACATCGCAAAACGCGGCATCACGAAGGGAATCGGTAGGCATAGGTATCTCCTGCTTGCATAACGGGCTGGGCTCTCGAAAATAATTAGCTCTTTTATTTGATAACAATGCATCAAAAACCGCAACCATGGTTCCGGCGGACGGCGCTCAAGCACAAACTGGCGGCATTCATTCATAAGGAGCCGGTCTTATTGCCTGCTAAAGCGTTTGACCAAAAAACACTCGAGCGTTTACGCAAAAGTCGCGCTATCATGCAGACGAACGCGGTAAAACCTTTAGCATTTGAGCCGCACAGACCAGAGAGGAACCATCCATGAAGATCGGTATCGGTAACGACCACGCCGCCGTCGAGCTCAAGAACATCATCTCCGAGCACCTGAAGGAGCGCGGCTGCGAGGTCGTGAACTTTGGCACCGACACCTCCGAGAGCTTTGACTACCCCATCGCCGGCTACAAGGTGGGTAAGGCCGTTGCCAACGGCGACGTCGATCTAGGCATCCTGATCTGTGGCACCGGCGTCGGTATCAGCCTGGCTGCCAACAAGGTCGAGGGCGTACGCGCCGTCGTGTGCTCCGAGCCCTTCAGCGCCAAGCTCTCCCGCATGCACAACAATACCAACGTGCTCGCTTTTGGCGCCCGCGTCGTGGGCTCCGAGCTCGCCAAGATGATCGTCGACGAGTGGCTCGACGCCGAGTTTGAGGGCGGTCGTCACGAGCGTCGCGTTAACCTCCTCAACGAGATCGATCACACGCGCGCCCTTAAGATCGTCGACGAAGCCTAAACTATTCAGTGCCACAAGCTAACAGCAGGGGCCCGCTCGGAACACATGTCCGAGCGGGCCCCTGCATAGATTTTGGAATAAAAGGGCGCCGCGGATGGAGTTCCGCGGCGCCCAAGCCACACGCTAACAGCTTTAAGGAGTCAAAGCTGGTTTAGCCAAAGAAGCGCTTGATCTCAATCTCGGCGTTCTCCAGGCAGTCGGAGCCGTGGATCACGTTGGCGTTGACATCGACGGCAAAGTCGCCGCGGATGGTACCAGGAGCAGCCTCAAGCGGGTTGGTAGCGCCCATGAGGGTGCGCATCTTAGCAACAGCGGAGAGACCGGAAACGACCATCTTGACGACCGGACCGCTCGTCATAAAGTCGCAGAGACCGCCAAAGAAGGGCTTGTCGGCCAGATGGGCGTAGTGCTCCTCGACGGTAGCGCGCTCGAGCGTGGTCATCTCCATGCGCTCGATGACAAGGCCGCTGCGCTCAATGCGAGCAACGATCTCGCCGATCTTGCGGTCGCGCACGGCGTCGGGCTTAATCATGATGAAGGTCTTCTCGATAGCCATAAAAGTAGCCTTTCAAGTAGGTTCGCGCGTGCCCAAGTCCCATTCCGGCACCCGCCTGGACTGCATCGTAACAGAGTTTTAGCTGCAGTTAAACAAAAAGCTGTTTATTGAAACGTTGCAATTTATTAAAGCGCTCCATATGTGTCACTTCTGTTTCGAAGCCCGATTAGAGTACCATCCGACCGCCCATCAACCGCGCCGAACAGAGCAGGCGGTCGGTTGCCGCCCGCGAACGTATCCCCTTCACAACCTGCCCAAAGGTCCTACAGAAGTTCTCGACAAGCCCCTCCCCCATAGCAACAAAATACGGGCTCCCACATCAGCAGGCGCCCGTAAAGCGAAAACGATTTATCAATACATGGCCAAAACGGCTTCAGCCAAACCTCTACTTTGCCCCGTGACCCATCTCGACGACCTTGGTCAGCGATCCAAACACGCCCTCGTCAGCCACGAGCTGTGCCTCGGCACGCTGCAACTGCACGGCAACGGCAGCAGGAGCGGTGCCGCCCTCGGTCGTGCGCGCGGCGACAATCGACGGGATATCGAGCGCCTCGGTAATGTCGCGCTCAAAGAGCGAGCTTGCCTCCTGGAACACCTCAAACGGCAGGTCCTCAAGATTGCAGCCGCGCTTCTCACACATCAGGACCAGATGGCCCACCACGGCATGTGCCTCGCGGAACGGCAGACCACGCTTAGCCAGGTAATCGGCAACATCGGTGGCGGCAAGGTGCCCCACGCCGCACTCGCGCGCCATGGCATCCTCGTTGACGGTCCAAGTCGAAATCATACCGGCCATAACCGACAAGCACTGCATGAGCGTATGGGCGGTATCGAGCGCGCCCTCCTTGTCCTCCTGCAAGTCCTTGTTATAAGCAAGCGGCAGGCCCTTCATGGTCACGAGCAGCTGCACCAGGTTGCCATACACACGGCCGCTCTTGCCGCGGATAAGCTCGGCAAAGTCGGGATTCTTCTTCTGCGGCATGATGGACGAGCCGGTGGAGTACGAGTCGGAAAGCGTGATAAAGCCAAATTCGGAGCTCGACCACAGCACGATCTCCTCGGAAAGACGCGACAGGTGCATGGTCATGACGGAGCCGGCGTAATGCAGATCGAGCAGGAAATCACGGTCGGAAACCGCATCGAGCGAGTTGGGAATCACACCCGCAAAGCCAAGTTCGGCAGCCGTCATCTGACGATCGAGCGGATAGCTCGTACCGGCAAGCGCGGCAGCACCCAGCGGGCAGTTGTCGGCGGCATCAAAGGCGGCCTTCAAACGCGTAAAGTCGCGCGCGAACATCCAGGAATACGCCAGCAGATGATGTGACAGCAGCACGGGCTGAGCATGCTGCATGTGCGTGTAGCCCGGCAGAATCACCTTGTCGTACTTCTTGGCCGCATCCACCAGCACATGACGCAGCTCAAGATTGGCCTCCATGAGCTCCTTGGCCAGCGCCTTGACGCCCAGGCGCGTATCGGTCGCCACCTGGTCGTTACGCGAACGCCCGGTATGCAGGCGTTTACCGGCCTCGCCGATGCGACGCGTCAGCTCGCTTTCGATGGACATATGAATGTCCTCGTCGTTGATGTCGAAGGTGAAGTTGCCGGCATCGATATCCTGTTCGATACCGGTCAGACCCTCGACAATCGCCTGCTCGTCCTCGGCGCTGATAATGCCCTGGGCCGCCAGCATCTTGGCATGCGCCTTAGAGCCGGCGATATCCTGCTTATAGAGATGTTTGTCGACCGGCAACGACGCGCCAAACTCCTGCGTGACCTCGGCCACGCCCGCCTCAAAACGACCGCCCCAAAGAGCCATGGAACCGTCCCCTTTCTCCAAATACCAAAACAAGCGCCCAAAGTAATGCGCCATGTCGCTAAAGCGATTTTTCAACCGCTAGTTTTGCATATTCCCCACCGTGCGCGGAGCTATGTAGCTAATTAGCAAAGAAGTGACGCACCAGGCACTTGGCGCCCAACGTCTCCCTCCGGATGTTGCCCTGCGAACCATCGATCCAGGCCTTCAGGCTCATAGGGACGTCCTCGACCCTTGCAGCATCGAACTCGGGCGCGAGGGCAAGTAAAGCATGCGCGATAGCATTGAACATAATGGATACTCCTCATATATATAGGCGCAGAGCCGACAAATTGATAGAAGGAGCCCCGCCGGACAACCCCGGCGGGGCTCGGACCCAGCCGCAGACGCGGCATCATATATGCGGGCGGAACGTAGGGGCCACCGATGTTAAGAAGTGTCAGCAAGCATAACGAAAGGTAGGGACCCCGTGCGCCCGTTATGTATCACGCGGATGGGCCGCGCGGATACCAAGGGAAGGAGGCGCTAGGCCTGGACGGCAGCAGAGCTGGGGCCCTGGACCTTTGCCCACGTCTTGAGCGACAGCGTATCGATCTCGATAAAGCCGGCGCTGGCCTTCTCGTCAAACGTGGTGTCGCGGTCGTAGGTAGCCAGACCGTAGTCGTAGAGGCTGAAGGGGCTCTTGCGGCCGACGACATGGCAGTTGCCCTTAAAGAACTTCAGACGGACAGTGCCGGTCACGAACTTCTGGGTATCGGCCATAAAGGCATCGAGCGCGTTTTTGAGCGGGCTGTACCACTGGCCGTTGTACACGGCGGTGGCCCAATCCTGCTCGAGCTTGATCTTGGTCTTGAGCAGGTCGCCCTCGACGCAGATGTCCTCGAGCGCCTTGTGGGCGGTGATGAGCGTCAGGGCGCCGGGAACCTCGTAGCACTCGCGGCTCTTAAGACCCACCAGGCGATCCTCGACCAGATCGAGACGGCCAAAGCCATTGTCGCCGGAGATCTTGTTGAGGGCGATGACGATCTCGGAGAGCTTCATCTTCTTGCCGTCTACGGCGACGGGCTTGCCGGCCTCAAACTCAATCTCGGTGTAAGTCGGGGTGTCAGGCGTGTCCTCGGGGTTCTTGGTCATAACCCAAGCGTCATCGAGCGGCTCATTCCAAGGGTCCTCCAGGTGACCGCACTCGATGGCGCGACCCCACAGGTTGTCGTCGATGGAATAGGGGTTATCGTTGGCACCCTCGGGAACCGGCACGTTGTGGGCGTGGGCATAGGCGACCTCGTCGGGACGGCACTTCAGGTCCCACTCGCGAACCGGGGCGATAACCTTGAGCTCGGGGTCGAGGGCCTTGACGGCGGCCTCAAAACGGACCTGGTCGTTACCCTTGCCGGTGCAGCCGTGGGCGACGTAGGTCGCGCCAAACTCGTGGGCGACCTCAACCAGCTTCTTGGCAAGCAGCGGGCGAGACAGGGCGGAGAGCAGCGGATACTTGTTCTCATACATGGAGTTTGCGGCGATGGCTTTGGTCAGGAACTCATCGGAGAACTCGTCGCGCAGGTCGAGCACCTGGCAATCGAGAACGCCCAGGTCGAGCGCCTTCTGCTTCTTGGCATCCAGTCCGGTCTCTTCCTGGCCCACATTGCCGCAGACACAAACGACATCGAGATTCTTCTCGTCCTGGAGCCACTTGACACATACGGATGTATCAAGACCACCGGAATATGCGAGAACGACTTTTTCCTTGCTCATGGCTGTTTCCTTTCGCCCTTGGTAGCTAGTTAGAACATCGGTCAGTTGCAAGTCACCTTGAGGTCAAAAACCGTGCAATATCAGGTTATTCAGCAGAATGCATCACAGGCATGCCCTAGAAACATGCGGCTATGTCGTGCTAAAACCCGACGACCTCAAAATGACTCTGTTGAGGCAATTCGCCCCATGCGGACAGAGACGATTGTTATCGTCGTCGGGAAATTGCGCGCTGGCGTCGGATGGCATTGTCTGCAGTGGTGATGATTTTTACGAACTGCATCTGCCTCTCCTTTCACCTATCGCCGGGCGCAATTCTAATATCGTAAACGGTACCTTTTCCTCGGTAAGCGGTTGTTTTTCCGTCTCCGTTTTCGATGGTCGCTATATTACGCTAAAGTGCCTGCTGTACAAGCGACAAATTCAAATTTCTGAAAAGTTTTTTCATTACTTTGTGAATGATGATGCAAATATGCGCCAATCCTGCGAAAATACGCCCGACTACCAAGTAGAGGGTCATTACGCCCGAAACATTCTGGAAACCGAAAGGCGCGTTTTATGCAGACTTACGAATCAGACGCCAATATCGGCAACATTAAGATTCTCGCCGTCGATATGGACAAGACGTTACTGACTGACGAGCGCGTACTGCCTCAGGGCCTCGACGAGCGCCTGGACAAGCTCGCCAAGGCTGGCATCGTGTTCTGCCCCGCCAGCGGACGCCCCGCCCCCAAACTCGAAGAAATGTTTGAGGACATCAAGAGCCGCATCGCTTTTTGCCCCGATAACGGAGCCTGCGTTATCTATCGCGGCAACTATATCTATAAGAGCACTATCGACGTGGCGCTGTATCAGCAGGTCTTGAGCCGCGCCTCGGAGGATCCGCGCGCCGTCCCCGTCCTGTGCTGCTTCGACGAGTTCTACGTACTTGCCCGCGACCATCAATACCACGACGAGATCAGCGTCTACTACAACACGATCAACTACGTCGATAGCTTTGAGGGCATTGACATCGAATCCAACAAGATTTCGATCTTCTTCCCCGCCTACGATGCCGAGCCAGCGTTTCGCGAGGACTACAGCCCGGCGTTCTCGGACCGACTCTATGTCACCAATGCTGGCCGCGAGTGGATCGACTTTATGAACCTGGGCGTCGACAAGGGGTCGGGCGTCGCGCACCTGTGCGATCACCTGGGCATCGATATCGCCGACGCGGCCGCCGTGGGCGACACCTACAACGATATCCCCATGCTGGAGCGCGTCGGGCACAGCTTTATCGTGGACAATGCCGAGGAGCACATGAACGCACATGCCAAGTGGCGCATTCCGAGCAACAACGACGGGGGCGTACTGACGCTCATCGACGCCATCTTGGCGGCTCGTTAACGTTGCTCGTCGGACCTGGCCGGGCGAGGCGGGTAAGTTTTTCGCTCGGTCAGGTCCTGGGCTCGCTCGGAAAGCACATTAAGTGCTTTCCGGCTCGTGCGGAATCTACGAAAAACTTACCCGCCTCGCCCGGCCAGGTCCTGCGGTGACTTGCTTGCCGTCTGGATGGCGTCTTGGCGCCTAGATACTTTGGCTGATGTTTATTGAACGAAGGACGCTCCTTGTTGATGAGGGGCGTCCTTCTGGTTTTGTATTACTTTGGAATTGTGGTCATGCCCTTACTTGGCGTCTGCCCAGGTCACTCCAGTCGAAGCTTCGGCGATTAGGGGGACGTGGAGGTCTACTACGTGTTCCATGACGTCGCGGACCATGGTGGTTAGGCGCTCGACTTCGTCGATGGGGCACTCAAAGTCCAGTTCGTCGTGCACTTGCAGAATCATGTGGGCGGCAAAGCCCTCTTCTTCCAGGCGGCGGCTTACGCGGGCCATGGCAATCTTGATGATGTCCGCCGCGGTACCCTGCATGGGATGGTTCATAGCCGTGCGCTCGCCAAAGCCGCGGAGCTGCGGGTTTTTGGCCTTGAGCTCCGGAATATGACGACGGCGTCCGTACATGGTCTCGGCATAGCCCGTCTGCTTGGCGCGCGCCACCACGTTGTCGAGGAACGTGCGCACGCCCGGGTAGGCCTCGTAGTAGCGGTCGATCATGTCGCGCGCCTCGGCCATCGAGATGTGCAGCGACTGCGACAGGCCGTACGCCTGCTGACCGTACACGATGCCAAAGTTCACGGCCTTGGCGCGGCTGCGCAGGTCGAGCGTTACCTCGGACACGGGAACGCCAAACACGCGTGCGGCCGTCTCGGCATGGAAGTCCTCACCCTCGTTAAAGGCACGTACCAGATGTTCATCACCCGAAAGATGCGCGAGTAGGCGCAACTCGATCTGCGAGTAGTCCACCGCCAAAAAGACGCTGCCCTCGCCCGCCGAAAACGCCGTCTTGACGGTACGACCAAGCTCAGAGCGCGTCGGGATGTTCTGTAGGTTCGGGTCGCTCGAGGACAGGCGGCCCGTCGCCGTGATGGTCTGGTTGTAGGTGGTGTGCACGCGGCCATCGCCACGACGCAGCGGGCCCAGCGTATCCAGGTAAGTGGACTTGATCTTGGACTTCTCACGCCAATCCAAGATCAGACGCACGATCTCGTGGTCACGGGCAAGGTCGCTCAGCACCTTGGCGTTGGTCGAATAGTAGCCGCGCTTGGTCTTCTTGAGGCCCTTGGTCGGAAGCCCCATAACGTCAAACAGCACATGCGAGAGCTGCATGGGGCTGCCGATGTTAAAGGTCTCGTCACCCGCCAGGTCTCGAATGTTTCGCTCGACCTCGGCAATCTGGGTAGCAAGCCCCTCGGACAGACTATGCAGACGGTCGGGGTCCACGAGCATGCCCGCGCGCTCCATCTTGGCAAGCACCGGCACGAGTGGCATCTCGATGCCATCGAACACGTTGGCGGCGTTCTCGCGGGCCATGCGGTCGCGCAACGGTGCGACCAGCGCCAGCGTCAGAGCCGCAGTACGGGCGGCAGGCGCCGGAGCGTCCTCGCCGGCATCCTCTGCACCGCGCGCCGCAGGCAGCGCCATCTGCAGATAGGTATCGGCCAGATACGCCTCATCGAACTCGGAGCGGTCGGAATCCAGCAGGTAGGCAGCAACCACGGTGTCGAAGATGCGCGTGGAATCGACTGTCAGCGGATCCATGAGCTCGGACTCGGAAGAATCGATGGGCGAAAGCTCGTGCAGCAGCGTCTTCATGTCCG
The DNA here is from genome assembly GCF_028206795.1 of Collinsella aerofaciens. GTDB lineage: Bacteria > Actinomycetota > Coriobacteriia > Coriobacteriales > Coriobacteriaceae > Collinsella > Collinsella aerofaciens_AX. The sequence continues at coordinate 118,933 of NZ_JAQLFJ010000004.1, read as the reverse complement.
GGCTCGCCACGCGGCCCTCCATAAACAGACGCGCAAGCACGCCGGCGATCACACCGTGAGCGAAGTTGAAGCCATCGACTACGGCAGTGGAGGCGCCGTCGCCCTCCTCGAGCGCAAAGAGCCCCTTGGACGTCGCCAGCCACAGCGTACGCGTCAAGCCAAAGAGCGCACCCTCCTCCTTGTCATCGTCCACCACGGCGGCGATCCACTCGCCCGCCGCGATCGCACGGACAACCTCGGCCGCCACGGCGGCAAGTGCCTCGGCGTCGCCAGCGGCGGCACGCGAAACCGTGGGTATCTCAAACGTGCTGGCAGTGGCCGCAGCCCCGCCCTCGCCGCCGATCAGCGCCAAGAAACGGTTCTGCATGGCGGTGATACCAAGCGTGCCCAGCGCCGCGGACACTTCATCGGCAGAAAACGCCGGGAAGGACGTCGCCTCAAAGTCGAGCTCGACGGGCGCATCGGTGCGAATTGTCGCAACCTTGCGGCTCAGTAGTGCGTCGTCGATGTGTGCACGCAGGTTCTCGCCCATCTTGCCCTTGACCTCGTCGGCATGCGCGATGACCTCGTCCAAGCTGCCGTACTGTGCGATGAGCGCGCTCGCCTTTTTGGGGCCGATGCCCGGCACGCCGGGGATGTTATCGGACGTGTCGCCCTTTAGACCGTAAAAATCGGGCACGAGCGCCGGCGTAATGCCGTGATACAGGTCGTCCACGCTCTCGGGCGTCATGATCGCCACGTCGGACAGGCCCTTGCGGGTCGAGACCACGTTGACGTGCTCGGTCACGAGCTGATACATATCGCGATCGCCGGTCACCAGCAGCATGTCACAGCCGGCCTGCTCGCCCAGGCGCGCCATAGTGCCCAGGATGTCATCGCCTTCCCAGCCCTCGGACTGCAAAATCGGCACGTTGAGCGCGGTAAGCAGCTCCTTAATCATGGGAAACTGTGCGTGCAGATCGGGGTCCATGGGCGGGCGCTGAGCCTTGTACTGCGGCAGCATCTCCATGCGCACGCGCGGCTTGCCCTTGTCAAACGCCACGACCACACCGTCGGGGTTAAAGGCGTCGATCATCTTGAGAAACATGTTCAGAAAGCCAAAGATCGCGTTGGTGGGGCGACCGTCCGGCGCGTTCATGGTCGGCGGCACGGCGTGGAAGGCGCGGTGCATGAGCGAGTTGCCGTCGATAACGGCAAAAGTGCGGCGCTTGTCAGACATATTGAATACCTCGCTTTGGGCTGGGCACGGTTTGCTCACTCCAGTTTACACGCTCCCCGCCCCGCGGCCACCGCACATCAAGCTTCCCTGCCGCCGCGGGCCCGCGCGTGATACGATTGCTCACGGTACATCAACCAGTACGATCGATTCGAAAGGAGCCTGCGTCATGGAGCGTCCCTGCGCATGGAAAAAGTACACGCCACAGCAGATCGAGGAGCTCGAGGAGCTTTGCCGCGGCTATAAGCAGTTTTTGAGTGAGAACAAGACCGAGCGTCTATGCGTCAAGACCGGTATCAAGATGGCCGAGGAGGCGGGCTACGTCGACCTGGAGACCGTGATCGCCGAGGGCCGCGAGCTCAAGGCAGGCGACAAGGTGTACGCCGCCAACCACGGCAAGGACCTTATGCTCGTCAACCTGGGCACCGCCCCGCTCGAGCAGGGCTTCAACATCCTGGGCGCCCACGTGGACTCGCCGCGCCTGGACCTCAAGCAAAACCCCACCTTCGAGGCCGGCGACATGGCCTACCTCGACACGCACTACTACGGCGGCGTCAAGAGCTACCACTGGGTGGCCTCCCCGCTTGCACTCGTGGGCGTCATCTGCAAAAAGGACGGCACCACCGTCGACATCAACATCGGCGACAAGGCAGACGATCCGGTCTTTACCATCTCCGACCTGCTGATCCATCTCTCGAGCGAGCAGATGGCCAAGCCCGCCAAGGACGCCGTCGACGCCGAGATCCTCGACGTGATCGTGGGCGGCCGCCCCGTCAAGTTCGATGAGGACGACAAGGACGCCCCCAAGGAGCCCGTCAAACAGATGTTCCTGGACATCCTCAAGGAGCAGTACGACGTCGAGGAGGAGGACTTCCTCTCCGCCGAGATCGAGGTCGTGCCCGCCGGCCCCGCCCGCGACATGGGTCTCGACCGCTCCATGATTTTGGGCTATGGCCACGACGACCGCGTCTGCGCTTACCCCTCCATGCTTGCCCAGATCGACGTCGCCAACGTGGAGCGCACGAGCATAACGCTCATCGTCGACAAGGAGGAGATCGGCTCCGTGGGCGCCACCGGCATGACGAGCCGCTTCTTCGAGAACACCGTCGCCGAGATCATGACGCTCGCCGGCGAGGATAGCCCGCTGGCCCTGCGCCGCGCGCTCGCCCGCAGCCGCATGCTTTCCTCCGACGTGTCTGCCGGCTTCGACCCGGGCTATGCCGGCAAGTTCGAGACCAAGAACGCTGCCTTTATGGGTCGTGGCCTGTGCTTTAACAAGTACACGGGCAGCCGCGGCAAGGGCGGCTCCAACGACGCCGACGCCGAGTACGTGGCCCTCGTCCGCGACATCATGGACGAGGCGGGCGTTGACTTCCAGACCTGCGAGCTCGGCCGCGTCAACGCAGGTGGCGGCGGCACCATCGCCTACATCATGGCCAAGTACGGCATGAACGTCATCGACTCTGGCGTTGCCGTCCTGTCCATGCACGCCCTGTGGGAGGTCGCTAACAAGGCCGATATCTACGAGGCCTATCGCGGCTACAAGGCCTTCCTCGAGCGCGCCTAACCAACCCTTCATCAGTTGCGGTGAAATACGGACTAAACTGGCCCATAAACGACCAAAACAGACCGTATTCCACCGCAACTTCCTTTTTGGCATAGGAGAGTTCATGCTCCAGGTCATCGTTTCACCCGCCAAGCAAATGCGCTCGGCCCAAGATGCTTTTGAAGTCCTGGGCATTCCACCTTTTGTGCACGAGACGGCTCGCATCCACCGCGCGCTGCAAGATATCGAGCGGAATGAAGGCAGCGGCGGTCTGCAGGCGCTATGGAACGTGAGTGACAAACTGCTGGGGCCTTGCCTCAACACCCTGCATGAGTTCGGGCCCATCTTGGGAAACGGCGATCTCGACAATCCCGCACTCGCCCGTCACCTCTCCCCTGCCGTCATGTCCTATCACGGAATTCAATACCAGAGCATGGCACCCGAGGTGATGGATTCCGCGCAGCTCGCCTGGCTGCAAGACCATCTGTGGATCCTCTCCGGCCTCTACGGGTGTGTTCGTCCCTTTCATGCCGTCGAACCGTATCGGCTGGAGATGGGCGCGAAGCTCGCCGTTGACGATGCCCGAGACCTCTATGCGTTTTGGAGCGACAAGCTCGCGCGGGCTATCGCCCCGGCAGGCTCAAACACCACGATCGTCAACCTCGCCAGCGTAGAGTACGCCAAAGCCGTTCTGCCCCATCTCGCGGGCGACGCCACGGTCGTCACGTGCCTCTTTGGCGAAGGCATCCGCAACGGCAAGCCCATCCAGCGCTCGACCGCCAGCAAAAAGGCACGTGGTTCCATGGTGCGCTGGATGGCAGAAAACAAGCTCGAGGATGTAAGCGGGCTCACCGCGTTTGACGTTGGTTATCGTCACTTTCCCGAGCTTTCAAATAAGAACACTTTGGTCTTCCTGAACGAACAGACCTTGTAGGACCACCGCTACTTTTGAATGTGCTGCCTAGGCACGGGGTCTATTCCGCCAAGCCGTCGGCTTTGCCAACTTCGTTTGTCGAGCCATCTTGGTAGGTAATCTTAACGTGCTCTACCTCGGACACCGCAACACCCGATGGGGGCTCCAAGCGCCATTCCGTCAGCGCGATATCCATAGTCGTAGGCACGTCGCCCTGATTCTTGAGCTTCACCGTCAGCGTTTTGAGCGCCGCATCATACGTCACGCGTTCGATTTCTTCGCCCGGAATAGACCCACCGCTCAACTGCAGCTGCACAAACTCGTCGCGCGGATACCAATAGTCGCCCGGCGCGGCAACGGTATTGCCGCCCGTAACCTTCACTGTCATGATCGGCAGGGCATCGTCGGCCTCGAACTCCCATGCAGCGCCGCCGTGACCGCCAAACGTCCAGATACAAAAGGCAATCACCAGCACGGCAAGCACCGCAAAACCAATCGCGACAAGGCCATGGTGCGCACGGCTTTCCTCGGCCGATACATCCCATTGCGTCTCTCGATATAGATGCTTGTCTTCCATGTTCGCCTCCCCACAGGCACGCTCGTTAGGCCAATCGTACCCATTCGAGCTATACTTGAGCCCATTACATAAACGGGGAGCTTGCAGGACAAGACGGCAGGCTGAGACTGGGCGCGCCCGCCCTGACCCGCAAACCTGATATGGGTAATGCCAACGAAGGGAGCCGTGCCAATGAGCACACAGACCGAGCCCAAGCTCGTCACGCAAATCGACTTCGCCCGCGCCGGGCAGATCACGCCGCAGATGAAGGAAGTCGCCGAGCGCGAGCATCGCGACCCCGAGTACATCCGCGAGCGCGTGGCCGACGGCCGCATCGCCATTCCCGCCAACATCGTGCACATCAAAAAAGGCATGCGCGCCTTTGGTGTCGGCGAGGGCCTGTCTACTAAGGTCAACGTCAACCTGGGCATCTCGGGCGATAAAGCCGATGCCGCCGAGGAATGGAAGAAGGTCAAGATCGCCGAGGACTTTGGCGCCGACGCCATCATGGACCTTTCCAACTCGGGCAAGACGCGCCAGTTCCGCCAGCAGCTCATCGACGAGACGCCGCTCATGGTGGGCACCGTCCCCATGTACGACGCCATCGGCTACATGGAAAAGCCGCTGGTCAAGCTGACCAAGGATGACCTGTTCGAGGTCGTGCGCGCGCACGCCGAGGACGGTGTGGACTTTATGACCATCCACTGCGGCATCAACAAGTCGGTCACCAAGACCTTTAAGGAGACCGGCCGCCTGATGAACATCGTCAGTCGCGGCGGCTCGCTGCTGTTTGGCTGGATGGAGGTCACCGGCAACGAAAACCCCTTCTACGAGTACTTTGACGAGCTGCTCGAGATCTGCCACGAGTACGACGTGACGATTTCGCTCGGCGACTCCTGCCGTCCGGGCTGCCTCTACGACTCCAACGATGCCACCGAGACCGCTGAGATGATCGAGCTGGGCAAGCTGTGCAAGCGCGCTTGGGCCGCCGGCGTCCAGGTCATGGTCGAGGGCCCGGGTCACATGGCGCTCGACGAGATCGCCGCCAACATGAAACTGCAGAAGCGCCTGTGCCACAATGCCCCGTTCTATGTGCTCGGGCCGCTGGTGACCGATATCGGCGTGGGTTACGACCACATCACCGCTGCCATCGGCGGCGCCATCTCCGCCAGCTCCGGTGCCGACTTCCTGTGCTACGTGACGCCGGCCGAGCACCTGTGCCTGCCCAACGCCCAGGACGTGCTCGATGGCCTCATGGCCACTAAGATTGCCGCGCACGCCGCCGATATCGCCAAGAAGGTGCCGCACGCCCGCGACATGGACGACAAGATGGGCCAGGCACGCCGCAAGCTCGACTGGGATGCCATGTGGAAGTGCGCGCTCGACCCGGTCACCGGCAAGAAGCGCTACGAGGAGTCCCCCGCCGCCACCGAGGGCACCTGCACCATGTGTGGCAAGATGTGCGCCGTCCGCACCGTCAACAAGGTGTTCGAGGGTACGACGATCGATCTCGGCATGGAGGACTAACTCGTCACCGGAGCCACAATCGGTAACATGGTGTTCGTCAATTGTTGACGTGTGAACATTTGCTTACATTTGCGTAAAGATTGCATCGCCCGCCCGGGTTCGACATAGAGTCGGCCCGGGCATCTTTATAATGCTGGCTTAAAGACCCATTTGATTCCGACCGAACAAGGGAGCAAACATGGATCGCAGTAAGGTACCTGCCGTCCTGTCCATCGCAGGATCCGATTCCAGCGGTGGCGCCGGCATTCAGGCCGACATCAAGACCATCACGGCGCACCGCCTGTATGCCGAGACGGCCATCACCGCCATCACCGCACAAAACACGCTCGGTGTCACCGCCGTGCAGAATATCTCCCCTGATATCGTCGCTGCGCAGATCGACGCCGTATTTGACGATATCCGCCCCAGCGCCGTCAAGATCGGCATGGTTTCCTCTGCCGAGATTATCGAGGTTATCGCCGACCGCCTGAGCGCCTGGAACGCGACAAACGTGGTCGTCGACCCCGTCATGGTAGCCACCTCGGGCGCACGGCTGATTGCCGAAGATGCCGCCGAGGCGCTCACCCGCCGCCTGTTCCCACTAGCAACCGTCATCACGCCCAATATTCCCGAGGCCATGGCCCTGCTTGACTACGAGGTCGACTCCGAGCGCACACAGCAAAATGCTGCCATGCTCCTCACCCGCCGCTTTGGTTGCGCATCCCTCGTTAAGGGTGGGCATCTTGTCAACGAGGCCAACGATGTATTGGCCGAACCCGCGCCGCTCGATGACGAGGGCAACCATCTGGGCGATCCGCTCACCACGTGGTTCCGCCACAAGCGCATCGAGACCGACAACACACACGGCACCGGCTGCACGCTTTCGTCCGCCATCGCCTGCGCGCTGGCCCAGGGCATGGATCTTGCCGATGCCGTCAATGCGGGCAAGGCATACCTGACAGGCGCTCTGGCCGCCGGCCTGAACATGGGCAAAGGCTCCGGCCCTGTCAACCACATGTGGCAATACTAAATAGCCAGTAACCTGCCAAAAAGAGACAGGCTACCTTGCACCAAAAACCGTCGCAACATTCGATGAAAATCGTGCAAACGCGAAAAATCATTAAATGTTGCGACGGTTTGATTTTAGATAGCGGTCGAGCAAAGGACCAGAGCGCCTATTCGTCGGCGAGTTGAATTCCCAACAAACCCGAGAGTGCCAGCGCCTGCTCGGCATTGACCGTCAAGCCACGCAACTCATGGTAATCGCCCGAAACAACGGGCGCTGCAAATGTACAGCGCGACACATCAACGCCGGAAAGCGACGTCTTGAACACATCAACACGCGTCAGGTCACAGCCATCCAGGCGTATCTGACCCAGCTTGGCACCCTGAAACGCAGCCTCTCTCAGACGTGTATCGCATGCTGTCATAGGGCCAATGCGTCCCTCCGAAAGGTTCGCATAGCTCAAATCGCACGATCCAAACGACACGCTCGACAGGCGCGCCTTGAGCAAGTTGAGTCCCGGTGCCGAGCAGTCAACGAAGTCGCAGCGGCTGAGCCAGCAGCCTTCCATGTTGCAGCGGATAAAGCGGCAACCGCGAAACACCACGTCGCGAAACGTCGAGCCGCTCCAGTCAACGCTATCGAACTCGCAAGATCGGAACACAACGCCATCGAAGGTCGCGCCGTTCGCCACGTCGTAGGCAAGATCCAAATCCTCAAAAGCGGTATTGGAGACGAGCTCATCGCCCTCGGCAAAGAGGTCGATGAGCTCGTCCATGCCCATATGGCAGCCAATCCGTTCGTTTACCCGGGCAAAACCACCGCAAAGGTGCCTGTCCCCTTTGCGGTGGCTTGGGGTCGCGCTACTCACCGAGCATCTCTTGGAGCTTGGCTGCCACGGCATGTCCCAAGCTCTCGTGGCTTTCGGGCATCATATGCAGATAATCGATATCGCCCGGCTCGGCAAAGTCGGCGGCATTCAAAAAGTCGCAGCCAAACTGCTCAGCCACATGCGCGTAGTACTCACCAAAATGCTCAGATGCCTCAACGGAATGCTCGTCAAAGTCGGTCATATACACATCGGCGATCTGCAGCTTAATCTTGATAGGCGCCATCAGCAAAATGCGCGGGCAGGGCGCGGCATCGGTCCAGGGAAACGCGCGGACGGCGCGAATCAGTGCCATGGCGCCACGGGCGATATCGGAAGCCGTCACGTTAAAGACTGTCTTACAGTCGTTGGTGCCCAGCATAATCACAATGGCGTCCAGCGGCTTATGAGCCTCGAGCAGCATCGGAAGCGCACGAATACCGTTGAGGTTGGTGTCCAGGTGGCACATATCGTCGCGCACCGTCGTGCGGCCGTTGAGCCCCTCCTCAATCACATGCCAGCCCTCGCCCAGATCACGCTGCGCCACGCCACACCAGCGCACATCCCGCGCATAGCGCACCGCGGTGCCGTCGCGCATACCAGCCGGATCGTAACCATAGGTGTTGCTGTCGCCAAAGCATAGAACGTTTTTCATCGTAAGCTCCCCACTCAATAAAAAGCCGACGGGAGCAGCCCCCGTCGGCTCGGCATGTCGCATCACGCGCACAGTTTACAAGTATTTGCGCCAGTCGTCGTCATCCTCATCGTCCTCGGCAGCGGCCTGAGCCTGCTCGGCGGCACGGGCGGCCGCAGCGCGGGCGGCAACCTGGGCATAGGACTCCTCGTTGCACTCGGGGAAGCTTGCCAACACGTGCTCGAACTTGGCGAAGTCCTCGTCCCAGCGCGTAGAGGGCACAGCAAAGAAGACCTGCTTGACCTTAAAGTCGCCCGATGCGAGCTCCTTTCGGAAGAGCTCGGCCACGGCCTCGGCATCAAAACCGTTGTTGTCGCAACCCCATGCGCCCAGCACGAGCTTCTCGCGACCTAGCTCGTCGCAGATGGCGAACACAAAGCGGATACGGTCGCGCAGAGCGTCCAGCAGCGCATCGTCGCTCACGCGGTACTCCTGGCGTGCGCGCTTGGCATTGGGCGCGGCGGCCACGATCACATCGGCATACGCGTGCACATGATTGCGGTCGAAACGCACCGCAGGCACCACCAGCGCACGGTTGCGGTAGAGCTCGCAGTTGATATTGCGGCGGCGGTTCTCGCCGTACCATTTGCGCTGCTTATCGAGCACGTTGTACAGATACGAATCGGCACAGAGCGTGGCCTCCTGGCCCAGATAGCCCTGGATATAGCCGCCACCCGGGTTGGTGAACGAGGCGAAGGCGAGCACCGCCATGTCGCAGAACTGCGCATAGCCACGGCCGTTGTCCAGAATGGCCTGCGTGGCGGAGGCATCAAGCACGGTGACCTCGGGCAGGGTCGGAGCGGGCTCCTCGGCAGGCGCGGACTCGGTCTCTGCGGGTTCCTCGGCAGGCGCAGACTCGTCCGTGACCTCGGTCTCGACGGACGCAACCTCAGCGGCCTCGACCTCGGCGGACTCAGACTCCTCGGCAACCGCCTCCTCGGCAGCCGCTGCCTTCTGGGCCTTGGCCTTCATCGCCGCGACAAAACCGGCAGGCATACCGTCGAATTCGCGAACGCCGGCAAGCGAGCGCTCGATATCCTTGGCACACGCCTCGGACACAGTTGCCACGTGACGCTCGGCGGCCTTGGCGCGAGCCTCGCGCTTGGGGTTGGGCTGCCCTGCGCGGCCGGTCCTGCGGTTACGGTTCCTGTTGTCGACGTCTGCCATAAGTGGTCACCTTTCCTATCGCTGCCGCTATCGGCTTTTTCCCATCCATGATACCCCGCCGCGTACAAAAAAGACGGCCCCGAAGGACCGCCTTTCGCATCGATTTACACGCACAGCAAGCATCGCGGCAATTCGCCGCTAGTCGCGACGACCAAGGATATTCAGGATACGCAGGAACACGTTGATGATGTCCACGAACAGGTTGGATGCCATGAGCACGGCGTTGGGCAGCGTGGGCGGCACCGTCGTGGCCACATAGGTGTCGTAGCCGATGAAGCCGGCGAACACCACGATCACGATCAGGTCGGTGATGGACTGCGAAACGCCCATGAACATCAGCACGATCTCGACCAGAATCGTGGCAAGCAGGATGCCAAAACCAATGCCATACACACGCTGGAAGAACTTGGGGAAGGTCACGCCCAGCGCACCAAAGACAAAGGTGATGGCGGCCGTGGCGATAAAGGCGGTGTTAATGGTAGGCAGGTCGTAGTTGGCAAGACCAAACGACGCCGTCAGGCCAAAGGTGCTCGCAAAGACCACGTAGCCCACGAGTGACAGGCCCACGGACTGTTTGCTGGCAGCAGCCGACATCATGACCATGCCGACGATGGTCAAAATAAATGAGCCAAAGACCAGCGGCAAAGCGGCGCCGCTCATCATCATGCGCGCAAACGACATGGTGCTCGTAAAGTAAGCACCGGCGCCCATGGCGCAAAAGCCCAAAAAGATCAGAGCAGACATGACAAGGTTGTACGCGCGCGGCGACATCTCCTTGGCACGGCTTGCGCCGGTCTCGATGGGGCCATTCTGATAGCCCTGGATATCGTTCATAATTTCGTCCTTTCAAAAAGCACCGCGACGGCGCCGTAGCTGACAAGTTTCCTGCCATTGTACCCGAACGCCACGCGTTCTTACCTGCGGCGCTCGCTCTCGAGTGTTCGGTCGAACGCCCACACCCACCAACGCATCAGATGAGTCTGCGAGCCATCCGGTCGCTCGCGTGCCTGTTCTTCCAGATACAGTTCGGTCGCATGTCCGCCAAAACGAACCTTATAAGTCGCCGTACGAATGCCGTGAACCGTCAGGCCAAAACCGGTGGACGAGACAATCTCGTCAATCGTAAAGCAGCGACCGTCAACCCAGCAGACGGTAACCGGCACAACCTGTCCGCCCGCGAGAATGCGAGCCACGACGTCCACATACTGCTTGTGCACGCGCCGAGTTTTGCCGTCTGTCTGTCGATATTCCATGCCTCCTATTATCGAACGCATGTTTGCATATTGTAAAGCGAACAGACTGTGGTTTTGGGGTGTTGGGGCGCGCACACGTGTCCTCATGGTGTGTTAGCAAAAAGAACACCCACGGTCAACAGGGCTAATATTCATTTTTAGTGCCAAAAAATTCACTGCTCCCATCAGAACTCGGTAAAGAAACCCGCAGGAGGTGATACGATTTATCATGTTTCTGTAACGTGCCTGCAAACTTCGAGAAAGCCCATATATGGACGTAACGTTCTCAACCTTCCTCGGCCAACTTGTGTCGAACCCAGTCCTTGCCGTCACCGTGATCCTCGCGCTCGGCGCCATCTTCGTCAATGGATGGACCGACGCACCCAACGCCATCGCGACCTGCGTCACTACGCGTTGCATGCCCGCCCGCGCCGCTATTCTCATGAGTGCCGCATTCAACTTCCTTGGCGTGCTCATCATGACGCACTTTAACGCGAGCGTCGCCAACACCATCTCCCATATTGTCGACTTTGGCGGAAACAGCACCATGGCGCTCGCCTGTCTGTGCGCGGCACTGTTCTCCATCGTCGTCTACGGCGCCACAGCGTCGCGTTTTGGCATCCCCACCTCGCAAAGCCACAGCCTTATCGCCGGCCTGACCGGTGCCGCCATCGCCCTCGGCGGTGCGAGCAGCGTCAACGTCCACGAGTGGATGAAGGTCATCTACGGCCTGGCGCTCTCCATCGGTCTGGGCTTTGTCATGGGCTGGGTCCTGTGCAAGCTCGTCTCGATTCTTTTCGCCGCCGCCAACAGGCGACGTGCCAATGTCTTCTTTAAATACGCTCAGATCGCGAGCGCTGCGGCCATGAGCTTTATGCACGGCGCGCAGGATGGACAGAAGTTCATCGGCGTGCTCTTTTTAGGCGTGGCCTTTGCCAGCGGCCAGACGAGCGTCGGCGATGCCGGAATCCCCATCTGGATTATGCTGCTATGCTCGGCCACCATGGGCATTGGCACCAGCGTGGGCGGCGAGCGCATCATCAAGTCCGTTGGCCAGAGCATGGTCAAGCTCGAAAAGTACCAGGGCTTCTCCGCCGACCTGGCGGGCGCCGCGAACCTGCTGCTTGCCACCCTTACCGGCATCCCCGTGTCCTCCACGCACATCAAGACCTGCGCCATCATGGGCGTCGGTGCCGTCAAACGCCTCTCGGCCATCAACTTCGGCGTCGTCAAGGACATGATGTTCACCTGGTTCTTCACCTTCCCCGCCTGCGGACTCATCAGCTTTGTCATGGCCAAGCTGTTCATGATGTTCCTCTAGGCACACCGAGCGTCCATCCGGACCGCAAAACTTCGCCCACCCGTCTTCGCCTCGAAAGGACCCACTCATGGCAAAGAAACCCGATTCGTTCTACTTTGACAACTACGTCGCCTGCGCCGACCTTGCCGTCCAGGCCGCCGAGCTGCTTACCAAGATTTTCGAGAACTTCGATCCCGCGAAGATTCACGATATGCTCGACAAGATGCACGCGATCGAGCATGCGGCCGACAAGAAGCACCATGAGCTTGAGGACGCCCTGCTCACGGCCTTTATCACCCCGCTTGAGCGCGAGGACCTGGATCTGATGAGCTGCTCGCTCGACACCGTGCTCGACCGTATCGAGGGTGTCGTGCAGCGCGTCTACTTCACCAACATCCAGAGCATCCATCCCGACGCCATCGTCATCGCCCACAAGGTGACCGACGCCTGCCGCGCCATGAAGGACCTGATGGTCGAGCTGCCTAACTACCGCAAGTCCAAGACGCTGCGCGAGCTCGTCATCCAGATCAACACCATCGAGTCCGAGGCCGACGAGCTCTATATCAACGCCATGCGCAACCTGCACGTCAATGGCAAGGACCCGCTCGAGGTCATCGCCTGGCGTGACGTATACGCCTTCCTGGAGTACTGCGCCGACTGTTGCGAGAATGTGGCCGATGTCGTGGATTCGATTGTCATGAAGAACAGTTAATTGGGGGTACGTGTCCCGGCGGCGAAGGGCCGGCCACGGTTTGCTTTCTCACTCCGGCTGCTTTGCAGAGTCGTTCGAAAGTAAACCGTGGCCGGCCCTTCGCCTTACGTACCACCATTGGGAACTTTGGCTGATAGATTTAGCGCGATGGGGGTTTGGCTGAAGGGACCTTTGGTATCCGTTCGGACACTTTGGCCCTTGATGAGCGTTTGGCTGATTGCTGCTTTGGGTACTCTTTGGGTTACTTTTGGTTTATTTGATTTTTAATTTTAGGAGGGCTTGTATGTCTTATTTGGATCTGGCTCGTGGTCGGTATTCTTGTCGTTCTTTTGAGGACCGTTCTGTTGAGCAGGCTGTGGTGGATGCCATTGTTGAGGCTGGGCGTATTGCTCCTTCTGCTTGTAATAATCATCCAGCCCGTGTGATGGTGCTGGATACGCCTGAGCTGTTGGAGAAGGCTGCTGCTTGTCAGCCTCGGTTTGCTCGTGATGGGTCCATCTTTGGGGCTCCGCTTGTCTTCCTTATTTGCAGCGTTACCGATGATGCTTGGGTGCGCCCGTATGACCAGATGAATTCCAGTGAAATCGATACGTCCATCGTGTGTGATCAGATGATGATGGAGGCCACCGAGCAGGGCCTGGGAACGTGCTGGGTATGCCATTTTAAGCCTGAGGTGGCACAGGAGCAGTTCAATCTGCCCAAGGGCGTCTATCCCTATCACATGCTCGTCTGTGGCTATCCTGCCGACCACATCGCAGACCCCGAGCATCGCGAGGCCCGCACTATTCCCCTCTCCAACTTCCTCCTCAAGTAGTTTTTAGACATACCTTAAAATCTACCTTTTACCACGCGCCCTTCGCCGAGTTCTGTCCTATCGCATGCAGAGCTCGGCGTTTTGTTTCCCAACCCGTATACAGCCACAAAAAAGGAGCCCGCAGGTGCGAGCTCCTCTTAAGGACACTAGATTGTAGCTCTGATGCTAGTCCAGGTCGTCGGCAGCAAAGTTGTCGATCGGGGCAAAGGGATCGGCCACGGGGACAACCGGGTCAGCGACGGGCAGCGGCTCGGCGGGAACAGTCACCGCAGGAGAAGCGGCAGAACCGACCGGCGTGGAGGCCATGAGGTCGCCCGGGAAGGAGTTCTGGGCATCGTCCATGAAGTGCTGGATGAGCTTGAGATACTCGGCCTTGAACTCCTCACGGGAAGCCTTGAGACGATCGATTTCCTCGAGCTCGGCCTGCTTCTCGGTCAGAGCCTGGCGGATAACCTCGCGGGCCTTAGCGTCAGCCTCGTTGCGGATACGCTCAGCGTTCTCGTTGGCATCGTTGACGATGGTCTCAGCGGTCTGCTGGGCAGCGATCAGGGCAGCGGAAATCTGGCGCTCCTGAGCGGAGAAGTCAGGGGCGGGAGCAGCCACGGGGGCGGCAGGAACGGCTTGGGCGGTGGCATCCTGAGCCTGGGCAAGCTGAGCCTGCGCATCGGCAAGCTGCTGCTCGGTAGCAGTCAGACGACCCTTAAGGTCGACGATCTTAGCGAGCATAGCGTCAACCTCGGAGGACAGTGTCTCCAAGAAGACGTCGACCTCGGCAGGATCGTAGCCACGCTTGGCCTCAGAGAAAGTCTGAGCCTGGATGTCTGCAGGGGTAATAGCCATAACAAGTCTCCTTTTTCATCGCCTCGGCGCTACACGCCCGACGTAAGTTACTAAGTCAGTTCTACACGAGTATACCTATAAGAAGCTGCAGAACCAGCCTCTGCACCAACTGTAACGCAATAATCGCAACGACCGGCGAAAAATCGATACCGCCCATCGGCGGGATGAAACGACGGAACAGGTTGAGCCACGGACCGCACACGCTATCAAGCACCGCGGCAATATCCTGAAGCAAACCACCCTGCTTCATGGGAATCCACGTCATAAAGCAGTAGACGACAATGAGCGTGGAATAGAAGTTGAACAGCGTGTTGACCAGCTGGACGATAGTGTAGATGTTGATGGGAATCTCCTCGTCTTGTCTTTACTTAAGGTAGCCGTCGGCACGAAGCTTCTTGAGATCGGAATCTTTGACCTCGCAACCGGCGGGCAGCACCATGAACACGCGGTCGCCTACCTCCTTGACCGTGGCGCCCAGACCGCAGGCAAAGCCGTAAGAGAAGTCCAAGACGCGCTTGGCAACTTCGGTGCGTACGCCCACAAAAATCAGTGCGACAGGCTGCTTGGTGCGAACGCGGCGTACCACGGTCTCCACGTCGTCATAGCTCTCGGGGCGCAGGACATAGGCCGGCAGCTGCGGCGTGGCGTTGATGATATTGCTCGCATAGGCCGAGGCATCGCTCGGTGCAGGCGCGGGTGCAGCGGCGGCACGGGCGCGGGTGTTCTCGGCGTAGCTCGACGGCGTGTCATAGGCACCAGGACGATAACCGCTCGCAACGCTGTCCTGCGAGCGCGAAGGCGGGTTATACGTCGTGGCATGGCGGGAGTCATCGCCGACCAGCTGACCGGAGCGCGTATACACGGCAACCGACTCAGCTTCACCGCGGCGCGTCTGACCAAGCAGGCCGTTGCTCGGCTCGTCTTGGGTGTAGAAGCCCTCGCCCGAAGCACCGCTGTAGCCGTTGCCCTGATAACTATCGTCATAGCCGTCATCGTAGCCGCAGTCGTCGTCCTGGCCATAACCCTGGTCGTAACCCTGCTGGCCGCCCAGGTGCATCTTATTTTTAATCTCGTCAAGGAAGCCCATGGTTGTGTCCTCTCGCGGTTTAGTGCAGGCGCCCCGATAATCAGTGCGCACTTCAGAGCCTTATTTTACTGCAAACTCCGGGCTAAATACTACCCTGCCCAGGCGAACGAGCGTAGAGCCCTCCTCAAGGGCAGGCTCAAAGTCCTCGCTCATGCCGCAGGAAAGCTCAGGCAGGTTCAAATCGGGATGCGCCGCCTCCAGCTCATCCCTCAGCTCACGAAGCCCCGCAAAGGTGCGGCGTGCCACATCCTTATTCCCCCGGGGCGCCATAGTCATAAGCCCCTGTACGCAAATTCCCTCAAGTTCCGCAAGCTCACCCGCGGCGGCGCGAATCTCATCGGGCGAAAAGCCTCCCTTCGACTCCTCACCACTCACATTGACCTCGATGAGCACACGCTGGGGGCCGGCGAGCTCGCCTGCCTCGATCTTGCGGACAGCACGGCTCGAGATCGCCTGTGCCAGATGCAGCGAACCCACCGAGTGAATCAGCTCGGCTGAGCCCAGCACCGCATTGATCTTATTGGTCTGCAGGTTGCCGATCATATCGAAGCGCACCTCGGGCAGCTCCGGATGCTCCGCCAGACCCGTGAGCTTGCGAACCAGCTCCTGCGGGCGGTTCTCGGCAAAATGGCGATACCCCGCCTGGATGGCGGCAACGGTCTCATCGACACCAACGGTCTTGGACACGGCAATGAGGCGTGCGGCGTCGTGGGGGCGGCCCGCGCGATCGAGCGCCGCATAAAAACGTTCCAGAATCTGCTCGCGGCGAGCGCGCATCAAGTCCAAATAGTTATCCATTGCTAATCGCCTCCGCTGACAGCCAAACAAGTAGTCCCATGCTAACGCAAGAGCGCGGTCCCGCATGTGCAAGGCCGCGCTCACTTAGGTATTTACAATCTTTCGACGAACGGGGTCACTTACTCCTCGTCGTCCTCGCCATCGTCCTCGTCCTCAAGATGATCGAGCAGGTAGCGAAGACCCTCGCTGACCTCGTTGGCGGGCACCTTGGCAACGTAACGCGCGTCGACGGCAGGCCTCATGATAACACCCTCGCCCGAAGGCACGCGCATGCTCTCGAGCTCATCCTCGTCCACACGGGCGATATCGCCGGCGTTCATACGCTGACCAGTCAACAGGAAGGTCAGACGGCAAGCGGCATCGATAGAAATGGAAGCGATACGATCGAGGTAGCGCGAAACCATGATGGCGCGGCGTAGGTCGTCATAGTTGCTGTCGTCGTCCATAAAGTCGCCCGTATCCATACGGTTAAAGGTGCGGAAGAACTTCTCGTAGGCAGCGTGCACTGGCTCGTCCTCGACGGCCAGGTTGCAGATGATAGACATATCATTGGTGACGAGCGCAGAAAGCGAAGAGCCCAGCACCTGGTAGACGGCCTCAGCCTCGGCCTCAACCGTGCCGACAAGCTCCTTGGGCAGCGAGATGTCGGCCTTGATCATATGACGCGTGGCACGGCAGATCTGACGGACCTTATCGGTCATGCGCTGCAGGTTAAAGTCGACGTAGATGATCGTCTGAAGCAGGCGGAAGTCGGAGGCGACCGGTGACTGCGTGGCGATCAGGTTGTAGCAGACGGCCTCCAGGTTGGCGCAGCGCGCGTCAATCGAAAGCGTGCGCTTCTTGGTCTTGGTGGCGAGCTTGCGGTCGTCGGTCACATAGGCCTTCACGGCATCGTGGAGGGCCAGATCGACGGCCTCATAGATGCTCAGCATCTCGTGACGGGCCTCGACGAGCTGACGGGAAAACAGTTTGCGCATGGTTCACTCCAATCAGTTGGGTGCGGTCATGCCGCCCGCACAGTGAATACGCACCGGACTAGGTCCGATCGGCTTGGGACTAGTCGCACCGATCAGCCAAAGCGGCCGGTGATATAGTCTTCCGTCCGCGAGTCCACCGGACTGGTGAAGATCGCGTCGGTTTGACCATACTCGATGAGCGTGGCGGGCTCGCCGGCAACTTCCTGCAAGAAGAATGCGGTGTAGTCGCTGATACGAGCTGCCTGCTGCATTGAATGCGTGACGATGATGATCGTCATCTCGGGCGCCAGCTCGGCCATCAGATCCTCGACCTTAGAGACGGACGTGGGGTCGATGGCGGAGCAGGGCTCGTCCATCAGAAGGACATCGGGTTGCACCGCAAGCACGCGCGCGATGCACAGACGCTGCTGCTGACCGCCCGAGAGCGCCAAACCATCCTTGTTGAGCTGATTGGATACCTCTTTCCAGAGGTTGGCGCGCTTGAGCGATTCTTCCACGATGTCATCGAGGTCGCTTTTGCTAGTCACGCCCTGTAGACGAGGGCCAAAGGCGACATTCTCGTAGATGGATTTGGGAAACGGGTTGGGCTGCTGAAAGATCATGCCCACGCGACGACGGAGGTCGACCGGGTCGACGCCCTCGGCATAGATATCATTGCCGTCGAGCGTCATGGTGCCCTCGACGCGCGTACCCTCGATCAGATCATTCATGCGGTTGATGCAGCGCAAAAACGTCGACTTGCCGCAGCCCGAAGGGCCAATGAAGGCGGTGATGGCGTTTTTGGCGATGTTGAGGTCAAGCCCCGTCAGCGCATGAAAGTCACCGTACCAAAAGTTGAAATCCTTGGCCGTAATGGCCGCTTGCTCCAGCGTGGGAGCGGACTGATAAACGGACATGGGACTCCTTAACTAGCGACGCTTGCGCGACAGGAAGCGCGCAAACAGGTTGAAGGCCAGAATGATCACCATCAGCAAGAGCGCGGTGCCGTAGGCTGCGTTCATGTTGATGCCGTCGTTGGCAAGCAGGTACAGGTGAACCGTCATGGGGCGGCCGGAATCGAGCGGCGAAATAGGTAGATTGATGGCTTGGCCCATGGTGTAGAGCACCACCGCGGTCTCGCCAATGGCGCGGCCGATGGCGAGGACGATGCCCGTGGCAACACGGCCAAAGGCAGAAGGAAGCACAATCTTGGAGACAACCTGCCACTTGGTGGCGCCCAGGCCGTACGCGCCCCAACGGATATAGCGCGGGACGGCGCGAATGGCCTCTTCGGTGGTGCGCATGACGATGGGAAGCATCAAGAGCGCGAGCGCCAGAGCGGCCGAGACCATCGAAAGGCCCAGGCCCATGGCCTCGACAAACAAGGCGTAGCCAAACAGGCCCATAACGATGGAGGGCACCGAGGCCAAAGCGTCAGCAGCGTAGCGAATGAGCTCGACGACCTTGCCCTGCTTGGCGTACTCGGCCAGATAGACGGCTGCCAGCACAGCGATCGGCGTGCAGATAAGCATGGCGAGCGCCGTCACATAGACGGTCGAGACGATCGTGGGCCAAATTCCGCCCTCGGCGTTGACGCCCTGGGGCCAACCGAAGATAAAGTCGAGCGAGATATGCGGCAGGCCGTTAATGACCACATAGGCAATGATAGCGACAAGCACCAGCGTGGTGATGTATGCCGCGGCACGGAACACGCCAAGCATGATCTTGTTGGACAGGTCCTTGTTGATGCGGCCCTTCTTGCCATGGGAAAGGGCACGCTTGATGCGCTCGCGCGACGAGGTCGTATCGACCGTCGTGTCAACGGAATCGGACATAGCCTACCCCCTCTTCTTCTTGGAAATCAGACGGACGATGCCCACCAGCGTGGCGGAGATGATAAACAGGACCACGCCCATGCCGAACAGCGCCGAGCGGTGCAGACCCGAGGAATAGCTCATGTCGAGCGCAATCTGGCTCGTGAGCGTCGAGATGGGGCTCGCAATGCTGTCGGGAATAACCGGGGCGTTACCCACGACCATGAGCACGGCCATGGTCTCGCCGATGGCACGGCCCATACCCAGCACGATGGCATCCACGATACCCAGCTTGGCGGCAGGTAACACGACCTTATAGATAGTCTGCCACTTGGTGGCGCCCATGGCATACGATGCCTCGCGAATGCCCATGGGAATGGAATTGAGAGCATCGATGGTAAGCGTCGTGATGGTGGGCACGATCATAATGGCGAGCACGAACCACGCCGTCAGCGCGCCAAAACCAAGACCGCCGGTCAGTTGTGCGATAAACGGGCGGATGATGATCATGCCAAAGAAGCCATAGATGATAGAAGGGATGCCGGCCAACAGGTCAACGGCAGGGCTGATGAGCTTGCGCACGCGCTTGCTGGCGATCTCGACCAGATACACGGCCGTGCCCACGCCTAGGGGCACACCCATGGCGAGTGCACCGACGGTCACCAGACCCGAGCCGGCAAGCAGCGACACGATGCCGTAGTGACCCTCAGAGGGCGCCCACGTAAAGCTAAAGAAGTCCGCCAGACCGATGTCGGTAAAGACGGGCAGCGCCGAGTACGTGGTAAAGACAAAAATCAGGATGACGGTAACAACCGCCAAGAACGCGCAGGCAAAGAAGATCCACTGCAGCGCCTTCTCCTTGATATAGGTGCTGCGCGATACGAGCGCCAGCTCGCGCTTCTTGGGCGCCTGACCATTCTGCTCAGTCTGGGAGTTTTCCTGTGCTTCCATGCTACTCACTCCCCTTCTCGTCGTTGGTGACGGGGATAAAGCCCGCCTCGCGAATCTGCTTGTCCATCTTTTCGGACGTCACATAGTCGATGTAATCCTGCGCCTGCTGCGAAGGCGCACCCTTCACAAAGAAGTAAAGGTCGCGTGAGATGGGATAGCCGCCGCTCGCGACCGTCTTCTCGGACGCCTCAACATGATTGACCGAGACGGCCTTGACCGAGGTCTTGGCGTTGAGGCTATCGACGAAGCCCAGCGAAATGTAGCCGATAGCCCCGCGCGAACGAGATACCACGTCGCGCACCTGGCCCGTGCCCGAAAGAACGGCGGAGCGGCGATCGAACGGGGTGCCGTCCATCACGATGGTGCGGAAGGCTTCACGCGTGCCAGACGCCTCATCTCGGTTGATAACCTGAATCCTCAGGTCCTCGCCACCGACTTCTTTCCAGTTGGTGATCTTGCCGGCATAGATATCGCGGAGCTGCTCGGTCGAGAGGTTATCGACGGGGTTGTCTTCGTTCACGATGACCGCGATACCGTCGTGGGCAATGACGATGGGAGTCAGGCCCAGATCCTGTTCGTCGGCATTGAGTCCACGGGAGGAGCTGGCGATATCGGCCGTGCCAGCGCTGACGGCTTCGATGCCAGCGGAAGAGCCCAAACCGGAAACGAGCACGTCGATGCCGGTCTCCTCCTTAAAGCCCTCTGCCGCAATCTCGGCGATAGGAAGGCAGGTCGTGGAGCCGGCCACGGTAATGGAAGAGGCAGAAGATCCCGAAGAACAGGCGCACAGCGTAAGCGTAAGCACAGCGGCGCTCAGGACCGATACGATCTTTCTCATAGCATCACGCCGATCGCAGCATGGCGCCCACAGGTGCCGTCCTCGTTACGGTAGGAATAAAAGCGGTCGTTCTGACGCACAGTCGAAAGCTGGGTATCCACGATATTATCCACGTCCACACCGGCATCTACCAGCGTCTCACAAATGGCAGCGGAAAGATCGAGCATGCGAGAGGCACTCGCATCGATACAAGAGAACTCGACGGCAAAGCGATCCATGAGTTCCTGGGATACCTCATATTCGTCAGCCAAGATATGGGGGCCGATATAGGCGGAAACGTCGCTCGCATCGCAGCCGGCAGCATCGCAAAGCGCCTGGCACGCCTTGGCAGAAATACGTGCAATCGTGCCCTTCCAACCGGAGTGCACCACGGCAAATCCGCCAGGGGCCACCTGCACCACGGGAACGCAGTCGGCAAAGCAGAGCAGCACGGGCACGTCATGGGCCGTACAGACGATGGCATCGCAGCCCTCGGCAATCTGCTCGCGAACAGCCTCAAGATCGTCGGCGCCGTTCGAAGTCACCGTAACGATATGGTCACCATGTACCTGATTGGGCACGAGCAGATTATGCTCGCACTCAGTGGCGCCCATAGCTTCGAGCGCTCGACGACGATTTTCTTGAACAGCAAAGGGGTCATCGCCTACATGCGAGCCCAGGTTGAGCGAGGAGTACGCATCTTCAGAAACGCCACCGGTGCGCTCGGTAAAGGCAAAGCGGACATCGGATGTCGCGCCCTCCACCAACGTAACTCCATCATGGTCGACACGCGAAACGTTGTCCGCACGTGCTGCCATACTAAAGCCTCCTAATAACACAAGTACCGCGGCGTCGCCGCGCAGTCCGCGTTTATACGGCTGTCATACTTCCTTAAAAG
Organism: Collinsella aerofaciens; assembly: GCF_028206795.1. Taxonomy (GTDB): domain Bacteria; phylum Actinomycetota; class Coriobacteriia; order Coriobacteriales; family Coriobacteriaceae; genus Collinsella; species Collinsella aerofaciens_AX. The sequence goes on along the minus strand of NZ_JAQLFJ010000004.1, from coordinate 97,245 downwards.
GATACCCGCAGCGGTAGGGACCAAACGTAAAGGGAACGTAAGGAGATTGGAGGCTTTCGTTTACAAACGAGAAAGAAAACGGGGTGCATCCAAATGGACACACCCCGTGCAGGTCGTTGAGAAAAACGAACTAGAAGCTACCGCGCTTCAGGAAGTCGGGAAGCTCGAACTGGTCGTTGCCAAAGTTGGGCAGCTCGGTACCACCGACGTTGCGGGTCGGAGCGGCCTGAGCCGGGCTGGCAGCCGGAGCGGTGCGCTGCGGCTCAGCGGAGGCAGCGGCCTTGCTCTGAGACTGCTGAGCAGCAAAGAGCTCATCCTGACGGTTGACATTGGAGTCGGAGAAGCCCGTAGCGATGACGGTGATACGCACCTGATCGCCCAGGGACTCGTCGACAACGGTACCGAAGATGATGTTGGCCTCGGGGTCGACGGCGTTGGCGACAACGTCGGCGGCGTCGCTGATCTCCTGGATGCCCAGGTCCTTGGAACCGGCGATGGAGAGCAGAACGCGCGTGGCACCATCGATGGAGCTCTCGAGCAGCGGGCTGGAGATGGCCTGCTGGGCAGCGTCGACGGCACGAGTATCCCCAGAAGAGGTACCGATACCCATCATGGCGGTACCGGCCTGCTTCATGATGGTCTTAACATCGGCGAAGTCCAGGTTGATGATACCGGGGACGGTGATGAGGTCGGTGATGCCCTGGGTGCCCTGGGAAAGGACGCCATCGGCAATCGCGAAGGCCTCGAGCATGGTGGTCTTCTTCTCGGCGATGTCGAGCAGCTTATCGTTAGGAATGACGATCATGGTGTCGACGCAATCGGAGAGGGTCTTGATGCCCTCCTCGGCGCTCTTCTTGCGCTTGCGGCCCTCGAAGGTGAAGGGCTTGGTCACGACGGCGACGGTCAGTGCGCCGACCTCGTTCATCGCGATATCGGCAACGATGGGAGCAGCGCCGGTACCGGTGCCACCGCCCTCACCGCAGGTGATAAACACCATGTCGGCGCCAGCGAGCGCCTCGGCAATGTCGTCGCGGGACTCATCGGCAGCCTTGCGGCCAACCTCGGGGTTGGCGCCGGCGCCCAGGCCGCGGGTAAGGTCGGTGCCGATGTGCACCTTGATATCGGCATCAGAGATCGCGAGTGCCTGAGCATCGGTGTTGATGGCAACAAACTCGACGCCGCGGATGCCCTCTTCGATCATTCGATTGACCGCGTTGGTACCGCCGCCGCCGACGCCGACCACCTTAATGACGGCAAGGTAGTTGTTGATCTCTGTCTCGTGCATGTCGGTCCTCCGAACAAAGGTTATAGCCATAGCATGGGTCGACCCCTGCGCACATTAACCTTCAGGTTGAAAGTAAATGCAAAGGTAAACCGTATTATGTTTGCACATTATGAACGTATCAGTCAAATAATTGACCGTGAAAACCAAACAAACCAGATAAACGGCTTGGTATGGCCCCTCAACAAAGCATCAACCAGCGCTACGAGGTCGGAGCATTCCTAAATGTGTAGTTGCCCGGAGAGCGCACATTGATATACGTTACGCCCTCTACCTGCGAAAGCAACTTGGTGACTACGCGTTCCTTCTTGGCGATATCGTCCGAATCGCCCAGCGACACCTCAATGCCGTTATTGAGGTTTGCCGAGATGGCTTCGACCGAAGGCGTGGAAATATCCTTGACTTGTCCCAAGAACTCGCTCGAAAAACCACGCACATAATCCAGGCCGGCCTTAACGGCCTTGGAGTTCACCGCCTGGCCGGAAACCGGAGCGACATCCGCCGAGACATCAGTCAACAACACCGCGCCATAATGCTTGGCGAGCGCCAGCGCGGCATCGATTCCGGTCAAGGTATTTGAGCCCTGCCCTGTCGTGATGACGTTGCCCTGGTCGTCCACTTCGACCGACGTCGACAGCGGGGCGATCCAGGTGTCATCGTCTCCGATAGCCCAGGCAAGGTCGTCGGAGCTGATATATGCAATGGCGATAACTTTACGCTCCGTCGGCGTGATGATAAGCGTATGGGGAAACTGGCGCTGGACATCCACGCCCGAGACCCACGGGTTCTGCTTGAGATCCTCGGTAATCTGGTCGGGATCGACGTTAAAAAGCGACGTTCCCTCGGGCAAGTCGATCAGCTGGATAGCATCGTGCTTCGTCACATGCTCGCTGCCTTGAATCTGAATATCAGTGGCAGTAAACAATCCAGAGTTAATCACCACGATGGCAACGACGACGAGCACGGCCAAGACGGCCAGAACGCCGCCCACGATTTTGCCTTTGCCTGTAACGACAGAAGCGTCGTCTGATGTTTTATTTGCCATCGCTCCAAGTGAAGATAACGGGTTGAAACCTTTTTTACTCGAAGGCTTCTTGGCGGTAGCCGGCACCGATGTCAGCGAGCGCGGTTTCGATGCGCCCAGCGTGCGACCTGGACGCGCCGCTTTAGTTCCCGTCGAGGGCTTGGGAGTTGCCATGGGACGGGCAGGCTTGGCGCCCATAACAGGCTTTGACGTCACCGAGGGACGCGAGGACTTTTTTGCGGCCGGACGATTACCGAGCTGCGAGCCGACGACCGGTCGACTGGTCTGTCGAGCATGCCCGACAGACTTAGAGTGCGCGACGGTATTGCGTTGAGGTTTGGCAGGCGCGCCGGAACGCCCTCCGGCGCGGCGGAAGGTAGGTTTCGATGCTCTAGAAGCCGAGGAATTTAACTTCCGGTCTGAGCTCGATGCCATACGCCTCCCTCACCTTTCCGTGCACATGTCTGATAACCGCGGCAACGTCATCGGCCGAGGCAGTTCCGTTATTAACGATAAAATTAGCGTGAACGGGCGAAACTTCCGCGCCGCCAATCGAAAAACCCTTTAATCCACAATCCTCGATAAGCTTGCCCACACTCGCATCGGGCGGGTTGCGAAAGACAGACCCGCAGGATGCGCGACCCATGGGCTGCGTACGCTTGCGCCTTGTAAGGTACCGCTCCATGCGCTCGCGAATGTCGGCCTTGGGCGCCGGTTTAAGCTTGAACACGCACTCGAGGATGATCTCATTGCGGGGAAGGCTACATTCGCGGTAGCCCCAAGTGATCTCGGACCCCGCATAATGCTTGATACCGGATGCCGGGTCAAACGTTACGACATCCTCAACCAGCGAGCCAATCCACTCGGTCCGCGTGCCGGCATTCATAGATATCGCACCGCCGACCGAACCAGGAATGCCAACGGCAAACTCAAGGCCCGAGAGGCTACGCGACAGGGCATCGTTGACCAGGCGCGCAAACATCACGCCCGCACCGACCGTCAGCGTACAACCGTCATCGGCAACAACCGTGCGCTGAAACTCACGTCCGAGCGAAATGACGGCACCGCGATAACCGCCATCGGCAACCAGCAGATTGGAGCCCTTGCCGATGATGACCCACGGCACCTGCTCGCGATCGAGCACCGCCACGGCGCGGCGGAGGGCATGATAGCTATGGCACGTCACAAAGAGGTCGGCCTTGCCGCCGATACGATAGCTCGTATGACGCGCAAGGCGCTCGTCCTCGATCACATCCGTGTCGATCATGCCCGAGAGCGCCATGACGGCGTTAAACAGACCCATTAGACTTAAGCGTCTTTCTTGGCAGTCAGATACTCAATGAACTCGGGACCGACGGTCGTAACGTCGCCGGCACCCATGGTGAGCAGCAGGTCGCCCTCGCCCACCATCTGCTCGAGCTCCTGATTGAGCTCAAGACGGCTGGAGCAGTACACGACCTCCTTGCCAGGATGCTTGGCGCGCACGGTATCGGCGAGCATCTTAGAGGTGACACCCGGAATGGGCATCTCGCCAGCCGAGAACACATCAATCAGCAGCAGTTTATCGGCATTGGCAAATGCATCGGCAAAGTCGTCGCACAGGGCCTGCAGGCGCGAATAGCGGTGCGGCTGGAACACGACGTCGACGTGCTTGTAGCCCAGCGACGAAGCGGCGGCAAGCGTCGCCTTGATCTCGGTGGGGTGATGGCCGTAATCATCGACCACGGTGATGCCATCGATATCGCCCACGTGGGTAAAGCGACGGCGGACGCCCTCAAAGCTCGAGAGCGCCTTGGCGGCGGCGTCGATGTCAAGGCCCAGGACATGGGCGACGGTGAGCACGGCCGTGGCGTTGAGCATGTTGTGGCGACCGGGATTGCTCTTGATCTCCACAGCGTGCTCAGTGCCGTCCTCAAAGCGAACGATAAAGTCACTCTGGATGCCCTTGACATCCGGGTGCACGCAGACGATGTCGTTGCTCTCGGCAAAGCCGTAGGAAAGCACGTGACGGCCCGTCGACTTGGCGAGCTCGACCAGATGCGGGTCCTCGCCGCAGACGATGACGGTGCCGTCCTCGCCCACCAGGCTCATGAATTTGGCGAAAGTTGCCTCGATCTCCTCGATACCCGAGTAGTGATCGAGGTGGTCGGCCTCGACGTTGGTCACAATGACCACGTTGGGGTTCAGGAACAGGAAGGAGCTGTCGGACTCGTCGGCCTCGGCGACAAAGTAGTCGCCCGAGCCGTTCTTGCCGTTCGTGTCATAGCCCTCGACGATGCCGCCGATCAAGAAACTCGGATCCAGACCCATGCGGTCGAGCATAGTGGCGCACATCGAAGACGTGGTGGTCTTGCCATGCGTGCCGGCAACAGCGACGGTGGTGTAGCCGTGGCCCAAAGCAGAGAGCATCTTGGCACGGGGCCACACGGGAATACCAAGCTCGCGAGCGCGAACGAGCTCAGGGTTGGACTCCGGAATAGCGGTGGAGACAACAACCACGTCGGGCTTGACCTCGTCGATCGTGGCTGCCTCATGGCCCACGTGCACCTTCACACCAGCGCGGGTAAGCTGGCGGATATAACGTGACGTCTTAAGGTCGGAGCCGGTAACGGCATAACCGCGCTCGTGCAGAACGAGGGCGATGCCGCTCATGCCGGCGCCGCCGATACCGATAAAGTGGGCGCTCTTAAACTCGGGCGCGGAGGTTGCAGTCTGGGAATCAGCCATGTGCTCGTGTACTCCTTGCGTAAACACTGCCTGTAACCCGTTAACTGTACCGCACCTACCGCATCAGCGCGAGGGCGACCGACGATATCCCGTCTAACTAACGCAAACCCTCTACCGCATCGGCCAGAAGAGCGGCGGCCCTATCCTGAGCCAGACCACGCGCCGCCTGACGCATGACGTCGCGCTCTGCCGCGTCATCGACCAGGTGCAGCAGCTCATCGGCAAAGGCAGAACCGTCGATATCGGCATCGGCACAGAGCACGCCGGCCCCGGCGTCGACCAGATAACGGGCATTGGTGGTTTGGTGGTCGGCCGTCGCATGCGGATACGGCACGAGTATCGAGGGCACGGCGAGCGCAGCGATCTCGGCCACGCTCGATGCACCCGAACGCGAGAGCACCAAATCGGCAGCAGCCAGCATATCGCCCATGTTGTCGATGTAAGGCTGGACGCGGTAACGCTTCGCCTCCTCGGGCGTCAGCGCCAAAGCGCGCTCGGTCTCCTCAAAGCCGTCGGCACCCGTCGAATGCAACACATAGAGGTTCTTGCGCGAAAGCAGCTCGTTTTTGAGCGAAACCGCGCGCTCGTTGAGGTGCTGGGCGCCAAGTGAACCGCCAAAGACGAGCAGCAGCGTAGCGTCCTCGGGAACGCCAAGTGCCTTGCGGCCGCGAGCGCGATCGCCCTCGATCACCGAGCGACGTACGGGGTTGCCGGTCATGAGCACGTGGTCAGGGTCACCTTCGCGCTCAAAGACCGAGCGCGCTGCCGGCACCGAGATGCACACGCGAGCGGCGTGGGAGTTCATCATCTTGTTGGCCAGGCCCGGAACAGAGTTCTGCTCATGTAGCAGATACGGAACGCCTGCGCCCTTGCACCACCCCAGCAGCGGAACCTCGACATAGGCACCAAAACCGATGGCAGCATCGGGCTTGCCGACCTTTGAGAAATGACTGGCGAGCGCACGCTTGGCCTTGTTGACACGCCACAGCGAGGTCAGCGCCGTCCAGGGACGGGAGCGGTCGAAGCCCGTGACCGTAATGGGCACAAAATCAAACCCAGCCTCGGGGACCAGACGACCCTCGAGCTTGCGCGACTGGCCCACGAACACAACGTGGTGGCCACGGTCATGCAGCTCCTCGGCCAAAGCGAGCGCGGGGTTAATGTGTCCTGCCGTGCCGCCGGCTGCAATAGCAACGGTCATCTTATCGGTCATGGTAGTCCCTTCGTACACGCGGTCCCTGGTCGTCGGTGCGCAAACGCGCCGACGGGTCCGAGTTCAAATCGATTCGATTATATCCGCCGCCCGCGCTGCGAGGGCTGGGGCGCTGCGGACGACCTTGCGGCGCCGTCCGCGGACGTGGACGAGCTGCCGGCTCGGTCGCAGAGCCATCCAGAACGGTAAAGCCGCTACGCGAAGGTCGTTCACCGCGCACATGGGCCACGCCGGCGGTGCTCTCGTCCATAACGGCAAAGCTCTCACGGCGGCGGTCATACTCATCGCGGCGGGCGCTCTCGTACGAAACGCGCAGAATCAACCCGGCAAGCATAAGCGACACGATAATCGACGAACCGCCGTAGCTAATAAACGGCAACGGTTTGCCCGTCATGGGAAACACGTTGAGGATGCCAAGCGCGTTAATCAAAAACTGCACCGCGAGAATGACCGCGGAGCCAGACGCCATAAGCGCGCCCCGACGATCGGTCGCCTGCTCGGCAATGCGAAACGCCGAGTAGATCAGCATCGCAAACACCAAGAAGAACAGCACGGTTCCGACAAAGCCGACTTCCTCGCCAATGATGGCCAGGATGTAGTCATTGTGCGCCTCGGGCAGATACGAGTACTTCATGGTTGAGTTGCCGATGCCACGGCCGAACAGACCGCCCGAGGCAAAGGCCATGATGGCAAGCGTGGCCTGATAGCCGTCACCATACTCATCAGCCCAAGGGTTCAAGGCAACCTGAATACGCACCATACGGTACGGCTCTGCGACAAGTGCAATCACGATCACGAGAATGCCGAAGATTAGCACGCCGATGATAAATCTCGGGTCGAGACCCGCAAACAACGCCATGCACATGAGGGTCAACAGGATGATCAGGACAGTACCGAAATCGGGCTGGATAAAGATCAGAAAGAGCGAAATACCCAGGTAGATGCCCATCTTGCGAAGGAATTCGTTGATGTTGCCACCGGGCGAAAAGAAGCGATCAAGCATGATGGCCGAATACGCAATGGCAAATGGCTTTAAAAACTCGGAAGGCTGGAACTGAATACCGGCGATGTTGAGCCAGCGCGTGGCGCCACGGCTGCCGCTGCCCACCAAGAACACCAGAAACAGTAGCCCTATCATGCCGATAAGGAAGATCCTAAGCACATCCTCCCCAAACCAGCTGTCCGGCAAAACGCGCACGATGGCAATCAGCGCCAGAACACCAACCACGGCAAACGCGGCCTGTCGACCCAGGAAAAACGTCGCCGAGCCATTCTCGTGCAGCGCCTCGACCGAAGACGCCGAGTACACCATCAGCAGACCAAAGCACACCAAAGTAAACAGGCAGGCCATAAATATCAGACGGGGGCGCATGATGCGGGCGGGAACGCCGGCAATATAGCGTTCGCTAAACGACTGCCCGCCGCGACCGGAACGCGGTGTGCTGCGCCGCGAGGAAGCACGGTCCGAGTCGGGCCTCCTCATACCTTGTCGGGGGCTCTCCTCTCTCACCGGCAACCCCTATTCCATTTGCGATTTCGCTGCAGCGGCAAGCTGAGCCACGTAGTCCTTAAACACGCGGCCGCGCTCCTCATAGCCCGAGAACTCATCGAACGAAGAGCAGGCAGGAGAAAGTAAGATCACGTCGCCACGGCTCGACAGCGAACGGGCAACGTCCACGGCATCGCGTAGGTCATCCGCTTGGGCGATATCCACATCGCCATCGACATCGGCCTCGTCCATAGCGGCGGTAAAGCGCTCGCGCGCATCGCCAAAGCAGACGACCGAGCGCACGTTATCCATAACGACGCGCGCGAAGTCCGTGAGCGGCGTGCCCTTATCGTGGCCGCCGAGCAGCAAGATCACGTTGTCATCGGGAAATGCCGTCAGTGCCTTCTCGACCGCGTCGGTGTTGGTCGCCTTGGAATCGTTGACGTAGCGCACTCCGTCAATCTCGCCGCACGGCTCCACGCGGTGCTCGAGCGGCTGGAACGAGGCCAGACCGCGGCAGACACCATCGACATCGGCACCGACTGCCAGGGCAGCCGTGGCAGCGCACAGGGCATTGATAACATTGTGATGGCCCGAGATCTTGAGTTCGGACGTGGCGACAAGCTGAGTCTCGACGCCCTTCAGGCGCACGACCATTTTGCCGTCGCGCACAAAGGCGGCGTCTGCACCCTCGGGCTCGTCAAAAGCGACCTTGCAGATGCGACGACCCGGCGTGTAGATGCACTCATCGAACTCGTGAATGCCGGCGTCTTCGACGTCGACGACCACCAGATCGTCATCGACCATATTGTCAAACAGTTTGATCTTGGCAAGCGCATAGTTCTTATGGCTCTTATGCCAGCCCAAGTGGTCGGGAGTGATGTTGAGCAGCACCGCCACGCGAGGGTGGAGCTCGGTGGTCGTAGCAATCTGATAGCTCGAGAGCTCAGCCACAAACCACTCGTTGTGGGCTCGGCCGTCAATCTCGTTGATAGGCGGCTCGCCGATGTTGCCGACAGCTACACTGGCCTCACCGGAAGCCTTGAGCAGATAATCGGTCAGCGACGTGGTGGTCGTCTTGCCGTTGGTGCCCGTGATGGCAATCCAGTTATCGGGCGACAGGCGATAGGCAAACTCGGGCTCACCCATAATCTGGGCGGCATGCTCGCGCCCGGCCTTAAAGAAGCCCGAGAACTCCGAGATGCCCGGGCACGTCACGCATACGTCATAGGCGCCCTCGACCTGTTCGGTCCCATAGACAAACGACGCACCGGCAGCCTCGAGCGCACGCGTGGCGTCATTGGGCTCAGAGGTGCCGCCGCCATACACGGTAACGGCGCTTACGCGCTCTGGATGTGCCAGCGCCCAGCAGGCGACATCGAGACCGGATTTGCCCTGACCCAAAACGAGCAGGCTAAAGACATCAGCAAGAGGCATGAAAGACCACTATCCCAACTGGAAGAACAGAGCAAGGCCAACGGCACCAAATGCCGCAGCGATAATCCAAAAACGGATGACGACCTTGGTCTCGGCCCAACCCTTCTTTTCGAAATGATGATGGATGGGCGCCATAAGGAAGACGCGCTTGTGCGTAAAATGGAAGTAGACAACCTGAATCATGACCGACAGGGTCTCAACGATAAACAGGCCGCCGATGATGAGGGAGACGACCTCGGTGTTGGTCATGATGGACGTGCAGGCGAACGCGGCGCCCAGAGCAAGCGAGCCGGTATCGCCCATAAAGATGCTCGCCGGATAGCAGTTGAACCACAGAAAGCCCAAGCAGGCACCGGCACACGCGGTACAGAAGATGGACAGGTTCACGTCTCCGTGCAAAAACGCCATGGCAGCCATGGCGAGCATGGCGATCATGGAGGTGCCGCCAGCAAGACCGTCAAGGCCATCGGTCAGGTTCACGGCATTAGAAAGACCGGCAATCATCAGCCAGCAAAAGACAATATAGAGCCACGGGAACGAATAGCCGCAGATGGTAGTCGAAAGCACGCCAAGGTCAATCGTCAACCCACCGGGAAAACGAATCTCGGGGGCGACGCCGCACCAGTTGACGGCAAGCACCGTAAAGGTGACACAGATAATGGTTAGGCCGATCATCTTGGCATGAGGCGTCAGACCGAGCGAGCGCCCATGCGTAACGGAGGTCAGGTCGTCGATCAGGCCCAGCACGCCGGTCGCCAGCGTGGCGAGCAGTACGAGTACGAGCTCGGTGGTGAGCTTGCCCATCAGCAGGCAGGTCAGCGAGATCGCGACGAGGATGACAACGCCACCCATGGTGGGCGTTCCCTGCTTAACCAAATGACGCTTGGGGCCGTCGGCACGAACCTGCTGGCCGATACCCTCGACCTTGAGCAGCTTGATCCACCACGGCATGAGCAGCAGCGCAATGGCTGCGGCGATGCCAAGCCCCAAAAAAGCCTGATACGTTGGATACGAGGGATTGCCGAACATGGGCTAGCACACACCTTCCACAAAGCGGTCGAGCTCAACAAAGCGGGAACCCTTGACCAGTACAACATCATGTTTTTCAAGCGCGCCGCCCATGCGGTCGAGCACCTGCTGATAATCGGAGAACACCTGGATGCGGTCCTCGTCCATGCCCATCATGCGCGCGGCATCGGCCATAAGCTGGGCCAGCTCACCACCCACGCACGCCAGCATGTCGAGCTTCTTGGCGGCGGCATAGGCGCCCACGAGCTCATGCATGCGAGGAGCCTCATCGCCCATCTCGCCCATCTCGCCCAGGATCGCCATGCGAGACCCCGTGCATGAAAGCGAGCACAGCAGATCGAGGCCGGCTGCCATCGATTCGGCGCTGGCGTTATAGGAATCGTCGATGATGCGTGCACCGCTCTTGGCGCGCTTGATCTCCTGGCGGTGCCCGGTGATCGTAAGACCCCTAAAGGCAGCATCGATCTGCTCGGGCGTCACGCCCAGGCGATAGGCAACCGCGGCGGCCTTAACGGCATTAGGAACGGACTGCACGCCGGGGATGGCAAGCATGGTATCGATTGTCTCGCCCTGACCAAAATCGAGCGTAAAGACCGGACGGCCCTCGTCATCAACTCGAACGTCGCGGGCACGGACCTCATCATCGTCAGAGACACCGGCCAGCATCACGTCGATACCAGCAGGCTGGGCGAACGTATCGCGAATGAACGGCGTAAAGTCGTCCTCGCCGCCCAAAACCAGCAGCGGCAAGAAGTCGCCGGCGGCGCACATACCCTGGACAATCTCGGCCTTAGCGCGGGCGATGTTCTCGCGGCTACCCAAAATGCCGATATGAGAGGTACCAATCTTGCTCACGATGGCAAGGTTGGGATTGGCGGACTGGGACAGGCGCTCGATCTCGTGGAAATGGTTCATGCCCATCTCGAGCACCAGGACCTCGGTATCGGCCGGAGCGGAAAGCACCGTGAGCGGCATGCCGATCAGGTTATTGAAATTGCCCTTGGTGGCCCAGACACGATAGCGCTTGGCGAGCACGGCGGCGAGCACGTCCTTGGTCGTCGTCTTGCCGATAGAACCGGTAATACCAACGACCAGGCAGCCAAGCTCCAGACGGTACGTGTGCGCCAAACGCAGCAGAAACTCCTCGGGATCATCGGTCAGCAAGATGGCACAGCCCTTGTCCTGCGCCAGCGAGACCAGCTCGGCCTCGGGCTCACGCGTCATCACGACGGCGCCGGCGCCCGACTGGACGGCACGGGAAGCAAAATCATTGCCGTCGACGTTTTCACCGGGAAAGGCGACGAAAATCGTCCCTTCCTCGACCTGGCGCGAGTCGATAACGCACCCGCGGCATACCCGATCGGCTTCTCCCGTCACGGTTCGGGCCCCTGTTGCGGCCGCGAGGTTGTTGACGGCGATCTCTATCATTGCAGCTCCCCTGTAAACCTAATAATGCTATCGGCGTATTGTATCCCAGCGCCGCGCATGCGTGGTGCAGGGCATGTGAACACCCCTCATATGGGACAACAAACCACGCCCCAAAGATTGTAACCCCCTACTTCGTGTGCGGGATACCCAGCACGTCGAGCGCGTTGGCCATAATGGACTGGAACGGCACCGCAGCGGCATCTGAGCCGCTCGGCGTTCCGTCGAGCGTGATATAGCACAGCACCTTGGGCGATTGTGCCGGCGCAAAGCCCATAAAGGACGACATGTAGTTCTCCTTGAGGTAGCCGCCGTTCTCGTCGGCTCGTTCGGCCGTACCGGTCTTACCCGCCACGTCATAGCCGTCAACCGCGCCGCCAACGCCCGTTCCCTCGGACACGACCGTCTGCATGCACGATGTCACCTGGGATGCGGCGTCCTCAGAAATCGCGCGCTCGCCTTCGCCCCAGTCCTTCTCGTCGCCTTTGCTGGACTTATAGAAGTGCGGGGTCATCATCACGCCGCCGTTGGCGATGCCGCCCACGGCACGTGCGATCTCAATCGGCGAGACGGACAGCGCCTGTCCAAAGCTCATCGATCCCAGCGTGGCGCCGTCATACTGGTCACGCTCCTTGACGATGCCCAGGCTCTCGCCCGGAAAATCGACACCGGAGCTGTGACCTATGCCCCACTTGTCCACATAGGCGGCAAAGTCGTCCGCACCGATCTTGCGCCCCACCAGGACAAAGCCCACGTTGGACGAACGGCGCATCATCTCGCGCACATCCATGGTCATGGCATAGTCGCGCTTGTCGGCATCGGTGACGGTATCGTCACCCACCTTGATGCTCGCCGGCACCTCAAACGACGTACTCGATCGCACGACGCCCAAGTCGAAGCCGGCGCCCGCCACGAGCGTCTTAAAGACCGAGCCGGGCTCGTAGGCGTCGGTGACCAGGCGCAAGTTCATATCCTCGGTCTTGGCGTTTTCCAGATCGGTCTGGTCGTAAGTCGGATACGAGCAGGCTGCCAAGATCTCGCCTGTCGTAGGATCGGTGACCAGCGCCGAGCCGTTCTTGGCCTTAGTCTTCTCAACTGCCTCTGCCAGGGCATCCTCGGCCGCACGCTGGATATTGACGTCGAGCGTCGTCACGATATCAACGCCGTCGACCGCAGCCACCTTTTTATAGGCACCGCCCGCGATATAGCTGCCGTCCCTCGCGCGCTCGCGCACAAGAGAACCGTTCGTACCGGTCAGAAGCTTGTTGTATTGCTTCTCGAGACCCGTCAAGCCGTCGTTGTCTACATTCACTACACCCAGCACCTGCGATGCCAGATTGCCGTATGGATATACGCGCTTCATGGCCTGCTCAAAAAGCACGCCGGGCAGGTTCTTCTTCTCCAGCGCCGCAGCATCGTCTTCGTCCACCTGGCGCTTGATATACACCCAGGTGCCATCGGACTCGACGAGCTTGCGGCAGGTCTTTTTATCGATCCCAGTTGCCTTGACCAGCGCCGACACCGTCTTGTCAACATCCTCGACAAGCTGCGGGTTCACGGCGATGTTGCGACATTCGACCGACGACGCTAGCACGTTACCGTTGCGGTCGTAGATGGTGCCGCGTTTGGCATAGAGGGTCTGCGCAAGCAGGCGGCGCGCATCGGCACGCTCGCGCAGTTTATCGGCTTCGACAATTTGATAGTCGGCAAGGCGAAAGACGCCCAAGCCCAAGCCAAACCCAATGAATCCCATGACGGCTTTGCGGCGAGGCAGAGGCGCGCCTGTGAGCCATTCGGTCGACGAACTCTTGCGCGACCTGTTGTTATGCACTTGAGGGCCGCCCGAGCCGCGAAGTCGCGACGCCGGGTCGTTGCCACGGGACTGCCCGGCGTTGTAAGATTGCCGACCCGTTCCTTGATAACCAGAACGTCCCCGCGACGAGGGACGTCCAGAACCGCGGCCCCCATCGGAACCGCGGCGATAGTCATTTGTCATACTCAGCTACCGTCTTGCTACTGAGCGGTCGCGGTCGCGTTGGCGCCCGCGGCTGCATCCTGCGAAAAGTCAAGTGTAACGCTCTCGCTGGGCTCCACCATGCCATAAGCGCCCGCAAGGTCGCGAATGCGCGTGTCGGCGCCATAGACCGAATGCATGACCTCCAGGTCGGAGCTCTCATCGGTCGCCTTTTCGAGCGTGTTGGTAAGCTCGGCGTTGCTGTTGAGCACCTGGGCCGTAACGCCGGCGAGCGCCACGCGGGCGACGCCGATCGTCATGAAGATAGCCGCAATGATGCAAAACGTTTTAAGAACGCTCATGAAAACCGGGCTTACCGCCTGGTTTGCCTGACGGCCCGCGCCCGTGTAGACATCAAAGCGCGGCGTGCGCTGCTCACGGGGAGCAACGGGGGCCTGCGGCGTCTCACGATAGGCGGGCATGGCGTTCATATCATAGGCGAGTGCTGCGCTTGAAGTGTTGTAGCCCATGATATGCCGCCTCCCATCCCGAGTACGTTGGTAGTGTGTTTAAGCTTCGTTTATGGTGCGAGCGGGAGGTCCAATATCGCGCGGTCGCGCCTACAGACGCTGCGCCACGCGGATTTTGGCTGATCTCGCCCGAGGGTTGCGCTCAACCTCATCAGGCTGGGCAACCAAGGGTTTGCGGGTGATGACCTTGAGTATCGGCACGTTGCCGCACACGCACACCGGAATCTCCGGCGGACACGTGCACCCCTGGCTCATCTCCTTAAAGTGGTTCTTTACGATACGGTCCTCGAGCGAGTGATACGAGATGACGCAGATACGTCCGCCCGGGTTGAGCCACCTGGTGGCGGCATCAAGCCCTCGTTCGAGCACATCGAGCTCGTGATTGACCTCGATGCGAATGGCCTGGAAACTTTTCTTGGCCGGGTGTCCGCCATGCCGACGAGCGGCAGCCGGGATACCCGCCTTGATGATCTCGACAAATTGGCCGGTGGTTTCGATCGGTTCTTGCTCGCGGCGGCGCACGATCTCGCGCGCGATCTGCGAGGCGAACTTCTCTTCGCCGTAGACGCGTAGAATCCGGGCGAGGTCGTGTTCGTTATAGGTGTTGATGACCTCAGCTGCGTTTAAGGTGTTATTACCCGGATCCATCCGCATGTCCAATGGGGCGTCCTCGTTATACGAAAAGCCCCTGCCAGGGATATCGAGTTGCGGTGACGAAACGCCCAAATCGAACAGGAAGCCATCGACCCCGGGCACCTCGGCCGAGCAAAGCAGCTCGTCCAAGTCGCCGAAGTTGCCCTTCAGCAGCTGGTGCGGAACGCCGGGAACCTCGCGGTCCAGACGGGCGCCAGCGGCCTCGAGGGCCATGTCGTCCTGATCGACGCCGAGCAAAAGGCCCGTCTCCCCCACCTGCGCGGCCATCTTTACCGAATGGCCGGCACCGCCAAGGGTGCAATCGCAGACAACGGAGCCGCTCTTTAGCCGCAGCGACTCAAGCACTTCGCCGAGCATGACAGGTTCATGCCGATATTCTTGTGTCAAGATCCCACGCTCCATCCGTTACCCGTGCCTTGCCCTTACGAGAAGAAGAGGTCCAGCAGGGCCTCATCGTCATCGTCCTCATCGGCCGCGGCGCGATCCCAAACCTCAAGGTGGTCGTAGTTGCCCACAACCGTGACCTCGCGGTCGAGGTTCGCCTGCTTGCGGAGAGACTCGGAAAGACCGATACGACCGGCGCTGTCCACGTCCATCGACGTGGTGCGCTTGTTGATCGCCCTCATGAGCTTCTGGTCGTTAATGTCACGCGGGTTAAAACCCTCGTGGCCCTCACGACCCGCGAAGAGTCCTTCGACCCACTTATCGAAGGCCTCGGCAGAGAACACGTACAGAGCATCGACATCCAGGGCTTTAAACACGCGAACGTGCTCTCCAAGCTCCTCGCGAAGGGGTGCAGGCAGGGATAGACGACCTTTTGCATCGAGATTGCGCTCGTATGCACCAGTCATTCCCATGTGCGCCCTCCCCTCGGTTACTCAGATGGCACGTACGCGGGGAACCACCCCGCCTGTCGACGTCATCAATAATATGGGGAACCGCCCCATTTTTCAACACCTTTCCCCACCCCTTCCCCCACCCCGCCCCACCATTCCACCCCCAATATGTTGTAAAACACCCCCGAGCATATGTTCGAAAACACAATATGTTGTGTTTACAGCAAAGGCGGGATGCCACCTGTGGCACCCCGCCTTTCAACCTCAACCTTCAAGTTGACCTTGAGGCGATTTTTGCGTCCCTTTACATGGCGTTCACATCGCCCCCAAACTCCCCCACCCAAGGCACGTGCGGCCCACCACCGCGACGACAAGTGGCGAAAAATGGGACGGGCCCCAGATTGCCCATGCGCGCGCAAAAGCACGCCGCAGCAATCTGGGGCCCGTCCCCAAATACCTATAAATATGCAGGCCAGCGATGTGTTAACGATGCGCCAGCGGATGCGCCGCCAGATAGACCTCGGTCAGTTGCGTGCGGTCGACATGCGTGTAGACCTGCGTGGTCGAAATATCGGCATGGCCCAAAATCTCCTGCAGCACACGCAGGTCGGCACCGCCCGCGAGCATGTGGGTGGCAAAGGAGTGGCGCAAGGTATGGGGATGGAGCCCCACCAGCCCCACCTGACGCCCATACCGCTCGCATATCGCATGCACGGCCTGGCGCGACAGGCGACGTCCGTTCTTATTTAAAAAGACCGCCGAGGTCTCGGTTCCGCGGGCATGGGCCGCCAAGCGAGAACGTCCCTCAGTTACATAGAGCATCAGAGCTCGCGCCGCGCTTCCCACCAGCGGGGACAGGCGTTCCTTTGAGCCCTTACCGCGAACGAGTACAAAGCCATCGTCAATATGGATATCGCCCACATCGAGCCCCACCAACTCGCTCACACGCAAACCGCATCCGTAGAGCACTTCCAAGATGGCATGGTCGCGCAAGCCCATCTCGCCCTCGGGGAAGTCTTGATCGAGCAGAGCCGAGACATCCTCCACCGATAGATACTCCGGCAAACGCTCAGCCTTTTTAGGCAGGCGCAACGCCGCCGTTGGATTTTGGGCTACAGCCCCATCGCGCACCAAAAAGGCATGCAGGCCCTTCACGGCTGCAAGCGCACGCTCCACCGAGGCATCGGAATAGCCCCCATCGCGACGGTCGGCGACAAAGCCCTCCACGACCTGACGAGTCACCTCTTCAAAAGACACAATACCCGCCCGCTCCAGATAGGCGCAGTACGTCGTCAGGTCACGACGATAGGCCGCAATCGTGTTGCGCGCCAAACCCCGCTCGACCGCGAGGTAATCGAGATACTCCCCCGCCGCCACGGCGAGCGACGAGGGAGTAGCTTCGGTATGTTCCTTATTCGCCGGCACCCTTAGTCCGTAGCGAGGTTCATGGGCGTCACCTGCAGACGGTCGACACCCTCGTGCTGGCCGATCGAAGCGCGTACGAACTCGCGGAACAGCGGCTGCGGGTTGGTCGGGCGGCTCTTGAACTCGGGATGAGCCTGGGTTGCCACATACCACGGATGCACGTCGCGCGGCAGCTCGACCATCTCGACCAGGCGCTCGTCAGGCGACAGACCCGAGATAACCAAACCGGCGTCCTCGAGCTGGTCGCGGAAGGCGTTGTTGAACTCAAAGCGGTGACGGTGACGCTCGTAGACGAGTTCCTCGCCATATGCCTCGCGAGCAAGGGTATCGGCGGCGAGCTTGCACGGATAGGCGCCCAGGCGCATGGTGCCGCCCTTCTCGGTCACGTCCTCCTGCGAGCTCATCAGATCGATGACACTATACGGGCCATCCGGATCGAACTCAGAGGAGCTGGCGCCGGCAAGGCCGACGACATTGCGCGCAAATTCGCACACGGCCACCTGCATACCCAGGCAAATGCCCAGATACGGAATCTTGTGCTCACGGGCAAACTCGGCCGCGAGGATCTTGCCCTCCAGGGCGCGCTTGCCAAAGCCGCCGGGGACCAGGATGCCCGAGGCGTCGCCCAGAACCTCGGAGACATTCTGCTCGTCGAGGCTCTCGCCGTCGACCAGCTGGACGTCCACATGGCGATCGTAGAAGACGCCCGCATGGTGCAGGGCCTCGATAACCGACAGGTACGCATCGGGCAGCTGCGTGTACTTGCCCACGACGGCGATCTTCACCTTGTCGGCGTGATGGTTGGCGTGATTCTGTTTGCGCAGGAACTCGTTCCACTCGCTCATGTCGCGCTCACGCGGGTCCAGACCCAGGCGCTCGCAAATGCGCAGGTCAAAGTCCTGCTCGGCAAGCAGCTGCGGAACATCGTAAATGCTCGCGCAGTCCTCGTTGGTAAAGACGCAATCGGTGTCGACGTCGCAGAAGCTTGCGATCTTTCCGCGGATAGCGTCATCGATATGGTGGTCGGAGCGCAGCACGATAATATCGGGCTGGATGCCAAAGCTGCGGAGCTCCTTGACGGAATGCTGTGTGGGCTTGGTCTTGACCTCGTGGGCGGCGGCGATATAGGGAACGAGCGACACGTGGATGTAGCAGACGTTCTCGGGGCCGGCCTCCTTGCGGTACTGACGGATGGCCTCGACAAACGGCTGGGACTCGATGTCGCCAATCGTGCCGCCCAGCTCGGTGATGACTACATCGGAGCCGGTCTGCTCCTCGATGCGGCGGAACTTGTCCTTAATGGCATTGGTGACGTGGGGAATCACCTGCACGGTACCGCCCAAAAAGTCGCCGCGACGCTCGCGGGCGATTAGGCTTTTGTAGATGGCACCGGTCGTAAAGTTGGAATCGCGGGTCAGGTTCTCATCAATAAAGCGCTCGTAATGACCCAGGTCCAGGTCGGACTCGTAACCATCCTCGGTAACGAAGACCTCACCATGCTGGAACGGGCTCATGGTACCGGGGTCGACGTTCAGATACGGGTCGGCCTTCTGCATCGTTACTTTGTAGCCACGCGACTTGAGCAGACGGCCCAGCGAGGCCGCGGTGATACCCTTGCCCAGGGACGAAACCACGCCACCGGTTACGAACACATGCTTGGTCATATTGAGTTACCTGCGCTTCCCGTAGAAGTTGTTTATCCACATCTTACGGGTCTTCATTGTAATACTCGCGCCGCGGACCGTTCGCAATTTTTCTCGCGTGCGATTGCATTTCTCAATCTTGAAACAAAACGCCGCCCGGTTTCCCAGGCGGCGTCGCTATGGCAAGGGTTACATGCTGCTATCGATCAGCAACCTCGTCCTCAAGCATTTCTTGAACGAGCATGCCAGTACGGACGCCCTCAAGATACCACTCGCCACGTTCGGTGAGGCAAATGCCATTTGCAAGCTGACCGCCGTCGTCGCTATAACGCGAGACGACATCAATCATACCTTCGGAATCCAAGCGATCGATTGCGGCGCGGGCACGATACGGCGAAACCCCCACGCGCTCGGCAAGCGTTTTGCGCGAGAAACCATACGGCCCGCCATTGTCTTCGGTTTGCTGGTCGATCTCCATCAACACCAGCACCTCGACACGCTTCATATCGTTAACACTCGCACGACCCTTGCCCGCCATAGCAGCCTCCTCAAACCGAGCACGAGCATCTAACGCGCCGTGCGCGACCGACACACCTCACGATGGCAGGTAATATCCATCATGCGGCATCCCGCTAAGGATGAAACAGTTACGGTTATTGTATACCGCTCAAATTGTTTCTAGGCAGGTAAACAGCTATTTTTCGCCGAAATAGACGCTTTATTGATCAAAAAGCCGTACCGGGCGCTAACCCGATACGGCCAAAATGCAATGCAATTACCGCGGTGCTTCAAACTTAGCGATGGAAGAAACCGCGGCGCTCAAACTTGGGCTCGCAGCACACGTTGATACCCAACTTGCGCAGTACCGTCTCGTCCGTCGGCGAGATAATCACGCTAAAGAAGGCATCGCAACCGCGCAGCTGCTCCAGGCCCGAAAGGACGCGAGCGGCCGTCTCACTCGTGGCCGAGGTGATCGACAGCGCCATAAGCGTCTCGTCGGTGTGGAGGCGCGGGTTTTTGCTGCCCAGGAAATGCGTCTTGAGCTTGCTGATGGGCTCGATCGCCTCATCGCTAATGACCTCGAGCTCAAGGTCGACGCCCGAGACATGCTTGAGGGCGTTCATAATGAGCGAACTTGCGGCGCCCAGGCGCGTGGAGGTCTTACCGGTCACCACGGAGCCATCGGGCATGACCATGGCACCCACGGGACCACCCGTCAGCTGCTCCCTGGTGAGGGCCGCCGAGCGCGCCGGTGAGTAGTTCTTATCGATGCCGGCTTTCTTCATAATAATCTTGAGACGGTCGACTTGCTCATCGCCCACGCCGGTACGGCGCACATTTTCGACCGCGGTAAAGTAGCGGCGGACGATCTCCATCTTGGAAGCGTCGCGGCAGGCATCGTCATCGGTGATGGCAAAGCCGACCATATTGACGCCCATGTCCGTAGGACTCTGGTAGGGGCTCTTGCCCAGGATCTTTTCCATCAGGGCACGGACCACCGGGAAGGCCTCGACGTCGCGGTTGTAGTTGACCGTGGTCTTGTTGTAGGCCTCAAGGTGGAACGAATCGATGATATTGGCGTCGTCGAGGTCGGCCGTGGCGGCCTCGTAGGCAATATTGACCGGATGCGTCAGAGGAAGATTCCAGACTGGGAAGGTCTCAAACTTGGCATAGCCGGCGGCGGTACCGTGCTTATGCTCATGATACAGCTGCGACAGACAGGTGGCGAGCTTGCCCGAGCCAGGGCCGGGCGCCGTCACGACGACGAGCGGACGGGTGGTCTCGACAAACTCGTTCTTGCCATAGCCGTCGTCGGACACGATCAGGTCGACGTCGTGCGGATAGCCCTCGATGGGATAGTGCAGCTTGGCAGGAATGCCGAGCGCGTTCAGGCGATTGCGGAACACATCGGCGGCGGGCTGGCCGGCGTACTGGGTGATGACCACGGCCGCGACAGCAAAGCCGTTGCCGCGGAACAGGTCAACCAGGCGCAGCACATCCTCGTCATAGGTAATGCCAAGGTCACCACGAGCCTTGTTCTTCTCGATGTGGTTCGCGTTAATGGCGATGATGACCTCGACGTCGTCGGCTATGCTCTTGAGCATGCGAAACTTGCTGTCCGGCTCAAAACCCGGCAGCACGCGGCTCGCGTGATAGTCGTCAAACAGCTTGCCGCCAAACTCCAAATACAGCTTGCCGCCAAACTGCGAGATGCGCTCCTTAATATGAGCGGCCTGCAGCTCGATATACTTCGCGTTGTCGAAACCCTGACGCATGTATGGCTCCCGTCCCGTTTCCATTTAATGTTCTAGGCGATTATAACGGAGCCCGCCCTCCCCGATGCCCAGGCCATCAACAGGCACCAACCAAACACGCCCACCGCAACCCACGGGGAACCGGGGTAGCTAATTTGAAGCAGGAACCAAGTCACTCCGCACCAACAATGGAAACGTCACAGGCAGAGCCAAAGTCAACGAACGGGCACCAGAGCGGGCAAGCTGTTCCCCTGCACCAACAATAACAGCGTCGCAGGTTGAGCATAAGTCAGCGAGCGCCGTCCAGAACGTACAAGTTGGCATGAAAAAGGCAAGGCATAGACCTTTTGGTCATGCCTTGCCTTTTGAATGACAAATTGTAGTTCTGGGCGGCGCGCAGCGTCGAGTGGTTCCGCGGTTTGGTAAAACCGCGGAACATAAGTGCGCCCCCTCCCGCGCACGGAACGGGAGGAGGCTAAAGGTAGGAGTCTACCGGTGGGGTTACCCCACCGGACAGACGATGACCAGGTGATCCTTTACAGGATCGTCATGGTTTCCGTGGGGTACCCAAGGGGTACTTAGAGCATCACGCAAGCGACGGTCAGGATGATGGCGCAGACGACGGAGAGAGCGACGATGAGCTTAAGAGCAAACTTGAGCCAGGTCGTCCACTCGATCTTAGCCAGAGCGAGACCGCCCATGATGGCACCAGAGGTCGGGGTGAACAGGTTCACGACGCCGATGGCGGCGGAGAAGATCATGACCATGACCTCGGGCGAGAAGCCGAGCTTAACAGCCAGCGGTCCCATGATGGGCATGGAGACAGTAGCCATACCGGAGGTCGAGGGGATCAGGAAGGACAGGCCGAAGTAGACCAGGAAGCTCATGGGAGCGAAGATCACGCCGGACAGGCCAGCCAGAGCATTGGCGGCAGCGTCGAGGACGTAGACGTCGAGGCCGGTGCTAGCCATGAGGACGGAGATACCACGGGCAAGAGCGATGACGAGGACAACGGACATCATGTCGGCAGCGCCGGTGATGAAGGTGTTGACGATCTGCTTCTCGGAGAGGCCACCGATGATACCGATCAGGACAGCCATGAGGAAGAACCAGGTGGAAGCCTCGTCGAAGTACCACTGGCCAATGGGCAGGCCGGTGATCAGGGCAGACCAGCCCTGAACGATGGCGTTACCGTCGGCGTCATAGACAGCGCCAGCATCGAAGAAGTTGGCGACGCCCTCGTTGAGGTCGGCCAGCGGGATGAAGCCGACGATCATGACGACGAAGGTGAAGGCAAAGGCGATCAGAACACCCTTCTGACGACCGGTGAGCTTGACCTCCTTGTGAACCTCGGAAGCAGCCTTGCCGTGAGCCTCTTCGGCGTCCTTGAGCTCCTGCATCGAAAGGATGGTGGAACCCTTGTCAGCCTTGACCTTCTTGGCATAGCTCATGACGAAGAGGATGGACATAACAGTGGTAACAATCCACAGGACGGCACCGAGACCGATGATGATGGACTGGTTGACCTCAATGCCAACGCCGGTCAGAGCGTCGACGGCAGCACCGACGGCGAACGGGTTAACCGTGGAGCCGAGGCAGCCGCAGCCAGCGCCGAGCAGGACGGTGGCAGCGCCGACCATAGGGTCGAAGCCAGCAGCCATCATGGTGGCGGCGAGCAGGGCGTAGAAGGGAACGGTCTCCTCGCACATACCATAGGTGGTACCACCGAGGGAGAAGATGAACATTAGCACGGGAATGAGCATGATCTCATTGCCCTTAAGCTTCTGCACCAGAACGGCAATGCCGTTGTCCAGGGCGCCGGTCTCGGTCATCATGCCGAGGAAGCCACCGAGGATCATAACGAAGAGGCAGACGGGCAGAGCGTCAGCGAAGCCCTTGACCGGGGCGGTGCAGAAATCGCTCAGGCGGGCAGCGGTAACCGCGCCACCGGACGTACCGGAGACGATAACGGTAACAACCGCGACGATTGCCAGCAGAGCAAGAAGAATGGTGAACGATGAAGGCATACCGCGCTTTTTCTTAGCGGTCTCAGTCATAGTTCTCATCCCCCCTTCATAAATCATTTACTGATCTCGCCCGAAGCGGCTCTTCCGTGCCGTGCATGTCGCTCGGTGCGAGATTTTTACCAGACAAAAGCGCTCGGGGTGCGCAGGAATGCACCCCGAGCGAGATGCTAGATGCTCTTACTTGAGCGTGGCGTACATGACAGCCTTGATGGTGTGCATGCGGTTCTCGGCCTCGTCGAAGACCTTGGAAGCGGGGCTCTCGAAGACCTCGTCGGTGACCTCCTGCTCGGTGATGCCGAACTGCTCGCACTTCTCGGCGCCAATGGTGGTGTTGGTGTCGTGGAAGCTGGGCAGGCAGTGCAGGAAGATGGCACCCGGGTTGGCCATAGCCATGACCTCGGAGGTGACACGATACGGGGTGAGCTGAGCGATGCGCTCGGCCCAGACCTCGTCAGGCTCGCCCATGGAGACCCACACGTCGGTGTAGATAACGTCGGCACCGGTGACGCCGTCCTTGACGTCGGTGGTCAGCTTGATGGTGCAGCCGTTGGCCTCGGCGATGGGCTTGCAGGCCTCGATGACGTCGTCAGCGGGCATGCACTCCTCGGGGCCGCAGGCCACGAAGTTCATGCCGAGCTTGGAGCAAACGACCATGAGAGAGCGAGCAACGTTGTTCTTGCAGTCACCCATGAAGACGAGGGTCTTGCCCTTGATGTCGTAGTTGAAGTTCTCCTGGACGGTCAGGATGTCGGCGAGCATCTGGGTGGGATGCCACTCAGTGGTCAGGCCGTTCCACACGGGCACGCCGGACTTAGCAGCGAGCTCCTCGACGTCGTCCTGGGCAAAGCCACGGAACTCGATGCCATCATACATGCGGCCGAGAACACGGGCGGTATCCTCGATGGACTCCTTCTTGCCCATCTGCGACGAACCCGGATCGAGGTAGGTGACGCCCATGCCCAGATCCATGCCGCCGACCTCGAAGGCGCAGCGGGTACGAGTGGAGGTCTTCTGGAAGAGCAGAACGATGTTCTTACCCTCGAGATAGCGGTGCGGAACGCCAGCGCGCTTCATATCCTTGAAGTTCTTGGAGAGCTTGAGCAGGTACTCGATCTCCTCGGTGGTGAGGTCGAGGAGCTTGAGGAAGCTACGGCCGGAGAGGTTAACACCCATGGTTCGTTTCCTTTCGAAGAAATGAATTACGTAAGTATTAGTGTCGCCCGTTTGACGGGCGAAACCGGTGCGGTTGTAGGGAGACCGCACCGGAAACGGAAAGACTTAGAGGTCCTCGCGCCAGAAGGGCATGCTCATGCAGCGCGGGCCGCCGCGGCCGCGGGAGAGCTCGGCGGAGGGCACGACGAGAAGGTCCAGGCCCTCCTTGTACAGCACGTCGTTGGTGACGGTGTTGCGCGCGTAGACGCAGATCTTGCCGGGCTCGACGCACAGGGTGTTGGAGCCGTCGTTCCACTGCTCGCGGGAGGCCGCGATCGGGTCGCCGCCGCCGCAGGGGATCAGCTTGACCTGGTCGACGCCGGTGGCGTCCTCCAGGACGTGCTCGAGGGTGTCCTCGATCAGGCGGATGTTCACGTCGCCCGGGTTCTTGCCGGCGGTCAGCTCGTAGACGCGCAGGGTGCCCATGATGGCGGGGTGGATCGTGAACTTATCGACGTCGATCTGGGTGAAGACCGTGTCGAGGTGCATGAAGGCGCGCGAGACCGGGATGGCGAAGGCCAGGATGCGCTCGGCCTTGGAGTCGGAGTTCCAGAAGATGTTCTGGGCCATGACGTCGATAGCGGCGGCCTGGGTGCGCTGGGAGATGCCGACGGCGAGGGTCTTCTCGTTGATGTTCAGCACGTCGCCGCCCTCGGTGTGGAACTGGCAGTCGCGGCGGAAGTACAGGGAGACGTCCTTGTAGTCGGGGTGGTACTTGAAGACGTACTTGCCGTACAGGGTCTCGCGGTTGCGGGTGACCGAGTACATGCGGTTGAGGTTGACGCCCTCGCCGACGACCGCGAACGGGTCGCGGGTGAAGTAGAGGTTGGGCATCGGGTCGATGATCAGGTCGGACTCGGACTCGGAGTTGACCAGGGAGTCGAGGGTCGTGGACGCCGTGAGGGGCATGTCGATCTCGGCCTTGGTCATGCCGGCCATGGTCTTCTTGACGAACTCGAGGTTGTCCTCGATGGAGTCCAGCTTCTCGCGGACGATCTGCGGCATCTGCTGGCCGCGGATGCCTGCCTCGGCGATGTACTGGTCGGTGAACTCGGCGCGGGCGCCGGGGACCTGGTCGAACACCTCTGCGACGAGGTTCTCGAGGTAGAGCACCTCCACGCCCTGGTCCTTAAGGATCTGGGCGAAGGTGTCGTGCTCCTGCTGCGCGACCTCCAGGAACGGGACGTCGTCGAACAGGAGTCGCTCGAGCTCGTCGGGCGGCAGGTTGAGGAGCTCGTCGCCGGGACGGTGCAGGCAGACCTTCCTGAGCTTGCCGATCTCGGAAGGCACGTGCAGACCTTTCGTCATGGCCTCCTACCTTTCTTTCGGGCCCTTGTCAGGGCCGATTCGTTAGCGCCCCTCCGTGTGAGGCGTTATTGCTGACGACATATTTATATCCAAAATCAGCCCATACTTCCACCTTGCCCCCGAACGGTTTTTTATGAGGGGTGAACGGCATACACATATACTTCACGCATGGTACACTTTGACTTAATAAAGTGTATCTACGTGCTTAAACGCTTTTTTAACCGGAAAATCAATTGGAACTAATCTTTCTTAAACCACCCTCGATTTGCATATTTCACGCAAAGGTATGAATAGAATTCGCAATTCTTGCTACGTCTCAACCATTTTGATTTTTATTCAGAAAAAAGTTCGTCCTATTCATTTTTAGCAACCAGGCTACCGTTTACCAGACGTTGGATACCGTTCACCGGAAGCTCAGTATAAGGCCCATCGAATACACCGCCTGCTTTTCGCCTCCATTTGTAACAAGTTGACATTTTTGGCGGTAAAGATAAACAGACCCGCTCCCCCAAAGGGAGCGGGTCTGCATTCGGTACATCTAGGGCCCAGAAAGGTTTAGGCCCTCGAAAACCTCAAGGGGCTAACGATCGAACTCGGCCAGTGCCTCGCCCAGAAGCCTCAGGCCCTCGCGGAGAACGTCTTCGCTCGCGCAGTAGCCCAGGCGTGCGCCCCAGGGAAGCTCAAAGCGGCTACCAGGAACCAGCAGCACTCCCCTCTCGGACAGCAGGCGCCTGCAGAACTCCTCGTCATCCTCGGGAATATCCAGCTGGATAAACGAGGTGGATACGCCCTGCGGGGCCGTCCAGGAGACGCGGTCCTGCGTATCAATCCAAGCCTGTGCGATATCGCGGTTGCCAAACACGATCTTACGGTTGCGCTCGAGAATCTTGTCCTTGTGCTCGAGCACGTAGGTCGCCAGGGCGTCGTTGAACACGCCGCCGCAGATCATGGTGTAGTCGCGATATGTGCGGATGCGGTTGGACACCTCTTCGTTGGCCACGACCCAGCCCACGCGGGCCGCAGGCGTCGAATAGGTCTTGGACACCGAGTTGGTGACAATAGCCTTCTCGTACACGTCGGCCATCGACATAAAGGACTCGGTGTTCCCGAGCGGCAGATACACCTCGTCGCACAGCACGTAGGCGCCCACCGAACGGGCAATCTCGGCAATCTGCCCGAGCATATCGGCATCGAGCACCGTACCGATGGGGTTCGATGCGTTATTGATGCAGACGAGCTTGGTGTTGGGGCGCACCAAGCGCTTGAGCTCATCGATATCGGGCTTCCAGCCGAGCTCCTCGCGGAGCTCCCAATACTCGACCTCGGCACCCAGCGTACGCGGAATCTCGTAGAGCGGCGCATAGGTAGGCCACTCGGCAATCACGTGATCGCCGGGCTCCACAACGGCCATGATGGCGTTGAGGTTGGCGCCCGTGCAGCCATTGGTCTGCAGAATGTGATCGGGATTGACATCGCGACGATACAGCTTGGCGACCTCGGCCTTAAATTCCGGCGATCCCTCGATCCAGCCGTAGTTCATCTTCTCGCGATCCAGGCGCTCGTAGAACGTGGCGCCGTCCTGCTCGTCCAGTGCGCGAAGCTCGCCCATGGTCAGCGACGAGATCGTCGACTGGGCGATGTCCCACGTGGCGCTCTTCTCCCAAACGTTGAGCCATTCCTCAACACCGATTGTCTTGATATCCATGGCCACCTTATCTGATCTTCATTTAGCGTCATTAAACATGAATGGGGCGGTGCGAAAGATCCGCACCGCCCCAATGGGAGACATCTAATGGCAGCTAGATGTTTGTAGTAAGACCTGTACGGGTCTTTGAAAACCTTAGAGGTCCTCGCGCCAGAAGGGCATGCTCATGCAGCGCGGGCCGCCGCGGCCGCGGGAGAGCTCGGCGGAGGGCACGACGAGAAGGTCCAGGCCCTCCTTGTACAGCACGTCGTTGGTGACGGTGTTGCGCGCGTAGACGCAGATCTTGCCGGGCTCGACGCACAGGGTGTTGGAGCCGTCGTTCCACTGCTCGCGGGAGGCCGCGATCGGGTCGCCGCCGCCGCAGGGGATCAGCTTGACCTGGTCGACGCCGGTGGCGTCCTCCAGGACGTGCTCGAGGGTGTCCTCGATCAGGCGGATGTTCACGTCGCCCGGGTTCTTGCCGGCGGTCAGCTCGTAGACGCGCAGGGTGCCCATGATGGCGGGGTGGATCGTGAACTTATCGACGTCGATCTGGGTGAAGACCGTGTCGAGGTGCATGAAGGCGCGCGAGACCGGGATGTCGAAGGCCAGGATGCGCTCGACCTTGGAGTCGGAGTTCCAGAAGATGTTCTGGGCCATGACGTCGATAGCGGCGGCCTGGGTGCGCTGGGAGATGCCGACGGCGAGGGTCTTCTCGTTGATGTTCAGCACGTCGCCGCCCTCGGTGTGGAACTGGCAGTCGCGGCGGAAGTACAGGGAGACGTCCTTGTAGTCGGGGTGGTACTTGAAGACGTACTTGCCGTACAGGGTCTCGCGGTTGCGGGTGACCGAGTACATGCGGTTGAGGTTGACGCCCTCGCCGACGACCGCGAACGGGTCGCGGGTGAAGTAGAGGTTGGGCATCGGGTCGATGATCAGGTCGGACTCGGACTCGGAGTTGACCAGGGAGTCGAGGGTCGTGGACGCCGTGAGGGGCATGTCGATCTCGGCCTTGGTCATGCCGGCCATGGTCTTCTTGACGAACTCGAGGTTGTCCTCGATGGAGTCCAGCTTCTCGCGGACGATCTGCGGCATGTGCTGGCCGCGGATGCCGGCCTCGGCGATGTACTGGTCGGTGAACTCGGCGCGGGCGCCGGGGACCTGGTCGAACACCTCAGCGACGAGGTTCTCGAGATAGAGGACCTCCACGCCCTGGTCCCTCAGGATCTGGGCGAAGGTGTCGTGCTCCTGCTGCGCGACCTCCAGGAACGGGACGTCGTCGAACAGGAGTCGCTCGAGCTCGTCGGGCGGCAGGTTGAGGAGCTCGTCGCCGGGACGGTGCAGGCAGACCTTCCTGAGCTTGCCGATCTCGGAAGGCACGTGCAGACCTTTCGTCATGGCCTCCTACCTTTCTTTCGGGCCTTTC
>NZ_JAQLFJ010000004.1:0-68570 GCF_028206795.1 Collinsella aerofaciens | reverse complement strand
GCAGACCTTCCTGAGCTTGCCGATCTCGGAAGGCACGTGCAGACCTTTCGTCATGGCCTCCTACCTTTCTTTCGGGCCTTTCGGCCGAATCTCTCAGCGCCCTTCCGTAACGGGCACTGCTTGCTGACAGCTCTAGTTATATCCAAATTCCACCCGCAATTCCACCTCGCCCCCGAACGGTCAACAAAGTGCGATGAACGGTATATCGCATGTGATTCCCCCATGATGTACTTCGGCGTTCTAAAGTAACTTTTCTAAGGTAAACGCTCTTTTTTCTCAAAAATCATTCGCAATTACAACTCCAATCTTTCGATTAAGAATTGCATATCTACAACGGTTTTATGTATATAAATGACGCTTGTTTACGTTTCTGCCTGTATTCGATGATATTCAGCTATCTATCATTCTTATTCACACATACTCAGCAGTTGAGTGAGGATCTAGACCGTTTTTCGCAACGCGACGGGCGTCAGCTCTATGGCTTGACAGCGTAAGAAGTAGGTTAAGATACCGTTCGCACAATACGTCCGTGCCACAAGTCGACTAAATTGAGACAATAGTGAATAGTGTTAGGCAACCGTCCCCCTGCGGGGACTGAACGGACAGATGCATATGCCGAGCAAAATCGAAAAAAAGCAAGCCGCCGCAAAGCTGCGCAAACCGCCGCGCGACTTCTCGTACACGCAGAACCGAGAGCTCAGCTGGCTGCGCTTTGATAACCGTGTGCTTGACGAAGCCTTCGACGAGACCGTTCCGCTGTTCGAGCGTCTAAAGTTCGTGTCGATTTTCGAGTCTAACCTCGACGAGTTTCTCATGGTGCGCGTGGGCGGCCTGTCCGATCTGGCGGAGCTCAAAAAACAGCCTGTCGACAACAAGAGCAATATGACCGCCTCCGAACAGGTCGATGCTGTCATGACCGAAATGCCCGGGCTCCTTACCCGATGGGAGTCCATCTTTAAGAGCATCGAGGGCAAGCTCGACACCCTAGGCGTTCACCGCGCTCGCATCGATTCGCTTACGCCCGAGGAGCGCACCTTTGTCACCCGCTACTTCCAGGCCTACGTGTCGCCGGTCATCTCGCCGCTGGTGATCGACCCGCGCCACCCCTTCCCCAACCTGCGCAACGGCGCGCTCTACCTGGCCTGCGGCTTGGACGGCGTCACCGACGAGGAAAGTCTGCTGGGCCTGATCGAAATTCCCGCCTCGATGAACCGCGTGGTCGAGATCCCCTCGCCCACCGGCACCTACTCCTACATTCTGCTCGAGGACGTCATCCTCGCCTGCCTGGACAGCTGCTTTGGCTCCTATAAGCCGCTCGACCGCGCGCTCATCCGCGTCACCCGCAACGCCGACATCGATCCGGACGGCGAGGGCGTCGAAGAGGAAGAGGACTACCGCCAGCATATGAAGCGCATCCTCAAGAAGCGCCTGCGCCTGCAGCCGGTGGTGCTCGCCGTATCGGGCTCGCTCGAGAAGGCAACGCTCAAGACTATCCGCAAGGCGCTCGAGCTCCCGCGTCGCTCGGTCTTTACCTGCGATATCCCGCTCAACCTGGGCTATGTCTTTGGCATCGAGGGCAAGATTCCCGAGCACCTGCGCAACGAGCTGCTCTTTACGCCGTTTAAGCCGCAGCCCAACCCCACCATCGATATGACCCGCTCCATCCGCGAGCAGGTACTTCAGCACGACAAGCTGCTCTTTTATCCCTATGAGGCTATGAACCCCTTCCTGGATCTGGTGCACGAGGCCGCCTACGACCCCGAGTGCATCTCACTGCGCATCACGCTCTACCGCGTGGCCAAGCAGAGCCGCCTGTGCGAGTCGCTGATCGATGCCGCCGAGAACGGCAAAGAGGTCACGGTGCTCATGGAGCTCCGCGCGCGCTTTGACGAGCAGAACAACATCGAGTGGGCCGAGCGCCTGGAAGAGGCCGGCTGCACCGTCATCTACGGCTCTGAGGGCTTTAAGTGCCACTCCAAGATCTGCCAGCTCACCTATCGCGAAGGCATGGCGCTAACGCGTCTGACGCTGCTGGGCACCGGCAACTTTAACGAGAAGACGGCCAAACTCTACAGCGACTTTA
Organism: Collinsella aerofaciens; assembly: GCF_028206795.1. GTDB lineage: Bacteria > Actinomycetota > Coriobacteriia > Coriobacteriales > Coriobacteriaceae > Collinsella > Collinsella aerofaciens_AX. Next base: position 66,487 of record NZ_JAQLFJ010000004.1, on the reverse strand, counting down.
TGCTCATGACCGCCCACCCCGGCATCGGCGAGGACGCCAACCTGTTCTTCCGCAACCTGTCGCTGGGCAATCTGCGCGGCGATTACCGCTTCCTGGGCGTGGCGCCGGTCGGCCTGAAGCCGCTCATCATGCGCGGTCTGGATCGCGAGATTCAGCGCGCTCTCGCTGGCGAGCCCGCCCGCGTGTTCTTTAAACTCAACTCGCTCACCGACCGCGAGGTTATCGACAAGATCGCCGAGGCATCGTGCGCTGGAGTCCGCGTGGACATGATCATCCGCGGCATCTCGTGCCTCAAGCCGGGCGTTCCTGGCAAGACCGAGAACGTGCATGTCCGTTCTATCGTCGGACGCTTTTTGGAGCATGCGCGCGTTTACGCCTTTGGCGTGGACTCGGACATGATCTATCTGAGCTCGGCCGACATGATGACACGCAACACCGAGCACCGCGTGGAGATCGCCTTCCCCGTGCTCGACCCCACCTGCCGCGCCCTGGTGCACGAGTACATGAGCATGCAGCTGCGCGACAACGTGAAGGCCCGCAGCCTCACGAGCGACGGCACCTGGGTCCCCGTGGAGCGTGCAGAGGGTGAGAAACCCTTCAACTCGCAGGAAGCCCTGCTGGAGCGTGCCTATCGCAACGCCGAGGCCGCGCCCGAGCCCGTCATTGAGGCAAAGCCCGCCCCCGCTCCTGAGCCGCAGCCGGCCACACCCAAGGTCCAAAAGGTCCAGGCGACCGTCATTGAGCCCGAGCCCGCACCTGTACCTCAGCCCGAGCCGCAGGTCTCCAAGCCCGCACCCGAGACGAGCGCCCGTCGCGATAAGCCCGCCGGCAAGACCAAGGCCATCGAGCGCCATCGCCCCGGTCGTGTGCGCATGGGCCTGGGCCTGATCGGCCTGGGTCTTAAGACGCTCATTACCGGCAAGACGAAATAGTCGTTTGTAGAAGCAGTTTGTAGAAGCGCCCCGCATTTGAGGAAAGCCTCGGATGCGGGGCGCTTTTCCCTGTTACCATGGTGCGAACAACAACACGAATGACAGGCAGGGATATGAAGCTCACTATAGAATCGATGACCTACGGCGCCGATGGGCTGGCGCACGCCGACAACGGCAAGGCCGTCTTTGTGCAGGGCGCCGTGGCAGGCGACACCGTCGAGGCCGAGGTCGTACAGGACGGCAAGTCGTTCATGCGCGCCCGCACGACCGAGATTCTGGAGCCGAGCCCCGATCGCATTCAGCCACCCTGCCCCTTCGTTGGCATCTGCGGCGGTTGTTCGTGGGGCAATCTCTCACGCACGGCACAGCTTGCCGCCAAGGAGCAAAACCTGCGCTCCACGCTCGAGCGCATCGGCAAGTTCGCTCCTGAGCAGGTCGATAAGTTGGTACAGCCCATCTGCCACACCAAGGACGACTGGGGCTACCGCAATAAAATCGAGCTCGAACCGACCGTCGTCAACGGTCGCGTGCGCCTTGGCATGCACGGTGTCGACCCCAGCAAAATCGTGACCGTCGATGCGTGCCCGCTGTTCGATAAGCGCTTCCCGAAGGCGCTCAAATCGGTCGTCGGCGCACTCAACTATCTAAGCGGCAGCCATGACTTGGGGCTCGAACGCGTGGGCATTCGCGCATCGCGCCGCACCAAGGCGCTCGAGGTCGCACTCTGGACGCCTACGGGCTCTTTTCCGCGCTCGCAGGTCTCCCGCGTGCTGGCGGACGCCGCTCATCCCACGAGCATCGTGCGCGTGATGAGCAGGGGCGAAAAGAAGGCCCGCCGTGTCTCCAAGGTCGAAATGCTCGCCGGCGAGGGCTCGTGGACCGAGAACATCGCCGAGGGCCAGATGCGCTTGTCTGCCCCGTCGTTTTTCCAAGTCAACACCAAGGGCGCCGAGATTTTGATTGATCTCGTTATGGACGCCCTCGACCCGCAAGAAGACGAGCTTGCCGTGGACCTGTACTGCGGCGCCGGAACCTTTACCCTGCCGCTCGCCCGCCGCTGCGACTTCGTCGCCGCCGTCGAGGCCTACGGCCCGGCCGTGCGCGACCTGCGCCGTAACCTGGAGATCAACAAGCTTGATAACGTCGACGTCATTGGCGGAGACGCGGTGCGCGAGTTCCCCGACCAGGATGCCGACGTCTTGGTGGTCGACCCGCCGCGCGCAGGCCTCGCCCCCGAGGCGATCGACCTTATCGCCAGCACGAGTGCTCGCGATGTCGCCTACGTGAGCTGCGACCCGGCCACCCTGGCGCGCGATCTCAAACGCTTTGTCGAAGAAGGCACCTTCTCCCCCGTCAAGATCACGCCAGTCGACCTGTTCCCGCAAACCTTCCACTGCGAGACCGTCGTCCACCTTAGGCGCAACTAGTCACTTAATCATTGCTCAGAAAAATCATTGGGAAATCGAGCGTGGCAAGCGGAGGTCTTCGGGGTATAAGACGGCTAATTGTATGCCGCCTATGAAAGGAACCCTCATGCCCAGCGTTGCCGTTCTCGCCGCCGATGGCTTTGAAACTATTGAATGCTTGACCATGGTCGATGTCATGCGTCGCGGCGGTGTGCGTGCCACGCTCGTCTCGATTATGCCCACACGTGAGGTCGTAAGCTCGCTGCAGATCCCCGTGACCTGCGATGCGCTCTTTGATGAGATCAACTTTGACGAGTACGACTGCGTCGTGCTGCCCGGCGGCTTGCCCGGTGCCACCAACCTGCGTGCCGATCAGCGCGTCTGCGACGTGGTCTGCGAGTTCGCCGCGACCAAGCACGTTGCCGCCATCTGCGCCGCCCCGTTTATCCTGGGCGAGCTCGACCTACTCGAGGGGCGCCACGCCACGTGCTTCCCTGGCTTTGAGAAAAGCTTCCCCGAAGGCGCCTATACCGGCGAGAAGGTTACGCAAGACGGCAACATCATCACCGCCAGCGGCATGGCCCAGTCGCTCCCCTTTGCGCTTGAGCTGCTGCGCGCTCTCGCCGGCGACAAGGCCGTCGAGAAGGTCGCCGAGGGCATTCAGCTATGATTTTGGCTTCACAATCACCGCGCCGCATCGAGTTGATGCGCGAGGCGGGCTATGACATTCGCGTGATTCCCGCAGATATCGACGAAACGCCTTTTGATGGCGAAGCTCCGCTTACACTCGTCGAGCGCTTGGCGCGTGCCAAAGCCGCCGCCGTTGCCGCCGAGCATGCCGAGCCCAACGAACTGACCGTCGCGGCCGATACTATTGTCACCTTTGACGGCCAAATTATGGGCAAGCCGGCAGACGGGGACGAGGCGCGCACCATGCTCCGCGAGCTTTCGGGCCGCACGCATCAGGTCGCAACCGGCGTCTGCATCGTTAGAGCCGGAGACGCCACAGCCCCGCACGCCGCCGAGAGCCTGTCGTTTGTCGATGTGACCGACGTGACGTTCTATGAGCTCACCGACGAGCAGATCGAGCGCTACGTCGCCTCAGGCGAGCCCATGGACAAGGCCGGCGCCTACGGCATCCAGGGCGTCGGCGGGCGCATGCTCGTGCATAATATTTCGGGCGACTTCTACAACGTGGTGGGCCTGCCCATCGCTCGCGTCGCACGCGCGATTCAAAAACTATCGTAATTGCATCTGGCGCTGGGTATCCCCCAGCGCCTACAATTTCGGCGTACCGTACGGATCCCGACCGGGCATAAGGCCCGGCGGAAAACCGATAGGAGTAAAACATGGATACACTGCTTGAGGCCATTGACGTTTGCGATGTCGATGGCTTTTGCTTTGGAAACTACACGGACGAGGAGGCCGGCACCGGTTGCACCGTAATCGTGGCACCCGAGGGCGCCACCGGCGGCGTTGACGTTCGCGGCGGTGCCCCGGCATCGCGCGAAACCGACCTGTTGCGACCCGAAAACACCGTCGACAAGGTCCACGCTGTCTGCCTTTCGGGCGGATCGGCCTTTGGCCTGGAGGCCGCAAGCGGCGTCGCTCGCGAGCTTGAGAGCCGCGGCATCGGCCTTCCCGTCGGCCCCACGCAGGTGCCTATCGTGTGCTCCAGCTGCATCTTTGACCTCGCTTTTGGCGACCCCACCGTGCGCCCCGACATCGAAGCCGGCATCGCCGCCGTACGTGAGGCGCTCGACAACACCCCCACCACGCTCGAGCAGGGTAATGTGGGTGCCGGCACGGGTGCTACCGTAGGAAAGCTCATGGGCCCCGCCACCTGCATGAAGGCCGGCCTTGGCGCTGCCGCCGTGGCACTCGGCCCTGTTAAGGTGGGTGCCGTGGTTTCGGTCAACGCCTGCGGCAACGTCGTCGACCCCTTCACCGGCGAGTGGATCGCTGGTATGCGCGCTGCAGCAGATAGCGACCAAATCGTCGACATGGAGCTCGCAGCCTTTGCCGCCGCCGGCTCCATGCAAATGCCGCTCGACCGCACCAACACCGCCATCAGCTGCATCGTCACCAACGTTGAGCTCACCAAGGCTCAGGCCACCAAGGTGTCCCAAATGGCCGCAGACGCCTATGCGCACGCCATCCGCCCCACGCACACCACCAACGACGGCGACACCATCTACACCCTCGCCAGCGGCAAACTAGACGCTCAGACAAGCGCCACCGTTCCCCTAGACCTGCTGGGCATGCTCGCCGTAAGGGCCCTACAGACCGCCATCGTAAACGGAGCCAAAACCGCCAAAACCTCCCACGGCATCCCCGGCGCCGCGAAGTAATCTCACTCGTCCGTCGGTCGGAGGCGGGCGGGCATTACGTTTGCTGCTCTACAGTCCTATGCAAAACGAAGGCCACATTAAGTGGCCTTCTTTGCATGCGGAACTCGCGACAAACGTAATGCCCGCCCGCCTCCGACCGACTTCCAACCTTATTCTTTTCAGCTCAGGCCCCTGTGTACCGCGCGTCTAAGGTCTTCAAATTCAACTAACCTGACAATCGATTCTTATAGCAGAGGCCCCTTGGCCGTTAGTTTGATACAAGTTCCGCACGAGCCGGAAAGCACTTAATGTGCTTTCCGTGCGAGCAGGACTGTTCGCAGTAGCAAACTAAAGGCCAAGGGGCCCAGTCAACCTAACAGCAGCGATTACTCGGCAGTTAGTTGAATTTGAAGATCTTTGAGGCAAGACGGTATAGGCCGAGTGTGGTTTTGTCTCCGGCACGACCGCGGAGGTTAGTGAAGAACCCGACCACGCCGTAGCGAGCGCGACGATACATGCGCTCGTCGTACTCCTTCAGGTCCTTCCACAGCGTCTTCAGGCGCTCATCGGCACAATCTTCCTCGGAAAGCTTGGTGAGCACCGAGCAAATCGCCATCATCATGGTGAAGTAGCCCATCATGTACGAACGCAGACGCGAGGACTCAACGTCCTGGTACAGGTGGAACGATTCCATCATGATGCGCGTTACGTGGAACTGCTGACCCAGGCGCTTGACCATCGTGGCCTCATTGACGCTCTGGCCCTCGCGACCGATAAAGTAGCGATAGAGGTCGATGTCGGCGTAGTACATGGTCTTGCAGCGCGGCAGCGGCACGTATGCGTAGATATTATCCACGTAGAACGTGTGTGCCGGCATAGGCAGATTGGACTCACGCAGCACATCGGTGCGATAGCACAGGCTGTGCATAAGCAGGTTCTGATCGGGACGGAAGTGTCCGATCTGGTCCCAAGAGAAAATCTTTTTGCGCGGCAGGGCAAACTTGTAGCCAATAGCGGTATGCGTGCCCTCGTAAACCTTCTCGTACACGTAGTTCGAGATAAACAGGTCGACGCGCTGGTCGCGCTCCTCAAAGCCACGCAGAATCGACAGCATGGTCGAAAGCGCCGCACCGTCGAGCCAGTCGTCCGAGTCAACGACCTTATAGTACGTACCATGCGCCTCACGCAGGCCCGAGAGGACGGCGATACCGTGGCCGCCATTCTCCTGGTGCACCGCGCGGATGATTCCAGGATAACGGGCCTCCCACTCGTCGGCCTTGGCGGCCGTCTCGTCCTTGGAGCCGTCGTCCACCACGATAATCTCGATATCGGTGGCGTAATTGCTCCCCTCCAAGATGGAGGTGATGCAATGGTCCATATCCTTGGCGGCGTTATACGAGGGAATACCGAATGTTATGACTTTATGCATGGCAGGCGATAATCTCATCCGAAAGATCGAGGGCAGAATTGGTCACGGCGTCCATATCGTAGTAACGATACTCGGCCAGACGACCCACTGGGTGGAAGTTCGTCAGGTTCTGAACGCGCTCAAGATAGCGCTCGTAGAGCTCACGGTTCTCGGGCTCCAGGATGGCGTAGTACGGCGTCTCGCCCGAGCCGGGCGTATATGCCTTGGAGTACTCCTTCATGATGGTGGTCTTGCCGGGCAAAACCTGACCGGTCATGTTCTTGAACTCGGTGATGCGCGTATAGTCCTCGCTCGTGGTGTAGTTGACGGTGCCCACGGGCTGGAACTGGTCCATATCGAGCGTCTCGAACTTCATATCGAGCGTGCGGTACGGCAGAGCGCCCAGGTCGAGGTTGAACAGCTCGTCGAGTGGACCGGTGTAGACGATCTCGCCACCATAGACCTTGCCGTCGATCTTGACGGTGGTCTCGTCGATTTCAAAGAGGTCACGGGCGTCTACGTCACAGAATACGTCGATCAGATCGTGATCGAGCATATGCTCGAACAGCGCGGTATAGCCGTCCTGCGGCATGCCCTGGAAAGGAGCCTGCGGGAAGTAGCGATCGTCATCGCCCACAAAGACGGGAACGCGGCCGGTGATCGAGGGGTCGATCTGGTCGGGCGTCTGGCCCCACTGCTTCATGGTGTAATGCAAAAAGACATTCTCGTAGACATAATCGGCGACCTCGGCAAGATCCGGGTCGTTCTTCTTGCGCAGCTCCATAATGGGCACCTTGACGTCCTTGCCAAAAGTCTCCACGAGCTTTTGGTACAGCTCCTCGCCGCGCTCATCGCCAAAGGCGAGCTTGAGGCTCGCGTGGTTAAAGGGCACGGGCATAAGGGTGCCGTTGATGTTGGCGAGCACCTTGTGCTGGTAGTCCGTCCACTTGGTAAAGCGCGACAGGAAGTTATGGACGCGCTCGTTAAAAGTGTGATAGATGTGCGGACCGTACTCGTGGACCAGGATTCCGGCCTCGTCAGCGCAGTCGTAGGCATTACCCGCGATGTGGCCGCGACGCTCCAAAACGGCAACACGATAGCCGATAGTTTCGGCAAGACGGCGGGCGCAAACGGCACCGGCATAACCGGCGCCGACAACGATCATGTCATACGCACCGGCATTAAAGCCTTCAGGCAGGCCTGAGGTAATCTGCATCGATACTCCTTGTCAAAAGCCACACGCTTTTTAACTGGGCTTTTTCTCGAACATACGTCGAGACATATTTATCAGAGCGATTATAGCGCTAATGCGTCCTATAATGAGCTTGCCACACAAGGAAAGCTCAAGCACCGCGGCGTACATAATTGTAAGGTAAACCCGCTAGCAGCGGGTTTATTCGTGTACAGCCGAGGGCCTGGAGCTTAGCGAAACGCTTGTAAGGAGTATCATGAGCGATTTCCTAAACCGTATGAAGTCTGCCGCCAAGGCCGACCTTAAGACCATCGTCCTGCCCGAGGGCGAGGATCCGCGTACCATCGTCGCGGCAAACAAAATCATCGAGGAGGGCCTGGCCAACATCGTCATCCTGGGCGATCCCAACGAGATCAACGTCCCCGGCGCCACCGTCATCGATCCGCGCAACGCCGAGAAGCACGAGGAGTACGCGCAGAAGTTTGCCGAGCTCCGCGCCAAGAAGGGCGTTACCATCGAACAGGCTCGCGCCCAGGTGATGGACGCCACCTACTTTGGCACCATGATGGTCAAGATGGGCGACGCCGACGGCCTGGTCTCCGGTGCCTGTCACTCCACCGCCGACACCCTGCGCCCCGCGCTGCAGATCCTCAAGACCGCTCCGGGCACCAAGCTGGTCTCGGCCTTCTTCGTGATGTGCACCGACACCCCGCAGTTCGGTACCGACGGCACGCTGATCTTCGCCGACTGCGGCCTCAATATCAACCCGTCCTCCGACGAGCTCTCCGAGATCGCCATCGCCTCGGCCCACTCCTGGTCCACCTTCATGGGCAATGTTGAGCCGCACGTGGCCATGCTCTCCTACTCCACCATGGGCTCCGCCGGTGGCGAGGTCGCCAAGAAGGTCCAGGAGGCCGTGAAGTTCTGCAAGGAGAAGGCTCCCGAGCTCGCCATCGACGGCGACCTGCAGCTCGATGCCGCTATCGTCCCCACCGTCGCCCAGCTCAAGGCTCCCGGCTCCTCCGTCGCCGGTAAGGCCAACGTGCTCGTGTTCCCCGACCTCGAGGCAGGCAACATCGGCTACAAGCTGGTCCAGCGCTTCGCTGGCGCTGACGCCTACGGCCCCATCCTGCAGGGCATCGCCAAGCCGGTCAACGACCTGTCGCGCGGCTGCTCTGCCGACGACATCGTGGGTGTCGTGGCCATCACCGCCGTCCAGGCTCAGATGGCTGAGTAGCAGACATATCCCCGCCGAAGGCAGCGCAGGTTAACCCCTGAAAACGTCCTCGACCAATGAAACGCCCCCGTTCTGCTCCTTCGGAGCTACGAACGGGGGCGTTTCTGGTCTGCGGAGTGTTTTCAGGGGTTAACCTGCGCTGCCTTCTACCGTCACGTGGCATTCAGGGCATCTGGAGTGGACGGCGGCTTGGCTACGAGCTGGAGCTGAGGATCTGAATGGTCGGGTTCCGTTGCTGGAAGTGCAGGCGTTGCCGGCGATGGTCACTTTGGGACTGGAATTTCCGCCTGCTAGCAAAAAGGCCTCCGGAGCTGTTGCTCTGGAGGCCTTTCGTTTACTTGCAAATGCGCGCGTTAGTTGTTCTTGGTCAGACGCTCAACGTCGTGGGCGATCATGTATTCCTCGTCGGTGGGGATGACCATGACCGTGACGGCGGAACCGGCGGCGCTGATGACCTGTGGGCCGTTGCCCACGGCCTCGCGGTTCTTGTTGTTGTCGATGCGCACGCCCAGCCACTCAAAGCAGTCGCAGAAGGCCTTGCGGATCGACCAGTCGTTCTCGCCAATGCCGGCGGTAAAGGTAATGGTGTCCACGCCCGCCATGGAAGCGATCATGGAGCCGGCCTGCTGCATGGCCTTGTAGGCGAACATATCGAAGGCGAGCAGGCAGCGCTCGTCGCCCTCGGAGGCGCGTGTACGGATGTCGCGGGCGTCGTTGGAGATGCCCGAGATGGCAAGCAGACCAGACTGCTTGTTCATCATGTCATCGACTTCCTGATAGCTGTAGCCGCCCTCGCGCTGGAGGTAGCACACGGTGGCAGGATCAATGGAACCACAGCGAGTGCCCATCATCAGGCCGTCGAGCGGCGTGAGGCCCATCGTGGTGTCGCGGCACACGCCGTCCTCGATAGCAGCGAGCGAAGCACCGTTACCCAAATGGCACGAAAGCAGACGGTGGCAGCGCGAACCCAGGATCTCCTTGGCCATCACCCACTCATAGCGGTGGCTCGTGCCGTGGGCGCCGTACTTGCGCACGTGGTACTTGTCGCACACGTCCTTGGGCAGCGCGTAGGTATAGGCGACCTCGGGCATGGTCATGTGGAACGAGGTATCGAAGACGGCGACGTTGGGCAGCTCCGGATACTTCTCGCGGCAATACTCGATTGCTGCGGCCTCGCCGTAGTTGTGCAGCGGAGCAAGCGGTGCCACCTCAAGAATCTTGGCCATAACCTCGTCGTCGACAACTGCGGAATCATCGAAGTGCCAGCCGCCCTGAACGATACGATGGCCAATGCCATCAATCGTAAAGTCGGTCTTCTCGAGCTCCTCGAGCACGCGAGCGATAGCAGAGCGATGATCGGGGAAAGGGACCTCCTCGGTCTGCTTGGCGCCACCGTTCTCGGAGTGGCCAAAGATGCCCATGTCCGAACCGATACGTTCGCAGTTGCCCTTGGCGAAAACCTCGCGGGAATCGGTATCCAAAAGCTGATATTTAAGGCTTGAGCTACCGGCGTTGACAACAAGTACGTTCATGAGACTCCTTTGCAGTGCGATACGGTCGGCGCAGACCCCTTAAGGCGGCCGCATGTTAATAAGAAGTTATCACAACTTAATAAATAACTATCAGGCATATCGCCCAACGAGCACAAAAGAGGGGCCGAACGGCGCTCGGTCGTCCAGCCCCTCCCCTTTTGCAATTACTTGCCGTTGACGATGCGCTCGACGTCGGAAGCGATCATGAACTCCTCGTCCGTGGGGATAACGAAAATCTTAACCTTGGAATCCTTGGCAGACAGGCACCAAGCGCCGTCACCACGCAGGGCGTTGCGGGCATGATCCATCTTGACGCCCATAAAGGCCAGACGGTCGGCAACGCCGGCGCGGACGGCCGGAGCGTGCTCGCCGATGCCGGCGGTAAAGACCAGGGTGTCCATACCGCACATAGAAGTGGCCATCTCGGCAGCCTTGGCGGCAATCTTGTAGACAAACATGTCGAAGGCGAGCTGAGCCTCGGGGTCGCCAGCGGCAGCGAGCTCCTCGACGTTGCGGCAGTCGTTGGTCTTGCCGCCGGTCACAGCCAAAAGGCCGGACTTCTTGTTCATCATCTCGTCGACCTCGTCGAAGGTGTAGCCGCCCTCGCGCTGCAGGTAGCACACGGTAGCCGGGTCGATGGAGCCGCAGCGGGTGCCCATCATGACGCCGTCGAGCGGCGTCAAGCCCATGGTGGTGTCCATGCACTTGCCGTCCTCGATGGCGCACAGGGAAGCGCCGGAGCCGATATGGCACACGACGACCTTGCGGGCCCCGCCGTTGGTCATCTCGGCGACCTTCTTGGAGATGTAGCGGTAGCTGGTGCCGTGGGCGCCGTACTTACGGATGTGCAGCTTGTCGCAAACATCCTTGGGCAGAGCGTAAGTCTTGGCGACCTCGGGCATGTTGAAGTGGAAAGCGGTGTCATAGACCGTGACGTTGGGCAGGTCGGGATACTGCTCCAGGCAGTACTCGATAACGTTGGCCTCGGGGTTATTGTGCAGCGGGGCGAGCGGAGCGACCTCGCGGATCTTGGCGAGGACGTCCTCGTCGACGAGGGAGGAATCACCGAAGTACCAACCGCCCTGAACGATACGGTGGCCGATACCCTCGATCTTGACGCCGTTGGCCTCAAGGTCCTTCAGGACGACCTCGATGGCGACCTTGTGGTCGGGGAACTCGATGTTCTCGGTCACCTTCTTGGAGCCGTTGGCAGCGTGGGTGAAGGTGCCGCCGGTAAAGCAGACGCGCTCGCAGGAGCCCTTTGCGGACACCTTGTGGGACTTGGTATCGATGACCTGATACTTAAGGGTCGAAGATCCTGCGTTGACGACCAGAACGTTCATGTGTCTCCCTACTAACAGGCGGTGTGGCGCCGCCAGGTTACATACGCTTCAATAATAAACCCAAACGCCCTCGCGCTCGGGTTTATTGCGTTGATATATAAGTTATCGGTGCCCAAATACTCATGGCCTTTGACTTGTAAGACGAAATAGCGCGGGGATATACACCAGGGAAGAAATCCCGAGCGCAACAAGCAATACGACTCGAATGCCCGCAACGCTACTCAGCACAGAGTTGAGCAGATAGAAAAGAACAGCACCCACCGCCACCATCTGGCTTTGAACCGAAATCAGTGAACAGCGCATCGATGAATCGACAGCATTTTGAAAAATTGAGTATTTAATTGGAGCAAATAACGAGTAGGCGACCGTCTGCAACACATAGAACACGGGCAGCAAATAGACCGGAGTAAAGGGAATCAAAAATAGAGCAGTCAGGGAAAGGCGCACGATGCCGCAAATACGCGCAAAACGGCCCTTGTCGACATGAGCAATCACACTGGGCACAATAAGCCCCATGGAGGCCGAGGCAAGGAGCTGGACCGCAATGATCACACCCGAAGCGACGGCATTCATTCCGCGACCCGCAAGCAACAGTGAGAAAAAGTCTTCCAGGGCGACAAAAGCAAATGCTTGAGAACAGTCCATGATGAACGCTGACCGAAGAATGCCATTACCCGCAATAGCAGCACCGATCATCTTCGGGCTAATCCCATGCTCAGGTGTCACCGCGGTGCCCTCTCTTCTCACCTCAGGAATACAGACAACGACAACCAATGTCAGCACCATTGCGATGATATCGACCGAAAGCCCAATGAGATACGCGCCAGCGGACGAAATGAAACCGCCCACACAAGCGGAGAGGGCATAAGACACATAGAAGATGAATCGCTCAACGACATTAAGTCTTACGAGCTGGTCCTGAGAGACGCTGTCAATGTAAATCGCTTCTATGGATCCGCTCATACATGCAACGGCAAAACCTTTGAGAGCAAACGCGCCGATTAAAAGCAGAGGAGAACGGACGAGAAGCAGGGCGACATAGTATCCAAGCATCCCCACGACGCCAACGAGACCACTTGTCTTTCGTCCAAACCTATCGGCAATATAGCCAGTGGGAACTTCAAGGATGAACTTGCTCACTTGATATGCAATCATCATGCTAGAAATCGCCACCATCGAGAATCCGACGAATTCAAGGTAAACCGTCAGAAAATACAAAATGGTGCTGAAGTTCGACAGAAAAACAAACGTCATATAAAGCAAAACCGTACGGTTTTTCATGCTCCGCCCTCCAAGAGTCAACAATCTAAATCGGAATCTTGGAAAAGCATGAGGGCAAAGCCGTCAGTCATGTGTTACAAGGCGTCAACATTCACTTGACGACACGAGGCCAAATGGCCTCACGAAGCAAGATGACGCAATAGGTGAAGAAATACCGTCTGGTGTCGATCGGTCCAGGCATTTTGTCGATAGCAAAAGTAGATGGGCAAGGCTACGTCATGCGAACCTTCAATAGAGTACTCGCTCACTTCCGACCCATCTGATGCGAGAGAAGAGCCAGAAAAACCCAATATCAATCCCCCGGCTTGAAGAAACTCAGCCTGCGCTCTGTTTCCGTATTCGACGTCGCGGAAGCGGAAATTAACCAGCTGAGCTTCGGGGCATTGATTGATCGCATTGAGACAGGGCGACAAATTAATGGGAACAGCTAACCTGCCGCCCAGTAACTCACGAACGGTCATAGCACCCACAGATTGATGACCCGCTGGGCACGAAAGAACCTTGAGCTCCTTTTCACCCAAGTATTTCGAAGAAAGGACACTGTCCCTTGGTTCCTCAAATGAGATGGCCGCATCCGAAATGCCAAGCACAAGTGATTCAAAGCATGTAGCCGTTGGCTGATGCCACACATCAAGGTGAATCTGAGGGTGCGAGCTTTCAAACGAGTCGTACCAGTTTTCGGAAAAAAGACGCCCCCGCCCGTGAAGACAGGGGACGTAAAGACGAAAGTGGCCGTCGGGCGAAACGCCTCCGTTCCCCGATTGGGTGTACTTTTTGAGATCGTCGACTTGTGCCAGGATCACGCGTGCACGACGCGCAAATTCTCTGCCCGCCGGAGACAAAACAGCCTCCCCCGCCGATCGATTGAGCAAAACGATCTGATACTCAGACTCCAGTTTCTTAATTGCCGACGAGACAGCCTGTGGGCTCACGTGAACGGCGCGAGCCGCTTTGCGCACGCCGCCGTAGTTCGCTACCGCTTGAAGGTATTCGAGTTGAGAAAACTGCATAGGTTACTCCAAAGGCAGCCAAGGCGACGGGCCGTGCGTCCTCAGATGAGGTTCTCGCCCAGGTTCTTGCCGCCGAGGACGTGCATGTGGAAGTGCATGACGGTCTGACCGGCGTTGACGCCCTTGTTGGAGATGACGCGGAAACCGTCCTCCAGACCCTTGGCCTTGGCGACCTCCTGGATGGCGTGGGCCATGGCGCCCATGGTCTCGGCAGGTACGTTATCGGCGATGTCACTGTAGTGCTTCTTGGGGATCACGAGCGTGTGGACCGGCGCCTGGGGATTGAGGTCGTCGAACGCGATGACCTGGTCATCCTCGTAGACGACGGTCGAGGGGATCTCGTGGTTGGCAATTTTGCAGAAGATGCAATCACACATGGTTGGTTCCTTTCTCACAGACCAAGGTAATTATATTTGGTCGGGATGGTTAGAACGAAAGGTTGTCGTCGGTGTTGGCGGCTTCGCCGTCGGCGAGCACGTCGTTGCCGTCGACGTCCTTCAGGAGCACCGAGACCTTCTGCTCGGCATCGGACAAGCGGGTACGCAGGCTCTTGAGGAGCTCGACGCCGCGGGTATAGCTCTCAAGCGACTCCTCGAGCTCCATATCGCCCGACTCCAAGCTGCGAATGATGAGCTCCAACTCCTGCGAAGCCTGCTTGTACGTAAGCTGCTCGACCGGGGTCTTCTCTGCCATAGCTGTTTCCTTTCCCAAAGGTTTATCACTGTAAAACGCGGTCTATTCGACCGTATTGACCGTTGCTGCCACGTTGCCGTCTGCCATGCGCACGCGAATGGCGTCGCCCGGCTTAAAGGTCTTGGCACTTGTAGCCACGCCGTCAACGCTGTACGCGATGGAATAGCCGCGGGCAAGCACCTTGAGCGGCGACAGGGCATCGAGCGAAGCCGCTGCACGGCCCAGGTCGGACGCTGGCTTGTTGAGCATCGTGCGCCCCTGATGCTCCAGGCGGGAGCTTGCGAGCGTGAGCGCATGGCGCTTACCATCGAGTCCTGAGGTGCTTGCGATCAAGCGCTCGGGCAGACGCTCAAAGTTGGAGCGGAATGCCCCAACCGAACGCGTTATGGCGCCGGACAAACGATCGGCCGTCAGGGCAAGCTCAGACTCGCGACGCTCAACCATAAACGTTGGGTCGTTGAGGCACGGGCGGCACGCAGCCGCATCGAGCGCATCGCCCAAGCGAGCCGTATAGGTATCCCAGGCACGGCGACCGCGCTGATCGAGCATCTCCAGGTCGACCTGGGCCGACCCAATCATCGATGCCATCGCGGCACCCAGACGCTGATAGCGCGCCTCGAGCACATCGGCCAACTCCGTCATAGCCGGCGCCACCGATTCGGCCGCCGCCGTAGGCGTGGAGGCGCGACGGTCGCTCACCATGTCGCAGATCGAGGTATCGGGCTCATGGCCAATGCCCGTCACCACAGGCACGGGACAGGCTGCCACCGCACGGGCAAGCTCCTCGTCGTTAAAGGTCATGAGGTCCTCGAAGGAACCGCCGCCACGCACGAGCAAAATGCAATCGGGCGCCGGCGTAATGGCAGCGGCGCGGCGCAAGCCTTCAATAAGCTCTGTCGGCGCACCCTCGCCCTGGACCTTTGCGCCCACGCAGACAAGCTCGACGAGCGGGTTGCGACGGCGCAATGTGCGCTTAACGTCGTCGATTACGGCACCCGAAAGCGAGGTGACGACCGCCACACGCGAGCAAAACACCGGAATGCGGCGCTTGCGTGCTTCGTCCATCAGGCCCTCGCGACGCAGCTTTTCGGCCAACTGAGCCACCTGCTGACGCAGCAAGCCCTCCCCCGCCAGCGAGAACGAGCGGGCGACGAAGCTCATGCGGCCCGTGGCCTTATAGAGATTGAAGCTGCCCTTAAAGCTCACCTGCATACCGTCGCGCAGATCGAAGGTACGCTTGAGATAGGCGCCCTTCCAGATGATGCAGTCGACGGCGGCCGAGTCGTCTTTAATCTGGAAGTAGCAGTGGCCGCTTCGGGCGTTGGGACCACGGAAACCCGTGACCTCGCCCAGGACACTCAGCTGCGGAATGGCATCGAGCGCACCAGCGGCGATCTCCACCGCCTGGCTCACGCTGAGCTCCTTGCGCTCCTGCTCATCCGAACCGTCAAACTCGGCGGAAACGGCATTGCCGGTTAGATTCCAGCCTGCCACGCAGCCTCCTTTCGTCATCGTGCACAAGGGCTTCGGCCCTGCGCAAATTCAAGTCCAACACATAGTACAGCGCCGCGGGGACACGAATCCCCGCGGCGCCCAGCGACCCAATTTGTTATCGGTTGGAGTTTCTGTTGTAGCGAGCCATAAGATAGAGCAGCTGAATAATCGAGGTGAGAGCTGCAGCAACATAGGTAAGTGCGGCTGCCGTCAGCACCTTCTTGGCGCCGTTGACCTGCTTGGAACTCATACCCGACTGCTCGATGTACGCCACAGCACGTCGGCTGGCGTCAATCTCGACCGGCAGCGTAACCAACTGGAACAGCACGCTAAACGAGAAGAAGATCAACGCGAGGGTTGTGAGCCCGGCAATGTTCATAAACAGGCCCAAGAGCAACACGATGGTCCAGGTGTTCTGGGTAAAGTTGATGACCGGGACCAGGGCGGTGCGCACCTTCATCATGGCGTAGCCGCTTTGACGCTGGGCGGCATGGCCCGCCTCATGGCAGGCCACGGCAACGCTTGCGACCGATCCGCCCGAACGGTTGGCATCAGAGAGGTACAGGTTGTTGTCCTGCGGGTTGTAATGGTCGGTGAGCTCGCCAGCGACACCCTTGATACCCACGGCATTGCAACCGTTGGCGTCAAGCATGCGGCGCGCGACCGTGGCGCCCGTGTCACCGTCCGAGCGAACCTTGGACCAGGTTTTGTACGTCGAGTTGATATAGTTCTGTGCGGCAAGGCCAAGCACCGTGCAGACAAGAACAACCAGCAGGTACAGCGGGTCGATGCCAAAGCCGTATCCATAGTAATAAGGCATGCGAATTCCTCCGAATCGAGTTACACGTTGGAGGCATTCTACCCACTCAAGCGGCTAGGCTTCCTTACAGCAATTCGATTTTTCCGTCCTTCACCGTCAACCCCATATTGCCGGAAAGCAGATCGTCCAGGCGCGAGCCCACAAGCTCAAAGCGCCAGCCTTCGCGCAAGGGGCTCTGCTCGGGATGCTCAATATAGTCGGCCAGGTCATCGCGCGAGGCAATGACCGAAGTCGCCACGCCCGAGCGCTCGGCAACCAGGCGGATGAGCGCGTACATCAGGTCCGTCACGCTCTCCAACTCCGGCGAAATCTGACGGTGCCCGCGCACCATGAGCGGCAGGCGATCGTGCGGGCAGCTCGCGCCGCGCTTGATGGCCATGAGCGCACCGTCCACGTCGCGCTCCCCCAACTGATCGGTACCGCGGATGCTACGGAACTCCTCAACGCGCACGGGATTGCGCTTAACGAGCGCAAGCAGCGTGTCGTCGGACATGACCCACTTGCGCGGGATGTTACGGCGCTCGGCGCGGTCCTCGCGCCAGGCGGCGAGCTCGCGCGCGATGCCCAACTGGTGACGGCTGCACGAATTGATGCGTTTGACCTTGCGGAACGCCTCGTGGCGATCGGCGCGATAGTGCGACTCGTCAGCCAGCGGGCGCAGCTCGTCGAGCACCCAGTCCACACGGCCCAGCTCGCGCAGGCGGCTCATCATCTCGGTATAGGCGACGATCAGGTACTTGACGTCATCGATCGCATACTCAATCTGCTTATCGGTCAGCGGGCGGCGCGACCAGTCGGTCAGCGACTCGGTCTTGGGCAGCGATACGCCGCAGAACGTCTGAACAAGCGCGCCATACGAAATCTGCTGGCGCTCGCCCAAAAAGGCGGCGGCGACCTGCGTATCGAAAATCGGTCGTGGCAGCACGCCCACGGTATGGAGCATGACCTCCATATCCTGCGAGCACGCGTGGAAGACCTTGGTCACGCTCTCGTCGGCCATAAGCTCGGCCAGCGGCGATAGGTCGTCGATTACCAGGGGATCGACCGCGACGCTCTCGGCAGGGGTGGCAATCTGAACCAAACACAGACGCGGGTGGAATGTGCGCTCGCGCAAAAACTCGGTATCGACGGCAATCGCGTCGAACTCACGGGCGCGCTGGCAAAAGGCGAGTAGAGCCTGATGTGTGGAAATGTACATATCAACCCATCGAATAAGGTTAGGCCCGAAAAACACGGGTAGGATATCGGCATTGCCTTACAACTATACTCGGTTAGTCACAGAACGGGAACGTAAGTATGCGCTGCCTTATCATCCACAACCCGGCATCGGGCCCCAGCTCAGATGAAATCTACGCATTCACGCACGCCCTCGCGCAGGGCGGCGACGAGGTCGTGATGCGTTTTATCGGCGATGGCATGGAGCCCGAGGATGCCGTGGCAGACGTGCGCGAGTTTGATCGCGTGGTCGTTTCGGGCGGCGACGGCACCGTCTCCAACGTGCTCGACCAGATGCGCGGGTGCGGTGTCCCCACGCTCGTCTTCCCCTCCGGCACAGCCTGTCTATTCTTTAACAACATCGGTAATGCCCCCGAGGCAGCGGCGCTCGCCAAGGCCTGCCGTGCCGGTCGCACGGTCAAAGTCGACATGGGTGAGCTCTTTTGGCTCGACGAGAACGGCAACGAGAAGCGCCACGGCTTTATCATCATCGCCGGCTCGGGCTTCGACGCCGAGATCATGATGAAGGCCGCCCCCACCAAAAACGACATCGGCGAGATCGCTTACTTCCTCTCCGCGCTCGCCACGCCCAATCCCACGGTGGCGCACTTTACGATTGAGCATGACGGCATTGTCGAGGAGCTCGACGGCATCTGCTGCATGGCCGGCAACACCTCGGTCATCCAAAACGACATCAACCTGTTCCCCGACTGCCGTATGAACGATGGCATGGTCGACATTGCGGTCATCGAACCCGTGCGCACTGTGCAGCTGCTGCCTACCGTGATCACCGCTGCGCTTGACCCCGCCGGCAAGGTACTCGGGCGCCCGCAGTTCAAGATCATCCAGACCAAGGAAGCCAAGATCACCTGCACCCCGTCGCTGGGCATGCAGTTCGATGGCGAAATTATCTCCAGCAATTCGGGCGTCTTTGGAGCCCGCGCGCTTCCACAATGCCTCGACCTCATCGTCGACGAATTCTCCCCGCTCAGAAAATAGGAGGACCCTATGAACGACAATCCCCTGCTCGGCTTTATCATCATCGTTTTGGCCATGCTCGTCGGCTATGCGATCAACGTGATCCACCGCCGGAAGAAGTAGCCACCGCTCTTTCACAGCACGCGCAAACCCGGACCCCTCATCGGCATGACACAACGTGGCGGCGAGGGGTCCATCATTTTTTGCGACACTTTACTTAGCTACATCATTTGCTGGCGATATGCAGATTGAATTACCTAGTAAATGAGTACATTTAACCGTTCATCGCATTTTTCACTACGCTTATCGAGTAAAAATCTTTCATAAATGTATATTGTTTCGAATTCGTTACGCTTGGGGAGAGTATTTATTGGCTGAAGCCCTCTGGAGACAGAGGGCTTTCGCACGCTGGGAGGGAACATGAGTAAAACTCATCCCGTCAACGCGCTCAAGAAGCTTGGTATAGGCCTTGCATTTGGAGCTGCAACCATCATGTCCATGCCGACCTCTGCACTCGCTTGCACGCAGGTCTACATGGGCAAAAACCTTACGGCCGACGGCAACACGTACTACGGCCGTTCCGAGGACTATGGCCCGCGCTATCTTAAGCACTTTGGCATTGAGCCCTCTCACGGCCCGGGGCATACGTACAGCTCGGACGAGTCTTCGTTCATGTACACCTCGACCAAGACCACGTATCGCTACACCTATGTACGCGACCATCCCTCCCAGTGGGACAACCGCTGGGATGCCTACTCTGAAGCAGGCATCAACGAGAAGGGCGTATCCTGCTCCGCCACGCTAAGCACCAGTATGAATGCAGATGCCGAGACAGCAGACCCCCTGACTAACACCGGCATCGGCGAGTACAACTACGCCAGCGTCATCCTGGGCGAGAGCGCCACGGCCCGCGAGGGCGTCGAGCTCCTCGGCAGCCTGATTGACGAGCAGGGCGTCTGCTCCAACGACCAGATCATCATCGCCGACAACAACGAGACCTGGCTGTTTGCCGCGCTTTCCGGTCACCAGTGGATCGGCATGAAGCTCGCCGACGACGTCG
The DNA here is from genome assembly GCF_028206795.1 of Collinsella aerofaciens. Classification (GTDB taxonomy): domain Bacteria; phylum Actinomycetota; class Coriobacteriia; order Coriobacteriales; family Coriobacteriaceae; genus Collinsella; species Collinsella aerofaciens_AX. The sequence continues at coordinate 46,556 of NZ_JAQLFJ010000004.1, read as the reverse complement.
CCTCGATCAACCCCAACATCGGCAACCTCAACTACGATGTCGACCTCAACGACCCCGAGAACTGCCTGCACTCCGAGGGCATCGAGTCCATGCCTAAGGAGAAGGGCTTTGCCGAGTACACCGACGGCAAGTTCGACGTCGCCGCAACCTATGGCGAGACCATTCAGAATTCCGGTATGCACCAGTGGACCCGCTACGTCCAGGGCCGTAACTACTTTGGCAACGAGCTCCAGGAGGGCACCGACTACGAGATCGTCAAGGACGAGCGCGAAGAGGCTCGCGCCACGACCGGCGCCTTGGTCCACGAGATGCAGCCGCTGTTCTTCCAGCCCGGAAAGACAGACTGGACTACCTTTGAGATGATTCGCTCTCTCGGTAACCGTGGCGAGAATACCCCGGGCCTTAACGCCAACACTGACGGTGCCTATGCCATCGGCACCGAGCGCAACACCGAGATTCACGTCTTCCAGGTTCGCAACGGTCTTGATCCCCAGGTTGCAACAATCCAGTGGGAAATGCTCTCCCGCGCCGCGTACTCCGTCGCCATCCCCTTCTACTCCGCACTGCTCACCGAGGTTAGCCCGTATTTCAGCGACCAGACCGTCTCCTTCGACCACTGCAAAGAGACGGACGTCGTGTACAACGAGGAGCCCGAGAACTCAATCAACTACGTCCTCATGGACATCAGCTCGCTCTGCTTTGAGAACCCTGACACCCTTGGTATCAGTGTCCGTGCCTACCTCGATGCGCTCCAGAACGAGCTCATCGAGCAGAACAAGGAAGTTGACGCCGCCATGCTGGCCGAGACGACCCCCGAGGGCCGCACTGCCCTGGCCAACAAGGCCGGCAAGGCTGCTACCGAGAACACCTACGTCAAGTGCAAGGCCCTGCTCCAGGAGATGCGCGCCTATCAGAAGGCCGAAAACTTCGACCAGCCCTTCACCCCGAGCGACCTGAACACCGAGACCAACGGCCTCAAGGTGTCCATCACCTACGCCAAGGACGCTCTTGTCACCGACCCGGTAACCCCGGATCAGCCTGGCACCCCCGAGCAGCCTGGTACTCCTGAGCAGCCCGGTACCCCCGAGCAGCCCGCTAAGCCCGAGCAGCCCACCACCAAGCCCGAGAAGCCTGGCAAGTCGGACACCACGACCACGGTAACCACCAACAAGACGAACACCAAGGGCGGCCTGCCCACCACCGGTGATCGTTTTGATGGCCGCGTGGTGGCTGCATTCGCCATCGCTGGCGTTGCCGTCATCTCCGCGGGCGGTTACTTCCTCTACCGTCGCAATAAGGAGTAACGTCTTAGCTGAGCGGGCAAGGCAGCAATGGCGGCCTCGCCCGCTTAACCCGCCTTTTTGACCGACGGGAAACCCACCTGAAATCTTTTTAAAAAAGATTTCCCCGCACACACTTCGCTGTGCTATAGTGCAGCGCAACAGCAACTAGGTGCGACCGCGCCACGGCATCACGAAAGGAGCCACCAACATGAAGAACACGATGAAGTCTCTCAACAACTGGTGGTGGCGTGATGCGAATACGATCGGTCGACAGTGAGTCCCTCACGCCTGTTTTTGCGCTCTAGGTGATTGGAAGGCCTCCGGTTTCGACCGGGGGCCTTTTTCTATCTCGAGCCCGATCGCATTCGCATCACGCGCCTCCGCTTTTCTCTTGCAATCCCCTTCCGAAAGGATTTTCACCATGTCTCAGAACACCACCGCCACCCAGCCCCGCACCGTCCAGACCGCCGACCGTGGCAAACTCGATGTCCGCGCCCTCGTCCTGCTCGCCATCCTGCTCGCCGCCGGCTTCATCCTCAACTTCACCGTCGGCAAGGCAATCTCGGGCATCTCGGGCGGCATGATCAGCCCCGAGTTCATCATCTCGGCCTTCTGCCTCACCATCCTGGTCGTTCGCCCCAACATCGGCCAGGCGCTCGTCATTGGCCTCATCTCGGCTGCCGTGATCCAGATCACCACCACTTCGCCGTTCGTCGATTTTGCCGCCGAGGGCATCGCCGCCATGCTCATGGCCGGCATCGTCAACGCCGCCGGCAAGGACGGTCAGGTCAAGCCCGCCATCGCCATTGTCGCAACCTTCCTGACCACCTTTGTCTCCGGCGCCATCTTCATGGTCATCAAGATGGCCATGCTCGGCGTGGTCGGCGAGCTCGCCGCCGCCATGTTGCCCGTCGTCGCCATGACCGCCGTCTTTAACGCCATTCTGGTCGGCGCCCTCTACCTACCCATCCAGAAGGCCCTGAAGCTCAACTAACCCACAGTGCCCCATCGGTAAAGACTGTCCCAAACAACTAGCTCTTGGGGACGTTCTTAAACGACTAGTCATTAAAGAACGTCCCCGATGACTATGAAAGGTATCCATGGAAACGATCATCAACGTCGACGATGTCTCGTTCTCCTATGGCACGCAGACCGAGCAGGCGCTCAGCCACATCTCGCTCAGCGTGAACAAGGGAGATTTCATCGGCATCATCGGGCCTTCGGGCGCCGGCAAGTCCACGCTTGCCGCCTGCCTGTCGGGTGCCGTGCCCCACCACTACACCGGCACGTTCTTTGGGTCCGTCATGGTTGACGGCCACGACACCTGCGAAGCCTCGCTCACCGACGTGTCGCAATTCGTCGGCAGCGTGCTGCAGGATATCGACACGCAGATGGTCGCCTCGGTCGTCGAGGACGAGATGCTCTTTGGCCTCGAGAACTTTGGCGTTCCCCACGACCAGATCGAGCAGCGCGTGAGCGAAACGCTCGAGACCGTCGGCATCAGCGACCTGCGCGACCGCGAGATCGCCACCCTCTCGGGCGGACAGAAGCAAAAGGTAGCCATCGCCGCCATCCTAGCCATGCGTCCGCGCGTCTTGGTTCTCGACGAGCCCACCGCGGCACTCGACCCCGCCAGCTCCACGTTGGTCTTCGAGACGCTGCGTGAGGCAAACCGCACACTTGGAATCACCATCGTCGTCGTTGAGCAAAAGGTCGCCCTGCTCTCGGAGTACTGCAACCGCGTGCTCGTGCTCAACCATGGCGAAATCGCGCTGCAGGGCGAACCACACGAGGTCTTCGCGCATACCGACGAGCTCCGTGCCATCGGCGTCGACTGCCCTCGCGTCACGCGTATCTTCAATAGCCTCGAGGCCGATGGCCTGGTAAGCGGTACCCCTTGCTTGGATGTCGATGAGGCCGAGCGCCTGATTTCGGGCATCGTCGACCCCGCACACGCGGCCAGCGAAGCCCGGGCGCCCGCCGGCTCACCGCACGCACCGTCGTTGCGCCCTCATGCCAAGGACGCCGAACCCGTACTCACCTTCGACCATGTTGAGTTTGCCTATCCCAATGGCGGCGCCGCCGTACACGACCTCAACCTGACGCTCTATCCCGGCGAGCTCGTGGGCATCGTCGGCCAAAACGGTGCCGGCAAGACCACGCTCACCAAGCTGCTCACAGGCCTGCTCAAGCCCGCCTCGGGCAGCGTGCGCGTCACGGGACTGGATACCGCGGCCGTTCCCACGAGCCGCATCGCCCGCGAAGTCGCAACGCTCTTCCAAAACCCCGACCGCCAGATCTGCAAGGATACCGTACTCGACGAGGTCGCTTTTGGCCTGGAGCTTGCCGGCATCGACCGTGCCGAGGCTCTGCGTCGTGCTCAACTCGTTATCGACCGCTTTGGCCTGCCTGCCGATGAGGCACCTTTCTCACTTTCGCGCGGCCAGCGACAAATGGTGGCGCTTGCCTCCGTCGTAGTGGTTGAGCCCAAGATCGTCGTGCTCGACGAGCCCACGAGCGGCCTTGATTACCGCGAGTGCATGACCGTCATGGAAACGGTGCGCACCATGGCCGAGCGCGGCTGCGCCGTTATCATGGTCTGCCACGATATGGAAGTTGTTTCCGACTTTGCTGAGCGTATCGTAGTAATGGCCGAAGGTCGCATCCTCGACCGCGGCCGCACGCACGAGCTATTCTCGAATATCGATCTCATGCGGCGTGCCTACGTGGAGCCTCCCCAGGTTATTGAACTCTCGCGCCGTCTGGCATCTTCCGTCTCGCCCGCTTTTGCGCAGGTGAGCGAGGTCACCGATGTCGTTCGCATTACCAAGGAGATGGTCCGCCGTGGTTAACGTCATCGACTACATGCCGGGCGATACGCTGCTGCATCGCCTGAACCCCGTCGTCAAACTGGGCCTCGCCGCCGCCATCATCGTCGGCATCTTCTTGTCCGACACCTACGTGGCGCTGCTGGGCTTTTTGGCACTCACCCTTGCGCTGGGTGCCTATGCCGGTGTCGTCGACCGTCTGTTCTCGCTGCTCAAGTTGCTGATTCCGCTCGCGCTTATCATGCTGGTGCTCCAGCTGGCCTTTATGCGCGATGGCAACGTTGTGTGGGGCTTTATCACCGACACGGGCCTCATCACAGGATCGAAGGCCTGTCTGCGCCTGCTGGGTGTGGCGTTACCGCTCATCCTCATGCTCATGGTGACCAAGCTCAACGACCTTGCCAACGCCTGCGTCGAGGTGCTGCACGTACCGTATCGCTATGCCTTCACCTTTACCACGGCGCTGCGCTTTGTGCCGGTGTTTGGTCAGGAGATGAACGCCATCATGGAAGCGCAGACCGCGCGCGGCGTCGAGTACGACACCAAGAACCCTATCAAGAAGCTTAAGCTCATGCTGCCACTGTGTGTGCCGCTGCTCATCTCGAGCGTGGGCAAGACCGATGCCACGGCCTTGGCGGCAGAACAGCGCGGCTTCTATCTGCGCACGCGCGCCAGCTCGTACAAGCGCTACCCCATCAAGGGCCTGGACATCGCCGTACTCATCGTCAGCATCGCCCTCATCGCCATCGGCTTCCTGTTCTAGTTCGCCACCGACAGCAACCGCCCAACGCAAAAGGCCTCGGCTCGCACCAAACGAGCCGAGGCCTTTATTGTTTCACCAGATAAAACCTACCAAAATTAACCTGTCCCTTTTTGACGGGTCGGAAGCTAGAGGCGGTAGGGGACGCCGCTGCGGATGATGGATTCGCGCACCAGGACATCCATAGCATCGAGGGTGATCTCGGGCATCTCTCGATACTTCTGCAGCACCGATAGCTCGGTGCAGGCCAGAATGACACGGTCGCAGCCGCTACGGGCGAACTCCCACATCACGCGGTCGAACTTATCCATATCGGGCTCACGTCCGGCTTTCACATCATCGTAGATAAGCGACATCACATCGTTCTGACGTTTCTCGCTGGGATAGACGACCTCAACACCCGCAGCCTCGCATTCGCGGCCGTAGACGCCCGCGCCCACGGTTCCGTCGGTGCCCATGATGCCAATCTTGCGCACCGGCTCGGCCGGCATACTCAGGTTGGGGTCGAACTCGCACTCCCCCATCACCGCACCCGCAAGGGCATAGCGCACCGACTCACGCGGCATGTGGATAATCGGCACCTTCGTAAACGACTGGATCTGGTCGTAGAAGTAGTGTGACGTGTTGCAGGGAATGGCAATGTGCGCACAGCCCAGCGACTCGAGTGCCTGGGCACACTCTTTCATGGTCGCCAGCAGCTTGGCGTGCTCGCCGGTCTTAATGGCCAGCGTGCGGTCGGGCATGGTCGACTTGGAGAGCACCACCATGTCGATATGATCCTGATCGCAGGCAGCAGCCGTATGACGCACTACCTGGTCGTAGTAATACGACGTGGCCTCGGCGCCCATGCCGCCGATAACTCCCAGCTTTTCCATCGCCGCCTCCTTGGTGACGCTTGCGCAATTGCGCGTATCATACCCGCGCCCGCCCGATGTAAACCGGACGGGCGCCGCACTCATCTACTTGTAATACGTCTTGAACAGCTTAAAGTGGCGCAGCTTGGTGTGCCACATGCGCAGCCAGCGGTTAAAGACAAAGTCGCCCTTCATAAACGAAGGGTCGGCGCCCTTGCCTTCCTTGTCCAGGCGATGCACCTTAGCGCGCAGCTCGGGATCCTTAACGTACTTGTCGACGACGCCCATGGGGACGACCATCCACAGCGCCTCGTCCTGCGCCGTCACAAACTCCGGCTCAAACGGGCGGTTGAACACATACTCGTCCACCACATACTTGGCAACGTTAAAGCCGCTGTTAGTGACGTAGTAGTTGCTGCGACCTTGGCGCGTGTTGAAATCGAAGAACTTAAACGAGCCGTCGCGCTCGTCGTACTTAACGTCAAAGTTGGAATAGCCCACAAAGTGAAGGTCCTCGAGCAACTTGCGCACGCCGCCCATGAGCTCGTCATTGGGCTCGGTGATGATACAGGCGTGGTTGCCGACACCGTGAGGCTGATGCTCCTCGAGCAGCACGTGACCCAGGCACATCATGCGCACCTTGCCGTTGCGGTCGGAATAACTGGTGAGCACGCGCATGTACTCGTCATTGCCGGGCACGCGATCCTGCAAGATCAGGTCGTCGGTGTAGCCGCTGGCATACGAGTCGCGAATGACCTGTTCCAGCTCGGCACGGTCGGCAATCTCATAGGCCTTTTTCTGGCCCTCGAACTCGTGCTGCCACCACATGATGCCGTCAGAAGGCTTCAGAATCATCGGGTAGGGAAAATCGATCTGGTCGAGCACTTCGGCAGGCGCCTCGCCTTGGGCGTTCAGCATCGCCATGGTGAAGGTAAAGGTATGCGGATAGGGCACGCCATGCTTCTCGCACAGCTCGTAGAAGATCTCCTTCTTCTGACACTGCTCAAGCATGCTATAGGGAGCGTAAGGCGCGACGATGTTATCCGCCAACTCATGGGCATCCTTGGCCTGAGCCACGAGGGCAACATAGTTATCGCCACAGCCCACAAGGACAATCGTCTTATCGGCATGCGCTTGGGCAATGCCGTTGACGGTCCTGAGCATCACGGGCATGGTATCGATATCCACGTTGGGCGTGTAGTCGATAATCTGGCTGCGGTACGCGGGACCCGTCTGATACTTGCCAAAGACCAGACTCTTGACCTGGTACTCCTCATAGAAGGCGCGCGCCACCGAATAGGCGTTGATGTCGCCACCGAGCAGCACGGGAATGAACTCGCGCTCTGTAAACTGCAATGCCATGGAAACTTCCTATCATGAACTGCCCACACAACGGGCGGTCTTTGCGCAACTGATTTATTCTAGCGTGCCAAGCCGCCGGCGCCCAAAGCTCCACCGTATCTATGGCAATCGATGCAATCGTCCAGCACGAAGACGGCGCTCACCGTTGTATGACAATGGGCAATGAACCTACCATTGTTGTAGGATTCAGCGTATTGACATCCTCGAACGAAAGGCGCGCACGTGCCCCAAGACCATCCGACCGATAATCCTATCCTCAATGCCACGAAGCGCGAGCTGGCGGAACGCGCACAAACGGCCGTTCCCCTACGCACGGCAAACGATGCCTACGACAGGCCCGCCCGCATCGTCTCAATCAACACGTCGGCGCACAAGGGCACACGCAAGTCGCCCGTCGCGGATGGACACGACACCGTTATAGAACAATTTGGCCTCGCCTCCGACGCACACGCCGGGCATTGGCACCGTCAGGTTTCCTTTTTGGCCGCAGAGTCCATCCAGACGGCGCAGGCCCGCGGACTCGATGTGCGCAAGGGTGACTTTGGGGAGAACTTCACCACGCAAGGCATCAATCTACTCTCGCTCCCCATGGGCACGCAGCTCAAGCTTGGCAGCGAGGTGCTTGTCGAAATCAGCCAAATCGGCAAGGTCTGCCACACACGCTGTGCCATCTACTATCTCGCCGGCGACTGCATCTTTCCCCACGAGGGCGTTTTTGGCGTGGTGTTAAAGGGCGGAGAGGTCCATATCGGCGACGACATCCAGATGGTCAAGCTCGGCGACGGCACCTGCTCGTTCACCCCTGCCGAGGCCCTCGAAGAGATTGAGCGGGCTCGTCAGGAGGGCACGCTGTAGTTGTAAAACCCCACGTTGAGATAGCTTTTACAGCCCAAAACACCTCTCAAACAGGGCTCTGTAACGTTAAAGTTGAACTCTATGGTTTCTCAACAATTCATCATAACTGCAGGTCAAAGCCAAAGCCTCAAGTTCAACTTGACCCTTTGGAACCTTTAAGGTTCAAGTTGAGGTCGAAAGCAGTAGTAGAATACCGTTCGAACCATAACCTACGATTGATTGCAGAGGGACTGGATGCAGCATTCGAATCATCGCGCCGCAGCGCTCATTGCGTCGAAGCCGGCTCGTATCATCACGAGCGCCGCGCTCGCCGTTGCGCTGACGGCCACGCCGATGCTCTCCCCCGTTGCGGCGTATGCCGCCTCGCAGGCAACGCAGGACCAGCTTTCCGCAGCCCAGCAGAAGATCGAAGCCGCCACGAGCGCCTACAACGACGCCCGCACCAAACTCGATGACCTGCAAAAGCAGATTGACTCCAATGAGGCAAGCATCGAGGAAATCGAGGCTAAGCTTCCCGAGCAGCAGGCCAAGGCAAGCTCCGCCATGCGCGATCTGTACAAGTATCAGAAGGGCACCAACCCCATCGTGAGCTTCCTGGTCAACGCGCAGAGCCTGGGTGAGTTCATCACGACCTGCAAATACACCAACCAGATCACGAGCTCGAGCGTCGACGAGATCGAACAGCTCAATAACATGCAAACCGAACTCGAGCAGAACAAGGCTGAGCTCCAGCAGGCCAAGTCTCAGCTTGAGGCAGAGCAGAAAAACGCCGAGGATGCGTTGGCTCAGGCCCAGCAGCTCCGCAGCGAGGCACAGGCAAAAGCCGAGCAGGAAAATGCCGCCGAGCTTGCCAAGCTTGAGGCCGATAAGGCCGCTGCCGCCGAGAAGCTCTCGGGCGAGGGCGTAAGCGGCAGCAATTCCAGCAGCCAGGCCACCAACACCAACACCACCATCGACACCACGGTGAACAACGCCAATACCGGTAGCTCCGATTACGATTCGTTCATTAATGAGTGGACGAGCCGCATCGACAATTATCTCGCCGGCTCCCCCATGGCAGGCCAGGGCTATAACTTTGCCGTCGCCGCTTGGAATACTGGTGTCGACCCCCGTTGGTCCCCCGCCATCGCCTGTATCGAGAGCACCAAGGGTGCTTATTGCGCCAATTCTTACAACGCCTGGGGCTGGAGCGCCCGTGGCGGCGGTTGGCGCAGCTTTGGCAGCTGGAGCGAGGGCATCTCCGCTCACGTTGCCTATCTGGGCGCCAACTACGGCTCCACCCTTACCCCGGCAGCGGCCAAAAAGTACTGCCCGCCCACGTGGCAGGACTGGTACAACAAAGTCGCCGCTCAGATGAACCGCATCTAAGTGCAACTGCAAAGGGCCCCAATGGGGCCCTTTTTCTTTTAGGTAGCGGAGGTATCGACGACGCCGGTCGCATTGGCAACCGCGACTATGACGATCATACATAGGAGCAGCACACCCAATGCCTTGAGCCAGAGTTTCGCGAGTTTCTTGCCGCGATAGCTGTCAAGCAGTGCGAATCGCCGACGAAGACGGCGCTTATCGAGCAGCGCAAAATGCATAAGCACCATAAGGCCATCGACAAAGAAAAAATACTCGATTATGAGAAGCCACGTCGGGTAGCTTTGGTTTGCTCCCGTGGGGTGAAAGACGGCAAAGTGACTTCCGGCAAAGAACACAAGTAGCGAGAAGCAGACAAGCGTATTCCAAATGCGCCCCAGAGACTCCGGAACGCGAGAGAGCAGACCGCATGCAGCGGAGGCGGCAGGCCTAGGAAGCCCTGCGGGGTTCTGGAGCCCTTGGGGCGTCAACACCGTCTCCGAGGCCGGAGTACGGACAGGCGCAGGCGCAGGAGGCCGCACGGGGCGACTCAGATCGTATGCCGCGCGCGTAGCCCGTCCCAACGCTTCCGCACTCGCAAAACGCTTAGCCGGGTCGAGCGCCATCGACATGCAGATGACATCGGCAAGTGGAGTGGGAATGCCACGCGCCTCGCATTGCTCGCGCATGTCGAGCCCTGGTTTAGGGTCGATTCCCGTCAAGCAGAAGAACAACAGGGCGCCAAGTGCGTAGACGTCGCTGCGCACACTCGTCTGCCCAAACCCATACTGCTCGGGCGGCGCATAGGGTCGCGTGCCAAACTTGACGGTGTCGGCATCGGCGCCATCGCGCCATACGCGCGCGATCCCCAAGTCGATAATCACCAGCGATGAAAACGTCAGGCCCTCATCGAGCGTACGGCTCGCACCTGTCACGATGATATTCGATGGCTTGAGGTCGCGATGGATCACCGGCGCCGACGTCTCCCCCGCCATTGCAAAACCGGCATGGAGCTCGCCCACGGCGTCGCAAAGGGCAGGATACAATTCACATGCATAATCGGGGGTGGCTCCCAGACGGTCCACCAGCACCCCGAGCGTCTCTCCTTCGATATATTCCATAACCACGTTAAGCTCGTCGCCCACACGACGGCAATCGACGATTCTGGGCAGGTGCTCAAAACGCCTGCCCGCCCGTTGAGCGGCAAACAGACGCTCGTATGCCCCGCCGATTTGAGCCGAAGCATCGATGCGTTTACGGACAAAGGGGCCGAGCGAACCACCGCCGGTTCCTTCAAAGTACACGAGCTCAGTTGTTTCAACGGACGAGCGCTTAAGTACACGCTCCACGCGATAGCTGTCGTCGCGATCGAGCGACGCCAGGTGCTCGGCAAGCGCTGCGGTCAGCTCGTCATCGGGATATGTTGGGGTCTGAGTATCCATAGCCTCCATCATAGCGCAGGGCGCAGACACCCCATGGCATCCGCGCCCCGTTCGTTTGCATCGTTGTTCGGCAGCTCCGCCGGCTCAGATATCAGCCGCTAACTCACCGTCTCCTCGCCAAAGCGATACAGCTCCTCGTTGACCTTTTGGAGGCTACACCCGCGATCGATGCAAAAGATGATAATCGCATCACGGCGATCCTTGCAGTTAAGGACGCTTACCCCGGCAGCCGTCAGCGCACGGTTGGTCTCTTTGAGCGTCAGCGCCATCGCAAAGGCAATCTGCAGCACCTTATTGCGACTCGGGTGACGCGCACCAGTAAAGATCTGATAGCCAAAGGTCTCATTGAGATCGGCCATACGAACCACGCGCGAACGCTCCAAGCCCTTTTCCTGCAGCAGCTGCTTCAGATAGTCCGAAAGCGACGGGGCGGCAAAGTCGTGCTCCCTGATATAGCCATCGATGTTCGGCGCATCGAGAAGCTCGTTGAGCAACTCCTCGGTCAGCTTTTTATCGGGCATACGACTTCACCTCCCCCAGTGCATGCAACATGCTAGAAACCGCTTACGTCCGAACGCTCCCAGCTAGCAACCTGGTCGGGAGACACCGTACCCAGCGCCTCGAACTTCCAGGAGCCGCCCGCCTTCAGATGATTGGTGTTTGCAAGAGCCGTTCCAACCTGGTTGCCATCGGCATCATACAGAACATACTCAATCTGAATGTAGCTCTTTTCCTTGTCCGTGTTATTGGTCAGCGTGCCCGTGATCTTATAGGTAAACTGATTGGAAGTGTCTTCAGCCTCGTCAGCAATGGTATACGGTTCTTGCGGTTCTTTTTGCTCCTCAGCCTGCTGTGTCATCTCGGCAGGTTTTGCCGAATCGCTCGCAGACGAATCGGTTGAGTTGCCGCCCATAGAGCCCACGGCACCGACGATAACCAGCACCACGATGATGCCTAGGACAATCTTGCCGATCGGCTTCTTTCCCTCTTTTGCCATTATTCATCCTTCCTACGATCCGGCTACCGTGCCGGCACACAGCACATCGTAGGAAGGATTGAACTTGAATTCATTAGCTGAGAGCTAAGGTTGCGGTAAACGGCCAATGCAGTTGTCCAAGCGCCGAGCAAACGCACTTTGCGCGACCGTCTGCCAGTGGTGATCAACCCACCGTGACGGATTCCCCGGTAAAGGCACTGATCATCAACAGGACAAAGAAAACAAGGTAGCTGACACTCAGCAGGTACGCAATGATTAGAAAGATGACCCAGCCGACATTGGTTTTACCGTCGGCACGGCGTTGCTCGCGATTGCGGCAGAGCCAAATCGTCACGCCGATGGCAGTGATAAACAGTACGAGTGCCGCCGCAGCCAGCCCAGCAAGCGCAAACATCACGCCAATGCTCACAGCAATAACCGGGAGCAGCAGCAAGCCGCACCCACACCCACCAGGACTATACACGGCAGACTGTCGGCGTCGCTCCATCGTCACTCCAAGCCAAGCAATCGTTTGTAGGCATCGAGGCCTTTGAGTAGGATTTCCTCGTCGAAGAGCATGCTATCGGTATGCAGGGCGCTTGTAGCATAGGCGGGACAGCCATCCGAATCGCTCGGGTTGTCTTGCCCCTCTGGCACGCCCGTGCCCAGCAAGAAGAACACGCCCGGCAGATGCCGCTGATAGAACGCGAAATCCTCGGCGATTAGCAGCGGCTCGTCCACGAGCTGCAATTCGGGCAGAGCGGGCGCGATTCGGGCAAACAACTCAGGGTCGTTATCGACCGGTGGATAGCCCTCGGCAAAGTCGAGATCGTACGTGCAGCCCGTTGCAGCGCATGCCTCATCAAGCACGCGGCACACACCCTCGCGTGCACGGTCGAACATGTCGTCCGTAAACACACGCAGGCTTCCGGCCACATGGGCCTCCCCCGCCACCGCGTTGCAAACCGAACCGGCCCGCAGCAGACCAAACTTACCGATACAGGGCTCGTCGGCGCCCAACTCGTCCATCAGCTCGCGCTCAGCAACCAAAAACTTCGCTGCCGCCAATGCGGCATCGTGCGACTCCTCGACCGGTACGCCATAGGTCTTGGCGATATGGATGCTCATCCCGTGAATGTGCACATGCGTCTCGCTCGAACGCGCTAGCAGCGGACCGGAACAGCTCGCCAACGTGCCGGCGGGCAAATCGGGCCATACGTGGAAGCCAAAGATGCGATCCGCCCCGTAGCGCTCGAATACGCCGCTCTCACACACCGTCTTGGCGCCACCGGTCGTTTCCTCGGCCGGCTGAAACACAAAGAGCACGTTGCGCTTGATGGCGCCCGGCTGCTCACGAATCGCTCGGTCGACAAAAGTCGCCACCGCGAGAGCCATGGCCATGTGACCGTCGTGACCGCACGCATGCATCTTACCGGGATGCGTCGAGGCAAAGGCCGCGCCCGTTGCCTCCGCGATGGGCAGGGCGTCCATGTCGGCGCGAATCGCCGTGGCATGCGCGGCGCCCGTGCCGGCATCGAAGAAAGCGCAGACGCAGCTGGGACACGGATGGGTCACCTCGCAGGCGAGCGGGGCGAGCACGCCCTCGATATAGGCGATGGTTTGCGGAAGATCGAAGTCGAGCTCCGGAATGCGATGGAGATCGCGGCGATAGCGACGGAGTTCTTGGAGCTCGGTCATAAAGGTTCCTTTCATAGGTGCGCGCCAGTTACCGTCTTATTGTGCCGCAAGATTGCCGCACCCTTGTTTCTAGCATATCCCTGCATTTTTTAAACGTTATATACGAATACTCTTGTTTGGTAAAGTGCAACGTGGTAGGGTCGTTACCACTTGATAGAGGCGCGGGCACGATGAGCCGCGGGCGAGTCGGCAGACTTTGACCCCGCGGGGAGGTGAAACCCGCCGAACTGGGTTTTTCGGGCACGAACAACCTGGTGGGCCTGCGGGAAACACCCGCAGGACTGTCTGCAGCAATGCGGGAGCGCTATCCGGACATTGGGTCCACGCTATGCGGATTCGATGCGCAGATGGCGCCGTCTGGATAGCGAGGTTTACGGGACATGGCATTGATCCCCAGCGAAGCGTATGCGGCCAAGCAGCCGTTTGTGGACAAGGAGACGCTCGAGCATATCGTCGAGCAGTTCCCCACGCCGTTTCATCTATACGACGAGGCGGGCATCCGCCGCAACATGCAAGAGGTGCGCGACGCCTTCGCATGGAACCCGGGCTTTAAGGAATACTTTGCCGTCAAAGCCAATCCCAACCCGGCGCTCATCTCCATCCTCAACGAATACGGCTGCGGCTGCGATTGTTCGAGCTATACCGAGCTCATGATCGCCCGCTCGCTGGGTATCACCGGCCACGACATCATGTTCTCGTCCAACGACACGCCGGCGGCGGACTTTGCCCTTGCAGATAAACTGGGCGCCATCGTCAACTTTGACGACATCAGCCACATCGAGTTCTTTGAGCACGTTGCGGGGCCCATCCCCAAGACGGTCAGCTGCCGCTTTAATCCGGGCGGACTGTTCCAGCTCTCCAACGGCATCATGGATAACCCCGGCGACTCCAAGTACGGCATGACCACCGAGCAGCTCTTTGAGGCCTTCCGCCTGCTCAAGGCCAAGGGCGGCGAAAACTTTGGCATCCACGCATTCCTTGCCAGCAACACCGTCACCAACGACTACTACCCCAAGCTCGCGCGCATCCTCTTTGAGCTTGCCGTGCGCCTGGAGCGCGAGACCGGCGCACACGTCGCCTTTATCAATCTGTCCGGCGGCGTCGGCATCCCCTACCTGCCCGAGCAGCAGGCCAACGATATCCATGCCATCGGCGAAGGAGTGCATGCAGCCTACGATGAGATTCTGGTTCCCGCCGGCATGGGCGATGTGGCAATCTGCACCGAGATGGGCCGCTTTATGATGGGCCCCTACGGCTGCCTGGTCACCAAGGCCATCCACGAGAAGCAAATCTACAAGGACTATATCGGTGTCGACGCAAGCGCCGTCGATCTGATCCGCCCTGCCATGTATGGCGCCTACCACCACATTACGGTGATGGGCCAGCCGGGTGGCTCCGACAAGACCGCGGTGCCTGTCACAAACACGTACGACATTACGGGCAATCTGTGCGAGAACAACGACAAGTTCGCCATTGATCGCGAGTTGCCGCATATCGACATGGGCGACCTGCTCGTGATCCACGATACCGGCGCCCATGGCTACTCCATGGGCTACAACTACAACGGGCGCCTGCGCTCCGCCGAGGTGCTGCTGCGCCCCGATGGCTCGGTCGACCTTATCCGCCGTGCCGAGCGCCCGGGCGATTACTTTGCCACGCTCGACGTGCTGCCGTGCGGCCGCGAGCTGCTGGCCAAGTCGCGCGCCGATACTGCCCGCCATCGTGCCCAGGACGAGCGCCTGGCGGTCGCCGCCCAATGGAACAAGCGCATCCAAATCGCGAGAGCGAAGGAGAAGAACATGGACATCCGCAATCTCGAGGGCTCAATCGTCGCCCTTGTGACGCCGTTTAAAAAAGACGGCAGTGTCGACTTCGATGCGCTCGAGCGCCTTATCGATTTCCACCTGCAAAACGGTACCGACGCCATCCTCACCCTGGGCACCACCGGCGAGAGCGCCACGATGACCGACGACGAGGACAACTCCGTTGTCGCCGCGGTGGTCAAGCAGGTTGCAGGCCGTGTCCCCGTCATCGCCGGCTCGGGCTCCAACTCCACGCAGACCATGCTCACCAAGTCGCTCACCTATCAGGGCCTGGGCGCCGACGGCCTGCTGCTCATTACCCCCTACTACAACAAGTCCAACGAAGAGGGCATCTACCAGCACTTTAAGACCGTTGCCGATGCCGTAGATATCCCCTGCATCCTGTACAACATCCCCGGCCGCTGCGGCTGCGGCATCAGCGAGCGCAACGTAGAGCGCTTGGCCGCGCACCCCAACATCATGGGTATTAAGGAAGCCTCGGGCAACGTCGCCTACGCGGCCAAGATCGCTCACCTGCTGTCCGACGACTTCCGCATGTACTCAGGCGAGGACGCACTTACCGTACCGCTCATGAGCCTGGGCGCCTCGGGCACCATCAGCGTGTGGGCAGACATTCAGCCGCAGCTCGTGCACGACATGTGCCGCGCCTATCTGGACGGTGACGTGGAGCGCGCCCGCGATATCCAGATTGCCGGCCAGCCGCTCATCAACGCCCTCTTTAGCGAGGTCAACCCCATCCCCGTCAAGGAAGCACTCGCCCAGATGGGTATGATCGAAGCCAACTACCGCATGCCGCTGTGCCCCATGGCAGACGACACGCGTTCCGCACTTACCGATGCTCTGAAGGGAGCTGGTCTGCTTGATTAAGACCGTCATTATGGGGACGGGCCGCATGGGCTCGCTCATCCGCACTACCGCCGAAGGCATTGCCGACGCCTCCGGGCAGCCCGTTTTTGATATCGTGGCCCAGATCGGTTTTGACCTGTCCGAGCTCGAGAGCGCCCCGGCAGCCGACGTCATCATCGACTTCTCGAACGTCGTGACCTTCGATGCCGTCGTCGCCTATGTCGAGCGTACAGGCGCCGCGTTGGTCTCGGGCACCACGGGCTACACACCCGATCAGATGGACCGCCTGCGCGAGCTTGGTCAGAACGTCCGCGTCATGCACTCCGGCAATTACTCCATCGGTATCGCAGCCCTGCGTCATCTGGTAGCACAGGCCACACGCGAGCTGCCCGGCTTTGACTGCGAGATTGTCGAGACGCACCACAACCAAAAGGTCGACGCTCCCAGCGGCACCGCCAAGCTGCTACTCGACGCCGTGGTCGAGGCCGAGTCTGAGGCTGGCTATCATCCTGTCTACGGTCGCGAAGGCATGTGCGGCGCTCGCGATCCCAAGGAAATCGGCATGCACTCGCTGCGCGGCGGCACGGTCGCCGGCGTGCACGAGGTGAGTTTCTTTGGCCAGGACGAGGAGGTCACGCTCACGCATCGCGCCACGAGCCGTCAGATCTTTGTCAACGGTGCGCTGGCCGCCGCGCAAAAGCTCGTCACCCGCAAGCCCGGCTTCTACACGTTCGACCAGGTCATGTTTGCCTAACCAAGTATCAACCCAATCCACCCAAAGGAGAGACAGCAAATGAGCAACGCAGCCGAGATGGATGCACAGGAAATTATCAACTACATCGCCACCGCGCCCAAGAAAACGCCCGTCAAACTGTACGTGCGCGAAAAGCCGGGCATGAAGGTTGCCTGGGGCGACGCGCATGTCTACGGCGGCCGTCGTGGCAAGACCGTCTTTGGCGATTGGGATGAGCTCAAGGTCATCCTCGATGCCAATGCCGACTCCATCGACTACTACGACGTAGAGAATGACTGCCGCAACTCCGCCGTCCCCATGCTCGACCTTAAGGGCATCAATGCCCGCATCGAGCCGGGCGCGATCATCCGCGACCGCGTCGAGATCGGCGACCGCGCCGTCATCATGATGGGTGCCATCATCAATATCGGCTCCGTTATCGGCGAGGGCTCTATGATTGATATGGGCGCCGTCCTGGGCGGCCGCGCCACCGTGGGTAAGAACTGCCACATCGGCGCCGGCACCGTGCTGGCAGGCGTCGTGGAGCCCGCCAGCGCCACGCCCGTCATCATCGAGGACGATGTCATGATCGGCGCCAACGCTGTGGTCCTGGAGGGCGTGCACGTGGGTAAGGGTGCTGTCGTTGCCGCTGGCGCCGTATGCGTGGAGGACGTCCCCGCCGGCGCCGTCGTGGCCGGTGTCCCCGCCCGCGTCATCAAGATGCGCGACGCCCAGACCGACAGCAAGACCGGCCTGGAAGAGGGCTTACGTCAACTGTAGGGTTACACGGTTTTATCAAACCGCGTAACTAGCCGACGCTGCAAACGCCCCAGAGCGGCAATCTGACGTTCAATCGTCGGGCATGACCAGAAGGTCAATGCCCTCCTCTTTCACGTCATCTTGCTCGCTCTGGGTCGTTTTCGCTGACGTATGCTCAACCTGCAACGCAATTCAGCCCCAAGCAAAAAGGCCGAAACCCCATCCAGGGCTTCGGCCTTCGCTTTCTCGCTGCAGGCGTAACGCAACTTATCGATTCTCGATGCTGCCGATATTCTTGAGCTCGATGGAGATGAGGCCGTTGGGCTCGTTGACAAACTCGATGTACTCGGAGTTCGAACCCATCTCGGCCGGGAAGCTGATCTCGATACCCGTATCGGTACGAATCTTATGATTGCGCACCGCCGCGCGCTCGACCTGCTTGCGCTCCACGGGAACGCGCTCGGGAACCTTCTCCTCGGTCAGTGCCGCGCGCACACTTTCCTTGATGACCGGTTCGTCCTCAAAGACCTCATCGACGATATCCCAAGGCGGAAGCTCCTCGTCATCCTCGACCTTCTCGGCCACAGCGGCCTTAACCTTGGCGAGCGCCACGGCCGTGTTGGCGCCGTGCTCCTCGGCGACTTCCTCGACCACACGCGTCACGGTGTCGATGACCTCCTTGCCAGATACGCCCGTGTCGCACTGCAGCAGGCCATCGGGAATGAGCATGCGGTCTTCGCCGGCAATCTTGCGCTTCTTGTCTACGTAGCCGATCTCCATGGTGCTCGCGCGCACGATGGCATAGCTCGGCACCTTTTGCGAGGGGTTCGGCAGAATGGCGTAGTGGCGCGCGATGTCGTTGCGCACCTCCCCCTCCTCGCGGCCCACTTCGTGCATAAAAGCCTGCTTGGAGCCCAGCAGCATCACGGCAAACCAGCGGGCATCCTCATCGTCGTCAAAATCGGCCACGAGCACGTCGGTGGACTCGGCTTTCTCGGCTTTGGTGAGCTCGGAGGAGATAAACTCCGCAATCTGCTGCGACAGGTCCACGAACTCGCGCTCGCCAAAGAAATAGCCCTTGAGCTCGCCGCCAAACGCAGAGTTCTCGGCAAACGTGGCGCGTTTATTGTCGGCCGAGGTACGTGCGCGGCGCAGATGCGTGGTCACGAAGTTGCGCACGGTACGACTCTCGATATCGAGCTCGCGCTGGCTCATAACGTTGACGGCAGAGTCAAAGTCCAGGATATGCAGAATCGCGTGATTGATTTTCATATACGGCATTCCGTTCTAGATCGATTTCGGCACGAACCAGTATAGCGGTCGAGCCCTCCCCGAGCGCATCGAAGATTGGTGCATCGGGGACAGGTTGCTTTGCACCAATGGTTAGCGCAGGAGCTCGGACTGCCAAGCCTCGAGCTGTTCTGCCAGACTCTTACCGGCAGCGGACATGTCGAACTGGGGTCGTTTGGGCAGCAGTGCGCATTTAAGGATTGCCACGATGGTCTGCGAGACAAAGCGTCGTGTATCCTTGTCGAAACCTTGCGCAGCCTGGAGCATCACGGGCAGGCTCTCGCGCAGATTCCCAGCGATATCCGCAAACCGCTCAGCACCCGTAGCCTCAAACACGGAGAACAACGCATCTACAAAACGCTCGCGCTCGCTAGGCCCCACTGCAAGCAGCATCTCGCGAATGGAGCCATCAACGTATCGAGCACCGGCGGACAGGCGCTCACAGTACACGAAGTCGCGACCATCAACCACCCAGCTAAAGGGATTGTGCTGCAGCAGGCTGAACTCGGTGCTCTCAACGATGGCATAGTCCTCCTGTGTCTCGAACATCATGCCAAAGATCGACGACCGAGGTAGCGTCTTATCGATGCGGCCGGAAAGATCGGCAAAGGCGTTGCCGTTCAGGAACTCCTCGACGAAGCCAGGACCATCATGGGAATACACCCGTTCGATTCGCTCACGGGCGACATCGGAGCACATCACCGCACCGTACACCGCAAGGTTTCCACCCTTGGAATGACCTCCGCACAAAAGCGGCTCGTCAATCGCATCCGCCGCCTCGTCCACATAGCGTGCCGCAGATTCCTGGGAGGGCACGGGACACCGGAACGCCATGTTGAAGTCCTCTTTCCAGCCCACAATCGTACTGTCGGTCCCCCGGAAGGAAAGATAACTAAACCCCGTCGGAAACCGGAACGCCATGGCTGCAAACTGCTCTGTCGCTACCACATCGCTCACGGCACGATAGCCGCAAACGTGCACGCCACGGTAACGAGGGTTTGCTGCCACGGCCTCCAACAAGGCCCTGCTCCCCTCTGGATCCCACAAGTCGTCAATCATGTCCCGGTAGCACTCGGCACGCAGCAGTTCGCGTACGTCTAGGCCCTGCCAGTTCGTCAGCTCCGCCATATCACCCGGCAAACGCAAATAGGACAACCACGCAAAGACCAGGCTATCCACCGCGCAGAACGACCGCTCCTCAAACGGATCAAACACCGTCTGGGCATATGTCAAAAAATTAGGCGAATCCGACATGGCCCTCCCATCAACTATGGTGCATTGGGGTCAGGTTACTTTGCACCAAAAAGGCGCCCGGGCCGTGTGGACCCGGACGCCTTCATTGTAGCTTTTCGCTCTAGCGAGCTTGATTTAGCAGGAGAAGTCGACGCTGTCGATGATGTCCTTGAGGGCCTTTGCAGAGGCGGTGAGCTCATGCTGCTCGTCATCGTTCAGCGGCACGGGGACGCGGCAGACAACGCCGTCGCGGCCAACGACGGTCGGCATGGAGATGGCAAGATCGGACAGGCCATACTCGCCCACCATGAGCGAGGAGACGGGCAGAACGGTCTGCTCGTCACGCATGACGGCGGTGCAAATGCGCTTGACGGCCATGGCGACGCCATAGTAGGTGGCGTGCTTCTTCTCGATGATGGTGTAGGCGGAGTTCTTGACGTCCTCGGCGATGCGCTTCTCGGCAGCCTCATGCTCCAGATGACCGTGAAGCTCGCAGAAGGTGTTCAGCGGAACGCCGGCAACCTGGGCGCTGGACCAAGCAACGAACTCGGAGTCGCCGTGCTCACCCATGACATAGGCCTGGACATCGCGCGGGTCGACCTCAACGTGGGCACCAAGCATCTGCTGCAGACGACCGGTGTCGAGCACGGTACCGGAGCCGATGACATGGCCCTCGGGCAGGCCGGACATCTTGATGGCGGCATAGGTCAGAACATCGACCGGGTTGGAGACGATGAGCAGAATGCCGTCGAAGCCGGACTTCTTAATCTCGGGGATAATGGACTTAAAGATGTTGACGTTCTTGTTGACCAGGTCCAAGCGGGTCTCACCGGGCTTCTGGGCAGCGCCAGCGGTGACAACGATCATGGCGGCGTCGGCGACATCGGAATAATCGCCGGCGTAGATCTTCATCGGCTCGGCAAACGTCATGCCGTGCGCGATATCCAGAGCCTCACCCTCGGCGCGGTTCTTGTCCACGTCGATGAGGACCATCTCGGAGAACAGACCGCTCTGCATCAGCGCGAACGCCGAAGACGAACCGACGAAACCGCAGCCGACAATAGCGACCTTCTTCTCGTTAACCATTAGAAACTCCCATCTCTCTCCACAAGCAAGCCGCCCGGGAACGACCCGAGCGGCTTGCCGTAATCCCAATACATCCAATCGGGACTTTGATTATGCTCCTATTCGCAGCCAAAAATCGACCGTTTACCGAAATTGTTTGCAGGATTCGTAAAATAACTGCACGAAATCGGTTTCGAGCTATTGACGAGCCGAAATAGCTTTCTAATACAGGCCCGCCTCGCGAATGGCCTCGACAGCCAAAGCAATCTGATCGGGCGGCAGGACCAGCGCCATGCGCACGTGTCCCTCGCCCGAAGGACCAAAGCTCGCGCCCGGCGTCACCACAACGCCGGCCTTCTCCATAAGCTCCTCGCAAAACGCCATGGAATCGGTGCGACCACCGGGAAGCTTGGCCCACACAAACATAGAGCCATGCGCGTTGGGACGCTCCCAGCCCAAGTTCTCAAGACCGTCGCACAGGGCATCACGGCGCTCCTGGTACTTCAGACGCTGCGCCTCGACCTCATCGCGCGGACCGTTCAGACAGGCGATAGCAGCCTTCTGGATCGGGAAGAACATGCCAAAGTCGATCTGGCCGCGCAGTTTGGCAAAGGCAGAGACCACATCCTCGCGGCCGACCAAAAAGCCGATGCGGGCACCAGTGACGTTAAACGACTTGGAGAGCGAGAAAAACTCCACGCCCACCTCGAGCGCACCGGGATACTGCAAGAAGCTGCCGCCCGGCTCACCGTCAAACACGATATCGGAGTATGCATTGTCGTGAACGATGAGCAGGTCGTGCTCGCGGGCGAAGGCGATGATCTCCTCGTAGACCTCGGGCGTGCCCACCGAGCCCACCGGGTTGGCGGGCAGCGATACGATCATATACTTGGCACGATCGGCCACCTCGGGATCGATACCCGCCACATAGGGCAGGTAATTATGCTCGGCAACCAGCGGATAGTACTCGAGCTTGGCATCGGCAATCTTCGCACCCGCCTCAAAGACCGGGTAGCACGGATCGGGAACCAGGATGGTGTCACCCGGATCGAGCAGGGCCAGGCCCAAATGGCCCACGCCCTCCTGCGTACCGTTGCACGACTGCACCATAGACGGCGTAATGCCCGAAACGCCAAAGCGACGCTCATAGTAATCGCACACGGCCTGCTTGAGTTCGGGCAGGTCGCGCAGGGCATACTTCCACATCTCGGGATCTTGGGCTGCATGCGTGAGCGCCTCGACCACGTGGTCGTACGGCTTAAAGTCGGGCGTGCCCACGCTCATGTTGTAAATGGTCTTGCCCTGAGCCTTCAGCGCAAGCAGTTTGTTGTTGAGCGAGGCGAAGACCTCCGCGCCAAAGCGGTCGAGACGCTGCGATGCCTGCATGGTGCCACCTTTCGATATGAAAAACGCGGCGCTCCGACAAGAGCGCCGCGCGATACGGGCCATCAGATTGCAAAAGTGTAACGCTTGCACCCGCTGTTTTGGTTCAATTTGGCAACCTTAGTCCATCGGATTGAGCGCGTCAATCTGGGCGAGCCACAGGCGCGAGCTGGCGTCACTCGGCATGCGCCAATCGCCGCGCGGGCTGAGCGTGACCGAACCCACCTTGGGGCCATCGGGCAGGCAGCTGCGCTTAAACTGCTGGGCAAAGAAGCGACGGCAGAACGTACGCAGCCACGTGTGAACGGTCTTGACGTCGTAGGCGCCCTCGAAGCTCTTGAGCGCCATGCGGTAGATCTTGCCCGGCTCAAAGCCAAAACGCAGCAGGTAGTAGAGGAAGTAGTCGTGCAGCTCGTACGGGCCCACCAAATCCTCAGTCTTCTGCGCAATCTCGCCGTCGCCCGTGGGCGGCAGAAGCTCGGGGGACACCGGCGTATCGAGGATATCGAGCAAGACCTCGGCAATACGCCCGCCAAAAACATCAGCGGCATAGCGCACCAGATGGCGCACAAGCGTCTTGGGCACGCTCGCGTTGACGGCGTACATGCTCATGTGGTCGCCGTTGTAGGTAGCCCAGCCGAGCGCCAGCTCCGACAGGTCGCCCGTGCCGATGACAAAACCGCCGGCCTGATTGGCCAGATCCATCAGAATCTGCGTACGCTCGCGGGCCTGGCTGTTCTCGTAGGTCACGTCCTGCACGGCCGGATCGTGCTCAATGTCCTTGAAGTGCTGCTCCACGGCCGCGTGGATCGAAACCTCGCGGAAGCTCACGCCAAGGTCGCGAGCGAGCGACTCGGCATTCGACTTGGTGCGATGCGTCGTGCCAAAGCCGGGCATGGACACGGCCGTGATACCGGTGCGCGGCAGCCCCAGTGCATCGAAGGCGCGCACGGTCACAAGCAGTGCCAGCGTGGAGTCCAGGCCGCCCGAAAGACCGATGACTGCAGCCTTGGTGCCCGTATGGGCCAGGCGGGTCTTGAGGCCGGCGGTCTGCAGGTCGAGGATGGTCTCGCAGCGCTCGGCCAGGTCACCATGGTCGGCCGGTACAAAGGGCGCGCGCGGGAAAACGCGGTCGATATCGCAGGCATCGCGCAGGACAGGGTCTTCGGCCAACACGCCCTCAAACGAAAACTCAACGGCCGTGGCCTCCGGCGCATCGTCCGCGCGCGTCCACGTCGTCGAACGACGGCGCTCGGCAACCAGGCGGTCAAGGTCAACGTCGGCGATGGCCATATCGCAAGTAAGCAGTTTGGTCGCGGCGAGCTTGGAGCCGTTTTCGTAGACGAGGTTCTCGCCCGCAAAGACCATATCGGTCGTGGACTCGCCCTCGCTCGCGTCTGCATACGCATAGGCACAGTACAGGCGCGCGCTCTGATTGGAGATGAGGCTGCGGCGATAGTCTGCCTTACCGATAATCTCGTCCGAAGCCGACGGGTTGAGAATCACCGTCGCACCGGCAAGCGCCATCTCGGTCGAAGGAGGCGCCGGCACCCACAGGTCCTCGCAGACCTCAACGCCCAGCACCAGGTCCTCGGCGCCCTCATCACAGCAACGGTAGACAAGCCCCGAGCCCAACGGGACCGGACCCTGACCGGCAAATTCAAGCCAAACGGGATCGGTAGGTGCCGGAGCAAACCAACGGCGCTCATAGAACTCGCCATAGTTGGGCAAATACTTCTTGGCCGTGAGGCCCAAAAGCTCGCCCGCACAGCACACGGCGGCGCAGTTGTAGATGTTTTCTGCCACCGCAACGGGCAAGCCAACGGTAAAGACGATCGGCAGGTCACGCGTCTCGTCGAGGATGCGCACAAGCGCCGCCTCACAGGCATGCAGCAGCGTGCGGTTATGGAACAGGTCGGCCGCGGTATAGCCGGTTAGGTTAAGCTCGGGCAACACCAGCGCGCGAACGCCACGCCCGGCAGCATCGCGAACAGCCGCCAGCGCAACCTCGGCATTGCCCTCGACATCGGCCACGCGAATCTGCGGCGACGCCGCCGCCACACGCAAAAAGCCATCAGACTGAGAAAGGTGAAGATTCATAAGAATGCTCCCGTGCGTAGACGCTATTCAACACTATTAGCAAGCCCTATTGTAGTTCAACCGCCGGGTGTAGCCGCATCCCACCAACTTGGTGAGCAATTGATGAGTTGATGGTATCTGTTAAATGTCACGTACGATTCACATCTGGTGGGTACCCTGATGGCTACACGAAACGAAGCAGATTTACACCGGGAGGACCCCGTATGACAACCAAGTACACTGACGCGCCGCGCACGCGCGTCATGACACCGGCCGCGCTCAACAACGGCGTTCACGAAAACCATTCCATCGGACAGACCATGGCCATCGCGCCCAAAAAGGGCCTGTTCGACGACATTTCCATTCCCCAAATCATCGCCGGCGCCGCAGCTGCCGCCACGAGCGTCGCACTTGCTTCCAAAATCGGCATCGCTGGTTCAGTAATTGGTGCCGCTGTGAGCTCAGTCATCACTGTTGTGTCCTCGCAGGTCTATCGCCACTTTATCTCCGCCAGCGCCGAAGCAATCAAAGGCACGCATGCCGCTGTCGACTACCCTGCCGGCGTCTACGAGCCCGTTGAATTTAATGCCGAGGAGCACCTGGGCGGAGCCGCGACCACGCAGGAGATGCGCCAGATTGCGGGGCGCGCGACCACGGCGCGCGTCGCCCCCAACAGCCTGCGCGCCAAGGCGGCGGCAGAGCGCAGCCAGACGCAAAAGAAGGTCATCATCTTCTCGATCGCCATCGCCATCGTCGCGGTCATCGCCTGCGCCGGTGCCATCCTTATCACCACTGCCGGTGAGGGTCTGGGCGAGCGTCCCGAGCCAATCCTGTCGTCGCGCACGACCGAGAGCGATGCAAATGGCAACACCCAGTCGCAGGATCAGCAGGCACAGACGGACGACACGCAAGACAGCTCTGCCTCTGCCAATTCGTCCTCGAACACCCAAAACCAATCGCAGGGCACCGATTCCTCTACGGCCAACAGTAGCTCGCCGTCCGGCACGACCAACTCAAGCCAAACGGCTGACGGTTCGCAGTCGAGCACGGGCGACCAGACGAGCGACACCACTTCGGGAACGGGCACAACAGGCAGCAGTAACACCAACAGCTCGAACAGCTCGAGCGGAACCGCGTCCGGCACGGCATCTGGCAACTCGAGCCAAGGCACGGCATCGGGCAACTAAGCACATTTGCCTCTCACAGATAACCGACCTGTACAACGGGCGCGAACCGGCAACGGTCGCGCCCGTTTGCCTTGGGCGCCGTCATGGCGAGCGCCATGCGATGGTAAGATGCTTTACATGTGTAAAGAGGAGATTTGCCATGAGCAATACAATAGTTACGCCCACGCTTTCGCTGGGCAACCACATCTATCTGTATCGCCTGCTGCGCGATGCAATCGGATGCGGTAAGCAAACGTTTATGACGCAGGTCGAGGAGGCTCTCGCCGCTGGCGACATGGCTGCTTATGACCTGGGCTTCGAGTCCACGCGCGAATTGCTCGAGGAACTCGACGACTGCATTAAGCTGACTGTCTTTAAGGGCGGTCGCCTGTATGCCACGGTCATCGCCAACGAGGCATGGGATGCCGCACTTGCCAAGGGCGAGGACAAGCCCAAGGCCACCAAGGGCGCCAAGCAGTCCTACAAAAAGAAAAAGCGCGGCGAGAAGGACCTGAAGGCCGTGCGTCCCAAGCACGTTAAGCGTCCCGAGCCCGAGTCCGTGGCCGAAGTCGCTCCGGAGCCCGAGCCCGAGACAGAGATCGAAGTCGCTATTGAGGTAGCAGCAGAAGCCGAACCCGAAATCGCCGCCACGACCGATCCCGAAGTCATATCCGAGCAGGAAGCAACTGTGGAGCTCAACGAAGCGCCCAAGTCGACAACCGAAGAAGCCGCTGACCAACCCGAGACGCCTGCGCTCCAAAACAGCGATGTCTTTGGCAACGAGGCCGAGGACGATCAGCCCGAAGAACTCGCAGAACAGGACGCTACCGAGGCGGCATCGGAGCCCGAGGCACCGCAGCCCGCCATCTCGCTCACGGTCGTCTATGACCCCGAGAACGCCAACGCCGGCATCACCACCATGGCATCCACGCCGGTCGAGACAAAGCCGTCTGTCGAGGCAGAGGACGCCCCGCAAGCCGACGCCAAAACCGAGACTGAAGACACATCCGTCTCCGTGGAACCGACAGATTCCGCAGTTAAGCCAGAACCGGCGCCCGAGTCTGCACCCGTCATCGAGTCCGCATCCGCACCTGTCTATGACCAAATTCCCGCACCGGTACCGGCTTCGGTACCCGCAGCAGCACCGGCCCCCGCACCCACAGCACCGACCATCCCCGAGGACTTCCCCGTCGATTTCGCAACCGAGGTCTTCTGCCCCGGCCCGTTGCTACACCAGCTGTCGACCTATCTCCCCTACGGCGCCGACACGCTCGGCATCGTCGGCGAGTACTACTGGATCGCCCGCGAACGCGGCAGCATCGAGGCCGCGCGAAACCGCGCAATCTTCCCCCTGCGCTACACGCAGGCCGGCGAGCGCCACGAAGTCACCGTGCGCATCCGCCGCAACACCACCGGAGGCCTCGGAGCCACCTGGACCGTCGACAAGGTTGAAGAATCCAACGAATAGCAAAACGCGGCGAACGTCACAAAAACGTTCGCCGCGTTTTTTTTATTTTCCCAGGTTGAGCATAAGTTCGTGTGACAAAGGGGCTGTCCCTTTGCCACATCAAACTAGTCCCTGGTAAGTTTCCTGTGGATACGATGCGGCTGGGCTGCGTCCTCGCCCAGGCGCTCGATACGGTTGGCCTGATAGGCCTCAAAGTTGCCCTCAAACCAATACCAGCTGCCCGGGTTCTCGTCGGTGCCCTCCCACGCCAGGATGTGCGTGGCGACGCGGTCCAGGAACATACGGTCGTGGCTAATGACCACCGAACAGCCCGGGAACTCGAGCAGCGCGGCCTCGAGCGAGGAAAGCGTCTCGACGTCGAGGTCGTTCGTGGGCTCGTCGAGGAGCAGCAGGTTGCCGCCCTGCTTGAGCGTAAGCGCCAGGTTCAGACGGTTGCGCTCGCCGCCGGAAAGCACGCCGGCACGCTTCTGCTGGTCCTGGCCCTTAAAGCCAAAGCTCGCCACATAGGCGCGGCTCGGGACCTCGGTCTCGCCGACCATCATGTGGTCCAGGCCGTCCGAGACGACCTCCCACAGGTTCTTGTCGGGGTCGATGCCAGAGCGATTCTGATCGACGTAAGAAATCTTGACGGTCTCGCCCACCTCGAGCTCGCCCGAAGTCAGCGGCTCCAGACCCACAATCGTCTTGAACAGCGTGGTCTTACCGACACCGTTGGGGCCGATAACGCCCACGATGCCGTTGCGCGGCAGGGTGAACGAAAGGTCATCGATGAGCACGCGGCCATCGAACTCCTTGTGCAGGTGATGGGCCTCGAGCACCTTGTTGCCCAAACGCGGGCCCACAGGGATGCGGATGTCGGTCCAGTCGAGCTTCTGGCTTGCGCGGGCCTCGGCCTCCATCTCCTCATAGCGAGCCAGACGGGCCTTGTTCTTGGCCTGACGGGCCTTGGGCGAGCTGCGCACCCACTCGAGCTCGGCCTCCATGCGCTTGGCGAGCTTGGCGTCGCGGTTGCCCTGTGCCTCGATACGCGCGGCCTTGGTCTCCAGATACGTGGAGTAGTTGCCCTTGTAGGGATAGAGGTGACCGCGGTCGACCTCGCAGATCCACTCGGCAACGTTATCCAGGAAGTAGCGATCGTGCGTGACGGCCAGAACGGCGCCCTGGTAGTTGTGCAGGAAGTGCTCGAGCCACAGGATCGACTCGGCGTCCAGGTGGTTCGTGGGCTCGTCAAGCAGCAGCAGGTCGGGAGCCTCGAGCAGCAGCTTGCACAGGGCCACGCGACGGCGCTCGCCGCCGGAAAGCACGTTGACCGGCATGTCGGAATCGGGCAGCTGCAGGGCGTCCATGGCCTGGCCGAGCTTGGAATCGATATCCCAGCCATCAGCGGCGTCGATCTCGTCCTGGAGCTTGCCCATCTCGGCCATGAGGGCGTCCATGTCGCAGTCCGGGTCGCACATCTCCTCGCCGATCTTGTTGAAGCGATCGACCTTGGCAATCATGTCGCCAAACGCCATGCGCACGTTCTCGATGACGGTCTTGTCGTCGTCGAGCGGCGGCTCCTGCTGCAGGATGCCCACGGTGTAGCCGGGGGTAAGCCTGGCATCGCCGTTGGAGACCTCCTCGATGCCGGCCATGATCTTGAGCAGGGTCGACTTGCCCATACCGTTGGGGCCCACGACGCCGATCTTGGCACCGGGGTAGAAGCTCAGGGTCACGTCGTCAA
Source organism: Collinsella aerofaciens (assembly GCF_028206795.1). Classification (GTDB taxonomy): domain Bacteria; phylum Actinomycetota; class Coriobacteriia; order Coriobacteriales; family Coriobacteriaceae; genus Collinsella; species Collinsella aerofaciens_AX. The sequence continues at coordinate 17,586 of NZ_JAQLFJ010000004.1, read as the reverse complement.
GGATTACCTTGTCGCCATGGGCCTTGCGAGCCTGATACATCTGGTAGATGAACTCTGCCATTTGCCTGTTTTATCCTTTCTACCTGCTGTTTCCCTATTCTTGATTCGCTTTAGTGGAAACGAAATGAGGAAACCAGCTCTGAAACTTAACGAAAAAAGGGGCATGGTTGCCCATACCCCCTAATACTACCTGGGAAAAGTCCCCCGGAACATACTATGAACTGCGTACGCTAGTTTTCCGCAACCTTAACGAGCGGCTCGCTGCGATTTGCGCCACAGCAGATACGAGTAGACGTAGACGGCTCCGACCGAACCAACGCCAGAACCGCAATCACCGCGGCGACGACTTCACTCGAAAGCACGCTGCCCGCCACGCCCATCGCAATCAGGCCAACACCCAGCACCATAAAGCAGGCACCGCCAAAGCGCTGCGTACGGCGCCAGTTCTCGGGATCGGCAAGCGCCCAGGGCGTCTTGATACCGAGTGTATAGTTCCGCTTCACACGCGGCAAGTAGTTGCCTACGCCGATGAACAGCAGACCGACAGCACCGGAAATCAGCACGTTGACCAAACCGACCGCCGGCACCACGCCCCAGACCGTAAGCTCACCCAACCAGCTTATGGCGCACATAAACAAGGTGAAGGCGATTACGAAGCCCTGATAGAACTTGCCCGAGGTTCGATACGCCTCGCCCTTGGGGTCAATGCGTGGCACGACGTAGAACATCGCAAGAAGTGCCAGAGGCAGCACGCCGAGCGCGGAGGCCATCCAGCTAGGACCCCAACCGTCGACGGCGCCGTTCGCGCCCCAGTGCGTAGGAATCTGCGCAGGCAAGCTCGGCATCACTATGAGGTGCGCTACGACATTGGCGACGCACAGAGCGATCAGCGCAATCCACACACGCCGCGATACCCCCGTGGCGTGAATGCCCTTGTTTTCGTTATTCATCCTTATCACCTTCCGTGTTTGTAAAGCCCATAAACCAACCGATCAAGTCCTGCATGACGGTGGTGTTTAAGCTGTATACGATGTTTTGGCCATGGCGCTCGTCGGTCACCAACCCGGCGTTTTTGAGCGTCGCCAAGTGATGGCTCAGCGACGGCTTACTGATATCGAAATGCTCGGCAAGCTCCCCCGCCGTGCAATTGCCCTCGCGCAGCAACTCCAAAATGCGCCGTCGCGTTGGATCGGCAAGCGCCTTAAAACCCTCTCCCGGCATAAGACCTCCTCTCATCATCTCTCATGACGCGCACACTATACTCGATATTTAGATGTTTGTCTAACTATCTAATCTTGTACTCAAAAAAAATAGCCGCCTCCGCGTAATGCGAAGACGGCCACTTCTCACGCCATAAACGTGTTTCGGAGTTGGCCAACCCGCTGCAACGGGTGCCATCTGCTTCAATCTTATGCGAATCCCGATCCCATTTCAACAAACCCCAAGGGCTCAAATGAAATCGCGATAATACCTATAATGACGATAGCTAAAACACGATTCGCTTCCCCATCGGAGGATGTCTATGACCGAAAACGCTACTGCTCTCGTCGAGACGCGCGATACCAAGCTCGAAATCATCATGGGCCGCGAGGCACTCGACAAGCTCGCCGATGCTACGGTACTGGTGCTCGGCTGCGGAGGCGTGGGCTCCAACTGCTGCGAGGCACTCGCCCGCGGCGGCATCGGACATTTCGTCATTCTGGATAAGGACATCATCGCGCCCAGCAATATCAATCGCCAGGCCATCGCCTTTCACAGCACCGTCGGCAAGCGCAAGGTTGACGTGATGGAGGCCATGATCCACGATATCAATCCTGCCGCCACCGTCATCAAGCGAACTGAATACCTGTTGAGCGATAACATCGACGAGTTCTTTGCGAGCGTTTTGGAGCAGACGGACGGCAAGCTCGACTACGTCGTCGACGCCATCGACACCATCTCGGCCAAGCTCACCATTGCCAAATATGCTCAGGACCACGACATCCGTTTGGTTAGCTCCATGGGCGGGGCCAACAAGCTCCATCCCGAGTGCCTCCGCTTTGCCGACATCTTCGATACGGTACGTGACCCCATGAGCCGCATCATGCGCAAAGAATGCAAGAAGCGCGGAATCAAGAGCCTGCACGTGCTGTTTAGCTGCGAGGAATCGGTTAAGACCCAACCCCGCGACCCGTCCAATATCCACGAGCGTACCGAGTTGGGCACCGCCAGCTTTATGCCGCCCATCATGGGCCAGATAATCGCCGGCGAGGTTATCCGCCAGATCAGTGGGCGTGGTACCGAACGCGTGCGCGCCGATGGCCAGCGCCTAGACTAGTGGAGCGCGCCGAGATGGGGCCCCAGTTAATTGATGCACACTGCCATCTTGATTTAATGGCTCACCCGGACGCCGTTGCCGATGAGGCGACGGCACTGGGCTTGGGTCTATTTGATTGCGGCGTCGATCCACGCGACTTTTCGGCCGCAAACGAGCGTGCCCGTCGCCAACCAGGCATCATCGCCGGCATTGGGCTTCACCCCTGGTGGCTCGCCGACGGCCGCTGTGGTTCTACCGAAGTCGATCTGCTTTGCGAAGTTGCCGCCCAAGAGCGCCACATCGGTGAAGTCGGACTCGACTTTTCCGAGCGCTTTGCCGGAAGCGAGTCGCTGCAAATACAGGCACTTGACCGGCTCTGCGATGTGCTCGTGCAGCGTCCTCTTGCCGGGCGCGTGATATCAATTCACGCCGTTCGTTCGGCAGGAACTGCGCTGGACGCCCTAGAATCGCACGGGCTACTCATCCCAAACCCCGACTCCCCCGCTATCATCTTCCACTGGTTTAGCGGCACCTCAGACGAGCTCGTCCGCGCGCGTAATGCGGGCTGCTATTTTTCTGTCAACGAACGCATGCTCGCGTCCAAACGAGGACGCGAATACGCACGACAGATTCCACTCGACCGTTTACTGCTCGAGACCGATGCGCCGACCGAGCCAAACACAGAAACAAGCGCGCAGTCGCTCATCAGATCGCTTGCATGGACCTCAGAACGCATCGCCTCACTCAAAAACTGTGACATAAAGCGCATCGAATCGGCAGTTTTAGCAAATGCGCACTCTGTATTTGACCTTCGCTAACCCCTGTGGGCAAAAAATGCCAAGGGACATGCGAATCACACAACGCAGTCCCTATTGGAAGGCAGTACAATTCGGCAGCATTACACCAATTCGTGCATGAGATCACAGTTGCGTGCATACAATTCGTCAAAGATATGACGACGCGACGCATATAACTCGTGGGCAGCCATATCGGGCACGATTGTTTGCGCAACGCCAAGGACTTGGGCGAGCTCATCCCATGATGCATAGGCGCCACCTGCGAGAGCCGCCATGATGGCATCGCCGAAGCATGCGCCCACCGTAACCTTGGCAACCGAGACCTCGCGCCCGCATACATCGGCGATAGCTTGCATCCAAACTGGATTCTTGGTTCCACCTCCGACAAGCATAATGCGCCCAATTGGCAGTCCATGCTCTCGCTCGATAATGTCGACATGGGATGCAACGGTATACGCGACGCCTTCCAAGGCGGCGCGAACCATATGTGCTCGCGTATGCCTTCCGGTCAGGCCAAAGAAGACGCCACGCGCCTCGGGATCGTTGAGCGGAGTACGCTCCCCCGCAAAGTACGGCAGACACAGGAGCCCATCGGCACCCGGCGCCACATCGGCGGCATCATGCGCCATAACCGAATATGCATCGGGGCCACCGTGGTCCTCGGCCTCCACGGCGTCGCGATACAGCTCTTGGCGCAGCCACGATGTGAGTGCACCCGCTGTATTGGTCCCCGCGCAGATCCCGTAAGTTCCGGGAATGATAAACGTCCCTGGCCACAGGCGAGCATCATCGACCATATGATCAGCTAAGTAGATGAAATACGCCGTGCTCCCCAACTGAACCATCATATCGCCGGGACGGAATACACCCGTCGAAATGGCCTCGGCACCAGAGTCGCCCGTTCCCACCAAGACGGGTGTCCCCGCCGCGAGCCCCGTCGCCTCAGCCGCAGGCTGCGTAATCACCCCAGCAATATCGGTAGCCGACATTACCTCCGCCATCTGGTCAGGCCGGCAGAAACGAGCACATTCCCGAGCATCAACCTTCCAAGTGTAGCGGTCATATAGGGGAAGAAAATCCTCCGCCAAATAACGGTCCACCGTAAAACGCCCCGTCAACTTTGCGCATAGAAACGATGACGCCGTCAGGAACTTCGCGGCACGTTCGTGCACCTCGGGCATATTCTCCTTAAACCACAAGATCTTGGGAGCAATATCTGACGAACAGGGATCGTGCCCGAAAAGCTCGCGTGCGCGATCTGACCCATATTCGGAAAGAAGCTCGTCAATCTGCGGCTTCGAACGCGCATCGACTCCATATAAAATCGCGGGCGCCAGCGCGTTGCACTCGGTATCGACCGGTACGCAGTCGCAACCCAATGCGGAAAGGCCCACGCATCCGATCTGCACCGCGTTAACCCCCGATCGCACCACCAACTCACGCGACAAGCGGCAAAAATCGCCCCACCAAACCGCCTCCGCATCATGCTGGTACCATCCGTCACGCGGGTTGTCCGTCTCGTGTCCGCAAGAGGCTTGGCAAACGATGTTGCATCGATCATCGATTAAAACGCCTTTAGAGGCGCTTGTCCCAATATCAATACCCAGATAAAACGCCATAGGTGCTACTCCCCTCGCGCCGCACGAGCGGCAGCCATAAAACGAACTACCCGCTCAGCATCAACCGGGGCATCTAGCTTTCCGTCGCGCTTTAAGCACGTGCCGACAAACGCGCCATCGTAGTGAGCAAATACGTCAGCCACGGTATTTTCGCGACAACCGGTGCCACATACCACAGGTACTTCGCCAACACGCTCGCGGACCTCATCGGCAAGCTCGCCCGAAGCGCCACGACCGGCAGCCGAACCGCCGATGACCATCGCATCCGGTAGGCAATTAAAGAGAAGTGAATCGGCAATGTCCGCAGTCGTGCGGTCGTTGAGATAAACCTCCCCCTCGCTCGTGATGAAGTGAAATAGCTTGAGGTCGTCCAAGCGCAGCGCCGCCTTGCGACGCATGGTGTGAGCGAAATCTCGGTTAATCAGCCCGAGATCACCGGCCCAGGCACCGCAAAAATTGCAGCGCGTGAACTGCGCATCAACGGCAGCGCACAGCTCGATTGTGGCATCACCATCGTAAATAGCCTCAGCTCCCCAAGGGGTCGACATATCATGGGACAGAGCCCCGATTACATAGCCCATCGATGCAAGGGTTGAGGGAGAAACGTGCTGCTCATAGGGCATCGAGAGCTCATTGGTAATCAAAATGCCATCGACACCGCCCTGCTGTAACGCTTCGAGATCGCGCTTGGCGGCTTCCACGACCTGTGACACGCTTCCGCCCGGGTAATACAGTGGATCGCCCGGCAGAGGACGCAGATGCAGCATTCCGATAACCGGCTTTTCGGTCTTGAACATCGAAGTTAGAAACGACATAACGTGCTCCTTCATAGGGTTATTGCAGGGACGTTACTCCCCCAGCACTTCGACGTACACTTTTCGCTTCTGCGGACCGTCAAACTCCGCAAGATAGATGTTCTGGGCACCTCCGCACACGATGTGGCCATCTTGGACGGGAAAGAAGCAACTGTTTCCACAAATCATGCTCTTGATATGCCCACAGGAGTTGTTGCCGGTAGCTCCATAGCTCGGCAGGAAGTGTGCATGCGCATAGGGGGCATCGAGTGGGGCGATGCGATCAAGCGTCTCCATAAGATCCGTCTCCACACAGGGCAGCCCCTCGTTTACCACGATTCCACAGGTCGTATGCGACAAAATAATCGCTGCCAAGCCATTCGTCACCGAGCTGCGTTCGATGGCAGCGTGCACGTCTTCGGTAATATCGATGAACTGGTCCGGAGCAGTCGATAGATAGCTCAATGTCTCGAGCGTCACCATGTTCACTCATCCCCTTCAAGAAAACGCAGGGCATTACCCCAGTAGAGCCTTTCTCGCGCATCATCGCGCATCGGCACGGTATCGAGCGCCCGCTTGAGTTTGAACGCACGGAAGCGCGGCGTATTGCTGGCGAACATCACTTGATGCGATAGCGCGCGCTCATACCACAGCGGTCCCATATCGACCGTGAAAAGACGCTGCATCATCTCCTCGGGCGAATCGATGTAAGTGATAGAGGTGTCCGTGTAGCAGTTGGGATACTTGAGCAGCATCGCCACGGTCTCGCGCACCCAGGGCCAGCCAAAGTGGGTCAAACTAAAACGCACATTTGGATGCGTTGCGATTGTGTGTTCAAATGCAAGCGGGTTACTGCGCGAGAGCTCTGCGCCCGGCTCCCAAGACATACCGGCATGGAAAACCACCGGCTTGTTATAGCGCTCGCACAGCTCGTAAAGCGGCTCGGCCACAGCATCATCGGGGGCAAAACCCTGCTTTGCCGGATGCAGGCAAAGCCCCTTTGCCCCCAACTCGGTAAAGGCGCGCTCCAATTCGTCTGCGGCACCGCTCACCTGCGGGTCTACGCTCGCAAATCCCCACAGACGATCGGGGTGCGCGGCAACCAGCATGGCAATCTGGTCATTGGTGCCAAAGTGCCCTCCGCATGCCGTGGTTACATCGAGCGGCATGAGCACGCTCTTTCGCACGTCGCAGACGTCCATCTCGACTTGAAGCTCATCCCAATCCATGGGGCCCATATGCCCCATACCAAATTCTCGTGACCAAAAACCGAATCCATCAGGCTCATCACCCGGCGTACAGATCTCGCCGTAGAGCATAGGATGGACCAACATGTCGATAACCATTTCGTACTCCTTTCCAGGCATTTGACCCTAGTACGGCTCAAACGAACCAATCACTCGGGACGACAGCTCAGCGCCCGCCCTCATACACGCCGGAATATCAAGGCCATCAATCACGCCCTTGGTAAACCCGGCGATATACGAGTCACCGGCGCCCACGGTGTTAACGACCTTCTCCGCCGGTACGATCCCACACTCATAGAAGCGCTCACCGTCATAGGCAATGCTTCCCTTCTCGCCAAGCGTGGCAACCGCAACGCGCGGTCCCAATCCCTGCACGTGGCGTACCCAATCTCGTAGCTCCGGAGTGTCCTCTTCAAACGACATGAACGCATAGTCAACGTAGGGAAAATGGTTCTCGCAGGCATATTCGGGATCCTGGCTGAACACCGAGAAGTCCATAACCACCGTCTTGCCCGCATCATGCCATTCGGGCAGGAGGTCCAAACAATTGCCAAACAGGTCGGTGTGAATGATGTCATGTTCTAGGATAAACGCCCGGTCATCTTCATTCGGTCGATATGTCTCCATTACGCCATCGATTGCCTCGAGATGTACGCGATCGACGCCGTCTTTCAACGCCATGAGCATCACCGAGGTGTCGCCATCCTCCACCCGCAGATGTGAGATATCGAACCCCTCGGCGGCCAGCGCCTCCCTCATCTTGTCTCCGTACTCGTCCTTGCCGACAACCGACACAGCGGATACCGAAACGCCCATTCGTGCAAGATGGATACCCCAGTCAATGCCATTACCAGTCGGATAGAACACGCCGATGTTTTGATAGACGTCCGCACAGCAAAAACCAGCCGCGCACGCTTTAATACCCATGGTCTTCTCCAATGTTCAAAAGGGGACCCACCACATGGCGAGCCCCCTTTTCGCGTTTCGCTTATTGTTTTGCATCGGCTGTCCAAGGCCTCATAGCCAGACCGCCGTACGCTTTCTTAAGCTATTCGACGATTGGTGCTCCGTGGCCCCAAGAACCTTCCATGCCGCACACGGTCGAGGCAAACCCGGCAGCAAAGTCGAGCGCGCGCTCGATGGCCTCGGCGCCATCCTCGCCACGCTTGGCGGAATCGAGATAGCACATCAAAAACGAGGTGAGGAACGAGTCGCCCGCTCCCATGGTGTCCTTCATGTCCGTTACCGGTTTAGCCAGCTGGCGGTAATAACGCTCGCCGTCGTAAGCAATGCAGCCCTCGGCGCCCGCCGTAGCCGACACAAAAAGCGGACCCAGGCCCTTCACCCATGCCAGACGCTCGCGAATCTCGTCCTCACTCGCGGCATCCGCCGCACTAAAGAAAGCAAAATCGACGTAGGGCGCAATCTGCTCGTAGTACTCGTCGGTGGAGTCGTCCGAAAAGTCAAAAGAGACCGTAACGCCCGCAGCCTTCAGCTTGGGCAGCTCGCGCTCGGTAAAGCAATAGTTGCCCGAATGAACCACATCGAACTGCTTCATGTACGCAAGGTCAAAGCGATCGAGGACATAGCGCGCATCGCCACGGATACCGCCCTCGTTGGAGCCAAGGAAGACACGGTCACCGTCAACGACGGTCACGCGAGCCGCTCCGTTCTCGCCAATCATCTGCTCGCACTTGTCAAGCTCGATACCCTCATCCTCGAGGCTTGCAATGACATGCTCTGCAGCGGCGTCATTGCCAAAAATGCCCATGTATGCGGAGCGTGCGGCACCGCATTTCTTGGCATAAACGGCGAAGTTCACCGCATTGCCGCCAGGATACATGGTATGGATATGCTCGTAGCGATCGACGACGTTGTCGCCAAATCCGAGCGCGTTAACGTTAAATGCCATGGCCTTTGTCCCTTCTAGTACTCGACAACACCCATATAGCGACGGAAATCGGGATCGTGATCAAACACCTTGCCGCGTGCAGCACGCAGCTCGCAGTTCATGGCGTAGAACAGCACCGGGTCCAGATAGGCACGGACGCTCGCCGGCACGGATTCCATACCGTACTCCTTGGCATCGAGCACCATCAGCGTATCGGTATGCGTCTTAAGGAACGCCAGGGCGCGCTCGTCCATAGCACGGCACTCGCTGGAGCCCATCTGCAGGAAGTAAAAAACGCCATCCTGAGTAGCTTCGAAGGGGCCATGGAAGTACTCGGCAGAGTGGATGTAGCTGCAGTGCTGCCACTGCATCTCCATAAGAGAGCAGATAGCGAAACCGTAGGTCTGGCTAAAGTTGGGACCGCTGCCCAGAATATAGAAGAATTCGTGCTCCTGGCAAAGCTTGGCAAAGCGATCGCCCAGCTCGGCATTTACCTTCTCGCGTGCCGGGGGAAGAATCTTATCCATCTCGGCGATACCGGCATACATATCGGCAAGATCGGCGTAGCCCTCCTGCTGATCGAGCAGCTCTGCCGCAAGCGACAGCGAAATACCAGCGGGGACCTCGGCCTGCGGCACGCCCTCGCCCCACGGGTAGACCCACGTGGTCCACTTGCCGGAGTCGATCTTAGATCCAGCGTTGTCGGTCTGGGCGATCACCGTAGCGCCGGCAGCAAGGGCAATCTCGCAGCCCTCGACGACCTCGGGAGTGTTGCCACTGTGGCTACAGGCGATGACCAGGGACTTCTCGCCCAGACGACGCGGACGCATGATATCAAACTCGCGAGCCGTATAGATATACGAAGTGAAGGTGGTTGCCTCGCGCTGCAGAAGCTCATGAGCCGGGATCAAATCGATCATGGAGCCACCGCAAGCAATCCAGTAGACGCTGTCGAACTTGCCCTTCTCGGCAATTGCCTCTTTGATCAGATCGTGTGCGTTCATATCCAGTTCCTTTCTTGTTTGGTCCGCAATCAATAACGTTGGCTGCGTGGCCGATAGTTGTTTTAGTCAATCAGATATTTCTCGAATGCGGCCATGTTCTTGGCATCTGCCGCCGCCGGGTCATCGTAGTAACGGCCGTCCGTGATTTCCTGGCCCAGCATACCGTCGAAACCATGGGCGTTGAGTGTGGCGACGAAGGCGTCCATATCGTGCTTGCCATCGCCCCACACCAGATGGCCATACGGGTCGCCGTCGATAAAGTGCATCTCGTGAATTGCCCCATCACCAAAGGCGGCAAACCAGTCCTCAAGCGTCTCGCCTGCAACGCCCATCGCGGTTGTATCAACCATGGGCTGTAAGTACGGGCTCGCGACCTCGTCAATCATGCGCTTCGCATCGGAAACCGTCGTCACAAGGTTGCTCTCCTCGGGACGCAGGCTTTCCATCGTAAGCACCAGACCGTGCTCGCCGGCATACTCCGCCAGAATGGACAAATGCTCGCGGCTGCGCTTCCAGGCTTCCTCGCGGTCCTCGTCCCAGTCGCCCCAGCCCGAGTTGACGGACATACGGTCGCACTCAAGTACCTCGGCAAGCTCAATGCCGTGCTTAAAGTACGCCAGGCTGCGCTGTTCATGCAGCGGCTTGCGTGCGCAGTACTGCCAAGGATAGACAACATTCTCGGGACACAGAGTACGATACCTAAGCCCACGGTCTGCAGCCTTTTTCGCCAGGACCTCAGCCTCAAAGTAGCCCGTGTGGTCGAGCGTCACATGCGGCTCCGCACACCACAGCTCAATGGACTCAAAGCCCAAACGCTGCTGCACATCAAGGAAGTAATCGAGCGACCACATGATGTAGTGGATATTCATGCCCGCAATCTGTTCGCGGCGCAGCGTCGGTTTGGATTCAGACATCTTATGCCTCCTTATTTCGATCGAACACGATTTGTCCGTCCGACATCGTCATATCAACCGATAGATCGCGTGCGTCGCGATAATCGAGGTCGAACACGTCCCGATCGAGCACGCAGATATCGGCAAGCTTGCCGACCTCGAGCGTACCCAGCTCGTCTTCGCGCATCAGGTCGTACGCGCCCCCGGCAGTCCAAGCGCGCAAGAGCTCGACAAGCGTCAGCGCGTTGGCCTCATTCACGGGCAGCCCGTCGTCGAAGTATCCGCCGCACGCACTGTAGATTGACTCGCCCAGGCTCGGAATCAACAGCGGCAAATCCGTGCCACAGCACACCGTGCATCCGGAATCTTCCATGCCGCGGCGATTCCAGCTGTGCAAAAGTCGCGTCTCGCCAATTTGTCGACGCATCATCGACAGGCAATCCTCGCGCCGGTCCAGCGTCAGAATCTGCGGATAGACCTCGCAAATTCCACCTAACTTGCCAAACTCGACAAGATCGGTCGGGTCAGAGTTCTCGAGATCGGTAATCGCATGGCGGCGAAGCATCCGTCCATGCTCGTCTCGAGGCAGCGAGGCATAGAGCGCCACGGTGCGACGAACGGCGCCATCGCCCTGGCAATGCAAGGAATATCGGAAGCCGTCAGCATCAACTGCACGCAGCTCGTTCTCAATCAGATCCCACTCGGGCTCCTCGACGACCGTCTTGCCGGCAGCGCCCGCATCGGCCGAGTCCTCATAGGGGTCAATCATCTCGGCAAGCCCCGCCCATACGCCGCGATCGGTCATACGGTTGAAGCCAGAAAAACGAACGAACGGTCCCCGGAAGCGCTCTCGTGCCTCGCGAGCATATGCCAGATTTGCACCGGCACCCACCGGCTGCGACATCATAGAGACGCGAACCGTCAGCTCGCCAGATTCCTCACGGCGAGCCATTTCGTCGGCAAAGCCGTAGTAGTCATCAAACGCCATCTCCTTGATGGCGGTAACGCCGCGCTCGTTAAGCATGCTCATGTAGTCCGAATACCCGGCACGCACCTCGGGCAGCGCGAGGAAATCGCTCATCATGCGCCAGATCTTCTCGGCATAGCACGCCTGGGGTGTAAAGCCGTATCGCGCACTGGCAGCAGCATTGAGAACGCAGGTCTCCGCTCCCGGTGTAAAGCAGACGACGGGGATATCACCAAAACACTCGTCAAACGCAGCTGCTGTATTTGCGTTCTCGGCATCCGATGCCAACGTTTCGGGCAGGTTGTGGCCAAAAGCCGCCGCGCAATCCGGATGATCATCTTTCCATGCACGCAAGAGCGACACGGCCTCTTTGGCATCAGCGACGCCGGACAGATCAGACCCCAACGTCCGCAGCGCCCAGCCCGTATAGAAGGTATGCACATCGATCAGGCCAGGCATGACAGTGCGGTCGCCCAGGTCAACTACCTCGTCCGCCTGGGTCAAATACGAAGCTACCTCACACTTGGTGCCAACAGCCTCAATTCGATTGCCACGGACCGCTACGAAACCTTCAAACGGCAGGTCTCCCGTACCGGTAAAGACGCTCCTAGACGTCAGGACCGTCAAACGATCAGACATCACAACCACCTACACCGGAAGCATGCCAGAGATTGCCGTTACGATCAGGCCAAAGACGACCATGAAAATGAAGAACTTCCAAATGGTCTTCCACCATTGGCCAAACGAAATCCTAGCCACGGCAAGACCGGCGACCGTCATGCCCGCCACGGGGCTGATGGTGTTGATGGTCTGGTTGGCAAACTGGAGCGCGGTGACGGCCGCCTCGGGATTGAGGCCCATGAGCTCGGTCAGGGGGCCCATAACGGGCATGGTGAGCGCCGCCAGGCCAGAACTCGAGGGAACCAGCAAAGAGAGCAGGCCAAGGACGATATACATAAACGTGGTGTAGACGGCGGCGGGTGCACCGGCGAGCGCAGTAGCGAGCGCCTGGAGAATGGTGTCGATGATCATGCCGCCCTCGGCGATGACCAGAATACCGCGAGCGATACCGATAACGATGGCGGCGTACGCAAAGTCGGCGAGACCTTTAACGAACTCCTCGGCGATCGTCTGCTGGTCAAGACCGCCCAGGATACCGGCAAGCAAGCCCATGCCAAGGAACACGGCGGAAATCTCATTCATGTACCAACCCTGGGTAACAAGACCCCAGACGATAATGCCCATACCGCAAGCAAAATCGATAAGCACGAGCTTCTGACGGATAGTGAACTCTTCCTCGATGGAGGCATCGGTCACGGAAAACTCGATACGCTTGAGCTTATCGTCCTCGTACGTAATGGACGACTCGGGGTTTTTCTTGACGCGCATGGCGTAGCGCATGGCCCATGCGATACCGACGGCAGTGAAGATGACCCAAGAAACGGCGCGCAGCCACAGTTGCGGATTGCCCTCGATGCCGATAATGCCCTGTGCGATCAAGACGTTAAACGGGTCGATGGTCGAAGCACAATATCCCAGGTTAGGACCAAGGAAGCAGATGATGAATGCCGTCATCGAGTCATACCCAATACCCATCATGATGGGAATGAAGATGGCATAGAACGGCAGGGCCTCCTCAGACATACCAAACGTGGTACCGCAAATGGACAGCAACGTCATCGTGATGGGAATGATGAGGATGTCCTTGTTCTTGAGCTTTTTAATCACACGGCTCATGCCGGCATTCAAAGCGTTGGTCTTGGTGATGACTGCGAACGATCCGCCAATCAATAAGACGAACGCAACGACGTCGGCAGCCTCTTGGATGCCCTTAGTGGGCGCTTGCAGGACCGCGAAGATATCCTGACCCAGATTGATGGTCTCGCCGGTCTCGGAATCGGTGTAGTTCTTATCGACCTGTTCATAGGTTCCAGCAACGGCGACTTCACGCTCGCCCGCCGCTGTCGAAATCGTCTTGCGCTGATACTGACCAGAAGGAACGATCCAAGTCAGGACCGCAAAGACAACGATCAGCAAGAACATGATCGTATAAACATGCGGTAATTTGAACTTAAAACGTCTGTTTGTCTTCTTCGCCTTCGTATCTGACATAGATACCTCCAAAGAACTCGAGACTGCATCGCATCTCGCTTCAACGCTTGCATAAGGCAAACGTTCTATGACGTCCCATAGATTACCAGCAGCTTTTCCCGTCATCAAGATAATTTCAAACTGATTGCCGCAACGCGGTTGAACGGTTGCGTTCGCGCCGTGAACGGTATGGAAGCGCCCGGTGAGATGATCCACCGGGCGCTTCCATACGCAATGTCCTAGATGTCAAAAACGTAGCGAGACCCAACGATCCGCTGACGACCGATGATAAACGGCCGCCGCTGCTCATCGAAAAAGAAGGCTTCCATATAAAACAAGGGTTCGCCAACGGGAACTGCCAACAGCCGAGCGACCTCGGGCGACGCGCACGCGATCTCGAGCGTGCACGGGTCGGTAAACGCGGGCGTACGGCCCGTCCGGTTGCGCACGAACTCAAAAATGGATTGGTTCGATAGAGGTGCCGTTGATAGATAAGCGTTGTCCTCGTAAACGTATATGTTGTTCTCGAGCATGACGGGGACTCCATCGGCAGTACGCACACGCTCAACGCAAATCAAATCAGTTCCAACGGGAACACCAAAGAACTGCGCTTCGGTGGAATCCGCCGGCAGTATCTTTCTCGAAATGACGCGCGCCCCCGGTTCCATTCCGTTAACGCGGCATGCGTCCGAAAAACTCTGGACGTCATCCTTCTGGCGAATCTTGCGCTTGAGCTTGGGGGCATTGACAAACGTGCCTTTCCCCTGTCGCTTCGTTAGATAGCCCTGCTGGACGAGCTCCTCAATAGCACGTCGCACGGTAACGCGGCCAACTTTATAGCTCTCAGCCAATTCAAATTCGTTGGGTATCCGCGCGCCCGCCTTGTAGGCACCGGAGTTGATTTCGTTTTTAATGATATCGATAACCTGTTGGTACAGCGGAATCGCTGCTTTACCGTCAGTTAGCCCTTCAGTCGGTGGCATATACCCTCTCCCAGCACAATTAAGTCTAAAGCGGGCTCAAGGGCATTCAACAAGCCCTTGAGCCCGCTTTAGCATAAAGTATGCTAGGTGTCGCACCAAAATGTCGGGCATTTACTCATCAGACCCGAAAAACGCGCAACTACCACGCTTCTAAGAAAGCGTGAGCAGCTCCGGCAGTTGATCGATAATCTTGTCCGCGGCATCCTGGCTAAAGCCGAAGCGCTCCTCGCGCTTGGCAATGACTGTCAGGCCGGCTCGCTTGCCGGCAGTGATGCCAGGCACCGAATCCTCAACGCAGCAGCAGCGATTTGCGGGCAGCCCCAGCAGGTCCAGCGCATGCAGGTAGATGTCGGGCTCGGGCTTGCTCTCCTTAAACTGCTCGCCGCTCACCACATACTCAAAGGCATCCGACAGCCCGCACGCATTGAGCACTTCCTCGATGCTATCCATGGGAGACGAGCTGGCAAGCGCCACGCGAACGCCGCGGCGCGGCAGCTCTCGAATCGTATCCACGGCGCCTGGGTTAATCAAAGCCTGATAGTCGCGCGGCCGCTTATGCGCCCACTCATCCCAACGGGCCAACGCTTCCTCGCCAGTAAAATGCCCCTTACCGGCGCGCTCAAACCAATCGACCAGCATATGCAGGAAGAACTGATGCGAGGTACCGATCTGCCCATTCAACTCCTCTTGAGTCAGGTTAAGCCCAAGCTCCTTGGCAAACGCGGCAGTCTCGCCCAGGTAGTAATACTCGGTATCGACAATGACGCCATCCATGTCAAAGATAACGGCGTCGAACGGAAATGCGGACACGGCACCCTCCCTAACAAAAGGGCGCCTGTAAGCAGGCGCCCGAACCATGCATTATCGGCGATTCTAACCCAGCAGTTTATCCAGCGCCACCGCAATACCGTCTTCGTTGTTATTGGCGGTCACCATCTGGGCTACCGCCTTAACCTCATCGACGGCGTTGCCCATGGCAACACCGGTGCCGGCCCACTCAATCATGGACTTGTCGTTCTGGCCGTCGCCAAACGAGACGACCTCGCTGGCATCGATACCGAGCTTGGGCAGGGCACCCTCGAGCGCGCGGGCCTTGTCGATACCGGGCGCCGTGTACTCAAAGTACCAGTCGGCCGTAAACATGCCCGAAAGCGTCTGGGTAAAGGGCGCATACATCTCCTCGTAATGCGCCTGCAGGTAGGCCGGATCGCCCGCCGTCAGCAGCTTGTCCACGGGATAAGCGTCCACGACCTCATGCAAGCTCTCGACCTCGCGAATCTTAAGATCGCAGGCATCGCGCTCATACTTGACGATATTCTTCTGCGAGCCGTCAGGCAGCGTGATCATGCAATGGTACGAGTCCTCGACGCGCAAATCGCGACCGAGCGAAATCATAGGGATCACGTCGAAATTGCGCAGATGATCAATCAGACGGTGCAGCTCGTCAGCCGGCATGGCCTGGTCAAAAAGGACCTCATCGGTCTGAGCGTCGACCACATACGCGCCATTGAAAGCGACTAGCAGACCGTCATGGTTTTGAAGGTCGAGCTCCTGCGCCAAGGCGTGCAGCCCCCATGCGGGACGGCCCGAAGCCAAGATGAGCTTAATGCCCGACTCCTGCGCCGCGAGCAGCTTCTCGCGCGTACGCGGGCTGATGACCTTTTGGTCGTTGGTGAGCGTACCGTCGATATCCATTGCAATGGCTTTGATTGCCATATATGCCTCCCTGTCATTGAACAATCTTGTCTGAGCCATCATACAGAACACCTACTGCGGCTCTGTCTGCAACGGATAAAAAGTCATATTGTCCCGAACATGAACGGCGCGTGGTCGTGAAGCTTTATCGCTCAGGTCAAATACGTCTGCTAGCGACGCTCATCCGTCGGTGCTCCCTCGACGATCGCGATGCCCGCCGATGCACCCAACGCGCTGGCGCCGGCCTCGATGAATGCGCAAGCCTCTTCGTAATTATGGATACCGCCCGCAGCCTTGATTGCCACGGCATCGCCGAGCACTTCGTGCATCAGCCGCACGTCCTCGAGCTTAGCACCGCCAAAGCTTCTGCCGGTCGATGTCTTAAGGAATCCCGGCTTAGCCTCCAACGCAATCTCACAGACGCGACGCTTGGCGGCATCGTCGCCGTCCAGCTTGCACATCTCGACGATCACCTTGTCAGTGATGCCATGCGCGCGACAAAAATCAGCAATGGCAGTCATCTCGCGCTCGATGGCATCAAAATCGCGGTTCTCGACCGACTCCTGATTCAAAACGTAGTCAATCTCGGTAAAGCCGCACGCAGCGTATTCCTCAAACCTCGCAAGCTTCTCCTCAAGCGTCATAGTGCCCTGGGGAAAGTCGATAGCGCCGGCAAGGATGATGTCAGAGCCCTCGAGCATTGCGCGACCCGTCTCGTACTCCTGCAGGTTCGCAAATACACAACGGAAGTTGTACTTTAGCGCCTTCTCGACATACTGCTCAAATGTGTCCTCGGGAGCGTCGATATAGTCGATGTATTTATTGATGGGTTTGGCAAGCGTCATGTTGGGCCTCCTTGTTCAGGACCGACAACCGATTTGTGGTTTCACGCGAAAAACCATGTTCAATGTACGCCCGATACGCAAGGACAGCGTCCGTATTTCGGCAAGTGGTATGAAATTAGCCGTAGAAGTATATTTACGGAAAGCGAATGGCGCCGCATGCGGATGCCGACGGCCAGGCACCCCCCCTCAATACACCCTCATGCCCATTCAAATAGCAAAGGGGCCCGTATCCCAACGGATACGGGCCCCTTTCGGCCATGACCTATCTCAGCAACAAAGACTACTTGCGGTGAGCGCGGTAGAACTCGATCGCACCATCTTATCCGAGCCGGGGCACGTTCGCATAGCGTGGCGCGTGACGGTTGCAAAACCACCCCATTTGAAACAGGTTGATTTTCAATCTCAACGCAACAGCTTGAACGGACCCCGCGTTTCCGCAGCTAGCGCAACGCGGAACTAGCTCC
>NZ_JAQLFJ010000003.1:10849-230418 GCF_028206795.1 Collinsella aerofaciens | reverse complement strand
CCGGAGGAGTTCCGGAACCGGGCCCTTGCGGCGTAGTCGCTATTTATTCAGTCCAAGTTTCGGGGCGCAGTTCACAGCACCTTTGTGGTGGTTTTTGTTTTAGGCCGAGGGGAAGGCCTTGGTGAGACCAGCGCGCGTTTGCGTGTCGGTCTTTTGGTAGATGGAGCTCAGGTGCCGCTGCACCATACGCATCGAGATGCCGAGCTCCTCGGCGATCTGCTTGAGCGGGCGCTCGTCCTGGGTAACGGCTACCAGCACGTCGACTTCGCGCGGGGTGAGAGCGTGGTTGGCGATGAAGGCCTGGCGTTGCTCCTCGATACTCGGTGCTGCCAGCGCTTCCTCGGCAAGCTGTTGATGTTCACGCTCCTGCTCGGTTTGGGGCAGGCGGAACAGGCCGGCTGCCACGAATGCCGCACAGGCGGCGACGAGCAAAATGAGCGCGCCGATCATAATGAGGGCAACGTTATCCGAGGTCACGAGAGCAAGCGAGATGCCTGATGTGGTGAAAGCGCATACATTGTTGGCGGCGCGGCCCATGCCAGCCCAAAGAGCGGGCGCATGCATGCGCGGTGCCAGCTGTGTAAAGGTGGCAGTGAAGAACGTGACGAAAAAGCCCGAGCTCAGGTAAAAGACGACAAGGCCCAGGTTGGGATCGGCGCCGGCCTCCACGGCCAGGATGGAAATGGTCGAGAGCACGGCGATGCCGAGCATGACAAGTCCCATGTAGCGGCGCTCGGCAAGATCAAAGATAAGACCGGCGGCAAGGCCGCTTGCTGCCAAAAAGAGGCGCGGCCAGGTCTGCACGGCAATGGTGCCGTGGGCGTTGGAGAGTGTGACCACGTTGTCGAGGGTCGAGAACAAGCAGGCAAGAATCATGACCAGCGCGATGCTCCAACACGCCTGCTTGGCGAGGGCGTGAGAGGGCTCAACAAAGGGATTGATGGCGGGGTTCGCGGCTGTGTCTGTGTTTTGAGGAACAGCGCTGAGGGCAGAGATGGCGATCGTCGCTGTGCCGAGAACGATAAGCTCTGCGATACCGCCGCAATTGAGCAGGTTGACGGCGAACTGCATCAGGATGCCCGCGGCATAGGCCGCTCCCGCGCCGGTGGCGAGTTTGGGGTCATCCTGGAATGCCAACGAAAAGGCGTGGTGAGCAGCGGCACCCAGCAGACCGAGCCCAAAGAATGCCACGCAGCCCAGAATCTCGAGCACAAGCGGGGCCGTAGGGAACTGAATTTGCGTCAGGCCCATGATGACGATAGGGACGGCGGCGGCGTTGACGGCTGCTAGTGAGTGGCCTTTGCGCTGTGCGAGCCCGAACAGCGGCGCGTACCCGATAAAGCCGAGCACGCTCGCACCCAGAATAAAGCCCTGTGCGATTACAACGCGTTCGGCACCGGAGAGCAGCCCGACATTGATATCGAAGCGAAACTCGGCGGAAAGAAAGGCGAAGGTAAAAAGAGCGAGTGCCAGAAGCGCGTTGATTTTAGGCTTGCTTAGGTTCAAGGACGGTCCTTTGGATGGACGAATGATTGTGCCCTCGATTGTAGACCATGGCGGTAGGGGGCGGGCCTTTCGGGGGGCGGGGTGCGCTTGGCAATCGCATGCTCGTTGCCTTTTGCGCTGGCAGGTGCGCCACATGAGAATTTGTGCCCCGGGATCCGGATATCTTCCCGTAACATGGTGTTACAGAGGCACCCCTTACGACAAGGAGGCTCACATGCGAAAGCAAATCCATGACAACCCAATCGACCACGGCCGCGCGTGCTCGCTCTCCCACGGAACATGGCGCCGCGTGGGCGCAAAACTCGCCTGCGCGGGGGCCTGCGCGCTCATGGCCGGCCAGCTGCTGCCGAGCGTGGCGCTCGCCGCCGACTGGGTCAACGTGGGCGGCACGCAGTACGACGCGGGCACCGCTGCCGGCGACGAGGCGGGAACCTGGTCCTGGAACGGTGCCGACGACATGAAGCTCAACGGCTACGACGGCGGCTCCATCGGCGCCAAGGGCAACCTCACCATGGGCGTGACGGGCACCAACACCGTCACGGCCGACGCCGGGCAGAGCGCCGTTGCTGTCAAGAACGGCAACCTTGCCATTACCGGCGACGGCACCCTGAATGCGACGGCCCAGAACGATGTAATTACAGCGTCGGGAGACGGCAGGACCGGCGGCGATGTGACCATCAGCGGCGTCAGCGTCAACGCGACGGCTTCGGGTGCAGCGGAAAACGTGGCGGGCATTCGCGCGACGGCCGGCGGCGTGACAATCGATAAGGGCGCTGATGTCAAAATCGAGGCGAAATCGGCTGAAGGATCTTGGCGTCCACTGGAGATCATCTGCGGTATCCATGCTGATAACATTCCAAACAGACACGCTGCCCAGGAAGGCGAGCAGGAAGAGCCGGATTCCGCTTATGAGCACGGCGGCGATGTCACCGTCGATGGCGCCAGTCTGTCGATTAAGACTGGCGATGCCTCGTGGGCTTCCATGTGCATCAATACGTTTGGTATCAAGAAGAATACCCTCATGAAAATCGTCAACGGAGCCGATGTCACGCTTTCGGCTGGTAGTGCGGCTTCGCTCTCGGCGGGTATCAGCGCACGCTCGCAAGCCGGTGCGGTGTGGATGCTTGTCGAGAAGTCGAACCTCACGTCTCGAAGCCTGTCTGCCGCAAGCGGCATCGACGCCGATCGCAATCAAAGTTTTGGAATCATGGCAGAGGCAAATACCAGGTTTGAAACGCCTCGTATCCAGATTTTCAAATCGAAGATTGAGGCTTCGGGCGCGACTGCGGGAATCTATGCGATCAACCGCAACGGCGCGAATGCGACCCTGTACCATGCCGCGATGATCGATTTACGAGGGAACGCGATGATTACGACTCCGACGGACGGTGCCGTGCGCGATGTGAAGAAGGTTGTCGATACGGGGCAATGGCCTAGTTCCCAGAGCGGGCAGGTCATCGGTGTTGCCGGTTCGTCTGCGATTTCGGATATCGTCGGTTCTGTCGAGGTCGCCCATGATGTGGCGATTGATTTTGGAGACGGGCAGGAGCCGGACCCAACGCCGGACCCCGAGCCGGCTCCGGAGCCCGATCCCATGCCCAATCCCGAGCAGAAGCCTGACCTCAAGCCCGTAGACAAGGACGCAAAGACCACCAAGACCGTTACGACCAAGACTGCAGCTGGGGCCAAAAACGCTTCCGGCGCCCTGGCCGCCACGGGCGATAGCGCCGCGACGACGGCGGCAGCCCTCGGCATTGCCGGTGCGTCCGTCATCGGCGCCGGCTTCGTCGCATCCAAGCGCCGCAACCGCTAGTGCAAGCTTTCATAGCCATTTTCAGCCGCCGCGCGAGCACAAATGCCCTCGCGGCGGCTCTTTGTATTTCCGCAGTTAGAGGCCTAGGTTCGCATCTACGAACCTAGGCGTGCGGAGTCATTTGGCACATCTTGGTGGTACAGGACCACCACAAAGGGGACAGGCACCTTTGTGGTGGTATGGCCCATCGACCAAGGAGGCCGTTATGAACGTAAGCCACTTTGACAAGCAAGCTCAGCGTGAGCGTACCTGCTCGCTGGTTCATGGTACCTGGCGTTGTGTGGGTGCCAAAATAGCTTGCGCCGGCGCGTGTGCGCTTATGGTCGGTCAGTTGCTGCTGCCGAGCGTGGCGCTGGCGACGGAATGCGCCGATCCCGCCGCTGGGACGGATGAGGTTGCCGCGGCTCCGGTGACGCCGACGGTTGCGGGGGATACGGCTGCAACGACCGCACCGGCTGCTTCGACCGCGCCTGCAACCGATGCTGCTCCGGCGGCGCAAGCCACCGTTGAGCCTCAGCAGACGGCCCCGACTGGCGCCACCGATGAATCCAACGATGCGGCACCCGCTGAACAAAATACTCCCAGCGACAACGCCGCCACGCCGGCGAATGACGCCATCATGCCCTGCGGTGTGACCGATGTTGTTGGCGGCAGCGGCGTTAGGGTCAATATTACGGTGCGGAACAATTACACCGACATCAAGAAAGAAGAAACGATTGAGTATGTGGAGGGGATTGCCCTTGTAGATGGAGACCAGTCTGCTCTCGATGGTAGCGCTTTGACTTTTATCGGCCTGGGGGACTTGATCGTCCATGCGGCGTATGACAGTGCGAGCAATAAAACAACGCTTACCCTGGATATCAGCAAGATTCAGAGACAGAAGGAGGAGCAGAAGTACTTTACGGAGTACAAGGAGAATAAGTCCAAGATGACGACCACCTATGATGGATCCAAGCTT
Organism: Collinsella aerofaciens; assembly: GCF_028206795.1. Classification (GTDB taxonomy): domain Bacteria; phylum Actinomycetota; class Coriobacteriia; order Coriobacteriales; family Coriobacteriaceae; genus Collinsella; species Collinsella aerofaciens_AX. The sequence continues at coordinate 226,141 of NZ_JAQLFJ010000003.1, read as the reverse complement.
ACGTATACGGGTACAGAGCCCGGGAATATCATCATCGGTGATCCGGACGACGCCTTTAAAGGAGACACCGAGGCGACCGGGAAACCCACTATTAACGAGATCCGGGATGACTACTACACCCGCACCCATGTCTACGAGAGGGCGTGCCTTGTTATCCCGGCAGCGGAATCAGAATCGGAATCCATCTCCTTTGCCAATGTTCAGAATACGAACTTCAATTGGCAGCTGGATACTGGTCCGCAGGCGACGGCAGGTGTCCCTAACTACGATGCAGATAAATATGAAATCGCTTATGAATGCTGGCAGGAATTTGAAAACAACGAACCCGTTGCTGCCTGGTATTCCGATAACGGCTCACATGGTTCCCTGCCGACTATTACAAAGTTTAAAAGCGGGAAAGAGTACGTGTATTCTCTTATGCTGAAGCCAAAAGACGGATATTCCTTCAGCGATGAAACCGTTGCTACCGTAAACGGGGAAACCGTAAAGTCGAGTCTAAGCGGAGAATTCCTGTATGTCCCTGCTATTAAAACAATTACGATGCCTGCTTCGTCGGAAAACGAAGCTCTTGAGAACCTAAACGTCAACGATGTGAAAACCGACTACGCGCCCGGCGAGGCGCCGCGTGCGACCGCGACGATTCCTGCCGCCGATGCCGATAAGTATGAGATCGCCTATGAGTGCTGGGAAGAGATGGATGACAGCGACCCTGCGAAGCTCAAGCCAGTTGCCTTCTGGTATTCCGATCCCGCAAAGTACACGCCGGGCATGAAGAAGATTGACCACTTCGAAGAGGGCAAGTTCTACATGTACTCCGTTGAGCTGAGGCTCAAGGGCGACAATACCGTGTCTGATGGCTGCGAAATGAACGTCAACGGTCATTGGGTGCACCACACAAAGACCGCCAACGGCGTCTTCGCGCCAAACGCTGACAATATGCTGTGCGAGCAGCCGATCGACGAATGGCGGGCCATCGACGTTATCGAGATCAACGGCGCCACGACCACCTTTAAGGCGGGCGATAAGCCGGTCTTTACGGCGAATGTTCCGACGGGTTCCAGCTCCCTTCCTCAGTGTGAGTTCTGGACGGGCAGCGATGGCAGCGAAGTGAACTCTCAGAAGTTCTGGGATCAGAACATCACGAATCACATCGACGTCTTTAAGCCCGGCGTGACCTATCGCTACGGTATCTACCTCAAGTCCGCGCGCGGCTTCTACTTTACGCCCGACACCAAGCTGGTGATCAACGGCCAGGAGTGCGGCTACCAGGTCGCGGATAGCGTATCCGATGAGGACAGCGGCTGGATCTACACCCTGTGGCTCAACACCGATCTGACCTTTACGCCCGAAGCTACGCCGGCTCCGGTCGACCCCGAAAAGCCCGCACCGCAGCCTGAAGTCAAGCCTGAGACCAAGCCCGAGGTGAAGCCCGAGACCAAGCCCGCGGCCAAGCCGGCCACGACAACCGCCACGATCAAGACGGTTGAGAAAACCACGCAGGCCAAGAAGGGCGATGCTGTCCTGGCTACCACGGGGGATACCACCGCGATGACGGTCACCGCCCTGGGCATCGCCGGTGCAACCGTAGCCGCCGCCGGCATCGCCGCGACCAAGCGCCGCAAGCATTAGGGCTGGGTGACGGCTCTCGTTCTCGGCTTCAGTAAAATCTCAATCTGTAACACCAAACTGCCCAAAACGGCTCCAGATGTTACAGATTGAGATGAACCGAATGGTCGCCAATCTAATGTCTCGATCCGTAACACCAAGCGGGGAATTTGACCTCTAACTGTTACAGATTGAGACAAACTGGCCGGCCAAGTCCAGAACCGTCACAAAGGTGCCTGTCCCCTTTGTGGTGGTTTGCGCAGGTAGAACGGTAGGTTCGTATATATGAACCTACCGTTCGCTTTGTTTTTAGACAACGATTACGCTGGATGACTTTTGGTTTGCAGGAAAGGAACGACCATGAGGTGGACTACTGTTCGAGCGCTTTGCCGCCGCCTGACCATTGCCGCGGTGACCCTCACTATGGTGACGGGCTCGTTGCCTGTGGGCGCGTTTGCTGAGGCACTCACCACCGATAGCACCTTTGTGCAGACGGATGTCGACCAAGTAGACGCCGCCGACCCCGCCGACGCCGCGCCCGATGCCGATGCCGCCAACGCCGCCGACCCCGCGCCCGATGCCGGCGCTGCCGACCCCACAGCGCTCGAGGCCGGTGACACCCCTACGCCCCCGGCCTCCGAGATTGCATCGGCGGCGGGCCTGACGGGCGCCGGACAGACCGAGAGCACACCTGCGGGTACGCTTGCCACCGATCTTGTCGAGGGCAAGGAGCTCGCCGAGCAGCAAAAGCAAGAGGAGGCTTCCGGCACCGAGGCGACCTGGAACGAGGAACTTGAACTCTGGGCAACCTCGAAGGGCGCCACGGGCGTAAAGGACGAATACGACGATGGCTACGTGGCCGGCGAGCAGACCCCCGCGCAGTACTACTTCTCGATTGATAGCCTCACCAACGAAATTTCTATCGAGTATGGCGACGCGGGCATTACCACGTTGGAGGTGCCCTCGACCATCGACGACAAAAATGTCGTGAGCCTTACGGGTATGGGAAACGCTGCGCTCACATCGATCACCTTCGCCCCTAATTCGCATGTCCGCTCGGTTGGCGGCTTGGGCGGCAGCAGCATCAAAGAGATCGCACTGCCCGATTCGGTCGAGGAGCTCAAGAGCTATGCATTCTACAAAAGCAAGACGCTCCAAACGGTAACCTGGCCCAACAACGCGGCCTTTACCACGATTCCCGAGCAGGCCTTTAAGGAATGTGAACAACTTGACGACAATGTGGTGGCAACGCTGCCGCCTTCGGTCAAAACTATCGACTATCTTGCATTCGCCTATTGTGGCGTGCCACAGTTCTATGTCTCGGATACAACGGTACTCACCTTTACGCAGATCAATGTGCCGGGCACGGTGGAGCGGATCGGGCACTATGCATTTTGTGGGTGCTCCTTTGTGTCGTCGGTGACGATTGGCGATGGTGTCAAATCTATCGGGGCGCTCGCGTTCGCCTCTCTTGATCCTGCGATTGTCGGCAAAGAGATTGTGCTACCCAAAAGCGTGGAAATGATAGAGTGGGGAGCTTTTGAGAACACGAGATACGGAAACGAGACGAACCATAATGCCGTTGCCCTGCGCGTGATGAACCCCGATCTTCAGTTTGGTGAGGCGGGCTATCCGGGCGACTATAATGAGCGCGTGACAATCGATGGCGTAACGTATGCGATTCCCTTTAGTGAAGGCCAGACCATCTATGCCTATGCGACCGATTCGGCTGGCAACCCCTCGATGGTCAAAAAGCTTGCCGATGCCGTGGCCGATCGCAAGGACTCCGTCGATTCCTCGAAGCCTGCCTACACGTTTGAGTGGATGGGCGAGGCGGCCCAGGTGACGGGCAAACTTCCCCAGAACGCGACGGCTACACTCGTGCAGGCGGGGCAGTCCACGCCGCTGGCGGTTGGCGATGACGGCAGCTTTACAGCGGACGCTCTCTCCAAGACAGCAGCCACCCTGCGCATTTCGCTCAGCGGTTACTATGACATGGTGCTGGCGCGCCCGGGCGACCAGATGACGGGCACATGGAATATCGGAGAGATTAAGGCGGAGGACTTTACCAAGATTCCGTCCTCGCGTGCGATTGAGCTCAACGTGGGCTATCTTGAACCGATTGTGGGCCAGGATAAGACCGAGCGCATTGAGCTCGATAGTCTCGATAACATCGATCTGACGGTGAAGAGCGGCGGCAAGACGCTTAAGCCTGCCAAGGGTGACAAGGAAAACGACTTCCGTATCCAGGGCACGGCACTCGTGGTGTCGCAGGCCATTGCCGACGCGGACCAGGATCTGGAGATAACGCTCGAGCCCAAAGACAGCCTCAAGCTGGGTGGGGCGACGGCGACGGTGAAGCCCTCGGCCGGTAAGGTCGATATCGACTTGAAGCCTTGGGGTACGGCGACGGTCACGACCAAGGGCGACTACCAGGGAGCCAACCGCGTGCTGGTGTTCCGTACATCCGACGGCAAGCTAGTCGCCGACGGCGTCACCTATCTGATGGGTTACGAAGACGATGGCACCACGCCTATCATGAAGGCCGAGACGCCGCGCCTTAAGGCCGGTTCGTACACCATCGTCGCCTTTAACAAGACGAGCTACGACATTCAAGCGACGAGCTATTCCACGTTTAGCCGGCTAGGGCTGACCGTGGGTAAGCATATCGCGCAAAAGCAGGTGAAGATTGAGGACGGCAAACAGCTCGACGTGACGCTCGACGTGCCGACGTTTGACGTGGAGGCCTATCGTGCCGAGCGCGGGCTGACGGCGGGCTCGGTTATTGCTGATTCGTCCGCGGTCGTTGGCGTGGAGACCGAGCTGCGCATTCATTACGAGCTCAAGGACAGCCAGGCTGCCAAGATTGAGATTCCGCTGGCCAAGGATGCCGTCGAGGATGTGTCCGCAGGCTCTCGCGATCCCGGTGATAGCTCCCGTACATGGTGGACTGACGCGACGTGGGAGGGCGACAACCTCGTTCTCGATATGAAGAAGGGCATGGGCGCCGATGTGTTTGTGCGCTTTAAGCCTAAGGCCGCGGGCATCTTTGCTATCTCGCCGCTTATTACGCTGGGCGAGGTGACATTGCCGCTGGGAAGCACCACGCTCGAGGTTAGCGGATCGCGCATCGAGGTCGACAGCACCGACGTCCACAGCCTGCTGGGCAATGTGGCCTACGTTTATGCGGCGCCCGGCAAAAGCGTGCAGCTTACCGTGGGCGCGGGCGCCTCGGCCGCAAAGTACACTGGCAAGACCAATAAACTCGGCCGTGCCAAGATTGAATACGACCTGCCGCAGGATACGCTTGCCGCCGAGCGCGTGACGCTCGAGGCGCGCGTGGGCTCGACCGACGTCGCCGCTGCTGCCGCAGAGGTGACGGCTCGCAACTATGTGCGCTATGTTCCGGGCGCTTCGGTCTGGAACTTTGATGTGACGTATCGTGGCGGTACGCAAAACCTGGTCAAGGACGGCAAGGACACCGGCAAGAGCCTGTGGACCTTCCATCATCTGCCGCAAAAGAAGAACGCCTACTGGACCTTTGACATCACGCTCGAGGTGGGAAACGAAGAGGCCGCCGACACGCTCGACCTGTACGTGGACTGCGCGGATGGCAAGACGGTGACGATTCCTCTGACTCAAAAGTCGCGCGAGGGCACCCGTGTGCGCTATGTAGCGGAGTATGTGGACGAGGGTTACCTTAAGCTGCTCGACGAGTTTAACAAGGCGAATGACTCGACCTATGTGAACTGCGGAAACTTTGAGCAGATCTTTATGCCGCAGACCTACCGCATCTCCAATGCCCAGCTTATGACCATGCTGAGTTTTGATGCCAACGCTTCGGCCAAAAAGCATTCCGCCGCGGCCGAGGAGCGCCAGCAGGAGTTCTCGAATGCCGTGCAGCAGTGGCACGAGTATATGATGGATAACTCGTTTAATGATGTCGACGAGGCCTTTAACGACGCGATTGACCAGATGGTCGCCGATGCGTTTGCCGAGGAAGAGAAGGGCGGTAAAGAGGGCGAAGCCCAAGGTGGAGCTGCCCGCAAGGCTCGTCGCGCCCCCGCCGCCAGCGACGGCGAGGGTGATGATGCTGGCAACGACGAGGCCGCGCAGTTTGCCGCCGAGCTCAAGGCCGCGGTCGGCGGGTCGTCGGCGCTGCTAACCCAGCAGGGCGACAGCTACGGCGTCAATGTGGACAAGATGATCTTTGAGGACACGTATGGCACCGGCGAGGATTGGTACCAGGAGCTCGCGTCGGCTCAGGGTGCAAATGCGGCGGACGCGGCGGCCATCAAGGAACTTGTCGACCATGCGTCGCGAGCGGAGTTTATTGCCCAGCAGGCCGAGGATCTGGTGGGTCAGTCGATGGGTATCGGCCAGCTCAACCAATACGGAAGCTGGAATGACGCAACCGCTGCGGCGCTCAACAAGTGTGCGGGCATTAAGGCCAGCGAGTACAACGGCCAGTCGACGAGCGGGTTTAACGATTTGGGCCAGGCGCTCGGCAGCTCGCTGAGCTACAAGGCGGCTGACGACGATACCGTCAAGGGCTTTAAGGTCGCCGCGCCCGATGGCGAGCAGACGGCCTATATCGAGTCGGAGTTTATCGAGAACTCCAATAACAACAAGAACCAGGCGCTTCTGTTTAACTCGATCGCCATGCAGTGCGACATCCTGGACAACCTGTACGACAACTGGAATGTGGTCCATAGCCTCAATAACTCTACGATTCGCGGCTGGCTTATGGCTTGGAAGCGCAACGGCGACGTGAGCGCCCATATGAAGCTCATCCGCACGATTCGCTCACTCAAGAGCTATAAGATTGAGTGCGAGATGTTCGGACAGGTCTTTAAGACCGATGCGTGGAAGGCGGCCGGCCAGGCGTTTCCCGCGGCGACCCAGGGCATCGGCATCTTTACCGGCATTTACGGCGTGAACGATGCCAGCAAGAACTGGGAGAACGTGAACGTTCGTATGCAGAAGGTGAAGGGCGAGCGCGAGGGCTATGAGCTTCAGCATACGCGCTTGCTTGCCAAGCCCGAGAAGACCGAGGACGACTGGAAGTGCATTTACGCGCTGCGCGACGCCATGGAGAAGGCGCGTGCGTTTGAGGATCTGCTGTATCGCCAGCTCTGCCACGACAGCACCGATGTGGCGGTGGGCTCCATTATGACAATCGCCGGCGTGCTGACGGCCGGTTCGGCGGGTACTGTGGTGGGCGCTGCCTATGACGCGGCTTCGACCAGCGTAGGTTCGGAGCGCGCGATTAAGCTGACCAATGCCGAATGCGCCTACGATGTTGCCTGCGAGCAGGTGGAGCGCGCATGCCAGAATCGTATTACGGTCAACTGGGGCGAGCTGACCGACGCCGAGGTCTATAACGCCAACAAGGACGGCTTGATCTCGGACGAGAAGATGCAGTCGATCTTTGAGGCGCGTTATCGCAATGTGGCTGCCAAGGCTGCACCCGACCCTGCGGGCGTGGTGTACGAGGGCCTGCTGTCCAATACGGTCGAGGGCGCAACGGTTGAGCTGTGGAGCGCCGACGATGCGGCCGGTACCAATGCAGCGCTTTGGGATGCCGAGGAGTATGAGCAGGACAACCCACTTGCAACGGGTGCGGACGGTGCGTACAACTGGAATACGCCGACCGGCTGGTATCAGGTGCGCGTGACCAAGGACGGGTATGAGGAGGCGCGTTCGGCTTGGCTGCGCGTGCCGCCGATTCAGACTGAGGTGAACATTGGCTTGGTGTCGACGGCGGCGCCCGAGGTGGCTTCGGCCCATGCCTATACCGATTGCGTCGAGGTTGAGTTTACGCAGTATATGGATGCGAGCGACGATGCCCTGGCCGCATTGTGCGCGCAGGGCTTGGGCGACGTGACGTATACGTGGCTCGACAAGCAGGGCGATCCCAATGGCAAGCCGCTGTCGCGCGTGCTGCGTATTCGCTATGCCGATGCGTGTGAGGCAGGCTCGACGGTGGCGTTTGAGCTCGACGGTGCTCGCAACTACGCCGGCACGGCCATGGCGCGCTGGGCAAGTGGCGAGCTTGTCGTGGGCGTTCGTGCCGACAAGCTCAAGCTCAACGTGGAGCAGGCTGTGACCATGCTTGAGGGCAGTGATTTTGAGCTGGTGGCGCATGTGACCGATAAGGCGGGCAAGCCGTTTGCGGGCGCCAAGGTTAGTGTTGGGCTGGAGTCCTCGGCTATCTGCTCTGTCGATGCCACCCAGGCCGTGACGGGCGAGGACGGCGCGGCGACGTTTGTGCTGCATGGTGCTCTGCCCGGTTTGACGACGTTGACGGCGGCGGTGGACGGCGCGGCGCTATCCAAGCAAGTCGACGTTCGCGTGTCTGCCGAGGCAGTGCGACCGGCGCGACCGGTGGCGACGTTTGGTGCGACGACGTTTGGTGCATGGTCGCCCAAGGAGAACTACATTACGGTGCCCAAGGGCACGAAGCTGGAGCTTTCGGCCGAGGATGGCACGACGATTTGGTACACGACTAACGACACCTGCCCCTGCCGTGACGAAGGCCGCGTAAAGTACACCGAGCCTATTGCGCTCGATAGCAACATGTATGTGCGCATTGCGGCACAGCGCCCTGGCATGTCGTACAGTGAGTATTCCGAGCGTCTGAACATTACGATTACGGTGACCGATGAGGCGACACCCGAGCCCAAGCCGGAGCCCGAGCCCAAGCCGACGCCTGGCGGCGGCGAGCAGGGTGGCGGTGCGGATGGCTCTGGTGGCGCCGGGGTCCCTGCGGGCAGTTTGACTTCGACGACGACCACGGTGACGACGAACAAGTCCAAGGGTAAGGGCAAGAACGGCAAGAAGTCCAGCGGCACGGAGCTCGCCAGCACGGGTGACTCCGCCGCGATGGCGGTCGCCGCCCTGGGCATCGCCGGCGCAACCGTAGCCGCCGCCGGCACCGCCGCGACCAAGCGTCGCAAGCGCTAGGTTTTGGTGACGGTGCCTATCCTCGGCTTATGCAAAATCTCGATCTGTAACACCAAGCTGCCCAAAACGGCTCCAGGTGTTACAGATTGAGATGAACAGGCAGATGTTCGCCAACCTAATGTCTCGATCTGTAACACGTAGCGAGGTATTTGATCTCTAACTGTTACAGATTGAGACAAAGCGGAGGCGGTTGGAGCAATATCTCGATCTGTAACAACTACAAGGCTCAACGGGCTCCAGGTGTTACAGATTGAGACAAAACGACCGGCCAAGTCCCCGACCGCCACAAAGGTGCATGTCCCCTTTGTGGCGGTCGGTTGGCTGACATAGAAAAAGTCCCCGCCGGGCGTGTGCTCGACGGGGACTTTGCCGTTTAATGGCTAGCGCTGAGGGTGATTACTCGCCCAGCAGGCTCTTGGTGATGGAGGCAGCGGCCTTCTTGCCGGCGCCCATCGCCAGAATGACCGTAGCGGCACCGGTGACGATGTCGCCGCCGGCCCAGATGCGGGGATCGGTGGTCTGGCCGGTCTCCTCGTCGGCGACGATGTAGCCCCACTTGTTGAGCTCCATCTTGCCGCCGATCTTCTTTGCGAAGGGGTTGGCGTTGGTGCCGATAGCCGAGATCGCGACGTCGCAGGGGATCTCCTCGATGGCGCCCTCGATGGGCACCGGGCGGCGACGGCCGGACTCGTCAGGCTCGCCGAGCTCCATCTTCTGGACCTTGACGGCGCACACGGAGCCGTCTTCGCCAGCGACAAACTCGAGCGGGGAGACGAGCGGCAGAACCTCGACGCCCTCGGCCTTAGCATGGTGCAGCTCGGCGCGACGGCAGGGCATCTCGTCCTCGGTACGACGGTAGGCGATGATGGCGTGCTCGGCGCCCAGACGCTTGGCGGTACGGACAGCGTCCATAGCCACGTTGCCGCCGCCAAAGACGACGACGTTCTTGCCGTGCTTGGTGGGGGTGTCGTACTCGGGGAACTTGTTGGCCTTCATCAGGTTCACGCGGGTGAGGTACTCGTTAGCGAAGAAGACGTTGGGCAGGTTCTCGCCGGGGACGTTGAGGAACTTGGGCAGGCCTGCGCCGGTCGCCACGTAGATGGCGTCGAAGCCCTGCTCGAACAGCTCCTCGGCCGTGGCCATATTGCCCACGACGGAGTTGTACTCAAACTTGACGCCCATGTCCTCCATGCCGTCAATCTCGCGCTTGACGACTGCCTTGGGCAGACGGAACTCGGGGATGCCGTAGACCAGCACGCCGCCGCCGGTGAAGAATGCCTCGAAGACGGTAACGTCAAAGCCGTTGCGGGCGAGCTCGCCGGCGCAGGTGATGCCGGACGGGCCGGAGCCGACGACGGCGACCTTCTTGCCGTTCTTGGGGGCCATCTTGGGCGTGGAGGCGAGCTCGGGGCGATCACCCAGGAAGCGCTCGAGCTGGCCGATGGCCACGGGCTCGGACTTCTTACCACGGATGCACTTGCCCTCGCACTGGTTCTCCTGCGGGCAGACGCGACCGCAGATGGCGGGAAGCATGGAGTCCTCGCGGATGGTATCGAGAGCGCCGCCGAAGTCCTTCTCGCGGATCTGCTCGATAAAGCGGGGGATGTTGATGTTGACGGGGCAGCCCTCAACACAGAACGGCTTCTTGCAGTTGAGGCAGCGCTCGGCCTCGGCCAGCGCCATCTCCTCGGTGAAGCCCTTGTCGACGGGGCGGAAGTCGCAGGCGCGCTCGGCAGCCGGCTCCTCGTTATCGGGGGTGCGGGGCGACTTCATATCGGCAACGAAACGACCGTTAACTAGTGGCATGCGCAGCTCTTTTCCTCATAGGCCTTGAGGGACTCGCCCTCTTCGGAACGGTAAGCGGCCTGGCGGGCACGAAGGTCATCCCAGTCGACCAGGGTGGCATCGAAGTCGGGGCCGTCGACGCAAGCGAACTTGGTCACGCCGCCCACCTCGACGCGGCAGCAGCCGCACATGCCGGTGCCGTCAACCATGATGGGGTTGAGCGACGCGGTGATGGGGGTGTCGTACTTCTGGGCGGTGAGGGTCGAGAACTTCATCATCGGAACGGGGCCGACGCAGAAGACCTGGCTCACGGCCTTGTCCTGCAGCAGGCGCTCCAGCGGAGCGGTGACAACACCCTGCTCGCCGTAGGAGCCGTCGTCGGTGGTGATGTGGATGTGGTCCTCGTCGAGGAGCTCGCGGAACTGGTCCTCCATGAGCAGGAGGTCCTTGGTGCGGGCGCCCATGATGGCGTGAACTTCGTGACCGGTCTCGACCAGGTGCTTGGCGACCGGGAAGGCAATTGCCAGGCCGACGCCGCCGCCAATGACGGCGCAGGGGCCCTCGGCCATCTCGGTGGGAACGCCCAGCGGGCCCACGACGTCGCGCAGTGACTCGCCGGCCTCGTAGGTGGAAAGCATCTCGGTGGTCTTGCCGATCACCATGAAGATGAACTCGACCCAGCCCTCGTCACCGTTCCAGCCGGCCAGGGTAAACGGGACGCGCTCGCCCGTCTCGTTGGCGCGAACCATGAGGAACTGTCCAGCGTGCGCATGCTTGGCGATTGCGGGCGCCTCGATGCGGAACTTGAACACCTTCTCCGAGAACTGCGTCTTCTCCAGGATCTTATACATAGAACCCCTCTCTTGTTAGGGCCGCCGAACCGTGCCTCCACGGAAATGGACGGTAGCCCGAGTAAAACCGTACGCGCACAGGCGTTGTGCAGACATACGGTGCAAATTATACCCTCATGGACATGCTGTTTACGTGTGTCTTCGGCGGTTGGGAAAAGGGTTTATCCACTTCGACCTACCAAATAGGGACAGGTTTATTTTGGTCGGTTTTATCAGGCAAAACGGCAAAGGGGGCCGGACTCGCGCTTCGTCGAGGCCGGCCCCCTTTGGGGCGTTATGCATGTATGGTGGCAGCGTGTTTATTGCGGTGCGGCCGCTGCGGTGTTTCCGCATATAGAACCTGCCAAAATAAACCTGTCCCTAAATAGTAGGTTCTAGTGCTTGCCGTTGGCGGAAGCGGCGCCGTTTACGTGATCGCGGGCGTAGATTACGCCGTGGACGATGGCCAGACCGGCGGCGTCTGCGGCGCGGGCACAGGTGTCCTGGAAGTCCTCGGCCTCGCGGGCGCGCAGCTGCTTGAGCACGTAGTCTGCCACGGGCATTTTGCCGGGAGGGTTGCCGATGCCGGTGCGGATACGGCTAAAGTCGCGGCTGCCCATCTTGTCGATGATGGAGCGCAGGCCGTTGTGACCGGCGTGGCCACCGCCCACCTTAACACGTACGTCGCCGGCGGGAATGTCGAGCTCGTCGTGGATCACGAGCAGCTCCTCGGCCTTGATCTTGTACTCGCGGCAGAGCTTGGAGATGGGCCCGCCCGAGGTGTTCATGTACGACTGCGGCTTGACCAGTACAATCTGGCGCTTACCGCCCTCTTCCTCGGGATCGTTGATGTTGATGAGCGCGACCTCGGTGCCGGCCTGGTTTTTCCAGTACGTGACACCGGCCTGACGGGCCAGCTCATCGATCGCCTTAAAGCCGGCGTTGTGGCGGGTCTCGGCATATTCCTCACCCGGGTTGCCAAGCCCGGCAACCATGCGAATCTTAAGCGGCTGTGCAGCTGCCATAGGCTTCCTTTCGTTACATAAGAAGTTCGTTCAACGACAAAGGCTACCACGCCCGCCGAAGGCGAGGAAAGGGCACGGCAAAGTCATTTCAGAAAACAGCTGCCCCGAGACAGCAGGAAGCCCGGTAGGCCGGGAGGGGTTATCTAAGCCGACATCCCGCAGCCGCGAAGCGGCGAGGACGTCGGCGTGATAACCCCGCAGGCCTACCGGGCTTCCGGTGGGATGCGAGGGTCAAGCGACTACAGCGCGAAGTCGCCGCCGACGAGCGTGGAGACGGGCTCCTCGTGGTAAACGGCGGAGATGGCCTGAGCGAACTCCTCGGCGACCGAGATAGTCTTGATCTTGCCGCCGACCTCGACGGGGATGGCGTCGGTGACGACGCACTCGACGATGGGGGCATCGTTCAGGCGCTCGATGGCCGGACCGGAGAAGATGCCGTGGGTGGCGCAGACGTAGATGTCGCCGGCGCCCATAGCCTTGAGCTCCTTGACGTTGGCGCACAGGGTGCCAGCGGTGTCGATCATGTCATCGTTGATGATGCAGGTCTTGCCCTTGATGTCACCGATGATGCCCATGACCTCGGCGGCGTTGTGGCGCGGACGGCCCTTGTGGGCGATGGCCAGGTCGCAGCCGAGCATGTCGGACAGCTTCTTGGCGGCCTTGGCGCGACCCACGTCGGGGGAGACGACAACCAGGTTGTCGGTGTCGAAGTGCATGTCGTTGTAGTACTGGCCAAACAGCGGCAGTGCGGACAGGTGGTTAACCGGGATATCGAAGAAGCCCTGGATCTGGCCTTGGTGCAGGTCGAGGGTGATGATGCGGTTGACGCCGGCACGCTCGAGTAGGTTGGCGACAAGGCGGGCGGTGATGGGCTCGCGCGGGCCGGCCTTGCGGTCCTGGCGGGCATAGCCGTAGTGGGTGATAACGGCGGTGATGGAGCGGGCGGATGCGCGCTTGGCAGCGTCGGTGGCGATGAGCAGCTCCATGAGCATGTCGTTGACGTTGCCGCCGGCCACGGACTGAATCAGGAAGACGTCGGCGCCGCGGACGGTCTCGTCGTAGCGGGCGTAAATCTCACCATTGGCGAACTGCTTTAGCGTAAGGCCCGAAAGCTCGACCCCAAGGTACTCAGCAATCTTCTGAGCGAGGGGACGGTTGGAGGAACCGGAATACACGCGGATGGACTTGCGCATATTCTCCGACTTCTCGGGATCATTAATCGGCATTACCCTTCTCCTTTATACATCGAATGCCATATAGATGCCTTGTTGCATTGTAACCGCGCGGCGGGGTTTATCGGGTCCTGATAACGTCTTTACCGCCAACGGACACGAACCGACCACTCATCCGGTTGCGCAGGTCACGATAGAAAAAGGAGCCGCCCCCATGGAGCAGCTCCTTTTGTGCTTGGTAAAACGTTATACCTCGTCGTCCTCGTGCAGGCGGCGGCGGTAATCGGCGGCCCAGCCCTCAATATTTACCTGACGGGCGCGGCCCAGACCGAGCGCGTCTGCCGGGACCGGCTCGGTGATGACGGAGCCGGCGGCCACGAGTGCACCGTCGCCGATCTGGGCGGGCGCGACCATCATGGTGTCGGAGCCAATGAAGGCGTCCTTGCCGATGACGGTCTTGTGCTTGTGCACGCCATCGTAGTTGCAGGTGATGGAGCCCGCGCCCACGTTGACGCCGGAGCCCATGGTGGTGTCGCCGATGTAGGACAGGTGGGGCACCTTGGAACCCTCGCCGATCGTGGACTTCTTGATCTCCACGTGCGTGCCGGCCTTGGAGCCGTCGAGCATGTGGGTGCCCGGGCGCAGGTAGGCGCGCGGGCCGCAGTCGACGCCGTTCTCGATGACGGCCTCAATGGCGATGGTCTCATCGATGGTGCAGCCGCTGCCGACGGTGGTGTCGGTGAGGCGGCTGTTGGGACCGAGCTGGCACTCCTCGCCCACGGTGACGTGGCCGATCAGGTGCGTCTGCGGCCACACGACGGTATCGCGGCCGATAACGGCATCGGGGCCGATCCAGGCCTGTGTGGGGTCGATGAAGGTAACGCCCTCGGCCATCCAGTGCTCGTTGATGCGGTCGCGCGCGATGGCGGTGAGCTGTGCGAGCTGGATGCGGCTGTTGACGCCCAGGCCGTCGCGGTAGTCGTCGCAGTGGAAGATGGAGACAGCCTGGCCGTGGCCTTTGAGGATCTCGAGCATGTCGGGCAGGTAGTACTCGGATTGCGCGTTGTCGTTGCCGATCTCGTTGATGTGGGCGGCGAGCTGCGTGCCGTCAAATGCGTAGCAGCCGGCGTTGCACTCGAGCAGCGTGGCGGCCTGCTCGGGCGTGCAGTCCTTCTGCTCGATGATGCGCTCGATCTGACCATCGGCGCCCAGCTTGATGCGGCCGTAGCCGAAAGGATCGGGCGGGGTCATGGTCATGACGGTGCAGGCGAGCTCGCCGGTGGCGACGGTTTGCGCGAACTTGGCGACGGTGTCGGCGGTGATGAGCGGCAGGTCGCCGTTGAGCACGACGACGGGGCCTTGCGTGATGCCGCAGGCCTCGAGCGCGACCTTTACGGCGTGGCCGGTGCCCAGGCGCTCGGTCTGCTCGACGCACTCGACCTTGGTGGCGCTGTTGGCGTAGGCGCCGTCGATGAGGGCGCGCATCTCGTCGGCGTGGCTGCCGATGACGACCACGACGCGGCTGCAGCCGGCCTTGATGGTAGCGTCGACGATCCACTGGACCATGGGCTTACCCAGGATCTTGTGCGAAACCTTGCAGTGGTTCGACTTCATGCGGGTGCCCTCGCCGGCAGCGAGGATAATTGCGGTTGCGTCCATGTGATCTCCTGTTACGTTATAGAGACGTGTGTTTGGAAACGATACACGGCGCAATATGATACCGCAGGCATATGACGAGCGCGTAACGATTGGTTTGCGGCGGTTGAGGCTTGCGCCGCCGGCGTGGCGTTTGCACTGCGTGCGTGCGGCGTTGGCGGTGCTGCGGAGCTGTTGTTTGAGCGAGGGAACGGGGGTGCCCGTGGATAACATACGAGAGGAGTTTGGCGGCGGGCCCGTCGCGGCATTCTCGATGTCGCATCCGGCTGTGCCGGCACTCTATATAGTGCTGACGCTGGGGCTCACTATGTTCTCGATGCAGCCGGTACTGATCGCGCTGTCGCTCGCAGGCGGGCTGGCGTATGGATTTGCGACGCGTGGGGCTGCCCGCACGCTGGGCGCGCTCCGCTGGCAGCTGCCGGTGATTTTGATCGTCGCGCTGCTCAATCCGCTGTTTAGCGCCTCGGGTTCGACGGAGCTGTTCCGTATTGGCATGCGCGCGGTGTATCTGGAGAGCATGGTATACGGCCTGTGCATGGGCGGGCTGTTTGTGGCGAGCGTGTTGTGGTTTGAGGCGGCGGCATCGATGCTCGAATACGACAAGGTACTCGCGCTGCTGGGCAATGCCGCGCCGGTGATTGCGCTCATGATCTCGATGTGCATGAGGCTTATCCCGCAGTTTTTGCGCCGCGGTCGTACGGTGCTGGCGGTGCAGGATGCGATTGATGTGCCGGGCAGCGCGCCGGCCGACCCCGTGCGTTCGCGTTTGCGGGCATCGAGTGTGTTGATGGGCTGGGGCATGGAAGATTCGCTGGAGCGCGCGGACGCGATGCGCTCGCGCGGGTGGGGTGCCGCGACGCGTCGTACGACGTATGCGCGGTATCGACTGGGGCGCAGCGACGTTGCCGCGCTGGCTGGGCTTGCGGTGTTTGGTGCCGCCGCGGTGGCGGTGGCATGGACCGCGACAACGCAGTATTCGTTTTATCCGCAGCTCTCGGTGCCGGCGCCGTGGCGGGGCTATGTCGTGTACGCTGCCTGGATGATGCTGCCTTGCGCGTCGCACGCGATTGATGAGAAGAGGTTTGGCTGATGGCTCGGTTGGATAGGGGCCCGGTGTCGGGCGCGGCGTGCGGCCCGGATATTCCGGCGATTGAGGTGCAGGGCCTTAGTTTTGCCTATCCCGGGGCCGAGGCACCGGTGCTCGAGGGGCTTGATTGGCGTGTTCCCCAAGGTGCATTTGCGCTGCTTGTTGGCGGTACCGGTTCGGGCAAGTCGACGCTGCTGTCGCTGCTCAAGCCCGAGATCGCGCCGGCGGGCGAGCGCACTGGTGATGCGCGCGTGCTGGGCGAGAACGTTGCCGACATGGACGTGCGGGCATCGGCGGAGCGCGTGGGCTATGTGTTCCAGGATCCCGAGAACCAGATCGTGTGCGAAACCGTGTGGCACGAGATGGCGTTTGGCCTGGAAAACTTGGGGCTAGCACGTGATGAGATGCGCCGTCGCGTAGCTGAGACCAGCTATTTCTTTGGTCTGGAGGACTGGCTTCATCGCGATACCGATACGCTTTCGGGCGGCCGCAAGCAGCTGCTGTCGCTTGCCGCCGTCCTGGCGCTGCGTCCGCGTGTGCTGCTACTCGACGAGCCCACGTCTCAGCTCGATCCCGTTGCCGAGAAGAATTTTCTGCACGCGCTGTTTCGCGTGAACCGTGAGTTGGGCTGCACGGTTGTTGTGGCTACGCATCAACCGCGTCCAATGCTCGAGTATGCGACGTGTGCGTACCGGATTGAGGACGGTCGCGTGCGCGAGGTGGCGGATATGGCTTCTTTGGGACGCCGAGAATCGTTGTTTTCCGACGACATGTTGGGGTGGGGTGCCGTCCGATGTGCAAAAAACGGAGTATTCAGCAGGCGTGAGGACAATTTGGGCTCTCTGGAGCCGCCCGGGGACGTATCGAGCGCGAAAAAAAGTTCGGAATTGGACAAATCGTCCGAATTTGTGGCGCAAACGTCGCTCGAGAACGGCTCGGAAGCCTTCCCGCGCACGGATGGGAGCAGAATACTCCAAAAAATGCACGGCGGGTCGGCTACCACCCTGGCAGGGAGCTGGTTTCGCTACGATCGCGCGGGCGGTTGGGTGCTGCGCGGGCTCGACGTGGCGTTTTCGGCCGGTGCGGTGCATGCGGTCGTGGGCGGCAACGGATGCGGTAAGTCGACGATGCTCTCGGTGCTGGCGAAGACCGCCAAGCTGCAGCGCGGCCGCATGGTGCGCGGAGCGGCCTCGGCGGCGCTGCTGCCTCAGAACCCCAAAGCATTGCTGGTTGCCGAGACGGTTCACGATGAGCTGATGGAATGGGCCTCGACCTGCGGATATGACGAGAACTTGGCGCGGGAGCGTGCGGCGAGCTTGGGGCTGTCGGGTCTGGATGGGCGCCACCCCTACGATCTTTCGGGCGGACAGCGCCAACTGCTTGCGTTGGCAAAGCTACTGCTAATCGGCCCCGAACTGCTATTGCTCGATGAGCCCACCAAGGGTCTGGACCTGGCCAGCCGCCGCATTATCGCCCGCGCCCTGCGCGACCATGCGCGGGCTGGCGGCACCGTCATCATGGCAACGCACGACCTGGATTTTGCCGAGCAGGTAGCCGACGACATCGCCATGATGTTTGATGGCGAGATCGCCTGCATGGAGCCGCCGACCGACTTCTTTGCCGACAACGTGTTTTATAGGGCGTGAGTGGGTTCGCGGGCGAGAACGGTCTTACTGCTTGAGCGCCGTGTACTGCTGAAGGAGCGCCATGAGCCCAACGCGGCTGTTGACCTGTGTTTTTCGAAAGATGTTCTCCAGATGCTTTTTAACGGTGCCAGTGCTGATGGAGAGCTCTTCGGCGATGGCCGCGTTGTCCATGCCCGATAACACGCAACGACACACATCGATTTCGCGCGCTGAGACGTCGTAGTCGTGAGCAAATACGATTTCAGACGAGCTGCGGTCGGCGCGCACACGCCATTTTGATAGTCGGTTCGTGAGGTGTGGTTCGATGAGCTCAAGGATTTGAACTTCGCGATCGCTAAAGTCGCCCTCTTCTTTCTTGCGATTAAGATTGAGCGATCCCAAAAAGCCCTCGTCATTAAAGAAACTGACGTTGACGACGTGGCGGCCGCCAAGATAATCCTTCATATAACTGCTGTCGATATCGCCAGGGCTGAGCTGATCGGACTCGCGCAGCACCGTCGAGCGCGTAAGATTGCGGTGGGCGACGATCATGTCCTGCTGCCAGTACTTTTCGGTGTAGAGCTCGAGCATCCCAGCGGGGACATCGATGCCAAGAGGGTCAAGAAAGACGCGCGTTTTCCATTCTTGCGGGGTGGATACGAGATCCCTGGAAAGGTCGCTCAGGAAAAATGCAGCCGACTCGTAGGGGATGAGAAAACGCAGCTTTTTGAGGACGGTCGAGCGAAACTCGCGGTCGCTGTCGATGGAATTAATCGAAAGCACGAGATCGTTTAAGCAGAGCCATTCAGAATCGGACAAAAAGCTCAAGATGACCTCCGATGAGATTGCGTAGTGGTTTAGCTGGCATTTTAGTTAATTTGCGTAGAGATACTACTCCTTTTTTCGAATGATGATAAGCCGTTAGCCGAATGGTTTCGGTGAGGGACCAATCGCAAAATATGAATACCTAAGAGCCAGGGCCCGGTTCTCCAAGCTGTTTGATTATTCCGACTTATTAAAGGAGTCATCATGGAAGAGAAGCTTCCTTCATGGCGTTGGGCGATTGTTTCAGTCGTTTGCTTGCTGTGCTTTATGGCTAACTACATGCAGTACCAGGTCTCAGCACTCGCCGTCGAGGTCATGCCTATGCTCAATATCGATACCGTCGGCTTTTCGATGCTGTTCCTCGTTCCTATGCTTACCGCCGTTTTCTTCTCAATTCCGCTGGGTGCCCTTGGTGACCGTATCGGTTCTAAGAAAGTTGTCACGGTTTGCACCGCAATTTCGGTTGCCGGCGGTTTTCTCCGTTGCTTTACGCTCGATTCGTTCACGATGCAGATGGCATCGATGTTCCTGATTGGCATGGGAATCTCGGCACTCAACGCCAACCTCATCAAGGTGCTCGGCACCTGGTTCCGTGAACAGACTGGTTTCGCCATGGGCTTGTTCTACGCGGCTTCGTGCGTTGCCATCGTTGTCGCTCAGATCTGTGCTGGCTTGTTCGGCAGCGTCTTTAACTCTTATATGGTCGCTGCTGTCGTCATGACCATCTCCTGGGTTCTTTGGATTGTGCTTGACCGAGATGTGCCCGAGGGGCAATCGCTCCCCGAGCCCGAGCCCGTGCTCGACTACCTCAAGGTTGCTATCAAGAGTCCTGGCGTGTGGCTAATCTCCATCGGCGTCGGTTTTGGACTTGCCTCTACCACTGCCTATGCCGGTTTCCTGCCTCAGGCGCTTCAGCTTGGCAAGGGCATAGACGTCGCCACTGCTGGTTTCATGGCCGCAATTGTTACCGTTGGCAGCTTTTTCGGCTGCATCGTTGGGCCTGCGTTCTGCGATAAGCTTGGAAAGTTCAAGGGTTTTCTCATCGTCACTACTCTCATCGGTGCCATATCGATGTTCGTGACGTGGTACACCCCGGTCGGCTTCCTTCTGTGGACGATTTTGGTCATCAATGGCTTCTTTACCGCCATCAACGGCCCGATTATGCAGTCCATGCCTGTTCTCCTTCCCGAGATTGGTGATAAGTATGCCGGTTCCGCTGGCGGTATCGTGGGCACCATCTCCCTGCTCATGAGCTATTTCCTGCCCATCGGTATCTCTGCCGTTGCTGGTGCCGACTACACTGTGAACATGGGTCTCGAGAGCCTCTGCTTCCTGCTTTCCGTAGTTCCGGTTTTCTTCCTGCCCGAGCTCGGCCGCAAGGCCATGCAGGCTGCCGCCGCTAAGGATGGTGAGTAGCCATGGAGGCGGTAGTTCCCGCTGATATCGTCCTCAAGACGACGGCGTTGTTTACTGCCGAGGAACTTGAGCCTCACGCCGGATGCGTTGCAGTTCGCGGCAGCGAGATCGTGGCTGTGGGCTCGCCCGACAAGGTGCAGCCGTTTATCGGTCCCGATACCGAGGTCATTGACGCCGGCAACAAACTGGTCATGCCCGGATTCAACGATTCGCACATGCACTTTGCGCTCGGCTCAATCCAGAAGGATGAAGACTTCTGTTGCGATCTGATGTTTCTGCCGAGCGAGCGGGCTTGCGTGGATGCTGTTGCCAAGTTTGCCGCCGAGCATCCTGACAATCCGTGGATTTACGGTCAGGGTTGGTATTCGCCCGCGTGGGAAAACCCGACTGACCCTGATTGCCGCAGCCTCGATGCGCTCGATATCGACCGCCCAATCGTGCTCTCGGACTTTTCAATGCACGTGGTGTGGTGCAATACTGCCGCGCTCAGGGCGGTCGGTATCGACCGCAATACCCCGACGCCTGAAGGTGGCCTTATCCGCCACTTTGACAACGGCGAGCCCAATGGCTTTCTGTCCGAGCCCCAGGCGACGAACATCTTGCTCGATGTTGTGCTCAATAAGCCGGACCTTGATGCGTCGTTGCTCAAGTCGATGCGCAAGTTCAACAAGCTCGGCATAACTTCGATTGGTGATATGTATCCTTTGGGCGTGACTACGCCCGGCGTGTACGACATCTATGACCGTCTGGCGAGCGAGGACCTGAGTACGCTGCGTATTAGCTACTATTCTGCGCTCGACGCTCCGATGTCAGAGTCGCAGGCCCTGCGTGTGCGTCATCACGGCGAGCGCGTCCGAATGGCAGGCCTCAAGTACATTTTGGACGGCTGTCCCGAGGCGTACACGGCCTACATGCATGAGCCGTATCTTAACGCTCCTACGGGGAAGGACTTTCGCGGCGAACCAGCATGCAACCAGGAGACGCTTGACCGCATGATGCTCGAGGCCAGCAAGAATGGCTTCGATGTTCGTATCCATGCTATCGGCGACGCATCGGCCACGATGATTATCGATGCCGTCGAGCGTGCCGAGGAGGTGTGCGGCAACAAGGGGGCGCGTTTTGCTATCGAGCATACAGATAACCTGAAGCTCGAGGATATTGCTCGCATGAAGCGCCTGGGCATTAATGCTGCGATTCAGCCGCAGCATCCCATCGGAGGCCTTGGGCAGGGCGTGTACGAGGAGTCTCTTGGCGAAGAGCGCATGAGCCACATGTGGCGCTATAGGGAAGAGGCCGATGGCGGAATCCACTTAGGGCTTGGTACTGACTGGCCTGCGGTGATGTCAATCGATCCTATCGATACCGTGTATGCTGCGGTGACGCGTAGCGAGTTTGACGGGCACCCGGCGGAGGGATACTTCCGCGAGAATGCCCTGACGCTCGGCGAGACGCTGCAAGCGCACACGCTCGGCTCAGCATATGTCGAGGGCTTTGAGCGCCGTTTGGGCAGCCTTGCCGCCGGCAAGCTTGCCGATATCGTCATCCTGTCGGGCAATCCGTTTGAAATGAACCCGATGGCGCTTCGCGATCTCGAAGTCGAGACGACGATCTTTAACGGACGCGTCGTCTATCGCAAGGATGAAGCATAGATAGGGTGATGAACGTGAGCAAAGGGACGGTCGAAAAATATGCCCTGCTGTTTGTGGTGTGCGGCATCGTGTTTGCTGCGAACTACGCGCAGTATCAGGTGTCGGGATTGGCACATCTGGTTGTGTCGGACCTGCATCTGACCTCGGCCGAGTTTTCAGCCGTCCTGTTTGCCCCGTTTGTTCCTGCCGTTGTATTCGGCATGCCTGTCGGCGTTTGCGCCGATCGATATGGCGTGAAGGTGCTCGTATTCATCGCATCGGCGATTTCTGCAATTGCAGCGGCTGCTCGCGCGGAGTGCGCATCGTTTGCGACGCTGTTCACGGCGACCATGCTTCTGGGCGCGGCACCATGCGTCGTGAATGCCATCGTTCTAAAAGTGCTTGGTTCTGCTTTTGGCGGAGAAACCGATAGGGCCATGGGATGGTTCTACGCTGCGGGGTCGGGCGGAATCGCCTGCTCGCTTGCAACCTCTCCTCTCTTTGCAACGCCCGGACGAGCATATGCCCTTGCTGCCGTTTTATTTGCCGTGTTTGGATTGCTGTGGCTGCTGGTTGCGCCATCGGCAGATGTTCTGCAGGCTGCAGATGGCCTTGGCGTTCAGGGTGCGGAGCCTGCTTCGTCGTCGGCAAGTGCGTTTGCGACGGTAATCAAGATGCCGATGGTTTGGCTCGTGGCGATACTGCTTGGAGTCGCCCTTGCATCGGCTACGGCGTACTCTGGTTATCTTGTCTCGGCACTTGAGGTTTCAACCGAACCCCAGGTCGCCGGGCTTCTTGCCTCTTTCGTGACGCTTGGGTCGATTGTCGGCAGCGTGGCCGGTCCCTACGCGCGAGCGCAATTTGGCGACTATCGCGTGTTTATGGCCATCGCCGCAATGGCGGGGAGTGCCCTTATGTGGGCCGGAGAGGCTTTTGTCTCTCAGCCTTCTGTCGGGCTCATGTTTGCGATTGGCGTTTCGACTGCCGTCGCCGGTCCGGTCGTTCAGTCGCTACCCTACATGTTGCCCGAGGTGCGCGAGGGGCTTGCAGGAAGCGCCGGTGGCGTGGTGAGCACCGTTTCGCTGGGGCTTACGTTTTTGATTCCCGTGGCCCTTTCCTTCTGTATTGGCGAGAGCTACGAAACGCTGCTTTTTGGGTGCGCTGTTCTGTTTGGCGCGACGGCGCTGGTGTCGCCATTCCTGCCGTCTCCCGATTCACTTATGTAATATTCGCTTCCGCCCTTTGGGCCTGGCCGACAAGGGCAAAAGGAGTTGGTCTACTTGACACTAAAAAAGAGTACCGCTGTGACCATTCTCAACGGCATCGTTAATCCTCTATTCATGTGTTCATTTCTGCCGATTGTTGAGGGAAAGCCTGGCTTAGATTTTCAGGGACTTACTGGTTTCTGGGGGCAGCTTATTCTGGCCATCGGTATTGCACAGTTCGTGGGTTTTTTGCCGCTCTTTGGCAAAGCAATTGAGACGTGCGTTGAGTTTTTTGGTTTTGATCGGAACACTCCGGGCGCACGGATTTGCGGAACCGTTGTGGGCGCTACTCTGCTCTTCTGCATTATCGGGCTATTTGAAGTCGCGTTTCAGTCAGGCGTTGGCGTTATCGACGGTGTGCCGTTTTTCTCGCGCTGGGTTCGCCTCGTGGTGGGCGGATGGGCCTTTGTCGTTGTGGGCGGCTTGCTGTTTGATCCTTTTGTCGCGGCCATTGCCGCTAAAGTTACGGGCGAATAGCGCCAAGACCGGTCGCGTGGCGAAAGCCTGATCGACTGGCAGCCAAGGCCGGCCGGGGGATTGGTCGGCCTCATTTTGCCCGTGCTACCATAAACGGACATTCGTTTGATGGGGGCTGCCGTTGTCACGCGTCTTGCAACATATGGAAATCCCGCTGCTGCTGGCGGTTCCTGCGGTGATGGCTGCGGCGTTGCTGGCGGGCGTTGAGCAGGCAGCGTTGGCCATGCTGGTTGTGGTGGCGCTGGTGCTTGCGCTGTTCTTTGCGGGTTACGAGGCTTCGCGCCCGGGCCTGCGCCAGATTATGCCCACGCTGGTGTTGGCGGCGTTGGCCGCGGCGGGGCGCATCTTGTTCGGTCCCATTCCCGACTTTAAACCGGTGAGCGCCATCGCCATTATCGCGGGGGCGACGCTTGGTCGCCGCAATGGTTTTATGGTTGGCGCGTTGGCAGCGCTGACCAGCAATTTCTTTTTTGGGCAGGGCATGTGGACGCCGTGGCAGATGTATGCCTGGGGTTTGGTGGGCTATATCGGTGGCGCACTGGCGCATGCGGGCGCGTTTGACCGCGCCGATGGAACCGTGCGAATGCCGTCACTGTTGGCGTATGGCTTTGCGTCGGGCTTGCTGTATGGCGTCGTGATCAACGCGTATGACATCATTGGTTTTGTACAGCCGCTTACTTGGGCGGGTGCCGTGGCGCGTCTTGCCACGGCAGTGCCGTTCGATATTACGCACGGCCTTGCGACCTGCGTGTTTTTGGCCGCCTTGTACAAGCCTTGGTGCCGTCGCATTAACCGTGTCGTCGTGAAATACGGGCTGTAGGGCTGGTTGCGCCGGGGCGGAATCAATACTGTCGAAGTGCCATTTCAAAACTATGCCGGTTTACGGGGCTAGATTGGCGCAGGCAGACCATGCCGGCTTTTTTCGAAATAGAGCAAGCCGTTCACCTGCGGTTTTATTATCTCGGAATTGCGTATGGTTAGGGGTTCGCGATTCAGCCCCGTAAACCGGCAAAGTTTTGGAATGGCCGGCTGATATGACGGGCATCGTGGCCCTCAGAGAGCCAAATTGATCCATTTTCTTCCGTCCCCAGATGTCCCCAGGGAACCAGTTGACGGCGCTTGCCACGAAACTGGCCCGTCTACTACGTTTAGCTTGATACCCCCGACCATGACCGCGTTTTATGAAAAACCGCAGGCTTTCTACCTGCGGTTTTCTTTTTGCGTTGTTCGCTGTGGTTGAGGGTGGTGGCTTAAACGTAGTAGATGGGCGTGTTTCGTGGCGGATGGGTCACGCGGACACCCTCACGAGGCCCAAAATGATCCGTTTTCCTTCGTCTCCGGGGGCAGCTGGAGTTAGAGCTCCAACGTAAGGGTGACGGGGCAGTGGTCGCTGCCATAGATGTCGCCGCGGATGCCGGTGTCGCGTACGTTGTCGGCGATTGTGTCGCTTACCAGGAAGTAGTCGATGCGCCAGCCTGCGTTGTTCTTGCGGGCATTAAAGCGATAGCTCCACCAGCTGTAGACGCCCTCGACGTCGGGGTTTGCCGTGCGCCAGGTATCGGTAAACCCGGCGTTGAGCAGCTCGGTAAACTTGCCGCGCTCTTCGTCCGAAAAGCCGGCGTTGCCGCGGTTGGATTTGGGGTTCTTAAGGTCGATCTCCTCGTGCGCCACGTTAAAGTCGCCGCAGGTTACGACGGGCTTACCGGTCTCGCGTTCAAGCGCGCTCAAAAAGTCGCGATAGGCATCGTCCCAAGCCATGCGTACATCGATGCGCGCGAGCTCATTTTGGGCGTTAGGCGTGTAGACATCCACAAGCCAAAACTTGTCGAACTCGAGCGCGCAGACGCGGCCCTCGGTTGCGGCTTGGGCGACGAGCTCGGCCGCCTCGTTCTCGCCGGCGTAGGGTAGCAGTGCGTCGGCGTGCAGCACGCGCAGCGGTTTCTGGCGGCTAAAGACCGCAGTGCCCGAATAGCCTTTACGCTCGGCGTAGCTCCAGGTTTGGTGATAGCCGGGCAGGTCAATATCGACCTGGCCTTCTTGCAACTTGGTCTCTTGCAGCGCCAGGATATCGACGTCGAGTTCTTGCGCGATCTGGATAAAGCTCGGGTCCTTTTTGAGCACGGCGCGCAGGCCGTTGACGTTCCACGAGGCGAAAGTGTAAGTCTGAGGCATGGTGTCCTTTCGACGGGGTTGGCAGGCTTAAGATTAGCGCAACAGGGGCGGGGTGGGCTCCGCGCATGCTGACTTAAAGGTCGCATGCTGGGATATCGCCCGACGCCGCCCGATCAACAAGGACGGAGGACTCATATGACGCAGGCAATATCGGACCCCAGGCAGGCGTCCGCCGCGCTGGCGGATCTGTTTGACACCCACAAGCGCGTGGTCTTCTTTGGCGGCGCTGGTGTTTCCACGGCGAGCGGCATCCCCGATTTCCGCAGCGTGGACGGCCTGTATCACCAGCAGTTTGCCTATCCGCCCGAGACCATGCTGTCGCATAGCTTTTACGAGGCGCATCCGGCCGAGTTCTTCGACTTCTACCGCACCAAGATGATCGCGCTTAACGCTAAGCCCAACCGCTGTCACACCAAGCTGGCCGAGCTGGAGCGCGCCGGCAAGCTTGATGCCGTGGTGACGCAAAACATCGACGGCTTGCATCAGATGGCGGGCTCGCAGCGCGTGTTCGAGCTGCACGGATCGGTCCATCGCAACATTTGCCAGTCGTGCGGCGCGGTCTATAGCGCCGAGTGGATTTGCTCGCGCGAGCATGAGGACGCCGCGGGCGTGCCCGTGTGCCCTGCGTGCGGTGGTCGCATCAAGCCCGATGTGGTGCTCTACGAAGAGCCGCTCGACGAGCATGTGTTGACCGGTGCCGTTGCCGCCATCGCCGCGGCCGATGCCCTCATTGTAGGCGGGACCTCGCTCGTGGTGTATCCGGCGGCGGGCCTTACGCGTTACTTTACCGGCGATACGCTGGCCATATGCAACCTTGCCCCCACCGATCAGGATGCAAATGCCGACCTGCTGATTTCTTGCGACATCGCGGCCGCGTTTGCGTTCTAGCCCGTGTACGCGGATACAATAGAAAGACTGAGTGCAAAGCGACCCCGCCGCCAGCTCCCCAAGCTCGGCGGCGTGGGCATTTTAGGAGGATGTTCATGGCGAACGACAGCAAGACATGGCGGTGCGGAAAGTATGAGCTCAGCTTTGACCGTCCGCGCATCATGGGCGTCCTCAACGTGACGCCCGATTCGTTTAGCGATGGCGGGGAGCACTTCGACCCGGATGCCGCCATCGAGTACGGCCTGGCGATGCTCGACGCCGGCGCCGACATCATCGACGTAGGCGGCGAGTCCACGCGCCCCGGCTTTACCCCGGTTAATCCCGACGAGGAGGCTCGCCGCGTGCTGCCCGTGGTGCGCGCGCTGGCCAAGGAGGGCGCCATCGTCTCGATCGACACGCGTCACGTGGCGGTTGCCAAGGCGGCCGTGCGCTGCGGCGCCTCGATCGTCAACGACGTGACCGGCTTCACCGACCCCAAGATGGTCGAGTTTGTTAAGACGAGCACCTGCGGCGTCATCGTGATGCATGCCGGCGAGGTCGCCGCGCCCGCGCGCACGCACGCAACGGTGCAGCTCGATACCTCGGCGGCGGCGTTTGTTGCCGAGAAGGCGCGCGAGGCGGCTGCCGAGGCCGCGCGTGAGGCCGAGAAGCCGGCTCGCCGCCGTCGCGGCAAGTTGCTGGGTGAGCCTAAGCCGGAGGCCAAGCTTCCGGGTGGCGTGGTGCAGCCCTCGTTGCCGTTTGGCGAACCTGAGCCCGCGACCGAGCCTGCAAGCGAGCAGGAGACGCCGGCCGCCGAGCAGGCTGCTGCCGCCGAGACCGTCGCGCCCGCGCCCGAGGCCACCGAGGCCGCATCGGAGCCCAATGACCACCTGGCCGCCATGATGCGCCGCAGCGCCCGCCGCGAGGAAGCCTACGTGCCCACCTCGCAGCTCCGCCGCTTCACCCTGCCCGATTCGGCGCCCATCATGCGCCGCGTCATGGGCTTTCTGTCCGACCAGGCCCGCGCGCTCATTCACGCCGGCGTGTCGCGCGACCGCATCTGCATCGATCCCGGTCCGGGCTTTGGCAAGACGGCCAACGAGGACATCGTCATCCAGCGCGAGACTGCCAAGATGGCGTCACTGGGCTATCCGCTCATGTGCGCCGTATCGCGCAAGCGCTTTGTGGGCGCCGTCTCGGGCGTGACCGAGGCCGCCGAGCGCGATGCCGCTACGTTTGGCGTGTGCCTGGGCGCCATCCAGGCCGGTGCCAACATCGTGCGCGTGCACGACGCCGCGGGTTTTGCGCAGTTCCTGAACGGCTACTGGGCAGTTGCCAAGCCGCAGCCGCGCCGCGCGTTTGTGGCCGTGGGCTCCAACCTGGGGCATCGCTGTGACAACATCCGCGCCGCACGCGACATGATCGCCGAGATTCCACTCACCTGCGTGTCCAACTCCTCCAAGATCTACGAGAGCGAGCCGGCCTACGAGACGCGCCAGGACGCGTTTGCCAACGCCGTCATCGAGATTAAGACCGAGCTGGCGCCGTTGGTGCTGCTCGACGAGCTCATGAAGATCGAGGCCGAGCTGGGTCGCGACCGCTCCAAAAAGGCCAAGGCCAACGGTCCGCGCACCATCGACTTGGACCTGCTGTGGATGGACGGCGAGACCCACGGCGGCAAAAAGCTGCGCCTGCCGCATCCGCTGATCGGCGAGCGTGACTTTGTGCTGGTGCCGCTCGAGGATCTGATGCACGACCCGGCGCGGTTCTTCCGCTACAACGGCGTCGAGGTCAAGGAGCCCGAGGATCGCGTGGGCCATATCGTGGGCGAATTGGGGCGTATGTAGATGATCGAGATGAATGCTGTTGCCGCTGGCACCGAGCTCGACGCGGCGCGTGACGCGGGCCGCGAGGGCGTGTCCGTGGGCTGGTGCGCGTGGAGCGTGGGCGATGCTTCGCTGACGTTTTCGCTGGTTGTGCGCCCCGATGTGAACATGCATGCCTTCCACGGCCTGCCGTTTGTGGCCGCGATGGGCATGATGGACGCGCTCGTGGGCACGGCTTCGACGCCGGGGTTGGGCCTTGCCGGTAAAGTGGGTATCCAGTGGCCGAGCGATATCGTGTGCGGTGCGCCTGCGTTTGAGACGTCGCTCGCGCGTGTTGCCGTGAACGGCGGTGCCGGTGCTGCGGGCATGTTTGCCGCGGTGACGGTTGATATTGAGCGTGCGGCGCTGGGTGAGCTTGGCGTGGATATGGCAGATGAGGCGCTGATCGAGGCATTGGCCGCCGCTGTGCTGACCCGCGTTGACGCCTGGGCGGTTGCCGCCAACATGCCGCAGGGCGCTGCCGGCCCGCTGGCTCCGGTGCTGGGTGAGTACTTCGATATGGTGCCGCTGCTGGGTCGTCAGGTTGCGGCGGTGTCGCCCAACGGTTTGCCGCTTGCGGTCGGTGTGTTTGCGGGCCTAGACATCTGGGGCCGCGCGACCATCAAGACCGATGCCGGCGAGCAGGAGTTTCCGCCCGAGGCCGTACGGATTCGCGGGCTGTAACGCGAGGCGCCCGCGCTCAAAGATAGCGATGACAACAAGACCCTCCTCGGCTGTGCCGGGGAGGGTCTTGTTGTCTGGGGAATGGGTTGTCAGCACCCTATTCCTCAAAACTGAATATTTTTCGTTTTTGAGGAATAGCGATAGAAGACCGCAGGGAGGCACCAATGAAACTCATCAATAGAACGTCATATATGGACACGTTGACGAGCCTTATTGGCGTACCGGACATCAAGGTCATAACGGGCATTCGCCGTAGCGGTAAGTCAAAATTGCTCGAGGCCCTCCGCGATTACGTGGAGGCAAATCTGTCCAATTCGAATGTCATCCATATCAATTACAACCTCGACGAGTTCGAGGGCCTGCTCGAATATCATGCCCTGCTCGCCTATGTGAAAGAGCATCGAGTGTCCGACAAGCAAAACTTCCTGCTTATCGACGAGGTTCAGATGTGCGACGGCTTTGAACGCGCGATTAACAGCCTCCATGCATCCGAGCAGTACGACATCTTCATCACCGGATCGAACGCCTTTTTGCTGTCGAGCGATCTGTCGACGCTCTTTACGGGGCGCACGTTCGAGATCGAGGTTTTCCCATTCTCGTTTGAGGAGTATCGCTTCTATAGTGACGAGGGCGAGGTCGATCGCGACTTCGATGGGTACGCGAGAACCGGCGGTATGTCCGGCTCTTACCCTTATCCACTGCAGGAGCAGCGCTACCAATATCTCTCCAATGTCTTCAAAACGCTCATCGTGAGGGATATCGTGCAGCGGCATAACGTGAGAAACGAATCGGCACTGCTGCGCATTGCCGATTACATGATGGACAACGTCTCCAACATAACGTCGGCACGCAACATTACGGATGTTTTGAACGCAGATGGGCTAAAGATAACGAACAAAACGGTCGGTGCGTACATGGGGTACCTGTGTGATGCGTTTGCCTTCTATAAAGTTCGCCGGTTCGACATTCGCGGTAAAAAATACCTTAAGAGCGGCGAGAAGTACTATCTGGCGGACCATGCGTTTAAATATGCACTTTTTGGTACGCGTGATATGGATTGGGGACGCGTATACGAGAACATGGTGGCAGTCGAGCTGCTGCGCCGCGGATACGAGGTATACGTCGGCGTGCTCTATAAAAAGGAAATAGACTTTGTAGCAATCAAACGGAGCGAGAAGCTCTATATTCAGGTGAGCGACGACATCAGCTCGGATAAGACATTTGAACGCGAGATTTCACCACTGCTGAGCATTGGCGACGCGTACCCCAAGATGATTCTCGCCCGCACGCATCACGAGGCCACGGACCGCAATGGGGTGCAGATCGTGGACCTGGCGAGGTGGTTGTGCGGCGAGGCTTAGCAAAAAGTCCTATTCCTCAAAACTGAAAAATTTTCGATTTTGAGGAATAGGATTGGCGACTGGTTGCTGCGAGCTGGCGCGCACGACTTGGCGCCCGTTCTACCCCAGCTCCTGCATGCGGCGGTAGATTTCGCAGATGCCTTTGATGGTGAGTTGGCCGTCGACTATGTCGAAGGCGTCGGTCGAATCGGCAACGATGCTGGCGAGGCCGCCCGTGGCGATAACGGTGGCGTCCTCGCGCCCCAGCTCGCGCTTCATGCGCGCGACCAGGCCCTCGGCCATGGCGGCGGCGCCCGTTACGGCGCCGACCTTGATGCACTCCTCGGTATCGCGGCCGATGGCGTGCTCGGGCGCCTCGAGCGGAACGCTGGCGAGTTTGGCGGCTCGGGCGGCGAGCGCGTCCATGGAGATGCGGATGCCCGGCGCAATCGCTCCGCCAATGTAATAGCCGTCCTCGTCGATGACGTCGATATTGGTTGCGGTGCCAAAGTCCACCACGATCGCCGGGGCGCCGTAGAAGGTCTCGGCAGCGACGGCGTTGGCGATGCGGTCGGCACCAACGGCCTGGGGGCGCGCCGCCCGCAGCTTGGTCACGGCCGCCGTCTGCGGCCCGATAACGATGGCGTCTGCTGCGATGCGGTCGGCCACGGCGTGCCACTCGCGCGAGAGCTGCGGCACCACGCCGGCAAAGGCGATCGCATCGACCGCGTCGAGCGAAAGCCCGTACATCTTAAAGAAGCCCATCAGGCGCACGTGGATCTCGTCGGCGGTATAGGAGCGGTCGGTGGGCATGCGCCACGACTGCACCAACTTGTCTCCGTCAAACAGGCCCATGGCCGTCTGCGTGTTTCCCATATCGATAGCGAGCAGCATGTCTACTCCAGGTGTCGGCGTAAAAGGACGCGCACCATTGTATACGCGCCGATGCCGGCGCTCGGCTGCGATTCGTTGACGGTGATATGGGCTGAGAGGTTTAAATATGAAGGAATTATGCTCTACGAGATTTTCCTTGCCGTTTACCGAACTCCCACGTAATATTCTTTCTTGCGCACATGAGGCGCCCAGACATTGCGGGGTGGAGCAGTCTGGTAGCTCGCCGGGCTCATAACCCGGAGGTCGTAGGTTCAAATCCTGCCCCCGCGACCAAGAACTTGCAGCTCGGAAGCAAAATTGCTTCCGAGCTTTTTCTTTATCGGTTTACTTTGCGGGTGAATTGCGGGTGAATCCTGAGTCAATTTATTATGTGAAGCAAATAAACCATTGATAATCGCGGGCCGGTCGGCTTGACTTATCGACCGATAAACTCCAATTGGGAGGAGTTTCGGCGGTCCTTAGCTAATGGCAGTGACGTCTGTGACGTCTGAATAACAACAAAGGAGTCGCTATATGAAGACCGTCTACGATGCCCTTGATCCTATCGTCAATGGGTCGGCAACGACCAAGGAGAAGGGCGACAAGTACGAGGCGGCCTGCCCGAGACCCTCGAGGAGGCCCTCGGCTTGACGGTCGTCGTCGAGCACGAGTCGGGCGGCGACGGCGGCGCGTTCGCCGGCCTCATGATCGACTACGGCGTCGGCGTGAGCACGAGACAGGTCTACGAGATCAAGGCCGTTGACACCGATTTCTTCGACGAATAGCGCGTGTCTGCAACGCGCCGCTACCGCGCGCCCTTCCGCCCGTTGCATTTCGAGCAGAGCACCTGCAGGTTGGATGGAACGGTCTTGCCGCCCTTCGCGACCGGCACGATATGGTCGACGTGCAGGCCCACGCCGTCCGGCATGTATTTCCCGCATATCTGGCAGGTGTAGTTGTCCCGGCGGGCGATCTGCTCGCGCAGCTGCTTCGTCATCAGCCTTCGCTGGTTCTTGGCGTGATAGTCCCTGAGCGTCGCCTCGTCGCTGATAGCGGCGAGGCGGATGCGACGCTCGACGATCCACTCCCAGTTCACGTCAAGCTCGGAATCATCCATCGACACCTTGTAGGACGTCTTCACGTAGTTGGCCTGCTTGTACCTCGTCTGGTCGCGGCAGGTGATGAACCTAAAGGCCCTGTCATCGTCGACCGCCTCGGCGTACTGACGCTCGCGCCGGCTGCGGAGCCGGCAGGTTTTCAGATACTCTTCTTGCTCGTGCTTCCAGTTCTGGATGTATGCCCTATGGGCGACGATGGCGTCCCAACCGGCCGGGTCCATCAGGTGACGGTCGATGTAGTCCTCGATCCTCACGTTGCGCCTGCCAGACACATCGAAGCGGGCCACGTAGTAGGGATACCTAAAGGGGCTCGCCAGAATCCTGCGAACCAGGACCGCGATTGCACAGACCAGGGCTATGACCAGCACGCCGAGAACGAAATAGGGCGTCAGGTCGACTATATAGTGGTACCCGTCTATCTCATAGAGCTGAGTCATGGCATTCTTCCTTCCCCAAGGATGGCAAAATGATACCAAGACGCGGGTCTTCC
Organism: Collinsella aerofaciens; assembly: GCF_028206795.1. Taxonomy (GTDB): domain Bacteria; phylum Actinomycetota; class Coriobacteriia; order Coriobacteriales; family Coriobacteriaceae; genus Collinsella; species Collinsella aerofaciens_AX. Next base: position 193,370 of record NZ_JAQLFJ010000003.1, on the reverse strand, counting down.
GGATCGCGGGCGCTTTCCACGCGATACATCCATGCCCCTCCGTCCGGACACCGCACACCGAACCCCCACACCACGTTCGCTTTACAATCAAGAACATTCGTTCGACAATGAAACCCGTGAGATACAAACGGATGTTCGGGGGTACGCGCATGATCATGAAAAAGCACTCGCTTGCGGGAACCTGCGGCATACCCACCGATGCACAGCGCATCTACATCCCCGTGGACGCCAACGGCGCGGACGACCCCGACCACGGCCCGTCCGATCCCGTCACCATCCACTGGCCGGACGGCCGCAGTTGGAAGGTTGAGAGCATCTACACCCGCCAGGAGTTCGGCCGCGCCATCTTCGGTAACCTCTGTGTGCGTTACGACGTCTGCATCGCGAGGCAGCGCAAAACGGTCTGGTGGGAGCACGGCGACTGGTTCGTCGAGCGCGGTGGCGGCATGGCGGTGATGCCCGGGTGATGGGCCACACAAAGGACTTCGGCGGCGGCATCACCGTTCGCGCCAACGGCGACAAGCCCGGCAGACGCGTCCATAAGCAGTACGTAGACGTCTACGCCCGCACTAACGCCGACGGAACGACGGTGCCTGTCCGCGTCTGCTGGCCGGACGGCCGTGGCTTCACGATCGACCAAATCATTCGAATAGACCCCTTCGGCGCGGTCATCCACGACGCGCAGACGGCGGTCTACACGGTGCGCTTCGGCGGCTGGACCACTCAGCTCATGCTGGAGCACTACCACAGGGAGGACCCCATTCACGGGGCAGATGACCGCCTGCGATGGTGGGTCTGGGCGTTCGAGAACACCCGCTCGAAGAACGACGTTTCCGCACCGCCTGCCGACACGCGCGTCCGGTGAACGCGGGTTGGGTCGTCATGCGGAACGCAGAGGGTGACGTCGGCTAGAGCCAAGCTCCGGTCCACTCGCTCCGGTTCCTCGTCGCCGCGAGGAGCGCACCGCATGCCGCGAGCAGTTCGTGGTCCGCGATCCTGATCCCGACCGACATGGCCTCGGCGAGGACTTCAATCCTTCTGCCATAATCCTCGATCTCGGAGAATACCCCGATACCGTCCATGAGCCGCTGGGCGGCTTCGCTCGGTCCGTCCCCGTCGTGACATGACGTTCTTCCATGCCGAAACAATCCTCTCTATGCGAGAAAGGCGATGATAGCAGGTGCTGTCCGGGCCAACATAAACAGCGTTTTACGTTTTACGGCATCCGCCGACGGCGGCCACGGCTCCGCGGCCGGGTGGCACCTCCGCTACGCCGCGTCAAGGGGGCCCATGAGACCCCGCACAAACCTCCGCTCCGCTCCGGTTGGTGGAGGTCGTCATGGACCTCCCTTGACCCGTCTTCGCTCCGGTGCGGCTTTGCAGGGAGCAAAGCCGACGACGACGCGCGGCGTCGCCATTCGGCTTTGCCCGCAGGGGCGAGATGTTGAGGGCCACGTGCCCGGAACGGAGGGAAAGATGCAGCAGCTGATGACGAGGGAAATCGCCAAGACGGTGCCTAGGCTCTACGAGCAGGACGGGGCGGAGGACCCCACGGTCTACGCCCACTACTTCTCGTGCGTGAACGGATGGGGCTGGTGGCTGCTCGAGTTCGACGGCACGGACGAGGCGTTCGGCCTCGTCGAGGGCTACGACGACGAGCTCGGCTACTTTAGCATCAAGGAGATGGCCGAGCTGAACCGCCAGATGGGGTTCGCCGCCGTCGAGCGAGACGAGCACTTCTCCCCGAGGCCGCTCAGCGCCGTCAGGAGGAGGTAGACACATGGTCACGGTCGAGTTCGACTCCATGGGCGAGGCGGTCCGCCTCGCCCTCGTGGCCGGGGAGTACGCGGGCGGCGGCCTGGCCGTCCTTCTCCTCGACGCCACGGACCCGCGCTCCGATGGTTACATGGCCGAGTGGGGCGTGCTCACGGCGAGCGTGCCGTCGGCGGCCGAGTGGTGCCGCGGGCGCGGCAACGTCGCCATCGACGCCGACGCGCCCGCGGCGTTCCTCGAGGCACTCGAGGCCGCCGGCTTGCTCCGCATGGCCGGCCGCTCGGCGGCGTCCGGGATGGCCCGCTACCCGCTGGCCACGGTCGCCGACCACGCCCTCGACAGCATGGGCGGCCTAACCGAGACCTTGGAGGAGGCCCTCGGCTCGACGGTCGTCGTCGAGTACGAGTCGGGAGGCGACGGCGGCGCGTTCGAGGTGGGGACCGCGCCGGCGGGCTCGACCGAGCTCGAGCGCCTCATCGCCGCCGCGAGGTCCGAGGCCGATGCGTCGGCAGCCGCCGGCGGATGGGCGGCCGTCCGGGTCGGTTTCGGGGATGCCGAGACCATCGACTGCGAGACGGGGCGGACGGTCTACGTCGCGGGGTGAAATGGGAGGAGGGCGCGGACGCGGTCCGGATGGGCCGCGCTTTTCCTTTCCCGGGGATGCGGAACTCCCACCGTCCAAGGCACTTGGACGGTGGGAGCTGGATACGACGATATACTGCGCGTGCAACGGGGACACGCGCCTCCTTTTCGGTTGACTCCACCAGTTCGTACAGAGACTTTTCGATTTCCCGCTTTGATTTGGAGGTCTGTAATTCCATATTTCTGGAATACGGCACGAGGCTGAGCTTCGAAATCGCGTCTTGCGTCGGTAGATTGTTCCGCGTCCGCGACCAGTTTTTCAAGGGTGCTAAGCTGGGACTGTATTGAGAGTTCGTTTAGGTGGTTCACATTGTCCATAGCGGTGACCACCAATGTTGAATAGCTGTCTTGAAAGACTGTGTATTTATACTTGATTTAAGGCGGAGTGGAATGTGAGCGCGCAAGGAGATGCGGAATCGATGAGAGCCTCAAAAAAAATTACTGCAGTGTTATCATCTTTCGTCCTCTCTATTCTTCCATTTCTGATTCTATGGGCGGCTTGGTCAGTCCTCCCTGATACAATTCCCGCTCATTGGAGTGGGGGCGTGGTTGATCGATGGGGTAATAAGCTTGAATTGCTGATTGTTCCGCTGTTTTCTCTGATTGGTTCTATTGCAATTTCTGCGTACCTTATTGTTTCCACGCGGCGAAGAGAGTTCGCGGATTTCTCTGTTCGAATGCGACGGGACTTTGTTGCGTGCTATATTTCTAGTCTTCTTTTATCGACAACCTGCTCAGTGATAATTGCCGTTTGGGTTCAGTTGATTCTTACGCAAAGCACTGCGGTTGATGGGGGACTTGGACTATCGATCCTGTATTCCCTTCCCGGGCTATATGTGATCTTGTGCGCTTTGCCGCCTTTTTATGCGAGCGGCGAGAGCAAAAAGGCAGAGCGCCTGATAACAGTTCTTATTGGCGGCGCGGAGATTGTTCTTTGTGGAATAGTGCTTGAAGGTTCGGCTGCCTCTTATGCGATGATTGGACTGATGATTCTGTTCTGTGCGTTTGAGATTGTGTCACAGGTAAGGGATAGCCGGTCCTTATGAGTTGAATTACGCGCGTGCGGATATAAAGGTTGGCATGTTAAGCTGGACGTTTTCTCGTTCTGGGACATTTGCAGTAGGATGAGTGGGACTAGGCGCGCTGCGGTGTGATGGTGACGGTTGAGACTTGTATCGCTGCAAATCCGCTGATGCACATTTTGCTATTGGGCTTGAAGGTGGGACCGACAGGCCTTTGTTTGGGATGTTCTGGTCGTCCAACGCGTGTTGCACGGCTTTATATTGTTACGCTCGTTCGGCGCTCCGTTGGAGCATTTCCGGGTTTGTCGGCATCATGACTTGGCCAAGTGACACGCTTGCCGGGACGGTTGTAACGCCGCGCCGGTTCCGTGTGCTCCTTCGTTGTTGGCCTGTCCAGCCGGGGGCGGATTCGGCCTCATGTTGTGGCGCACGGCCTTCAGGGGCTTCCCCTGGCGAGTTATGTTCGTCCGTATGGGTAAGGGTCGGGTTGAGCTGACAATCCCGTGTCGGAAGGGGCTTGCACCATGCGCGCGATGACAGAGATTGAGTGGCTGGACGGCCGTGTGACGAAGGTTCCGGAGCTCGCCCTGGGCGATGCGCTCGGCGAGAGCGTCCAGGCGGAGCTCGATTTCGGGTTCGACGACGTGTTGGAGGGCCTTTGGGTTGAGGTGCGCCATCATGAGCAGGATAAGGGCGCACTACGGGCGCCCGGGATTTTGCGGCGCAACTCGGCGTGCCGAGTTCGTTTCCGCTGGTAGCATAGCCGGTTAAACCGGAAGGCGGTCACGGCCCGCCGTCATACGCGCCTCGCGCGCCGTATGACGGCGGGCCGTTTTCGCAGGCAGGGCCGTATGACGCATCAGAACCCGTCGGGCGCGGCGGATACCTTGCGCTTCCTGCCGCCGGACGGCGACCCCTTGGGCTTTTTAGGCTTCTCCGGGATGCGCCATACCGGTGCCGGACCGGCGTTGCGGACCTCCCCCTCGAGCGCCCGCGCGAGCAGCGCGTCCTCGGCCCCCGGCGGCGTCAGGCCCAGCAGCGGCCCCAGGAACGTCTCGGTGATGTCGCGGCTGGCGAGCGCCATCGGGCCCTCCGCGTCGATCACGAGCGCGCCGTTCTCGCGCGCACTCCAGGCCATGAGCTCCGACGGTGTGATCAGCGGGCGGCGCGCCACGGAGAACGACTTGCCGGACGAGGAGCTCTGCGTCCCCTTGGTGGAGCTCTCCCCGGTCGTCCTCACGCTGTAGTCGCCGAGACGCTTGCTGATTTCCTCCGCCTCGTCGACGGACTCTACCGAGAGGACGACCTGGGTGCCGAGCAGCGTCAGCAGCGCGTCCGACTCCGCCCTGGAGTAACCGCATCGCGCCTCGAGCAGATGGGTGTTCTGGAGCACGAAGACGACGTGCAGCCCGATGCTGCGGACCTCCGCGAGGTCGCCCAGCAGGCGCGGGATCTTGGGGATGCCCGAGCCCTCGTCGATGGCGAGCAGGGTCTCCGCCGGCAGCCTGCCGCCTGACAGGCGCGCGGTCTCGCGCAGCGCCGACAGCGCCTGCGAGAATATGCACGAGACGAGTGCGCCGCGGTCGCCGCGGTCCGTCGCGCTGGCGATGTAGAGGATGGTGGGCTTGCGTCCGACCGATGCGAGGTCGACCTCGCCGTCCCAGAGCATGCGGCTGACGTCGTCGTCGCAGAAGGACATGAGGTAGTTGCGCGCGGTGGAGACGAGGGCCTCCCCTCCGCCGCCGTTCGACGAGGCGACGAGGAGGAACTGGCGCGCCGGGTTTCCCGTCGGCAGGTCCGCGGCGAGCTCCTCCAGCGACTTTACCGAGCTCTTCCCGTCGCGGGGCTCCAGGAGCGCGAGCACGGTCGATAGGTTCCGGGCACCGTCGGGAATCCGCCCGTCCGCTATCGCGAGCAGGCAGAGGCCGGTCAGCAGGTTGCGGCTGGCGTCCGTGAAGAACCTCTGGCCGGAGGAGAAGGCGTCGGGCACGATGGCCGCCGACAGCTCGCGGAGCTCGGCCACGGCACCTGCGACGCCCTCGGTCCCGAGTGCCGCGATGGCGCGGTCGAGGGGGTTGAACCTCGCCGACTTGACGGGCTCGTCGAGCCGGATGGCGACGACCTCCATCCCGGCCCTCCTGGCGAGCGGCTCGGTCCATGCGCGAATCTCGGACTTCGGGTCGTGGACGATGACGGACGTCGGGATCCCGTGGGCGTTGCGGTCGATCGCCGCGACGATCGAGGGTGCCGTCGCGCGTCTGCTTTTGCCCGCGCCGCTGCCCGCCCTTATGAGGCAGTGGACGGCGGGGACCATCGCGATCCCACCGCCGATGCAGCCGGCCGCCACGAGTCCCTTCGCGGCGGCCTTCCCGTCCCAGGGAGGGCAGCGCCTCGCGACCCTGGAGGGCCTCGACTCGAGCCAGGCGTCCCCGTGCGTGCGCGTGGGCGCGCGGTCGCCGGCGAACGTCCCGTCGTGGAGTCTCGCCCATGAGCGGCCCCAAGAAACGAATCCGAGCGCGAGGACGGAGGCCGCGACGAGGGCGAGCGCCGCGAGCAGCTCGCCCGCCTGGCCCGACGCCGCCGCGTCGGCGGCCGCCTCGAGGGGGCCGCGGAAGACGTAGGCGGGCTCGGGGCCCGGGTCGGCCGTGGGCAGCCGCAGCAGGACGGAGAGGCCCGAGATGAGGGATAGGGGCCACCACCTGGCGTAGTCCCAGGCGCCGGCGGTCGCGGCGCAGGCTATGACGGCGGCGACGCCGTGGGCCGCGAGCGTGCCGGCGAGTTCCTTTTTCATGTCGCGGTTGAAGGATTTCGGTTTCATCTCGTGATCGTCCTCTCTATCCTGTTCGCTATCTTCACTGCGGGGACGCTCGACGGCCCGGTGCCGCCGGAGGCGAGGACCCTCAGGGTCGCGGCGATGAGTCTCAGCGCCCTCTCGCCGGCCTCGTCTCCCATGTCGCGTCCTCTGGCGTCCCGCGTGGTCTCCCTGGCGACCAGGGTCGCCATCGCGGCGGCGCGCCCTAGGGCGGTGCCTGCCGACGGGGCGCGCCTGAACGCCCGGTCCGCCGTGGGACACCCCCTGAGGTCTGCCGGCTCGAGGGCCCGGCCGCGCGCGGCCTTTCGTGCGATCCTTTCGAGGCGCGCCTTCGGGATGCAGGAGCGGGCCTCGGTGGCGAGTCCGGCTTCCCGCCGCCTCTCCGTCGCGGGGCCGGTTTGGGGCGCGGCGCGTCGTGTCGGCACCTCCTCGCGAGCCGGCGTCCTGTCTGGGGCTATGACCCGCAGCGCCGCGTTCTCGCACCGGAGGCCGAGGTCGGCGGCTGCCTTGCGGACGTAGACATCCCGCGCCTCACCGGTCAGGCACTTGAGGTCGGCGCACCTCTCGACCGCCTTCTTGTGGCGCTTCAGTGCGCCGGCGAGTGCGGGGGAGTCGGACGCCGCCTGGCCGAGGGCCTCCCTCAACGCGGCGGAGGCCTCCGGATGGAAACGCCTGAGGTGGGCGGCCTCGATCCTTCCGTTCGGCGGCAGGCCGATGTCGAGCTTTCCGCGGTCGATTCGTGCAACTGCTTCCAGGGCCGCCTTCCTCGCGAGGTCGCGCTCGATGTACGCTTCCCGCAGCAGCGGTGCCATGGCCTTCGAGGAGATCTCGAGTCTGGCCGCCTCCATCTTCCCCTTTGGCAGCAGGGAGTCCCAGTCGCCCGAGCGGTCGACCGTGAGGATGTGGACGTGGTGGCTCGTGCCGTTGATGTGCATCGCCGCATAGAACTCCACGCGGCTCTCGGGCACGCCGGTCATCTCGGAGAAGAGCCTCGGCCACTCGGACCGCACCAGGGCCTGCCAGGCGTCCAGGCGGTCGAGGCCGGCATCTGGGGCGATGTCGTTCGGGACCGTGACGACGGTGGTGAGCACCGCGCCGCCGTTTTGGGCGATGGCGCGCCTCGCCTCGGCGACGGCGACCGGGCCGTCCGCGCCCCAGAGGCCGCCGGTCGAGCCGGTCCTGTTCGCGGCGTAGGCGGCCAGGCCGTCGACGCCGAGCCTCCTGTCGTCGGCCTCGCTGACCTCGATGACGACGCCGCGGCGGGTGCCGGCGTATGCCGCCAGTCCCGCGGCGGACGCCCTCGTGGACGCCCCCGCGCGGACGACGGAGTGGTTGACGATGACGGGCGGGCTAGCCATCGGCGCGCTCGCGCGCGTGGAGCTTCACCTCGTCGATTTGGCCGAGGCCGGCGCGGCTGAGCTCGCCGGCTTGCGCGAGGTAGTTCTTCCAGATGTCCGCGACGGGGACGTCGTCGAGCGAGGCGTAGGAGGCCTTGAGGACGTCGGCCGACATGAGGCCGGCCATGATGGCGGCGGTCATGGGGCGCGAGAGGACCGCGGCGATGCGGTCCTCGGTGGCGTCGAGCTTGCGCTCGATGTCGAGTGCGGCGACGTCCAATCGCGCGTCGACGACGCCGCGTATGAAGCCCGCGACCTCGTTGCCGTAGAGGTCGAGCCCCTCCGCGGCGAGCGCCGAGCGCAGGAGCGAGCGGATCTCGTCGCTGACGTTGGAGTCGTTGAGCTCTGCCCGCGTCTTGAGGGCGGTGTAGAGCTTTGAGTCGAGCTTCACGCTGACGTTCTTTGTTGCTGCTGTCATTCGGTCCTCTCTTCGATGTGCGGTGATCATCGGCCCGAAAGCAGGGGCGGACCGACCGTTGTCGATCCGCCCCGCTTGAGCCCTACTCGTCTTCGAGAAGGACGTTGGGATAGCTCTCGGGCGCCTGGTCTGCCGGGAGGGGAGGATAGGCGACAAGCTTGTTCACGACTCCCGTCGCATCGAGGTCCAGGATGCTATCGATACCGCGGAGGACGCTGTCCGGGGTGTAAGAGCGATCGCCGCTGCGGGCGACCCCGACGATGACCCTGGCGAGCTCGCGGGGGTCGATGCCGGGCCAGCGCTTGGCGATTTCCGCGACGATGGCGGGCGCGACGTAAGGGATGTTGGGGACGGAGGAGTGGGACGCGATGACGAAGGCGCCGGGGATGCCCTCGATCTTCTCTGCGGGCTCGATAACGATGGGCTGGACGCCGTAGGTGCTCCAGCCGTCGAGCAGGCATTCGGCGTCCGAGGGGATGCGGAAGGAGTGGCCGTTGAGGGTGAGGGGCTTGTGGTTCTTATCGGCACTTTTCTTGGGCATGGTTTTCCTTTCGATGTGAGAGGGCCGCCGCCCGCTCGGGCGGCGGCGTACGATGGGCTAGTCGTCGATGTCCTCGACGGTGAAGAGGGGCAAGGGGGCGCGATCGGCGAGTCCAATGGGGACCGCGCCGAAGACACCGAGTTCCTGGGTGATGTCCTCGAGTCGAGCCGCGAAGCGTTTGACAAACGCGTCGTGCGCCGCGCCGGTGCCGTTGACGACATAGGCGCGAGCTGCGATCTTGACAAGCTCGTAGTCGGGGATGCCATAGCACTCGTCGATGGCAGCGAGACAATCCATCGCGTCGACGGCCTCGTCAGTGGGGCTAAACGCCATGAAAGTGCGGGGAACGTTCGGAATCGCCTGCTTGAACTGCGGGATCCAGACGCTCTGGGCGTCTTCGGTGTGCTCGGGGTTGAGGACGGGGGTGTCCTGGCTGCCATGGTAGACATAGCGCTTCTTGGCGGTGTCGAAGACAAGGGCCGGACCGCTGTCCGTCTGGACTACGACAGTCTGATGCCGCATAAGTACCTCCTAAATGTTGAGACGTATAGAAAAGCTGCTAATGGCGAATACCGCTGTAGGGCGGAGCTCGCGCCCTCGTGCTGGTCACGACTGCCTCCCTTCGCGCACCCCGGCGCTAATCAGCTCGATGAGCTCGTGTATGCGTTCGGGGTTTCCTCCGGCTGCCCCAAGCGCTCGGCCGACGCTTTTTCCGGTGAACGTTGATGCGAACAAGGTTGCGCGTTTGTGGCGTCGACGGTCGCCGAGCAGCTCGAGGAGCGCGTCAGTCTCCTCGCGCATACGGCTGGCCCCGACGTCTGCGATGACGAGTACGGGAGGGTCGCGATAGGGGTCGACGGCGTGCGATTTTGAGTTCGGGCCAAAGAGCTCGCCGCCGTTCCAGGCTTTGGCGAGCTCCGGCGCGCTTGTGAAAGAGGTGCGCTCGCATGAGGACATCGCGATGGCAACGGCTTCCGCAGCCGCAGCGTTATCGTCGTCGCGGGCAATCCAAATCCACGCGCCGGCGGAGAGGCGCGCAGACTCTTCTTCTTTTGCGGTTGCGGTCTTGGCGGCAAAGATGACGGCGGCGCGCTCGGCAATGAGCTCGGGGGTGTTCGGGGGGATGCGATGGGCGTTGCGACGGGGGCCGCGCAGCGCCTGCCAGGCCTTGGGTGTAATGACGGTGCCGAGGGTGTCGTAATAGTTTTTGGTCGCGGGCAGACCCTCGTAGTCAATCACGCTACTCACCGCCCTTGCCGCGCAGGGCGCTGAGAAAGGCGTTGAGATCGCGCTCATAAATATATGTGCGACGGCAAAGGTAGATGCCCATGCCGGTGCGAGCGATGAGCTGGCCGGCGGTGTCGGGGGTGAGATGCAGCTTGTCGGCGACCTCATCACGGGTGAGAATCGGGCCGTTCTGGATGTCGGGCGTTTCGTTGTCGTCCATGTGAATGCCTCCTTCGGTATGTGTGGTACGGGACGGGAACTGCTCCGTGACTACACAATGCCGCCAGTGGGCATAAACCGGGGTATTACATCACCTATTACGGGGGTTTACCTGCGATGATGCTTATCAATATTTTTAAAAAGAAGATTGAATCGCTGCTGACCGACGTCAAGAGTGACGAATCGGACTCAAGGACTATCGACGTTGTGGAGGAGGGAGAGTCGTCTTTGCCGCCTGAAGATGAATGGCGAGATTGGCCGATTATGCCGCTTGATCCCGCGACCGGTCAGGTTCAGGTCGGTTATAAGACGAAGGACGGGCTTGAATTTCACGAGAACGGTCGTCTCGTTCCGGACGTTGCGGGCGAGAATGCTGGCGATCACATGAGCTTCACCTATCGCGAAGGGTCAATCGGTATGCCGAACAGGCCGTCGAGTGTGGAAACAGACGCGCCGGGGGCGGACAAGGACCTTGCTTTCGGCCTGATTCGCTCCGTGGTTCTTGACGGTCTTCCGGAAGGCGTTCTGCCGTCTTGTAAATTGGAAGATTACGGAAGCGTTGGTGCAATGCTGCTCGCCCTGTCAGAAGTGCCGGCACCGGTTTGCCGCGTCGACGACGCGCCGCATCCCGGTGACAAGGCTTCCAACATCGATCCTTGGGAGAGATTCGCTGCCGCGGCGCGCGTAACCGGTCCTTTGTTTGGCTTTGTGGGGAGAGTCGGTCCCTATGAAATCGACGAACCGCTTGATGCCTGGCTTTCGGTCGTCGGGGCAATGAAGATTTCCTCCCTGGCTTCGTCGGTCGAGATGGGTTCGCCGTCTTCGCTGGGGGTTTTGGATCCCTATTGGCGCGTGTATTGCTTTGGCAACATTGAGGCAAATAAAACCGCGTACGTGGTTCTCACCAACCTGCAAATCCCTAGCGACCATGAGTTTAGGGATGGTTTCGTGGGCGGACTTAAGCGCGGTGGCGAGTGGACGGTGATCAATGAAAGGATTGAGCCCGGAACTGCCATGGTCGAGCGTTCGTATGTCAGGTGGTGCAAGAACGATACATTGTCCTTTATGGAGACGGTTGGGGAAACTGACTTTCCAGGTCCGTCTTTTGTTGCAAGGGTGCCTGGTGATGCTCTCAGGGGGCTCGACGAGTCTTCCGAGCGCGTTCTCAAGACCGAGGAATCCCTGGCCTCGCATCTGGTGCAGGACATGACGGAGTGGTTCTCGCGCTGCGCGGGTTATAGGTGGAGGAGAATCCTCGAGCCCAAGCGGCAGAGTCCGCCGCAGATGGCTAATGGCGTCATCGATTATGGTCGCGGCTCCTCTTTCGACCTTTGCGTGCCCGATGCTGCTACACGCCTTTGGGTTGCGCTTGCAAAGAGCTATTCGGTTGATGTCGTCAAAATATGCGAGCACTGTGGCCGGCCGTTCGCCGACACCGCAAACGGCAAATCGCGATGCTGTTCAGAGGAATGCACGAGAGCAAAGAACGCCAGGAATAGCAGGAAGAGGGCGAACGCGAGGCGAAACGCATCGAACGCGAAGGGCTGATTTAATTTGAAAGCAAGTTGCCGATGGTGTTTGCGGCGGCCTGGTCCTTGGCGGCAATTGCGTGTGCATAGGTGTCTAGCGTGAGCTTGACGGTGCTGTGCCCGAGGCGGCTGCTGACGGTTTTGATGTCGACGTTCTCTCCGATCAGCAACGTTGCCTGCGTGTGCCTGAGCATGTGTGGGGTCAGGCCGGAGTACTTTGTACCTCGAGCGTACCTCTTTCCGTCTCGCTCAATGTAGTGCGTGATTTCTCTGAACTGCCCAAAGCCATAGTCCGAGCACCATTCGCGGAACCATCGCGAAAAGCAATTTGGGTCCATGTGCGCGATGGCGACTGGCCCCCTCTTTCTTTTTTGTCATCTTTAGTTTTAGCCCTCGTGTTTCTTTGGGGATCGACTAATGTGTGCACAATCGGGGTGCCAGAAGCCTGTTCGAGGTCGACTTCGGCGAGAAGCGTGCGCTGAAGCTCGCGCCAGGCGGCGAGCCTCTCGAGTGCAAGCGGGCTCAAAGAGACGGACCTTTTTCCCGTTGAGCTCTTTGGGTCTCTGACCAGCTTGTCGGCGGCATACTGTCCGTCGATGCGGACATAGCCGTCGCCAAAATGGACGTCGCCCCATCTGAGTCCGAGCATCTCTCCGCGGCGCATGCCGGTATCGAGCAACAGGAGAGTGCCTATTCTGTGGGAGTCCATCTCCTGTGAAAGGAGGAGGGAGAGAAGCCTCCGGGCTTCATCGAGGGAAAGAGCCTGCCTCTCTTTTCCTTTGGGCCGCGGGATGACGGTACCGGCGCAGGGGTTCTTGACAATCAAGTCGTCAAGCATGGCGGCCTTCATAATCTGATTCAGTTTTACACTGATTTTATGCAGCTCAGATTCGGAGAATCTTCCACTTTTGCGGGCTTCAGCATAACCGGCGTTTATTATGTGGGACCTCAGGTCCTTTACGGGATAATTGCCGAAAAGCTCCTGTATTTCCTTAATTTCAAGCTCTTCGCGGTCAAGGGCAAGCGGGCTGATGGTCTCGGCGTCCACGCGATCGTCGTGGAACTCTTTGGTGTACTGATAAACGGTCTTATCGGGGTCTTTGATGGTGAGCCCGCTATTGAGCTCAGCCTTATATGCTTCGAGCTCGGCTCTCAATTCCGACTTGTTCTTCGCATAGACCTTTCGGCGAGGTGAGTACCTATATTTGCCGGTAACGGGGTCTTTGCCCATGTTGTGCCTGATATAGTAGACGTTTTTCTGCGTCTTGCTTTTAAGGGCGCTTCCCTTACCAACGACAAGAGGCCTGCTCATGTGCCGATCCTTTGGTCAAATGAATACGAGTGTGACTCCATGGCTGCGTGGCATACGCTCGGAGCAGCACGCCCGTGCGGCCCGTGAAGCGGGCGCTTCGGGTGCGCTGCTCCGAGCGTATGCCACGCAGTGGCGGAAGTCAAGTTTTCAGTGGTCGAATTTTGGTCGAAATTGAACAGAACCGATATTTGGGGTTTTTGGAAGAAATGCATATCTACCTGCTTATATAACGGTGTCAAGCGGTATCAAAGAGTGTCAAATAGTTTGGAAACTACGGGCTCATAACCCGGAGGTCGTAGGTTCAAATCCTGCCCCCGCGACCAAGAACTTGCAGCTCGTCGGCCTAGCCGGCGAGCTTTTTTGTTATTCCGGGACCGTGTTTTCGGCACGGTTTTCAACCTCTCAAACAAAATCTCGATCTGTAACGCGTAGACCCGATTTGGACGGCTAGATGTTACAGATCGAGATTTTCCGGCAGCCGGCCCCCGTTTGTCTAAATCTGTAACACGAGGGACGGATTTTGCCGAGTTGTTGTTACAGATTGAGATTTTCTAGCAGGCGGGTTTGGTTTGTCTCGATCTGTAACAGTTGCTCGGCAAAATAGGGTCTTACCGTTACAGATTGAGACAAACCCGCGGCCAGGCCCACCCCATCCACCAGCCCTTACCCGCTATCCGCCGATTTCCGTTGCGCCCTCGTGCCCCCATGCCATATCCTCGTTGTAACTACGCGGCATCATCGCCGCCGCGCCTACAAGAGAGGAATGTCCATGACCGCACCTGCATCCAAGCTGCTCCAGCCCATTACGGTTGGCCCCCTTGAGCTCAAGAACCGCATTATGTTCCCGCCGCTAACCACCGGCTATGAGGAGCGCGACGGCTCCATTGGCGAGCGCAGCCTGGCCTTTTACGAGCGCCTGGCCCGCGGCGGCGTGAGCTACATCGTCATCGGCGACGTCGCTCCCGTAATGACTGCAAGCCCCACGCCCAAGCTGGCGACCGACGCCCAGATCCCCACGTTTAAGGCGCTGGCCGACGCCGTCCACAAGCACGGTGCCAAGGTCGCACTGCAGCTGTTCCACCCCGAGTACGACGTGCCCGGCGTCGGCCGCATGGTCATGGGCTCCATGGCCGCCGCCAAGGCCGCGCAGGAGGCCAAGGCCGCCGGCGACGAGGAGACCTTTGCCGCCAAGATGGCCGAGTCCAACGAGATTCGCAAGCAGGCCTACGCCAAGCTGCACCACGATATGCAGCACTTTGTGAACGAGGCGAGCGTGGAGCAGCTCACCCAGATCAAGGAAGCCATCGCCGCCTCGGCCGCCCGCGCGCAGCAGGCTGGGATCGACGCCATCGAGGTCCACGGCGACCGCCTGGTGGGTTCGCTGTGCTCGGCCATCCTCAACCAGCGCACCGATGAGTACGGCGGCTCGTTCGAGAACCGCGTCCGCTACGCGCTGGAGGTTGTCGCCGCCATTAAGGAGGCCGCGCCGGAGCTGATGGTGGAGTACAAGCTCCCCGTGATCATGGAGAACCCCGACGGCACGCAGCGCGGCAAGGGCGGCCTGCTGCCCGACGAGGCCTGCGAGTTTGCCAAGCTGCTCGAGGCCGCCGGCATCGACATGATCCAGGTGGCGCAGGCAAACCACACCGGCAACATGGGCGACACCATTCCGCCCATGGGCGCCATGCCCTACAACTGGACGCTGCCCGTGGCCGAGCGCGTCAAGGCCCTGGTCTCCGTGCCGGTGGCAACCGTCGGCCGCGTTGTCTCGGTCGAGGCTGGCGAGAAGATTCTTGAGGACGGCGCGGCCGACATTATCGCCTATGGCCGCTCGCTCATGTGCGACCCCGACATTGCGCTGAAGGCCGCCACGGGTGAGCCCATTCGCGAGTGCCTCAACTGCAACAAGGGCTGCGTCGACGCGATTCAAAACCGCAAGTACATCTCGTGCGTGCTCAATGCCGAGAACGGCGACGAGGCGACCATCGCCATTAAACCGGGTGAGGGCGACAAGAAGATCGCCGTGGTGGGCGGCGGCATCGCCGGCCTGGAGGCCGCGCGCGTGGCGGCCAAACGCGGCTACGACGTGACCGTCTATGAGGCGAGCGATCACTTGGGCGGCCAGATTGTGCTGGCGGCCGCGCCTCCGCGCAAGGATGAGATTATGCGCTCGGTCGAGTATTACGAGAAGATTCTGCCCGGCCTGGGCGTGAAGGTTGAGCTCAACCATGCCGCTAGCCCCACGGATCTCAACGCCGCCGACGCCGCGATTGTGGCTGTGGGCGCGCACGACGTGGTCATCCCCGTTCCGGGCGCTGACTCGGAGAAGGTCGTCTCGAGCTGGGATGTGCTGGCCGGCAAGGCGGAGCTTACGGGCCGCGTCGCCGTCATTGGCGGTGGCCTGGTGGGCACCGAGACTGCCGAGTACCTGCTGCAGCGCGGCTGCGAGGTGGCGATTGTCGAGATGCTCGACAAGATTGCCGCGGGCGAGTCCGAGACCATTCTGCCGCTGATTATGAGCGACTTTGCAGAGCACAACGTGGAGCAGCACGTGAAGACCCGCCTGACCGCCATTACCGACGAGGGCGTGGAGGCCATTCGCACTACCGAGGACGGCGCCGAGGAGCCGGTAAAGATCGCCTGCGATTACGTGGTGATGGCCGTGGGCTCCAAGGCCAACGCGTTTGACCTGGATGGCGTGACGGTGCCCGTGACCTGCGTGGGAGACTGCTCGGGCGAGCGCACCGCCGACATCGCGAGCGCCATTCGCACGGCATATCACGCGGCCAACGAGCTGTAGTTAACTTCGCGGCCAGGCGGGGCGGTAGCACGGATCCGTCTCGCCCGGCTGTGTCCCGTCGGATGTCAACCGGTGCGGGGCCTGCAAGCGCGCAGGTCTCGCCCTTTTTGTTTTGCTCCGGTGGATGGCAATGCGCGGTAATCATGAGGAGTGAGGACGTCTACTGCCTCGCAGATCACTCAAAATTATTGGGGGAGGGGTTAATAACCATATCCTCTATACCAAAGGACATAAAGAGATGCCAATTTTGTTGACAAGCGAATGACGATTAGCCGTGAGTCAGCTACCAGCGTAAATAATCGATAAAGAAATGTCGTAATTTGGTGCCAAATGCCCAGATAACGCCGCGTCTATTTTAATTAACTGCTTTGAGCAAACAGTAAAATGCTACTATCTAACTTGCACGTAAGAAGGCAGATTAACGGTTAAGGCTAAGAAGTGGCAGATATGTCGGAAGCAACTAGGACTCGCACGCATGCGCCCGAGGTTAGGCAGCGCGCCGTCGAGATCCTCCAAGAGGGGGTCGGTCATCGCGCCCTCGCTGCGGAGCTTGGCATTCCCCAGGCCACGGCTCGTCAGTGGGCCCGCGCGTATGCCGTGGGCGGTGCCGACGCCGTTCTCAATGCCGGTTCGCATCATCACACCTATTCGTACGACGTAAAGCTCGCTGTGGTTAAGGACCGTCTGGAAAACGGCTTGACGGTTCGCGAGGCCATGATCAAGCACAAGATTCCCAGCGAGTCTTCGGTCAAGGCTTGGTGCCGTCAGTACCGTGAGAGCGGTGAGTCCGCACTGGTCGATAAGCCGCGCGGTCGCAAGCCGCGCGTTAAAAAGGCGGAATAGCAAACGGGATGGTGCGCCCACAGGGGCGCATTTTTCTTGCCGCCCCTCTACTCCAATGCGGACAGGCTCCTTGCCTCGTACGCCTAAAACTCCCCAGTTGACCGAAAACCTGTCGCCGCTACTCCTCAATTGAGCTATAACGTTAAACAATTGCAGCGTTTTTGCATGGGGGAGTGATGGTATGACGCTACTGTATTTCCTTACCCTGTTTCCGCTGGTACCGGCGCTGGGCATGCTGCTCGCGCGCGGTGACCGCGCCCGCGATGCGGTGGGGCTCATAGGCTCCGGCATTATTATGGCGGTGACAGTTGTAGTCGCCGTCATGTTTTTTGGCATGGGTCCGCAGAGCTTTGAGGTTGCCTCCGGCACCTCGCATGTGCTCTCGATCATCAGCTCCGTCATCGACGTCATCCTGTGCGCCGTAATCCTGTACAACGCGTACAAATATAGGAACGCGCTCGCCATGGTGCTCGGCATAGTCCAGCTGGTGGGCTCGTTCGCCTTTGCAGCCATGACGCTGCCCGCGGTCGAAGCCGTCACGGCGACGCCGCTCTACCTGGACTACATGAGCGTGATCATGGTCCTCGCCGTCGGCATTGTTGGCAGCCTCATCTGCGTGTATGCCTTGGGTTATATGAAGGACTTCCAGGCCCACGACGAGCACGAGGCCGCACTGCGCGGGCAGACCGCGCCCGACCGTCGCCCGCAGTTCCTGGCGCTTATGTTCCTGTTCCTCTCGGCCATGTTCGTCATCGTGACGAGCGACAACCTTGAGTGGCTGTTCTGCGGCTGGGAAATCACCACCGTGTGCTCGTTCCTTATGATTGGCTACACGCGCACGCCCGAGGCCATCAAGAACGCTTTCACCCAGATCATCCTTAACATGCTGGGCGGTATCGCGTTTTTGGCGGGCCTTATGTTCTTGCACGTTAACGGCATGCCGCTGACCATCTCGGGCATGATCGAGCTTTCCGGCGCCGGTACCGCGCAATCCGCACTGCTGGTGATGCCGATCATCCTGTTGTCGCTCGCCGCACTCACCAAGGCCGCACAGATGCCGTTCCACACGTGGCTGTTGGGTGCTATGGTTGCCCCCACTCCCACGAGCGCCCTGCTGCACTCGTCAACCATGGTTAAAGCCGGCGTGTTCCTAATGGTCAAGCTGAGCCCGCTCTATGCTATCTATCCCGTAACCGGCTTTATGGTCACGAGTGTGGGCGCCATCACGTTTTTGCTTGCTGCCCTCATGGCCATCTCGCAGAGCAACGCCAAACGCGTGCTCGCGTACTCCACCATTTCCAACTTGGGCCTCATCAGTGCCTGCCTGGGTGTCGGCGCGCCCGAGGCCGTATGGGCGGCCATCTTTCTGATCCTGTTCCACACGGTGGCAAAGTCGCTGCTGTTCCTGTGCGTGGGCACGGCCGAGCATCATATCGGCAGCCGCGATATCGAGGACATGGACGGTATGTTCAGCCGCATGCCGCACCTGACGCGTCTGATGATGCTGGGCATCATGGGCATGTTTGTGGCGCCGTTTGGCATGCTCGTGTCCAAGTGGGGCGCCCTGGTGGCGTTCGCGCAGACTGGCAACGTGCTCATGATCATGGTGCTGGCCTTTGGCTCGGCCGCGACGTTCTTCTTCTGGGGCAAGTGGCTTGCCAAGCTTTCGGGTGTCGACCCCACGGCTCAAAACGTTGAGGTCAATGTCCATAAGACCGAATGGATGGCCCTCAACACCATCGCCGCGCTGCTGATTCTGTGCTGCGTGGCGTTCCCGGTTATCTCGAGCGGTCTGGTGTCGCCTTACTTGGCCATGGTGTTTGGCCGCGTGCCGTACGTTATTGGCAAGGACGCCATGTACCTGATGGTGGTTATCGTGGCGTTTATCGCCGTGGTGCTGCTGACTTCATTCCGCGTGAGCAACAAACCGCACGTCAACGTGTACCTTTCGGGCGTGGGGACCGACAAATATCGCCATTTCCGCGGCTCGATGGGACACGAGGTGAAGGCCGAAAAGCGCAATTGGTACTCGGAGGACGCCCTTGGCGAGAAGCGTATTGGCCCCGCGGGTAGCGTCGTGTGCTGCAGCATTATCTTGTTTGCGCTGCTGTGTTGCGCGTGGATTGGGCCCGAGCGACTTGCCATGAGTGCGCCCTCGGTGCTGCGCGGCAAGTATTTTGAAGGTTCGGGCGTCGTGGGCATTTTTATTGGCACCGTGGCATTTGCCTTACTGGCGCCGCTTGTGGGCGGCCTGATCGACGGCATCGACCGCAAGCTGTCCGCCCGCATGCAGGGCCGCGTGGGCCCGCGCCTGCTGCAGCCCTTCTACGACGTTGCCAAGCTGCTGCGCAAGGCCCCCGCCAGCGTAAACACCATGGACGATACCTATATGGCGTGCGCGCTCATCTTTACCGTGGTGGGCGGCGGCATCTTTGTGTCGGGCTCTAACACGCTACTGTGCGCTTTTATGGTGACGCTCGCCGCGATCTTTGTGGTGCTGGCGTCCGCCTCGACGCAAAGCCCGTTTGCCCAGGTTGGCGCCGATCGTGAGTTACTGCAGGTTATGAGTTACGAGCCCGCCGTTTTGCTGATGAGCGTGGGCCTGTACCTTGCCACCGACAGCTTTGATTCCATCGCCGTGACGGGGCAGTCGGTCCCCATCATCGTGCACAGCGCGCCCATTTTCCTCGCGTTGCTCGCGGTGCTTACCATCAAGCTGCGCAAGTCGCCGTTTGACCTTTCGTACTCGCATCATGCGCATCAGGAGATCGTCCAGGGCGTCGCCACCGAGATGAGCGGCGGCACGCTGGCCAAGATGACCCTTATGCACTGGTGCGAGACCGTGCTGTTTTTGATGTGGGTGGGCATGTTCTTTGTCTGGGACAACCCCGTGAGCTGGGTTGTAGCCCTGGTCGTGATGGCCGCGACGTATTTTGTCGAGGTCCTGATCGACAACACCTTCGCCCGTAGCACCTGGCGCAGCTGCGTTAAGCTCGGCTGGGGCGTGGCGCTGGTGTTTGGCCTGCTCAACCTTATGCCCATCCTCGTCGACGTATTTATTTAGGAGGCGGCATCCATGGATCATAAAATGTCGCGCTCGCCGTGGGTTATTCATTACGACGGCTCGAGCTGCAACGGATGCGATATCGAGGTGCTGGCCTCGCTCACGCCGCTGTTCGATGCGGAGCGCTTTGGCGTGGTCAACACCGGCAACCCCAAGCATGCGGATATCTTTTTGGTGACGGGGTCGGTCAATGCCCAGAACCTGCCCGTCGTGCGCCAGATCTACAACCAGATGCTCGAGCCCAAGTGCGTGGTGGCCTGCGGTATCTGCGCGTGTTCGGGCGGCGTATTCCGCGATGCCTATAACGTGATCGGCGGCGTGGACCGCGCGATTCCCGTGGACGTGTACGCGCCCGGGTGCGCCATTCGCCCCGAGACGGTGATCGATGCCATCGTGGAGGCGTGTGGCATCCTGGACCAGAAGGAGGCCGTGATGCGCGCCGGCGGCGACCCGCTTACCGTGGGCGGCGCCGCAACCTGGGACGGTGGCGTTGAGCTGGGCGAGGACGGGTTTGTGGCTGCGGTGGCCGGGACTGATGATGCCGGTGACGTGCCTGCCGGGGAGCCCGCCGCTGGCGACGCGCCTGCTGAGAAGCCCACCTCTGCAAAGGAGGCCGAGTAATGCAAAAGGCTATCTATACTACCGTCGGGATCGACGAGCTCCTGTCGCATGTCCAGGCGCTCAAGGGCGTCGGCGCGCGCTTTGTGCAAATGCACGCCGAGCGCAACGTCGACGACGGCTCGTATCGCCTGGTCTATACGTTTATCAACGTTCGTGCTGCTCAGGAGCATATTGCGCGGGACGGCAGCTATGCGATTGAGAACCTGGTAGTCGAGGGCATCGACCAGTACCAGGAGATTCCGTCCATCAGCTCGTACTATCCGGCGGTATTCCCGTTTGAGAACGAGGCGCACGACCTGTTTGGTCTTGTCATCACCGATATGCAGATTGACTTTAAGGGCTTTTTCTACCAGGTCTCGACTGCCGAGCCCATGAGCGTTATCACGCCCGAGGTGAAGGCCGCGCGCGAGAAAGCCATGAAGGTCCGTGCCGCTGCCGAGGCCAAGGCGCGCAAGGCCGCGGCCGAGAAGGCTGCTACTGCCACGGCCGCTGCGGGGGAGGGCACTGCGGGCGCTGGCGACGCCGCGGGCGCCGCTGCTCAGCCCGCTGCGGCTGCCGGCTCCGATGCTCAGCACGATGAGGCCGCTGCGAAGGCCGCGCTCAAGGCTGCCGAGATGGAGGCAAAGCTCGCCGCCATGGATCCCGAGAAAGCGGCCAAGGTCCGCGCGGCGCTTGCCGCTAAGGCCGCCCGCGACAAGCAGAAAAAGGAGGCGTAAGGTCCATGGCACATCGCTCCGTTATTCCGTTTGGCCCGCAGCACCCGGTGCTGCCCGAGCCGCTTCATCTGGACCTGGTGATCGAGGACGACCGCGTCATCGAGGCAATTCCGCAGATCGGCTTTGTGCACCGCGGACTCGAGAAGCTCACCGAAAAGCGTGATATGCACCAGTTTGGCTACATCGCCGAGCGCATCTGCGGCATTTGCGCCGTGGGTCACAGCTATGGCTATGCCAGCGCCTGCGAGCGCATGCTCGACATCGAGGTGCCCGGCCGCGTGCAGTATATCCGCACCATTTTGCACGAGCTTTCGCGCATTCACTCGCACCTGCTGTGGCTGGGCCTGCTTGCCGACGCCTTTGGTTTCGAGGCGTTGTTCTATCGTTCGTGGACCCTGCGCGAGCAGATTCTCAAGATCTTCGAGAGCACTTGCGGCGGTCGCGTGATTCTGTCGATTAACGAGATCGGCGGCCTGAAGCACGATATCGAGGACTCCGAGCTGGCCGGAATTGTCCAGACGCTCGATGCCATGCGTCCCGACTACGAGGCCCTGGTGCATACGTTTTTGGACGATGACAGCTGCGGCGAGCGCTTGCATGGCGTGGGTGTGATCAGCAAGAAAGATGCGCTGGAGCTTTCGATGGTCGGTCCGTTTGGGCGCGCATCGGGCGTGGATTACGACGTGCGCATGTTTGACGACGGTGCCTATGCGGATCTGGCTGCGTTTGAGCCCATCGTTGCTACCGATGGCGATTGCTATGCCCGCTGTCAGGTACGCTGTGCCGAGGTCACGCAGGCCATGGACATCATTAAGGAGCTTGTGGGCAAGATTCCGCACGACGGGATCGGCGGGCGCACCAAGCTCACGCCGGCCGACGGCGCACGCGGCGAGGTTGTGATTGAGCAGCCGCGCGGCGAGGCGTATTACTATGTGCGCGGTAACGGCACCAAGAACCTGGACCGCTTCCGCGTGCGCACGCCGACGTCGCAGAACCTGGCGGGTCTGACACATGCGCTGCAGGGCGTGCTCCTTGCCAACGTGCCCATGATTATCCTGACCATCGACCCCTGCATTAGCTGCACGGAAAGGTAGGCGCGGCATGAGTTTACTGACATTTGCCAAGACGGCCTTAGGTTCTATGGTCAAGCAGCCGGTCACGGTGCGCTATCCGCAGGAGAAGCTGACGGCACCCGAGCGCTTGCGCGGGCATATCGTCAACGACATGGACGTGTGCATCTGCTGCGGCATGTGCGCGCGCCGCTGCCCGGCGGGCGCGCTCGCGGTCGATCGCAAGGGCGGTACCTGGTCGATCGACCCGTACGCCTGCGTGGTGTGTGGCGAGTGCATCGAGAGCTGCCCCAAGCACTGCCTGACTATGGACACCGCCCGTACTCCAGTTGCGGCGGATAAGACTCCCACGGTAGAAACCAAGCCGGAGTAACGCCGGAATAGAGCTGGGATAGGGGCCGGTGGGGCAAAAATGCCCCACCGGCCCCGCGCTTAAACGCGCGGTTGTGCCGTCGCGAACAAAACTATGCCGGATTACTACGATAAATCGCCCACCTCCAACCACACCGCATTTGACAAAATCAAAACCGCAGGTAGACGGCTTGTAGTTTTGCGAAAAAATCACGCGTGGTCGGGAATCTCGTTTTTATCGTAGTAAACCGGCATAGTTTTGAAATGACACCATATTCGTAACATCACTTGATCTCCCGTGGACAGAGGGAAACGGATCATTTTGGCCTCGCGAGGACATCCGTGTGGCCCGTTCGCCATGAAATGGGCCTATCTACTACGACGTTTGGGCGGTGGCCCTCAACCACGGCAAAAAATGCGAAAAGAAAACCGCAGGTAGAACGCCTGCGATTTTCTGGAAAACGGGGGTATGGTCAAGGGTATCGAGTCAAACGTAGTAGATGGGCAGGTTTCGTGGCGAGCGGTTCCGGGTGATTCCTTGGGGACGGAGGAAAACGGATCATTTTGGTCCCGCGAGGCTTGCGGAGGCGCTCGTGCAGAGCCGCTCGGACAAAACTATGCCGGTTTACGGGGCTAAGTCACGCGCTCCCAACCATGCCGATATCCGTGAAAATAAAACCGCAGGTAGACAAGCCGTCATTTTACGGAAAACGCGGGTATGGATGGGGGCCCTGAGCTTAGCCCCGTAAACCGGCATAGTTTTGAAATGGCATTAAATCGATAACAGCTATTTTGCTCTGTCGGAGCGGTTGGCCGTTGGGTAATTACCCTCGCAGGTAGGCGATGGCGATTTGGGTGCGGTTGCGTAGCCCCATTTTGGCTAGGATTGAGCTGATGTGGTTGCGCACGGTGCCTTCGCCCATGTAGGCGGTGGCGGCGATCTCCTTGTTGTCGAGGCCGCGGGCGATGAGCTCGGCGACTTCGAACTCGCGGTCGGTCAGGCCGGTAAAGGCTGCGGGCCGGCGGGGCGTGCCGGCCTCGGTACGCGTCCCGTCAAAGTCGATATCCTCGATTGCCTTGCCCTCCAGCACGCGTTTGCCGTCCATGACTTGTGCCAACGCCGGCGGAATGGCGGCGACATCGGTTTTAATCAGGTAGCCGCGGGCGCCCAGTTTAAGCGCCGACACAATGTACTCGTCATCCGAGAATGTTGTCAGAAACACCACGCGTGCTGCAGGATCGCGCTCAAGGATTTCGCGCGCTGCCGATAGGCCGTCACGTCCCGGCATCTGAATGTCGAGCAGCGCGATGTCGGGCGTGTGCTCGGCGTAGAGCGCGACCGCGTCGCCGCCGTTGGCGCCGGTGCCCACTACCTCGATCTGCGGCTGGGCGCCCAGGATAATCTTGAGCGAATCGACCACTAGGCGGTCGTCGTCGACAACGATGAGCCTCATCGGCCCTCATCTCCTTGCTGTTTGGGAACGGTGGCAAACACACGCCAGCCGCCGACGCCGGCGCGCGGGCCGGCGGTGAAGGTGCCGCCAAGCGCCTCGACGCGCTCGCGCATGGAGGCGAGCCCCATGCCCTCCGCAGCGCCGCGGCCGCTTGCTTGGACCCCGCCCGCGCCATCGTCGGTAACGACAAGCTGGTAAAACGACGGATGCTCCATGCACCGCACGGTAATGGTTTTGGCATGGGCGTGGCGCATGGCGTTGGAAAGCGCCTCGCGCAGCACCGCCGCAAAGCAGTTGGCGACGTTGGCGGGTGCATGCTCGGCCAAAACTTCAAGCTCAATCTGCGGGCCGCCGTCCGAGCGCGCGCCTTCAACAATGCGTTCGAGCTGCACGGAAAGGTCGACGGCGTTGTCGTTGAGCGCGTGGACGCTGGTGCGCACAAGCTGGAGCGCCTCGTCAACCGTGCGTTTAACGTCGGCGAAATCGGCGGCGACGCCAGGCTCGTCGGCGTGGACCACGCGTAGGGCTTCGGCCTGCAGCGAGGCGCGCGTGAGCTGGTGCCCGACGTTATCGTGGATCTCGCGCGCGATGCGGGCGCGTTCGGCGAGCGTCGCGAGCTCGACTTCGTAGTCCTGGCGGTCGGCAAGATCGCGGTTGCGCGCCTCGAGCGCGAGGGCTCGTTCCTGCAGCTCGTCGCGGGTGCGGCGCATGCGCCGCTGCTCGCGCTCCAACTGGGCGGTGCGTAGCGATAGCAAGGTGGCGGCAACCGAAAGGATGGCGGTTAACAGCAGCGTTCGGGTGGTGAGCACGCCACCACGAAGGTCCGCGACAAGCGCGCAGACAAACACGGCGCCAATCGCCAGCGCGGGCCAGATTCGTTCACGGCGAACGCGTCGCGCGATGTCATAGAGAGCGAGAGGCGCAAACGGCACAAACGGCGGCACGAAGACAGCCGCGATGATGCAGGCGTAGCTCGCGGCCTCGCTCACACGGCGGGCGCGGTTTCCCTGTACGACCTCGGCCAGCGAGGTGGCAATAACGCCAAGGCAAAACGCCGCGACCAAGCGAGCGTCCACAGCAAGACCCATGGCGGCCGCAATACAGCACGCCAGCACGATCGATTTGTCGAAAAGCCTGTTCATACGGGTATTGTACGCGAAGCCGCGCGTGGTGGAGGGACCGCCTGCGCAACCGTGACATTCCTCCCACGCGGCAAAGCGGGGACGTCGGCAGGCCGCACGGCCAAGCTCCGCACTCGTGACAAAGCTCACTGGTGCGCGCCGCTCGCTCCTGCGATGATGCAATCGTGCCGGGCCGCAATCAACAGAAGGGCCGCCTCATGACAGACATCGTCCACGTCGAAAACCTCGTCAAGCGCTACGACGACCTTATCGCGCTCGACCACTTTAGCCTGAGCATCGCCCCCGGCGAGATCTTTGGCCTGCTGGGCCCCAACGGCTCGGGCAAGACCACGTCCATCAACTGCATTCTGCAGCTGCTCGCCTACGACAAAGGCACCATCGAGCTGTTCGGCGAGCCCATGACGCCCGCCCGCTACGACCTCAAGCGCCGCATCGGTGTGGTGCCGCAGCAGGTGGCGGTGTTTGACGAGCTTACGGTGCGCGAGAACATCGACTATTTCTGCAGCCTTTACGTCAACGACCGCAAGCGCCGCCGCGCGCTGGTGGACGAGGCGATCGACTTTGTCGGGCTGGGCGACTTTACCAAGTTTCGCCCCGGCAAGCTCTCGGGCGGCCTGGCGCGTCGCCTCAACATCGCCTGCGGTATCGCGCACAAGCCCGAGCTCATCTTCTTTGACGAGCCCACGGTGGCGGTCGACCCGCAGAGCCGCAACGCCATCCTGGAGGGCATCTGCCGCCTGCGCGACGAGGGCGCCACGGTGGTGTATACCAGCCATTACATGGAGGAAGTCGAGCAAATCTGCAGCCGCATCATGATCATGGACGGCGGGCGCGTGCTGGCGCAGGGCACCAACGACGAGCTCAAGCGCATGATTCAGATGGGCGAGCGCGTGACCGTCGAGGTCGGCGCCGTCGAGCCCGCCACGGTCGAGCGGCTGCGCGCTCTGGAGCACGTGCTTTCGGTTGAGCTGTCCGGCGGCGAGCTCATCTGCACCTGCGAGGCGAGCCCACATAATCTGGTCGACATCCTTGACACGCTGCGCGCCGCCGACGTGGCACTCGGTCGCGTGTGGAGCGAGCCGCCGACCCTCAACGACGTGTTCCTCGAGATCACCGGCCGCGAGCTACGCGACTAGGGGGCAGCCATGATCAACACCATCATTATCACGGTCAAGACGCTGCTGCGCCGGCCGAGCACATGGGTCTGGGGCGCGCTCTTTCCCATTGCGCTTTCCACGATGTTCATGTTTATGTTTGCGAACCTCAGCTCCGACGGCAAGGTCGATCCGGTGCCGGTAGCCGTTGTCGCCGACGAGGCCTGGGACGCTTCGACCTTTAAGGACGTGGCGACGTCGCTTGCCAAGGAGGGCGACGACCAGCTGCTTAAGATCCACGAGTGCGACGACGCGGCCGAGGCGAACCATGCGCTCAAGTCCGGCGAGGTTGCGGGCGTCTACACGGTCGACGACGCGGGCGCGCCCAAGCTTACGTTGCTTTCGAGCTACGATAGCTCGCGCGCCAGTACGGTGCTCACCGACCGCAGCATCCTGGAGACGGTGGCGAGCTCGTATACGCAAAATGCCGAGCTCATGCGCCAGATTGCCCAGGACAACCCGGCGGCGCTCGCCGACCCGGAGGCGGTTGCGCGCGCCCTGTCGCTTAAGGGCGGCACTCGCCGCGTGAGCCTTACGCGCACCACGCCCGACGGTACGACCATCTACTATTACGCGCTCTTTGGCCTGGTCGCGATGATGTCTTCCGAGTTTGCGGCCCTGGCCGTCGTCGATCTGCAGCCCAATCTGTCCGGCCTCGGCGCGCGCCGCTGCGTGGGCGGCGTCTCCAAGACGGCGTCGCTGGCCGGCATTTTTGTCGGCTCGTGGCTGGTCTCATTTGCCTCGATGGCGATCGCGATCGGCTACGTGCGCCTGGTGGTCGGCATCGACTTTGGCGGGCGCGAGGGGCTGTGCCTGGCGGGCGGCGCCGCATCCGCGCTTGCTGCCACGGGCCTGGGGCTTTTTGTGGGGACGCTTCCCGTTAAGGGCGGCAAGGCGTCCAAATCGGGCATCCTCACGGGCTTTGCCACCACGTGCGCCCTGTTCGCCGGACTCTACGGCGAGCCGGCGATGGCGCTTGCCGACGATGTTGCCCGCGCCTGTCCGGCCGAGTGCTGGCTCAACCCCGTCAAGCTCATCTGCGATATGTTCAACCGCCTGTATTTCTTTGAGGATCTGGGTCCCTTTGTCGTTCGCGCCGGTGCGCTTGTCCTCATGGCCCTGGTGTTTGTCGCCGCCGCTACGCTGATCTTTGGAAGGAGCCGCTATGAGCACCTTTAAGACCGCGCTTCGCATGGCGCTCGCGCACCCGTTCTACCTGCTCATCTACACGGTGTTCATTTCACTCATGGGCGTGTTCATTGCGGCCTCGGTCAGCTGGAACTCGTCGCAGCTGACCGAGTACAAGCCCTACGACGCCAACGTGATTGTGGTCGACCGCGACGGCAGCGATCTTTCGCGTGCGCTTACCAGGCACCTGGGTTCGCGCTTTGACCTGGTCACGGGCGTCGGCGACGACACGTACGACCTTGCGGACGCGCTCTCCAAGAGCAACAGCGCCAAGGGCAGCGCCGACTGCGTGTTCTTTATCCCGGAGGGGTTTGAGGACGATCTTGTTGCGGCCGCCCGTGCGGGGGAGGACTTGCCCAAGCTCGATGTGACCTACGGTTCCGGCACCATGGCGGCGGCGCTTTCGTCTGCCGAGGTTTCGCGGTGGATCTCGCTCGCGGGCGCTGCGGCGGTGCTTGAGCCTGCTGCCTCCGGGGCCAGTGTCGCCAAGACCGCCGAGCACGCCGCCGCAAAGCGCGCGGAGGTCCAGATCGAGCAGGTCAAGGTTGACTCGACTGCCGCAGCCACGCTCGAGTCGTACTTCAACTTTGGCGCGTACGCGATCATCTCATCGGTCATCGTTTCGGTGGGACTGGTGTTTTCGGGTATGAACGAGCCCGAGCGCGTGCGCCGCATGGAGGCCGGCCCGGTCTCCGAGCGCCAGCGTTCGCTTGCTGTGTTCGCGGCTGCCGCGGTGCTTACCGTCTGCATCTGGTTCGTGTCGAGCATGGTGGGTGTCGTGGGCTTTGCCGGCGCGGTCGCCGAGGTCGGTGTGGGTCGCGTGTGCCTGGCGCTGGCGGCGACGCTTGCCCTGGCGTGCACGCCGCTGGCCGTTGGCTTTACCCTGTCGAGCTTGGGCGCGCGCGAGGAGCTGATCAACGGCGTGGGCAACTTACTCGGCATGCTCATGACGTTTTTGGGCGGCGCCTGGATGCCGCTGTCGCTCATGGGCTCGGCCGTGCAGACGGTGGCGCACTTTGTGCCGACGTTTTGGGTGAACGACGCGATCGGCAAGGCGCTTGCCTCGGATCTAACGGCCACCGTGTTGGGCGACATCGCCTGCGACCTGGGCGTCACGGTGCTCTTCGCCGCCGCCATCGCCGCCGTAGGCCTGGCCCTCACCCGCGCCAAATCCCACGCCTAGCTACCTGGTCATCGGGGACGTTCTTAAACGGCTAGTCATCGGAGACAGTCTTTGTCGATTCGCCGGCCCGCCGGTCGTGCCGGCAAGGACTGTCCCAATATGTCGGCACTTGGGGACGTTCCTTTCCTGCCGGCACTTGGGGACAGTCCCGGCATTCATTGGGGACAGACTTAAATGAGTGGTTTCAGTCATTTAAGTCTGTCCCCAATGAGTACCCAATGACTGGTTTGGAAAAAATCGCGCCTGTCGCTTAAAAATAGTTCGCCTGGGTTTACTATTACCCTAGAAAAGTAGCAGAAGGCTAACAACGGGGGATAGCATGTCGACAAAGCAAGCCTATGTCCAGGTCAGCGGGCTCAGGAAACACTACGGCGACGGTGATGCGCGCCTGACGGTACTCGATGGCATCGACACGTCCATCAACCGCGGCGAGATCTGCGTCATGCTGGGGCCCTCGGGCTCGGGCAAGTCGACCTTTCTCAACCTGATCGGCGGCCTGGAGGATGCCGACGGTGGCTCCATCATGGTGGACGGCTGCGCCCTCACGGTGCTCAAACCTACCGATCTGGGCGAGTATCGCCGCCGTGAGCTGGGTTTTGTCTTCCAGTTCTACAACCTGGTGCCCGATCTCACCATCAAGGAGAACATCGAGGTCACGGCGCACCTGTCCAAAAACCCGCTCAATGTCGACGACCTGCTGCGTTCGCTGGGCCTCTACGAGCACCGCAACAAGTTCCCGCGCCAGGTCTCGGGCGGCCAACAGCAGCGTTGCGCCATCGGCCGCGCACTCGTCAAAAACCCGGGCCTGCTGCTGTGCGACGAGCCCACCGGCGCGCTTGACTACAAGACATCCAAGGAAATCTTGCAGCTCATGGAGGATGTTAACCGCACCTACGGCTGCACCATCATCATCGTCACCCACAACGCCGCCATCGCCCGCATGGCCAACCGCGTGCTGCGCCTGCGCGACGGCCGCATCGTCGAGGATGGGCTCAACGAGTCGCCCGTTGCGGCCGCCGAGCTCGATTGGTAGGCGATGCCATGACACCTCTCGCAAAGCGACTCCCGCGCGAGCTGCGCCGCAATATCGGCAAGTACCTGGGCATCTTTTTGCTTATGTGCGGGAGCATCGCTCTCACCTCGGGCTTTTTGCTCGCGGCGCATTCCATCGGTTGCCTTATCGACGACATGCGCGATGCGTACACGATTGAGGACGGCCGCGTGACCACCTCCTTCGAGGCTACCGACGACCAGCTCAAGGCAGCCGAGGATGCAGCCGACGACGTCGGCGGCGTCACGCTCTACAAGAATTTCTCCATCGACGCCATCATCAAAAAGACCGCCGGCGACGACGGCACCAAGCGCACGTTGCGCACCTATGCGCACCGCACCAAGGTCGATATCGCGTCCTACTGCGAAGGCAAGCAGCCCAAGACGGACGATGAGGTGGCTATCGACCGAGTTTTTGCCACCAACAACGACCTTGTCGTGGGCGATAAGGTTGAGCTTGAGGGCCGCACCTACACCATCTGCGGCATCATGACCCAGCCCGATAGCCAGGCGCTGTTCCTCAACAATTCGGACTTTACGGTGAACACCATCACCTATGGTGTGGCCGAGGTCACCGACGCCGGCTTTGCCGCGCTCGAGGATGCCGGTGGTGCACCTGCCTACACCTACTCCTTTGCTTTTACCGATCGCGACCTCCCCACCGCGGATCGCATCGATGCGGAGCAGGATATGGTCGAGGCGCTGACCGATGCCGATGCGCGCGTGGACGATCTGATCGACGCCGATTCCAACCAGGGTATTGGCTACGCGCGCGACGACGTAGACGGCGACTCCATGATGTGGATGACGCTGCTCAACATTATCATCGTGATCATGGCGTTCGTCTTTGTGGTCCTTACCGACGCCACCATCGAGGAGGAGAGCGCCATCATTGGCACGCTGCTCGCCAGCGGCTATCGCCGCCGCGAGATCGTGCTGCACTACCTGGCACTTCCCGCCATCGTGGGCGTGGTCGCGGCGCTTTTGGGCACCGCGCTCGGCGTCGCGTTCTTTACCGAGCCCATGCGCGGCCTCTATTACGGTTCGTACAGCCTGCCTCCCTTCCAGGTGTACTGGAGCTGGGAGATTTTTGTGAAGTGCGCCGTGGTTCCCGCTGCCGCGCTCATCCTCATCACGCTGGTGGGCCTGCTTCGCAAGATGGGCAAGACGCCGTTGCAGTTCCTTCGTCACGAGGCGAGCGGCAAATCGGGCACCAAGCGCGGCCTGCAGCTGCCGGAGCGCATGGGCTTTGTCTCGCGCTTTCGCCTGCGCATCTTCCTGCGCAACCTGGGCAACTTCGCCACGCTCTTCGTGGGCATTGCGTTTGCCTCGCTGCTGCTGCTCTTTGGCCTGGCGATCCTGCCCACGATGACGCACTATGCGGACAACCTGGAGACAAGCCTGGTCGCCGAGCACCAGTACACGCTCAAGGCTCCGCTAGAGCTTGAGGGTACTGCCGAGGAGCGCGGGCAGTGGGCGGCGCTCGAGCGCTTGCAGTCGATTGACGGCGCGCTGCTCTCCGCCGCCCAGGATGCCGATGACGAGCTTGACGACGCGGCCGATGCGGCGCAGACGGCAGCCGATGCCGCGACCGCATCTCCGTCTGCCGAGAGCCTGGCCGCGGCGCAGGACGCGCTCGCCAAGGTCCAGGACAAGAAAGATGCGCTTTATGCGCGCCTCGATGACCTTGCCGATGCCCTCGGCTGCGACCGCGATGAGGCCATCGACCTGATCGACAAGGCCTCTAAGATCGACACCGACAACGACGACATTCACCCGATCAACACGACCGACAACGGCGCGGGCGCAATCGCGCAGGCCGAGAAATATGCCGTTTACCAGCTGCAATACGACCGCGGCGAGGGAAACGGCACAGAGGCCATCTCTGTCTACGGCATTTCATCTCATTCGCGCTATTGGAAAGACCTCAACGTCGGCGACGGGCGCGTCGTCTTTGGCGGCGGTCTGCTCGATAAGTTTGGCTGGAGCGAGGGCCAGAAGGTCGAGCTTCGCGACAAGTACGAGGCTCGGGATTATTCTCTTGAGTACGCGGGTAAGGACTGCATCTGGGGTTCAAAGTCGGACATGAATATCTATACGAGCATCGATGACTTTAACGAGCTGTTCGGCAACGACGCCGCCTACTTTAACGGCTATGTGAGCGACGAGAAGCTCGACCTCGATGCTCGTTACTTTGCCGGTGACACCACGCCCGACGACATGCGCGCCGTGGGTGACCAGTTCATCGGCATGATGAGCAAAATGATCGGCATGATGGTCGGGCTCGCGGTGTTTATCTTCCTGCTGTTTATGTACCTGCTGACCAAGGCGGTGATCGACCACAGCGCCCGTTCGATCAGCTACATGAAAGTCTTTGGCTATCGCGATAGCGAGATCTCGCATCTGTACATCCGCTCGATCATGCTGTGCGTGGCGGCGTCGCTCGTGCTGAGCCTGCCGGTCATTATTGGCTCGCTCACGGCCATCTTCCGCTCGATGCTGCTCGCCTACAACGGCAATATCGAGATCTACGTGCCCGCTTGGTCCATGGCTGCATGCATCGGCATCGGCTTTGCGACCTACCTGGTCGTGGCGCTGCTGCACACGCGCTCTATCAAGCGCGTCAGCCTGGCCGAAGCCCTCAAGGTGCAGGAGTAGTCATTGGGGACGTTCTTAAACGACTAGTCGTTGGGGACAGTCTTTGCCGGATCGCCGGCTCGCTGGCCGGGCGGCAAGCACTCATTTAAGTCTGTCCCCAATGAGTGCCTAGCGACTCGGCGTTGCGCTTGACTTCAACCCCACTTCAACGGGTACCATCCTCTATGTCTGTAACGCCATATAGACCGAGGGGATAGATCTATGACCGCAACCGCACCCGCAGCACCGGCAAAGGTGTACTTCACCAACCTGCGCACGCATGCTCGCGAGAGCCAGCTCGACAAACTCAAACGCCTCATTCGCCGCGCCGGCATTGAGCAGATCGACTTCGAGAACAAGTTCGTCGCTATCAAGATTCACTTTGGCGAGCTGGGTAACCTGAGCTTTCTGCGCCCAAACTACGCCCGCGCCGTCGCAGACGTCGTGAAGGAGCTGGGCGGCAAACCCTTCCTCACCGACTGCAACACGCTCTATGTGGGCAGCCGCAAAAACGCGCTCGAGCACATCGACACCGCCTACCAGAACGGCTTTACCCCGTATGCCACGGGTTGCCAGATCATCATCGCCGACGGCCTCAAGGGCACCGACGAGGCGCTCGTTCCGGTCGAGGGCGGCGAGTACGTGCGCGAGGCAAAGATCGGCCAGGCACTCATGGACGCCGACATCGTGATTAGCCTCACCCACTTTAAGGGCCATGAGCAGGCCGGCTTTGGCGGCGCCATGAAGAACCTGGGTATGGGCGGCGGTAGCCGTGCCGGCAAGATGGAGCAGCACGCCGCTGGCAAGCCGAGCGTCGATACCACCAACTGCGTTGGCTGCCGTGCCTGCGAGAAGATATGCGCGCACAGCGCCATCACGTTTGACGGTACGCGTGAGCGCG
Source organism: Collinsella aerofaciens (assembly GCF_028206795.1). Taxonomy (GTDB): domain Bacteria; phylum Actinomycetota; class Coriobacteriia; order Coriobacteriales; family Coriobacteriaceae; genus Collinsella; species Collinsella aerofaciens_AX. Next base: position 160,304 of record NZ_JAQLFJ010000003.1, on the reverse strand, counting down.
AGCTTGCCAACGGCAGCACTCGCACGGTTCATGTGGCTGCCATCGACCACGATCGCTGCGTGGGCTGCGGACGCTGCATTGCGGCGTGCAACCAGGACTGCATCAAGCCCGACTATGATGCCGCGGCCGACGTACTCAACTACAAGATCGCTGAGTACACCAAGGCCATCGTCGACGGCCGCCCGAGCTTCCACATCTCGCTCGCCATGGACATCAGCCCCAACTGCGACTGCCATCCCGAGAATGACACGCCCATCGTCAACGACATCGGCATGTTCGCGAGCTTCGACCCGGTCGCCATCGACCAGGCCTGCGCCGACGCCGTCCTGGCGTCCGAGCCGCTGCCTAACACCGAGCTTACCGACAGCGCGGCCAAGATGGAGCATAATCACGAGCATCTGGAGGGCGAGCAGGCCAAGGATCCCTTCTGCATCACGCATCCCGACACCGACTGGCGCGCGTGCATCGCGCATGCCGAGAAGATTGGCCTGGGCACGAGCGAGTACGAGCTCATCGAGGTCAAATAGCGCCTAGCTATTGGACATATCAAGCGCTTTTGTAGCGCAACGTTAGTAAAAACCGCCCGTGAGCACAGCGCCCACGGGCGGCTTTTTGGAAGTGCTAGGGGCCAGATAGACCAGTAAACCGTACTATTTGCTTAAAAATTCTTGTCGAGGAACTCGTCGACCGTATTCCAGTAGAGCTCGGGGTCAACTTGCGCGCTCTTGGCGTGGGTGGCGCCATGGATGGTGAGCTTTTGCTTGACCTTGCTGGCGCACACGTCGTAGTTTTGGTCGAGCATGTCGTACGGCACAAAGGTGTCCTGGTCGCCGTGGATGAACAACATGGGAACCGTCGCGTGTTTGAGTTGCTCCACACTGCTCGCCTTATGAAAGTCGTAGCCCGCGCGCACGTTGCACACCAAGTTTGCTACATCGAGCAAGGGAAAACTGGGCAGGCCAAATACATCCTTGAGCTGCAGGGAAAACTCGTCCCAAACGCTTGTATAGCCGCAGTCCTCGATAATGCATTTCACATTTGCGGGCAGAGATTCCCCCGCTACGTTCATGGCAGTCGCCGCGCCCATCGACTCGCCAAAGACCAGGATGCGCGCCTTGGGATCGGCCGCAACAATCCGCCCGATCCACGCGACGACATCGAGTCGCTCGGGCCAGCCCATGCCGATGTAGTCACCGCCGGAACGCTCGTGGGCGCGGGCGGCGGGTGCGAGTACGTTCATGCCGCGGTCGTGGAATCGCTTGACGTATCGGGCCATACCGATGGGCTCGTTGGTATATCCATGCAGGCAGACGGCGTAGTCGTGCGTGCTCTCCGACGCAGCAAAATACCAGGCGGCAAGCTCGGTCCCGTCATCTGCGGTGAGGCCGCTGCTCTCGCGATTCTCTTTAAACCACGCCCGCGCCTCGGTTCCCTCGGCATCCGGCTGCTCACTTTCTTTGCCGTCCTTGCCGTCCTGCATCATCTTCATGGTGTATGGCGCGCGGGGGTTCAGCGCGAAGTCAAACAGAAAGTTGCCGGCAAATCCGAGCAGCGCAATGACAACCACCAGCGCAACGACGCCGGCTATCTTGAGCTTTCGATGGGAACGTGCGTTTTGAGACATAAGAAGCTTTCCTATAAGATGTTAATACATCAACATTTAATGCAAGCGCATTATGGACGTTCACCGTTGATGCGTCAACAGGCAAAGAATGGGTAAACAAAGGGTCACGTATGGTGCAAATTTCGCACGCACCCAGACGCTTTGATATAGTGTTGAGAACTCTTTACGTTGGAGGATGTAACCGGCATGTCCGATTCGAGCGACAGTTCTAAGCCGCGACCCAAGACCGCGGCCGTTCCACACTACACGGTGGGTGAGGAGATCATGAACTCCGTCACCCATGGTGTCGGCTGCCTGCTGGGTATCGCGGGCCTGGTGCTCCTGATCGTATTCGCTGCCCTGCGCGGCGGAGGCTCGGCCCACATGGCCGCGGCAATTGTCTATGGCGTCAGCATTATCCTCGAATACCTAGCCTCCACGCTCTACCACGCGATTCAGCCCGCGCGCGCCAAGCGCGTGTTTCGCATCATCGACCACAGCTGCATCTACCTGCTCATAGCCGGCAGCTATACGCCGTTTTGCCTCATCACGCTCGCAAACGACGGCGGCCCTGCGCTGTTCTTTGCCGTGTGGGCCATCGCCATCGTCGGGATTGCCCTCGAGTGCTTTATGCGCGAGCGTCAACCGCACTGGGTAAGTGGCCTGGTCTACCTGCTGATGGGCTGGCTTGTCGTCTTTAAGCTGCCCGAGCTCGTGTCGCTGCTCAACCCCGTGGCACTTGCCCTGCTCGCCGTCGGCGGCGTGTGCTATACCGTGGGCGTGCCGTTCTATATCGCCAAAAACGTGCGCTATCTGCACAGTGTTTTCCACTTGTGGGTGCTCGCCGGCAGCATCTTCCAGTTCATGGCGGTGATCCTCTTCGTAATCTAGCGACCGCGCCCACGGCTCCGCTCGCACGGGCGACCGGCGCAATTGCCCTATCCGGCACCTACGCTTACTGCCCAACGTCCCGAATCTTGGAGGTTCGAGAAACTCCCGATGGACATAACCATCTCCCTTATTACCACGCTCGTTTTAACGCTTATCAACGGCTACTTCTCCATGTCCGAGATGGCTCTCACCACGGCTAAGCGCGCCGTGTTGGAACACGATGCCGAGGAGGGCGATAAGCGCGCCGAGCGCGCCGTCCAGCTCGCCGCCGATTCCGACCAGCTGCTCGCCACCATCCAGGTCGCCATCACGCTCGTGGGCTTCGCCTCGTCCGCCGTCGCCTCGACGAGCCTGTCCGACCCGCTCGCCACATGGCTCATGAGCTTTGGCATCGCGCCGCTTTCCGCCATTGCGCGCGGCCTGGCGCCGGTCATCATCACCGTCGCGGTCGCCTTCGTGTCCATCGTGATCGGCGAGCTCGTGCCCAAGCGCATTGGTCTGGCCAACGCCGAGGGCGTATCCAAGCAGGTCGTGGGACCGCTTTCCGTGTTCCAAAAGATCGCCCGCCCGCTCGTGTGGCTGACTGGTGCCTGCTCCGACGGCCTGGCCCGCATCCTGCGCATCAAGAGCGCCGATGACCGCCAGAACGTCTCGGAGGAAGAGATCAAGTACATGGTCTCGGAGCAGGACGACCTGCTCGACGAGGAAAAGCGCATGATCCACGAGATCTTTGACCTGGGCGACACCGTTGCCCGCGAGGTCATGGTGCCGCGCGTGGACACCACCATGTGCGAGGACGACGAGACAGTCGCCGACGTGCTGTCCACCATGCGCCAGACCGGCTTCAGTCGCATCCCCGTCTATCACGAGGACCCCGACAATGTCGCGGGCATCGCGCACATCAAGGACCTGATCCAGCCCGCGCTCGACGGCAAGGGCGACCAGCCCATTGCCGACTTTTTGCGCGACGCCACCTTTGTGCCCGATACCAAGGACATCCTGCCGCTGCTGTCCGAGATGCAGACCTCGCACGACCAGATCGTGGTCGTCGTGGACGAGTACGGCGGCACGGCCGGCATCATCACCATCGAGGACATCGTCGAGGAGATCGTCGGCGAGATCGAGGACGAGTTCGACCCCGACAACAAGTACCTCACGCGCCTCTCGCGCCGCGAGTGGCTCGTCGATGGGCGTTTTTCGTGCGATGACGCGATTGAGCTTGGTTGGCCGCTCGAGGAAAGCGATGATTATGAGACCATCGCCGGCTGGATTTTGGAGCTTTGCGACTCGGTGCCCGACATCGGAGAGGTGTTTGAGGTCGCAGGGTACAAGTTCAAGGTACAGTCGATGCGTGGCCAGCGTATCTCGCTCATTCGCGTGATCGCTCCGGCCGAAACCGATAAGAAGGATTCCGAGTCCCCGGCAGAGAAGCCGGCGGCGTCGGGTGCGGGCTCTGTGGATCCGCACGATGGCGACGAGTAGGGCAAGGACGAGTAGGGGAGAGTTATGGCAGGCCTGTTCAACATCCTTAAGGTCACCGTCAGCGAGGACAAGATTTGCGCGCACGTGCTGGTGAACCCCGGCATGCCGCTCATGACCTCGGAGGATATCGAGGCCACGGCGCGCGTGTACTACCTGGTGCCCGCGATTGCCAAGCATCTGTGCCTGGGCGATTCGGGTCGCGAGTTCCAGGACTGCATGGGCCAGACCGAGCTTTGCCACCTGCTGGAGCACGTGACGGTCGAGCTCATGAACGAGACCGGTCTTGCCGGCAGCATCTCGTGCGGTCGCACCCGCGTGAGCGAGCATGATGAACGTGTCTTTGAGGTTGAGCTTTCGTGTCCCGACGACGCGTTGGCCATTGGCGCGCTGTCATCGGCGACCTTTATGATGGACTGGGCGTACCTGCACGCTGACCAGCCGGCCCCCGACGTGGAAGGCACGGTCGCTGGCCTGCGCAACCTGGTGCTGGGCATGCGCGCCGAGGCCGAGGGCAAGGACCCGCACGAGGCCGTTGCCGCTGCGAACGGCGAGGACGTGGCCGAGGATGCGCCCGAGCACGACGCTCCTGCCGACGCCGACGCTGGGCCCGTTGCCGAGGCGCCTGCTGAGCCCGAGTCTGCGGAGCCCCAAGGCGTCCCGAGCTTTGACGACGAGCCGCAGATGCCAATCGATACCGAGGGCGCGGTCGTCGAGAACCACGAGGCCCCCGCGGCCGTCTTTGGCGGTGCGGCAACGGCTCCGTCCGGCTCGGCGCACGAGGGCAGCCTGCCGCTCGTCGATGGCGCCGGCGAAGACCCGGCTGCTACGGTGGCCATGCCGGCTGCGCCTCAGGAGTAGGCTCACTCGCTTATCACCATCATGTACCTGTGCTTTTACCGTACGCAGATGAGCGCGACGGCAAGTGTTGCGCTGCGGGTATAATGGACAGCATTCAAACGGTGGGCATCGAGGTGCCCGCAGGAGAGGAATGATCATGGGAAAGACTTTCAGCTTTGTCTCCGGTGCGCTCTTTGGTGCTGCCGCCGGCGCTATCATCGGCGTTGCTCTGGCCCCGCGCTCGGGTGCCGAGACCCGCGCCATGGCCGCCGATATCGCCAACGATGCCTGGGACAACATGCGTGACACCTACGAGCACAGTGCCGAGGAGGCTCGTGCCGCGGTCAACGACTTTGGTCCGATGGTCGACGCCAAGACCGATGACCTGCGCGCCAAGGTTGACCTGGCCCGCGAGCGCATGGACCAGCTTCGCGAGCAGCTCAACGACGCCATCTCGGGCGGCAACGTAACGCCTGCCGCCGACGTCGTGGTCGAGAACGCCGTCGAGGCTGATACCGAGGCTGCGGAGCCCTCGACCGAGGCATAATGCGCGCCGGGGATTTTGTCGGCGCCAAGATCTATCGCAAGCCTACCGAGGACAAGCGCACCAAAAAGGACGGCACGCCGCGCAGCCCTAAAAAGCTCGGAAAGATTCACTTTCCGGTCTTTACCCCGGGCGGTACGCGCGTGGTCGGCTTTATGGTCCGCCAGTCCGATATCGCGGGCATGATCGAGCGCCCCGACCGATTCGTAGCGCTCGACGCCATTGGTGTCTACGAGGGCGCTATTGCGGTCGATGACGTCAAGGACACGTACGATACCGCCGCCGCCAAGCGCCTCGACATCAACTTGGACGATTGCATCATCTGGGTCGGTATGGACGTGCGCACGGAATCGGGCGACGTCGTGGGCTATTGCTCGGACGTTGAGTTCAAGCCACGCTCGGGCATCGTGCAGGCATTCTATGTGACCGCCGGTGCCGCTTCGAGTGTGCTGGTGGGCGACACGCAGATGCCGCCGACGATGCTGCGCGGCTATGAGAACGGCGCGATGATCGTTTCGGACGAGGTCAAGTCGCTCGGGTATTCGGGCGGTGCCGCTGCAAAGGCTGCCGAGGCAAGCGTCGTTGTGGGCGACAAGGTCAAAAAGGGCGCCAAGGTGCTCGATGACAAGGGATCGGTCGCCGTGGACAAGGGCAGTCGCGCACTGGGCAAGCAGCTCGGCAAGACGCGCGGTATGTTCAAGGCCTTTAAGGACGAATACCAAAAGGCGAGCGGAGGCTCGTCTAAAGCTACAAAATAGCGACGTACCAAATGATGGGAGGCAAGCCGGAGACCTGTTGCTCCGGCTTGCTGTGTTTATGGGGGAGGGCACATGCGCCAAAACGGATCCAACTTAAACGGGCGTTCGGGTGCGCGTCCGACGGCGCGCCGCGACCTGGGGCAGCTGCCCAGCGGTCAGCGCCGTCGCCGCCGTAAGCCCGGCGCGATGTACCTCAACCATAGCCGCGGGTTTAGCGACCGCAGCGCGCGCATCGGCAACGGGCGCTCGCCGCGCCGACCGTCCCGTCTGCCCTATGCGCTCATTGCCGTGGGCTGTGCGCTCGTGCTGTTTATCGCTGCCGTCGTGGGCTACGTCAACCGCAGCGTGGACGTGGAACTCAACGGGCAAAAGACCGCGGTGCGCGTGGGCTCTACGCTGCAGAATCTCATCGACGACCAGGAGTTGACTGACACCTACGACGCAGGCGACCTGCTGGCCGTCGATGACAGCGTGCTCAAGCGCCATGGCGGCGAAAAGCTGTCGGTTAAGGTGGACGGCAAGCGCATAAAACAGGGCAAATGGGATAGCCGCGAACTTGAGGGTGGCGAGAAGGTGACGGTCAAGGATGGCCGTAACACCTACGAGAAGCATGAGGTTCAGGCTACGGTTATCGAGCCCAAGCTCAAGGTCGAGGGCACGGGCGCTATCGAGTATGTGCAGACATGGGGTGTCCAGGGCCGCTCCGAGGTGTGGGTTGGTGAGCAGTCGGGCAAGACGCAGGACCGCGGCGAGGTTGTGCCCGCCACCGATTGCGTCGTTGCGTGCGCCAGCGTGGCGCCCAAGGGCAACAAAAAGTACGTGGCGCTGACGTTTGACGAGGGTCCGAGCGGCGCCACCAAACAGATCTTGCAGGTGCTCAAGGAAAAGGGCGTCACCGCGACGTTCTTCCTGTCGGGCGATGCGGCCGAGGCCTCGCCTGCCACGGCCAAGGCGATTGTCGATGCCGGGTGCGAGATCGGATCCAACAGCTACAGCGACGATTCGCTCAAGGGTCAGGACCGTGAGACGGTACGCGAACAGATCACGAAAGGCACCGATGCGATTAAGTCGGCGACCGGCGTGAAGACGATGCTGCTGCGTGCTCCCTACGCTGCCTTTGACGAGCAAAACTGGATTGATGCGATGGACCTGGTCTCCGCCGTGGTCTCGTGGAATATTGACTCGGGCGACTGGCTGCTCAACGGTGCCGACGAGCAGGTCTCAACGGTGCTCGATTCGGTGACGCCGGGCAATATCGTGCTGCTCACCGATAGAGACGAATGCGCCGAGCAGACGCTCGAGGCGCTGCCGCAGATCATCGACGGCCTTGTCGCCGACGGCTACAAGATCGTGACGCTCAGCGACCTGGTCAAGACGGACACGTCGCTGAGCAAAAAGCTCACCTCGCTGACGAAGGTCACCATGCCCAAGGACGCCGTGTTCCCCCAACTTGCCGAGGACGATGACACCACAGAGTAGTCATTGGGTAGTCGTTTAAGAACGTCCCCAATGGCTATGTCACGGATACGTCAGCGTTTGGTATGCCTGCAATGTGCAGCGCATAAATTCGATGCCGCAGGGCGATGCTGATGCTATAGTTACTGCGGTTAATGAGGGTCAAGAGAAAGGTTACAGGTGAAATCCAAACCTCGACCATACAGTCGATGACCCCATGCAGGTGCTTTTTGCGCATGCACGGGGTGTAAGCGTCGAGCGGCGTGCCGCCCGCGCATGCGTATACATATCCAGAAGCCCCCGGACGCCGCACGCGCGGCCGCGTCCGGAGGAATAATGATGGGGAGCACCATTGAATTATCTGAGTGAGATGCTCAAATTGCCAGTCTTGGACGTCGACGGCGAAAAGCTCGGCGTGGTCAACGATTTTGGCATTGCAACCGGCGAAGTTTTTCCGCACGTGACGTCGCTCGCGTTCCGCGGCCCCGGCAAGACGCCGTTTATGATCAGCTGGCGCAAATGGGTCGACCGTATCGACGAGACGGGCGTGTATCTCAACACGTCTGCCACCAATATTCGCTTCTCGTACCTGCAGCCGACCGAGCTCCTGCTGGCGCGTGACGTGCTCAATAAGCAGATCGTCGACACGCAGGGCATGAAGGTCGTGCGCGTCAACGACATCAAGTTTTCCATGTCGGGCGAAAACCAGCTGCGCCTGTTGGGTGCCGAGGTCGGTGCCCGCGGTCTGCTGCGCGCGATCAGCCCCGCACTCGAGCACGTCGTCGAGGGCTTTATGAAGCACCTGGGCAAGCCGCTCAGCGAGGACATCATCGCTTGGTCCTACATGGACCTGCTCGACCGCTCGACTAAAAACATCCAACTCTCGGTGTCGCACAAGACGCTCGGCGAGCTGCACCCTGCCGACATCGCCGACATTATCGAGCAGCTCGACCCGCGCCTACGTGCGCAGGTGTTTGCGCAGCTCGATACCGCCCAGGCAGCCGAAGCTATCTCGGAGTTCGATGACGACGAGCTTATGACCGAGATGCTCGAGGGCCTGTCCGACACGGACGCATCGTCGATGCTGGCCATGATGGACCCGGACGACGCTGCCGACCTGATCGACGAGCTTGATTACGAGAAGGCCGAGAAGCTCCTGCGCCTGATGGGCGTCAAGGAGGAGAAGGCGATTCGTAACCTGCTGGGGTATGAGGACAACACCGCCGGCCGCATCATGACCTCGGAGTTTGTCTCCCTGCCTGCCACGGCAACGGTCGGTGACGCCATCGAGGCGATTCGCGAGCTCGACGAGGACTTCGAGAGCGTCTACTACGTCTATACCGAGGATCCGAGCGGCATGCTGACCGGTGTGCTTTCGCTGCGAACGCTGATCGTAGCCGATCGCGACGCCACGCTGGGTCAGCTGGCCTATCGCGACCTGGTCTACGTGTCGCCCGACGAGGACCAGGAAGACGTAACGGACGAGATGACCAAGTATGACCTGGTCGCTATCCCCGTCTGCGACGAGAACCGCCACATCCTGGGTATCGTAACCTTCGACGACGCCATGGACGTTATCGCCGAGGAGCATCAGGAGGACCTGCAGATCGCTGGTGTCGGCTCGGGTGACAGCGCGTCCGACGACTCGACGAACGTGCTCAGCTGGTTCGTGCATCGCCAGTACTGGGTTGTTGTATGGGGCATCGCGTCGTGCATCATGGCGACCGTGCTGGGAACGGCGCTCGGCTCCGCGCATCTGGTGGTGTTCCCCATGTGCGCCATGCCGCTCGTGCTGCTGGCGGCCTCGCGCATGGTGTCGTTCGTCAAGAACTACTTCCTGGAGTATGACGGTCACGACGACGAGCCCAAGCCGTATCTGGGATTCTTCTTCCAGAGCACGGGCATGGGCCTGATTCTGTCACTCGTGACCTACCTGTGCGCCCAGCTGGTGCGCACCGCCGCGTTCCCCGATGCGCCCATGTTTGAGGAGCAACTCTTTACCGGGTGCTTTAATATCGCTGCCATCATTTGCCTGGTTGGCAACATGAGCGCCGTGATTTACCTGATGGTGCTGTTCTGGCGTGACGAGCATGACCTCAACACGTCGGGCACCGCCATGAACGTCATTGCCGTCATGATCTCGTGTGTGGCGTATTGCATCGCCGCGGTGCTGCTCGCCATGTCAGTCATGGGTTAGGTGGTCGCGTGCAAAATACCAAGCAAAAGTCGGGCACCAAGCAAAAGTTGACCATCGCGGCCATCTTTGGCGCTATGGGTCCCGGTCTGCTGGCGGCGCTTTCGGGCAATGACGCCGGCGGCATTGCAACGTATTCCAGTGCGGGCGCCAGCTATGGCTACAAGATGCTCTGGATGCTTCCCGTCATGACTGTGCTGCTCATCGTGACGCAGGAGACCGCGGCGCGCTGCGGCTGCGTCACGGGTAAGGGCCTGGCATCGCTCATTCGCGAGCGCTTTGGCGTGCGCAAGAGTGTACTTGCTATGGCGGCGCTGTTGATCGCCAACACGGCTGTGACCATTTCGGAGTTTGCGGGCATCGCCAGCGGCCTTGCTCTCTTTGGCGTGCCGGCGAGCATCTCGGTGCCGTTGGTGGCGCTGCTGGTATGGATGCTTACCATGTCGGGTAGTTTCCAGCGCATCGAGAAGATTCTGCTGCTGGTGAGCTGCGTGTTCGTGACCTATATCGTCGCCGCGTTTATGGCTGGCCCCAACTGGGGTGAGGTCGCGGTCGACCTGGTCGTGCCCAACATTCAAAATGACCCCAGCTACGTGTCGCTCGTGGTCGCAACGATCGGTACCACCATCGCACCGTGGATGATCTTTTTGGCTCAGAACAACGTGGTCGATAAGAATGCGGGCGAGGACGACATTGTGCTGCAGCGTATTGATACCGTGAGCGGCTCGATCGCTGCCGATATCATTGCCGGCTTTATTATCATCACGACCGGCACGGTGTTGTTCCCGGCGGGTATTCAGATTAGCGATGCTGCCGATGCTGCCCGCGCGCTGGAGCCTATTGCGGGTCAGTGGTCTACGGTACTGTTTGCCTCGGGCCTGGTCGCGGCGAGTTTCTTGGCTGCCTGCGTGCTGCCGGGCGTTACGTCGAGCGCTATCTGCGAGGCATTTGGCTGGGAGCGCGGTGCCGATCGCAGCTGGGACGAGGCCCCGGTCTATCGCGGCATCATTACGGCCATCATCGGCATCTCTGCCGTGCTGGTGCTTATGCCCGGCGTCGATCTGTTCCAGATTATGATGACCTCGCAGGTCATCAATGGCGTGCTGCTGCCCGTGGTTCTGGTGTTCCAGGTGGTTATTGCCGCTGACCGTCACATTATGGGCACTAACCGCAACGGCCGCGTGTGGAATGTGCTCACTTGGGCGACTATCGGTGTGATTACGGTGCTGACGGTCGTCATGTTTGTTCTGCAGGCGATGGGTTACAGCGCTTAGCGCCTCTTTTGGGTTTCGAGCGGCCGCTGCCATGGGCCGCGGCCTGTTTTTTGCCCGCTATAGGGCGTTAGTTATATGGCAGTGGACAAAAAATGCCAAATATGAGTACTGTTGCCTTGCCGATAGCATTTACGACCAAGAAAATAATGAACATAGTTAAGAATCTGTTTATTAAAAGCGGGTCTCCAAGTCCTAAGCCGGCCATTCTGGTCAACTGGAAGGGTCGTGCGCTACCGCATGAGCGCCATTTTGGGTGGTTTTGCCTGCTACTAAAATGGTAACAGTACTCATATTTGCCACTTTTTGTCCACGACCTCTTGGAGTCGGCTCGAAAAGAGTGATTTTGGGTTGTTTGCTGCGGGTGTGGGCTTGGAAACAACGTTCGGGGTGGCGAGGCGCCCAGAATTCGGTCGCAAGGAGGGCGTTCCTCGGCTGTGTCAGGAGTGTCCCTGGGTGCCGGCATATAAGGAACGTCCCTAACTGCCGGAGGGGGTGCCTGCCGTGGCAGGCACCCCCTCCGGATGTGGGAAGTTTGCGCTGCAGGTTACTTGTCGGTGCCCAGCTTGTGCGGCTTGAGAGCGAGCGCATTGACGAGTGCGTCGGTGGCAGACTTGACGGCCGCCGGCTGCGGATCGTTGACGTGATCCTCGGGATGCACGGGCAGGTCCTTCTTGACTGCATCGTGGATCAAGTTGAGGTACTCAGTCACGCCAGTGGTCGACAGGTGCGTGCCATCGCCATCGAACAGGTCGTTGCGATTGGCACTGTATCCGTACCAGTCGATAACGCGCACGTTCTTGTAGCGCGTGGCGGCGTTGGCGATGGCCTGGTTGGTAGAGCCAACCCACGGCTGCGGGCTGCGCGTGTTCACAAACACCACAATACGCTTATCTCCTGCATCGGCCATGATGGCGTCGATCTGGTCGTCGGTTACCAAGCCGTTGGTGCCCAGCGCAAAGACCACGATCTTGCCGGCAAGGTTCTGTTGGAGATAGCCCTCAAATGTCGCGCGGCCCGCATCAAACTGGCGGCCCTTTTCGGCATCGATGTGACTGTGGGGGAACACGCCGTCAAAGGAATCGACGGCGCGCAGCGACACGGAGTCACCGATCATCAGCAGGTCGTAGGATCCGTCGGGGAAGCCGTCGTTGTCCTTGTCGGTGTCGTCGGCCGCCTGCTGGTCGGTGGGCGCGGTGTTTTTGGCTTCCTTGTTGAGGACTTCGGCGCCCTCACCGCTCAGTGCGGAGGTCTCCGGCACAAAGATCAGGCCGCCCAGCGCGATAACAAGCACGATCCCGCAAGTGGCGCACACGGGAATATGCGCGCGCACCCAGTTGGCGGGCGTGGTGGTGCCGTCGCGGAACTCGGATACGGTGCGCCCAAAGGCGCCCTTTCTAAACGGCGTCTCGATAAAGCGATATGAACATTCGGCTACGGCGACCACCAACAGCACCTGCAAAATGTACTGCCACCACGGTGTATCGTTGATGTTGGCGACCGGGTTCATAAGCAACAGCAGCGGATAGTGCCACAGGTAGATGCTGTATGAGCGCTTGCCAACCCACACGAGCGGCTCGGCGGACAGCGCGCGGGCAACCATTCCCTGGGGCTGCACGCAGGCCGCGATGACCATGAGCGTGAGGATGGAGCATAACAGCGTGCCGCCGCGATACTGGAACGCAGTGTAGCCGTTGGTGAGCGCGACCATGGCGGCAAGGCCAACCAGACCCACGACGCCCAATACATCGATGGATGCGGGCGAGGACCAAAAACGCACGAGGGCGCTCGGCTGAGTCGGGACGGTCTCGGCTGCGCCGTCGGTCGTAGCGTCATGCTTGCTCTCGGCGTTCTTGCCGTGCTTGGCGGCGTCAGCCAGGCGATTGAGCCCCAAACGATGAGCGAGACGCACCGGCGCCAGGTCGCGATCGGGGATAAAGGCCATCCAGGCGCCCAGCAGCAGCGAGAACAGGCGGGTGTCGGTGCCGTAGTACACGCGGCTGGGGTCGGCGGCGGGGTTATAGAGCACCATCATGGCGATGGCGGAGACAGCAGCCAGGCCCAGAACCACGCGGCGCGTGTTGGGCTTGCTCATGTGCATGGATACCATAGCGAGCAGCAGCGGGGGCCAAACCAGGTAGAACTGTTCCTCGATGGCGAGCGACCAAAAGTGCGTAAGCGGCGAGGGATCGCCCAGAGCATTGAAGTACGAGACGTTTTGGGCAATCTGCCACCAGTTGTTGAAGAACAACAGCGACGGCAGGATGTCGGGGCGCATCTTGGTGAGCATCACGTGGTTGAAGACGGTGCACAGCGCACAGGTCACCACCACGACGGTCACCACGGCGGGGACCAGGCGACGGATGCGGCGGATCCAGAAGCTCTTGAGGTCGATGCGGCCGGTCTTAGCGACTTCGTTGAGCAGCAAGCGCGTGATCAGATAGCCCGAAAGCACAAAGAAGATCGTGACGCCAAGCAGGCCGCCCTGAGCCCACGTGAGGTTAAGGTGATAGAGCACCACTGCGACGACGGCAAGCGTGCGTAGGCCGTCGAGGGCGGGGATATAGCGGGACTTGGGGCGAGCAGGCGTCTGCTCCGCGGCGGGAGTGTTGGCGCGGCCAGCGTTGTTGGCAGAAGCGCGATGGGGGCTCGCGGTGCGTCGCGGTTCGTAGGCACGGCGCTCGCCCTTCACGCGTTCGTGCGGCGCCGGCTCGTTGCCCGTGCGGCGTCGACCGCGCGAGCCCGATTGCGAGAATTGTTCCATAAAACATCATCCAATGACGAGAATAATCAGCATGTATTCATTGTAGCTGCCTGCCCCTGTGAATGCTTGCTGCTGGCGCAAGCTCAAGCGCGCGTCCACATCAAAGTGGACTAAAGTTATAGGGGGTGCGAGAGTGCACAATCGTTGGTCGACGGTGGGCGCAAAGCCTGAAGACGAGGAGGTTTCCATGGCGGATCACAGCATCGTTGCGGTGTTCGGCAGCATGAACATGGACCTTTCGGTGGCGTGCGAGCGCATGCCGCGCGCGGGCGAGACCGTCGGTGGCAGCGGTTTTATCACCAACGCCGGCGGTAAGGGAGCCAATCAGGCCGTTGCCGCTGCGCGCATGGGTGCGCGCACGTGCATGATCGGCGCTGTTGGGCGCGATACCTTTGGCGATGCGCTTGTGGCAGGGCTCCAGGATGCCGGCGTGGGCGTTGAGTTTGTGGCGCGTCGCGATGACGTGGAGACCGGTACCGCGACTATCATTCGCTGTGAGAGCGACAACCGCATCGTGCTGTCGCCGGGCGCCAACCATGCGCTTGCGGGCGAGGACGTTGCCCGCGCACTGAGGCGCTTGGTGGCCGACGAGCTCGACGGCGATGCCAGCGAGATTGCCCCGGCTGTCGGAAGCGTCTTTATTGCCCAGGGCGAATGTGACCTTGCGGCGACGGCCGAGGCGCTTGCTTGTGCTCACGAGCTGGGGTTCTATACGATCTTTAACCCGGCGCCCGCCTGCGACCTGCCTGCGGAGGTCTGGCCTGCGGTCGACCTGGTCTGCCCCAACGAGACCGAGTGCCAGGTACTGACGGGCATTCTGCCCACGGATGATGCGAGTTGCGTCGCCGCGCTCAATGCGCTGCTCGACAAGGGCGCCGGGGCTGCGGTCATCACGTTGGGCGGCGCCGGCTCGGTTACGCTCGGCGATGGCGGTGAGCCGCTGCGCATGCCGGCGCTTTCGAGCGCGGTGGTCGATACGACGGCCGCGGGCGATACGTTTATCGGCGCGTTGGCGGCGGCTCGTCTGGAGGGCCTGCCGCTCTTTGAGTGCATGGCGGCGGGTGCTCGCGCCTCGGCGGTGACGGTGTCGCGCCTGGGCGCTCGGCAATCAATTCCCACGCGTGCGGAAGTCGAGCACAAGTTTGGTTTAGACGGTTTGGATGTAGACGGAGAAGCGGAGTAGAACAATGGCAATCAAGAAGCTGATCCTTGATCTGGATATGGGTGTGGACGATGCGATGGCGCTCGCCTATGTCATCGCGAGTCCCGAGGTGGAGCTCGTCGGCGTCACCACGTGCTTTGGCAACGTGCGCGTCGAGCAGTCGGCGCACAACTGCTTGGCGGTGCTCGACCTGTTGGGCCGTCCCGAGGTGCCGGTGTACCTGGGCGCCGATCGTCCCATGAAGGCGACCGAACCCTACACGCCGCCGGCGTCCACCGCGCTCATTCACGGCAAGAACGGTATTGGCGGCGCAAGCGTGCCCGCCTCGCCGTACGAGCCGGTGGGCGCGACGTCGGCCGACGGCAATGCGGCGGTCGATTACCTGATTGATGCCGCGCGTACCTATGGCCCCGATCTGGTCTACGTAGCGACTGGCCCGCTCTCCAACCTGGCGCTCGCCCTGGAGCGCGATGCGGCGGCGATGATGTCCATCGGCCGCGTGGTCGTGATGGGCGGTGCCCTGACTGTGCCCGGCAACGTGAGCGCGGGCGCCGAGGCCAACATGGCGAGCGACCCCGAGGCAGCCGACGCGGTGCTGCGCTCGGGCCGTAAGCTCACCATGGTGGGTCTGGACGTGACGCATCGCGTGGTGCTCACACGCCGCGACATTGCCGGCTGGACGGGCTCGGGCACTATGGCTGGCTGCGCATTTGCGAGCATGGTCGAGCACTACATTGGCTCGTACGAGATGAACGCGCCCTACCTGGGCGGCTGCGCGCTGCATGATCCGCTGGCGGTTGCCGTGGCGATTGATCCAACGCTCGTGGGTGCGCTCGGCTGTAACCTGCGTGTTGACTTGCTGGGTGAGTATCGCGGCCGCACTATCTGCGACGAGCACCGCCTGTCCGATCCGGACAAGAGCGCGCTTGTGGCGCTGACCGTCGACGCCCCGCGCTTCCTGACCGAGTTCAAGACGCGTATGGCCCGTGTCCTTGGCTGATCCGCAAGATTGAGACGGCCTCCCAATCGTTTCAACGCTTCCAAAACCGTTCACGGACGATATGCTACCGTTGGTCGGCTGTGGACGGTGCTCCCCGCGAAGATATGGGCTATCATTCTTTGCTGCGCGGATTGTTACTTCTAGGGAGGCATGCCCGCGCCTCGATACAACGGATTGTTACTGGTAAGGCATGACCGCGATAGCTCGGCTATTTGCAGTCATGCCTTTTCTTTTTGATAATTCCGAAAGGAGGTTCAATAATGCTTGCGATTAAAAAGCTCAACAACAATGCCGTTCTTTGCCGCGACGGGCAGGGGCGCGACGTGATCGCCATGGGCAGGGGCGTCGGGTTTGGGGGAGAATTTCCCCGCGAGCTGCCGCTCTCTAAGATTGAGCATACGTTTTATGACATCGACCCCAAAGGGCAGGACGTCATGCGCGACCTTCCTTCTGAGATCGTGATGTTCACGGCCAAGGTGATGGACATCGTCGCCAACGAGCTGCCCTATGATCTGTCGACCAAGGCGACATTGTTCATGGCCGATCACCTGTCATTTGCGGTGGAGCGCGCGCAAAAGGGTTTTCGTATTGCGATGCCTCTCGCCTATGAAGTGCGCGAGACATATCCTAAGGAATACAAAGCGGCGCAGTTTATCGTTATGAGGCTCGAAAAGGAGCTTGGTGAACGACTTCCCAAAGAAGAGATTGCCAGCATTGCCATGAATCTCGTCAATGCGCGGGTTGTTCAGGCCATCGAGACCGCGAGCAAACCCACCAAGCAGTTTGACGATATGCTAGAAGATGTCACTGAGATCGTCGAGAGTGATTTTCGCATCATCGTTGACCGCGATTCCTACGATTTCACTCGCTATGCCACGCATCTGCGGTACCTGTTCAAGCGCATTCAAGCCGGCGAGTCGCTGAACAGCGCCAACATGCAGATGTACAAGAACTTTCGTGAGGAGTTTCCGCAGTTGGCAGAGTGCGTGAAGCATATCGGTTCCTATTGTCGTGAAACGTGGGACGCCACGCTCTCCGAGGAGGAGGAACTCTATCTGATGATCCATCTCAACCGGATCATCTCCAAAAAAGGATTGTAACCCGTAGCCATTCGGGGCATGACCTTTGCCGATTCGAACAGTAAGCCAAGATTGTGCAAAGGAGCCAATGATGGCAAATTACAAAAAGGTGGCAGAGCAGATTCTCTCCACTGTGGGCGGGGCGGAAAACGTGGCTTCGGTTACGCATTGCATGACGCGCCTGCGCTTCAACCTCAAGGATGAAAGCCTCTCGAATGATGAGAAGCTTGAGGACATCTCGTCTATCATCAGCGTCGTGCACGCCGGAGGGCAGGTGCAGCTGGTGGTCGGGCCCACGGTCGACAAGGTCTACGACGAGGTTTGTAAGCAGGGCGGATTCGAGGTCACGGTATCGATTGACGAGGAACTCGATGGCCCTCAGCTTAGCTGGAAGGAGCGCTTGGCGCCCAAGCACCTCTTCAATCAGCTGCTCGATGCCGTGAGCGGCGCTATCACCCCGATCCTTCCGATCTTTTGTGTCGCCGGTATCTTCAAGATGCTCGTTATTCTGTTTGGGCCCGAAGGCGCCGGTTTTATGTCCGAAACGAGCGACCTGTATCGGATCCTTTCCCTGGTGGGCGATGCGGCGTATTACTACTTCCCGGTGTTTGCCGCCTATAGCTCGGCTAAGAAGTTCAAAACGAGTCCTGTGCTGGCACTGCTCATCGCTGTTGTGATGATTTATCCCGACATGCTCGCTATTGTTGAGGACGGAAAGCCTTTCAGCGTCTTCGGCATCCCCATGCAGCTCGTCAACTACACCCAGGCTGTTCTTCCGGTCATCTTGATCACCTGGGCCCAGTCCTATGTTGAGCGCTTCTTTAAGAAGATCTCGCCTGATATGTTGCGCATTCTGATCGTACCCGTGGGTACGGTGCTCGTGATGTTGCCGGTCGCGCTGTGCCTCTGCGGCCCTGCCGTCCAATTTGTCATGGGCCTTGTGGCCGATTTCATCATTTGGCTCGCCTCTGTTGCCGGTCCCGCTGCGACCGCGGTTATCGGCGCATTCTGGAATCTGATCATCGCCACCGGCATGCACGTGCCGATCTATACCGCCATATTGCCCGCCGCGCTCCAGAACGGTTACGACGCCATCTTATACCCCGGCACCGCGGTTGTAGCCTACACCACGCTTGCCATCGCGCTCGCCTATGGCCTGCGCGCTAAGGGCAAGGAGAGTCGAGCCACGGGCTGGAACTTGTTCATCACCTATGCCTTCGGTCGCGTGAGTGAGCCCATCATCTACGGCATCCTGTTTCGCGACAAGAAGGCTCTTACCTGGAACATGATTGGTGGTGCTGTCGGTGGTCTGCTGGTAAGCCTTCTTCATGCCAACGTCTATATCTTCACTGGCGTTGGTTTCCCATGGATGAACGTGCTCATGTTTGCTCAGGATATCATCCCTGGCACCATCGGGTGTCTTGCTGGCGGTGCCGTGACGTTTGCGTTGGCGATGATTTTTGGATTTGAAGGACAGGAGAAGATGCCGTTGAAGTCCAAGAGCGGCGATTCTGAGGCCGTTGAATCCGTCGAGGCATAAGAGGCTACTACACAAATATGCTCCCCAGCCGTTGCGCGGTCCGACCCCTTGGCCGCGCAACGGTACTGTGCTGTTGCGCGGCACTTGCCGAGTCCGTTGCGTTCGACAGTGTGGGCCGGGAATTTGATAGAAAGGACGACACCATAATGTTTAGAGAAGATTTTTTATGGGGCGGGGCTCTGGCTGCAAACCAGTGCGAGGGAGGATGGAACGAAGGCGGTCGCGGTTTAGCCAATTCCGACATGCTGCCGTTTGGCGATCAACGCATGGACGTCATGCGGGGAGACCTTGATCCGCGTGCGTTGGCACCCGACAGCTTCTATCCCGCTCGCAAGGGCATTGATTTTTACCATAGGTACAAGCAGGATATTGAACTGTTTGCCCAGATGGGTTTTAAATGCCTGCGCTTATCAATCGCCTGGAGCCGCATTTTTCCCAAAGGAGACGAAGCCGAGCCCAATGAAGAAGGCCTTGCCTTTTACGAGGATGTTTTTAGGACGTGTCGCGCGCATGACATTGAGCCTTTGGTGACGCTCAACCACTATGATGTCCCCATGCATCTCGTCGATGCGTATGGCGGATGGCGCGATCGCAGGTTGGTCGACCTGTTCGAGCGATATTCGCGTACCGTGTTCGAGCGCTATCGGGGATTGGTCAATTATTGGCTGACCTTTAACGAGATCAACATCATGACGCAGGCGTGCTTTATGGCGGCGGGGATCATCTTCGAGCAAGGGGAGAATCGCTATGCAACGGTTCACACGGCCGTGCACCATGTATTGGTTGCGAGCGCCCGTGCGGTCGGGGCGTGTCATGAACTGTGCCCTGGGGCGAAGATCGGTTGCATGCTCAACGCAGGTGTCTTCTATCCGGCTACATGTGATCCGGACGATGTGCTGGCTGCGCAGGCTGAGAATCGCAGCCATTACATGTTTACCGACGTCCAGGTGCGCGGTGCGTACCCGAGCTATGTTCTCAAGGAATACGCCCGCCATGGTTTTGAGGTGCCCTATCGGGATGATGACCGCGAAGTACTGGCTGCAAACCTGGTCGATTTCGTCTCGTTTTCGTATTACTCGACGCGCGTCGCAAAAGCGCATGCGGAAGGTCAGTTCGATTCGAACCTTCTTCGCTCGGCGCCTAATCCGTATCTAAAACAGGAGCCTTGGGGGAGGTTTATCGACCCCAAAGGGCTGCGCGTCACCATGAATGAAATCTGGGATCGCTATCAAAAGCCGCTGTTCATCGTCGAAAACGGTTTGGGTGCTCCTGATGTGCCGGAAGATTCGGGTGAAATAGAAGACGACTATCGAGTTGAATACCTGCGGGCCCACATCGAGGCGATGAGGGAGACCGTCGAGCTCGACGGGGTGGAACTCATGGGATATACCTGTTGGGGCCCGATCGATTTGGTTTCGGTCGCCACAGGACAGATGCGTAAGCGCTACGGGTTTATCTATGTCGATCGAGACGATAGCGGTGCGGGCTCGTTTGAGAGACGTAAAAAGAAAAGCTTCGAATGGTACCGACGCGTAATAGCAAGCAATGGCGAAGACCTTGCGTAATAACGTTAAGATGGACAAATGCGCCCGTTGGGGGAATAGTCGCGTCGCTTCGCTTGACAACAGGCTAAACTAGCTATTAAACATTTACTATTCTGTTTAGATTGAATTTGCGGTCGTTTAGTTGTCGAGTCACGGGGCGGTCAGGCCACGATGCTCCGCCACGACCGTTGCTAGGGGGAACAATGGCCAAAGCAAGTGTTCGCGAAATCAGCCGCATCACCGGTTTTTCGCCTGCGACCGTGTCCAACGCGCTCAACCGCAAGCGCAGCGTGAGCGAGGAGACCGCCAAAGTCATCCTGGAGTGCGCGCAGTCGCTCGGCTATCAGCAGTCGACGCAGCTCGAGAGCATCCAGTTTGTGCTCGCGCGCAAGACGGGCGCCATCCTGGACGAGAGCACCTTCCATCCCGCGGTTATTGAGGGCGTGGAGCGCCAGGCGCGTCGCCACGGCATGAGCACGAGCTTTGTCTCGCTCGACTTTAGCGACCTGGACGCCGTGCGTCCGCAGGTCGAGGGCCTGATCGCCGACCCGTCTGCCGCCATCGTGCTGATGGGTACCGAGCTGGGTGAGGAAGATTACGCCCTGTTCGCCAACGCTGCCGCCCACCTGATCGTGCTCGACGGCTGGAGCGACCGCCAGTACTTTGATGCCGTAGTCATTGCCAATACCGATTCGGTGCTGCGCGCCGTGGACTACCTTATCGAGAAGGGTCACAGGCAAATCGGCTATCTGGCAGGCGATCTTCGTATCCGCAACTTTAAGGATCGCGAGCGCGGCTATCGCCAAGCGCTTGAGGATGCGGACCTCGAGGCCAATCCGGCATGGCACGTCACGCTGGGCACCACGCTCGAAGGTGCCTATCGCGATATGGGTGCATGGCTCGACAGCGTCTCACGCGACGACCTGCCGACGGCTTTCTTTGCCGAGAACGACGTGCTCGCCGTGGGTGCCATGCGCGCGTTCAACGAGCACGGCATTCGCGTGCCCGAGGATGTCTCGATCATCGGCTTTGACGACCTATCTCTGGGCGCCTTCTCCAACCCGCCACTCACCACGGTGCATGTTCCCAAACACGAGGTGGGCGAGATCGCGGTGCGCCGTCTGGTGGGTAACATCCGCAATCCCAAGAGCTATACCTGCAAAACGGCCGTGTCGACCTATTTTGTCGAGCGCCAGAGCGTGCGCGAGATCTAGGCGGAGACGGCATCGTCTGCGGCGTGTCAAAGCACGCCAGGGCAGTAAACATAGCGCTATTCAAAAGAGGATCCTTCAGGGTCCTCTTTTTGTTTCCCTTGTATGTTCAGTTCGTTTACATACCGTTTGGGCTGATTTCTCTACCGTCTACGGGTATTTCGCGCTAAACTTCTAAACAGAAGAGTAAAACATTTAGTAAACAGAACAAAACGAAACACACATCTGTTTACTGAACATGTGATTAGGGGAGGACGTACATGGATAAGATCAAGCTCGGTTTTGTGCCCACGCGCCGCAGCATCTTTAGCGCGCCGGACGCGATCAAGTATCGCGGGCTGACGGCTGATCGCCTGCGCGAGATCGGCGTCGACATCGTGGATATCGACGATATCAACGACGAGGGCCTGCTGTTCGACGACAGCCATATCGAGCCTATCGTCAAAAAGTTCCGCGCCGAGGGCGTCGACGGCATCATGCTGTGCCACGCCAACTTTGGCACCGAGTACGTTTGCGCCCGCCTTGCCCGCGAGCTCGGCCTGCCCGTGCTGCTGTGGGGCCCGCGCGACGAGCGCCCCGAGCCCGATGGTACCCGTCTGCGCGATAGCCAGTGCGGCCTGTTCGCCACCGGCAAGGTACTTCGCCGCTTCCAGGTTCCCTTCACCTATATGACCAACTGCCGCCTGACCGACCCCGAGTTCGAGCGCGGCGTTTGGGACTTCTTGGCCGTGTGCAACGTGGTCAAGACCTTCAAGCACACCCGCATCCTGCAGATGGCCACCCGCCCGTTCGACTTCTGGTCGACCATGTGCAACGAGGGCGAGCTGCTCGAGAAGTTCAACATCCAGCTTTCGCCCATCCCCATGACCGAGCTTGTCCAGGCCGTGCGCGACGCCCAGACCGACGAGCAGGCCATGTCCGCCATGCTCGCCCACATTAGCGACAGCTTTGAGATCTGCATCCCCGAGGACAAGGTTCCCGCCGTTGCCGGTCTCGCCATCGCCATGAAGCGCCTGGTAAAGAAGTACGGCTGCAACGGCGGTGCCATCCAGTGCTGGAACGCGCTTCAGGACGAGCTGGGCATTATGCCCTGCGCCGCCAACGCCATCCTCAACGAGATGGGTATCCCCATCGTATGCGAGACCGATATCCACGGCGCCATCACCGCGCTGATGGTCGAGGCTGCCGATTTGGGTCGTCACCGCGGCATGTTCGCCGACTGGACCGTGCGCCATCCCGATAACGAGAACGGCGAGCTGCTGCAGCACTGTGGCCCCTGGCCCTGCAGCTGTGCGGCCGTCAAGCCCAAGCTCACCTACCCGCTGGCGTTCGATCACCCCGGCGCGCTGACGGCCGAGGCCAAGCACGGCGACCTCACCCTTGCTCGCTTTGACGGCGACAACGGCGAGTACTCGCTGCTGCTGGGCAACGCCCGCGGCATCGACGGCCCGGCCGGCATGGGCACCTACCTGTGGGTCGAGGTCGACAACCTCAAACGCCTCGAGGCCAAGATCGTCGAGGGTCCCTACATCCACCACTGCGTTGCCATTCACGCCAACGTGGTGCCGGTGCTCTACGAGGCATGCAAATACCTCGGCATTGTCCCCGACCTGTACGACCCCATCGAAGAAGACGTCAAAGCCTACCTGCGAGGAGAGTAGAAATGGCAACGATTGAAGAGCTTGAGTCCCTGCGTTGGGACCTGCGCCGCGATTGCGTCGATATCATCATGGCTGGCGCCGGCGGCCACATCGGCGGCGACATGTCGGTGATCGACGCCCTCATGACCCTCTACGCCAACCACCTCAACATTTCGCCCGAGACCGTCGACGATCCCAACCGCGATCGCTTCGTGCTCTCCAAGGGCCATGCCATGGAGGCCTACTACGCGGTACTCTGCCACGAGGGCTATCTGGACCTCGACGACGTCAAGGCCCGCTTCTCTAAGTTCGGCAGCCCCTACATCGGCCACCCCAACAACAAGCTCAAGGGCATCGAGATGAACTCGGGCTCGCTGGGCCATGGTCTGCCCGTGGCCGTCGGCATGGCGCTTGCCGGTAAGATGGACGGCCGCGACTACCGCGTCTACACCATCATGGGCGACGGCGAGCTTGCCGAGGGCTCGGTCTGGGAGGGCGCCATGAGCGGCGGCAACTACCAGCTTGATAACCTGTGCGCGCTCGTGGACCGTAACCGCCTGCAGATCAGCGGCAGCACCGAGGACGTCATGAAGCAGGACTCGCAGGAGGAGCGCTGGGCCGCCTTCGGTTGGAACGTGCTCTCCATTCCGGGCAACGACATTCAGGCCATCGACGCCGCGCTGACGCTGGCCGCCGAGACCAAGGGAAAGCCCACGGTTATCATCCTCAACACGGTGAAGGGCTACGGCTCGCCGGTTATGGAGGATAAGGCCGCCTGGCATCATCACCTGCCCAACGACGAGGAATATGCCCAGATCATCGCCGATTTCGCTGCCCATAAGGAGGCCATCAATGGCTAACAAGATCGCCAACCGCAAGGCTATCTGCGACACGCTGCTCGAGGGCGCCGCAACCGATAAGGACATCGTCGTCCTGTGCTCCGACTCCCGCGGCTCTGCATCGCTCACGCCGTTCTTTGACCAGTATCCCCAGCAGTCCGTCGAGGTCGGCATTGCCGAGCAGGACCTGGTGAGCATCGCCGCCGGCATGGCCTCGTGCGGCAAGAAGGCCTGGGCCGCCTCGCCGGCGTCCTTTGTGACCACGCGCTCGTATGAGCAGTGCAAGGTCGATGTCTCGTACTCCAACACCAACGTCAAGCTCATCGGTATCTCGGGCGGCGTTTCCTATGGCGCCCTCGGTATGAGCCATCACTCCGCGCAGGATATCGCCGCCATGAGCGCGATTCCCAACATGCGCGTATATCTGCCGAGCGACCGTTTCCAGACCGCCGAGCTCGTGCGTGCCCTGGTCGCCGACAACAAGCCGGCCTACATCCGTGTGGGCCGCAACCCGGTGGAGGACGTGTACACCGAGGACGAGTGCCCGTTCCAGATGGACCGCGCCACCTGGGTGCGCCGCGGCACCGATGTGGCGATCGTCGCTACCGGTGAGATGGTCCGCCACGCCGTGGACGCCGCCGATCTGCTGGCCGAGCAGGGCATCTCGGCAACGGTGCTCGATATGTACTGCGTCAAGCCGCTCGATGCCGAGGCCGTGATCGAGGCCGCCGGTGCCACGCGCGCCGTCGTGACCGTCGAGGAGCACAGTCCCTTCGGCGGCCTGGGTTCCATGGTCGCGCAGGTCGTGGGTGAGCACTGCCCGCGTCCGGTCAAGTGCCTGAGCCTGCCCGACGCGCCGGTCATCACCGGCACGAGCCCCGAGGTCTTTGCGCACTACGGCCTGACGGGCGAGGGAATCGCCAAGACGGTCGCCGAGTTCCTTGGCAAACAGTAGAAACAGACGCTGCGCGGCCGCCAAGCACCGCACCTTGCCGTTCAAACCGTCGCTTGCGTACACAGAGTACGCGGCGCTCCTCTTTCACGGCAATCTGTGGCACTTGCCGGCCGCTCGCTCCTTGTCCGTCGGGTTGTAGTTTTTGAATCGACGGGGGAGACAGGAGAGTACATGAGCAAATACATCATCGGAATCGATCAATCCACGCAGGGCACCAAGGCGCTGCTGGTGGACGAGGGCGGCCATTTGATTCATCGTGCCGACCGCTCGCATCGCCAGATTGTCAACGAGGCCGGCTGGGTGAGCCATGATCCAGCCGAGATCGCCGCCAACGTGCTGGCCGTGGCGCGCGCCGTGGTGGAGGAGACCGGGGTCGATCCGGCCGACGTCGCCGGCATCGGCATCTCCAACCAGCGCGAGACTACCGTTGCCTGGAACCGCACGACGGGCGAGCCGCTGTGCGACGCCGTGGTGTGGCAGTGCGCCCGCGCCCGCGAGCTGTGCGACGAGCTGGCCGCGCGCGAGGGCGTGGCCGAGCTGGTGCGCGACACGACGGGTCTAGTGCTCTCGCCCTACTACCCGGCGGGTAAGATGGCCTGGATCCTCGCGAACGTTCCCGCGGCTGCCGAGGCCGCTGCAGCGGGCGAGCTGTGCCTGGGCACCATCGATGCCTGGGTGGTCTGGACGCTCACGGGCGGCACGGAGTTCTGCTGCGACTGGTCCAATGCCAGCCGCACGCAGCTCTTTGATCTGCGCCGTGGCTGCTGGAGCGAGCCGGTGTGCGAGGCTTTTGGTGTCGATCCTGCCTGCCTGCCGCAGGTGACCGATTCCGATGGCCTGTTCGGCACAACGGACCTGGGCGGCTTTTTGCCGGCGCCCGTGCCGGTGCACGGCGTGCTGGGCGACAGCCATGCGGCCCTGTTTGCGCAGGGTTGCCACAGCCGCGGCATGGCCAAGGCGACCTATGGCACCGGCAGCTCGGTCATGATGAACGTCGGCGACGAGTTCGTTGCCAGCTCGCATGGTCTTTCGAGCTCGCTTGCGTGGCGTATGGACGGCGTGACCGAGTACGTGCTCGAGGGCAACGTGAGCTACGCCGGCGCCGTCAAGACCTGGCTGCGCGACGACCTGGAGCTCATCAACAATCCCGAGGAAGTCACTGATCTGTGCTACGCCGCCAATCCGGCGAGCCGCGTCTACTTTGTGCCGGCGTTTACCGGCTTGGGCGCGCCGCACTGGGCGAGCGATGCCGAGGGCTGCGTCTTTGGCATGACGCGCACCACGGGCCGTGCGGAGTTCGTAAAGGCCGCCGACGAGTCGATCGCCTATCAGATTTTCGACGTCATCGATGCGATGGTCGAGGATTCGGGCGCGGCGCTGGCCGAGCTTCGTGTTGACGGCGGTCCCACGCGCGACGCGTACCTGATGCAGTTTGAGAGCGACTTGGTTGGCTCGCCCATCCGCATCGCGAGCAACGACGAGATGAGCGGCCTGGGTGCGGCCTGGGCCTGCGGCATTGCGCTGGGCATGTACACGCGCGATGTCGTCGACGTCTACGGCGCCCGCGGCATCGTGGAGCCGTCGATGCCCGCCGACGAGCGCGCCAAAAAGATCGCCGGCTGGCGCCACGCCGTGAAATCAACGATTGCCTACACAGCCTAGAATGGTTTTTCTGGGACGGGGATTAAAAAATCATTGGTCCTCGTCCCAGGTAGTCAATTTGGGACGGGGCTTTTTTGACTGGTATGATTGGTGCGACCATTCGAACCAGCTAAAAGAGCCCGTCCCAATTTGACTATCGAGAGGATCTGCCATGGAGCGCATCGCGAGCTTTTCTGTTGACCATCTGCTGCTTGAGCCCGGCGTGTATGTGAGCCGCATCGACCGCGATCCGGCGACCGGCGCCGCCGTCACCACGTTTGACCTGCGCCTGACCACGCCCAACAAGGAGCCGGTCATGAACACGGCCGAGTGCCACACCATCGAGCACCTGGGCGCGACGTTCCTTCGCAACCATGCCGAGTGGTCGAGCCGCATTGTCTACTTTGGACCCATGGGCTGCCGCACGGGCTTTTACCTCGTCGTGTTTGGTGAGGTGACGAGCGAGGAGATTCTGTCGCTCGTGCGTGAGCTGTTCGAGTTTGTCGCCGGCTTTGAGGGCGATGTCCCCGGTGCCGCTCCCGAGGAGTGCGGTAACTATCTGGACCAGAACCTCCCCATGGCAAACTGGCTCGCACGCCGCTACCTCGACCGCGACCTGGCCGATATCGACGAGAAGCACCTGCATTATCAGCAGGCGTAAGGGCTTTATCGCCTAAAACGCACGGATTGGGCGCCTTCGCTTATGCGGGGGCGCCTTTTTGTTGAGTGGTCAGGACGAGCGTTCAAAATCGCTCATGTTTGTTCTAGAATGTTCGTATAGTCACATTTACGAACAGGAGTGAACATGCATATCTACTCTGTCTCTGATCCCGAGTTCAAGTCCTATGGCCGCGTGTGGGATGACGTTCCGTCCAGCCTGACCGCTCCACTCGTCGAGGCACTCGCGGCTACGCCCATCCCCGAGGGCAGCAAATACGTGGCCTCCGCGCCCGAGCTCGAGCAGGTTGAGGGCGCCGACACGCTCGGCCTGCTCATGTACGGCGGCCGCCCCTTCCAGCTCGGCTGGTGCAACGGCCACAACACACGACTCAACTGTCTGGAGTATCACCGCGCGAGTGAGTTTAACCTGGGCGCCCGCGACTTTATCCTGCTCGTGGCGCATCGCTGGGAGATCGAGGACGGAAAGCTCGATACCGCGTTCGTCAAGGCGTTCCGCGTGCCGGCGGGCAAGGTTGTCGAGGTCTTCAACACCACGCTCCACTACACGCCGTGCATGGTCGATGAAAGCGGCTTCCAGGTGATGGTGGCGCTGCCCGCCGGTACCAACGGTCCGCGCCCCGAGGCCGCAACCGACATGCCTGCCGCCGGTGACAGCTACTGCTACTGGAAGGCCGACAAGTGGGTCCTCTGCCACGCTGACAGCCCCAAGGCAGCCGAAGGCGGCTACGTGGGCCTCATCGGAAAGAACCTCGACATCACCGTGGACTAGAATCTTCTGTCTCAATCTGTAACACCTAGCGGGCTAGATCGTCTCTACCTGTTACAGATTTAGACAAACTGCAGGGGACAGGCCGAACAATCTCAATCTGTAACACCAGGCCCGGTTTTGGCGGCCTAACTGTTACAGATCGAGACAAACGGGCCCCAGCCATCACAAAGGTGACTGTCCCCTTTGCGGTGGCTGGGGCAGGTGGGTATCAAAAAGTGTCAGACGGGGTGGTTGCCGGGCGCCTGCACGCGAAAAGAAGTATCGGCCTGCGCCGTTGCCGTTGAGCGACGCGTTGTTTGCAGGGATACTGAGCCTATGACAACAGCGTGCGAAAGGATTGATGCATGGCTTTCCGTAATGACTTCCTGTGGGGCGGCGCGACGGCTGCCAACCAGTGCGAGGGCGCCTACAACGTGGACGGCCGCGGCCTTGCCAACGTGGACGTGGCTCCGCACGGCCCCGAGCGCTATGCGGTGGTCTCCGGCCAGCGTAAGATGCTCGACTTCGAGGACGGCTATTACTATCCCGCGCAGACCGGCATCGATTTCTACCACCATTACAAGGAGGACATCGCTCTCTTTGCCGAGATGGGCTTTAAGACCTTCCGTATGAGCCTGGCTTGGACCCGCATCTTCCCCAACGGCGACGAGACCGAGCCCAACGAGGCTGGCATGGCCTTCTACGAGGATGTGTTCCGCGAGTGCCAGGCGCACGGCATCGAGCCGCTCGTGACTATCACGCACTTCGACTGCCCGATTCATCTCATCAAGGAGTACGGCGGCTGGCGCAACCGCAAGCTCATCGACTTCTACAAGAATCTCGCGACCACGATCTTTACCCGCTACAAGGGCCTGGTGAAGTACTGGCTCACCTTTAACGAGATCAATATGATCTTGCACCTGCCGTTTATGGGTGCCGGCCTGGTCTTTGAGGAGGGCGAGAACAAGGAGGCCGTCGAGTACCTGGCCGCCCACAACGAGCTCGTCGCCAGCGCTTGGGCAACCAAGATTGCTCACGAGATCGACCCCGAGATCAAGATCGGCTGCATGCTCGCCGCAGGTAGCTACTACCCCTACAGCTGCCGTCCGGGCGATGTACGCCAGGCGCAGCTCGATAACCAGGACAACTACTTCTTCGTCGACGTCCAGAGCCGCGGCTACTACCCGGCCTATGCCGTCAAGAAGCTCGAGCGTCTAGGCATCGATGTGGGCATGACCGAAGAGGATCGCGAGGTCCTGGCCGCCAACACCGTCGACTTCATCAGCTTTAGCTACTATAGCACCCGCTGCTCTGCCGGTGCCGACAACCCCGATGTCGAGCGCACCCAGGGCAACGCCTTCGCCGGCGCCAAGAACCCCTACCTGCAGCAGAGCCAGTGGGGCTGGGCCATCGATCCGCTGGGCTTTCGCATCACCCTCAACGACCTGTACGATCGTTATCAGAAGCCGCTGTTTGTGGTCGAGAACGGCCTGGGCGCCAAGGATGTTGTCGAGGAGGACGGCTCCATCAACGACGACTACCGTATCGACTACCTGCGTCAGCACATCCAGACCATGCGCGACGCGGTGACCGAGGACGGCGTTGACCTGCTGGGCTACACCACCTGGGGCCCGATCGACCTGGTGTCTGCCGGCACGGGCGAGATGTCCAAGCGCTACGGCTTTATCTATGTGGATCGCGACGATGCGGGCAACGGTACCCTCAAGCGTTCCAAAAAGAAGAGCTTCGACTGGTACAAGCATGTCATTGAAACGAATGGTGAGGACCTATCCTAAGGAAGCTGAGACACTCAACTTCATAGCCTCCTAGCCAAGGCGCCCGGCGAGTATGCGCTCTCCGGGCGCCTTGCCGTCTGCGGATTTTGGGACATGTGGCCCGCTTTTTGGGCCCGCCTGTCGGTACACTAAAAGCACTATGGGTACCCGCGAGCGACATATCGGCCACGCGGCCGCCCGATCCGCACCCGTGGCGGATCCCAGGGGCGGCAGGCTCTTCGCCATGCCGCGATTCCTTGTTGGTATAACACATCAGGTGTACCGTCGCCGCGTCTTTGCTATCGCCGGCGCCATCACCGTGCTGTTCCTCATGCTTTTGGCAGTCTTGCCGGCGCTGTTTGCCTCCGACCCCAAGCTTTCCAACGTCGTGCCCGCCTATAGCGAGGTGTCCGAAGAGGTCGTGGATGCGCTCGTCCACTCGAGCTCTCTCCCGTTGCTTGTCGCCGCAATTATATTTTCGATCTGGGGTGTATCGGTCTATCTACGCTGTTTGGACTATGTGTTGCGCCGCCGCCTTGTTGCCGTCGCCACCATCTGCGCCCTCTGGATGATTGAGGTCATCCTCAAATACAAGTCGTTCACACCGTTCTATGCCACCGTGCTGTGGTACCTGTACTACGTGCCCATGACGCTCATTCCGCTGCTCTACCAGCTGTGCGGCCTGCGCCTTGCGGGGCTGGAACAACACCGTGCGGGCCGTCGCTATCGCAGCATCCTGTGGGTCGTGGCCATCCTACTTATCGGTTTTGTGCTCACCAACGATTTCCACCGGCAGGTATTCCACTTTGACCGTGCAAGCGACACCTGGAGCAACGATTACACGTACGGCTGGGGCTATTTCGCCGTCTTAGTGTGGACGGCCTTTAACTTCGTTGCCTTTTTTATCCTGGTGGGCCGGTCCTCGTCCTTTCGCATCCAACGTTTCTCGGGCACGGCGGCGCTTGTTTTGTTGGGTGGTGCGTTCTTTGCCATCTCGTATGCTCTGCGTGCGCCCTGGGCATGGAGGCTCAACTTCTCGCTCGTCTATTGCGTCTTGTGCGTGGTGGCGATGGAAATCTGTCTCGATTGCGGTGTCATTCCGTCATATCACGACATTGCTGGCATCTTCGATACCTTGCCGCTCGACCTCAAAGTTCTAACGCGCGACCTGCAGGAAGTCTATGCCACACCGGTGTCGAAGCCAATGCCGGCGGGCGTGTACGAAGAGCTTCGGGCCCAGGAACACGGGCATGCCCATGCCTTTGCCGTGGCGTCCGATCCCGATGTAATGTATCGCGCCTTTCCACTGCTGGGCGGATCGGCCCTGCTTGCCCAAGACGTGTCGGAGCTCAACGAGCTTAACCGTGAACTGGCACATCGTCGCATGGAGCTGCAGCGCCAAAATGAGCTGCTCACGGCCGACTACGATCTTAAGACGCATCTGGCAGATCAAGAGGCCGAGACCTTGCTGGTCCAAGACGTGGACCAGGCGCTTGCCCGCGCGTTCGAAGAGATGTACGACCTGCTGAGCTCGCTGCCACCGTTGACCGACGAGGTGTCTTCACACGAGCGTTACCGCATGCTGCAGCGCGCCAAGATGCTCGTCGCCTATTGCAAGCGCAAAGGGTCGCTCACGTTGGCGCAGCACGGGGAGAGCGGTTTTGATCGCGACCGCATTCAACTCATTGCCAATGAGCTCGCAAGCGACCTGCGCACCATCGATGTCGATTGCGCTTCGATTATCGCCATACGGCGCCCGATGCACGCCAGTACGGTAAGCGCCCTGTACGACTGCGTGTATGACTTTGCGTTTTTTGCCTACACCACCGACCATCCGGCGCTTATGTATCACTTGGGCGACCATGACCGGTGCAGTGTCGAGCTGCGCGCCACGCTTTTTTCCAACGATGATGAAGATCTTTCGCAGACGCCCACTGCGCAAGAGCTCGAAAGCGCTCTGCAAGGGCGCAACGTGGCATACCGCCTTGAGGGCGAGCCCGGCCAGCTGCGCATGATCGTCTTGATGCCGAGGGCGGGTGAGTGACGATGCAGATTTCGTTCATCCTTCCCCAAATCGTTGCGCTCGATGTTGTCTTTGCCCTGGCTGCGTGTCTGCAGATGATCCACGTCCCGCTCATCGCATCGCGCCGCTCGTCCTATAACCGTAAGGTGATTTGCGCCTATGAGACGAGCCTCGTGCTTCACCTGATGATTTCGGCGCTCATCTTATTCGCGTCGTCTGGCTCGTATCTGGTGGCGCCGCTTGACGTTTGCGCCAGGGCAATGGGCGGAGGGCTGTGGCTCAATGCCGCGATCTTTGCCTATGGCGTGGTCCTCATGGTGCACTATCGTCGCCCTGTCATGCTGGCCGAGCTGCTGCTCGATGGCGCCGTGACACCGCCGGTGGTTTTTGCCATGGGCTCGGTGTGGGCCGTTGTCCTTATCGCAGAGGGAGCGTTCTTCCTGTTCCGTTCCGTCGCGGCGCTCTTGATGGATGTCCGTAACCGCCAGGAGGATATCACCGCGTTCTCGACGATCGAAACCATCAACGTGATTCCCGTGGGCATCCTGTATCTGGACTCGAGGGGCCGTCCACTGCTTATGAACCGCTGCATGCGCAAAAACCTGGTGGAGCTTCATATGCCCACCGACCTAGGCGATATGAGCGGTACATGGAACGACCTGCGCAAGCTCAGCATGCAAATGCCCGAAGGCGGTAAGAACCGCGTGCGGATCAACCTGGACCGCTTTGGTGAGGCGCGTGCGGTGGTCGAGGTTTCTCCCGCCGAGATTCGCCTGTTTGTGTGCGATGACGTTATGGTCTTGGGCCGTTCGTTCGAGCGCATAATCGGTCTGGACGTGACAGAGTATGCGCATGCGCATGACCGCCTGGCGCAGGCCAACCACCTGCTTGAGCTTGCGGGCCAAGAGCTCCAGGCCCAGATCGAAGAAGTCAAAAAAGTTGCCGACAATGCGGCCTATCTGCGCATGCGCGCCCGCGTTCACGATGTGATCGGCCAACGCCTATCAATCCTTCATCGCTATTTGGAGGAGGGGCGCTTGGACGACGAGTCGCTCGAGCAGATCGACCCGCTGCTGCGCTCAATCGCTGCCGATTTGCGCAGCGGGGGCGACACCGAACCGGCAGAGCAACTGGGCGATATCGTCCATGCTTTTGGCCTGGTGAGCGTGCAGATCGATGTTGAGGGTGCGCTGCCTGAGGACGCGCGTGTCGCCGCCGCCTTTTTGCAGATTATCCGCGAGGCCTCGACCAACGCCACCAAGCATGCGCAGGCGCATCGGGTCCATGTGCGCTTGTGGCAGGAGAGGACGGATGCTGACGCCGTCGCGCACATGACGATTTCTAACGACGGGTCCCCGGCCCCCGTATCGTATCGCGAGGGAACGGGTATCCCAGGTATGAGGCATGTCGCGCAAGATCTGGGTGGCAGTCTAGAGGTCCACGCCACCCCGCCCTTTACGCTTACGGTATCCATTCCGCTTAACGCCAACGACACGTCCCAAAGGAGAAACTCATGATCCGCGTGTTAATTGTCGAAGATCAGGCCATCCTGCGCGAGAGCCTGGCGCGCTCCGTTGGCGACCAGCCCGATATGACCGTCGTTGCCGCGATCGCCGATGCCTCCGAGGCCTTGGGTGTCGCGCTCAAGGAGCGCCCGGACATGATACTGATGGACGTGTGCACCGAACACGATTCAAACGGCATCGTGGCGGCGGCACGCATCAAGGAACAGCTGCCCGAGTGTCGCATCATTATCATGACAGGCATGCCCGAGATCACCTTTGTCGATCAGGCTCGCGAGGCGGGCGTCGATAGCTTTGTGTACAAGAACGTCGGTATCGACGAGCTGTTCGCCGTGATGCGCTCCACGCTGGCGGGTTACTGCACGTTTCCCAAGCCGCCCGAGAGCATCTTCTCGGGCACGGCGGCCCTCGACGATGTCGAGCTGTCGATCTTGCGCCTTGCCTGCGAGGGTAAAAGCCGCCGCGAGATTGCGGCCGAGCTGTTTATGAGCGAGGGCACCATCAAGCGCCGCATCTCGGAGATCCTGAGCAAGACCGGCTACGACAACATCATGCGCCTGGCCGTGCATGCGGTGACCGAGGGCAGCATCGTTCCCAACATGGAGCGCTAGCGCTCGTTACGCATCGGCATACAAGCGACGGGGCCGCAGGATCATCTCCTGCGGCCCCGTCTGGTGTGCGCGGATGTGTCCGCCAATCCGCGGCTGTCGTGGTCTACCGCTACGCGATGGTTGCGCTGTAGGAGGCGACGTCCTCGTAGGAATCGGTCAGGTAGGCGTCGATGCCGATGGTCGTGTTGACCAGGTCGTCAAGGCTGTCAAGCTCGCCGCTCGAGAACGTGAATTCCTCGGTGGCGTTGGTGCCGGGCATCAGGTGAGCCGAGAACCAGGGTTCCTTCATGGTGCCGTTGACGTTGGTCTTGCCGCTGGGGGCGTAGAAGGTCAGGTCCTTGTCGCTCTTGTTGGTGATGTTGACGACAAAACCGATGTCGCCCCACTCGTCCTTGAACTTCTCGGTGATGGTGATGGTGCACAGGTCGTCATCGGCAACGGTGACGGCGGGGGAGATTTCAATCTTCTGGACGTCGTCGTCTTCGACGGCCTCGTCGATCTCTTCTTCCTTCTCGGCCGCCTCGCGATCCTTCTTCACCGTGCCGGACAGGTCCTTGTCGGACTTGGTAAAGACAAGATTGCCGTCATCCTCTTCGAGGATGAGCTTGCCGTCCTTGAGCTTCATGTCATGCGACTCGTCTTCGGCGGTGATGGTTACGGTGGTGGCGTCCTTTGCCTCCCATTTAAGGTCGACGACTTCAAGGAACAGGTCGAGGGCACCTGTACCGTCCTCATCGAGAATCAGGACGCAGTGCACACCCCAATCCTCGAGCATCTTCATGTACTCATCGGTCAGTTCTTCGCCCTCCAGGGTTCCACCCGAGAGTTCCCAGCTGCCGACGAAGTTGGCCTTGGGGTCTTTGCCGCCGCCGCTGCAGCCCGTCAGGGCAAAGACGAGCGCAAGGACGCATGTCAGAAATGCGAGTACGGACTTTTTGAACGTTGTCTTCATGGTGTCCTCCTTTATCGAACGAAACCCATAGAAGCAAATGCGGGGGTGGCGGATCCCCCGCCAATTACCAGATAGAGGGGCTAGGGCCTGGGCGTTCCGCAGTTGCTGCAGAACTTGCCGCCGTTTTCGCTGCCGCAGTTGGGGCAGAACCACTTGGCCGGTGCCGGGGCGGGTGCGGGACTGCCGCACTCGGAGCAGAACTTGCCGGTGTTGGTGGCGCCGCAGCTGCAGGTCCATGTGCCGGCCGCGGGGGCAGCGGCAGGAGCCGGTGCGGGAGCGGGTGCCGGAGCCGGCTGCGGGGCGGCCTGCTGCTGTGCCTGGCCGGCGGCGAACAGCTGGCTGGCGTTCATGCCGCCCATGCCACCTGCCATGCCCATGCCCATAAAGCCTGCCATCGCGCCGTTGGGATTGGCGGCTGCCGCGCGCATTGCGTCGCTCTGGGCGCTGGCAATGTTGGCTGCCGCCATGGTGGGATCGCGCATGACTGCGGCCTTCTGCAGGTCCTTGATCATCTGCTCGTCTTCTTGCGAGGCTGCGATGGAGTTGACGCCAAAGCTCACGATCTCGACACCACGCAGGTCGCGCCAGTCGGCAGAGAGGACCTCGTTGAGCGCGCGGGCGAGCTCGGTGGTGTGACCGGGGATGGCGCTGTAGCGGATGCCCATTTCCGAGATCTTGGCAAAGGCGGGCTGCAGGGCGGTGAGCAGCTCGGACTTAAGCTGGCTGTCGATCTTGTCGCGCGTGTAGCTATCGGTCACGTTGCCGCACACGTTGGTGTAGAACAGCAGCGGGTTGGTGATGCGGTACGAGTACTCGCCGTTGCAGCGCACGGAGATGTCAACGTCCAGGCCAATGTTGTTATCGACCACGCGGAAGGGCACGGGCGAGGCGGTGCCGTACTTGTTGCCGATGATCTCCTTGGTGTTGATGAAGTAGACGCGCTGGTCCTTGCCCGCGTCGCCGCCAAAGGTAAAGCGGCTGCCGATATTGGCGAAGGTCTCCTTGATGGAATCGCCCAGGTTGCCGCTAAAGACGCTCGGCTCGCTGCCGGTATCGAAGACGAACTCACCGGGCTCCAGTGCGACTTCGATGATCTTGCCGTTTTGCACCACGAGCATGCCCTGGCCGTCGTTGACGGCGATGACCGAGCCGTTGGAGATGACGTTGTCCTCGCCGCGCGTGTTGGAGCTGCGGCCACCGGTGCGTTTGCTGCCCTTGCAGGCCAAGACGTCAGCAGGCATCGATTCGCAGTAGATAAATTCCTTCCACTGGTCGGCCATGACGCCGCCGGCAGCTCCCAATCCAGCTTTCAAGAGTCCCATGGTGATCTTCCTTTCTCGTCAAAGACCGGGTGGTATTGGTTGGATTGCTTAGTCGTCCTTGTCGTCTTTCATGACAACGGTGGTCTCGGTGTGGCTGAAGGTGTCGTGCTTCTCGGTCAGGTCGAGCTCGCCGCAGTACTTGTCGGCGTGGGTGGCCTCGTTGGCCGTCTTGAGCTGGCCTACCAGTAGCACGTCTCCGATAATCACGATGATCAGCGGCGCGATGATGTTGATGAGGATGCCCTCGATATCAAAGGCGAGGTAATCCGGATCGAAGGCGTTCTCGCCCATAAAGAGAATCTGGGAGAGGACAAATCCGATCACAAAGAACAGCACCGAGGCAATGGCGAGCTTGGGCTTGGAGCAGGGGAGCTCGCCGACCAAGCGGCCGGTCTGGCCGTTCATGGCAAACAGGTAGCTCTTGCCGTTCCACGAGGTGGAGAGCATCCAGACGGGGAACAGGGCGTAGTCGCTGTCTTCCCAGGTGTAGTCGAGCTGCTTGCTTTCGACCGTGGCATCGTCGTATTCGTCGACGACGGTCTCGCGCAGGGCCGAGATCGTGCTCTCCTCCATGCGGCGCTCGGCGCGCGCCTTGCACGTCTCGCAATCCTCATCGTAACGGTTGGCGATGTAGCCGGGCATATAGGCGACCGAGAACGGGCGCAACGCGTCGTAGTCAAACGGCTCGATGGCGTCCATGTGGCCGTCGGGCATCTTGGACGATCCGTCGACGGGCACGCGCTTAAACGAGATATTGCCCTTGCGATAGGCATCGTAGTGGTCGGTGGTCGTGACGGTGCGATCGGATTTCTCGGTCACGGTCTCGTTGGTCGCGTCAAAATACACTTCGCCGTCAACGCGGGCGCCGTAGAGCCAAAACGGCACGTAGACACCTTGGACCTCGTCGATGTGGTTGCCGGTGACAAAGCTCTTGGGCAGCAAGATCTTGCCCTTGTAGTGTTCCTTGAGTGCGGCTGTGACGTCGTCGCGTCCGAGTTTAAACGGAATTACCAGGTCGGGTGAGAAGTCGCCCGAAAGCTGACCGGGCGCTACGGCGGAGTTGCCGCAGTACGGGCAGGTGGTGACGGCGACGGTGCCGTCGGACACGAGCTCGGCGCCGCACGACGAGCAGATGTAGCCGGCGTTTTGGGCGAGCTCCTGCACCGCGTCGTCGGCGACGGGCTTGGGCGTTGCGGCTGCCGCATCGGCTTTGGCGTCGGCCTTGTCCTGGCGCTCGCGATAGAGGGCCTCGACTTCTTCGACTTCAAAGCGCGAATCGCAGTAGTCGCAGACGAGCTTTTGCTCGGCACTGGCAAAGTGAAGGGGGCCGCCGCATGCGGGGCACTGATAGTTGACGCTCTCGAAGGCCATGATCGGTCCTTTCCGTGCCGGAGGCTATGCGCCGATGGCGCCGCCGCAGTATTCGCAGCGCCCGCTGGCATCGGGAATGGTGGTGGCTCCGCAGAAGGGGCAGGTCACTGCGGTCTTGGGGGCCTTGGCGGCCACGACGCTGTCGCGTGTCTCCTGTCGCAGCTGCACTAGCGCGTCGCGGACCTCGGTTGCCTGGCGCTTGGCCTCGCGGTATTCGATGGAACCGCGCTGATCGATGGTGGAGTCGTTCACGCGCAGGTTGATCTCGGTAAAGTACGGCGTGTTGACGTGGATGGTCAGATTAAAGTCGTAATCCAGGTCGTAGCGCGGCGGGTTGTAGCTCTCGCGCTCGCCGTCCTCGGTCTCGCGGTAGATTTCGGTGCGATGCTCGTCGATATCCATATCGCAGCCGAGTACCTGCGAGAACTCGATGATGTCGGGATTGGCGTCGCGCCAGCGGCTCTGCGAGGTAATGATCAGCAGGCCCGCGTCCTCGTCGAGCATGATGTTGGTGCGCCCGGCAGAAAGCGTGCGCGTGGGGTTGAACGACGCCAGACGCTCGGCATTGGCCTCGCGGTAGGCGAGCTGCTCGCGGATATCGTCCGCGGTGCTGGAGCGATAGCCGTGAAAGTAGGGGGAGAGCTTGCCGGCGCACTCTTTGCACAGGTAGCCTTCATTGATTTTTGTCTTACCTAGAAGTCCCAGCTCGGTACCGCAAATCGCGCACTCTTTCTTCTCGAACATCTTGTCAAAGAAGCCCATGGCTGCCTCCCATCAACTGGTAGCGTGTGTCACCTTTGATGATGGGGGAGTGCGCAGCCTTTCACGATACCCAGACGGCTCAAGGAGTCTCCACAACTGGGACACATGGCCCATTTTTCCTACTCATTGGGGACGTACTTAAATGAGTGGTAAACGACTAGTCATGGGGTTGGCACTTGGGGACGTTCCTTTTGTGCCGGCACCTGGGGACACTCCTTGCCTGGGGGCTACCTCTAAACGGGAGGCGGCGTCGGCCGCGCAGGGAATCGACCGTTCACCGATTAATGCCGACCGTTCGCCAGGCGCGGCCACAATTCCGTTATTAAAGCGATTCAATGACGCTTAAATAACAGTCAGAGCTCAGCTTGAGTGCGACTCCCTTCGAGGCATGATCGGGCGGCTCGTCGATTTGCGCCCGCGCATGCACGCCATGCGCCGCCGTAGAACGCCGTTGCCGAAGGGAAGAACTGTGAAGGTCGTCAAGCGAATCAACAACAACGCAGTTATGTGCACCGACTCAAAGGGTCGAAGCGTCGTTGCGTTTGGCAAGGGCATCGCCTTCGCTATCGACAAGGAGACGGGTGACCTGCCGCTCGCCGCTATCGAGCGCACCTTCTACAACGTGGACGAACATTACCTGGCGCTTCTCGAAGAGCTATCGCCCCGCGTGCTCGCGGTCTCTGCCGAAATCATTCAGGCCGCCGACCTGGAGCTCCCCTACGAACTTAGTCACAACGCCGTGCTCGCCCTTGCAGACCACATTACTTTTGCCCTGCAGCGCGCCAAGCGCGGCATTACCGTGCAGATGCCGCTCGCCTATGACGTGGCGCAGATGTATCCCATCGAGTACAAGGTGGGCGTTTTTGCCCTCAGGCGTATCTTCGATGGCCTCAATGTGGAGCTTGCAGAGAGCGAGGGCGTGGGGATCGCCATGTGCCTGCTCAACGCGCGTCTGGCGCCCGAGAAGGAGGCCGAAACCGACGCCGAGGCCCGCGACGATGAACGTCTCATTGGCGCCATCATCGCAAGGATCGAGAAGACCTACGGAATCGAGGTCGACCGTCACGGCTTTGAGTTTGCACGCTTCGCTACCCATATCCACTATTTGTTTGGGCGCATTCGTACCGGTGAGCCCATGAACACCGACGGCGCGGAGCTTTACGGAACCGTGCGCGGCGAGATGGGCCGTTCGGCTGAGGTTCTCGACTACGCCTGCGTGCTTATCGAGGAACATTTTGGATGCCAGATCAGCGACTCCGAGAAGCTATACGTGCTCATGCACATTCATCGTATCTCGCACCCCCGGGTGTAGATATACCGCAGCAGCGTCGGTTATCGCTGCAGGTAAACCGGCCTGAGGCCGCCGCGAAGCTCCCCATACCCCTTACAAATCGCGGCAGCCGGGCGACGGGTTGTTGAGGGCGCCGTAGAGGTGCCGGCGGGCGGGTCCCGCGAGAAAAGGAGGTCATTATGGCCGACAACAAGAAGATTGCCGAGGACGTGCTTGCAGCCGTCGGCGGCAAGGAGAACGTCTCGGGCGTGACGCACTGCATGACGCGTCTGCGCTTCACGCTCAAGGACAACGGTATTCCCGATACCAACAAGGTCAAAAAGATCAAGGGTGTCATCGGTGCCCAGGAGTCGGGCGGTCAGTACCAGGTCATCATCGGCCAGAACGTGCCCAAGGTCTATGACGAGGTGTGTGCAATGGGCGGCTTTGCCAAGAGCGCCGCAATCGACGAGAACCTCGATGCACCTAAGCAAAAGCTCACGCCCAAGGTGATCGGCAACAACATCCTCAACTACCTGTCCGGCTCCATGGTGGCGTTGATCCCCATCTTGATGGCCGGTGGCCTGTTCAAGTGTATCGGCACGCTCATCGGTCCGCAGGTCTTTAACCTGGTGCCCGAGACCGATCCCACCTACCTGCTGTTCTACACCTACCTGTTTGACGCGGCCATGTACCTGCTGCCGGTCTATCTGGGCTACAGCGCGGCCAAGAAGATCGGTGCGAGTCCGGTGCTCGGCATGTTCTGCGGCGGTATCCTCATCTGCCCCGACATCGTGGCGCTTGCCCAGAGCGGCGAGACCTCGCTCACGGTCTATGGCATCAGCGCTCCGCTGCAGAACTACCAGCAGACGGTTCTGCCGATCCTGCTTTCCTGCGCCGCGCTCTACTGGGTCGAGAAGTTTTTTAAGAAGATTGTGCCGGACGTTCTGTCTACCGTCTTTACGCCGTTCTTTACGATGGTCGTTATGGTGCCCATCGAGCTTATCGTGCTTGGTCCTATCGGCAACGAGCTCGGTAACCTGCTCTCCGCCGTCCTCTTTGGTATGGCGGGCACCGGTATCGGCTTCTACATCGCCATGGCAATCGTCGGCGGTCTGTGGCAGCTGTTTGTTCTGACTGGTATGCACATCGCCGTGATCATGCCGGCGCTCGCTACCTTTATGGCGCTGGGCGAGGACAAGTTCATCTTTGTTGCGTCCAACTTTGCCATGATTGCCGTGTGGGGTGCCGTGTT
This sequence comes from Collinsella aerofaciens, assembly GCF_028206795.1. Taxonomy (GTDB): domain Bacteria; phylum Actinomycetota; class Coriobacteriia; order Coriobacteriales; family Coriobacteriaceae; genus Collinsella; species Collinsella aerofaciens_AX. The sequence goes on along the minus strand of NZ_JAQLFJ010000003.1, from coordinate 119,601 downwards.
TGGTGCCGCGCTGCGCATCCGCAACAAGGAGGAGAAGGCCCTGACCTTTGGTTATGTCATCTCGGCTATCCTCGGTGGCGTGACCGAGCCCGCGTTGTTTGGCTGCATCATGCGCTTTAAGCGTATGATTCCCTGCATGGTTATCGGCGGCGCCATCTCTGGTCTGCTCGCCGGCATTCTGGGCGTGACGCTGGGTATGCCGGGCGCCAACTCCAACTTCCTGGTGTTCCTGGGCTACCTCACCCCGGGTATGGGCAACCTCATCAACTTTGGCATCTGCTTTGCCGTGGCCTTTATCGTCTCCGCCGTGCTCGCCTTCTTCTTTGGCATCACCGAGGCCGACCAGGCCGAGCTTGACGAGGAGTAACGCTTCCTACAGGTATTTTCTCCTCTGGGGGACAGTTCAGCGCAAGGGACACCGCCGGGATATTCCGACGGCGCCCCTTTTTTGGCACTTGGACGTTCTTGTCTGACTAGTCATTTAAGTACGTCCCCAATGAGTACCCGTAGAGTGAGAGTGGATAATCTCCCGTTTTTGGCCTGTGTGCAGGCTCAAAGTGGGAGATTATCCACTCTCGTCATTTGGGTGTCCAAAAATCCTCGCTCGTTTGGTACCTGGGGACGCTCTTTGTTGAATATTGGCGCTGTCCTTGCTACGCCACAGTCACGGCGACCTGGGCGTAGCGGGTGCAGGGGCGCTCGGCGTGCGTCAGCACGGTGAGGGTGAGCACAAAGCGGTCGCCGGGTCGTGCGTCGGCGGGCACGATGAAAGCGGTGTCTACCGTGCATTCTTGCCACATCGACAGATCCTGGACGCCTGCATAGCTCGACGGGTCCACGGCGATATCCCAATGTGCGTCGAAGCCGCGGTCGTCGGGGTCGACGATGGTCGCCGCAAGGTCGATGCGCTCGCCGGCTGCGGCGCTGCGGTCGGCCGTGACCTCGACAACATGTGCCGGATGCGAGCAGATGGCCGGATCATGGGCGCACCATTGCGCGCGGGCGGCAAAGTCTTCCTGATAGGCACGCAGATAGGGATTGAGATTGTCGTCTGCAGGCGTGCCGAGGGCGGCAAGACCGGCGGGCGCGTTCGCATCGGGATGCCCATCAAGAAACATGCGGCCGAGCAGTGTGTCGAAGCCGCGGTCGTCGATACCGCGCAGGCCAAACGGCAGCAGCGGAATATAGGTCATGCTGTCACCCTCGGCCATAAAGTCGCCGCGCTCAAACTGCACCGCGGGCATGCCTTCCAGGCCCCAATCCAGACGGGCATGCTTGCCAAACTGAAAGCGCTCAGGCTCGTTTTCGTAGACCTTGCCATCGCCATAGAGCATGTAGCGCGCCATGAGGGGGCCGTTGTCCTGCGTGAGATTCTGCTCAGGCCAAGGAGCCTTAAACAGCGGCAGCGTATCGGGCTGAGCCGTCTTGGCGTCGACATAGCCGCCATACATATAGGGCACACGCCAAAAGACGAGCTCGGGAAAGAGCTCGCGCCCATGGTCGAGCCACGAGTTGTCCTGTCCCACGCCATCGGCAACGCCCATCACGCGCACCTTCTGATAGACCCGCTGCTGTACGGCGGGCCACTCGGGTGTGTCGTGATAACGCTCGGCAATACTCATGAGGGCACGAACGATAGTATTCATACCACCCCAGCTGAGCAGCCACAGCGTGCGGGGGTCGTCGTCCATGATGGCATCGGCGATGACGCGCGAACCGGGCGTCTCCTCAGTCACATCACCCTCAAAAGCAACATTTCCCACAAACGTACGCTCAATCATCTGTGCGGGCGTGGGGAAGGACGGCTCGCCGGCGGCAACGGCATTGGCCTGCAGCTGCGGCCAAGCCTGGGCGTATTCGTTGCTCCAAAGACTTTCGATCCAATGCTCGGGAAAAGGCCGATACTCGCGAAGCTCGCCGGCCAGCGGATCGGGCTCATGAGGCACAACATCCCAGGTATAGGAGCGCACACCCTTGGTCCGCCAATGCGAATTCACCTCGCCGAGCGTATGAACTCCATCCCCAAGAAAGTGATACTGCGAAGCCGTATACACCACAGCCTGCACATCAAGCAAATTAAGATACAGAGCCAAATGAACAAGTGAGTTCATATCATCGACTTCCATATCGGTAGTAACAATCACCCGAGTCAAATTTTGAGACATAAGCAAAGCTCCAACCAAAATAATTTCAGCCAGTTACGCGCAAGGCAAGACGGGACCCACGCCCCCATCGCCACCGACCCGTCGGCCCGCCGGAAGCGCCCGGCCAGGGTCACAGCAACGTCAACGCAGCGGGGACCGGGGTTTAGTCTTGCAAACATTCCGCAGGGGGCATGGGCAGGCGCAGCGCGAAGCGCAAAGCGCCAGCCCATGCATGCCCGAGGACGTTTGCAAGACTAAACCCCGGTCCCCGCGATGGGAGGGCTTAGCGGTCGACCCCGGCCGACCACTCCCAGCAGCCCACCGGCTCGCCGTCGATGAGTACGTTGCCCCCGTCGAAGTCTTGATAACACAGGTCGTTGAATTGGTGAATCCACACGCCATGGTTGAACGTCTTCTTGGCCGAGCCGTCGGCCTCGCGATACACGCCGGTCAGGTCCTCGACATGACTAAAGTAGGTGAGGTGCACGTTGGCATCGGCATTGCGTAGGCGCGCGAACAGCGGCAGCACGGTCTGTTGCGGGTGCACGAGCTCGTCGCCCTTTGAGTGTGTAAACCACAGCGGCGTCTTGGCGAGCGCGGCCACGTCCTTGTCCGTGGCGTTGTACCACGGGGCGCAGCAGGGAAGGCCCGCGGCGAAGAAATCGGGGTAGTCGGCGCACAGGCGCAGGGTCATAAAGCCGCCGTTGGAAAGACCGGCGACCACGATGCGGTCGGTGTCGATGCGGTCGACATGCTCGGCGACAAACTCGTCGATAAGCGCCTTGAGCACGGAGGAGTAGATGCTCTGGTTGGAGCGACCGAGTTGCTCGACGCCGTTGTCCATCCAAAACGTGGGCGACTGCGGCACGAGCACCCAGGCAAAGCCGCCAAAGTAGCGCTGGATCTGCGCCTGACTAATGGCCGTCACGCGGTTGCCGATATAGGCGCGCGTAGCGCCTTCGCCTTGCGTGGCGCCCTTGCCCTCGCCGGCGCCGTGCAGATACACCACGAGCGGTGCCTTTTGGGGTACGACCGTCGCCTCGGGCGCGAAGGGATTGAAGCAGGCCGAGTCCTCGGCCTTAAAGCTGGGCTCAAAGAAGCCGTATTCGAGCGCGATGCCGTCGACGGCGGTCTTTTGCGTGGCGTTGCTCCAGCCTTTGAGCGCGGGGCAGATATCGCCACGGCAGGTGTCGAAGACCAGGCCGCAGGTGGGATCGTCGCCGTCGTTGCCGGGAAGAGCTGCGAGCTGCGTGATGCGCAGCTGGTCATCGAGCATGCGCGAGCCCATGACGCCGCCTTCGATCTTTTTGGTCAGGCGCTGCTCAGCGACCTCGAGCGCCACATGGGTGCCCACGGCGAGCTTACGTCCGTTCTCGTCGCACGGATATGCGGCGAGAATGTCGATGTAACCCACGGAGGGCGCGGCATGGTCGGCGCCGCGCTCCTTGCGCATCAGAACCTCGCCCGAGCGTTCGTGACGCTCTACATATATATGGAAGGTGTTCGCGTCGATGTCGTTGGCGCGCACGGTGCAGGGCAGGTCGAGTACGACCTTGCTGATCCAGGGGCCAAAGTCGCCCAAGGTGGTGACGGTCGCGTAGGTACACAATTTGAGTTCCATGAGCTGCCTCCCTTGCGCCGCTAGTGGGAAACAAAAGCGGCAATACAATCTAAACATGTTTAGTTTAATCCAGAAATGCAGAACAAGCTGATAAACTCGGTAAACGGCAAAAATGAACACGCCATGAACTACTAAACATATGTTTACTAGCTTCTAGCAGGGCTTCTGTTGATGAGCTAACAGGTCATAGAGGTGTTTATCAAAATAAAATCCCACGTAAATAGCCATATATTGATAGATGGTCAAATAGATCTTCTCCCGCCATTTAAATACGCTCACCCCCGATTTCCTACCGTTCACCGGACTGTAGACGGCAAAATTGCCATAAATTCGGCGCTCCGTGTAAACTAAAGCCCGTAAACGTTCAGTAAACACCTTGTTTACAAAAGCGTATCCAAGGGTCCGGCAACCGTAAGGGGTTATAGTCGCCGGGCCAAAGGCGTGCCTGCGAACGAACGACCAGGCACACGAAGATATGGGGAGGGGTCCCATGGCAGTAGATAACAAGCAGATTGCCACCGATGTCCTCGAGCTCGTGGGCGGTGCGGAGAATGTCACCGTCGCCACCAACTGCATGACGCGCCTGCGTCTGACGCTCAAGGATAACAACAAGGTTGACGTGGAGAAGATCAAGAAGGTCAAGGGTGTTCTGGGTTGCCAGTTCGCCGGCAGCCAGCTCCAGGTCATCATCGGCCAGAACGTGCCCAAGGTGCTCGCCGAGTTCGTCGCCATCTCCGGCGTCAAGCAGGGTGAGGCCGTCAACGAGAACCTCGATGCTCCCAAGGAGAAGTTCGAGCTCAAGAACCTGCCTAACATCATCCTCGACTATCTGTCCGGCTCCATGACCCAGCTCATCCCGCTGCTCATGGCCGGCGGTCTGTTCCGTACCATCGCGGCCGTCCTCGGCCCCACCATGCTCGGTGTGCTCTCGGCCGACGACCCGACCTATACGTTCCTCTACACCACGCTGTACGAGGCCACGTTCACCTTTATCCCCATCTACCTGGGTTATGCCGCGGCTAAGAAGCTCGGCGCCAGCCCCGTGCTCGGCATGCTGCTCGGCGGCGCCCTCATGGCTCCGTCCGTTGTGACGGCTGCCACGCAGGAGGGTGGCGGCATCATCTCCGTCTACGGCATCCAGATCGCTGCTGCCAACTATCAGCAGTCCGTCCTGCCGATCATCCTTTCGGTGCCTGTCCTCTACTTCGTCGAGAAGTTCTTTAAGAAGGTCATGCCCGACGTGCTCTCCACGGTCTTCACGCCGTTTTGCACCATGATCGTTACCATCCCCATCGCCTTCATCGTCCTCGCCCCCATCGGCAACGAGATCGGTACGCTGATCGCTAACGCCCTCTTCGGCCTTGCTGACCTTGGCGGCATCGGCATCCTGATCGTCATGGCCATCCTCGGCGCCTTCTGGCAGCTCTTCGTGGTCTGCGGCATGCACATGCCCGTCATCCTGCTCGCCCAGGTTCAGATCATCGCTGCCGGTTACGATCCCTTCGTCTTCGTTTCCACCAACTGCGCTATGGCCGCTGTCTGGGGCTGCGCCTTCGGTGCCTTCCTCAAGATGAAGAACCCCGACGAGAAGTCTCTCGCCATCGGTTACGTCATCTCCGCCATCGCCGGCGGCGTCACCGAGCCCGCGCTCTTCGGCATCCTCATGCGCTTCCGTCGCACCATGTTTGGCATGTTCATCGGCGGTGCCATCGGCGCTGTGTTCTCCGGCCTCATGGGGGTTACCTACTACCTCGCAGGCGGTGCCTCCAACTTCCTGGTCTTCACCAACTACCTGCAGGGTGGCCAGATGAACACCGTCTGGGCTATCGTTGGTATGGCAATCTCCTTTGTCATCGCCGCTGCCGTCGTCTTTGTCTCCGGCTTCTCCAAGGAGGAGCTCGCCGAGATGGAGGCCTAAGGCCAAACCGTTCGGTCGCATAAGACCTCACCTACACGACAGGGCCCCGTCAGGCGTAAGCCCGGCGGGGCCCTTCTTGCAAGGTAGACTGATGGAGGCGGGTGAGATTCGCCCGCGAGGGTTTGCCAAGCGCCGGGGGCTTTCGCGCGGGGTTATCGCGAAAGCCCCCGGCGGTTCGCAAATCCTTTATCAAACGAAAGGACATGCAGATGAGTTTGGGAAAGCTGACCGTCAACGGTCGCCAGGACGGCTTTTTGTGCGAGGGCAAACCGTTCTTTTGGTTTGCCGATACGTGCTGGAGCGCATTTACGAGCATTGCCGAGGACGACTGGGATTACTACCTGACCCGCCGTGCCGAGCAGGGCATGAACGCACTGCAGATCAACACGCTGCCGCAGTGGGATCGCTGCTGCCCCGACCTGGGCATTTGGCCCTATGCCAGCGAGGACGGCGTGCACTTTGATTGGTCCCGTCCCAACCAGGCGTACTGGGATCGTGCCGCCGCCATGTGCCGCGCTGCCGTCGAGCACGGCATTCGTCCGGCGCTCGTGCTCATGTGGTGCAATTACGTGCCCGGTACCTGGGGCGCCAAGATCGCCGAGCGTTGCGGCGCCGAGGTTATGCCGCGTGAGGAGGTTCGCGTCCACGTTGCCCGCGTCGTCGAGAACCTGGGCGAGTTCGACCCCGTCTACGTGGTGACGGGCGATACCGACTTTGCCGGCGACGAGGCGATCGCCTATTACGAGGACGCCCTCGACGAGGTCGTCAAGCGCGCGCCCGAGGCACTGCGCACCATGCATATCAACCGCGGTAACCGCACCATTCCGGCGCAGTATCTGGACCGTCTGGACTTTTATATGTTCCAGCCCGGCCACAACTACGAGGGCCAGCCCGAGGCATGGCGTCTGCCGCAGGACTTTATCGCCAACTATCCCAAAAAGCCGATGGTCAACTCCGAGCCTTGCTACGAGCAGATGGGTGCGTCGCGCAACGTCTACTGGCGTTTTACCGCGCAGGATTGCCGCGCGAGCGTATGGTCGTCGATTCTTGCCGGCGCCAGTGCCGGCGTGACCTATGGCGCACACGGCGTGTGGAACTGGCAAACATCGCGCAGCCAGGGTTCGGTCCTGGGCGAGGGCTTTGACATGCCCTTCCGCTGGCAAGAGTGCCTGCAGTTTGCGGGTGTGTGGGACTTTGGCGCGATCGAACATGTGCTTGCCAGCCTAGGCGCTACTGCCGGTGACGATGCGCTTGCCGTGGTTCCGGCGCAGGAGCTGCTCGATGACGCGCGCGAGGCCATCCGTGTGGCGCGCGTTGGCGATCGCATCGTCGCGTACCTGCCGCGTACCACGGCGCTCAAGTTTAAGCTCGACGGCGCGCGTGGCTGGACGGCGACGGTCCTCGACATGGAGGACAAGCGCATCGCAAAACTGCCCGTCCGTGACAACGGTGACGGCACCGTGCGCGTGGCGCAGCATCCCTTTGAGCACGACGCTCTGGTGATCCTGACACCCGAGCGCTAACGGCTCTTCTCCAACATTTACAACCCAGTCCCTTTCATAAGGCTGCGACGGAATGGTTCCTGCATGACGGCTTTAAGCTGTCAAGGGGAGCCATTCCGCCGCACTCATTGGGGACGTACTTAAATGAGTGGTTTAACTTGAGACGGGACTTTTTGACCGCCTGATGGGTCGCGCGCCACGATTCGGGCGTCACAGCAGCTCGCCGTGGCGGGCAATGTAGCGGCGCTTTGCCAGCTGAGTGAGCGCGATGTAGGCGGTGACGATGCCGATGAGCAGCGCGAAGAAGCTCGCCGGCAGCGGCAAGAGGCCGAGCGCATCGGCGATGGGGCTTGCCGGCAGCCAGGTGACGAGCGCCAGGCCCAGTACGGTGAGAACGCACAGCGCGGGCGCGGCGTGGTCGCGCGGGCTCGGCAGGCGCGGGGAGCGCAGCATGTGGATCACGAGCGTCTGCGACCACATGGACTCGACAAACCAGCCGCTCTGGAAGAGCGCCACAAAGGCCGCCATGCCTGCGGCGTTGCCCGTCCCGGCGAGCTCGGACCAGCTTGCGCCTACGGTGGCAGGGCACACCACAAAGAAGAGCGCGGCGAAGGTTACGATGTCAAACAGCGAGCTCACGGGACCCAACTCGAGCATAAAGCCCTTAATGGACGCGGCGTCCCAGGCGCGCGGACGGGCGGTCCAGGCGTCATCGACGGTGTCCCACGGCAGCGCGATACACACGATCTCGTAGACCAGCGACAGCAACACCAGCTGCAGGGCGCTCATGGGCAAAAACGGCAGGAACAGGCTCGCGACGGTCACGGACAGTACGTTGCCAAAGTTGGAGCTCACCGTGGTCTTGAGGTACTTGAGCAGGTTGCCGTAGGTGCGGCGGCCTTCGATGATGCCGCGCTCGAGCACACCCAGGTCCTTCTGAAGCAAGATGATATCGGCGGATTCCTTGGCGATGTCGACGGCCGAATCGACCGAGATGCCGCAGTCGCTCGCGCGCATGGCGGCGGCGTCGTTGATGCCGTCGCCCATAAAGCCCACGGTGTGGCCGAGCAGCTCGCGCATGACGCGCACCAGACGCGCCTTCTGCAGCGGCGAGAGCTTGGCGAAGAGGTGGGTGTGCTCGGCGCGCTCGGCAAGCTCGGCGTCATCGAGCGCATCGATCTCGGAGCCCAGCAAGACATTGCTCGCGTCGATACCGATCTGCTCGCAGACGGTGGCGGCGACGCGATCGTTGTCGCCGGTCAGGACCTTGACCGCCACGCCCTTGGCCTCGAGGGTGGCGACGGCGCCCGCGGCACTCGCCTTGGGCGGATCGAGGAAGGCCAAAAAGCCCATCAGCACCATGTCGCACTCGTCGGCGATGCCAAACTCGCCCACGAAGCGCGGATTGGTCTTCTGCGCCACGGCAATCACGCGCAGGCCCTCGGCGTTAAGTCCGGCGACCTGCTTTCGAATCTGGGCGAGCCTCTCGTCGGTGAGCGGCTGAGCGATGCCATCGACCTCGACAAAGGAGCAGATCTCGAGCATTTCCTCGGCAGCGCCCTTGGTAACCATCTGGGTTTTGCCTTGGGCGTCGGCGACAACTACGCTCAGGCGACGGCGCGAGAAATCGAAGGGCACCTCGTCGACCTTGGTATAGCGGTCGCGCAGGCTCTGGCCCAGCATGGAATCGGGCACGACGGTCGAGGGCGTCACATCGGCACGGTCGATGACGGCCAGGTCGATAAGGTTTTTGAGGCCGGTCTGGAAGAAGCTGTTCAAAAACGCATGGCGCAGCACGCGTGCATCCTCGTTGCCGTCGGTGTTGAGGTAGCGCTCGAGCACGATGCGGTCCTCGGTGAGGGTGCCGGTCTTGTCGCAGCACAGGACGTCCATCGCGCCGAGGTTTTGGATCGCCGGCAGTTCCTTGACGATAACCTGGCGACGGGCGAGGTCCTTGGCGCCCTGCGACAGGCTCGTGGTCACGATGACGGGAAGCATCTGCGGCGTGATGCCCACGGCCACGCTCGTGGCGAACAACAGCGCATCGATGACGTTGCCCTTGGTGGCGGCGTTGATGGCAAAGACCGCCGGCGCCATAACGAGCATGAGGCGCACGAGCAGCATGGAGACGCTCGAGACGCCGCGGTCAAACGCGCTCTTCTCGCCGCGCCCGTTGAGCATCTTGGCGATGCCGCCCAGGTATGTGTCCGAGCCGGTGGCAACGACGAGTGCCATGGCGGTGCCGTTTTGCACGGAGGTGCCGGTAAAGACGATGTTCTTGCAGGCAGACAGCGGCAACGCGGAGCTGTCGGCGCCCTCAATGACAGCTGCGGCAGAGGTCTTCTCGACGGCCTCGCTCTCGCCCGTGAGCGCGGACTCGATCACAAACAGGTCGCGCGCGGTGATGATGCGGGCATCGGCCGGCACCATATCGCCGGCAGAGAGACGGATCACATCGCCGGGGACGAGCTCGTCGAAGGGGATTTCGAGGCGCTCGTCGTCGCGCAGGGCGCAGCAGGTGTTAGAGACCAGGTCCTTGAGGGCCTCGGCCGCATTGCCGCTGCGGGCTTCCTGGATAAACTTCATGCCGCCCGATACCAGCAACATGATGCCGATGACGATGACCGTGGAGGGGTCGCGCTGCGGCTCGGGCACGGCGAGCACGTCGATGTAGAGCGAGACCAGCGCGAGCGCGGCGAGGATGCCGGCGAAGGGGTCAACGAATGCGTCGGCGATGCGGCGCACAAGCGTCTTGGTCGGCGCCTCGATGGTGTTGGGGCCGACGGCGTTCAGGCGCTCGGCGGCATGCTCGGCAGTGAGTCCGTCGGCCGTGGCGTCGAGCAGCACGAGGGCGTCCTCGGCGCTATGGGTGGCGGCGAATATGATGTTCTTGGACATGCCGGCGCGAGCGGCGGGGCGCGCCGTGCGGCGGCGCTTGGAGATGGCTTCGAGTACCGTGGCGGTTTTGAGCATCAGCATAGGGTCCTCCTTGTTGAAGGGAGTTAGCGTACGTGTCGTATTTGCTTCAAAAAACCTAGATGTCGCTCACGTCATGCTTTCAAACCACCACAAAGGGACAGGCACCTTTGTGGTGGTTTTGACGATCGGTTAGTGGCGCTTATGCGTGCGCGGAATCCTCGCGGCGTGCCGAGGGCGACATGCAGGTTTTTCGACTATGGCTGCCTTCCATGGCACACCCCCTTAAGGCCGGGCGCGGCGCGCTTTGGGTATCTCGTACCCGTTTTAATCCGCCCGTATTTTTGATGAGGGGGTTTGCCGTGTCAACCCCTTTGTTTGGAAAACCATTGCCCCTGACAAAGCCTTTACAGAATGCTGAGGCCCCAAAGCGCGCCCGCAACGCGCCTTGCCTGCGCTAAACTGGAAGACACGTACGCGATTACGAGAGGAGCCCGCATGGAGGCTTACAAGCAAGAGTTCATCAAGTTTATGGTCGAGTCCGATGTTCTTAAGTTCGGCAGCTTTACGCTCAAGAGCGGCCGTCAGTCCCCGTTCTTTATGAACGCCGGCGCTTACGTGACGGGCTATCAGCTCAAGAAGCTGGGCGAGTATTACGCCCAGGCCATTCACGATAACTTTGGCGACGACTTCGACGTGCTGTTTGGACCGGCCTACAAGGGCATTCCGCTGGCCGTCGTGACCGCCATTGCCTACCACGAGCTGTACGGCAAGGAGGTCAAGTACTGCTGTGACCGCAAGGAGGCCAAGGACCACGGTGCCGACAAGGGCAACCTTTTGGGCTATGAGCCCCAGGACGGCGACCGCGTGATTATGGTCGAGGATGTCACCACCTCCGGCAAGTCCATCGACGAGACCTACCCCAAGGTCAAGGCTGCTGCCGATGTCGAGATCAAGGGCCTTATCGTTTCCCTCAACCGCATGGAGGTCGGCAAGGGTGGCGTGACCACCGCGCAGAAGGAGATCGAGGCCAAGTACGGTTTCCCCGTCGCGAGCATCGTCTCCATGGCCGAGGTCGTCGAGACCCTCTACAACCACGAGATCGACGGCAAGGTCGTCATCGATGACGAGCTCAAGGCCGCTATCGACGCCTACTACGAGCAGTACGGAGCTCGTTAGTTACGGCGTTTTACCAAACGCCGTAACTGCTCGACGCTGCAAACCCGCCAGAGCGGCAATCTGCCTTTCAACTTCGGCGGCATGACCAGAAGGTCAATGCCGCCTCGTTTCAAGGCACCTTGCTCGCTCTGGCGGGTTTTCGCTGTCGCTACCAAAACATCGGCGTTGCCGTGGTAGTCATTGGGGACAGACATAAATGAGTAGTCATTGGGGACGTTCTTAAATGACTACTCAGGATGAGTGTCCAAAAATCCGCGCTCGTTCGATTGGCGCATGTCTACGCAGCGTAGGTTGTCGAGCCTGGCCTTCAAATGGATACTGACTGTCGAACCGGTTCACTCCATTTCTTCAATTTGATTGGACAGCCCATGAACCAGACACGGCAAACCAATGCCTCCCATACTTTTTTGGCAGCGCATGCCATTAAGCAGCTGCGCGAAGAGCGCGGCCTCACCCAGCGCGCCCTGGCGGAAAGCCTTGGTGTGACCGATAAAGCCGTCAGCAAGTGGGAATCCGGCCGCGGCCTTCCCGACATTTCCCTCGTTGAGCCTTTGGCCCAGAGACTCGGCATAAGCGTGGCTGAGCTTTTGGCTGGTGACATTCGGGCCAACGCCAACCGTGCAGGCAATATGCTCAAAGGCGTCTTTTACGTTTGCCCTATCTGCGGAAACGTTGTGCACGCGCTCGGAGAAGGCAGCTTTAGCTGCTGTGGCTCCACGATGTTTCCCCAGGAGGCCGAAGAGCCGGACGCGGACCACGCCTTTTCCATCGAGCGCATCGAGGACGATTGGTACGTCACGCTCGATCATCCCATGACCAAGGATCACTACATTAGCTTTGTGGCATATGCGACTATGGACGGCGTCTGCTTTAAGAAGCTCTATCCAGAGCAATCGGTGCAGCCGCGCTTCCATATTACCGGGCGCGGCAGGATATATCTTTACTGCAACCAACACGGGCTCTTTACGTCGCTGACGCCTCGCAAATAACGGCTGTCTATCCGCCCTCCTCATGCGTTTCCCAGGGGACCCAAAATGAGCGTGGATAATCTCCCGGTTTTGGCCTGTGTGCGGGCTCAAAGTGGGAGATTATCCACGCTCGTTATCTGAGTGTCCAAAAATCCACGCTCGTCGTTACTTGAGCCCGGGCAGGCGGGTGTAGGGAAACGACCGCTCGAGGAACTCGGAACAGCGGGCGTAATCTTTGGCAAAGTAGCTGCTGTAGAGCGAATCGAGCACGTATTGCACGGCGATGTGGCTGGCGAACTGCGTGATGCGGTGCGTCATACTCTCGTGGTCGCTCACCATGAGATAGGCGGCAAAGCCGGGGTGAATGCGGGCGCAGTACGGTGTGCCGATGACGATGACCGGGACGCGTCGACTGCTGAGGATCGGCAAGATCTCCCTGAGGTTGGGGGCAAGGCCGCTGTAGGAGATGACAATCGCCACATGGTCGGGGCCCGAGGCGAGCGCCGTACGCACCTGCGCCTCGACGCTGCCGTAGCACGTCGCGCTTTTACCGGCGGAAAGCAAGCGATCGCGGAACATTCCCGCTGGATACAGGTTATGCGAGCCCGTGTAGATGTCCACGGTGTCGGCGCGCATGACGAGCTTGGCGGCGTAGTCGAGCTGTGCGGGGTCGAGCAGTTCCTGCGTTTCGGCCAAGGTGGTCTGGTAGAGCCCCTCCATGCGCTCCATTACCTGTGCGGGGGTGGAGGTGGCATCGAAGGGAAAGTTGATGTCCACGTCGCGCCGATTGCCCGCCTCGGTCGCCTGGCGGATGAGCTCGACCTTGAGGTCTTTGAATCCCTCGAGGCCGAGCTTTTTGCAAAAGCGGTGCACGCTCGCGACCGAAACGTTGGCGCACGCGGCAAATTCCTTAATGGAAAGCCCGCGCACATCCTCGCCCATGGCGAGGGCCGTTTGCCCAAGTTGTTGCTCGGTGGGGGTGAGGCTTTTGCCCTGCGTGATCTTTCGCCTGATATCCATATGGCTCCTATGCGTTTGCGTCGCGATAAACCAATCATAACGATAAATAAAACGTTCGGCTTGGCTGGGAGTTTTGGTCCGCCGGTCTATGAACGACGGACCGCTCGACGCCGTGCGGGCTCAACATGGGGGCACTGTCCTTGTTGGGCCGTTTGCGCCCGGGGCGTTACCCGAGCACACGTACGGGCCCCAAGAGGCCGCTGGGCTCGGAGGGCTCGGTCATGCCGAACATGTCGGGGACGGCATGGTCGAGGGTGTTGATGATATCGATCGTAAGCGCGTGCTCGCCGGCCAAAAGCGCGCCGGCCTCAAAGCGGTAAGGCGGACAGATGCGCGTGCCGAGGGATTTGCCGTCGAGGGTGACGGTTTCGGTCTCAAAGACCTCGCCAAAGTCGATGACGGTGCGGGTGGCCGCTTCGTCCAGGACAAAGGAAGCCTGGTAGCGGAATGTGCCGGCCTTGCCGGGGAACTCGGCCGAGGAAAGGTCGTGCAGGTCTGCAAGCTCAACAGACTCGCCAAAGGCATCGGTGCCAGGGGTAGAGAAGGCAACCGTCCAGGGCCCGTCGATGCATGCGGCTTCGGTTCCAGCGGTTGTCGCGCCGGCGGAACCTGTAGCCCCAAGGACCACGATGCAGCTCTCGTAGGGAGCCAGCTCGAGCGTGCCGTCAAAGGCGGCGGGCTCGGTGCCGTTGAGCAGGTCGAGGCGCGCGCCTGCAACGGGTGTGCCGTCGGCAAGCGCAATCTGAGTGGAGATACCCTGCTTGGGATGCTCGTTGACGAGCATCAGATAGCTCTCGCCCGCCCGCTCGTAGCGCAGTGCGCGCAGCCAGGGCTGGGGCTCGGCGCAAACCAAGGTCTGCATGCCGGTATTGGCAAGTGTGTCTGCGAGCTCGGTGGTCGCCAGGAGCTTGATGTCGGCGAGCGCGGTTGCATCCAGGGAGGCAAAGCCCTCGCGGCCTGCAGTGTCACCGTCGTAGCGCTTGTTCGGCAACTCATCCAGCGCGTACACGGCAACACCTGCGGCTGCGGCACGCGCGGCAAAGTCGAGCACGGCTCCGCCGGCAAACTCGGCTCCGGGCATCACCAGGCAGCGGTATGCCTGGCCGTTCACGCTAAAGCCGCTACCGTCTGCGGCAATTTCAACGGCATAGCGCCCTGCGTCCTCAAATGCCTCTGCCGGCACGATGTCAAAGTCGACCTGCGCGCGCAAAAGCTCGGAGGCGGCATGCTGCATAAAGTTCGCCTCGCCTGCCCACTCGGCGTCCGCATGGTAGAGAAGCGCCACCGGGGTCGTTGCGCGCCCGCCGCTCAGCAGGCTCGCCGTACGGTTCATGTAGCTCATGAGCTGCCCAAAGTGTGCAAACTGGGGGTTTTGGCCATGCGCATAGAAATGCGGCGGGCAGTCCCAGTCGGGGAAGGCGGCCATGCTAAAGGCATGCGGCACAAACCAATTGACGCCGCGCACCAAAAAATGATCGGCGATCCACTTCATCTCGCGTAGGCCTTCGTGCCATCCAAATGCGCCAAAGACCTCGGCCATGCAACGCCCCTGCTTTTTGGGGTCGAGGTGTGCTGCCGAGGAGCCCAGCTTGGGCAGCACGTAGTTATAGAACTCGAGGTCCCACACGCCGCGCCCGTAGCTGTGAAGGCCGCGGTCCATGCCAGGCACCAGCTGGTTGATCACGATGTCGACGCCCGCCATGTCCTGACCGCCCACGGCGCGGAAGTAGTGCCCGGCGCCCACGCCCAGGCGCGCGTGGCAGTCCTTGTCCTCGATAACGTGGCCGATGTACTGCACGCCGCGCGCGCGGCACCAGTCTCCGAGCTGGTCGCAGAAGCACTCCTTATAGAGGGTGCTCGCGATGTCCATATAGACGTGGCGTACGTGCGCGCCGGCCGGCTCGCGGTCCCACAGGTGCGGGAGCTCGGCCAGGTAGCGCTCGCCCAGTGCCGCTCGTAGGCGACGCTCAAGCTCGACCGACCAGGGTAGGGGCGCGGTGGCCTTGCCGATGAGCGTGTCCGAGATGCCATCGGGGCCCGTGGTGCCCTTCTCGTTGGCAAATCCGGGCTCATCGGAGAAAAAGCCCAGGATCGTCTTGCCAAACTCATCGCCCAGATGCTCAAAATGCGGCTCGTAGACAGCATCGATGAGCCGCGCCACCGAGGCGCGGTCGACCATATTGATATAGTCCTCGTTGTAGGAGGTCTTGCCGCTCGTGAACATCACGCATGCCTGCGTGAGGCCCGCAGGCGCATCGAAGACCAGGCGGCTGGGGTTGCCGTTTGCATCGTCGATTACTCGGTAAGCGACGTCGACGGGGCTGCCGTCCTGCATAAATGTCACGCCGTAGAAGCGCTCCGTTTTGTCGAGCATGTTGGCGAGCGCGATGCTCGCGGCGGACGTGGGGCCCACGATGTCGAACGTGCGGTGCGTGAGCACGATCTTGCGGAGCTCGGGCACGGCCTCCTTGACGGCGCCGTTGGCAAAGCCCGTGGGGAAGTGCGCGTCGTCCAAGATCCAGAGCTTAAGGCCCAGCTGCTTGCACTCGTCAATGACAAAGCGCAAGTCGCGCCACCAGCCCTCGCCGCAAAAATCGGGGTGTGGGCGGCTTTCGAGACAGACCTCGTGGATGTCGGCGCTGGCGATCTTTTCCAGATACTCGGCAATGGTCTTATGGCTCTCGCCCTTCATCCACAAAAACGGAAGCACGTGGTTGTCGTATGTGCCCTCGAGCACCTGCTGATAGTACGCGGTCATGGATCCTCCTTGGCTCGATCGATCTGCTGCATAGCACAGATTATGGACATGTCAGCGCGTTCTGCTAATATCTGAATCACGACGAACTATGACCAAATCAACGATTGGCAAGCCATGGAGATCGACGAGCTCGAGCGTAGGCTCAACGAACTGAGCGCCAGTGAGATCGCTTATAAAGACGGCATGGCATTTGATTGGTCGATTATGACCGAGCATGTCGAAATCGACGGATGCCCAGTGCGCAAGATTGGCCAGCCAGGGTTTGCCTATGCCCAGCCCGGCATGCCGCGTGGCCTGACGATAAGGAAAAACTCGCGCTTTAATGCAGTTCCCGAGCACGTGCATGATTACGTGGAGCTGAGCTATGTGTATCGCGGACGCTGCCCGCAGACGGTGGCGGGGGAGAGGCTCGAGCTGGGCCGCAACGAGGTGCTTTTGCTCGACGCCCTCTGCCCGCATGCCGTGGCGGCGCTTGGTGAGGACGACATCATGCTGAGCATGACCGTTTCACGCTCTTTTTTGCGCCGGAGTCTCGAGTCGAGCCTCTCGCGCGAGAGCGCGGTCTCGCGGTTTTTGTTCAACGCGCTCAACAGCGAGACGGACCATCGGGGCCATGTCCGTTTTCATTGCGGCGAGAGCCGTCGGATTCGGCGCTACATGCAGGAGATGCTCTGCGAGCTGTACGACCCGAGCCCCAACGGTCCCGAGATCGTCTTGCGTCTGTTTCAGCTGTTTTTGGCCGAGCTCATGGATTGCTACGAGCGCGAGCTGGTGCGCGGCGCGGCGGACGGCGCAGCGGGGCCCACTGCCCTGGTGACGGGAATGCTTGGCTATATCGATCGCGAATTCGCTGCATGCTCCCTCGAGGGGATGGCGGCGGAGTTTGGCTTGAGCCCTAATTATGCGACGGCGCTCCTCAAGCGGCATGTGGGCAAGACCTTTAGGCAGCTTGTGCAGGAGCGACGCCTGGTACGTGCGGCCGAGCTTCTGCGCGGCGGCGCCACGGCCGGGGCGGCTGCGCATGCGGTGGGCTATGAAAACATGAGCTTCTTCTACCGTAAGTTTCACGACAAGTATGGCTGCACCCCCGCGGCATACCGCCGGTAAGCGCGGGGCGGATTGTCTTCGCTCCTTCGGTGTCAAAAAGTTTCAGCTGCAGCGCTGTTGCAGCGCGCGTCTGCGAAAAGAAGTGTCCAAATCGGCGCCTTCGCCCTGGCCTGGAGCGACTCGGCGGCATACTCGTTTCATCAGCAACACGCATGAGCGAGGAGGCACTTATGGGATTCCCCGAGGGTTTCTATTGGGGCGGCGCCACGGCCGCCAATCAGTTTGAGGGCGCTTGGAACGTTGACGGCCGCGGTCCGTCGGTCGACGACCACTTCTTGGGTGGCAGCTACAAGGAGCCGCGCCAGATTACGATCGACATCGACCCTAACCGCTTCTACCCCAACCATGACGGCATCGATTTCTACCATCACTACGAGGAGGACATCGCGCTGTTCGCCGAGATGGGCTTCAACATGTTCCGCATGTCCATCTCTTGGAGCCGCATCTTCCCCAACGGCGACGACGCCGAGCCCAACGAGGCCGGCCTCGCCTTTTACGACCGCGTCTTCGACTGCCTGCGCGCTCACAATATCGAGCCGCTCGTGACCCTGTCGCACTACGAGATGCCTTATCACCTGGTCGAGAAATACAACGGCTGGGCGAGCCGCGAGCTCATCGGCTTCTTTGAGAAGTACTGCCAGACCGTCTTCGACCGCTATCAGGACAAGGTCAAGTTCTGGCTCACCTTCAACGAGATCAACTGCGGCACCCAGGACATGGGCAACCTCTTTGGGACCAGCATGATCCAGGGCTTTGAGGGCCCGGCTTCGGCGGTCCACACCACGCCGCAGGCCCGTATGCAGGCCCTGCATCACCAGTTTGTCGCCAGCGGCCGCGTCGTGCGCTATGCCCACGAGCACTATCCGCAGTTTAAGATGGGCAACATGGACTGCTTCATCCTCTCCTATGCCGCCACGTGCGATCCGGCCGACGTGTTCGCCACGCAGCAGGAGATGAATACCATGAACTGGTACTGCTCCGACGTGCAGGTGCGCGGCAAGTATCCGTTCTATGCCAAGCGCTTCTGGGCCGAGAACGATGTCGAGCTTGTGATGGAGGACGGTGACCTGCAGGATATCGCCGACGGCAAGGTCGATTTCTACACCTTTAGCTACTACATGTCCGGCACCGTGGGCACCCACAAGGATCACGAGATGACCGAGGGCAACATGACCTTTGGCGGCAAGAATCCCTATCTGGAGTCCACCGACTGGGGCTGGCAGATCGATCCGCTGGGCCTGCGCATCGCCCTCAACGAGATTTACGCCCGCTACGAGATTCCGCTGATGGTGGTCGAGAATGGCATGGGCGCCTACGATGAGGTCGAGGAGGACGGCTCCATCCACGACCCGTATCGTATCGCCTACTTGCAGAGCCACGTCAAGGCCATGGGCGAGGCCATTGCCGACGGCGTCGACCTGATCGCCTACACCTGGTGGGGCCCCATCGACCTGGTTTCCGCCGGCACCGGCGAGATGCGCAAGCGCTACGGCTTTATCCACGTCGATAAGTACGACGACGGCACCGGTACCTACGAGCGACGCCGCAAGGACAGCTTCTACGCCTACCAGAAGATCATCAAGTCCAACGGTGCCGAGGGCCTGGATTAATCGACAATATGAGTGCCACCGGGGAAAAGCGTTGGGATGGGCTCGCGATTCGAGTCCCCACCTTAGCATTTGAACCATTTGGCACTATAATCACCATAGGCATGCGCACAACGTTGCGCTTAATCAAGAGGAGAAAACGTATGGGTCTGTTTGACATGTTCAAGAAGAAGGCTGAGCCCGCGACTGCCGCTGCTCCGTCCTCCATCTCTGCTTCTGCCGGCGCCGACGTGCTGTGCTCGCCCGTCAAGGGCAAGGTCATCAAGATGGCCGACGTGCCCGATCCCGTCTTTGGTGGCGAGGTTCTGGGCAAGGGCTGCGCCGTGTGGCCCGAGGACGACCTGGTCTACGCTCCCTGCGACGGCAAGGTGACCGTCACCATGGGTCACGCCGTGGGCCTGCAGTCCGATAGCGGCATCGAGGTTCTGGTGCACGTTGGCGTCGATACCGTCAACATGAACGGCGATGGCTTCGAGGGCTTCGTCAAGGCCGACGATGTCGTTAAGGCTGGCCAGCCCATGCTCAAGATCGACCGCGCCAAGATCGCCGCTGCCGGCTACAAGGACTGCGTCGTCGTGGCTGTGTCCAACACCGCCGAGTTCGCCGACGTCGAGCTCGCCGTCGAGGCTGACTCCGCTGTCTCCGCTGGCGATGCCATCGTCAAGGTCGTCCGCAAGTAGTCTGCGGCAACATAAGGGTGTTTTGGGGTGGTCGGGTTATCCGGCCGCCCTTTTTTATTGCAATGCGGCGGAACGTTTTATTGCGCGTTGGGCGGACCGGTAAACCGTTCGGACGTTAAATCGAGCCGACTGCGCCTTTGCTTTGCCGGGGGTGTTCGTTATCGGCTAGTATGGCCTTATTGTTACGACGCGCACCGCGTCGGGAAGCGCGGTGCCGCTTGTTGGGAGGAATGTCATGAAGAAGAAGCTGCTGCTTGCGCCCCTGATGGCTGTTCTGGTCGCGTGCGTGGTTGTGCTTTCCGGCTGCGGAGGTCCTTCGGTTGAGGAGCTCATCACCGAGGATCTTACGACGCAGTTTGACGAGGTCAAGAACGGCGGCGACGACTTCCTCGCCGGCCTGGAAGAGGCCTCGGGCGACGAGTTCGAGCAGCTGGGCATCGATCCCAAGGAGTACGCCAAGAGCTATCTCGAGGGTTTTGACTACAAGATCGGCGATGTGACGGTCGACGAGGACAAGGGCACCGCGACTGCCGATGTCACCATTACCTGCAAGTCCATGAACAAGATCGTTGAAGATTTCGCCACCCAGTATCAGGAGAAGATCGCGGCGCTCGATACGATGCCTTCCGAGGACGACCTGTACAAGATGGCCGGCCAGGTCATGGTCGACGTGACCAAGGCCGCTAAGACCAAGGACACCAAGGTTACCTTCAAGTACACCGCCAATGACGATGGCGAGTGGTCTGCTGACGATTCCGCAACCACCGAGATGATGAATGCGATGATGAGCTAGGGGAGTTACGCGGTAGTTCGTTACGGCGTTTTACCAAACGCCGTAACTGCCCGACGCTGCGCGGGCACCAGAGCGACAACTTGTCATTCAAAGAGGACGGCATGACCAGAAGGTCTATACCGTCCTCTTTTCATGCCAATTTGTTCGCACTGGTGCCCGCTCGCTGCCCGTCCTCTACCTGCGGCGTTGCCATGGTAGTCATTGAGGCGGCACTTGGGGACGTTCCTTTTCTGCCGGCAGTTGGGGACACTCCTTGTATCAACGCCGTATCAAATGCTCGGGAAAATGCGACCCGGTTTTTTGGCCGAATTCCGGGTCGCGGTTTCCGGATGGGGCGGGTTGCGGAAACCGCGACCCGGAATATTGCTCTGAAACGGGATACGGTTTCCCCGACGCGCCTCAAACGGAAAGTGCATCCCATTTCGGAGCTCCAAAACGGGATGCACTTTCCGCGTGGAAGAATTGTCGCAGCTGCGTTAAGCGGTGTCGCTCGCTACTCGCCCAAGATTAGCTCGGCGAGTTCGTCCTGCGTATCTACCACGTAGTCGGCGCCGGCGGCTTCCAGCTCTGCGCGGCCGCGGAAGCCCCAGCTGACGCCCGCGCTCTTAAGGCCGGCGTTGTGGCCGGTCAGAACATCGACATTCGAATCGCCCACATAGAGCGTGGTTGCCGGATCGGCGCCCAGCTCTTTCATCACATGCAACGTGACGGGTGCCTCGGGCTTGGGCGGAAATGCGCCCACACGGCCCTGTACCAGCGCAAAGCGATCGGGGCCAAAGTATTTCTCGATAAGCGGGGCTGCCGAAATATGATCCTTGTTGGTGAGCACGGCAAGCTGAACGCCCGCTGTGCGCAGACGGTCGAGCATCTCGATCGTGCCGGCATAGGGGGCGGTGTGGTCCTCCTTGTGCTCGCCGTAGTAAGCCCTAAACTCGGCAAGCGTCTGCTCAAACATGCGACCGTCGCCCGCATATTCGGCAGGCATAAAACGCTCAACCAGCTTGAGCATGCCGTTTCCCACCTTGTAGCGGTACTCGTCTACGGCAAACGTGGGCCAGCCGTGCATCTCGCAGGTATGGTTGCCGGCGGCCGCCAGGTCCTCGAGCGTGTTGAGAATGGTGCCGTCCAGGTCAAAAATCACATGGGAAAAAGCTGCTGCCATGGGTGCTCCTGCCGCTTGAGTTGTAAAACGCACCCCATGATACTGGGCATGCGTGCCGGGCATGTTTGGAATCTGAATATCTTTAATAGCCCTGAGCCTTTGTCGTTAGCAAATCCTCGGCAGCTGCTCTCCTACGAGCATGTCGAGGATGCGGGTCGAGCCCCAGCCGGTGTGTACGCGCACGGCGGGACGGGCGCCCTTGGCAAGCGGCAAAACGCGGCCGATGATGGCGGCGTTTTCTCCGTAGCGGGCGGCGCGCATGGCGGCCAGTGCCGCATCTGCCTGTTCGGCCGGCACCAAGGCGACCATCTTGCCCTCGTTTGCCACCTGCAACACATCGTAGCCGAGCATCTCGCAGGCTGCCTGCACGTCGGGGCGCACGGGCACTGCATCCTCGTCGACCTCCATGGCAACGCCGCTGGCCTGCGCAAACTCGTTGAGCGTCGAGGCCAGGCCACCGCGCGTGGGGTCGCGGAAGCAGCGCGTGTCAGGCGCTGCGGCCAAGACGTCGGCAATCAGGTGGTTGAGCGGCGCGGCGTCGCTTTCGATGGTGCTCGAAAACGCCAGACCCTCGCGCTGACTCATGATGGCGATACCGTGGTCGCCGAGTGTACCCGACACCAGGATGACATCGCCAGGCTGGCAGTTGGCGCCGCTGAGCGCCACGCCCGCGGGCACCTCGCCCACGCCGGCGGTATTGATGTAGACGCCGTCGGCCCCGCCGCGCTCGACCACCTTGGTGTCGCCGGTGATAATCTTCACACCTGCCTCGCGCGCTGTCTCGGCCATCGTCTGCACAATTTGGCGGAGCTTATCCATGGGGTAGCCCTCTTCGAGGATGAAGCCGCATGAGAGGTAGCGCACGTTAGCGCCCGAGGTCGCGACGTCGTTAACGGTTCCGCAAACGGCAAGACGTCCGATGTTGCCACCGGGGAAGAACTGCGGCGAGACTACAAAGCTGTCGGTCGACATGGCGATGCGCCCGCTCGCGGGCAGCGCGGCGACGCCGGCGTCGTTGCCTTCGAGCAGCTCGGGCGACCCAAAGGCATCCAAAAAGACCTCATCGATGATGCGTTTCATCATCTGGCCGCCGGAGCCGTGGCCCAGCAGGACGGTGCTATCGGTAACGCTATGGGACATATCGAAAACTCCAATCGTGGGTGGTGCCGGTGTGCGGGTGTGTCCGGGCTAGTCGCGGTAGCGGTAGTACGCCGCGCAGCTGCCCTCGGAGCTCACCATGCACGGGCCGACGGGGTGCTCGGGCGTGCAGGTGCGGCCAAAGAGCGGGCAGCTGCTCGGCGCAATGGCCCCGCGCAGCACGTCGCCGCAGCGGCACCCGCGCGGCTCGACCGTCGCCTCAACGGGCACGTCAAAGCGAGCACGGGCATCAAAGCGCGAGAACTCGGGGCGGATGGAAAGGCCCGAGTTGGCAATCGGCCCCAATCCGCGCCATGTGGTATCGCACGGCTCAAATACCTGCTCGACCAGCTGGCGCGCCACGGGATTGCCGTCGGCATTGACGCCACGGCGGTAGGCGTTGTCGATCGCGGGCCTGTCCTCGACAACCATCTGGACCAGCATGCAGATACCCTGCAAGATGTCGACCGGCTCAAATCCCGTTACCACGCCTGGAGTCTTAAACTCGTCGACCAAAAAGCCAAAGGGGGCCAAGCCCGTGATGGTGGCGACGTGGCCCGGCAGGATAAAGCCGTCGATGGTGGTCTCGGGATCGTTGGCAATCGCGCATAGCGCCGGCGGCGTGGTCTTGTGGGCGCAATAGACCGAGAAGTTCTGGAGCCCGCGTGCATCGGCCTCCAAAATGGCGGCGGCGATGGTGGGCGTTGTGGTCTCAAAGCCCACGCCCATAAAAATGACCGGGCGATCGGGGTTTTGCTCGGCAATGTCGAGCGCGTCGAGCGGAGAGTAGACGATGCGGATGTCGCGCCCCGCGGCCTTTTGCGCGGCAAGCGAGGTGGACGATCCGGGCACGCGCATCATGTCGCCAAAGGTGGTGATGATGGCGCCGTCCATCTTGGCGAGCGCGATTGCATGGTCGATATCGCGGTTGGCGGTAACGCAGACGGGGCAACCCGGACCGCTCAGCAGTTTGAGCCCGGCAGGCATAATGGAGCGAAAACCATAGCGCCCGATGCTCACGGTATGCGTGCCGCAGACTTCCATAAGGTTGATGCTGCGGTTGCCGACAAGCTCATGAATACGATCGATGAGATCGCGAGCCAGCTTGGGGTCGCGAAATGCCGAAAAGTCGATACCGGAGCGAACCGGCTGCGCCGCCGCCACTAGTATGCCTCGGCCGGGTTAGTGGCGAGCTGGTCCTCTTCGGCCAGCTCGGTCATGGTATTGACGAGCTCGAGTGTCTCTTGGGCTTCCTGCTCGTCGACAATCTGAATGCCAAAGCCGGCGTGCACGAGAATATAGTCGCCTACCTGTGCCGTCGGCACGAGGCGCAGCGAAACGGGGCGCTCGATGCCCATCATGTCGACGGTCGCCTTAAGGTCGTCGTCGCGTTTGACCACTTTGCCGGGAACGGCAAGGCACATAATGTTCCCCTTTTATACGTTTTGCGCTGGATAGGCGCCTAATTACCCATCAGTTGATGGTAGCGCTCGCGGGAGTCACGAGCAAACGCGTTACACCTGTGAGACGGCGGCGCGCAGGCTGGCAAAACGCCTATCGCGATGCTGTCTGCGCGAGGCGAGCGCGAGCGATGGCGGCCTGACCGTAGGCGATGCAGCCGTCGTTGACGGGCACAGTATGGGGGACCAAGACGGCAAGACCGGCGTCTTTGAGTTCGTGGGTAAGGAGCTGAAGCAAAAGCCGGTTCATGAACACACCGCCCGAGAGCGCGACGGTATCGAGGCCTTCGCGCGCGCAGATTTCGCGTGCGATTCGTGCCGAAGAGCGCACGATGGCGATATGGAAGTCGAGCGCGAGCCTGTCGGCCGGCGCGCCTGCCTCGATTCCATTCAGAAGAGCTTCGATGAGCGGTTGGGGGTCCAAGATGGGGGAGTCGTCGGCAGACGTGAATACGCCCGTATGATTGCCGTCGAGACGAACGGTCTTACCGTCGAGCGCGCGCCAGGCGGCGGCTTCGAGTTCTATGGCGGGTTCGCCTTCGTAGGTTGCCTTGTCGCAGATGCCCAGAATCGCTGCCGCGGCATCAAAGAGACGACCCATGCTGCTGGTACGCGGGCTGTTGATGCCGCGCTCGATCATGGTGGCTGTCACGCTGCGTGTTTGCTCGTCGAGGGTGCCCAATAGCCCCGCGGCACCCGGATGCTCGAGCAGGCCGAGCTCGCTCAGCAGGGCAAAGGCATTGCGCCGGGCATCGCGCACGGATGTGGCTCCGCCTGGCAGCGCCCAGGTGCGCAGGTGCGCGGCGCGTTCAAAATCGGCAAGGCCGGCGATAAGAAACTCACCGCCCCATATGGTGCCGTCGGTGCCGGCACCCGTACCATCGAAGGCAATACCGAGGACGCGTGCATCAGGCGCAATCCGGCCAGCGACAATCGCCTCTGCCATTACGCTCGCGATGTGCGCATGATGATGCTGGATTTCGATTAGCGGCAGACTGTGCTCCCGTGCCCGCTCACGCGCCCACTGGCTCGATAGATAGTTGGGATGCATGTCGCATGCCAGGGCGGCAGGCGTCAGGTCAAAGAGGTTTTCTAGACGTGCGCGGGCGGCGCTCCAGGCATCGAAGGTCGCGCCGTTTTCGACATCGCCGATATGCTGCGACACAAAACAGGCCACATGGCCGTCGGCGTCCTCGCGCGTGAGCGCGATCGTGGCTTTTTGCTGCGGCCCGCAGGCGAGCACGCAGGGTGCAGTGCCGTCGAGCGCCGGCAGCGACAACGGTTGCGGCGCATATCCGCGTGCGCGACGCACAGGCATGACGGTGCCGTCGACCACACGTACCACGGAGTCGTCGTAGCGTGAGAGAATCGCACGGTCGTTGCCAAGTAGCGCGTCGGCGATGCCGGCGGCAACAAGATGTTCCCATGCAAGGGCATCGTCGGTCTCGATAGGTTCCTCGCTCAGGTTTCCGCTGGTCATGACCAGCGCGTGCATGCCATGCGACGAGGCAGCTGCAAGCAGCAGATGCTGAAGCGGTGTATAGGGGAGCATGACGCCGAGATCGGGTAGATCGTGCGCGACGGATGGCGCGAGTGTAAGGCCGTCGGGGGAATCTCCCTCGCCAACAACACGGCGGCGCAGCAGCACAATGGGGCGGATGCTGCCGGCCAGCAAGTCGCGCTCGGCATCATCGACATGGCACAGGCGTTCAGTATCGGCAAGGCTGCGCACCATAACGGCAAGCGGCTTGTTGCTGCGGCGCTTGCGACGGCGCAGCTCGACCACCGCCTGCTCATTGGCGGCGTTGCAGGCCAGATGGAATCCGCCCAGCCCCTTGATGGCGACAATACCGCCGCTGGCCAGCAGCTCGACACAGCGGTCAATAATGGCATCGCTGGTTTCGCGCGTGCTGCCGACGGCCGGCATCGCCCCCGAGCCCTCGAGCTCCATGTCGCCCGCCGCCTCGCGCCAGGTAATATGTGGCCCGCAGTCAAAGCAGGCATCGGGCTGCGCATGAAAGCGCCGGTCAAGCGGGTCGCCATACTCTGCAGCGCACTCGGGGCACATAGGAAAGCAATCCATCGACGTGGCCGCTCGGTCATAAGGCAGCGACCGGATGATGGTAAAGCGCGGCCCGCAGTTGGTGCAGTTGGTAAAGGGGTAGTGATAGCGACGGTCGGCGGGGTCGAACAGTTCGCGCAGGCAGTCGTCACAGGTGGCGATATCGGGGGAGATGAGCGTCGTGTGCACGGTCTGATCCTGTGACGCTACAATACGAAAGACCTGCTCATCGTCGGCATCCCAAGCGTCGGGCTCCAGGTCTGCAACAGCGACATGCTCAACGCGGGCTGCGGCCGGCGCGTGCTCCGACAGCGCGGTGACAAATTCGTCGAGCGCCTCGCTCAAAGCATGCGCCTCGATGTGTACGCCATCGCCCGCGTTGAGCACCCAGCCGCAGATGCCATGCGCCATAGCCTCGCGATACACAAATGGCCGCATGCCAACGCCCTGCACAATGCCCGTCACATGAATATGCACATGCCGCATGTGGCTTCCCCTCGTCAAAACCGACCAAAAAGGGACAGGTTTATTTTGGTCGGTAAAACTTCTAAACCTGCCAAAACAAACCTGTCCCTTTTTGGCAGGTGCGCTGCGGGAAATCCCGCTACAGCCCCAGGCTCTGCTTGGTGGCGGCGCAGGTGAGCTCGCCGTGCTTAACGCCGCGCAGTCCCAGCAACCGGTCCGCTAGCTCATAGACGCGTTTGCCGCGACCCTTGAGCGCCAGAATCTCCAGGCAGTTGTGGTGGTCCAGATGCACGTGCATGGTCGAGACAATCTCGTCGGTGTAGTCGTGCTGCACCTCGTCCAGACGGCGCGTCAGATCGCCGGTATGGTGGTCATAGATCATGGTGAGCGAACCGATGACCTGCTCGTCGGGCGTGCGCATCTGCTCCTTGGCGATCGAGGCGCGAATCAGATCGCGTACGGCCTCGGATCGGTTAGCCACGTCACCGCGGCGCGCGATCTGCTCGTCAAAGCGGCGCAGCAGGTCGTCGGGCGCGGTGACCGAAAAGCGGACCAGCTCGGAGCTGGAGCCGCTGTAGCGGCAGCTTGCATCGTCGTCCGCACCGTGATTGTGCGCGTGCTCGTGCTCGGCCACGTTACACCAGTTTCACAGAGCCGACGGAGTTGTGGTCGGCCTCGATGGCCTCCTCGTAGCCCTCGAGCGCATCGTGCGCCTCGTGGAGTGCCGCCATGGCGGCCTCGAGCTTGGCGCCAATGCGCTCCATGTCAAAGTTCTCGGTCGCATGCAGCAGCTGATGGCTCCACTCGTGAGCGAGCTCAATGGTGTCGTCGACCTGCTTGACGCTCATGGCAAGCTGGCTCATGTTCATTCCGACGTCATGCATGGGGAGTCTCCTTTTGTACGGGGCGATATGGTGGTTCAGATTCTACTACGCCCGCCTTGAGCGCCGCCGCATAAGAAAACGGGTGCGAGTCCGTCTGACCCGCACCCGTTCACTGGGGGCTGTTTGTATCTACCATACTATCCGTGGTCGCATACCTTGCGTTTGGCACTCCGGCGAGCGGTGCGAAACCGCTCATGGACGGCAGATGGGTAACAAGCGTATTACAGATGTTTCTCCAGCAGTGCCTGAAGTCTTGCCTTGGGCAAGGCGCCGACCGAGCGGTCGACCTCCTCGCCGTTCTTAAAGACGATCAGCGTGGGGATGCTCATGACGCCAAACTTCATGGCCAGGTCCTGGTTGTCGTCGACGTTGCACTTGGCCACAGCCAACTTGCCGGCCAGCTCGTCGGCAACCTCGTCTACGATGGGCGAGAGCGAGCGGCAGGGGCCGCACCACGGGGCCCAAAAATCAACCAGTACGGGCAGGCTGTCGTTAACGATGGAATCGAAGTTCTCGGGGGTAATCTGCTTAATGTCAGCCATGGTGACCTCCATAATACGACGCGGCTCGGCCGCGTAAAACTCAGTACGACCGTGCTTATACCCAGCGGCCCGCAAAGCAACCACTCGCGGGCGGCTCTTTTATATAATGGTGGGCACGCAAACGATTGGAGAGCGCATGCCCACGTCACAAAGCCAGAAAAAAGAAGCCATCGCTCAGGCGACCGAGCAGGAGCTCGCGTCGCTTGCAGGTCGCGGTGTGCGTATCGCGGGCAACGCGTGCTCGCCGATTGTGCTGGTCAAAGGCGATTTGGATGAAGCCGAGTGCTCGGGCGGCGAGCTGGCTGCCGGCGCGGATGGCGCCGCGTTGCGCAAGGCGCTCGGCGCCATCGGATATGCCCCCGAGGATTTTTGCGTGCTGGCAAGCGTCGCCGGCGCGGGCGACGGAACGGTCGCGGCGGGCGAGGCCCTGACGTGCGACCTGTTCCGCGAGGCGCTGGAGACCTTGGATCCCGAGGCGGTGCTGCTGCTGGACAACAGTGCGGCCGATGTCATGCGCGAGACCTATGCCGATATGCTTGTGGCGATTGATGACTTTGACACCGCCATGCTCAAGCCCGGCCTGGTCGCCCATGTGCAGGGGCGCCGCGTGCTGGCGCTCGACGGTTTTGAGGCGGCGCTCACCGACAAGGCCGCAAAACAGCGCATGTGGGCCTACATTAAGCAGCTGACCCCGGCGGCTGCACCGCTGTAGCGAGGCTGGCGGCAGCCCCTACATTACGGCGCGCAGCTCAAACCGGTCGCCGTTAATGCGGAACTGGCAGTTGCCGTTCATGCGCTCGACGGCAAGTTTAATGCTCTTGGTTCCAAAACCGTGCCCAGTGTGCTGAGCCACGGGCATGCCGTCGACCATGTGCGGCGCACGGCCAAACGTGTTGGAAACCAGCAATAGAAGCTGACCGTCTTCGTAGCGAAGGTCCAGGTCGACAAACCGCTTGCCTTCGGGGGCGGCGCTCGCCGCGGCGATGGCATTGTCCAGGGCGTTCGATACCACACTGAATAGATCGACATCGCCCACGTGGACGGTTTCGGGCACGGCGGCGCGCAGGTCGGCGGTGATGCCGTGCGCGTTGATGTCCGCGGAAAGCGACGAGAGCGCAATGTTGACCGTTTCGTTGGCGCAGTAGCGGCGCACGGCGGTGCGGTCGTTGGTCTCGCAGAGCGCGTCGATGCGCTCGAGTGCCTCATCGGTGTGACCCTCTTCGATCAGGGCCGCTAGACCGCGCAGGTAGTGGCGCATGTCGTGACGGAGAACCGAGAGCTCGCGTCCGGACTGGCGCCAGGCTTCGAGCTCTTTGATGGCCGCGTTGTCGCGGGTCGCGAGCATCCAGCGCTCGCGCTCGGCGATTTCCTTTGCTTCGTATTCGCGAAGGTAGACGGCAAGAAACATAAGGTAGAAGGCGCAGAGGGCGAACGCCAAAAACTCAACAGTTACCACCGAGCCCGAGTGGAAGAGCGTGGTATAGACATTGGTGGCGTAGTCGAAGATGTAGTAGACGAGCGGCAGGATGAGCAGAATCTCCAGCTCGGTGGGGCTTTTGATCGCCAGGCGGGGGCCAATGTCGCTTGCCCAATGCAATAAGACGGCAAAGACGCCGAGCGTGGTGATGATGCGCGCCACGTAGTACGCGACCTGCGAATCGGTGGCGGCGAATGCGGCGATGCCCATCCAGTTGCTAAACTGGCAGCTCAGATAGGCACTGGTAACGCCCAAGATGGCGAGCAGCGGACTCAGGCGATAGCGTACGCACAGGTAGACGACAAGCGGCAGATGCACGACGAGCGGATAGGCCTGACGGGCGAAAAGCTCGCCGCCGACGGCATTGGCGAGGCCAAATGCGCATCCGGTTACGGCGCCGACCCCCACCAGTTCGAGCGAATGGCGGCCGTTGATCTCGACACCGCACAGAGCCGCCGAGGCAAAGACGCCAAAGAGCAATGTCGTCGCATGGTGGATTGCCCAAAGTACCAGTTCTGCCGAGGAAAGCATCAGCGTCTCCCGCCCTCGAACCGCACTGCAAAGTAGGCGTCTTGGAATCCCTGCTTGCAGCTGCGCGCGAGCGGTATGCACGCGCCCGAGCGCATGACGATTTCCGTGCGGTTAAAGTGGTCGATGTTGCGCAGATTGACCTGGTAACTGCGGTGGCACTTAAAGAAGGTCGCGTTTTGGGCCAGTCGGTCCTCGATGCTGCGGAACGGCTCGAGCGCCTCGATATCGCGGCCATCGCGCAGGTGGAAGACCACGTGCTTGTTGCGAGCCTCGGCATATTCGATATCGGATAGGCGCAGGGCATGGTAGCCAAAGGACGTCTTGATGACGAGCTCATCGGTCGCTGCCGGACGCAGGCTCGACAGCTCGTCGAGCAGTTGCGCCACGCGCTCGTAGGTTACGGGTTTGAGCAGGTAGTCGAAGGCGCGGACCTCGTAGGACTCAAGCGCGAACTCGGGCGATGAGGTGAGGAACACCAAGCGCACGGCGGTATCGGTTTGGCGCAGCTCGCGGGCGGTGTCCATGCCGTTGACGAGCGGCATGATCATGTCGAGCATGATGATGTCGGCGCGCGATGCGGCATGGCGTGCCAGCAGGTCCTCGCCGCGCGTAACGAGTGCAACATCGACCGCCGTACCCGTCTCGGTCGACCAGCGGTTGATCATGCGGTGCAGGTTATCTAGAAAGGCGACGTCGTCGTCGCAGGCGATGATTTTGAGCATATTGGGCCCCCTTAGTACCTCGATTTTGCCATATCGTGCACGCGCCACCCGCGGGGGTGCGTTCCATTTGCGCCCCACGGTACGCAACTCGCGCCGAGCGGCGGGGTGTCAGTTTTGGTGACCTCACAATACTCCATGGATACACATATCAATCGATGCCGGCGGTCGGACGGGGAATCAGACCGACCGCCGGCGCCAAGCGATAACGATCATCGCGAAAGCATAGGGGTAAGGGGAGCTGTGATGAGGGAGAAGAAGATGGGGATGCGCAGACTTGCTGCTTGTGCGCTGGCTGCAGCGTTAGCGCTCGGAGGCGCGGCGACAACGCTTGCTACGCCTACGGTGGCGGAGGCGTATCCGTACACCGCGACCAAACCTAAACACTTGAAAAGTGAGCTTTCGTATGGCGAAAGCGACGTAATCCAACTTTCCGGCGGCAAAGACTACTGGTTTGCCGGTACGGTCGATATCGACCACTATGAGGTCGAGGGCGGTACCAAGGAGAATCCGACTCGCCTGTATTTCACCAACAGCTCGTCTCTGGGCGGCCCGCTGACCGTCAAGCGTGACCTCACGTATTCGCAGCATCCCCTCTTTGTGCTTAAGGGCGGTTACGTCGAGTTCATCGGTGATTCGGGCGCCTCGACCGAGGTCCGCTGTGATGGAAAAACGTTTTTGAGCGATAGCAACGATTACGAAGCGCGTGGAGGTGTCGATAAGCCGAATACAGGCAAGAGCCTCAACCTTGTCGTGAAAAACCTCAAGCTTGTTTCAAGGACCGATAACGATGATACCGTTCGGGCAATCACGCTCTATGGAACCATGGGTGCGGGGGAGACGGCCAGCTTCACGAACGTGAATGTCAGCGGTTGGAAATGCTGCAAGAACAACGCATTCAAGGTTGACCAGGATAATGAAATCTACGAAGCCTCGCCGGCACCTGTGACTATCAGAGGCAGCCAGGTCGCGGTGGATGCAACGTTTGTCAACTGCACGTTTAAGAATAATAGTGATGACTGCGTCGGCGCCTTGAGCGTGGTCGGGCGAGCGAAGTCCCCCAAGGTCACGTTGAGCGGCTGCACGTTCGAAAACAACAGTCAGGGAATGATTGCATGCGACGAGATGAAGTTCGAGAGCGGCCATGTGCATGCGGGCAATATTGGCGTCAAAAATGCCAAAGTTACCCTGAATAACTGCAGCATTCGTTCGACGAGCGATACGTCATGGAATGGACCCTGCTCTTATATGTTCAAGGTGTGGGATATTCAATATCAGATGCACATGACGAGCGCCATTGCGGTGGCAAAGGATGCGTCGTGCACCATAAACGATACGGTTATCAATGATTCGTACGTGTTCCCCTCTGATTATTTCAACGGTCGCGACATAAGCGGTCAGGACGAGAAGCGCTGCACGGTTTACGCTCTCGGTTCTGTGACGCTCGCTGGCAACACGAAGGTCACCACGGTCAAGGCGAAGGGCATCGACGCATCCGATGCCGGTAGCTACGGCAAGGTTCACGTCGATAAGTCTTTTACGGGCGAAGCCGTCCTGTCTGTCGACGATACCAAGTTCGATCCCGAGTCCAATAAGCAGTACTACTACTATGAGTATGTGAACCTTGGCACGAGCGATCTTTCGCAGGAGGATCTTGCGAGCAGGCTCAAGTTTGCTAATGCCGACCTTGCATACGACGTTACCGATGGCAAGGTCAAGGTTATCCATCGCAAGCACGAGCACGAGTGGACCTATTCCGCCAACAAGGATGGGTACAGCATCGCGGCTACGTGCAACGGACAGTATGAGGCCTCACACTGTGTCTACTCCAGGGATGGCGAGAAGATCTCGCTGATGTCGTCCAAGAGCGGCGACCTGAGCTTTACCTACAACGGCAAGCCGCGCGATGCCGTGCTTGCTACGACTAAGCCGTCTCAAAAGGACAACGCTGTAGCCCAGGGCAAGGTAAAGATTGTGAGCGCGCGGTTCTATAGGGGCGTGGATGACAATAATCCCCAGGGCATCGAGATGGAAGGGTCGCAGCCGTGCGATGCGGGCACCTATCGCGTGGTGGCGACGGTCGCCGTCGAAGGGCAGAACGATGTTACGCTCGAGCGCGTGTTCAAGATCAAGCCTGCTTCGCTTGCGGAGAAGGACTCCAACCGCAAGGATCTTTGCAAGGTCGAAATCATCGGCTACGACAAGCTGAAGGATAACGTCAGGTTCAGTAACGGTGACGTGCTCAGCGACGTTCCGTCTTATAAGTGGACGGGAGAGGAGATAACGCCTCGCATTAAGGTGACGTATAAGCTTGGCGACGAATGGATTGAGCTTAAAGAGGGCGTCGATTTCGAGCGTTTCGCTTGGGGTGAATCGGTGTCCGAGAAAGATCTCGGTGCGTACCGGAGCCAGGCTTGGGGTCTGGGGAACTTCACATACGGCAAGTTTTTCTACTGGAGCATCTACGGCACGCAGTTCGAGAACGTTCAGGCCAAGGGCTTTGATGGCACCTATGACGGCAAGGCTCACTCGCCGTCGGTGACGGTCGACAACGCCCCCGAGGGCACGCAGATCGAATATAGCGTCGATGGCGGCTCGCTGTACGAAGACCGAATCCCCTCCTATACCAATGTCACGCGCGATGTCTACGGCAACGTATGCGCCGAGACGATTAAATATCGTATTACCGCACCCGACTACGTGCCGGTGGAGGGCGAGCTCGAGATAAAGATCACCCCCGCCGAACAGGCTGCCCCCAGGGACGTTAAGACGACGGCCGCGACCGGACATGCCTTGGCAGATGGCAGCATCGACGGGATTGATAACACCTACGAGTGGAAAGCCGAGGCCGCCGGCGACTATCAGCGGATTGCCGAAGGCGAGACGTCGGTTAAGGGCCTCGCCGCTGGCAAATACAGCGTTCGTCTTAAGGCCGACCGTAACCATAACGCCTCTGAGGCCCTGACAGTTGAGGTCAAGGACGGCCCCAAGAAGGCCGACGGTAGCGGTTGGAAGCACGACGACGCCGAGCACTGGAACACCTGCACCTGCGGCAAGGAGGACGTTGACCGCGCCCAGCACGACTTTGAGTGGGTCGTCGACCAGGACGCCACGGCCGATAAGCCCGGTTCCAAGCACGAGCGCTGCAAGACGTGCGGCTACGAGCGCGAGTCTATCGAGATTCCGGCTTTCGGTATTACCGGCTACTCGGGTATCTACGATGGCGAAAAGCACGGCGTGACGGTTAACGCCGAGACCGTCGCATCTATCCAGTATCGCGAGAAGGGCGTGAAGAAGTGGAGCGACGAGTCTCCGCTCATCTGCGATGCTGGCTCCAAGACCGTCGAGTTTAAGGCGACGCTCACGTCTGGCGACACCTGCGAGGGCGAGGTCGAGCTTAAGGTCGATCCCCGTCCGGTAACGGTGAAGCCCAAGGATGCTTCGAAGGTGTACGGTTATGACGATCCGGACTTTGAGCTCGAGGCCGTCGAGGGCTCGATCATCAAGGGCCACCCGCTCTCTTGGTTCAAGATTCGCCGTGAGGCCGGCGAGAACGTGGGCACCTATACGCTGACGATCGAGGAGAGCGAGGTCGGCGACAAGTGGGACAAGATCCAGAGGGCGAACTATGCTCCGACGCTCCAGACCGGCACGTTCGAGATCACCAAGCGCCAGATTGGTGTTGGCTGGACGGTCGGAACGTATACCTATGACGGCGAGCCTCAGGGCCCCAAGGTCACGGTCAGCAATGTTGCCGAGGGTGACGAGGGGAAGGTTTCCTATGAGGTCGAGAACGCGACGGGCATCGATGCCGGTGGCTATCTGGCAAAGGTGACGGGCCTCGCCGGTGACCCCGAGGTCATCAAGAATTATGCCCTTCCTACCGAAAACCTTGAGTATACCTACACGATTTATAAGGCCGAGCAGGAGAAGCCTCAGGGCCTGAAGGCTACCGCCGAAACCATCCGTGGCAAGTGCGACGGCAAGATTAAAGGCGCGCACGGCGGCGTCGCCTACCGCCTGTTCCGCACCGAAGCCGGGGACGCCGATGGCGAGACCATGGTTTCCGAAGACGGTAAGATTGAGAATCTTGCCGCTGGCGACTACCAGGTCTGGTATGCCGAGACTAAAAATTACATGCCGTCCGCGCCTGTGGAAGTGCATGTCGACAACGGTAAGTACTTATGGGTCACCCTTTCTAGTGAGAATGACGCCTACTCGATAGACTGGCATAGCCCGAACAGACTGCAGTGGCACGAAAGCGTGGAGTTCTCGGTAAAGATCTCCGATGGCTACTACGCGGGCGACGACTTTGTCGTCAAGGCGAACGGCGTTGTTCTCGAGAAGGGCGAGGATGGAAAGTTCGTCCTGAGCAATGTCGAGGAGAAGACCACCATCACCGTCGAGGGCGTGCGCAAGCACGAGGTCGTGAACGAGGAGTGGCTCTCCGACGACAGCACGCATTGGCATAAGTGCGCCTGTGGTGACAAGATCGACGAGGCCAAGCACGACTTTGAGTGGGTCGTCGTCAAGGCCCCCACGGCAACCGAGAAGGGCTCCAAGCAACAGCGGTGCAAGGTCTGCGGTCACAAGCTTGCCGAGGTCGAGATTCCGGCTGCCGCCATCGTTGGCTACTCCGACGAGTACGACGGTGCGTATCACACGGTCGATGCGACGAGACTACCCGAGGGCGCAACGGCTCAGTACAGCACCGACGGCAAGAATTGGTCCCCCGAGGCCCCCAAGATTAAGGACGTCGGCAAACTGACCGTCGCCTACCAGGTGACGATTGACGGTGCGACCGCCGAGGGCAAGGTTGAGCTCGAGGTCAAGCCGTGCGCGATTACGGTCACCGCCCAGGACGCTTCTAAGACCTACGGCGAGGCTGATCCCGTGTTTACGTGGGATGTCACTTCTGGCAAACTCGTCGCGGGCGAAACGCTTCAGGGCCTCGAGATCGAGCGCGAAAATAACGACAACGTGCGCGACGGCGGCTATGCTCTGCAGCTGACGCAGCCCGAGGGTGCAAACCCCAACTACAGCATCACGTTCGTCGATGGCGTGTTCACCATCAACCAGCGGCCGCTCACCGTGACGTGGGGCACCAGTGAGTTTGTCTACGACGGCGAGGAGCACTGCCCCGAGGCGACGCTCGGCAACGTCAACGGCAAGGATGACCTTGGCGCGACCGTCGTGGGCTCCCAGGTCGAGGCTGGCGATTCGTATCAGGCGACCCTCACAGCGCTGACGGGTAAGGCCGCGGGCAACTACGCGCTTCCGACTGAGGGTCTGACGTGTGGGTTCTCCATCAAGAACGCCGATCAGGACGCGCCGAAGGTTCAGGCCGAGGCCGAGGCCGTGAGTGGCAAACATGACGGTAAGATCGTGGGCGTCGACGCGACGATGGAGTGGCGCGCCAAGGATGCCGCCAAGTATCAGGCCGTGGGCGAGGGCGTGACCGAGCTCACGGATCTCGCCGCCGGCGTGTACGAGGTGCGCTACCAGGCTAAGGCCAACTACGATGCCTCCTCTGCTACCGAGATCACCGTGGCTGCCGGCCGCAAGCTGGTCGTGGCGTTGCCGAGCAATCAGGTGGGCTATGCGCTCACCTCGACGGCAACCGAGCTTGATTGGCATGGGACCGCAACGCTCACCATGAGCATCGACAGCGCGTACTTTGCGGGCAAGGGCTACGCCGTCAAGGTCGACGGTAAGGCCATCGAGCTCTCCGACAAGGGCACCTATGAGCTCAAGGATGTCGAGGGCGACGTGAATGTGACGGTCGAGGGTGTCCTCAAGCACGAGCCCGACGGCTCTGGCTGGGCGCACGACGCTCAGAATCACTGGCACGTCTGCCGCTGCGGCGAGATCATCGACAAGGCTGGGCACACCTTTAAGTGGGTCGTCGACAAGCCGGCGACGGTCGAGGCCAAGGGTGAGAAGCATCAGGAGTGCACCGTCTGCCGCGAGAAGGGCAAGACCGAGGAGATCGCGATTCTGAAGCCCGAGATCACCGACGGTAAGGGCCAGACGATGGTGGTCGAGGCCGCCAAGGACCTGAGCTTCCGCTCGAACGCGCCGCTCGTGTTCTTCCAGAAGGTGCTGGTTGACGATAAGGAGGTCGCTGCCGAGAACTACGTGCTCACCGAGGGCTCTACGATCGTGACGCTCAAGGCGAGCTTCCTGAATACGCTCGGCGTGGGCGAGCATAAGCTGAGCGTGGTTTCGAGCACGGGCACGGCAGAGACGACCTTCACCGTTGCCGAGGCTGCCAAGCCCGCTCCTGGCCAGACCACTACGACTACTACGACCACGACTACGACTTCCAAGCCTAAGAAGAAGGCTGGCAAGGAGACGTTGCCTGAGTCCGGCGACAGCACGTATGTCATGGCTGGTGTCGTACTCGCAGCCGGAGTGGCAGCTCTGCTGCTGGCGTGGACCATGAAGCGCCGCGCTTAACCGCGCGCCAGTTCCCAGCGGGTCCGGATTGAGCGATCCGGGCCCGCTTTTGGGGTCTGCCGGAAACCCGGTGCTCAAAAAAGGCCAAATATGAGTACTGTTACCAGTTTAGTGACAGCCACATGGCCTCAAAAATCGGTGCCAGCGGCCAAAAGTGCATCGATTTTCGTCCTTCAGAGTTGCAATCGGGCTCCATACAAAGCGATTTTGCTGCTCTGGACCGGAAAATCGCTGCTACCAATTTGGTGACAGTACTCATATTTGGCCTTTTTTGACCACCGCCCCTTGGTCCAGGACAAAACGGGCTGCTCGAATCATGGGGCGGGTCCATTTTTAACTATCCTCAGCTTGCCAGTTCGAAAATGGACCCGCCCCATGATTGAATCTTTATTTCAACTTTACACCTGGCTTTACAGCTGTCTTGTCAGCTGTAAAGCCAGGTGTCATACTAAAGCCCCAAGATTCGCCAAAAGAGAGGGGCCTTGATGGCACAGAGCGCGAACATGGATGCGTCGGAGCTTGCACGCGATATCGCGGCCGGCCTAGCATCGGCAACGACGGCAACGGAGCGCGCGGCATTGGTGCCCGCAGAGCTCGTCGAGGCCATTCGGCAACTTAAAACCCAACGCGACGCGGTGATCCTGGCGCACTATTACGTGGCGCCCGAGGTCCAGGCTGTGGCCGATTACGTCGGCGACAGCTTCTACCTGGCAAAGCTTGCCAAGAGCCTGCCGCAGCAGACCATCGTGCTGTGCGGCGTGGAGTTTATGGGCGAGAGCGCCAAGCTGCTCAATCCCACCAAAACGGTGCTGTTGCCCGAGCCAGGCGCGGACTGTCCCATGGCGCACATGGTCAAGCGCGAGACGGTCGATGCGGCGCGTGCCGAGTACGGCGACGACCTAGCTGTCGTCTGCTACGTCAACTCGACGGTTGAAATCAAGAGCTGGAGTGACGTGTGCGTTACCAGCTCTAACGCCGTCAAGATCGTCTCCGAGCTGCCACAGCAGCACATCTTGTTCATTCCCGACCAGAACCTGGGCCGCTTTGTGGCCGAGCAGGTGCCCCAAAAGCACGTCATCCTCAACAACGGCTACTGCCCGCGTCATCACATCATTACCGTCGAGCAGATCGTCGACGCGCAGGAGGCCCACCCCGACGCGCTCGTGCTGGCGCACCCCGAGTGCAAGGCCGACGTCCTGGCCGAGGCCGACTACATCGGCTCCACCGCCGGCATCATCAAATATGCCGAGGAGTCGGACGCCAGCGAGTTCATCATCGTGACGGTCCGTGGCGTGCTCTACGAACTCGAGCGCCGCTGCCAGGGCACCGGCAAGAAGTTCTACTTCCCTGCGGTGCAGCCCACCTGCGTCAACATGGATCTCATCACGCTCGAAAAGCTCGTGCACTGCCTGGAGACGGGCGAGGGCGAGGTGCAGATTGGCGTGTCGGACGAGGCCGCCGATCAGGCCAAGCTCACGCTCGACCGCATGCTCGAGTACGCGGCGCGCTAAGCCAATGTGACATGAGGGACCATTCCTTATGCCACATTACAAGGGAGAGGATTCCTGTGGAAACCAAACAATACCCCGATATGGAGTGTGACGTTGTCATTGCCGGTTGCGGCGTGGCAGGCCTGTATGCGGCTCTCAATCTGCCGACGAGCACGCGCGTGATCATGCTCTCCAAGGGCGCTGTCGACGAGTGCGACTCGATGCTCGCGCAGGGCGGCATCTGCGTACTGCCCGAGGGTTCTGACTACGATGCCTTCTTTGAGGACACCATGCACGCCGGCCATTACGAGAACCGCCGCGAGAGTGTTGACATCATGATTCGCTCGAGCCGTTCGGTCATCAACGACCTGCTGGCCATGGGCGTGGACTTTGAGCGCAAGGCCGACGGCAGCCTCGACTTTACCCGCGAGGGCGCACACAGCCGCCCGCGCATCGCCTTCCATGCCGATATTACGGGCAAGGAGATTACGACCAAGCTGCTCCAGGCTGTCCGCAAGCTGGACAACGTGCAGATTCTCGAACACGTTGCCATGACCGACATCCTGACCGCCGAGCGCGATGGCGCTACGGTGTGCGCCGGCGTCGTCGCCGTTCCCGTGGACGAGGATAACTCGGTTCGTCCCGCCGACGAGCTGGCAAATGCCGCTGAGGGCGTACATGCCGGC
Source organism: Collinsella aerofaciens (assembly GCF_028206795.1). Taxonomy (GTDB): domain Bacteria; phylum Actinomycetota; class Coriobacteriia; order Coriobacteriales; family Coriobacteriaceae; genus Collinsella; species Collinsella aerofaciens_AX. The sequence goes on along the minus strand of NZ_JAQLFJ010000003.1, from coordinate 80,314 downwards.
AAGCCGTTTAAGATCCATGCCCGCCATACGCTGTGGGCAACGGGTGGTATCGGTGGCGTGTACGACCATTCGACCAACTACCCGCAGCTCACCGGTGACGCCTGCTACATCGCGCAGGAGCACGGCATCACGATGGAGCACCTGGACTACGTGCAGATTCATCCCACGGGACTGTTCTCGCCGCAGCCGGGCCGCACCTTCCTGATCAGCGAGAGCTGCCGCGGCGAGGGCGCGATTTTGCTCAACGCCGCCGGCGAGCGTTTTACCGACGAGTTGCAGCCGCGCGATGTGGTCGCCGCCGCCATTCGCGAGCAGATGAAGCAGGACGGCACCGATAACGAGTGGCTGAGCTTTGCTCCCGTCGAGCGCGACGTGGTGACCGGGCACTTTGCCAATATCCGCGCGCGCTGCCTGGAGGACGGCCGCGACATCCTGGACGAGCCCATCCCCGTTACGCCCACGCAGCACTACTTTATGGGCGGCGTATGGGTCGACAAGGACGGCCGCACTTCGATGCCCGAACTCTACGCCGCCGGCGAGACGGCCTGCAATGGCGTGCACGGCAAGAACCGCCTGGCTTCTAACAGCCTGCTCGAGTCTCTGGTTTGGGGCCGCCGTGCCGCGTGGTACATGCGCACCGGCGAGTCGCTGGCCGTGGAGCAGGCCGGTGAGCCCGCGCTTGACGGGCGTCATCGCGCCCTGAGTGCCGATACCCTTGCAATCGATGATTTGGCCCGTGCCGCCGGCACGCAGGCCGTGGAGGAGTAGACCATGAATCCCATTACCATGAAGCTCGTCGTCGATGATCTGATTTTGCAGGCTCTGCGCGAGGACATCACGTTTGAGGACGTGAGTACGGCGAGCGTGTGTCCCACGGCGCGCCCCGCTACCGTTGAGCTCATCGCCAAGGCCGATGGCATTATCGCCGGCCTGGACGTATTCGTCCGCACCTTTGAGCTGCTGGATCCGCAGAGCTCCGTGTTGTTCGATGTCTCGGATGGCGACGAGGTGCACGCTGGCGACCACGTGGGCCAGGTGCGCGGCGACGCGCGCGTGCTGCTTTCGGGCGAGCGCGTGGCGCTCAACTACCTGCAGCGCATGAGCGGCATCGCTACTTACACGCATCGGATGGTGACTGCGCTCGAGGGCACCAAGACCGTGCTTGTCGACACGCGCAAGACCACGCCGGGCATGCGTGTCTTCGAGAAGGCCGCAGTCGAGATCGGCGGTGGCAGCAACCACCGCTATAACCTGTCGACGGCTGTCATGCTCAAGGACAACCACATCGACGCCGCCGGTGGCGTGGCACGCGCGATTGAGATGGCGCGCGCCCACGCATCGTTTACCACGACGGTCGAGATCGAGTGCGAGAACCTGGACATGGTGCGCGAGGCCGTGGAGGCCGGCGCCGACATCATCATGTTCGACAACATGACCCACGACGACATGGCTACTGCGATTGAGCTTATCGCCGGTCGTGCCAAGACCGAGTGCTCGGGCAACGTAGACGCCGACAACATTCGCGCCCTGGCCGGCCTGGGTGTTGACTATATTAGTTCGGGCGCTCTGACGCACTCTGCGCCGATCCTCGACCTCTCGCTTAAGCACCTGCGTCTACTGGACGGTAAATAATGGACGCCCGCGAGCGTCGCCGTTCCATCATGGCCGTGCTCGAGGAAGCCAAAGATCCTGTCTCGGGCAGTGCGCTTGCCCGCGAGGTGGGCGTGAGCCGTCAGGTTGTGGTGCAGGACATCGCCCTGCTGCGCGCCGACGGGCACGATATTGTCGCCACCAATCGCGGCTATGTGCTACAGGAGGCAGCGAGCAGCCCGGCTGTGCCCACGCGTCTGGTCAAGGTACGCCACGGCGTGGAGCAGGCGGGCGATGAGCTCACGAGCATCGTCGACGCGGGCGGCGCCGTGCTCAACGTGATCGTCAACCACCGCGTGTACGGTAAGATCACAGCCGACCTGGACATCCGCAATCGTCGCGATGTCGAGCGCTACCTACACGATATCGAGAGTGGCAAGAGCTTTCCGCTATTAACGGTGACGAGTGGCTATCACTTCCATCGCATTGCGGCAGATGACGAGCAAACTCTCGACGAGATCGAGGCCATGCTCAGGGAGAAGGGCTACCTTGCCGATTTAATGCCCTACGAGGATGATTTGTCCTAGCCCGATACTGTCTTTATAAGTTGCGGTGAAATAGTTCCTAAAATCGGCACCTAAGCAATGAATCGGGAACTATTCCACCGCAACTGCCAAGGTAGCCCTGTCCCCAATTAGCTGCCTATACAAACAAAAGGAGGCCTCCGCGGCGATGCGGAGGCCTCCTTTTTGTGCACGGTGTACTTTTGAGTGTGCAGGTGGGGGAGCTGTTACTCCTCGACGATCTCGGTGATCGCGCCGGCGGGGCAAGCGTCCTGGCAAGCGCCACAGGCGACGCAGGAATCCTCGTCAGCGACGGTAGCGACGTCCTGGAGCTCCAGAACGCCAGCGGGGCAGGAGTCGACGCAAACGCCACAAGCGATGCACTCGTCGGCATCAATTACGGGATGAGCCATGGTAGTTTCCTCTCTGTTGACCGACGCTACAGGCGATGCGCGCCGGTTTGATTCGGGCAAAAACATACCACGGGAGCGACCGTTTGCAATACCCTCTGACCGGCATCTTCATACCGTTCGCCGAGTATGCCACGGCTTACTAAAAAACATGCAGGTGAGGCCGTTGAGCTGCGCAAATGTTAGCTACAGGTGACTTGAAATATAGGGCGATTGAGCGTGCTTGCGGAAGCTACGTCCCAGAATTTACGCTCAGATTGGGTCGCGCTTCCCCCGGGTCGCTCCAAGGCTCCCTGCACGGCTTCAGGCACGCACCTCAGCCATCTCTACATAGATCTCAATAGATCTGCCGAGAACTCAAACAGTGCATCTACCTGCGCATTTGAGAACCTAAACTCTCAGAGATAAGAAATCTTATATGAATTGACTTAGATTTTGTATATTCCGGCCCATAAGGGGATACACTACATCCTGAAAGACAAGCCGAAGCGCCGCGCGACAGACCGTCGAGGCGGCGCGAACGCAAAAGAGAGAGGGAATTTCTAATGAGTAAGATTCTTGGTATCGACCTTGGTACTACTAACTCCGCAATGGCCGTTCTCGAGGGCGGTTCTCCGACCATTATCGTGAACGCCGAGGGCGACCGCACCACCCCGTCCGTCGTGGGCTTCCGTGCCGACGGCGACCGTGTCGTGGGTAAGGCCGCTAAGAACCAGGCTGTCACCAACCCCAAGAACACCGTGTTCTCCATCAAGCGCTTCATGGGCCGCAAGTACTCCGAGTGCACCTCCGAGATCAAGACCGTGCCGTATGAGGTCAAGGAGGGCCAGGGTGGCCGTGCCGTCGTCGATATCGAGGGCAAGGATTACACCGCCGAGCAGGTGAGCGCCATGACGCTCGCAAAGATGAAGGCCGACGCCGAGAAGTATCTGGGCGAGACCGTCACCGACGCCGTCATCACCGTCCCGGCCTACTTCAACGACGCCCAGCGTCAGGCCACCAAGGACGCCGGTAAGATCGCCGGCCTCAACGTCAAGCGTATCGTCAACGAGCCGACCGCTGCTGCTCTTGCCTATGGCCTGGACAAGCAGGGTACCGACCAGCGCATCCTGGTCTTCGACCTGGGCGGCGGCACCTTCGACGTCTCCATCCTTGACCTCGCTGACGGCGTGTTTGAGGTTCTGTCCACCTCGGGCGACAACCACCTGGGCGGCGACGACTGGGATCAGCGCGTCATCGACTGGATGGCCGATAAGTTCCAGCAGGAGAACGGTGTCGACCTGCGTCAGGACCCCATGGCCCTGCAGCGTCTGAAGGAGGCCGCCGAGAACGCCAAGAAGGAGCTCTCCGCCGCCCAGCAGTCCACCATCAACCTGCCGTTCATCACCATGAACCAGTCTGGCCCGCTGCACCTCAACTACACGCTGACCCGCGCCGAGTTCGAGAAGATCACCCGCGACCTGCTCGAGCGCTGCAAGCAGCCTGTCACCAACGCCCTGCGCGACGCTAAGCTCAAGCTCTCCGATCTGACCGAGGTCATCCTCGTCGGCGGCTCCACCCGTATGCCCGCCGTCCAGGATCTGGTCAAGACCATGACCGGCAAGCAGCCCAACATGTCCGTGAACCCCGACGAGGTCGTTGCCGACGGCGCTGCCGTCCAGGGCGGCGTGCTCACCGGCGACGTCGAGGGCATCCTGCTGCTCGACGTTACCCCGCTGTCGCTGGGCGTCGAGACCATGGGCGGCATCATGACCAAGATGATCGACCGCAACACCACGATCCCGACCTCCAAGACCGAGGTTTACTCCACCGCTGCCGACAACCAGACCAGCGTCGAGATCAACGTGCTCCAGGGCGAGCGCGAGCTTGCCCGCGACAACAAGTCGCTCGGTAAGTTCCAGCTGACCGGCATCCCGGCTGCCCGCCGCGGCGTGCCGCAGATCGAGGTCACCTTCGACATCGACGCCAACGGCATCGTCAAGGTCTCCGCTAAGGACAAGGGCACCGGCAAGGAGCAGCAGATCACCATTTCTGGCTCCACCGCTCTGTCCGACGACGAAGTCGATCGTATGGTCAAGGACGCCGAGGCTCATGCCGAGGAGGACAAGAAGCAGAAGGAAGAGGTCGAGGTCCGCAACCAGACCGACAGCCTGTGCTACTCCACCGAGCAGACCCTCAACGAGCTGGGCGACAAGGTTTCCGCCGACGTGAAGTCCAAGGCCGAGGCCGCTATCGCCGACGCCAAGAAGGCGCTCGAGGGCTCTGACGTCGAGGCCATCAAGGCCGCTGGCGAGTCCCTGCAGTCCGTGGCCTACGAGCTGGCTCAGGTTGTCTACGCCGACGCTCAGCAGCAGACCGACGGTGCCGCCGGTGCCCAGCCTGCCGACGATGACGTTGTCGACGCCGACTACGAGGTTGTGGACGACGAGGACAAGTAATCATGTCCGCCCGTAAAGCTCGCACGGAGGCGGCCGCCGCTGGCGCCGCCCCCGTTGACTCTGAGGAGAAGGACGTGAAGATTCCCGTAGAGGCCGTCGACGATACCGAGGCCAACGAGGCCGAGGCCGCCGAGGCTGCCGAGAACCAGGTAGAGGATTCCAACAAGGAGGCGACGATGACCGAGGACGAGATGGTGGAAGCCGCTATCCGCGCCGGTGAGGAAGCCGCCGACAACGACTTTAAGCTCAAGTTCGAGCAGGCCCAAAAGGAGCTTGCCGACGTGCGCAGCGAGCTCGATGCTGCGGCAGAGGCCCAGAAGGCCGCCGAGGACAAGGCAAAGGACGCCACCGAGCGTACCGCCCGTCTGCAGGCCGACTGGGAGAACTTCCGTCGCCGCACCGCTAGCGAGCGTATCGCCGAGCGCGAGCGCGCGACCGAGAAGCTCGTCACCGCGCTGTTGCCGGTGGTTGACGATATCGAGCGTGCAATCGACCATGCCCGTAGTCAGGAGCTTTCCGACGACTTTAAGCAGTTCGTCGATGGCGTTGACGCGGTGCATGCCAAGCTGCTCGATGTGTTTGCGCACGAGGGCGTTGAGCCCATCGATCCCAAGGGCGAGGCGTTCGATCCGCTCGAGCACCAGGCCGTGGGGCGTGTCGAGGACGCATCGCAGTACGACGAGACCGTCAACGACGTGTACCAGAAGGGCTACCGCATGGCGGACCGCATCCTGCGCTCCGCGATGGTGACGGTGACCTACGGTGGCGAGAAGCGCCCCGCACCGGAGCCCGAAGCGGCGCCCGAGGATGCTGCGGCCGATACGGCTGAGAGCACCGAGGAGTAATTGAGAAGGGCCCCGGGGCAACACCCGGGGCCCTTTCTGGCCTAGTGCCATATGAAAGCATGAGCCGCCGCCCGCTGGGCGGCGGATGAAACAGGAGAGGAGCTACGATGGCTGCAGGCAAAACCTTCTATGACATCCTGGGCGTATCCAAGAGCGCCTCCGACAAAGAGATCAAGAGCGCGTTTCGCAAGCTCGCGCAAAAATATCACCCCGATGCCGGCGGCGACGAGGCCAAGTTCAAGGAGATTAGCGAGGCCTACGAGACGCTTTCGGACGAGAAGAAGCGCAAAGAGTACGACCAGATGCTCATGTTTGGCGGCATGCCGGGCGCAGGCGGCGCGTATGGCGGCGGCTACGGTGCCGGCGCGGGCGCCAGCGGCTGGGGCGACATCTTCGACAGCATCTTTAGCGGCAACGGCGCCTGGGGCAGCGATTGGGGCTCGGGCTTTGCCGGGGCCGCGGGCGCTGCCGGTGCGGGCGCGGGCCGCAACCGCGCGCGCAAGGGCGGCGACCTGTCGCTGACTGTCGACGTAACTGCCGAGGACGCGTTTCGCGGCGTGACGCACAAGGTCACCTATCGCATTCCCTCGACAGGCGAGCAGCAGACCATTACGGTCTCGGTGCCCGCGGGCGCGGTCGACGGCGGCAAATTGCGTTACAAGCGCCGCGGCGAGTACGGCGTTGCCGGAGGCGAGCGCGGCGACCTGGTCGTGACCACGCATGTGGAGGAGCATCCGCTGTTTAAGCGCAAGGGTGCCGATGTGACCATGGAGGTGCCGGTCTCGGTCTACGAGGCGGCGCTCGGCTGCACGGTGGATGTGCCCACGCCCGGCGGCGCGACGGTTCGTCTGAAGGTGCCCGCTGGCACCCAGACGGGCAAGAAGTTCCGCTTTAAAGAGATGGGCGCGCCCGACGTTAAGCACCGTGGTCGTACGGGCGCGCTGCTCGTCGAGATCAAGGTGCAGGTCCCCACGAGCCTGTCCGACGATGAGCGCGATGCCATGACCAAGCTGCGCGAGGCCGACACGCGCGATTATCGCGAGAAGGTCAACCGTTACAAGGCGACGTACTAGGGCGGTCGCGGCGCACGCCCACGCCCGCGGGCTTATGATGGACGATAACGAGACGGAAAGGGGTCAGGTAGCATGGCCGAGGACAATAGGAACAAACCGCTGTACATGATCAGCGTGGCGGCCGAGCTGACCGGCATGCACCCGCAGACTCTGCGCGTCTACGAGTCCAAGGGCCTGGTGAATCCTCAGCGCTCGGGCGGTAACACGCGCCTGTATTCGCGTGCCGATATCGAGCGTCTGGAACTCATCAACCAACTGACCGACGAGGGCATCAACCTTGCCGGCGTGGTGCGCATCCTCGATATGAAGGAGCGTGCCGAGGAGCGCGACCGCGAGAACGAAAAGCTCCGCGCCCGCGTGCGCCAGCTCGAGGACGAGCTGCACGAGTACAAGATGCAGAAGAAGATCACCGCCCTGGCCCCGCGCGACGGCTCGGTCAACCCCGAACAGGTCATGCGCAAGCTGCTGGGTGCCGGCGGGGATCTCTAGGTTACGCCGTTCTGCCGAACGGCGTAACGGCTCGACGCTGCGCGACGTCCAGAGCGACAATTTGTCATTCAAAAGGCAAGGCATGACCAGAAGGTCTATGCCTTGCCTTTTTCATGCCAACTTGTTCGCTCTGGACGTCGCTCGCTGTCCGTCCTCTACCTGCGGCGTTGCCTTGCTCCGGATACGGTGGTCATTGGGGACGTTCTTAAATGACTAGTCGAAAGGGACACTCTTGCACCAAATCTGCCTGCCCACATCGGGCCCGTCCCATGCTTTACCGAGATAAAGTGAACGTGTAGATTCGCAACCTACTCGCAACCGTTCTATGGCACGATATTGAACGAATGTATGCTATGCGCCCGAGCCTTTCGGGCAGAGTGGGAGACAGTATGGTCAAGCTGTACGAGGACGGCATCTACCTGCGCGGTGGCAGTGAGGTTGTGCCTGCGGCCGAGGCCGCTGAGCGCGGCATTACACAGGCGCCCGAGGATGCCAAGCGCGGCACCATCGCGTATTCGATCCTTCAGGCACACAATACGTCCGGTGACCCCGAGGCGCTCAAGATTCGCTTCGATGCCATGGCGAGCCACGACATCACCTTTGTCGGCATCATCCAGACGGCGCGCGCCTCGGGCATGGAGCAGTTCCCGCTGCCTTACGTGCTCACCAACTGCCACAACTCGCTGTGCGCCGTGGGCGGCACCATCAACGAGGACGATCACGTCTTTGGCCTCTCGGCTGCCAAGAAGTACGGCGGCATCTTCGTCCCGCCGCACATCGCCGTCATCCACTCCTTCATGCGTGAGAACTTCGCCGGCTGCGGCAAGATGATCCTGGGCTCCGACTCGCACACCCGCTACGGCGCCCTGGGCACCATGGCCGTGGGCGAGGGCGGCGGCGAGCTGGCAAAGCAACTGCTGCGCGACACTTACGACGTTGCCTATCCCGGCGTAGTCGCCATCTACCTCACGGGCGCCCCGCGCCCCGGCGTTGGCCCGCACGATGTGGCACTTGCCATCATCCGTGCCGTCTTTGCCAAGGGCTACGTCAAGAATAAGGTCATGGAGTTTGTGGGCCCGGGCATCGCGAGCATGACGACCGATTACCGCAACGGCGTCGACGTCATGACCACCGAGACCACCTGCCTGTCGAGCATCTGGGCCACCGACGAGGACACGCACGCATTCCTGACCATGCACGGTCGCGGCGACGACTACCGCGAGCTCAAGCCCGCCGATGTCGCCTACTACGACGGTTGCGTCGAGGTCGACCTGTCGAGCATCAAGCCCATGATCGCACTGCCGTTCCATCCTTCCAACGGCTTTGAGATCGACGAGCTCAACGAGAACCTCGAGGACATCCTGCACGAGGTGGAGCTCGAGGCCGCCAAGATCGGCGAGGGCAAGACGCACTTTAGCCTGCTCGGCAAGATCGTCGACGGCAAGCTGCACGTGCAGCAGGGCGTTATCGCCGGCTGCTCGGGCGGCAACTATGACTCCGTGGTCCAGGCTGCCCGCGTGCTCAAGGGCGCCAATACCGGCTGCGGCGAGTTCTCGCTGTCGGTCTATCCCACGAGCCAGCCCGTGGCGCTCGAACTTACACGCCGCGGCTACATCTACGACCTCATGGAGGCCGGCGCAATCGTGCGCACGGCATTCTGCGGCCCGTGCTTCGGCGCCGGCGACACGCCCGCCAACAACGGCCTTTCGATCCGTCACACCACGCGCAACTTCCCCAACCGCGAGGGTTCCAAGCCGGGTAATGGCCAGCTGAGCGCCGTGGCCCTGATGGACGCCCGCTCCATTGCGGCAACGGCTGCCAACGGCGGCGTCCTGACGCCGGCGACCGACCTGCCCGAGGACACTTGGGACGAGGCCTGCGAGTACACCTTTGACGACGCGCCGTACAAGAAGCGCGTGTACTGGGGCTTTGGCAAGGCGGAGCCTGCCGACGAGCTGGTCGAAGGCCCCAACATCAAGCCGTGGCCCGCGATGGAGCCGCTCGGCGACGACATCCTGCTCAAGGTTTGCTCCAAGATCATGGACCCGGTCACCACGACCGACGAGCTCATTCCCTCGGGCGAGACGAGCTCCTTCCGCTCCAACCCGCTGGGCCTGGCTGAGTTTACGCTGAGCCGCCGCGACCCGGCCTACGTGGGTCGCTCCAAGGAGGTCGACGCTGTGGAGAAGCGTCGCGTTGCCGGCGAGTCCGCGGGCGACCTGGCGGCGTTCGATGCCGAGCTTGCCGGTGTGTTTGAGGCGCTGGCCGGCGCGGGTGTCGCGGCCGATGCCAAGGCGACCGAGTTCGGTTCCATGATTTACGCCAAGAAGCCTGGCGACGGCAGCGCCCGCGAGCAGGCCGCGAGCTGCCAGCGCGTAATTGGCGGCCTGGCCAACATCGTCCACGAGTACGCCACCAAGCGCTATCGCTCCAACGTGATGAACTGGGGCATGGTGCCCTTCCAGATGGAGGCCGAGCCCAACTTTGAGGTGGGCGATTACGTCTTTGTGCCGGGTATCCGTGCCGCGCTCGATGGCGACCTGAAGGACATCGCCGCCTACGTGGTGCGCGCCGATGGTGCGGTCGAGCAGATTGAGCTCTACATTGCCGATATGACGGCAGAGGAGCGTGCCATCGTCAAGGCCGGCTGCCTGATCAACTACAACAAGTTCAAGGCCGCTGCCGAGTAGCGCACTTAATTGTCCGCCCGGGGCTTACCCTTTCCCGCCCGCTCACGCGCTTCACGAGGGCCGCGTTCGGGAAAGGGTAAGCCCCGGGCTACATTTCTGCGTTCTCGTTGGGTCTTGAGGGACGCTAATAAATAGACTTGCTTGATGCCGCCTCTGTTATCGGGGCGGCTTCTTTTTGTTGAAAACCACCACAAAGGGGGCAGGCACCTTTGTGGTGGTGGGGACGAGCTCGATGCTGTTGTGATCGTTGAGCGGCATGTTAATGGGCGGCTCTACAGAATTTCATCTGGGCTGGCGGGTTTGGTTGTTTTGGGGATGCCGAGTTTGGATGACGCGAAATCGTCAACATTGTCCTTAATTCCGTCTTTGGTGTAGACAGTGACCATATAGGTGCTGTGTCCGAATTCGCCCTTGTCGCGTGTTGCCCAGGCATCCCAGTAGGCGGCCCCGTTTCGCCCTTTGATTTTTCCGACACGGCGGAGTTCTGTTCGCTTTAATTTCTGGTTGCTATAGATGGTTCGACCGGCCTCCTCGGTGAGCCCGCACTGTCCAAGCATCTTGTCGAGGACTTGGTTCATGTGGCGCTCATCGGTGTTTGGTGCGTAGTCGTAGGCGAGGGTGATGAAGTCGAGTGGCTGGTCGTCGATTAGATAGTTTAGCGTCTGAGGTCCAAGGCAGAAATAGGGGGAGCATCCGTCGATCTGACCGAGCAGTGGCAACTTTGACTGCCAACTTCCGGTGGGAATTCCATCTTCGTAAAACACGCCGCGACAGATAAAGGAGAGCGAGGTGGCACGCGAGCTGGCGTCGACCATTCCGCATAAATCGAAGGGCGAGGTGATACCAAGGGAAAAGGGCGTGATGACGATAAGGAAGAGCATCACGATGGGTATGGCGAGAATGGCGATGACGTTGCGACCGGTGGAATGAGGCGGCTTCATATGCGCTCCTCGAGACAAAGATCTGTTGAGGATAGGCAGAAATGGATATGTTCAGAGAGCAATTCAAGTTTAATCTCATTGCGCGAGATGGTCGACCGTTAGCGTCGAAAACCACCACAAAGGTGCCTGTCCCCTTTGTGGTGGTGAGGAGCGCGCGGCTTCTTTTGGTAATAGTGTTAGCTGGCGGTATCATTAGTGCAGGTGGCGAAGGTTTGCATTGTGGGGTGTTTTGCCGTGAGCCGTTCTGCCCGTATTGGATTGATTGTCTTGGCGCTTGCGATCGCTGTGGTTGGCGCGGGCGCTGTCGGTATGGCATTTCTACCTGCTGCGGTGACGGAGCCGGTGGTCAAGCCTGTGACTCAATCTGTCGAACTTCTGACCGGCGACGACAAGCCCGAGACCATTACCGTTGATTTTGATGAGCAGCCGGCTGTGCTGGGTATTAGTAATTATCCGCGTATTCAGCTTGGGGCCATGCGCTATACCACGGATACAAGCCTGATCGATAGGGCGTCCGAGCTACTCAAGGGCAAAACATTTAAGCGTTGGTACGGATATGCGTCCTATCGGGCAAAAGCGAACGACATGGTTGGCGGATGCCACTCGTCCATCGAGCTGGACACTGCAAACGGCGCAAAGTTATGTGATGTCTCGTACGATCCGGGCTACGAGGGCAATGAGGGTCCGGGCATCTACATCATGGACGGCGATGTCGCCTATGTCATGGAGGGCGACCAGAGCGAGCTCAACGATTTTATGGGTCAGTGTATCCAAGATGCCTATAAACAGACCTGCTTGCCTGACCCGCAGACTGCACGCGATAGTGGGTCTGCCCGTACATGGCTGTTCGAGGATGAGATGCCCTGGACCGTCGAATCGGGAAGTACGGGTTCGGCGAAGGAGTAGAGACCGCGACCACCACAAAGGTGCCTGTCCTCTTTGTGGTGGTTTTCGGTCTGTCTCGATCTGTAACATCTAGGATCAAAAATGGCTGCTAGATGTTACAGATCGAGACGGTAGCGCGCCTGGGCAGCGGCGGGCTGACATCTCAGTACCCTATCCGTAATTCACTCAGAAAATCTTATATATAGAGACTTAGATTTGTGTATAAGATCGCGCAAAGCTGGCAACAATACTTCTCGAACAACGTGAAGCCGCCCCGTAGGGCGGCCGCCCCAAGAGAGGTGATTCCATGAGAATCGATAAGCTAGCAATGACGTCGCGCGAGGCGCTGCAGACCGCCATGAGCACGGCCGCTGACGCGCAGGCCGGCGCGGTGGAGCCGATTCATCTGCTGTCTGCCCTGCTCGGTGCCGGCGAGCGCAATATCTCCGTGATCATCGAGCGCATCGGTGCCGACCCGGCTCAGCTCGCACGCTCCACACAGGATGCCATCGACCACGCGCCCAAGGTTTCGGGCGAGGGCCAGCAGATGGGCCTGTCCAACGAGCTCGTCCGCGTCATCGAAAAGGCCGAGAAGAAGGCCACCAAGATGGGCGACAGCTTTGTGGTGACTGAGCATCTGCTGATGGCGCTTGCCGAGGACAAGGGCGAGGCGGGCCGCGTGCTGCGCGACGCCGGCGTCACCAAGGAGCGCATCGAGCAAGTCTACGAGGAGCTGCGTGGCGATGACCGCGTGACGTCTGCCGAGGACAAGACTCAGTTTGAGGCACTGGAGCAGTACGGTCGCAACATCTGCGATCTGGCCCGCGCCGGCAAGCTCGACCCGGTCATCGGCCGTACCGATGAGATTCGCCGCACCATCCAGGTCCTGTCCCGTCGCACCAAGAACAACCCCGTGCTCATCGGTGAGCCGGGCGTCGGCAAGACGGCCATCGTCGAGGGCATCGCCCAGCGTATCGTGGCCGGCGACGTGCCGAGCACCCTGCGCGACCGCGACCTTATCGAGCTCGACATGAGCGCGCTGGTCGCCGGCGCCAAGTACCGCGGCGAGTTCGAGGACCGCTTGAAGGCCGTACTCAAGGAAGTCCAGAAGTCCGAGGGCAAGGTCATCCTGTTCATCGATGAGCTCCACACCATCGTGGGCGCGGGTGCCACCGAGGGCTCCATGGACGCCGGCAACATCCTCAAGCCGGCGCTCGCCCGTGGCGACCTGCACGCGATCGGCGCGACCACGCTCGACGAATACCGCAAGTACATCGAGAAGGACGCGGCGCTCGCCCGTCGTTTCCAGACCGTTATGGTGAGCGAGCCTACCGTCGAGGACACCATTTCGATTCTGCGTGGCCTCAAGGAGAAGTACGAGATCTTCCACGGTGTGCATATCACCGATAGCGCGCTCGTGGCAGCTGCCGACCTCTCCGATCGCTACATCGCCGACCGCTTCCTGCCCGACAAGGCCATCGATCTGGTCGATGAGGCGGCAAGCCGCCTGCGCATGGAACTCGACAGCATGCCGGTCGAGATCGACGCCACCACGCGTCAGCTCACCCAGCTGCAGATCGAGGAACAGGCGCTCATGAAAGAGACCGATGACGCCTCCAAGGAGCGTCTGGAGGCCCTGCGCCAGGAGATTGCCGAGGTCCAGGAAAAGCTTAACGTGCAAAAGGCCGGCTGGCTCAACCAGAAGAACGCCATCGACCACGTGCAAGAGCTCAAGGGGCAGCTCGACGAGGCCAAGAGCGAAGAGGAGCGCGCGACGCGCAATGGCGATTTGGGTCGTGCGTCCGAGCTGCGCTACTCCGTGATTCCGGGCCTGCAGCAGCAGATTCAGGATTCCGAGGCCGCGCTCGAGGCGCAAAAGCAGCAGGACGGCGAGGGCCTCAACGAACAGGTGACCTCCGATGAGATCGCCGAGGTCGTGAGCGCCTGGACCGGCGTGCCCGTGTCCAAGATGATGCAGGGCGAACTCGACAAGCTCAAGGGCTTGGAGGGCGAGCTGCATAAGCGCGTCATCGGCCAGGACGAGGCCGTCTCCGCCGTCGCCGCAGCTGTGCGCCGCAGCCGTGCGGGCCTCTCCGATCCGGACAAGCCCATCGGAAGCTTCTTCTTCCTGGGTCCCACCGGCGTGGGCAAGACCGAGCTCGCCAAGGCGCTGGCCGAGTGCCTGTTCGATGACGAGCGCGCGCTCGTGCGTATCGACATGTCCGAATACATGGAGAAGTTCAGCGTCCAGCGTCTGATCGGTGCGCCCCCGGGATACGTGGGCTACGACGAGGGCGGCCAGCTCACCGAGGCCGTGCGCCGTCGCCCGTACTCCGTAATCTTGCTCGACGAGATGGAGAAGGCTCATCCTGATGTCTTCAACGTGCTGTTGCAGGTGCTCGACGACGGCCGTCTGACCGATGGCCAGGGTCGTCAGGTGTCCTTCAAGAACACGATCATCATCATGACGTCTAACGTGGGCTCCAAGGCTATCGCCGAGCTTTCCGGCAAGGACGAGGAGGAGATGCGCCATCAGGTCGACGCGGCCATGGCTCAGACCTTCCGCCCCGAGTTCCTCAACCGTATCGACGATATCGTGGTGTTCCATCCGCTCGGTATGGCGCAGATCGAGAAGATCGTCGACATCCAGCTCGCCGACGTCCGCGCGCGTCTGGCCAAGGAGCGCATGACGCTTGCCATCACCCCGGCGGCCAAGCAGATGCTCGCCGTGGGCGGCCTGGACCCGGTCTTTGGCGCCCGTCCGCTCAAGCGTCTGGTTCAGCGCGAGGTCGTGGATGCCATCGCCGCCGCTATCATCGACGGCACGGTGCGCGAGGGCGATCAGGTGACGGTCGATGTCGACAAGGACGGTGGCTTTACCGTCGTGTGCGACAACACGCCGGCGGCCACCTACGAGGTCCCCGACGCAGAGTAAATTATGGGGCCGGCTTTAACCGCACCTCATCGCAAAACGCCAAGGGCGGCGGATCCAATCGGGTCCGCCGCCCTTTTTCGTGCGACAATCGATGATGTTGAGCATGAGCACATGGCAAGGAGATATGCAGATGAAAGACGAGAACAAGACGCACGCACCGGTTGCTGAGGCAGCGCCCGCCGCGGCGGTCGCACCGAAGGCTTCTCCCAAACCGGCGCCCAAGCCGCGCGACCCCTACATCCGTGCCGAGAACGAGGACGATGACGGCTACGATCCCTACAGCGATCGCCGCCCCGAGCGCGAGCCGATGTTCGAAGCCGACCCCTGGCGCTAAGTGCCACCCAAAAGGCCACCAATAAGTTGCGGTGAAATAGGGACTGTTTTGCGGTTTGACCAGCAAAAACAGCCCTATTTCACCGCAACTGCGTTAGGGATTTTTCTACAGGGGGAGGGTAGTCAAAAAAGCCCCGTCCCAAATTGACTGCTCGGGGAGTCGCATTCGAGCTCGGTTGTCCTCTTAGCCACTCGATATCCTTCGGAGCAATATCGGTGATAAAACTTGCTTAAGTGTTAATCAAGCTACACACAATCTTGCTCTCTAATTAATCAAGAATCGGTATAATTTTGATTAGCTAGAGAGCAAGATTGGAGAATCATGGCATTCAACGACTTGATCGCCCAGAAAATAAAGGACTTTGAACAGCAGGGGGTTCCGCAGGTCTTTGAGCGAGACCTTGATCTAGGAAACCCACAGGAGCCAAAGCGCGACAACATCGTAAATGTGATTGTGGGGGCCCGCCGTTGTGGAAAGACGTATCGCCTGTATCAGGAGATGCGGCGGCTTCAGAGCCGGGGCGTCGAGCTTGACCGGATGCTTTACTTCAATTTTGAGGATGAGCGCTTGCGCCCGTATGAGCCATCGCTGCTGGCGGACGTGCTCGACACGTTCTATGCGCTGTATCCTGTTGCTCGAACCGAGGGCGCTTACATTTTCTTTGACGAGATCCAGGAAATTCCCGAATGGGGTGCGTTTCTGCGGCGTGTAGTCGATACGGAGAAAGCGACCGTCTATGTGACGGGATCTTCTTCTAAGATGCTGTCCTCAGAACTTAAGAGCGAGTTCAGGGGTCGTTCTCTTGTGCGAGAGCTTTTTCCGTTGAGTTTTTCGGAATACGTTCGATATAAGACGGGGAGCGTTCTCGAGCCAGATGCGACCTTTTCCCCGAGCGATGCAGCGCTGCTTCGACATCATCTGATCGGGTATCTTGAACAAGGGGGATTCATCGCGACACTTGAGCAGACGCCCACAGACGCGATTCAGCTGCTACAGGAATATGCTTCGCGAACGGTCGCTATGGACGTCGTTGAGCGTTACGACGTCAAGAACCCTCGCCTGGCATCGCTGTTCTTGACGCGGTGTATGGCATCTTCGGGACGAGAGCTGTCAGTGAACAAAGTGTACAACGAGTTCAAGAGCAGACAGATACCCGCCAGTCGTAATTCGCTCAGCGATTTACTTGAGTATTATGAGGACGCCTACCTGTTATTTTCTGTGCCGGAGTTCACGCGTTCACTGGCAAATAACATGCGGTCTGCGTCTAAGGTCTACGCTGTCGACCCTGCGATGTTTGGAGCATTCTCTCCCGCATCAGCATTGGACCAGGGCCAGAGGCTCGAGACCGCAGTGTTCAATGCGCTAAGAAGAAAGACTCCCGCGGTGAGGACCGGCTCGGTCTGCCGCCTGCTGATCAAAGAGAAGAGCAAAAGCCATGAGGTGGACTTTGTGGCTGGGGACGCGCTTCTCATGCGGGCTTATAGCCTGATTCAGGTGAGTGCGGATATGGCACGTGAGAAAACGCGCGAGCGCGAAATTGCCGCGCTTGATGCCTCGATGGCCCAGTTCGATCTTGGCGAGTCGGCAATCGTTACCATGGATGAACAGACCGATATTTCATGCGAGCACGGTGTGGTCCACGTTGTGCCCGCATGGAAGTGGCTCCTTGCCTAATCATCTATGGACCTGTGGGGTCAGGACCTCCTGGCTCCCTCATCACGGTTGGGGAGCACCTTGCTGCGCCAGGCTAGTCCTGGGCTTTGATACTCGGCATCAGAATCTGGGCGAGGTAGTCGGTCTCGAGTTTGGCGGCGGCGTCGGCCTTGCCGTCTTTGCCGACCAGCACGTTCTTGATCTGGCTATAGGTATAGCGGTTGCCGGTCGTAAGCTCGACAAGCTCAATGGCCGTGTCCATGGGGTAGGTTGACACGGGGTTCTGCGTCTGTCCGTTGATGGTCTGGGGCACCACGTACGGATAGACGGGGCCGCTGGCGTAGACGGTATAACCGTTGCCTAGATTGGCCGCGCCCAAAACCGTATCGCCTTCATCGGGCGTAAAGCTCTCGCCCTCGCGCACCGCGACGAGCGTCACGAGCGGCGTATTGGCGTCGTCGCCCAGATAGATGCATAGCGTGCTTCCGTTTTGCCAAGTTGCGACCTTGCCGTACCACTCGACGGGAATATCGAGCTGGTAGAGGTCGGTTGCCTTGTGGCGAGCGTCAGCATCACGGGACGCCTGTGCCTTTTGCGCGCTCACGGCATTGACGGCGGCGTCGCGCCGCGCGGTTGCTGCCTGCTGGAGCACTTTGGCAGCCGCGGCGGAGCTCGCACCGCCCTCCTCGGCATACTTGGCGGCGGCATCGATCTGGTCGTCAGTCACCGTGTCGGCCGAAGGCACCTTGAGCTTAAAGGTGGCCTGGGCACTTAAATCCTGTCCATCGCTCTTAACGGTGACCTGCGTCTTGGTGGTCGGGACGGTATAGATGGTGCCGTCGGCCGCGATGGGGGAGGCAGCGATGGAGAGCGTGTAATCGCCGGGCAGCAGTTTGATGCCGCGGCCGTGCTCGTCAACGTAGAGCGTTTCGCTCACGGAAGAACCGTCGGAATCTTGTCCGCTCACCTGCACGGGAATCTTGGAGCCAGTTGAGCAGTCGAGGCCCGCGGCATGCACGCCAATCTGCACCGACATCATGGTATGGGCGTTTGCGGCAAGCACGGCAGCCTGCTCTTGCTGATATCCGTTCCAGGCAGCATAGCCTGCACCGCCGGCGACGAGCGCGACGGCCACGACACCGGCGACCATCAGATTGCGGCGCTTGGGCGACATCTTGCGATGGCGGACCTCGGCCTCGCGTGCCGAGGGAACGGACGGCAGGGGAATATCGCCCATGGCGATGGTCTCGTCCACGGCAGGAGCGGAGCCCAGGCCGGGAAGCTCGCGGGTCAGCGAATCTTCGGCCGGCAAGCTGTCGAGCAAGATGGTTTCCTCGCTCGTGTCGGATTCGGGCTGGTCATCGGCCTCGCATTCGGTGTCTTCGTGATCTGCCTCATCTTCGGCAGGCTCAACGTCGTCTGCATCCTGATCATCGGACTGCGCCTCGGCTTCCGACTCATCCTGCACATCAACGCCCGAATCGTCAAACGCAATCTCATCAAGTGAAATCCGGTCTAAGCTCTCCAAGGCCTCAGCGCAAGCTTCTGCATCTTGGGCCGCATCCTCTTGGCCCATCGTCTCATCTTTCATATATCCCCCAAGCTCAATATCGGGACAACACTGTACCCAAAAATGGAGCCATATAAAGCGCGTGCGAAATATAAGATCCGATTTAACTCGAGCGCATCGTTCGGCCGCATCCTCGCGGCAGCAAAAGGCCCCCGGAACGCGAACGAATCACATTCCGGGGGCTCTGCAATGCGTTGAGTTGCGCGGAGCCGGCTATGCTGCTTCGCGCCCAAGCGATGTCTGCGTCAGGCGCGTTACTCGGCGTGAGCGTAATCAACCTTGGCGCGGCGGGCGGTAGCCTTCTCCCAATCGCTGGTGCCCTCAAAGACATCCTGCTTGTAGGGATTGCGGCCGAGCTTCTTGGCACGGTAGGCGATGTAGATGATCGCGGCGACGTTGGCGACCAGTGCGGCGATCGAGACCGCGGTAGCGGCGCCGGGGTCGAGTGTGGAGTGGGTCACAAAGATGGACTCCTCCTGGAAGTACGGGAACACCTGGGCAAACATGCACCAAATGGCCAGCGTAAAGGCGCGGTTCTGGATCCAGCCGCCCTTGTTCCAGATAAAGGCGGCGACGGTGGGCGCCAGCAGCAGCGCAAAGCCGCAGAACCAGGAGTGGGTGGGCAGGCAGTTGTAGGTGTAGCAGAAGTTCCAGATATCGTAGGCGATAATGTAGACCCAGGTCATATCGGGCCACAGCATGTCGGTCTGATCCTCGGAGGCGTAGACGCTCCACCAACCGGTCATGCAGAAGATGTTGATGATGCCCGCGATGCCGTTGAACACGTTGTTCCAGCCGGCCAGCTGCGTGGCGCCCTCGGAGGTGACCCAGGTGGACTCGCCCAGGACAAAGAAGTGATAGGCGCTCTCGAAGTCGGACACGACGGCGATCATGATGTTGATGGCGACGATCACAAACGGCCACGCGCGGAACCAATGCGCCTTGCCGATCTTGCCCCACTGGTACTTAATGGCAATGAAGCCCCAGCAGCCGGCGAGCGCCGCGTATACCTTGGCGTAGTGGAACCAGCTGTTCTGGTACACATGGGTGGGGTTGGTGAGCGCCCACTCGGCACCCTGCGAAACGCCCACGGCGATGGCGACGCAGTAGATGGTCATGGCCAGCGGAGCCACGCCAAAGATGATGGCCGCGCCGAGCTTGGTGTGGCGGCCGACCTCGTTGAGCACGATCAGGCCGATAAAGACCATGGCCCAGCCGGCCCAGTGGATAAGGGTGTCGCTACCCCAAACATCGAACAGCATGCTGCTCTCCTTTCACACGCCCGCGGCCCCTCTTCTGATCGCGGGCAGTTTGGCCAAATGTCGTCAGTTCTGGGGCTTGCGCTCCGGATACTTGGCGGTATAGCCCTCGATGTGGAGTGTCGAGGCGATGATTTCCTTGACCGTTTCGTCGGGCACATCGGGGTGCGTGCGGATATACATCAAAAGGCCCATGATGAGGGTGTAGAACGTCTCGTAGACATGGTCGATGCGTAGCTCATGATGGGCGACAAAATCCACTACGGTGGTGTCGCAGATATACTGCGCCACGCGCTGGACCACGTTGTGCAAAAAGCCGCCGTAGAGCGCGCCGCTGCTCGAGGTAAGCGTGCTCGGCAGCTCGTGGCCGCTGGCGACCAGGCGCTTAAAGAGCGGGGCGACGGTGTCGAGCGCGCCCTCGATATCACCGACGGTGCGGTCGGCGTTCCACCGCTCGAGTTCGGAGATAAAGCCGTCGATCGCCTCGTCCATAACAGCGGTGACGGCGGCGTCCATGTCGGCGAAGTAGTGGTAGAACAATGAACGCGTGCAGCCGGCTCGCTTGGTCACGGCCGATACCGATAGGTGGGACACGCCCAGCTCGGAGCTTACGGTGCGCACGGCATCGAGGATCTCGCGACGGCGTTCGTCGCCCGTCAGGCGCTTTGCCGCGCTATCGGATGCGGGGACGGCATCGACCACAGAGGTACCTGCTGTGTTGTTGCCCATGTTTTGCCGCCTTTCATCCTCTTTTGCCTGACCGTTCGCCTAACAGTCTTGAATATTGTTGACGGTTCGTCAATACTATTTTTGACACAATGTCAACAATGGCGGGTGAACGGCATGGGGCATGCCCGGCCTGCAAAAAAAGAGGGGCGCTGCGGCTTCGTCGGGCTGTGGCAAGAGAAGGGACAACCATGATTCTCAACGGACCGGGGATTAGCTACACCGAGCCCGACATCGGTTCGGAGTTCGTGCCGCCGCTGCCGGAGCATCCGCGCGAGGCCATCGTCAAGCTGTGCGAGCACTGCACCAACCGTCTGCTGCATCGCGACGAGCTGTTGGGCTACGAGTACTGGTCGTTTGCCGAGGCCGCGACCGACGAGCAGGCCGAAGTGCTCTGCAAGATGAAGATGCGCCGTCCCTATACGCTGCCCGAGATGGCCAAGCTCACCGGCATGCCCGAGACCCAGATCGAGAAGATGCTCGACGACATGAGCTACACGGGTCTGCTCGAGTACAACTGGGAAAACCCCGAGCGCGCCAAGCAATGGGTGTTGCCCATGCTGGTGCCGGGTTCTGCCGAGTTCCTCAACATGCGCGTGAGCCAGCTCGAGGAGCACCCGGTCTATGCCAAGTTCTTTGAGCAGGCGTCCAAGGGACCGCTGTCCAAGGCCACGCCGATGGTGCCGCCCGGAGGCGCCGGCATCGGCATGCACGTCATTCCGGTCGAGAAGGCCATCGACGCCGCGAGCACCTCGGTGCCGATCGAGCATATCGAGCATTGGCTCGACAAATACGATGGCAAATATGCCGCCAGCACCTGCAGCTGCCGCGCGAGCCGTCGCGTGATGGGTGAGGGCTGCGCCGACGACCCGGCCGATTGGTGCATCGCCGTGGGCGATATGGCCGACTACGTGGTTGAGACCGATCGTGGCCATTACGTGACCCGCGACGAGGTTTACGACATCTTGCGCCAGGCCGAGGACAACGGCTTTGTGCACCAGATCACTAATATCGACGGCGAGAACAAGATCTTCGCCATCTGCAACTGCAACGTCAACGTGTGCTACGCTCTGCGCACCTCGCAGCTGTTCAACACGCCCAACCTGTCGCGCTCGGCCTATGTCGCCAAGGTCGAGAAGGACAAGTGCGTGGCCTGCGGTCGCTGCGTTGAGGTATGTCCGGCCGGCGCCGCCAAGCTGGGCCAGAAGCTCTGCAGCAAAAAGGCCGGCGGACAGGTGCCCGAGTATCCGCGCCAGGAGCTGCCCGATGCCACCAAGTGGGATCATACCAAGTGGTCGCCCAACTACCGCAACGACAACCGCATCGAGACGCACGAGTCCGGCACCGCGCCCTGCAAGACGGCCTGCCCCGCTCACGTTGCCGTTCAGGGCTACTTGAAGCTCGCAGCGCAGGGCCGCTATGACGAGGCGCTGGCGCTCATCAAGCGCGAGAACCCGCTGCCCGCTATCTGCGGCCGTGTGTGCAATCGCCGCTGCGAGGATGCCTGCACCCGCGGCCGCGTGGACGAGGCCGTGGCCATCGACGAGGTCAAGAAGTTTATCGCCCAGCGCGATCTGGACGCCGCGACCCGCTACGTCCCGCCTGTGGTGACGCCGACGCGTGCTGGCGGCTTCGATCAGAAGATCGCCATCATCGGTGCCGGCCCGGCCGGTCTGTCCTGTGCCTTCTATCTGGCCGAGAAGGGCTACAAGCCCGTCGTGTTCGAGAAGAACGAGCGCCCGGGCGGCATGCTCACCTACGGCATTCCCAGCTTTAAGCTGCAGAAGGACGTCATTGAGGCCGAAGTCGAGGTTATTCGCCTGATGGGTGCCGAGTTCCGCTATGGCGTGGAGGTCGGTCGCGATGTGACGCTCGACGAGCTGCGCGAGCAGGGCTTTAAGGCCTTTTATGTTGCCATTGGCTGCCAAGGCGGCCGCCTCGCCGGTATTCCGGGTGAGGATGCCGAGGACGTGGCCGTGGCCGTCGACTTTTTGCGCGAGGTCAACAGTGGCAAGATCGACGCGCTGCCCGGCCGCACCATCGTGGTGGGCGGCGGCAACGTGGCTATCGACGTCGCGCGCAATGCCTGCCGTCTGGGCTCCGAGCACGTTGAGATGTTCTGCCTGGAGAGCGAGGCCCAGATGCCCGCCAGCGAGGAGGAGCGTCGCGAGGCCGTTGAGGACGGCGCGCACATCAGCTGCGGTTGGGGCCCCAAGGAAGTTCACCTGGACGAGGCCGGTCGTGTGTGCGGCATCACCTTCAAGCGCTGCACGCGTGTCTTTGACGACGAGGGCCGTTTTGCGCCCGAGTACGACGAGAACGATCTGCGCCGTGTCGATGCCGACCGTGTCGTCATGTCGATTGGCCAGTCCATTGTGTGGGGCGACTTGCTAGCTGGCTCCAAGGTGGAGCTCGGCCGCGGCCAGGGTGCCCTTGCCGATCCTCAGACCTATCAGACCGCCGAGCCCGACATCTTTGTAGGCGGCGACGTCTACACCGGTCCGAGCTTTGCCATCGACGCCATTGCCGCCGGTCACGAGGCCGCGGTGTCCATCCATCGCTTTGTGCAGCCGGGCTCCACGCTCACCATCGGCCGCAACCAGCGCCGCTACACCGCGCTCGACCGCGACGACGTTGTGCTCGAGAGCTACGACAACGCGAGCCGCGAGGTTGCCCACGTGGACCGCGAACGCGAGAAGGCTGCGCCGTTTAGCGAGTATGTTGAGACCTTTACCGAGGAGCAGGTGCGCGCCGAGACCGCCCGCTGCCTGGGCTGCGGCGCCTCGATCGTCGACCCTAACAAGTGCATCGGCTGCGGCCTGTGCACCACCAAGTGCGCGTTCGACGCCATCCATCTGGATCGCGACCGCCCCGAGTGCTCCACGATGGTCAAATACGAGCAAAAGCTCCCAAGCCTCGGCAAGTATGCTTTGAAGCGCGCCATCAAGATTAAGTTCGGTCGCAAGTAAGTAGTCATAACGGGAACGGCGGAAGGAAATAAATGCACGAGCTCGGAATCGTCTATCACATCATTCGTGATATTGAGAATGTGGCGCGCGCCAATGGCGTGAGTCGCGTTTCGAGCGTCACGCTGCTGCTGGGCGAGGTCTCGGGCGTCGTTCCCGACTTGCTGCTCGACGCTTGGCGCTGGGCAGCAGATAAAAAGCCTATCGCGCAGGGCGCGGAGCTTATCGTGGAGCCCGTCGAGGCCGTGACACATTGCGAGGCGTGCGGCTGCGACTACGCGACGGTCGAGTACGGCAAGACCTGCCCCCATTGCGGTAGCGGCGAGACATACCTGCTGCAGGGCCAAGAGGTCATGATCAAACAGATCGGGACCCCCGAAGAGGATCCGGCAGACGCTGCTCCTGACGGCCTCTCCGACGCCCCCGATGCCGTCGACGCCGCCAACCCACTCCACATCGCCTAGGATTCCCTATAAGTTGCGGTGAAATAGTTCCTAAATCCAGCCTTCTGGCTCTTAAACAAGAACTATTCCACCGCAACTATTTTGAGTGGTTTCATAGACCATAAGTCACGAAAATAGTCAAGCCATGTCTGTTTAAACAAAATAGTGACAGTACGAGCACATTCGCACTTGCTTAATATCGATATTAATGAACAGCTTGCTTGTATCTATAAAATACATAGCTTGATGAGCGACGCCTTGTCGTGTAATGAGTCAAAAAGCAGTAACGTAATCAACTTGTAACAAACCTAGACGTTTAAACAAATAATCCAACCTTTTGCGGATTTAGCTATAATTCCACAATCCAAACAGGTATACTCCTTTCATGTCGTGTAGGAAATACGTAGACAAAAAGGAGGTTATGTGATGGTAAGTATTGTTCTTGCTAGCCACGGGGACTTGGCAGCTGGAATCAAGCAGACGGGCTCGATGGTCTTTGGCGATCAGCCGTCTGTTGCCGTGGTCTCGCTCGAGCCGAGCATGGGCCCCGACGATTTCCGTGCCAAGGTCGAGGAAGCAGTCGCTTCCTTCGAGGACCAGGAGCAGGTGCTCTTCCTCGTTGATCTGTGGGGCGGCACGCCGTTCAACCAGATCAGCGGGCTCATCGAGGGCCACGATTCCTGGGCTATCGTCACCGGTGTCAACCTGCCTATGCTCATCGAGGCATATTCGCAGCGCTTTGATGCAAAGAACACTGCACATGCGATCGCAAAACATCTCGTGACTGAGGCTAAGGCTGGCGTGCGCGTCAAGCCCGAGTCTCTGGAGCCCGAGGAGAAGAAGCCGGCTGCGGCCGCTGCTGCTCCTGCAGGCGCCATCCCTCCGGGAACGGTCATTGGCGACGGGCACATCAAGATTGCCCACGTCCGTATCGACACCCGTCTGCTGCATGGTCAGGTGGCCACCACGTGGACCAAGCAGATTAACCCCAACCGCATCATCGTGGTTTCCGACGGCGTTGCTCACGACGAGCTTCGCAAGACGATGATCGAGCAGGCTGCCCCTCCGGGAGTCCATGCCAACGTCGTGCCCATCAAGAAGATGGCCGAGGTCGTCAAGGACACGCGTTTTGGTGACACCAAGGCCATGCTGCTCTTCGAGAACCCGCAGGATCTGCTCAAGGCCATCGAGGCCGGCGTCGACATCAAGGAAGTCAACATCGGTTCCATGGCTCACTCCAAGGGCAAGGTCGTCGTCACCAACGCCGTCGCTATGGGCGATGACGACGTCAAGACTCTCGAGGCCCTCAAGGCCAAGGGCGTCAAGTTCGAGGTCCGCAAGGTTCCTTCGGATTCCTCCGAGGATCTCGACGCCATGTTGAAGAAAGCTAAGGCCGAACTGGCCGCTCAAGCATAGTAAAGGAGGGTCCGATACATGTCTGCAATCACTATTCTGCTTGTTGCGATTGTCGCGTTGCTTGCCGGTATGGAAGGCATTCTGGATGAGTTCCAGTTCCATCAGCCGCTCGTGGCATGCACGCTTATCGGTCTCGTAACCGGTCACCTTCAGGAGGGCATCCTCCTGGGCGGTTCGCTCCAGATGATGGCCCTTGGCTGGGCTAACGTCGGCGCCGCCGTCGCGCCTGACGCCGCTCTGGCCTCGGTCGCCTCTTCGATCATCATGGTGCTCGCCCTCAACGGCGGCGCTACCGATCCGTCGAAGGCCGTTACCGCCGCTATCGCCGTCGCTGTCCCGCTGTCGGTCGCTGGTCTGTTCCTGACCATGATCTGCCGTACCCTGGCTACCGCTATCGCTCACGCCATGGACGGTTGCGCCGAGAAGGGCGACTTCGCCGGCATCGAGCGTTGGCAGTACATTGCCATCCTTATGCAGGGCCTTCGTATCGCCATCCCGGCAGTACTTCTGTGCATCATCCCGGCCGAGGCTGTTACCAACGCGCTTAACGCTATGCCCGACTGGCTGTCCGGCGGCATGGCTGTCGGCGGCGGCATGGTCGCTTCCGTCGGTTACGCCATGGTCATCAACATGATGGCCACCAAGGAGACCTGGCCGTTCTTCATCCTCGGCTTTGTCCTTGCTGCCATCCCTCAGCTCACGCTGATCGCCCTTGGCCTCATCGGCATCTCCCTTGCCCTCATCTACCTTGGCCTTAAGGATCTGGCCAAGCAGGGTGGCGGCATGGGCGGTGGCTCCGGTGACCCGCTCGGCGACATTCTGAACGATTACGAGTAGGAGGGGAGTGATACATATGGCAGAGAACAAGATTCAGCTCACCAAGGCTGACCGCAAGAAGGTTTGCTTCCGTCATCAGTTCCTTCAGGGCTCGTGGAACTACGAGCGTATGCAGAACGGCGGCTGGTGCTTCGCAATGATCCCTGCGATCAAGAAGCTCTACACCAGCAAGGATGACCAGATTGCCGCTCTTAAGCGCCACCTGGAGTTCTATAACACCCACCCCTATGTTTCCGCCCCCGTCATTGGCGTTACCCTCGCTCTCGAGGAGGAGCGCGCCAACGGTGCTCCGATCGACGACGTCGCCATCCAGGGCGTCAAGGTCGGTATGATGGGCCCGCTCGCCGGCGTCGGCGACCCCGCCTTCTGGTTCACCCTTCGCCCGATTTTGGGCGCTCTGGGCGCTTCCATGGCCCTGTCCGGTAGCATCGCCGGTCCGCTGCTGTTCTTCTTTGCGTGGAACATCATCCGTTACGCTTTCCTGTGGTACACGCAGGAGTTTGGCTACAAGGTCGGCTCCTCCATCGCCAAGGACCTCTCCGGCGGTCTGATGGGCAAGGTCACCGAGGGTGCTTCCATCCTGGGTATGTTCATCATCGGCGCCCTGGTCGAGCGCTGGGTGTCCATCTCCTTCACCCCGGTCGTCTCCAAGGTCACGCAGTCTGCTGGCGCCTTTATCGACTGGGCTAGCCTGCCCTCCGGCTCCGAGGGCGTCAAGGAAGCGCTGACGATGTACAACTCCATCGGTGCTACCGCCCTTGATCAGGTTAAGGTCACCACGCTTCAGGCTAACCTCGATCAGCTCATCCCCGGCCTTGCCGCTGTGTGCCTGACCCTGCTGGTCTGCAAGCTCCTCAAGAAGAAGGTCAGCCCGATCGTCATCATCCTGGCTCTCTTCGCCGTCGGCATCATCGGTCGCGTCTGCGGCTTCATGTAAGCACGCTTCGGCTTAAGACCGAGAGTTGCTAGGCAAGGGCTTTTGAGCCATTGAAACGGACCGCACCCGGTGGGTACACTGGATGCGGTCCGATTGTTTTTATTGGAGGGCGAGGCGCGTATGGCGCAATCTCAGAACAGCACGGTCGATCTGGCAACGCCGGCAACCTGCCTGATGGGGCTTACCAGCCACGGTAACGTGATGGTGGGCAATAAGGCGTTTGAGTACTATAACGAGCGCAATCCCGAGGATTATATTCAAATCCCGTGGGACGAGGTCGACTATATTGCCGCCGAGGTTTTACGCGGCACCAAGAAGATCACGCGTTTTGCCATCTTCACCAAGGACAACGGTCACTTTACGTTTTCGACGCGCGACGACAAAGAGACGCTTCGTGCTGTCCGCAAGTACGTCGACGAGGATAAGCTCGTGCGTTCGCCCGACTTTATCGATGTGACGGCCAAGGGCGCCAAGAGCATCCCCTCCGTTATCAAAAACCTCTTCCACAAAGGTAACTAGCTCCTCATAAGTTGCGGTGAAATAGTTCCTAAATACGGCTTTAGATGCTTCAGACAGGAACTATTCCACCGCAACTTCGAAGTCTAGTCATGCGACGTATTGCGATGCAGTAAATCTGCTACACTAGTACAACATGCCTCCGTAGCTCAGGGGATAGAGCACCGCTCTCCTAAAGCGGGTGTCGACGGTTCGAATCCGCCCGGGGGCACCAGAGGAATATCGAGCCCGGTACCGCTACGGTGCCGGGCTCTTCTGGTCTAAGGGCAGGATTCGAGCCGTCGACACCCGCGTCACCAATTTCCCCGCGGGGGGAGTTTTCGAATCCGCCCGGGGGCACCAGAGGAATATCGAGCCCGGTACCGCTACGGTGCCGGGCTCTTCTGGTTCATGCCATGTCAAAAACGAGGCGCCCGCTTGCTGGGGGAGCAAGCGGGCGCCTGTGAGCGAATATGTTTGCGGCGAAAGCCGTGATGAGCGGTGGGGTGGCGACTAGTTGTTCGTACCGGAATCGTCACCCGTGCCCGAGCCAGAGTCAGAGCCCGAGCCAGAAAGTGTGACTGTTAGCGTGATCGTGCTGTCGGTGGACTGCTTGCCGGTGGGGGAGACGCCCGTAACGGTGGCATCCTCGTTACCGCTTACGGGATTGCCGTTCTGGTCACAGAAGCCGATGTTATAGAAACCGGCGTTGTTGAGCGCGGTGACGGCGGCGGAGATGCTCTTGCCGTACAGGTTGCCCGGAACACTGGCCTTGCCGGACTTCTTGGCAATGACGACGGTAATCGTGGCGCCGGGCTTCTGCTTGCCACTGGGGTTCCAGCTGATCACGGTGCCCTCGGTAACCGAGTCGTTCTCCTGGTAGCTAACGTCGACGCCAAAGCCTGCCATATCGAGGGCGTTGCGTGCCTGGGCCTCGGTCATGTCGGTCAGATCGGGGACGGAGGTGGTGTCAGGACCGCTGGAGACCTTATACGAGATGGTCGTGCCCTTCTCGACTTCCTTGCCGGCATCAGTGCCCTGCTCAAAGACCTGGCCTTCGTCGGCCTCGTTGGCCTCCTCGGTTGCGTTGCCCTTCAGGCCCACGCTTGCCAGCGCGGCCTCGGCCTGGTCCTTGGTCAGGCCGACGAGCTGCGGAACCTCAACTTTCTCGGAGGGCTTGGGGCCCTTGGAGATCACCAGGTTCACCTTGGAGCCCTTGGGCTTCTTAGTGTTGCCGTTGGGGGTCTGCTCGGCAACCTTGCCCTCGTCGACATCGTCGTTATAGCTCTGGTCGACAGTTCCGACCTCAAGGCCGGCCTCCTTGATCAGCTCGATAGCGGTCTGCTGGTCCTTGTTAAGCACATCGGGCACCGTAACCTGCTCGCCCCCAAAGAGCCCGGTGGCGAAGGCCACCACAACGCCAACCACGGCGATTGCGGCGACTACGGCGGCGATAATCTTGTTCTTGTTGGACTTGGGCTGATCGACCTCGTAGGAACCGGTGGAACCCGAGACGGCGCTGCGGGGGTTGGTCTGTCCGCTTACGCCCGATACGGGGCGAACCATAGCGCGCGTGGAGTCAGACAGCTCACGGGTCTTGGTAGCGCCCAGCTCACCGGGGGCGCCGATGATGCGCGTGGGCTCCGAGACGTTGACGGCACGGCCCGACAGGTAGCTGTTGAGCACCTGACGCAGCTCGTCGGCGGTCTGGAAGCGGTTTGCCGGGTCCTTCTCCATGCACTTGAGGATGATGCGCTCAAGGTCGGCGTCGACACCGGAGTTGATCTGGCTCGGCGGAATAGGCAACTCGTTGACCTGCTTGAGTGCGACCGAGATGGCGTCGTCACCGTCAAAGGGAACGCGGCCGGTGGCGCATTCATACATCACGACGCCCAGCGAGTAGATATCCGAGGTGGGGCCGAGGTCCTGACCACGGGTTTGCTCGGGGCTGACGTAGTGGGCGGTTCCCAGCACGTTGTTGTCTTGCGTGAGGTGGCTGTTCTTGGCGCGCGCGATGCCAAAGTCCATCACCTTGATGTTGCCGTCGGGCAGCACCATGATGTTCTGCGGCTTAATGTCGCGGTGGATGATCTCGTGCTTGTGGGCGACCGAAAGCGCGGAGCTGATCTGCGAGCCGATCTGGGCGACCTTCTTGGGGTCGAGGGCGCCGTGGCTCTTGATGCCGCTCTTAAGGTCGGTGCCGCGCAAGTACTCCATGACGATGTAATAGGTGTCGCCGTCCTTGCCCCAATCGTAGACGCCCACGATATAGGGGGAGGAGAGACCGGCTGCTGCCTGGGCCTCCTGCTTAAAGCGTGCGGCGAAGGTTGCGTCGCCAGCATACTGCGGCAGCATGATCTTGACGGCTACCGTGCGGTCGAGGACCTGGTCCTGTGCACGGTAGACGGTCGCCATGCCGCCTGTTCCCACCTTATCCTTGAGGAGGTATCTTCCCCCGAGGACCCTCTGTTCCATTCCTGCTCCTAACATAACTATTCGCTCAACGATGTGTGTAGTACCTACGATGTGGCCGCTGGGGCCGTGTGGCGCGTTGCCGCTAACTCTTCGGCCGCGGCGCGCCTCGGGTGTCCGATTCGATCATGGGCATCACGCTCCCTGTGCGGCAAGCGCCGCGGTCAGGACGATACCGGCGATCTTGGCGGCCTGGACGTCATGCTTGTCGAAATCCTCCAAGGCCACCGAGATGGCGACCGTGGGTGAATCGTAAGGTGCAAAGCCAACGAACATCGAGTTGACGTTGGTGCCGCCGGTCTCGGCCGAGCCGGTTTTGCCGGCGACCTTGACGCCGGGGATCTGGGCATCGGTGCCGGTGCCGGACTGGACGACGGCAAGCATGGCCTGCTTGACCTGGTCGGCCGTGGCGGAGCTGACGGCCTGCCCCAGCGAGCGGGACTGCGTGGTCTTGACCACAGTTCCGTCCGGGGCAAGTACCTGGGCTACAAAGTACGGGTCCATGACCACGCCACTGTTAGCGATGGCGGCGGCAATCACGGCGTTTTGCATGACGGTGGTCTGCGGGCCGGGCGTATGGTCCATGCCGACAGGCTGGCCGGCGCCGGCCCAGGCGGTCTCCCATTCGGTCATGAGCGACGGGTCGGCCATGATGGAGGCCGCGGAGGTCAGGTCCTGGCCGAGCTTTTGGCCGTAGCCGAAGGCGTTGGCAAACTGCACGAGCGTGTTTGCGCCAACTTCGTTTGCCACCTGGCCAAAGACGACGTTGGAGGACACGGCAAAGGCCTGCTGCAGGCTGATGGTACCGTAGCTCTCGTTGGCAGAGTTGGTGACCGGTGCGTTGCCGATGTCCATGGAGCCGGGTGCCTGGTAGGTGCTGGTAAGGCTGGCGGTACCGGTCTCGAGTGCCGCGGAAAGCGTAACGACCTTAAACGTGGAGCCCGGCGTGTACAGCGCGTCCATAGCGCGATTGTACATGGAGCCGTCCTCGCCGCCGCCCGCCTGCAGCAGGGCGTCGATGTTGGTGTTGTCGTAGGTGGGCGAGCTGGCACATGCGAGCACCGCGCCGGTACGCGGGTCGATGACCACTACAGCACCCTTAAAGCCCTTGAGCGCCTGCTCGGCCGCCGTCTGGATACGCGAGTCGATGGTGAGCTTGGCGGTGTTGCCCGGCTGGGTCTGGCCCGCGAGCGACGCGATGGCGTTGTTCCAGCTGGAGTAATCCTTGGAGCCGGTGAGCGTGTCGTTCATGACGCTCTCGATGGCAGTGGTGCCATACTGCTGGCTCACGTAGCCAACCACGTGCGCTGCCAGGTTGCCGTTGGGGTAGGAGCGTACGTAGGTGCCGTCCTCCTGCTGCAGCGACTCGGCCAGCGTCACGCCGTCGGACGTGATGATGGAGCCGCGCTGGATGTACTTGGAGCGGGCGATGGTGTGGTTGTTGGTCGGCATATCCTGATAGTCCTTGGCCTTGATGACCTGGACATAGGTGAGGTTGCCGATAAGGATGGCGAACAGCGCCGTAAAGGCGAGCACCGCACGGGTTAGACGGTTGGCGAGTGCGACGCGGCCGAGCACGCCGGATTCAGGCGTGTCGAGCAGGCGACGGCGCATGCGCGAGCCGACGGAATGGCTGCCGCTGCCGTAGGAAGACGCGGCGGCAAAGCGCGTGCCCGACGGGGCGGCGGCAGATGCGACCTGATCATCGGTGATGGCGGCCATGGTGCCGGTGCCGGTAAGCTCGGCCTCGCGTCCGGTCGCTTCGTCACCGGCGCGCAGCAGGAGCGCGACGATGATAAAGCTCGCCAGCAGCGAGGAGCCGCCCTGGCTCATAAAGGGCAGGGTGACGCCGGTCAGCGGGATCAGGCGGGTTACGCCGCCAACGATCAAAAAGGCCTGGAAGCTGATGGCGGCCGTAAGGCCTGTGGCGCTAAAGGCGGCGAGGTCGGATTTAGCGCGGGCAGCCGTGGTGAGGCCACGCACGGCAAAGAGCATAAACAGGATGAGCACGGCGCCGCCGCCCAAAAGGCCCATCTCCTCGCCGATGGCCGAGAAGATAAAGTCGGACTCGACGACAGGGATGTTGTTGGCCATGCCGTTGCCGATGCCAACGCCGACCAGACCGCCATCGGCAAGCGAGAAGAGCGACTGGACGATCTGGTAGCCCTGGCCCTGGGCGTCCTTAAACGGATCGACCCAAACCTGGAAACGCACCTGAACGTGCGATAGGAACTTGTAGGCGCCCACGGCTCCGACGGCTAAGAGCGCAAGGCCGATAACGACATACGAAAAGCGCCCCGTGGCAACGTAGAGCATCAGCAAGAAGATGGTGTAGAACAGCACGGCCGAACCAAGATCGCGTTCGAAGACGACGACGAGCAGGCACACACCCCACACGGCAAACAGCGGCAGCAGCAGTCGCAGGCGAGGGATCTTAAAGCCCAGGATCTTGCGGTTGGAGATGGAGAGCAGCTCGCGGTTCTCGGCCAGGTACCCGGCCAGGAACAGCACGATAAAGACCTTGGCGAACTCGCCGGGCTGGATGGTAAAGCCCGCGATGCGAATCCAGAGCTTGGAGCCCGAGATCGTGGTGCCGATAAAGATGGGCAGCATCAGCAGGATGATGCCGATAATGCCAAAGGTGTACTTGTAGCGCATGACCACGTCGAGGTTTTTGACCAGTGCGAGCGTTCCCACCATCAGGGCCACCGAGACAAACAGGATGATGAGCTGTGAGATGGCGAGAGCGGGGGCGAGACGCGTCACGAACGTGATGCCGATGCCCGAAAGCACAAAGACAATGGGCAGGATGGCGGGGTCGGCACCGGGCGCCAAGATGCGCACGGCAATGTGGGCCGCGGCAAAGGCGGCAAAGAGGCCGATCGGTACGGCGAGCGTCTCAAAGGAGATGGCAGCGCCCGCGGTGAGGACGTACATCGCATACAGCAGGATGACGGGGAACGCCGAGGCGATGAGCAAGAGCAGCTCGGTGTTGCGGCGACTCATAAGCGGCACTCCCTTTCTAATTCTTATCGGAGGCTTCGGCCTCGGCGGACTGTTCGGCGGTTTTCTCGGAATCTGATTCGGAGGTCGATCCCTGATTGGTGTTGTCGCGAATCGTTTGCGCGTCGATCACCTGGCGGGTCTGCTCCTCGTCGATCTGGTGGCGGTACTTGGATATCGTGTCCTGCGCATCGTCGACACTTGTTTGCGGAATGCCCGCCTTGAGGCGGTTTTGCGTGTCTTCGGGCAGGTCGGACAGCTTAATGCTGGTTTCGCTTTCGAGCCAGTGGAGCTTGAGTCCGAGCGGCTTGCCGGGCAGGCCGCGCCAGACGGCGACATTGCCCTGGTAGGTACCCAGGTAGTACGAGCCGGTGACACCCGTGTAGGCCCAGATGCCAGCTGCCAGCACAAAGACGAGGGCCAGGATGGCGGCGATAGTAACGTTGCGGCGACGCACGCGTTGCGCCTCGCGCATGACGCCATCGTCAACCAGGTCAACGACTACTACGGTCACGTTGTCGTGGCCGCCGGCGGCAAGCGCCGCGTCCACTAGGTTGTCGACGCAGATTTGCGCGGTTGAGGACTGCGTGGCGATGTTCTCGATATCGCTATCGGGAATCATGCTCGAGAGGCCGTCGGAGCACAGGACCAGGCGGTCGCCTTCCTCGATATGCAGAGTGAAGTGGTCGGCATACATGGCGGGGTCCGAGCCCAGCGCGCGGGTGATGACCGAGCGGTTGGGGTGGACGCGAGCCTCGTCTGCCGTGATCTCGCCGGCGTCCACGAGCTCCTCCACGTAGGAGTGGTCGCGGGTCACGCGGATGAGCGTGCCCTCGTGGAGCAGATAGGCGCGAGAGTCACCCACGTGGGCGATGGCGAGCGTGTCGTTTTCGATATAGGCGCAGGTGGCTGTGCAGCCCATGCCGGGCTTACCCAGGCCGTTCATGGCCGCCTCGATTACGGCGGCGTTGGCTGCCTCGACGGCTGCGGCCAGGCGTGCTGCGTCGGCGGACTGCGGGGCCGTCTTGGCAATAGTCTCGACGGCGATGGAAGAGGCTACCTCGCCGGCGGCGTGACCGCCCATGCCGTCGCATACGCAAAAGAGCGGCGACTGCACCAGGTAGGAATCCTCATTGTGCGGGCGCACGCAGCCAACGTCGGAGCGGGCGCCCCACATGAGTTGTGTGGTGGTGCCGGCATCATAGGTCGAGTCAGTCTCGATGCGCTCCTCGGTCAGGGGCTCAAAGCTCATGGTCGAGCCGGGGTCTTTGAGCTTGGCCTCAACGGCGGCAACGTCGATCTCGGCGGTGTCACCGGGAGAGACGGTGTCGGTCTCGACGTTTGATTCGGAATCGCCGGTGTCCGGGGAGTCGGGCTCCTCGGACATGCGGGCGGCCGACTCGTCGTCTTGCGGGCTGACGTCTATAGGCTCGGGCGTCGCAAAGTGCGACGGCGCGGGCGTGCTTTGCGACTGGGCGGCGGGCTCGGCTACGGCATCGGACTCGCTTGCGGGCGCAGGCTGCGGGGTCTTGGGCGCGGGGCCGTCCTCGGGGGATGGCCCCGCCTCGGGCGCCGGCGTAGACGCGGGCGCAACCTCGGATGCCGGGGCTATGGGAAACGCCGGCGCGGCGGGCTCGGGTGCTGCAAACACCGCAGCGCTCTCGTTGATTGCCGCGGCGACGGGCTCTGCAAAGTGAGCCGGCGCCGGGATTGCTTCGGGCGCTGTGGGCTGTTCCGCAGCATGTGCGCCGATGGGCGCTGCTACGGTATCCTCTTCGTCCTCGTTATCGGCGAAATCCGAAATATCATGCGTTACATGCGAAAGAGGCAGGGAGAACACGGTGTCCTCGGGCTCCACGGGTGCGGAGCCCGCCGGAGCGGCGTGGGCCGGCGCAGCTGCGGCGGCAGCCGGTGCTTCGGTCATAGTTGCGGACTTGTTCTCCTCGTCGATCATCGACGGTTCACCTTCATGACCACATCGCCAATCTGGACTTCGTCGCCCTCGCGTAGCGTTGCGGGCTCAACAAGCTGGCGGCCGTTGACGAGCGTGCCGTTAAGCGAGTTGAGGTCCTCGATGATGAGCGCCGGGCCCTGCAGCGAAAAGCGCGCATGCGAGGCCGAGACGAACGGTTCGTTGATGCAGATGTCCGAAGATGGCGAGCGACCGACGATGACGGGGCCGAGCATGTCTACGTGGATGCCACGGATGCCGCGCGGACCCTTGTCCACATCGATCGTCCAGATAGCCGAGTCGCGGCGCTGTCCGCGCACAAGTCCCACGCCGGTCTTCATGACGGCGAACAGGAAGATATAGAGCAGGGCGACCAGGACGATGCGGCCTGCAAAAAGGACGATATCGATGTTCATAAGCGACTATCCCCTAAATTCAAAGGTACTCAGGCCAAACGTCAGCAGATCGCCGTTGCGCAGCGGGCAGCGCGTAATGCGGCGGTTGTTGACGAGCGTGCCGTTGGTGGAATTGAGGTCCTCAATCGACCAATCCGAGCCCGTAAAGGTGAGCTGGGCGTGGCGGCGCGACACGTTGGGGTCGCGCAGGGCAATGTCGGAAACTGAGCGCTCGCGACCGATGGTCACCTGTGCGGAGGTGATGCTATGGCTCTCGCCGCTCACGACGTCGACGAGCTGGGCGAGCGGGCGCTGCGGGGCGCGAGTGCTCGCCATGTTGGAGGCGATGCCGGCTGCGGCGCCTAGGCCCACGGCGGCACCGGTCGCGGCGGCTCCGCCCATGCCGGCAAGCGCGTCGCGCGAGACGGTCTGCGGCACCGGGATGGGTGCGGCGGCGGGGTCGGGGACGCTAGGCGCGAAGGGATCTGCCACGGCAAGCGGGTCGGGAGCGGCGGCGCGAGGCGTCGGCTGCTGCTGGGGCATGGCGGCGGGGCGCTGCTGCTGCGGGGCAGCAAACTGCTGCTGGCCGGCGCGCGGGGCGCTGGCGGCACGGCTTGCCGCGGAGTTGTTCTGGCCCAGGCCGTTTTGATAGGCGCGCTCTTCTTCGTACAGGCGGCCGAGCGTGGGGGCATCGACGTTCTCGGCAAAGACCGAGAACTTGCCGGCGCGCAGCTGCGGATCGATCATAAAGCGCACGAGGGGCTCTCCGACAAAGACATAGCGGCGCTTTTCGGCCTGCGCCTTCACAAACTCGCGGACCTCGCGTGAAAGCTCGGGGTAGAACGGGGCGAGCATGGGATCGTCGTCGGCGGCGATCAGGATGGTATAGAGTGCCGGCGCGGTGTTGACGCCGTTGATCACCAGAGTCTGATCCTCCATGTCGCGAGCGGCCTGCTTGGCAAGCTTCTTAAAGGAGAACGGGGCACGGGTGGCACCGAAGATGCCGGCCACGTGGTCCTCGAAGATGTTCAGGAAGTTCACGAAAGATCACTCTCCGTATAGGTTCTTTGGTATCCGAGCAAATATAGGCATATCCCAACGATTATAGAGGATAGGGTTCCCGCAACCGCCGCCTTGACGACGACCGCGCCCGCAAGGCTGGCAATTTCCATATGGTGTGCAAGACAGAGCGACGCCGCGGTGCCTATTCCGCAGCCGGCGATGGCAGCGATTGCAGCCAGGTTCGAGCCCTGCTCGGCACGCTTGGCATGGGCGTTGAGCAGCAGAGATGTCAGTGCAGCTGTCGCCGCGACGAGCACGACGGCAGCCCAGAAGAGCATGTCTCCCAGTGCCGCGGCAACATCGCCGAGCCCCAGTACGCCTCCGGCGGAAAGCGCAACCGTAGCCAGGCGGCCAAAAAGTGCGCCCATCCCCGTGGCGGCCGCGGCGCTTGCCGGGCCGAGCCAAAAGGCAGCGATGCCGGCGGCGACCCCGGCGGCAAGGAGGACGTCGCCCGTTAGACAGCCAAGTGCCACCGCGCAGGTGAGCGCGGCGCTCGCGGCGGCCTCGGTGCGGCCCCAGGCGATCCACCAACCGGACATGGCAGCGGCAAAGAGCACCGCGACGGGCAGCATCGACAGGATGCCCTGCGTCTGCATGGTGGCGTTGGCCATAAGTACCAAAAAGCCCACGGCCGAGATGGCCGAGCCAATCTGCGGGGCCAGGCCGGCGGCCGCCCCAATCGCGATGGCCGCGGCAATAAGTCCGGGAAGCGCCGCGACGCCAGCCGTCTGCATGATCAAAAAACTAAAGGCGCTACACGTTAGCGCCGAGATGGCGCGCATGGTGTAATCGCGCGCGTGGCTCCAGCGCGTGCCGGCCCAGCCGAGTGCGGGGTCGACCTCGATGGTGTCGTCCTCATAGGGTAACGATTCGATATCGTCTGCCGCGCGCTCGTCGTCCGACAGCTCGCCCACCATCTGCTCCAGGCTGCGACGGCCCTCGCGCACGCTACCCAAGCCGGCGAGCAGCTGGTCGCAAAATGCCTCGATGCTGTTGGGGCGGTCTTGCGGCATGGGGGAGAGGGCGCTCATGAGTGCAGCCTCGGCTCCCGGGGGAAAGTGCGGGATGAGCTCGCTGGGGTAGGTGGTACCGCCGATGATGCGGTCGAGCGAGTCGCCGGGCGTGGCGGCCATAAAGGGAGCGTTGCCGCACAGGCCCTCGTAGATCACACAGGCGAGGGCAAAGACATCGGCGCGCTCGTCGACTGTACCGGTCTCGATATCGAGCTGCTCGGGCGGCATGTAGCCGATGGTGCCGCCGCGCGAGCCGCCAAAGCCGCCGGCAGACGACAGCCGCGCCATGCCAAAGTCGGTGAGCTTTACATTGCCCGAGTGGTCGATGAGCACGTTGGCGGGCTTAATATCCAGATGGAGCACGCCGTTGCTATGGGCGAAGGTGAGCGCCTGGCCCAGCGCGTCGGCAATTGCCGCGGCCTCGTCAAAGGTGAGCGAATGGCCGTCCACGCGATGCAAAAACTCGGCTAGGGACATGCCGTCGACATACTCCATGACCAGGTAGGCATAGGCGGTGTCGTGCGTAAAGTCGATAACCTGCACGATATTGGGATGTTGAAGCATGGCGGCGGTGTGTGCCTCGCGCAGGACATCCATGATGTCGCTGGCGGGCATGCCGGCGCCGTTGATAAGGGGGATGCGCTTAATGGCGACGCGACGGCGCAGGTGCGTGTCGCGGCAAATCTCGATGGAGCCAAAACCGCCGGTCGCGAGCGTCTCGAGCGGCTGGAACCGCTTGAGCAGCTCGCGAGAGCTGGTGCCCTCCAAGGGAACGTCCGGCGAGAACCGGGCGGTATGTTGCGAGAAAAGCGGCATGGCCAACCCTCGTGCGTTTAAAGTTCGTTTGCGAGCGGCAGGCGCGGAGCCAAGCCGTTCGCGGTGGCATAGATGCTGCTAGTTTAGCACGCTCGGGCGCATGGTGAAGGTAGCGGGGCGAGGTGGCCTGCCTGACTCGGCCTTCGTCTCGACCCATCCGGAAAGCGCGCCCCAGTTTTCGTCCAAATTGCGGGATGCGTTTTCCGAATGGGGTAGGCTGCGGAAACTGCATCCCAGAATATTGGCCTAGAACGGGATGCAGTTTCCGGATCGATACTCAAAAGGAAAGCGCATCCCGCTTTGATGCGGGGACTGCGGACAAAAGCTGGACCGTGATCTGGCTCGGATTGGAGTTCGCCTGAATCGTTGATGCTGGCTGGTGCAGGCGCGGAGATAAATGAGCAGCCCGAGCGATATAATGACACGCTATGGAGGCCATATGCTCTTTTCCCGCCGTTCTGCTACATCTGCCTGTGCCGTTGCGCTTATCGTAATGGCGGTCACCCCTTATCACCGGTTTTCATCTTCAATCGGCCTGGCATCAGGTGCGATGACCTGGCTCGTTATCCTTGGTGCATGCCTCGCGGCGTTTGGTCATGGTGTTGCGCTCCGCAAGGGGAGAGAAATAAGACGGCCGAAGCATCTCGGTGCTATCGGTGTTTTCCTTGGTGTTATTGCTACGGTTCCCGAATGGGCCGACTTGGCCTTCTATGCTCGCGGAGATTCTATTCCATTCGTGTTTGCGCCTATCTGGCTGTTGCGCGGCGTTTCATGCGCCTCGTGCTTTACTGGGTCGTTGCTCCTCTCATATGTAATTTGGAATACGGCGGGCTCTCCTTTGATACGGGGGGCGGCGCGGGACGGCGAAAGGGGGACCCGCCGACCGCAGAGCGCACTTTTTGCAGAAACAGTAGTTGTCCTGTCTTGCCTGCTGTTTTGCTGTCGAGTTTCATGGAGAGTCGTTCCCGAGCCATGGGGGATGTCCCCTGTAATGGCCGCATCAATTGGCCTTATGCTTTTAATTCCTCTGGTCTATCTCATGTTGGCTGTGGCCCCGCTGCTTTGCTGTCCCCGCGCCTTTGGTCGGGGGCAGGGCGACGTGTTTGCCCGTTCTGTGCTCGTAGCAGTTCCCATTGGCCTTGTTCCGGCTGTCGAGGAGGCATACTTTGCAAGCGATGCCACGGTCATTGCATCACTGTCGACGGGGTCCGCTATTGCTGTTGCCGCCTTCGTATACACATTGCTAAGGGAGAAACGGGACAACAATTCGGATACCCCTCGCACGTCCGACCCATTCGATGCGGGGGTGTTTTCCCCTGCCCTGTCGCCTCGAGAAGAGCAGTTTGTTCGACTGCTGCTCAAAGGGAAAACGCCGGCGGAAATTGCCAGGGAGACGGGTACGAAGCCATCGACGGTGCGAACAACGCTTCACCGAGCATACGGGAAGGCGTCGGTTGCGGGTTCAGGCGAGCTCGTGGCGTTGTTTGCAGGTGAGGGTGATGCTGTA
This sequence comes from Collinsella aerofaciens, assembly GCF_028206795.1. Classification (GTDB taxonomy): domain Bacteria; phylum Actinomycetota; class Coriobacteriia; order Coriobacteriales; family Coriobacteriaceae; genus Collinsella; species Collinsella aerofaciens_AX. The sequence continues at coordinate 40,600 of NZ_JAQLFJ010000003.1, read as the reverse complement.
GGGCCTGAGCCGCTGCAGCGGCATGCTGACGATCTGCTGGTATCAGCTCGGACGCGCCGGCTGTTTCGATACCTGCTCACATCATTTTTCATCCTCCTTGCGGCGGGTCCCTTGGTAATGGCGGATAGCGATTGGAGTTCCGGCGTTACGCATGCAATCGCCTTTTCTCTTGCAAGCTATACATTGGGTCTCGGGCTGCTTCTGTCGCTGTGCAGCGCGGGTGGAAAACCAAAGCGCGGGGACGATCTGGATGGAGCGGATGGGGCGATCGGGCTCGGAAGCCCGTGTGTGTGGGCGATACTGTCTGCCGTGGAATGGTCTTTTGTCTATATCGCGGCATGGAGGTGCATACGCGATCCGTTGATGGCTGCGCCGGTCCTGTTTTGCGGCATAGCGTCTATGGCTTCGCTCGCCGTTAAGCTGTGCCCGTTTAAGGTTCATGCCCATACTCGGGCTATCGCGCCATTAGTTTCGATAGGTGTGGCCGCTTTAATCTATGCAACTACTAGGGGTCGAATCCATGGACTTGCGGTACTGACGGGGATGCTGCTCACATATATAGTGCTGCGAAGCTTTCCGCAGCGCAAAATGCTTGGGGTATGGATGCTTTGCTTTGGGGCGGCGGCTCCTTGCTGGGCTGTCTTGTTCAATATGGCGCAGGATCTGATGGTTTTCGAGCCGTTGTTCCTTGCGTCGCTGTTGGGGCATAGTTCGGCTGTCAATGTCGTCGTGGCAACGGTGGTCGTCTGCTGGTCTGTGCCCATGTTCGTCACGCACATCGCGCTCGCCCACTCGGTTGAGAACGAGAGGGCCGTCTTGGAGTACCGTGCGAATGGGTTCACCGAAACGGCTCGCGTGCGCCAGCTGGCTTTGCTTACATCGCGCTCCCTTTCCGATGTTCAGTCGCAAATTTTGCTGATGACGGCAGAGGGCGCAACGACAAAGACCATTGCGGAGGATGTCGGTTACGCTGCATCTACGGTGCAAGCACTGCGGTCTGCTTCTTACCGCCAGTTGAGGATCAAGAACAAAGCGGAGCTTATTTCATTGTTATCGCAGGTAGATAACGTGTAAACGCCTGAGTGGTCGACTCAATAGCGGGTGTTTACAGACATCTTTCTCCATTCATGCAAAGGTTGCCGTGCGTCGACGCATTGTTAACCGCTTTTGATTGGAGAAGGCCATGATTAAGCCAAGGAGCGCTATTGCTCGAATCGGAGTCGGCTTGGCGATTGTTGCGGGCTTGTCGATGGGTGCACCTGCCGCATCATTTGCTCAAGAGGAGTTTGACACTTCCCAGGTTTCTAGCATTTCGCAGAGCGCGGATGCCGGAATTGCCACATGCAAGAACAACAAGGATACAGATTTCGCTTTTCAATGTTCTGGCACGAGCGCAACTGGCTATCGCTCGAAGCACGACTCATCTTCAGTTTACATTTGGATTATGGGCTATTCGGGAAAGCCGTTACGTTTGTACGTGGACGGTGCCTATGACAATAGAGGAACGGGCAACATGAATTGCACGCAGGGCGTGTATCGCTCCAACCATGAGCGTGAATGGGAGATATACAACCTCGTCCGTGAGAATAAACGCAGCTATGCTCGTCTGACTGCATGGGCCGAGTCCGGATACGGCACGGTCTATGGAAAGTGGAGCCCCGATTGCTTTGGCCATTTTAACAAACTTCCCTCCTAGCCAATCCGCAGCTTCTTGTTGTGATTAGGGCCGGGCCGAGTGTTGCTGCTCGGCCCGGCCGAAGGGAGGGTGATGTCGCTTGAATAGAAATCTAATGCGGCACGAGTTGTCCAAGATATTTGGCAATCCTATATTTGCGTTGACCCTTATGGTTGCAACTGCAATTTCGATGGCGGCTGCCATTGAGGCATGGTGGACGCTCGAGACTGAGCGCAAGCAGCTGTTATCGCTTGGCTATGGCGTTGGTTTGCAAGTCCAGGCATACCTCGGCCAAACGCGTGAAAGTAGCTTTGGTAACTGGATCGTTGTGAGTGCAAATGCACCGCTATCGGCATCAGTGTTTTTCTATGCGCTGCCGTTGCTTGCCATGCTGGCCGGGTCGTGGTCATGCCTGTCCGAGCGTTTGAGCGGTTACGAGGCGCAGATCTGCACACGTGTTTCTAGAAATGCATACGTGAACGTGAAGATGCTGTCTGCTTTTCTCTCTGCGTTTGCGGTCACGGCTATTCCGCTACTCGTGAACTTCCTGATTGTCTCCATGCTGTTTCCCGCGTATCTCCCCCGGGTCGACGAATCGACTTACGTCGGGCTCTATCTGCATAGCTATTTTTCTGGCCTGTTTTATTCCCGGCCTCTGTTATACGTGTTGGTTTATACACTGTTCGATGCGGTGACGCTGGGGGTTCTATCCATGGCCGTGACCGGTCTGTCGGTTGTGTTTCGCAGCAGAATCAAGGCGATGGTCTTTCCATATCTGATTATGGTTGCATGGCATTTTGTTAACGACTGGATTTTTAGCGTCCTTTCGTGCGTCGGCTTTAACTGCAACATTCTTAACAGCATCAGGTCGGAATCACTAAATAACTGGCCCGATATTCGAGCAGGGTTTGCGGAAATCATTTTGCTGTTCGTCTTTTCTTTGATTTCCGCGAGATTCTTAAAAAGGCGTGAGGTGGTCTGATGCTGTTTAGGCTGGTCGCCGCGGACCTGAGGACCGTTTTGAAGAAGAACATCATTACTTTTATTGCGATTGCGGCAGTGACCGTTGCGAACTTGGTGTACGCCTACGGCTTGTCTTCTGTGTATGGGGTTCGGACGAATGCCTTGGGGTTTGCGGATAATCTCGCGCTCGTGTTTGCCGGATCCGCTCCGTTTGAGCCTAGGCCCGGGCTCATGTTTGTGCCTCCGTTAGGATGGCTATTTGTCATTCTGCTTATTCTCTATACAACACTCGATTATCCGACCGAATCGTTGCACGGGTTTGGTTTGCAAGCGCTTGTTCGATGCCGGTCAAGAACCCTTTGGTGGGTCTCGCGTTTTATCTTGGTGGCGGCGGTAACGGCATTTTCGCTGCTCGTGATGGTTTGCTCTGTTGTGATTTGGAGCTTGATGGTGAGCGCCTCGTTCAGCGCGGTCGTCCATGGCGAGTCGCTTCAGCTGGCTAATTTGGCGCCGTGGTTTCTCAAAGCTGGCGAGGCGGATGCGCTGCCGTTTTTCACAGGTCTCTTTTTTGCTTTCGAGGCGCTTGCGTTTGCGCAGGCAGTGATTGGCTTTGTACTTGGGCCGTCGGTCTCGTTTGTGGTTTTAATGAGCTACCTGATCTGTTCGGCATTTGCGCGGCATTGGGTGCTGTTAGGCAACGCCCTAATGCTGTTGCGCTGGGGCGGAATTGTCAAAGAGGGAATCGCGACGGGCTCGAGCGTCTTGTTTTCAATTGTGATTATGTCGTTATGCCTGTCGTTGGGTGGACTGTGGTTTCGAAGGGCCGACCTTATAGAAAAGGGGGACAAGATATGAGCGTGATCGTTAGGGGCGTATCGAAGCGCATGGGCAAAAACGATGTTCTGCGCAACGTGTCCATCGAGGTTGACCCTGGGACTGTGGTTGGGCTTCAGGGGATAAACGGTTCGGGTAAGACCATGCTTATGCGAGCGGTCTGCGGATTGATCAAGCCTACCGAAGGCGAAATCTCTATCGATGGCCAAAGGCTTGGGGCGGACATCTCGTTCCCGCCGAGTCTGGGGATGTTGATCGAGGCGCCTTCCTTTTTGGGATATCTGTCTGGCTACGACAATCTGGAGCTCATCGCTCAGATCAAGGGCGTTGCCACTCCCGAGGACATTCGCTCTGCCCTGCGGCTCGTGGGGCTCGATGCAGACGAAAAAAAGAAGTTCCGAGCATATTCGCTTGGGATGAAGCAACGTCTGGGGATAGCTGCGGCAATTATGGAAAAGCCGAAGCTACTTGTTCTCGATGAGCCAACAAATGCCCTCGACGAAGCGGGCGTTGAAATGCTCAAGCGCGTTGTGGCGATGGCGGCCTCAACGGGTCGCGAGGTTATTCTGTCCAGCCATGACGGAGAGGTGCTCGAGGAGCTGGCCGATCGGGTTTACTGCATGCGCGACGGTGCCGTTGTGAAAGCTCGGGAAAGGTCGTGAGCGCGATGAAGAAAACCCTGTGGACAAGAAGGGCGGTGCTTGCTCTTTTCGGCTGTGCTGCTACCGGCCTTGCGGGCATGAGGGTGAGCGTCGTTAACGGGAACCGGACGGTCATTCCTGAGAAATATTATGCGGAGGGCGAATGGCTCTCGATGGATGGGGCGTTTCTGGGTTCGAAGGATGTGGCGACTGACGGGTATTCGTTTTGCATAGACGGGGCAGAGCTGCTCACGCCGCGCGAGTATCTCAAGCGTGCGCATGATGATTATTCAAAATATGGCATCGTGGATACGAAAACGAAATTGAAGGACGCCGACATCACGTGTGTTATCGCCGTAAAGATGCGTGTCAGGAATAAAGACAATATCGAAGGCGGAATCAAAACGTATGTTTGGCATTTGGTGCCGGAGTCTGCGCCAAACTATGACTTTGTGGTCAATACCGATCTGATAACGCAGGCAATGCCGGCTCTGGGCGGTTCTGCTGCGTTTGCTGTACAGGTTGGGGCGGAGAACGAGTTGCTCGTCCCATTCATGATGCAAAACACCAACGACTATTTCGAAGGTTACGAGACCGTCCGTTTTGAGAAGGCTTTTCCTGGGACTTATACGATGAAGATGACCGATCTGCCAGAGAGAAGGCTCTTAAGGTTTGAAGTGAAGTAACTCGAAGGTCCTGTTGGGAGAGCCTCATCCTACGCTGAAGCGGGATGAGGCTCCCTTCGCAGTGGCGCTCGGCCTCACCGTTTCTTCTTGTTCCTCTTCTGCTTACGCTGCTTGGGAGCGTGCTTTTTGGGTTGGTCGCCCTGTTTGGCCTCGGCGGCAGCCTTCTCGGCCTTCATTTTCTTCTTCTTGGTCTCGATGCGGAGTTTTTTGTTGATGCGCGCCTTGAGGAAGGGACCAAACTGCTCGGCATCGCCGCGGACGAAGGTGTCCTTAGGGATCGTCACGCCCTGGTCGGCGAACATGGCCACAAAGATGCGCTCGCCGTCGAGTACGTGGTCGAGCTTCTCAAACGGGAAGAACTGCGACTTGCCGCTCTTGCCCCAAACCATCAGGCCGTCCTCGTTGGCGGCGACGCGGCGATAGCGGCCGCCCATGGACTCGTCGGCCTCGACGGCGTCGATAAAGTCGCGGGCGAGGGTGTGGTGCAGGTTCTTGCTCCACCAGGCCAAAAAGGCGCCGAATACGATCAGCACGACGCCAAACTTGATCCAGTTGCCGCCGGCCACCAACATGCCGATGCCGATGAGCGCGGCAATTGCCGCGGCGACATACAGCGAGCCGCGACGCCTGGGCGAGGCGACCAGGCGGGCGAAGTCGGTGACCAGGTCGTTTTCGTACTGGTACTCGTTGAGGTACAGGATACCGTCGTCGGCTGCGGCCTGCTTCTCGAGCGCGACCTCGACCTGGTCGGCTGCTTCGGAGGGAACGAGGTTGCTCTCTGCGTCTGCCATGCTCTTTGGACTCCTATCGCGGCGGGCTCGCCGTACGGGTTATTATGAATGCAGTATGCCGTGCGACCGCATGGCCGTCGCGGCAACAAGACTCAGTATACCCGGGGGAGCACCCATGGAATCGTTGTACCGAAAGTATCGCCCGCTCACCTTCGACTCCGTGGTGGGCCAGCAGCATATCGTCTCGACGCTCGAGCACGCCATCACCGAGGGACGCCTGTCCCACGCCTACCTGTTCTGCGGACCGCGCGGCACGGGCAAGACCACCATGGCGCGCATTCTGGCCAAGGCGCTGCTGTGCCGCAATGCCGAGGCGGCGCGCACCGAGGGTGCAAGCGGCTGCATGCCCGACGGTACTTGCGAGGAGTGCGAGCTCATTGCCGAGGGCAACCACCCGGATGTCTACGAGCTCGATGCCGCAAGCCGTACCGGCGTGGACAACGTGCGCGAGGAGATCATCAACTCCGTCAACTTTGCCCCGGTGCGCGGCAAGTACAAGATCTATATCATCGACGAGGTCCACATGCTCACGACGGCGGCGTTCAACGCGCTGCTCAAGACGCTTGAGGAGCCGCCGGCACACGTGATCTTTGTGCTGTGCACCACCGACCCGCAAAAGATTCTGGAGACCATCCTCTCGCGCTGCCAGCGTTTCGATTTCCATCGTATCGGCAACGAGGATATTGAGCATCGCCTGGCATACGTGTGCGAGCAGGAGGGCTTTGATTACGACGACGAGGCGCTGGCTATCGTGGCGCGCCATGCCAAGGGCGGCATGCGCGACGCGTTGTCCACGCTGGAGCAACTGAGCGTCTTTGGCAACGGTTCTGTGCATGCGGACGACGCCCGCTCGCTTTTGGGCGAGGTTTCGGACCAGATCCTGGGCGAGTTTGCCCGCGCCATCGCCGAGCGTGATGTCGCCGAGCTATATGGACTGATCCGTGCGCAGGTCGAGGAAGGAAACGACCTGCTGGAGCTGACGCGCGACCTGGTGGCGCACGTGCGCGACGTGTATGTTGCCTGCGTTGCCGGTGCCCGTGCCGAGTTGTTTGAGGGCGGTGCTGAGCAGGCCGAGGCGCTTGCTGCCGAGGCCGCTGCCTTTGGCGAGCATCCTGCCGACCGCCTGGCCCGTGTGCTGACGGTGCTCGACGATGCCGCACTGGAGATGAGGGGCGCGAGCGACGTGCGCCTGGTGCTCGAGATCGCCTGCACGCGCCTGGCACGTCCCGAGGCCGATTTAACGATTGAGGCATTGGCCGAGCGCGTGGCACGCCTGGAGGCCATGGTTGCCAACGGCGCCGTGCCGGCGAGCGTGGCTGCTGCTCAGGCCGCCGCGCCTGCAGCATCCGTACCCGCTGCTGCCCAACAGCCGACGCTAATTTCGGGCGCCCGTGCTGCCGCTCCGGCGGCATCCGCTGCCCCCGCTGCTACGTCCGCGCGCCAGGGCGGTATGCCTTGGGACCGTGGTGCTGCTGTTCCGGCTGCCCAGCCTGCGCCCCGTTCTGCGTCCGTGTCAGTTTCCAAGCCTGCAGCGCCTGCACCTCAGCCTGCGCCGGCTCCGACGTCTCAGCCCGTTGCGGCCCCCGCGCCTGTCACCGCTCCGGCATCTAAGTCCCAGTCCAACAATGCCGCCCAGGTTGCCGCCGCCGGTGCTGCCGAGACCCCCGCGGTCGAGGATGCCGGCGAGCTCCAGCGCAAATGGGCCGAGGTTGTCGAGCGTGTCAAGGCGCGTCAGGCTTCCTACGCAGGGCTTTTGCTCAACGCCCGCGCCACGGCCGACGACGGCTCCAAGCTCACCGTCTCGTTCCCTGCGGGCTCGACCTTTGCCATCAAGATGCTCGGCCGCGCTGACACGCAATCGGTGGTCCTGCCGACGGTCTGCGCAGTCTTCGGTCGTCGTACCGTCGACTATGTCTTGGATGGGGGTGGCACGCCGGCTCCTCAACATGAGGAGCATTCTCCATCTGCACGGGCTGCGGCATCTGCGGACCCGCAACCCGTGTCCTCGGCGGCCCCTGTATCCTCGAGCGCCAGCGCGCCGCAGCAGCAAACGGCGCCGGTAGCGGCATCGACCCCGTCGGCGCCTAAGCCCGCGGCGCCCAAACCGGCTGCTCCGACACCAGCGCCCAAGCCCGCCTCGCCCGCGCCCAAGTCGTCTGACCTGGGCAAAGCCCCCTGGCTACGCTCCGACAACCCTGCCGGCGCTCCTGCCACGGGTAAGCTCCCGACCGAGCCCGCACCCCGTGCGCCCGAGCGCTCGGCTGCCCCCAAGGCTCAGCCTGTCGCGCAGTCCGCGCCGTGGGAATCCGAGCAGGTGCCCTACGACGACGCCATGGTCGGCGGCTTTGCCGGCGATGCGAGCGGGGACGATTTTCCTCCGTTCGACGTGCCGGGTGCGACGCCCGCGCCCAAGTCCGCTGTAGCTGCCCCCAAAGAGGAGGACGCTCCTGCAGCTCCCTGGGAGTCCAACCCCGGCGCCGGCAGCCCCTTCGGCCACCAGGGCGCAGCCCCGAGCATCCCGCAGACCGAGGACGAGGCCAAAGACCTCATCCGCAGCGTCTTCGGCCAGGCCACCATCTTCAAGCCGGTGGAGTAGCTGTACGGGCGGGTATACTGCTCAAGAAGAGAACCCCTTGCCCGGGCGCATTTGTATTTCGGACATGTGTAGTGTGGTGCCGCGTATATCGCATTCGAGCAAACAGGTGCGCGACGGCCGGCCTAGGATGTTGAGGTCGATACGATACGTCGCATGGCTGTCTGTGTGCTCGACTTGCTCGGCGTCGACGGTTGCTCCGATTGTCGAATAGTCGCCTAGCTCGGCATCGACAATCTTGGAGTTATTAATCTCGACCTTGAACTCTTGGTAGAGGGACGGGCTGTTGTAGTAAACGGTTCGGGTTCCGTCGACGCACTCGTCGGTCGCCTCCCATTTGACAACGGGCTTATCCGAGCTGGCTACCAGCAGTTCTGCTCCAAAGGCTATAGCATGGGTGATGACAACCAGTAATGCCCAGCCGACAAAGAGATAGAGAACCACATATGCAACGGGGTGTTTTGAGCGGATGTTTTGGAGCGCGTCGGGGGCATTCATGGGGGCACCTCCAAGTTGCTGTCTGTGACAATCAAATTATACCCTGCCATCATGAGCGCCGCCTCGAGCAGCGGTTCGGCATTTTGTTATCTAGCTGGATGCATAAAATGTCGGATTCCGGCTCTACAAGATTTAGCTTTCAATATTATGCAGATGCGAATTATTCAACTTTGCATAATTTTTGGGTGCGGCTTGCACTCCAGGACATGTATATCGACTGAGGTAGCGTGACCGCCCCGCTCGCTGGCCGCGCGCCGTGGTACGATTTTTAAGTTTGAAAGTCCTGCCGTGCTCCGGCTGCCCTTGCAGCTCGGCGTGCGGCCGCACGTAAAGGAGCCATCATGGCCGGTATGAACATGCAGCAGATGATGAAGCAGGCCCGCAAGATGCAGGAGCAGCTTGCCGCCGCGCAGGAGAACCTCAAGTCCCAGACCGTCGACGCCTCTGCCGGCGGCGGCATGGTCAAGGTGACCGTTAACGGCGAGATGGAGCTCGTCAACCTCACCATCGATCCCGATGCCCTCGATCCCGAGGACGTCGATATGCTGCAGGATATGATCATGGCTGCCGTCAACGAGGCCGTCCGCGGCGTCAACGAGCTCGCCAACAAGCAGATGGGCGCCATCACCGGCGGCCTCAACATCCCGGGCATGCCGTTCTAAGACACACATATATATGAGTGCGAATCACAGTCTGCAAAAACTGCTCGATGAGCTGGGCCGTCTGCCGGGCATTGGTCCCAAGTCGGCCCAGCGCATCGCCTATTACCTGCTCGAGGCCGATGCCGAGGAGTCCCGCCGCCTGGCCGAGGCCATCCTGGAGGTCAAACAGGAGGTCCACTTTTGCAGCCGCTGCTTTAACTACGCCACGGCCGACGAGTGCTCCATCTGCCAGGACCCGATGCGCGATACCACTCGCATTTGCGTGGTGGGCGAGCCGCGCGACGTCCAGGCGATCGAGCGCACGGGCAGCTACCACGGTCTCTACCACGTATTGGGCGGCGTGATCAGTCCCATGGACAAGATTGGTCCCGAGCAGTTGCACATCCGCGAGCTGCTGGCGCGTCTGGGCCACGAGGATATCCATGAGGTCATCATCGCCACCAACCCCAACATCGAGGGCGAGACCACGGCGAGCTACCTGGCCCGCACTATCAAGCCGCTGGGCGTCGAGGTGTCGCGTCTGGCGAGCGGCCTGCCCGTGGGCGGCGACCTGGAGTATGCCGACGAGCTTACGCTTGGCCGCGCCATTGAGGCCCGTCGCGCGATTTAGGTGGCGAGCCTGCTCCTGCCGTATGTTTTCCTCGCGACGCACGGGGTAGTCATAATTTCCCCGTGCGACTGTGAGTTTGTTGTGCAACAAAGATGCTTCGTATCCGCTTATCGCATGGATGCTTCCGCTCGCATCCTTAATTTGCCCATTCGTTGCGCAACCTTTTGGGTTCGCTGATACACTCAAATATGGATTTGAATGAATGCGCCGCTTCTGAGCGGCGTGTTTTTCTTGGAGGAGAACGCATGCGGCCCGGTGGCACTCAGACAAAGCGCGGCGCCGCGGTGCGCATGCGACGCCGACTGGGCTTGGCGCCGCGGGCGTACGCACTGCTATCGTGCTCGCTGGTGCTGGTCATAGCTGGCGTTTCTGCCTATGGCATGACCGTGCCGTCCATGATGCAGGCGCATGCCGCACGCGAACCGCGCGTGGGGCATGAGGTCAAAAGTGACCTGGGTACCACGACTGGATATGCTTGGGCAAGTGTGGTCGCGCATATTGTGTTTGGCACCGACGATGCGGACGGCGCCGAGGCCCCGGACAACGAAGTCACGCTTGCCAATGGCAAAACCATCGTGCTCACCAACACCAAGATCATCGATCGGTTGTCCAACAATAGCGTGGCGGCAACGGTGAATAAGGTCGAGCAGCAAAAGGAGCAGGACGCCCAGCAGTCCGGAAAGCCCGGTAGCTCGGATACTTCTGGCTCCGGCTCGGATTCATCGAGTTCGGGCGGCGGCTCTGGGGCGGGTTCCTCTACCGGAGGGTCTGGAAACGGCGGCTCGACGGGCGGCAACACTGACAACGATGCAAACTCCGGTGGCCTTTCCGCTGCTGAGGAAGAGAGCATTCACAGTTGGCTTGTGACCAAGTACAACATGCTCGACGGCTATGTTTCTCGTGCCAATGACGTGGTCTCGACCTATAACTCTACGGGAGATCCCAGGCCGTGCGACAGCCTGGTCGGGGAGATGTTTGTCATTCGAGCCGAGTTCGGTCGTCAGACATTCTCGCCCCGGTCAAAGTGGTATCAGCAGTATGCCAATCTGTGGGGCTGTTACACCAACCTATGCCAATGGGTCGGCCATTACGGCGATGATGACGTCGCGCTCGGTAACTTCAACAATAACGTGGCGGCGCTTGCCCTATGATGACCGATCTTGCATCCACCACACCACAATCGCTCGGTCGCGATCCCATGGTCGGCCTGCGCCTGGCGCGTGTCGACGGGTTTGAGCCGGCCATTGCGCTCGGTCAGGACGAACTGCCTGCCTATCTGCGTCGTTTTACGATGCTGTTTGCCGACGATGCCACCATGCGCCGTGGCGGTATCGGCCGCGTGACGCGTGCTGTCAACGCCCAAGGCGAGGCCGTGGCACTCAAGCAGCTTATCTTGCCGACGCGCGATGAGTTTGATGACGATGCCGCTCACGAGGCGCTGGTCGCCAAGTTCAAGGCGGCGTTTCGCGAGGAATACGAATGCCATCGCGCCCTTTCGGGCCTTAAGGGCTTTCCCCGCCTCTATGGCTGGGGCGAGGTCGACGGTGTGCCTGCAATTGTCATGGAATGGGTCGAGGGCGAGACGCTTGCCCGCTTACGTTCGCGACTTGCCGTGGACGATGCCGGACGCCTGTCGCCGCTTGTGGCGGCGCGTCTGGGTCGCGACCTGTTCGATCTGCTCTGCCGCATGAGCCTGGTGGGCGAGGGCTTTGTCCATCGCGATATCTCGCCCGCTAATATTATGGTGCGCACGGCGCGTCTACCGCTTGACCGGCAGCTTGCCGAGGGCACCTTTGACCTGTGCCTGATCGACTTTGGCTCGTCGCTGGCGCTTGAGCCTGCGTCGGCCGTGGCCGGTACCGGCGGCAAGGCGTCGTTTACGGAGCGTTATGCCACGCTGCGTCGCGCGACGGTTGCCTATGCCCCGCCCGAGATGCTCACCGACGATATTCCCGACCTGCGCGCTTTGCGTATGTCGCCGGCGATTGACGTTTATGCCGCGGCAAGCACGGTTTACGAGCTCATTGCCGGCGTCGTGCCATACGAAGCCGCGCCGAGCACTTCGGGCACCTCGGGTTCGCGCAAAAAGACGCGCGACATCGCGAGCCCCTACCGTCTCAAGATGGACGCGCGGCCCGACTATCCCATTGGTGCCCATGCGCCCGGTTGCGATTTGACTCAGCTGCTTCGTCGTGAGCCCGATGTGGCGCTCGCTGCGGCCGAGCAGGCCCAGCAGCTGGGGCTTGAGCCGGATTCCGAGGAGCTACGCGATGCGCTGGCGTTTGTCGATGCCCAGCTGTTCGACGTGGTGATGGCCTGTCTGTCCAGCCATCAAAAAGATCGTCCCGAGCCGGCGGCGGTCGAGGCGGCGCTCTCGGCGTTTTGTGATCACTATGCGCAAAATGTCGGTCGTTCGCTCCGCGGCGAGCCGCTCACGCCGTGCCCCATGGATGCGTCTGGCCGCGCGGTTCGTCGCGCGCTGATGGTCGGCGCGACGGTCGTCTGTGGCGTGGTTTGGGCTGTGGTCGTGGTTTCGGCCGCGCTGCTGGCGTCGGGCGCTCGCGTGACGGCGACTTTGGGATCGCTCATGTGGTCTGGGTCGCTACCGGGTATTATTGCCGCACTGGCGTTGGCGCTGCCGGGCATAGCCGGCGTTGCCGCGGGGGCACTTGCGCGTGATCGGCGCTCGGGGTTCCTGCAGGGTGTGCTTGCGCTTTCTGCCTGCGAGGTTCCGGTGCTGGTTGTGGCTGCATGTAGCGTATTTTCCCAACGCGCCGTGATGGGCGGCCTTGTTGCCGCTCTGGTTGCAACCTATACGCTTACGTGGTTTTTGCTTGCGATGGGCTTTGCCTTTGAACTTCCCGTTTCGGCACCGCGACGCACAAAAGCCCAGATGGCGACTCCGCTTGCCGGTGGAGCCGCAGCTGCCCGTACTTTTGGCGGACCTGTCGAAGTATCGTCCGATTCTATTTCTACGACCAAGGAGGCCTAGGTCATGGCATCTCAAGTTGAGCTCACCCCATGCGGGGCCATGTTTGACATCTTTAAGCGCGCGGCGCATCTGAGCCATATCGAGCTGTGCGGCTTGGTGCTTTCGTCCCGTCCGCTCGCCGACGGCCGCAGCCCGCAGAGCCGAGCCGCCGATCGCTCTTGGGTTTCCCGCTTTATCGTTCGCGCGCCGGTCGGCACGCTTCAGCAGCGCTACTTTGCCGAATACGGTACCTCGGCTGCGCGTATTATGTCGCAACTGGCCCTGCGCCAGCGCAATCCCATGGACTCCACGGCTGTGATCAATATGGTGTGCGGCCCTGCAGGTGAACCGATGGTACGCGCGCTCGAAGAGTGCCACCAGGACACGAATCTCTATCGCAACGCGCTCGATCGCCTGTCCCAGGCGGCGGAACTCATGCCCGCCGAGCGCGCCGAGGCCGTGCTGGTGCTGTTTGTCGCCGTCGGTTGTTCGGCGGATGTGCGGTCCTCGGTGAACTATGCCATCGACTACGCGCACGCGACCTGTGGCGGAGGCACCTCCACGCCGCGTTCGCTTGGCATGTCGATGACCGCAGGCGAGCGCGAACCCGCCCCGGCGCACCCCTTGGGCTTGCTGCGCGTGCAAAACAGTTTTGTCGTGAGCGCCCCGCGCTGGATTCAGCCGAGTGAGCAGGGTGTTGAGATTGGCGCGCTGGCCACTGGTGAGGGCGATATTACCGACGTCGGCGACGATGTCTCGGCCCGCCATGCCCATATCTGGTGCGATGCTCAAAATATCTGGCACGTCGAGGACTTGTCGTCCACCAACGGAACCGTGGTGGTAAACGGGGCCACGCGCGTCTGCATTCAGGTCGAGCCCGGCCGTTCCGCCCAACTCAATCCCGGCGACGAGCTCAAGCTCGGCGAATCCACTACCTACGCCATCCTCTTCGGTGCTCTCTAGCCGGCAGATAGGGACGTTCCTTTTAATATGAGCAGGACATTGTCAAGAGGCAAAATCGGGCCTGGCCCCAACGATATGGGGTCAGGCCCTCTCCCTATATCAGCCCGTCCGCGGCGACCTCGGCGTGTCTTACCGACGCTCGTCTTTGCAGTTTAATATCCGCCCGCGGCGATCTCTCGCTGGGCAATCCGTTGCTACGGCTGAGGCTTCTTCGTCGAACCGACAGTCTGTGCACGCGTGTGGCGCCCTGGGCGCTCGCAGAAAAGGGACCTGAGGTTCGCCTCAACGGCTTCGGATCGAACCGCTTCCGGGGTGATCGGCTTATGTGCGGGGGACCGGCCCCCTACGCCTCCTCGGCCATGAGGCCGACCGCCCACACCCAGCAGGCGAGCTCGCGCGCCGTGGCCACGTTCGCCTTGTTGCCGTGGACCCCGCGCGCGAGCAGCGCCTCCCGCCTCTCGACCAGCCTCCGCACGCCCTTGGCGGCATGCCTGCGGGCGACCCGGTCCGGGGCCTGGCCCTTGGCGAGGCCCTTCGGCCGCCCCGAGCACGTCAGGTAGTGCCACGCGGCCTCGACCAGCGCCTTCCTCAGGTGCTTGTTGCCTGCCTTGGTGATCGCGCCCCTGCGGTCGCTCTCCCCGCTGGAGTGCTCGGAGGGCGTCAGGCCGACCCATGCGGCGAACGACCGGGCGTTCCCGAACCTCGAGAACTCGCCGGCCTCGAACACGAGGTCGGCGGCGGACGCGGTGTCCACGCCCTTGAGGCAGCGCAGGGAGTCGACCCTCCTCCTCCACCTGGGCTTGCGGGCCTCGGCCTCGACGAGCCCCTCGAGCCGCGCCTTCTCCTCCGCCGCCCGCCTGACCGCGTCGACGTAGTAGGCGAGCACGTCGTTGTCGGCCCCCTCCGCGAACCTAATCGACTCGATCCAGGACCAGTGCGCCCGGGTCCAGTTGCCCTTCCTGCGGCCGGTGGGCGTCCTCTCGTCGAAGGCGAGCCCGTGCCTGAGCAGGAACTTGGAGAGCCGCTGCTTCGAGCGCGAGAGGTCGTCCCTCGCGTCCTCGAGCGCCCTGGTCAGGTCGCGGGCGGCCTCGCACTCGTCGTCGGGGACCCACACCTCGACCACGTTGCCGACCGACAGCATGCGGGCGAGGAACTCGGCGTCGTTGCGGTCGTTCTTCCTGCGCCTGTCCGCGCTGGGCTTGATCATCTTCGAGACGGCGCCGACCACGCAGTCGACCCCGAGGCCGGAGAGCCTCTTCTGCAGGTCGAACCCCGTGGCCCCGGACTCGTACACGCACCTGGCCCTGGGGTCCACGGAACGGACCCACTCCGCGACGGCGCCGGCGTCGTAGCCGAAGGTCGCGGCACGTACCTCCCCGGTCATGACGTCGAGGGAGACGGCCTTTATCGAGCGGGCGTGGACGTCGAGGCCGATGAAGGTGGTAGTATCGAGCATGGGAGCCCCTTCCATGAATGCGGCGTGGCCGCCACGGTTGGATTAGACACTCACCATTGTCGGCCTAATCCGCGGTCTTTCATGCAGCAGGGGCTCTCAATGTTTTTATGTCCTGCTCATATCGTCTCTGCCGGCACTTGGGGACACTCCTTGGCGCGCCAGAGCCGGTCGCCCGGGGATGGAGGGGCCATTTTGGCCCTTGGCGGTCACCCGAGGTAAACCTTTACCGCCCGCCTATATTTGCCGAAATTACACTTGACGGCGGGGTACAATAAACCCGCATGCGGATTTTCGTTGCGGGCGCTTCCCATCGCCGGGGCGTGCCCGGGAGCATCCGGCATGCAGCCTTTGCGGCGCTCGGTCATGTGCAAGACGGGCGGTCGGGTCTGTGGGGCGCATCAGCTGGCCCGCGCCTCGGCATGCCTTCTCTCCACGCCATGTACCTGCTGCTCAGTCTGCCTGCCAGATGATTGGAAGCAAGCGAAAATCCCATCACGCCAACATCCCGGCGATCGCCGGGGCCTGTATACCTATATGAGAGGAGAGGGGTATATGGCGCGTAAGTTTAAGTCTATGGACGGCAACGAGGCGGCCGCATATGTTTCGTATGCGTACACCGAGGTAGCGGGAATCTATCCCATTACGCCGTCCAGCCCGATGGCCGACCATGTCGACCAGTGGGCGGCCCAGGGTCGCAAGAACATCTTCGGCACCCCGGTCAAGGTCGTCGAGATGGAGTCCGAGGCAGGTGCAGCCGGTACCGTTCACGGTTCGCTGGGTGCCGGTGCTCTGACCACCACCTACACGGCTTCTCAGGGTCTGCTCCTGATGATTCCGAACATGTACAAGATCGCGGGCGAGCAGCTCCCGGGCGTCTTCCACGTCTCCGCGCGTTGCGTCGCTTCCCACGCCCTGAACATCTTTGGCGATCACTCCGACGTCATGGCTTGTCGTCAGACCGGCTTCGCCATGCTCGCCGAGGGCAACGTCCAGGAGGTCATGGACCTCTCGCCGGTGGCTCACCTTGCCGCCATCGAGGGCAAGACCCCGTTCCTTAACTTCTTCGACGGCTTCCGCACCAGCCACGAGATCCAGAAGGTCGCCATGTGGGACTACAAGGATCTGGCCGAGATGTGCGACATGGACGCCGTCCAGGCTTTCCGCGATCACGCGCTCAACCCTGAGCACCCGCACACCCGCGGTAGCCACGAGAACGGCGATATCTTCTTCCAGAACCGTGAGGCCTGCAACAAGGTCTACGACGAGCTTCCCGCCGTCGTCGAGGGCTACATGAAGAAGATCAACGAGAAGCTCGGCACCGATTACGGCCTGTTCAACTACTACGGCGCTCCCGATGCCGATCGCGTCGTCGTGTGCATGGGCTCCTTCTGCGACGTGCTTGAGGAAGTCATCGACTACCTCAACGCTCACGGCGAGAAGGTCGGCCTGGTCAAGGTTCGTCTGTTCCGTCCGTTCTCCATCAAGCACTTCGTCGACGTTCTCCCCGAGACCGTCCAGAAGATCGCCGTCATGGACCGTACCAAGGAGCCGGGTTCCATCGGCGAGCCGCTCTACCAGGACGTCGTCTCCGCTCTCTACGAGGCCGGCAAGACGGGTATCAAGGTCGTCGGCGGCCGTTACGGTCTGGGCAGCAAGGACACGCCTCCCGCGTCCGCGTTCGCTGTCTTCGAGGAGCTCAAGAAGGACGAGCCCAAGCGCGAGTTCACCATCGGCATTGTCGACGACGTGACCAACCTGAGCCTGCCCGAGGCCGAGGATGCGCCCAACACCGCAGCCCCCGGCACCATCGAGTGCAAGTTCTGGGGTCTGGGTGGCGACGGTACCGTCGGCGCCAACAAGAACTCGATCAAGATCATCGGCGATCACACCGACAAGTACGTTCAGGCCTACTTCCAGTACGACTCCAAGAAGACCGGCGGCGTCACCGTTTCGCACCTGCGTTTTGGTGATTCCCCGATCCGTTCGCCGTACTACGTGACCAAGGCCGACTTTGTCGCTTGCCATAACCCCAGCTACATCGTCAAGGGCTTCAAGATGGTCCGCGACGTCAAGCCGGGCGGCACCTTCCTGGTCAACTGCCAGTGGAGCGACGAAGAGTTCGCTGAGCACATGCCCGCCGTGGCCAAGCGCTACATCGCGAACAACAACGTCAACGTCTACCTGATCGACGCTATCGACCTGGCCGCTAAGGTCGGCATGGGCAAGCGCACCAACACGGTGCTCCAGTCCGCCTTCTTCGCGCTGGCCAAGGTCCTGCCCGCCGAGGACGCCCTGCAGTACATGAAGGACGCGGCTACCAAGTCCTACATGAAGAAGGGCCAGGCTATCGTCGACGCCAACCACAAGGCCATCGATGCCGGCGCTACCGCTTTCCGTAAGTTCGAGGTTCCGGCCGACTGGGCTACCGCCGAGGACGCCGCTCCCGTCGAGCTCTCCGAGGAGGCCAAGTCCGCTATCGCCCAGCAGGTCAAGAACCTGCTCGAGCCCATCGATCGCATGGACGGCGACAGCCTGCCTGTTTCCGCCTTCGTCGGTTGCGCCGACGGCCAGTTTGAGCTGGGCGCTTCCGCATACGAGAAGCGTGGCGTCGCCGTGGTCGTTCCCCACTGGGACGAGACCAAGTGCATCCAGTGCAACCAGTGCGCCTATGTGTGCCCGCATGCCACCATCCGTCCGTTCGCGATGACCGAGGACGAGGCTGCCGCCGCGCCCGAGGCTACCCGCACGCTCGACGCCATGGGCCCCAAGGCCAAGGGCATGAAGTTCACCATGGCTGTGTCCCCGCTCGACTGCATGGGTTGCACCAACTGCGTCAAGGTCTGCCCCAAGGGCGCCCTCGAGATGGTTCCCACCGAGCAGGAGATGGACCAGCAGCCCGTTTGGGACTACATGGTCGAGAACGTCTCCGAGAAGAAGGAGCTCATCGCGGCCAACGTCAAGGGCAGCCAGTTTAAGCAGCCCTACCTGGAGTTCTCTGGCTCCTGCGCCGGCTGTGCCGAGACCGCCTATGCACGTCTGGTGACCCAGGTCGCCGGCGACCGCATGTTCATTTCCAACGCCACCGGCTGCTCCTCCATTTGGGGTAACCCCGCCGCCACCGCTCCTTACTGCAAGGACAAGGACGGTCACGGCCCGGCGTGGAACAACTCCCTGTTCGAGGACAATGCCGAGCACGGTCTGGGCATGGCCGTTGGCTATGAGGCCGTTCAGCACAAGCTGATCGCCGCTACCCAGGACATCATCGCTGCCGATGGTCCGTCCGATGAGCTCAAGGCCGCCGGTCAGGCTTGGATCGACTCCGTCAACGACGCCGAGGCCTCCAAGACTGCTGCCGCTGCCTACGTTGCCGAGCTCGAGAAGTGCGGCTGCGACGCTTCCAAGGCAATCCTCGCCGACAAGGCTTACCTCACCAAGAAGTCCTTCTGGATCTTCGGCGGCGACGGTTGGGCCTACGACATCGGCTTCGGTGGCCTGGATCACGTCCTGGCTTCCGGCCACAATGTCAACGTCTTTGTCTTCGACACCGAGGTTTACTCCAACACCGGCGGTCAGGCCTCCAAGGCCTCGAACCTGGGCCAGGTCGCTCAGTTCGCCGCTGCCGGTAAGGTGACCAAGAAGAAGTCCCTGGCCGAGATCGCCATGAGCTACGGCTACGTCTACGTGGCGCAGGTCGCCATGGGCGCCAACCCGGCTCAGACCCTCAAGGCCATCCACGAGGCCGAGGCCTACGACGGCCCATCCCTCATCATCGGCTACAGCCCCTGCGAGATGCACTCCATCAAGAAGGGCGGCATGCAGAACTGCCAGGCCGAGATGAAGAAGGCTGTCGAGTGCGGTTACTGGAACCTCTTCCGCTTCAATCCCGAGGCTGCTGCCGGCAAGAAGTTCTCGCTCGATTCCAAGGAGCCCGCGGGCGGTTATCAGGAGTTCCTGATGAACGAGGCCCGTTACGCTTCGCTGACGCGTTCCTTCCCCGAGCGCGCCGAGGAGCTCTTCAAGGAGAACGAGCAGGCCGCTATGGACCGCTACGCTCACCTGTTGAAGCTCAAGACGGTGTACAACGAGGCTTAGGTCTCCCACCGCAGGATCTGAGGGCTGACCTTCGCGGACGTCCTCGGACATGAAAGAACCCCCGCTGCGCACTACGTGCGGCGGGGGTTCTTTCGTCCTGCGGAGTGTCCGCGAAGGTCAGCCCTCAGATCCTGCTACGACTACGTCCTCGGATTGTGTGGGCTGATGAAGGACGTGGTTGGTGGGGTGCCTTGTCCCGGTCGCTGTTTCGCGGCTTTGGGCATAGAGGGGGATTTGGTTGCGGACCCAGATGGCCTAGAGGGATATGGGCGCAAACGAGAAATCGTTGTTGGGGTCGTCCTTTTCCATAAACTCATCGAGGCAGAATGTCATATAGATTGGAACGTACAGGACCTTGCCCTCTTTGCTGAGGTTCTCGTGGCTTAGCACAACGGCCTCGGGGATTTTGTACTCGCTCACGCTCATCAGACGGTCGAGGGCCGCATGGGCTCGAACCTTCTTGCCCGATTTGACCTCGATTGGGACAACGTGCCCGCGGGTGCCTTCGATCACAAAGTCAACTTCGCCGACCTCGCGTGTCTGGTAGTACCATGCATCAGTTCCAAGGGCGACAAGCTCCTGCGCGACCACGTTCTCATAGAGACCGCCGAGGTTGGGGGTTTTCATATCAAGGTAGACGGCGCGTGCCGTGCTGCCGGGATACCGTGATGCGAGCATGCCTGTATCAGACTCGTATAGCTTAAAGGCGGTCGCCTTCTCTGTCCTCTTAAGAGGACTCCGGGCCTCCGTCACCTGGGCGACCATCAAACCGACGCCCGCGTTCACCAGCCATAGGAAATCCTGCTCGTATTTTTGAAGGCGAGCCCCCTCGCCCAGGGATGAAACAACAAAGCGATGGGACTCCGCCTCAAGCTGAACGGGAATTTGTTCGAAAATCGCGCGAACGTTAAACGCTCGAGTCGATGCATATTTAGAGATATCACTTTTGTACTGATCGACCAGCTGAATTTGAAGCTCACGCGTCCTCACGAGTGAATAACCCGAATCGATATAGTTCTGTACGACCTCCGGCATGCCGCCGCAAACGATATAAGCTCTAAAGTTTTTGAGCATCGCCTCATGAATATAGTTTTCGACGGGACGCCTCTCGACAAGGCAGCTGCGGATGTCTGCAAGCACATTCTCGCTGATGCTGTTTGCCCAACAAAACTCTTCAAAATCCATTGGCCGCATAACAATGTGCTCGACATACCCCACCGGGAAAGAAGAGATCCCCTTAAACTCAGTCCCAAGCATAGACCCCGAGAAGACATAGCTAAAGCGCCCGTCCTCGACCAACGCCTTCATGAGCGTGACGATCTGCGGATACTCCTGTATTTCATCGACAAAGATAAGCGTATCTCCCTCAACAAGCGGTGCATCCGCAAGAAGGGCAACGCGGTTGATAAAGTCAACGGCGTTCTTAGCGCCAATGAGCACATCTCTTGCCTCGGCATCGAGCAGCAAATTGGCCTCAAAATACGACGCGTAGTTGTCTTTACCAAACGCGCGAATCGCATAGCTCTTGCCAATTTGACGCGCACCGGTAACAAGCAACGCTTTATTGGAGTTGTTCTTCCAGCTCAAAAGCCTGTCAGTGACCTTACGGCGTAGCATAAAACCCCTCAATGACAAAAATTGGCAAATAGATTTGCCCCTAATCATACAAAAATTGGCAAATAGATTTGACCCAAATCGTACAAAAATTGGCAGATAGCAAAGATTCGCTTAGGCCCCAGAGCCATCGAGCCGGCGCGGTGCCATGCAAAAAGACTGGGGACGCCGCTGATGTTCTCGATTGCCTGGGCGCGCAGGAGCGAGAGGGCGTCGACGGCGTTCATGCAATACCTGACGGTAAAGTTCTATACTGCAAACTCACAGTCGCTTGCCGCAAAGTGAAGCGCGATTGGCTATCCCTTTTGTTGGATGAAAAGCCCCGTGTTATTGCAGGGGTGCATACTTGTCTTGCAAGTGCATAGAATCTCGTATAGTGCGAGTAAATAATTGCAGTGTCCGTTATGTGTTTAGCAAAGATATAGTTTGCATAATCCAGCCTAATCTCTGCTCTAATTAAATAAAGTCGCACGTAGATGACGTAAACATGCGTGAGCTGGGATTCCTTACGCTGAGCGGGTAAAAACGACCGTTCACCGTTCAACTGTTTTCAAAATGAATAAAATGAGCGATAAAGAGAATATAAACCTTAATAAACTCGCGTATCGCACGGACGCGGGTTATTAATGGGTTGTAGGCCTTTTACAGAAAGGATTCCAGCAATGTCTAAGCCTCTTGGCAAGCCCGATCGTATTGTCGTCGCCCTCGGCGGCAACGCCCTCGGCAACAACCCCGTCGAGCAGATCGAGGCCGTGAGCAACACCGCCCACGCTCTTCTCGGTCTGATCGAGCAGGGCAACGAGATCATCATCACCCACGGCAACGGCCCGCAGGTCGGCATGATCCAGAACGCCTTCGCCGCTGCCCACGACGCCATCGGCACCCCCGAGATGCCGCTGCCCGAGTGCGGCGCCATGTCCCAGGGCTACATCGGTTATCACCTGCAGCAGGGCATCGGCCGCGAGATGCACAAGCGCTACAAGCGTTGGCACGCCGCAACCGTCGTCACCCAGATCGAGTGCGACCCGGACGATCCCGCATTCAAGAACCCGACCAAGCCGATCGGCCCCTTCTACACCGAGGAGCAGGCCAAGGAGTTCATGGCCGAGGATCCCTCAAAGGTCTTCGTCGAGGATTCCGGCCGCGGCTGGCGTCGCGTCGTCGCCTCCCCCGATCCCAAGAAGATCGTCGAGGCTGACTCCATCCTCAACCTGCTCGACAACGAGTTCATCGTCATCGCCTGCGGTGGCGGCGGCATCCCCGTCGTCCGCGACTACGAGAACAAGGGCTGCTACAAGGGCGTTCCCGCCGTCATCGACAAGGACCTGGGCGGCGAGCTGCTGGCCGAGGACTGCGACGCCGACGTCCTGTTCCTGCTGACCGCCGTCGAGCACGTCGCCATCAACTTCGGCAAGCCCAACCAGGAGGAGCTCGAGGACCTCACCGCCGACGAGGCCGAGCGCCTGGCCGACGAGGGCCAGTTCGGCAAGGGTTCCATGGAGCCCAAGGTCCGCGCCGCCATCAAGTTCGCCCGCTCCCGCAAGGGCCGCACCTGCATCATCGGCGCCCTGGACAAGGCTGCCGAGACCATGGCCGGCCTCTCCGGCACCCGCATCCACGAGTAGTCCCTACTCCGTTGCCTCTCCCGTGGGCGCCAGGCAAAGCGCCCACAGACTAGCCTCTCTTCACGAGCCCCGCAGTCCGCTCCGGCTGCGGGGCTTTTGCTGTTTGAGATGTGTGCAGGGGGTAAACAAGAGCAAATTTGGTTAGATGCTCAGGTCATGGGATGCCTGAAACCAGACGATGACTCCGAGAATCCTGATTCGGCGTTTGTCCAGCACAATATCCGGTTCCGACGTGCGATATGAGTAGGATGACAGCATCACGGTGTTCGTGCCGGTGCTATATCGCCGTATGACCATTCTGGAATTATCGGCCAAGGCGAGGACGGAGCATCCGTTCCAGGGTTTCAGGTTGGGGTCCACGAGGAGAAGGGATCCTATCGGATAGCATTTGGACATGGCAGATGTGTCCATTTGAACAAAGAAGCACCCGCGATGGTTTTTGAATACGGATGAGGGGAGCGCCGTTGTTCCGGTCTGCTTGAGTCCCGTTCTGCCTCCATTCATCTGAATTTTAAATACATCACAAAGGGAGTCAGTAGTAGTTTCCTTGGATTCCCCCTTCCGCCCCTCGTGGTCGAGCTTTGCGGCAAGCCCTGCGGTTTCCGATGCGAGGTCGTCAAACTGCAGATTGAATTTCGAAACGATCTTGAGCAGTGTCGACCGGCGGATGGCATAGCGGTCCTTTTCCCAACGGCATACCGTTTCTTTGGAGACGCCGACAAGTGCCGCGAACTCCTCCTGCGTGAGCTGGTCGCGCTTGCGAAGCGCCTTTATGTTTTGACCCGTTCCCATGTTATGAAGCGCGGACGAGGGGAAGGCAGAGGCAGTTGGGGCCGCCAAAGCCGTTTGTCAGCTCAAAGATAGAGATGGGAACAAGTTCAATACCGGCCTGCTCCAGTGCCTTGTTAGTCTCGGTGTTCTCTTCGTATACGCAGACCTTGCCGGGCTCCAGGCAAAGGGTGCTTATGGCATTGTTGGTTCTTTCGACCTCTGCCGCTCCGGGATTTGAGCCGCCGCAAGGGATAAATTGCGGTGAACTTAAACCCAGGGCTAATCCCAGCGCTTCTTTTAGTCCGCCTTCGACATGACGCGCCCGGGTTGTCCTTTCCGATCTGCCTCGTGTAATGCAGTAGACTCGCGCTTGGTCCAGGAGCTCCCGGTCAATGAGGAATGTCTCATAGTTAACACGAGCAAAGTATGTGTCGAGATGAATGCAGAGATCATCGTAGGGAACCTCAATGGCCCATACGGACTCAATAGTCGAGTTCTCGTCCCAGAGCAAGTTATTCGTTAGGGTGTCTATAGCTGCTGGCTCGGTTCGTTGAGAGATGCCAACGGCTACATTTTCGCTGTTGAGGTTGTGAAGGTCGCCGCCTTCAATGTGGTAAGTCGATTCATGCTTGAAGAACTGAGGAGTCTCGCGGAAATCCGGATGATAGTTAAAAATCGTTTTATAGGCGATAACCTCACGGTTGCGCTCTGGCCAGTACATATGGTTGAGCGTGACACCTTCGCCGATGACGCTTGCTGGATCGCGCGTGAACCACATGGTGTTAAGGGGGGCTATGAGAAGGTCGTCGGGTGAGTATGCGTCTCCCGTCAGCTTTGAGAGGCTGAACACCTCCTTGTTCGTGTCGAAGACCTGGGAGTAGCGAACGCCGTTGACGGCTGCCTGGACCAGGTCGCGGGAACCTTCGATATGCTCAAGATACTCGCGAATGGCAGACTCGAGCTCAATGCCCCGCGCGCCGCATTCTGAAATGTAGCTATCGATAAAAGAGCGACGCGCTTGCTCTGTCGCATCAAGGGCTTCGGTAAGAAGGTTTTCAAGATAGAGAATCTCTACCCCTTCGTGCTCGAGCATCGCCGAGTAAGCATGATGCTCCCCAAGAGCCTTTTCAAGATCAAATGAATTGCTAGAAGGGCGTAGCGTAAAGACTTGATTGAACTGGCCGTCGGGGTAGTTGCGCGTTTCGGGGCCGGGACAGTGCAGAAGCACCTTTTTTAGCTTTCCTATTTCATTTTGAACATGCAATGCGGACATGTGACCTCGCTTTGGCGGTGAGTATTTATTGCTTCCATAGTGGCACATTACGAGCTTGATTCAATTTACATCATATCTGTCACAGGTGAATGGCACGAACCGGCTTAGTAATTGATGTTAAACTTCAATTTAGAAAGCAAATTGACAAATTACATCAATCTGAAATCCGTTTACGGGTCGATGCGCTTCGTTGGCGGGCGAAGAGACGGAAGGGTGTTTTGCGCGATGACACAATGGCTTTGCCGGCAACGAAAAACCCCTGAATTAAGGAGGAGAGATGGCAGAGACAGAAAAGAAGCGCACTCCTCGAGTCCCGCACGTGTACACCATCATTCTCGTCTTGATGGCCGTATTTGCCGTTCTGACCTGGGTCGTGCCTTCGGGTTCGTTTGAGCGCCAGGAGGTTAACGGTCGCGAGGTAACGGTCTCGGGCACCTATGAGCCTGTCGATAAGGTCTATACGGACGAGGACGGCAACGAGGTCGATCTTCGCCAAGGCATCTTCGAAGTACTTGAGGCCCCTGCGATCGGCATCCAGCAAGCGGTCGAGGTCGTTGCATTCATCATGATCGTGGGAGGTTCCTTCCAGGTCATCACGGCGACCGGAGCCATCACGAGCGGCGTCGCCCGAGTGGTGAAGAAGTTCAAGAGCAAGGACGTCCTCATCATTCCGATCCTAATGGTGCTTTTTGCCTTGGGCGGCAGCACCTTTGGTATGGCAGAGGAGACGCTTCCGTTCTTTGCGATTCTTATGCCGATCATGATGGCCATGGGCTTCGACTCAATTACAGCGTTCATGACGGTGTTTGTGGGTGCCCGTATCGGATACATCGCATCTACCGTCAATCCGTTCAACGTCCTGATTTCCCAGGGCATCCTCGGTATCCAGGGCAACCCCCAGCTTTGGTTGCGTACCATTGCCCTTGCCGTGCTCACGGCGGTTGCCGTCGCATGGGTTGTAATGTATGCCCTCAAGGTTAAGAAAAACCCCGAAGCGTCCCCCGCTTTCCACGATGATATCGAGAAACGCAAAGAGTTTGGCGCGGATGAGAACCTCCTCGATAGCGAGTTCACCGCTAAGCAAAAAGCCGTCATGGTTATTTTCGTGCTTGGACTTGGCGCTATCATTTGGGGCCTGGTAGCCCAGGGCTGGTACATGAACGAAATCTCTGCGATTTTCTTGGCCATGGCCCTTCTTTCTGGTGTTGTTTCCGGGATGAATGAGAAGGAGATCGCTGGCGAGTTCGTTAAGGGAATTGCAGATTTCGCGTTCTCTGCCATCGTTGTTGGACTTGCCCGCGGAATCCTCGTAATCGCCAATGACGGCCTCATCATCGATACGATTCTCAATACGCTCGCCACGGCTCTCACTGGAGTTCCAGCCGTTATCTTTACGAGCATCCTCTATGTCGTGGATAACCTTCTGTCGATCCTCGTTCCGAGCTCTTCGGGTATCGCTGCTCTTACGATTCCAATTTTTGGCCCGCTTGTTGAGCTGATGGGCTTAAACCCCGAGGCTGCAGTTACGGGTCTTTCCATGGGCAGCGCGGCCATGTCTCTCATTTCGCCAACAAGCGCGATGCTCGTTGCCGGTCTTGGCGTCTGCAAGATTCCGCTTGGCCAGTGGTGGAAGGTTGCTTGGAAATTCTTCCTGGTCGTGAGCGTTATCTGCATGGCATTCACTGCGGTTTCGGGCCTTATCCCCTTGCCGTAAAAGCAAAACCTTACATACAGTTGTAAGAAAGAAGGATAGAGATGAACAAAGGACTGAACGTTCATAGCGAGATTGGCGCCCTTAAGAAGGTGTGCGTCCATCGCCCCGGTATGGATCTTGTAAACATGAAGGCGGAGGATTTCGACCGCGTTTGGATTCACGACGCGTTCTATCTGGACTATGCCCAGAAAGAGCACGATCAGTTTACCGACCTTCTTCGCGGCGCTGGCGCCGAGGTCGTCTATATGGAAGACCTGGTTGCCGAGACGTTTGATAAGGTCGAGGGCGCGCGTGCGGAGTTCATGGGAAAGTTCATGAACGAGTCGGGTATCAAGAACGCCGCTCTTCGCCAGGCGGTTGTCGAGAAGCTCGATTCCATCAAGGACAACAAGGAATTTGTCCTCACAGCTATGGGCGGACTGTATGTGCGCGACCTCGAGATCCCGCATGTCGGCGGCTCTCTTGCCAGCCTGGACGGCGACGAGCTGAAGGGCGACGATATGGTGCTGTTCCCCATGCCGGCCTCGTATTTCTCCCGTGACCCTCTGGCTGTCGTGGGCAAGGGCGCTACCATGAACCGCATGTACTGGAATCAGCGCAATCGCGAAGTAATCTTCTACGAAACGGTGCTGCGTAACCATCCTGATTACGCTGGTAGCCCCATTTGGTATGACCACAACAGCGAGTGGCATATCGAGGGCGGCGATATCCTCAACATCAACGCCAAGACGCTCGCCATCGGTATTTCCGAGCGCACCCAGACTGCAGCCATCGATGAGCTCGCCAAGAATATGTTCTGGGGTTCCGATGAGGCCGAGATCGAGAACATCTATGCCATCAAGATTCCGCACGGCTATGCCTACATGCACCTCGACACCGTCTGCACGCAGGTCGATCACGATAAGTTCACGGTCTATCCCGGCATCTACCAGACGCTTCGTGCCTACCGCCTGACCAAGGGCGATTCGGAGGGGGAGGTGCATATCGAGGAACTCGAGGGCACCCTGCAGCATATCCTCGAGCTTGCGACGGGTATGGACCATATCACCATGATTGAGTGCGGTGGTGGCGATCCGATCGAGGCTTCCCGTGAGCAGTGGAACGATGGTTCCAACACTCTTGCGGTCGCACCGGGCAAGGTCTGCGTGTATGAGCGCAACGTTGTAACCAACGATGCTCTTTACAAGGCTGGCGTCGAGCTGCTCGTCGCTCCCTCCGAGGAGCTTTCTCGCGGTCGCGGCGGCCCGCGTTGCATGACCATGCCGTTCTGGCGTGAGGAAATCTAGTCAGCGTTAGCGTATCTGGGCGGCGCGTGTGGTCTGCGCCGCCCATCCCTCCTTGTGTGTTCCAACAACCGAAAGGACTCAAATCATGGCTCTTAATCTTTCTGGTCGAAGCGTTCTTACCCTGCTTGACTTTACGTCCGAGGAAATCGAGTACATGCTCGACCTCTCAAAGAACTTCAAGGATATGAAGCGCGCCGGTTATCCGCACCGCTTTCTCGAGGGCAAGAACATTGTCCTGCTGTTTGAGAAGACCTCAACGCGCACGCGCTGTGCCTTCGAGGTCGGCGGTATGGACCTGGGTATGGGCGTGACCTACCTCGACCCCGGCTCGTCGCAGATGGGCAAGAAAGAGTCCATCGAGGATACCGCCCGCGTGCTCGGTCGCATGTATGACGGTATTGAGTATCGCGGCTCCGACCAGTCGATCGTCGAGGAGCTTGCCGCCAAGGCTGGCGTTCCCGTCTGGAACGGTCTGACCAACGAGTACCATCCCACCCAGGCCCTTGCCGACATTCTTACCATGCGTGAGGAGTTTGGCGACACGCGCGGCATGAAGCTCACCTATATGGGCAAGGAGCAGGGCAACGTCAGCGACTCCCTGATGGTTATCTGCGCCAAGCTCGGCATTAACTTCTGCTCCTGCGGACCCAAGGGCGATGTCGAGGGCGCCACGCACTTCGATCCCGAGCTTCTTGAGCGCTGCCAGGAGATCGCCGCTCAGAATGGCTGCACGATCCAGCTCACTGAGGATATCGACGAGGGCGTCAAGGATGCAGACGTGATCTATACGGACGTTTGGGTCGGTATGGGCCAGGCTGAGGAGCTGTGGAAGAGCCGAATCGATCTTCTCTCTCCCTATCGAGTAACGCCCGAGGTCATGGCCAAGGCAAACCCCGGCGCCATCTTTATGCACTGCCTGCCGAGCTTCCACGATACGCAGACCACCATCGGCGCCGAGATTGCCGAGAAGTTCGGCGTGACCGAGATGGAGGTTTCCGACGAGGTCTTTGAGAGCGCGCAGTCTCGTGTGTTCCAGGAGGCCGAGAACCGCATGCATACCATTAAGGCCATGATGTACGCGACGCTTCGCTAGTAGCTGGGAAGTGAACGAACACTATGAGTAAACCGTACGGCAAGCCCGATCGTATTGTCGTCGCCCTCGGCGGCAACGCCCTCGGCAACAACCCCGTCGAGCAGATCGAGGCCGTGAGCAACACCGCCCACGCTCTTCTCGGTCTGATCGAGCAGGGCAACGAGATCATCATCACCCACGGCAACGGCCCGCAGGTCGGCATGATCCAGAACGCCTTCGCCGCTGCCCACGACGCCATCGGCACCCCCGAGATGCCGCTGCCCGAGTGCGGCGCCATGTCCCAGGGCTACATCGGTTATCACCTGCAGCAGGGCATCGGCCGCGAGATGCACAAGCGCTACAAGCGTTGGCACGCCGCAACCGTCGTCACCCAGATCGAGTGCGACCCGGACGATCCCGCATTCAAGAACCCGACCAAGCCGATCGGCCCCTTCTACACCGAGGAGCAGGCCAAGGAGTTCATGGCCGAGGATCCCTCAAAGGTCTTCGTCGAGGATTCCGGCCGCGGCTGGCGTCGCGTCGTCGCCTCCCCCGATCCCAAGAAGATCGTCGAGGCTGACTCCATCCTCAACCTGCTCGACAACGAGTTCATCGTCATCGCCTGCGGTGGTGGCGGCATCCCCGTCGTCCGCGACTACGAGAACAAGGGCTGCTACAAGGGCGTTCCCGCCGTCATCGACAAGGACCTGGGCGGCGAGCTGCTGGCCGAGGACTGCGACGCCGACGTCCTGTTCCTGCTGACCGCCGTCGAGCACGTCGCCATCAACTTCGGCAAGCCCAACCAGGAGGAGCTCGAGGACCTCACCGCCGACGAGGCCGAGCGCCTGGCCGACGAGGGCCAGTTCGGCAAGGGTTCCATGGAGCCCAAGGTCCGCGCCGCCATCAAGTTCGCCCGCTCCCGCAAGGGCCGCACCTGCATCATCGGCGCCCTGGACAAGGC